>CAVPLN010000007.1:0-460394 GCA_963705995.1 uncultured Solirubrobacterales bacterium
CTAACGCTGCTGCCGGCGCTCCTATCACGCTTCGGCTCCCGGCTCGTGCGCCCGCGCGCCGCCCGGACGGGTCTCTTCGGTCGCCGCCACGCGCCATCCGACGCAGGCCGCGGCGCCGGGGTCGCGGGCGCTGTGGCGCGGGGATCGGCGTGGCGGCGGTGGAGCGAGATCGTCAAGGTGCGACCGTGGCCGCTGGCGATCCTCTCGCTCACGCTGATGCTCGCTCTGCTGATACCGGTGTTCGCGATGCGATTGGACTCAAGCGACGCCGGGACCGACCCGCCCAACTTCGCCTCACGCCACACCTTCGACCTTCTCGCCAACGGATTCGGAGCCGGATTCAACGGGTCGCTGCTGCTCGTCGCCCGCCTACCAACCCGCAATGCGGACGCCGTTCTGCAACAGGCGCGGGCTGCGGTCAGCGCGACCCCCGATATCGCGGCCCTCACCCAATCGCGGATCGCGCCGTCAGGCACCGTCGCCGTGATCCAGGCGTACCCGAACTCCGCCCCGGAAGCGGTCGCGACCACCAACCTCGTCAACCACCTGCGCGACACCGTGCTGCCAGCACTCCAACGCCGCACCGGTATACCCATCCTGGTCGGCGGCTACACGGCCGCCTCGATCGACTTCTCGCACGTCCTCGCGAGCAAGCTGCCGCTGTTCTTCTCGATCGTGATCCTGCTCTCCGCGCTGCTGCTGCTCATGATCTTCCGGTCGCTCGTGATCCCAGTGCAAGCGGCCGTCATGAACCTGCTCACGATCGGCGCGGCGCTCGGGGTCACCGTCGCCGTTTTCCAGAACGGATGGTTCGCCAGCGTGCTCGGAGTGCAGCAAGGCCCGATCGAGCCGTGGATGCCGGTGATCCTATTCGCGGTCGTGTTCGGACTCTCGATGGACTACGAGGTGTTCCTCATCTCCCGCGTACGGGAGCAATGGACACGCCACGGCGACGCGTCCGCCGCTGTCAGCGACGGACTTGCGCTGACCGGACGGGTGATCACCGCGGCCGCGGCGATCATGGTCTGCGTGTTCGTGTCGTTCACGCTCGGCGACGAGCGCGTCCTCAAGGAGTTCGGGTTCAGCCTCGCCGTCGCCGTTCTCCTCGACGCCGTCGTGGTGCGCTGCGTTCTCCTGCCCGCCGTGCTCGAAATCCTCGGCCCAAACACCTGGCGGCTGCCGCGCTGGCTCGACACCCGACTACCCCACATCAACATCGACGGCGGCACGGCACCTCCACTGCCCGCGGCGGAAGCTGTCTATGACCACGACGCTGTCCGAGAGGTAATCACCGAGACTCCGACGCTGTTCGTCTGCGACGGTGACGACGGCGGCGCGCCGATACACCCGTGCCGCCGCGTCCAAGAAGCACTCCGCACCGCAGACATCCGCTACGAGAAAGTGATCGCCGGGCACTGTCATCCCCTCCCATTCCTGCGCAACGAACCGCGCGAACAACTGTGCGCCGCGACCGGCGCGACAAGACTGCCGGCGCTCAAGCTGCCCAACGGGACGATCATCACGCACTCCTGCGCGATTCTCGCGTGGATCGAAACGCAGCCCCGCCGCTCGCCGAGCGGTACGCGCGCAATCTCGGCCAGCCACCACGCCGCCGACGATACGGCCGGTCTGCCGACACCCCTCACCGCAACGCGAACGCCCGACCAAACCCGGCCAAGCTGACGCGTCGGCGCTGCCCTACCCGCCTAACCACCTCGAACGATCGGCGATCGAATATGCCCCGGCAAACACTCCCTGAAGCGGCCGCGTGAGCCGCCACGCTCCAAGCATCTTCCGGTGGCTAACGGCCGCGGTGTTCATCTTGACCGTCGCAGCGATCGCCTTCGCCACCTTCGGCGCCTTCGACGCGATCCACAAAGCAGGCAACGATCCCATCACCAGGAAAGCGATCGAGAACGGTTATGCGATCCACATTGCGCTCGGCTCCGCGACCGTGCTCGCAATGCTATTGCTGCCGATCGTCGCCTGGAGGGGACACCTCGGGCCGACCACCCTCAAATGGTCAGGAGCACTCGCCACGCTCGGCATCATCCAAGCCATACTCGGCTCCGGCGAGTCCGTGCCCGCGCTCGGCCTCCTCCACGGGCTCGTCGCGATCGCGATCGTCCTCGTCACGGGCGCACTGGCCCACCGAGCGTGGACCGACGACCGGACACCCACGACTTCCCCGCAAACCGCACCAGCCTGACGGCCCCGCAGGCGCTCGGGTCCCTCACAACGATTCCCGCTCCAGTTTCCCAACCAAGCAATAAGCAGTCGCGGCGAGTGATGGAGGGCGGTCGGCTGTTGCGCGACACGCTGGGTGGTGACGGCGCGGGCGGTCGGCGACAGTGAGCGGGGTTATGCGGACACGTCAATCGCGCCAACCGGCTGTGGCGCCGCCGGGCACGTGCCAAGTCGAAAGCGGGGCCGAGCGGCCCTTCTGGCGTCAGACCTCCTCGTCGCCAATCTCGGGCAGCTGGCGCTAGCCGAAACCTTGCAAGCGTTCCGGGCAAAGCGAAAGCGAGCGCCGACCTGGGGCTGGTTGTCGCAGCTGAGGAACAGCGGCCATCACCTGAGACGGCAAGAAGACGCTCGCTCCGCTTCCCAAAGCGCCATCGCTGACCGACCGCGCGGTGGCTGCTCTCGACGGGGAGGAGCGATCCCTCGGTCCGGTCGGCTCGCACCCGCTTCGCCGCTCGAGGAGTTGCGAAAGCTCGTGGCCGCTTCCATCGCCGCCGGGGCCAAAGCGGCGACCAGCCATCGCGACTCCGTCAGCGGCAAAGGAGTCGCGCGCGGCGGCCGGACACCGACCGCTGCTCTTGGTCGCGAGCAGCCACCTCGTGCTCCGCTCCGGTTGCCATGCGTCGGCCTGACCGGCTAGCAGGGACCCTGCAAGCAGTGGGGCACACGTCTGCGCGGATTCGGCGCTTTGTAGGCGACCCGCGGACGGCGCGATGCTCGCGGCCGGGTGAACGCGGGTCTTCGCCGTTGTCGCTCGATGCGGGTTGCGCTCAAGTGGCGTCGGCTGGTCTCGGTTTCATGGCTGGGGGTGGCCGCTGCCGGCTCGGTCGCGGGCCTTGATTTTCGGGGTGACGAGTCCGGTTTCGTAGGCGAGGACGACCGCTTGGACGCGGTCGCGGACGCCGAGCTTGTTGAGGATTCGCGTGATGTGGGTCTTTACCGTGGTCTCTCCGATGATGAGCTCGGCGGCGATTTCGTTGTTGCTCATGCCGCTGGCGAGGAGTCGGAAGACATCGAGTTCGCGGGGGCTGAGCTCGACTGAATCCGGGGATGGCGACTCCGGGTGTGCGTGAGGCGGCGAACTCTTCGATGAGCCTTCGGGTGATGCTGGGTGCCAGGAGTGCGTCCCCGTCGCCGACCATGCGGACGCCGGCGGCGAGCTGGTCGGGCGGGACGTCCTTGAGCAGGAAGCCGCTGGCGCCGGCGCGTAGCGCGTCGTAGACGTACTCGTCGAGATCGAAGGTAGTCAGGATCAGCACGCGCGGGTTGGGTTCGCGGTTGTCTGCGAGGATCTGTCTGGTTGCTTCGATCCCGTCGAGATCGGGCATGCGTATGTCCATCAGCACGACATCCGGATGCAGCTCGCGGGTGAGCTTGACCGCCTCGGTGCCGGTTGCCGCCTCGCCGACGACCTCGATGTCGGGTTGTGTGGAGAGGATCATCCGGAAGCCGGCGCGGATCAGCTGCTGGTCATCGGCGATCAGGACGCGGATGGTCATGCGAGCGCTCCTTGGGTGGCGAGTGGCAGGCGGGCGATGAGCGTCGAGCTCAGGTTGGGGCCGATTTCGGTTGATAGCTCCCCGCCGCAGAGCGCGACGCGCTCGCGCATCGCGTCGGTTGGCCAGTCGCGGGCGCCAGCGCTCGGTGTGGTGATGTTCAGTGCAAGCTCGTGCGTAGTGCACTTGAGGGAGACCTTGACCGGGACGGCGACCTCAGCGTCAGTGCGGGCAAGCGCTTCCTCGAGGATTCTGTAGATCGCGAGGTCGAGCCCTGCGGTGAGGGTGCCGGGGTCGCCGTCGACATTCAGCTCGATCTGCTGCCCCCGTGCGCGAGCTCGCTGGATGAGCGCGTAGACCTGGTCGACCCCTGGACGCGGCGCGCGCTCACCACGCTCATCGGGGTGGCGGAGAACACCGAGGATGCGGCGCATCTCCGCGAGCGCATCGCGACCTGTCACCTCGATCGTCTCCATCGCGGCCTTGGCCTGTTCGGCGTCCTGGTCAAGCTGGGTTCGGGTCGCTTCGGTCTGGACCACCATCGACGCGACCGACCGCGCGACGACCGCGTGGAGTTCGCGGGCGATCCGCGAGCGCTCGCCCGCGACCGCGAGCCGGGCGCGATCCTCGCGCTCAGCGACGAGCCGTCCGGCGTTTCGCCGCAACTCGCTGTTGACAACGCGGCGCGCCTGGATGAAGCGCCCCGAACACCAGGCAGCGATCAGGATCAGCACCGCGCCACCGACGTCCCAGAAGTCGGAGTGTCCGGCCATCACGGCGCTCACGGCCGTCCCGCCGAGGAGCAGGAGGAGTCCAATCCAGGCCCGGCGGCGGTCTGCCCACGCGGCGACCGTGTAGGGAACGACCAGCAGGAAGTAGGCTGCGATCAGCGGGAGGTCCTGGGTCGGGATGAGGAAGGCATGCATCACGGCCGCCAGCGCGCCGACGACAGCGGTGAACAGGAGCGGTGAGCGGCGACGCCAGACAGCCGCGACGGCGAGTCCTGCGACCACGATGACGTTGAGGACGAAGGGGCCGCTGCGGTGGCCGCTTGCGATCAACTCGGTCTCGAGCGCGCCCAGCAGCACGCCGGCGAGCAGCGGGTCCAGCCATGGCAAATGGGCTCTGGCGTCGCGGGTAGCGTGAGTCAAGCTCCGCTCCGGCGGTGGGCTGACCGTCGGCTCCTGGCGTGCTGACAGGTTGCCCCGGAGCGGGATGCGAGCATGGACTTGAAAGCCGCCCTCGGCACGGGTCCCGGCTTGGAACTCGCCACCGTAGAGCGCGACCCGTTCGCGCATTCCAACAAGTCCGTGTCCGGGCCCGTCGTCCCGACCGCGGCCGTGTGGCGGTGGGCGGCCCGTGTCGCGCACGATCAGCTCGAGCTCGTCGGCATCGGCCCGCACGTGCACCTCGGCGCGCGCCGAGCCGGCATGCTTGATCGCGTTGGTGAGAGCTTCCTGTACGAGCCGGTAGGTGACGAGTTCGAGGGTCGGGGAGAGCGCCTCGGGCGAGCCGGTGATGCTGAGCGAGACCGGTAGCCCCGCAGCGGTGGCGCGATCTGCCAATGCGCTGAGTTGCGCGACCCCGGGCGTCGGGGCGCCCGCAAGTTCATCGCTCTCGCGACGCAGCACCCCCACGATCCTGCGGAACTCGACGAGCGCGTCTCGACCGGCGCTCTCCACGACGGCCAGCGCCTCGCGCGCGGCATCGAGATCGCGATCGGCGATCACCCGCGCCGCGCTGGTCTGCACCACCATCACGCTCAGGCAGTGCGCGATCACGTCGTGCAAGTCACGCGCAATCCGGCTGCGCTCCTCGGCTGCCGCGCGAGTGGCGCGGACCGTCTGCTCCTGATCCAGCCGCGTCGTTGTCTGCTCGAGCTCCCCGGTGAGCTCGGTCTGAGTAGCGAGTGCCCATCCGAACCCGAACGGCAAAAGACCAAACAACGACCATGCCCCGATCACCGCGCTGAGCGATCCCGCTGGAGGGGGAGGCGGGACGTAGGTGATGACGACCGCGGCGACCAGCCAGTAGGAAAAAGCGATCACCCATACGAGCACGCGGTGGTCCGTTCGACCGCGCTGTCCGAGCAGGTAGAAGTTCAGCGCGATCGCGGCCGCCTCGAACGAGCCGTCTCCGTTGTACCCGCTGGCGAGCACGAACGCGATCAGACCCGAGACCGCCACCAACGTCGAGACCACCGGATCTGTACGGCGCCAGGCAACACTGCCCATCAGCACGAGCAGCGACATGACCGCGACGACGCCGAGATCCCGGTGCGGCTGCGAAGAGGCATCCAGCAACGCTCCAACGATGCCAAGCACGGCGACGATCCGATCGATCCAGACCGCACCGACCCCCCGGACTCGAGACGTCACGCTGCCCTCCGCGCCCATGAGCGCACGCTACCGCCCGCACCGCAACACCGCATCATCCGAGCTGACGAACGCGATCCGACAAAGGTCGGACCGCCGCTGCGCCTCGATCATCCGAAAGGCCACACCGAATCGCACCCGCAGATGACGACAAACGAACCGACCCGTGGAAGGCTCTGCAATCGTCCGATCGAAACGCGCCGAGCAACGCCGGTCGGTCACCGTTCCGTCAACTGAAAGGAAACACCATGCTCGATCGGTTCCACCGTCTCGCCCGCAACCGCCAGACGTTTATCGTCCTCCTCGTCGCGGCCGTGGGGTTCTTCTTTCTCGGGAACATCGGCGGCAAGAACGGCAACCCCACCTGGCTGCTGGCCCCGCTCTGCCTGCTGCTGATGATCGCCCTCGGCATCGACGCCTCGATCCAGACGCGACGCAGGCAGCCGGATCGCCGCTGAGAGCAAACCGAAACCCAGGCGCGGCTCAGGCACCATCCGCACACCGAACAGGGCTCGTCGGCGGTCCGGGATCAAACAAAACACAGCCGGCCGCTCGGCAGCGCCCGTCCTGCGCGGACACCAACGCAGGTCTCGACTGACAAGCGGTCGCGTCCCCCTCCTCACCACAAGCGCGCGTCGGGTGCTTGCTGCCAATCAGCAAACGATCGGGGTGTAGCGAGCAGCCAGCACTGAGCTCGAGGTGGCCGCCGTCCGCCGGAAGCGGCGATCCGGGGCAAAAGCCGCCCGTCGCCCCTTTGCCGCTGCCGCGGTGCTGATTGACGGTGGCTGCTTCAACAGCGGCCCGAGGCAAAGCAGCGACGACTTCGAACGGATCGCTGAGTGCGACTTGAGCGGCCGTGTGCTGACGCTCTTGCATCGGCGGTCATGGTCCGATAACCTGCAACCATATGGTTGTAGGTCTGCTGATCAGCGAGACATTCTCGGAGCCCGAGGCCGATCGCGTCTTCCACGCATTGGCGGACACGACGCGACGCGACATTCTCGCGCGCGCGATCGTGCGCGAGCAATCTGTCTCGGCTCTGGCGCGCCGCTACGAGATCAGCCTGACGGCCGTGCAGAAGCACGTCGCGGTGCTCGAGCGGGCGGCGCTCGTCAGGAAGCAGAGAAGTGGGAGGGAGCAACGCGTTGTTGCCAACCCGGAGATGTTGCGCAAGGCGGCAACGCTGCTCGCCTCCTTCGAGCAGCTGTGGACCCAGAGGGCGACGAAGATCGCCGAAATCCTCGCGGAGGAAGGAACAGGAACATGACAGTCATCTCTAGCAGCATGAACGCGGAGGACCTGTCGATGACGATGGTCGCCGAATTCGATGCCGCACCGGAACGCCTGTGGGACCTTTGGGAGGACCCGCGCAAGCTCGAGCGCTGGTGGGGTCCGCCGACCCACCCGGCGACCTTCACACGCTACGAGTTCGAGCCCGGTGGACAGTGCCGCTACTACATGACCGGACCCGACGACTCCAAGCACTACGGCTGGTGGCGGATCGAGTCGATCGACGGGCCACATCGGATCGAGTTCACGAACGGTCTGGCGGGAGACGACGGCGAGCCTGTTTCCGGGGTTGAGCCGATGGGCGGCGTCGTGACCTTTGAGTTCATCGGCTCAGGAACCCGGATGACCGTTCTGACGCAGTTCCTCGATACCGAACAGATGGAGAAGATGATCGAGCGGGGCATGGAGCAGGGCATGCGGCAGGCGATCGGCCAGATCGACCCCCTGCTCGAACCCGTCCACGCCGCCTGATCACGGGCAGGGCTCGTACTCCCGCCACGGCCTGGTGCAACGTCAGGCCGTGGCGCGCCCATCCGCGCACGACTTGCTGGCATCACCGAGCCACGTCACGACCAGCGGATCAGTTGCTCATGACCTCCGCGTCGCCGGCACCGCCCCGATGCCGCTCGATCAGCGAGCTGCGCGGGTGGCTGCTTCGCGAGCTTTGGGGCCAGAAAGCGGCCATCTTCAGCAGCGACGGCTGGACGGGATGATGGCTCGGCGGGACGATCCGATCCATGGGTCCGGGTGGTCCGGATCGAGGATCGCTCCTTCAAAGGAGGAGGTCATGTCAGACATGGTCCTGGTCGACGCGGTCGGACGGCGACGCTCGAAGGTCACGCTGCCCGGCTACCTCGCCGGCCGCGCGCCCCACAACAAGGGGATGAGATATCCCGCCGATCCGCCGCGGGTTGAGGAGATCATCGCGGTCATGCGCCAGGCCGGGGAGGACCGCCACGGCCTACGCGTCAGGGCGGTGATCGCGGTGCTATGGCGCGGAGGGCTTCGGATCTCCGAGGCATTGGCGCTCAACGAGACCGACGTCGACCCGGCCCGGGGTTCGGTGCTGATTCGGCACGGGAAGGGTGATCGGCGTCGCGAGGTGGGAATGGACGACTGGGGGTTTGAGCACCTCGACCGCTGGCTCCAGCAGCGTGTTGAGCTCCCGGTCGGGCCGCTGTTCTGCATCATTGACGGCCCGACCCGCGGCCGGGCATGGCCGGCGACCGCCGTCCGTCGAGAGCTCCGCAACCTCGCCGCCCAGGCTGGTGTCCGGCGCCGCTTTGCCCCGCATCAGTTGAGACATGGGCACGCTGTCGAGCTCGCCCGCGAGGGGGTGCCGGTCAACATCATCCAGCGCCAGCTCGGGCACAGCGACCTCGGGACGACCAGCACGTACTTGCAGGGGATCGATCCGAGCGAGATCGTCAACGCGGTCCATTCGCGCCGACCGCCGATGATGCCGGCCAGCGCAGCCCTCGGTCAATGAGCGACTAGGCGCCGTGCTCAACCGGGCGCGGCGCCTGAGGCTCGTGGCTTTGGCGGCCGGACCGGCGCAAGCGGGCACCTCCATCCCCGCACGACTGCACGAGCGGCAATGGAGCGACGAGATGCGGCGGATCCTGGGTGACCGCTTTCCGCCGAGAGCGGACACGTTGTCTCGCTCAGAGCCGCGCTTGCACGTCTCTGCTGGTTCGTGATTTCAGAAGGCAATCGCTCGAGCGGCTAACTATGGGTCACCGCTCTGTGATGGCCCCTTTTGCGCCGCGACCGGCAGTTGGCCGGGCTTCTACGGGGTCGCGCCTGAGGCGTTGCAGATTCCGATTCGCTGTCAGCACAGGTCGTGTCGCCGAGGCCGGTTCCGGTGGTGGGGTCAGGCGTACTCGTCGACGGCGACGCCGCCGGTGAGGGAGTCGGCGATGCCCGAGCCGTAGCTGGTCTGGCTGGGGGAGTCGAGCAGTTGGGTGAGGTCTTGGCCGGAGGAGAGTTGCTGGAGCAGGATGTTGGGGTTGACGCCGGTGGCAGTGGCGAGTGAGTTGAGGTTGCCGCTGGCGGTGGCGCTTGTGCTGGAGGGCTGCGTACCGTTGATGATGTTGGTGGCGATCTGACCGAGCTGGTCTGAGGACAGGCTCGGGGCGCCCTGTGGCGCGTTGGCTTGGAGGTCCTTCTCCACGCTGGCGAGCAGGTCGCTGCTCGAGACGCCCTTCTGTTGGGCGAGCCCGGCCAGCGTCTTGCCGGAGTGCAGGTCGGTGCTGACAGTGCTGTTCGATAGACCGAGCAGCTGCGCGGTGTCGGAGAACGACGGCTGGTTGCCCTGAGCGCTTTGCTGTCCGTATTGCCACTGGGCTGCACTACTGATGGCTTCGATGTTCATCCCACCACTCCTTTGGCCGAGGGATACCTGTCCCTTTGATCGGCTCTGGAGGTCATCCCCCCAGCGTCAGGTCACGCACCTTGTCGGCCGTCTTGTTACGCGCGGTCAGGAACAGAATCGGCACCGCCGAGCGTTCAGCCGCCAGCCTCTTGGCGACCTCAAACCCCGACATGTCCGGCAACATCACATCCAGCACCATCACATGTGGACGCCACCCACGCACCTGATCAAGCGCCTCTTGCCCGCTACCGGCCGCCTCAACCCCAAACCCCTGATACAGCAGCGCCGTCGCAATCACATCGACGATGCTGGGTTCATCATCCACGACCAGCACCCGCACACCCCAGGTCCGACCGACCTGCTGATCATCCATCACGGAATCATCACTCCCCAACCTGGGAAAACCCTGAGAGTGTTTAGCCGACCGTCGCTCCCGGTTGTACGGTCGATTCTCATACTACGTTGTTCACGGCCCTGGCAGGCAAGCAGAACCCAGGCACTCCGCAGGGTCGGCGACGCCGCGATTGCGGAGCTAGGGGGGAGGAACGGAGTTCGATGCTGTCAGCGGAGGGATTGTTGGATCAGGCGCGGCAGGTCGCGGCGCTTGACGATTACGGCGACATGGGGTTCGCGGAGGGCCTGCGGGTGCTCGTCACGTCGGTCAACGAGGAAGCCGCTCTGACGGACGCACGCGAGGCGAAACTGCACGATGAGATCTTGAGAACTCTCGTGAACCGCCTGAGTATGCGTGCGGACCTTCAGCAGCACCCGGAGATCCTTGACGAAGAGGTCCTGCCCCCTGTGTTCATCACGAGCCTTCCGCGGACTGGATCGACCAAGCTGCATCGGATGATCGCCTCGACCGGTGATTTCAACGCTCCGATGTTCTGGCAGGCCCACAACTTCGCGCCCTTTCCACAGTCCAACGGCATGGGGGTCGACCCGCGGGTTGAGGCCGCGCAGCGCTACCTGGATTGGACCGCTGAGACGGCGCCCGCGCTGCAACGGGTGCATCCGATGTACGCCGACGAGGCCGACGAGGCTCTGACGCTGCTCGACGCCGGCTTCAACAGCCTCTGCCGGTGGGCGGTGTTTCTCAACGTGCCCACCTACGCCAAGTGGGTCCTGGGCACCGACCCGCTCGCGGCACTCCGTGACCTTCAGGCCCTGCTCCGCTATATGCAGTGGCAGCACTTCCCGGGCACGAATCGGCGGTGGGTGCTGAAAACGCCCTTCCTGTTCGGTCTCGAGGCGGCGTTCGTGGCGATCTTCCCGGGCACCGATTTCATCGTCACGCACCGTCACCCGGTTGCTGTCTGGCCATCGCTGTGCGCGCTGAGCGTCGCGGTCCGCTCGGTCTACAACGACGACCTCTCACAGTTCCACGAGCCGACGATGCTGCATACCACCAGCCAGACAGTCAGGCTTCACCTCGCGTGGCGCGCGCGCTACCCGGAGAGCAAGGTGATGGACGTGCGGTTCGACGAGATCGTCGAGGACGAGGTCGGAGTGGTGCGCAAGATCTACGCGTTCCTCGGGATGGAGTTCACCGGATCGGCTGAGGCAAATCTGCTCGCCTGGCTGGATCGGGACGCGAAGCGGGGTTACGCCCGCAACACGGCCACGATCGAGCAGTTCGGCATCTCGCCCGAAGCGATCGCCGACCAGCTCTCCGGCTACGTCAAGCGCTACGGCGCATTCATCTGAGTCGCGCCCGCCATCTTGCCGCCCGCGGCGTCCCATGCTGGCCTTCTGGCCGGAGACGACGAGAACTTCTTGGAGTGGGCACAAGGATCGGGCAAGCGTTTGGTCGCCAATCCGATGCGCGGGGTCGAGCGTGCTCGACGGCAAAGCGACGGCGGGATCGGTGCTCTGCCTAGGGCATCACGGTTGATCTGCGAGCGGTGTTGCCCAAGCGATCTCGGGGGCTTACGGGGTGGCGAGAGGTTTCGTATGGAAAACCGTGCTAGTGGCGTGCTAGCGGTGTTGCGTACATCCTGCCCGCCCCCCGGGCGCGGAGTTGCAAGCTTGTCGGCTCGGACGAACCGCGGCCGCGTGATCGCCCCCCGAGAGCTCGTGGCCGCATTGGCGGCGAGGAGCCACGTCACGCGCCCCGCATGCGGTGGCATTGCTGCGACGCGGGGACCTGGCTGGAAGACGGCTCCTATCGGGCGCGCTAGCAGAAGCCGCCGATCATCGGCAGCTACCGCGACGATCCGCCGGCCGTCCGCCGGCCGCCGTCTCCCGTATTGAGTTGGCGCGCAGCTCGGCGCAGGCGCTGCTACATCGCTGAGAGGCGCGTGAGTGCCTTCGAGCCGACACCGACCACGTCGAGGAGCGCGGCCAGCAGCCGGTCGTCGGCGCCAAACAGCCAGTGGTTGGCGTGGCTCGTCGGGTTTGTGCTCTCTGGCCGGATCCGCAGCTCGACGCGAACCGCCTCGCCGGGAGCCGGAACATCGAACACCCGGCAGCTGTCGAGTACCGCTGGGAGCAGGAACACGTCCCAGTTCAGCCGCCCCCAGATCACCTGTAGCTGAAACGCGCTGTCGATGAGGCCCGGATCGAGCAGCCATCGCGAATCGTCCCCGCCGTCGATCCACTGACCCGGCTGCGACGGCGTTAGGGTCGCGCTGGCGCCGCGCGCATCAAGGCCGGAGACCTCCGCAATCCCGTGAAGCAGTGGGCCGTGGAAGAGCAGCTCGCGATACGCGTCCGCGATCTCCATCGCGAACGGCGCGAGCTCGTTGAGCGCGGCGGGAACCGCGATCTCCGCGACCGGGGCGAACCGCGCGACCCCGCGGTAGTGCGGGCGCGCCGCTGTGATCATCAGCTCGAGGCCGTCCTTGCCCGCTTGCGTTGTCACTTTGATCGGCAGCCCCTCCCCGTGCGGGACGGTGATGCCCTTCAACACGCGGACGTCATCGAGTCCCATGACGGCTCGGTCCGGCACCGCCAGGCTCGCCGTCTCGGCCATCAGTTCCATCGCCGCGGCGAACGGGAGCACCGCTTTGCGAGCGATCCGATGATGATCGAGATACCGGTCGCGAGCGATGCACAGCGTTCGCTCGAAAACGATCTCGTCGCCCACGTGGCGAACGCTGCCGCCGCGAAGCAGGGCAAGCTCGTCCGGATCCGCCGTTTGAAGGCTGTCGCGGCTCACGTCGCGGACGGCGGGGGCGGGCCCAGCGGCGTCCACCGGACGCGTCGCTTCGACCTCGGCGCCCGCTTCCTCGGCGCAGCTGCTCGCGATCGCGCTGTCGTCCGTCGCGCCGGGCTCTGACCCGACATCCGACTTCAACCCCCGCTCGAGCAGGTCGACGATCTCGCGCAAGGTGCGGCTGCCGGTCAGCTGCTCCATGTCAATCCCGGCGCGAACCTCGTCGCCGAGGTCGGCGGTGACGCTGACCGCAACCTCGACGCGCTTGATCGAGTCGATCCCGAGATCGCCCTCGAGGTCGGCGTCGAGCTCAAGCATGTCGGTCGGGTAGCCGGTCCGCTCGCTGACGACCTCGAGCAGCTTCGCCTCGATCCCCGCACGGTTCAAGGCCACGCTAACGTCGGCGGGGGCAACCGCGGCGATGCCCGGAGCTGAGGGCTCCGCGACCGGCGTCGGCGCGGCGATGCGCGCCGGCGTGGCGTCAGCTCGGGCCGGAGCCCCTGGAGTCCGAGCAAGCGGAGACGGTGTCGCCAGGACTGCGCTCGAGGCGACCGGAACGGCGGCGGTCGGACCTGAACGTACCGTTGGCGGGGCGGCAGGGACCGAAGCCGCACCGACCGCGTCGAGATAGCCCAGCATCACGGCGCGCTGTGTCTCGAGGAAGTGGGCCATGGCAGCGTGGTAGCCGAGCAGAACATCGCCCAGACTCGGCGAGCCGACAGGCATGGGACCGGTCTCGGCAACGCGACCGTGGCTCCTGACATCGAGCCTCGCACGGCGCTCAATTGCACCGGGTTCCGGATTACTCTCGCCCCCAGACAGCTTCAGATCCGCCAACGCGCATCCAGTCCTGGTTGTCACCGAATCGGATCGTCGGTCAGGCGCGCAAGGCGTTCGGCTGCTTGCCTGCCAGGGCCGTGAACAACGTAGTATGAGAATCGACCGTACAACCGGGAGCGACGGTCGGCTAAACACTCTCAGGGTTTTCCCAGGTTGGGGAGTGATGATTCCGTGATGGATGATCAGCAGGTCGGTCGGACCTGGGGTGTGCGGGTGCTGGTCGTGGATGATGAACCCAGCATCGTCGATGTGATTGCGACGGCGCTGCTGTATCAGGGGTTTGGGGTTGAGGCGGCCGGTAGCGGGCAAGAGGCGCTTGATCAGGTGCGTCGGTGGCGTCCACATGTGATGGTGCTGGATGTGATGTTGCCGGACATGTCGGGGTTTGAGGTCGCCAAGAGGCTGGCGGCTGAACGCTCGGCGGTGCCGATTCTGTTCCTGACCGCGCGTAACAAGACGGCCGACAAGGTGCGTGGCCTGACGCTGGGCGGGGATGACTATGTGACGAAGCCGTTTAGCCTCGAGGAGGTGATCGCGCGGCTGCGGAGCATTCTGCGCCGCTCAGGTGCGCTTCGTGAGTCTTCGAGCCGTTTGCGGTTCGAAGACCTGGAGCTTGACGAGGGCACACTCGAGGTATCCCGGGGTGGCCGCTGGTTCACGCTGACTCCCACCGAGTTCCGGCTGCTGCGCTACTTGATGCTCAATCCTCGCAAGGTGCTTGAGCGCCGGCAGCTGCTGGATCATGTCTGGAGCTATGACTTCGGCGGTGATGCGCGCGTGTTGGAGACCTATATGAGCTACCTGCGTAAGAAGGTGGACGCTGAGGGGCCGCCGCTGTTGCACACAGTTCGTGGGGTGGGCTACACGTTGCGGCTCCCCAAGGAGTGAGGCGTGTCGTTGCGGGCGCGTCTGTTGATCGGTCTGGTCGCGCTGGTGGCGATCGGGCTCGGTGCGACAGCTGTCGCGACGTACGAGGAGCAGCGCTCGTTTCTGTTCAAGCGGGTCGATCAGCAGGTGGTCGCGTCCCAGCTGCCGGTGTCGTTCGGGCTCGGTGTCGTGATCACGCCGCACCTGCCCTCTCCGATCGGTCGGGCGGCGCCGCGGCTGCCGGCGATTCCTCGCCGGGGGATCCCGAGGGGTGGGTCGGCGACGTTCCAGGCGGCAGGCACCTATGGACTGCTGCTGGGTGCGGGTGGCAAAGTTCTGAAGAGTCGCTCGTTCACGTACGGCCAGACGGCTGCGTCGCCTCCGGCGCTGGGCCGCGGGTTTCCGGTCTCGCGGCTGGGTTCATCGCGTCTCGAGCTGTTCACGGTCGACTCCCGTGCCGGCTCGCGCCTGCGCTACCGCGTTGCTGCCTTTTCGGTGCGTGGTGGGCGGGTGATGGTCGTGGCGGTGCCGCTTCGTGACGTCGACCAGACCCTTCACCAGCTCATGGTCGATGAGGCGCTGTTCGGGGTGGGCGTGATCGTCGGGCTGATTGCACTGGGGTGGATCGTGATCCAGCTCGGTCTGCGCCCGCTGGTTCGGATGGGCAGCGTTGCGGACGCAATCGCGCACGGGGATCTGTCGCGACGGGTCAGCCCCGCGAACCGCCGCACCGAAGTCGGCCGGCTTGGCGTGTCGCTGAATGGGATGCTTGGACAGATCGAGCAGGCGTTCGCCGAGAGCGAGCAGGCATTTGCCGCCAGCGCCGACAGCGCGGAGCGTCTGCGGCGGTTTCTCGCTGACGCGTCGCACGAGTTGCGCACACCGCTGGCGTCGATCCGCGGGTACGCCGAGCTGTTCCGTCTCGGCGCCAAGGGCGACCCGCCAGCGTTGGAGCGGGCTATGGAGCGGATCGAGTCAGAGACGGCGAGGATGGGCGTCCTGGTCGAGGATCTGCTACTGCTCGCGAGCCTTGATGACTTGCCAGAGCCGCTCCTTGAGCCAGTCGATCTTCGCGCGCTCGCCACTCAGTCGGCCGAGGACATGCAGGCCATCGCTCCCGACCGGACTGTCCAGCTCAGCGTCGACGGCCGACCATGGGTTCTCGGCGATCCCGAGCAACTGCGACAGATGCTGACGAACCTAACGCGCAACGCTGTGATCCACACACCTCCCGGCTCCCCGATCGATCTCAGCGTCCGCCAGGAACCGGAGTCCGCGCTGCTCGAGGTCCGCGATCACGGCATCGGGCTACCGACGGGTGCAGAGGATCTGGTGTTTGATCGATTCTGGCGCAGCGAAGGGGGACGCAGCCGCGGCCACGGCGGCGCTGGACTCGGCCTGGCGATCGTGAAAGCGATCGTTCAGGCGCATCACGGACACGTGCAGGCAAGCAACGCGCCCGACCATGGTGCCGTCTTTCGCGTGAGGATGCCACTGACCGCGGCGCCATCGACCGACCCCAATGATCACGGCACCGGTGAGCGTCTGCGAACTCCAACTACAGGCTAAGGTTCAGGCGAGCCGCGGAGCCCGCGAGGCGTTGTCGTACGGGAGCCGTACACCCGGAGGCCGCCGACCGACGCTAGTGCTGTGCTTGGTTGATTCATTCGCAGTAGCGTTTGATCGAATCGAGGACCTGGTCGGCAGTCTTGGTCCAGACGTATGGTCGAACTGGTCACCTCCCACAACCGCGGCGACCCATTGCCTGCCCTCGCCATCTGAGGCCTCAGCGACTACGCCAAACGCTTGCTGAGAATAGGCTGAGAGCAGGGAAGATGTCGTCAAGCCACCACCTCCAGAGCCGATCAAAGGGACAGGTATCCCTCGACCAAAGGAGTGGTGAGATGAACATCGAAGCCATCAGTAGTGCAGCCCAGTGGCAATACGGACAGCAAAGCGCTCAGGGCAACCAGCCATCGTTCTCCAACACCGCGCAGCTGCTCGGTCTATCGAACAGCACTGTCAGCACCGACCTGCAGTCCGGCACGACGCTGGCCGCGCTCGCCCAACAGAAGGGCGTCTCGAGCAGCGACCTACTCGCCAGCGTGGAGAAGGATCTGCAGGCCAACGCGCCACAGGGCGCCCCGACCCTCACCTCAACCCAGATCGAGCAGATCGCCACAAACGTCATCAACGGCACACCACCGACCCCCCCAAACGTGCCGGGCTCGTCTGGAGATCAAGGTGGGACGTCCGGTACCGGCGGTCCGCCTGCGCTATCGCTGTCGAACACCGCACAGCTGCTCGGCGTGTCAAGCAGCGACCTCTCCACCGATGTGCAGTCCGGCAAGACGCTGGCCGGGCTCGCCCAACAGAAGGGCGTCTCGAGCAGCGACCTGCTCGCCAGCGTGGAGAAGGACCTCCAAGCCAACGCGCCACAGGGCGCCCCGAGCCTGTCCTCAGACCAGCTCGGTCAGATCGCCACCAACATCATCAACGGTACGCAGCCCTCCAGCACAAGCGCCACCGCCAGCGGCAACCTCAACTCACTCGCCACTGCCACCGGCGTCAACCCCAACATCCTGCTCCAGCAACTCTCCTCCGGCCAAGACCTCACCCAACTGCTCGACTCCCCCAGCCAGACCAGCTACGGCTCGGGCATCGCCGACTCCCTCACCGGCGGCGCCGCCGTCGACGAGTACGCCTGACCCCACCACCGGAACCGGCCTCGGCGACACGACCTGTGCTGACAGCGAATCGGAATCTGCAACGCCTCAGGCGCGACCCCGTAGAAGCCCGGCCAACTGCCGGTCGCGGCGCAAAAGGGGCCATCACAGAGCGGTGACCCATAGTTACTTGCCGCGGAAAAACTCACGGTCCGGGGAAAACGAAACGGCCGCGGAGGATGAAGTCTCGCGCGGCCGTTCGTGGTAATGGGTTTGCTCTTGTCGAAGGAGCGGTTAGGAGATCGGTTAGGAGTGTTTCACCGCTCCCGGACGGCGAGCGTGTCGGCGTTGTAGGCCAGGATCGCCCATTCAGTCCAGATCTGCCGGCCCTCGTCGCCCTTCAGGCGGGATCGGTCCAGGCCGTAGCGGCGTTTGAGGTGACTGATCCGGCCTTCCGCGCCCGTTCGGTAGCGCCGCATCCGACGCTGGGTGCGTTTCGAGCCGGGTTCCTGGCGGCCAGCGATGAACACGTTCTTCGGGGCAAGGTCCTCGAGCGCGCTGGTCGTCGGTCCGACGTTGAACCCACCATCGAGCGCGACCTCTTGCACCCCGATCCCGAGCCGCTCGAGCTCCGCGACGGTCCGCGGCAAGAGCGTGTCCTCGCCCGGGTTGCCGATCTCCGTCGCCGCGGCCGGCACGATCAACCCGCGCGCACCACGCTTGGTGTGCTCGGTCACCTCCGCCAACTGGCTGACGAACCCGAACTCCGTTTTCTTCCCGAGCTTCCCCTTCCGGATCGGCCTGGCGTCGGCGTCGAACAACGACACGATCCTGTCCTTGATCGGCTCGCCGGCAACACGCTTGCGGATCTGACCGGCGACCTTCTCGCAGCGATCCGCCATCTCCTCCAGCGCCGCCGCGGCCTTGAGCTTCGCCATCGCGCCACGCCCACGCGCCTTGCTGCGCGCGATCTTCGCCAGCTTCCGCGCTTCCTTGATCGAGCGCTGCAACAGCTCGCCGGTCTCGCCGGTCAGCTTCAGCACCTCCTGCTTGGCTTCCCCGGAACGACGCCGCACCGTGCGCGTGATCGTCCGCAACTTCACACCCATCGCCTTGGAGCGATCCCGCACCCGCGCCTTCTTCTCCTTGATCAGCTTCGCGAGCTTGCGTCCCTCCCGCGCGAGCACCTTGACCCCGCTCGAGGCCAAGCCCGCGTCGGTCGGATACTTCACATCCGCCTCGATCACCGTCGAGTCGATCCGCACCGCCCGCGGCCGGAACCGCTTCTCCCGCGTCGCCCTCACGATCAGCACACGCGTGAGCTCTGACACCGTCTCCGGCCCGATCCGCCTGGTGAGCTTGCGGACCGTCGACTCGTCCGGCACCCGCTCGGCCAGGCTGATCCGGCAGAACCGGCGCAGATGAATCGAGTCCGACACCTCCGCCACCAACGTCCGGTACCCCCACCGGTAGCGCTGCTTAAGCACCATCAACCTGACATACGTCTCCAGCGGGATCGTCGGGCGTCCCTCGGTCAACACCAGCCGCCCGGTCCCGGAACTCCCGGCGCCAGCGCTCCACCAGCGGCCACAACAACTCGTGATCTGCCAACAACACGTCCAGTGCCGCCAGATCCTCGGGCAACTCCTTCACCTCGATCGGCAAAGCGTCGTCCCACAGGCACTCCGGCTGCCCGGCCAGAAGCGTCAGCATCAACTCCCCCTTCGACGAGAAACCCCATCACCAGCAGGGAATTCTCACCGTCACACCGGACGGAAAAGCTCTCTCTCAGACCCCCGACTTTTTCCGCGGGAAGTAGTTAGGATTAGCCGCTCGAGCGATTGCCTTCTGAAATCACGAACCAGCAGAGACGTGCAAGCGCGGCTCTGAGCGAGACAACGTGTCCGCTCTCGGCGGAAAGCGGTCACCCAGGATCCGCCGCATCTCGTCGCTCCATTGCCGCTTAAGCAGTCTCTTGGCCAGGTGGCCGCATTCGCCGGCGCTGGCCCCGAAGCAGCCGTGTTGCCTGGCAGCCGATGAGGCAAGTCAGCCACGCTGGTGGAGCTGGCGGACGACATGCCCGCTCGTAGCTCCGACTCGTCGCCCGCCGTGTCGCCCTGCCTGGCCCCGGTGCTGCACCCGGCCCCAACGGTCGGCTGCGAGACGCAGCCGGTTCTGGGCTGACCTCTCCACGGGTATCGTGTGTTCGTGGGTGGAAAGTGGGGACAGCGGCGCGGAACGGGTGGCGTACCGAGGGGTTCTTTGGCTCACTGGGTGTTTCGCTCGGTGTCGCGTAGATATCGGGAGACCGATCCGCTGGTTCTCTTCGGCGGACCTGCCGTCGAAGCCGTGTTGAAGCGAGCGGGGGAACTCGGGCGCGAAGGCCGCGAAGATCGCGAAGCCGTGGGTGAGGTTAGGGCTGCAGCGAACGGCGACGCCCGGACGCTCATGCGGGCAGCGCAGGCGAGTCGGTACGGCGGTCTGCATCACGAGCTCCGGGACCAGAACTCGGTTTTCCGCTTGCTCGATGCTGCTCGGAACAGCACGCCGGTCGCTCCCATGAGCGATGACGACCGCGTTCGCATCGAAGCCGTGGACGCGTTGGCGAATCTCTCCCCGGAAGCGCGCTGGGCGGTGCTGTGCGAACACGAGCCGCGCCTGGTCGAGCTTGCGCGCCAGGTGCGGTCCGGACAGTTCGGCACACTGCTAACGCCCGGAGCGGACCGCTCGGTCGACATGGGTAGCGTCGTCCTGCCAGACGGCCGCACAGGTAGACGGCAGCGACGGGATTACGACAGCCTCAGCGCCGAGGAGACTCAAGATCTCCATGACAGCAGTCGCAACTACGCGGCAGTCCGTCGCCGTCTGCTGCGCCTTCTTGGCCCTGAAGCCAATCGCACTGACGACGTGATGCTCGGAACCCAGTCTGCGCAACGTTTTGCATTGCAGTACTTGCGGAACCTCCGTCGTTCGGTCACCCCATGACCCACGAGTCAAGCGCAGGCCACTCGAGAGGGCTCCTCAGAGGATCGCTCGCGACAATCCGTGTCCTCGGGCCGCCTCGGTCGAGGGCGACCAGTTTGGCGCTCGAGCCGTTCGGAGCGACGGTGCCTGCTTCCACGTCGGGCACGCCGAGAGCAGCCATGTCGGCTGATGGCTCGAGCAGCGGCAGAGCAGGTACCAAACTCGGTGGGGGGCGTTGGTACCTGCTTTCGGTCGAGAGCGGAAGGCTCGACGAGAGCAGGCCCGTGCGGCTGCATGCCTCGGCCAGCGGTCGCGATGCGATGCGTGGCTCGTTCTTGACCGGAGCAGTCAGCCGGTCCAGCGCCCCGGCGTGTCCGAGGTTGTCCGCAAGCGGCTGTCGCGTTGGGTGTGTTCGGCTTCGGTTCTCGTGCCTGCTTCTCGGCGACAGCGGCAGTCCGGGTGGGGTTGCCGGCTCGTCGGCGAGCCGGGCACGGCCGAATGGGGCGACAACCAGGCCGGTGTGCTTGCTGAGAGTCGCTGCTGCTGAGCGAGCACGCCGCGGATTGGACTGCCGATCTATTGCGAGTGTTGCCAGCTCAGACGCAAACCAGCTGCTACTGCGGGTACGTGCCTGCTGTTGGGTTTGGGCGGGTGGGTTGCTCGCGTGCGTGTCGGTGTATCGGCGTTACGTGTCTCGGGTTGCGGTGCGGCGTGCTGCGGCGATGCTTGGAATGATCGTCCAGGCGGCGATGACGGCGACGGCGACCGTCGGTGGCATTGGTAGTTTGAAGTTGTCGAGCGCGATGCTGGATCCGGGGTGGGCGTGTGTGCCCACTGCGGATCCTGGTGAGAGGCGGCCGAGTGCGATCAGTAGGACGAGGTCCCGGGCGGAGCCGAGGAAGGTCGCGAAGTGGATGAGGGTTGTGGCGATTGTGTTCCAGGCAATGATCGCGACCAGCGTGATCGAGCGCGAGCCGGTGAATGAGGCGATGCCGACCGCGAGCGTGGTCTGGACGATGGTGGAAAGCGCGACCCAGACGACAAACTTGAGGGTCAAGCCGACTGTCGGCGCCTGTGCGGATCCGTGGAACGCCCATGCGGCGATGACGCTCAGGGCGAAGCCCGAGAGGGTGAGGGGGAGCGCGATCGCGATCGCGGCGGGGATGCGGACGAGGAACAGGGTGGTGCGGGAGCGGCCGGTGGCGGCGAGGTCGCGGAAGACGCCGCTGGAGAGGTCGGTGGTGCCCGCCTCGGTGCCGATCAGGATCGCGGCGAACGCGCCGAAGTAGACGCCCATCAGGGTTGCGCCGTCCGAGAGGGTTTGGGGGCCGCTGAGGTTGCCGTGGTGGCGGAAATCGATGAAGGCGAAGTACAGGATCGCGATCCCAACCGAAAGGAACGAGGCCGCGAGGATTGTTGGGCGGTGACGCCGCAGCTTGAGGATGTCTGCGGCGATCAGCTTGCGAGTGAGGGTCTGGTTCATTGCCGGGCTCATACTCGTGAGGTGAGCGCGAGGAAGCGGTCTTCAAGTGAGACTTGGACCGGCGCGAAACTGAACACGTTGATGCCGGAGGCGATCAGGTGTGCGGTCACGGCGCTGACCGCCTGGGGATCGCGCAGGGTGATGCGGGCGCCGTGCGCGGTTTGCCGTGTCTGGGTGACGGCTGGGTGCGTGGTCAGGATCGCGACAGCGGCAGGCGGATCATCGCAGGTCAAGTCGTAGTGCGTGTGGGTGTCGCCGATCAGCTCGTCGATCGACCCGCCGGCGATCAGCCGGCCCCGGTCGATGACTGCCGCCAGCTGGCAGGTCTTTTGGATCTCGTCGAGGTTGTGCGAGGAGATGAACACTGTTCGTCCCTCGCTCACGAGCTCGGCGGTCAGCGCACGGAGTTCCAGGATGCCGGCGGGATCGAGGCCGTTCATCGGCTCATCGAGGATGATCAGCTTCGGGTCGGCGAGCAGGCAGCGAGCGATCCCCAGTCGCTGGCGCATGCCTTGCGAGTAGCTGCCGACTCGGTCGGCAGCCCGGTCGGTCAGCCCGACACGCTCCAGGGCCGGCGCGATCTGTCGCTCGGCGCGCAACCCGCGGGCTGCGGCGATCACCTGGAGGTTCTCGCGGCCCGTGAGGTGGTTGTGAAAGCGCGGCTCCTCGATGATCGCTCCGACGCGCGCGAGGAGCCGTTGGCGGTTGCCGGTGAGTGGATGGCCGGCGATCTTGATCGTTCCGGAATCCGGCTGGGTGAGGCCGACCAGCATGCGAATCAGCGTGGTCTTGCCGGCTCCGTTGTGGCCCAGGAACCCGAATGCGCACCCGGCTGGCACGGTCAGGTCGACGTCTGCGACCGCGTCGCGGTGGCCAAAGCGCTTAGTCAGGTCCAGGGTCTCGATAATCGGTGGTTGAGTGCTCATGGACTGCAGCATCGACGCTCCGGGCTGGCGTGAACATCGGCCACAAGCAGGATTTGACTCCGGCGAGATCGTTCTTTTGGCCAGTTCAGATCTCGTCTGCTGATGCGTAGCCTGGCGATGGTGAAGTTGACGCAAAGCATCGCCGCGCGAGCGGACACCGCAACCAGCACCGCGGTGGCGGTCATGCTCGCGATTGTGCTCGGGGTCGACTGCACGGTGACCGCAGCCAATCGCGGCAGTTGGGCGTTCGAGCTGGCTACAGGCCTGGTGATGTACGCATTGGCCCTGCTCCGCAGCCGCGCCCGCGTTCTGACCGCCGCGGTCGGACTGGGGGTCGGTGGCATCGCAGCCGTCACTGGCGACATGCTGCATTTCTCCTCGCAGCCCGGCGTCGCTGGGGTCAGCGGGTTATTGGTGCTGGGCGCTGCGGCCGTTCGCGTCGCTCCGTCGCGCTCGGTGACGATCCTCGCGCTCGCCGGGTGCGCAGTGATGGTGGCCGGCCGGGTGACGCTTCGCTTTGAATACGCGCTCGGGTTCAGCTTCCTCGCGTTGCTGGCATGGGGCCTCGCACTTGGCATCGGCATCTGGCTTCGTCTGCTCGATGTCCGGCGGCAAATGGCGATCGACGCCGCCCGACGCGACGAACGCCTGCAGATGGCCCGCGAGCTTCACGACGTCGTCGCCCACCACGTCGCAGGTATCGTGATCCAGGCCCAAGCCGCGGGGCTGATCGCGGCCGAGCAGCCCGAAACCGTGAAGGGCACGATGGCGGAGATCGAATCGGCCGGTAACGACGCGCTCGCCGCGATGCGACACGTCGTCAGCCTGCTCCGCGACGGCGACGACGCACCAGGCCGAGGCACCGGGCCCTCGCAGCTCAGCGAGCTGATCGACCGCTTCGCCGGCCACGGTCCCCCAGTCCACGCGCGACTGCCCGACCAGACGCGGCGGTGGCCGCCCGAGGTGGCAACCACCGTCTACCGGATCGTCCAAGAGGCCCTGACCAACGTCGTGCTCCACGCCCCCGGCGCAGCCGGCGTCCAAGTGCTTGTGGAGGATGACCACCGCGCCGTCACGGTCCAGGTCATCGATGACGGCCCCGCCCGATCGGCCGGCTCGCCGAGGCTTGCCCCCAGCGGCGGCCACGGCCTTATCGGTATGCGCGAACGGATCGAAGCGCTCGGTGGAACACTGGACGCCGGGCCAGACACCAACGGTCGGTGGGCCGTGCGAGCCGTGGTCCCGCTGAACGGCCCGAGCGCAACATGACAATCCGCGTCCTGCTCGCAGACGATCAAGCGATGATCCGAGGCGGCCTGCGACTGATCCTCGAAGACCAGCCCGACATCAATGTCGTCGCCGAAGCCAGCGACGGGACCGAGGCGATCAGGCTCGCGCGCCGACTGCGCCCCGACGTCTGCCTGATCGACATCCGCATGCCCGGCAAGGACGGCATCGAAGTCACTCGGGCAATCGCCGGTCCCGACCTGACCGACCCGCTACGCGTGGTGATCGTCACGACCTTCGACCTCGACGAATACGTCTACGGCGCGCTGCAGGCCGGCGCCGTCGGGTTCCTGCTCAAAGGCGCAAGCCCGCCTCTGCTCATCGAAGCGGTCCGCGCCGCGCACGCCGGCGACGCACTGATCTCGCCGCAAATCACACTTCGCCTGCTCCAACAGCTCGCACCCACCAAAATCCAAGCCCGCGCCCAACCAACCCGACCGCTGTCTGATCGCGAGATCGAAGTCGTCCAATACGTTGCCCGAGGCGCTACCAACGCCGAGCTCGCCAGCGAGCTATTCATCTCCCTCAGCACCGTCAAGACCCACCTAGCCACCATCCAAGAGAAACTTGGCGTCCGCAACCGAGTAGAAATCGCCGCCTGGGCCTGGGAGACCGGACACACCCGCCCCAGCACTCCCACAGACCAGTGACTCCCGCCGCGCGATCCGCGTCCCAAACCCAAAGCCACCACACCATCCCGGCGTAGCATCGATCGCTCCCGACGTCGTATACGGCCAACGAACGGTCCAACCTCGGCCGAGGTGGGAACCGCGCTTTCACGAAAATGTAAGTGCCCTGAACTGCCGTCCTGCCGCCGCAGAGGCTCCCCAAACGGCGCGAAGCGGCAGTCAGCCCGGCGCTGCCGCTCCAGGCGTGAGCCAGCAGTCCGACCCGCGGCGACGGCATGGCTGCTGCCGGCGACAAGTGGCCACGCACCACCAGCCGAATCGCGTCGCTGCATCGCCGCTCGCGCGGTCATGGAGGTTGGTGGCCGCTTAGAAGCCAACGAGCCAGACCAGCCATGTCGCGTGATGGCTCGACCAGCAATAGTCCGGGGGATCGCGTCTGGGTCCGGTGCGCGGCGGCCGGCGTCAGCTTCAGCCGATGTCGATCTTCTCGCGCTTGGCGGCCTTGAGGATCTTCTCGTCAAACGAGGCGATAGCCGAGCCTGTGTGTTTCGCGGTGGCGAGGCAGTAGGCATCGGGGAGGCTGATCGGATGTCGCTGCCGAAGCCGGGCCGCCTCGACGCCGATCGCCTCGTTGGGCTGGTGGACGGTGACGCCCAGCGCGGCGATCGCCTCGCGGGCGGCGGCGAGCCGACCGACATCCGCCGCGGGTGCGATCAGGACTTCTGTGAGGTTCACGACGCTCACCGCGCAGACGTCCTGATCGCCTCGCCACTGGGTGAGCAGTTCACGAGCACGGTCGTGATGCGCATGGTTGCCGTCAAGGGCTCCGATCAGCACGTCGGCATCGAGCAATCTCTTCACCGATCCTCGTCCTCGGCGTCTAGCTGATCGAGGTATCCGGCGGGGTAAATCCCGGTCAGCGCGCCGAACGCATCATCGAATGTGGTCGTGGCTCGACGGATTCGTAGCTCGCCGTCGCCGGCTGGCTCGACCGTGACTAGCTCGCCCGCGTGCAGCCCGACCTCTTGGAGCGCCGCAACCGGGATGGTGATCTGATTCTTTGTCGAGATCCTCGCCATGCCTTTACTCTATCAGTAAAGGAAGCTGTCGGCGTGGAGCAGTCCTGGCAACGTCGCGTCCGCGTAGGGGATCGCCAGCCGCTCGCCGGAGACCGGGGAGAGGTCGACGACGCGCTCCCAGCAGGCGCGCTGGCGGCGCCAGATGTCGAGTTGGCGCTCGGGTTCGCTCGAGTGGAGGACCTGACCGAGCACGAGCGCGTAGTAGGTGGCGGCGCGTCGGTAGCGCGCGAGGCCGCCCGCGCGATCCGCGACCCGGTCCGCGGCTTTGGCCTGCGCCCAGGCTGATCCGGCAATCGCCATCCACTCGTCGAGCCAGGAGTCGGGATCGCCATCGGCGAGCCGGTCGGTGGTGGCCAGCACTTCGGCGAGATCGGCTGTCCCGTGGCGGCACGAGGCCAGCGCGGAGCGCAGGCCGAGCCGGAACGCCGCGTCCTGGAACCGTATGGGGTCCAGACGGTCATGCGCGCTGATCGGTGTGCTGCTGTGAGGTGGCATGGGAGCAGCATGCGGGCTACCGCGGCGGGTGTCGTCAGTAGGTCACGATTGCATCTCCGCCGTCCCCGGTACTGCGCCCGGGGGGCGTCGGACGGGACGCGTATAGTCGAACGAAAGCGTTGGTGGGAGAGACCTCATCGTCAGCACCGGGGGGCGCGACTCGAGACTGGCGGTTGATCGGGCGAGCCGGCGAGCTGGAGCGCGTCGCAGGCGCCCTGGCCGCGGGCTTGCCCGGGGTTGTGCTGCTGGCGGGAGCCGGGGTCGGTAAGTCGCGGCTGGCGCGGGCCGCGCTGGCGGCGGCCGAGCTGGCAGGCGCGGCGACCGTCTGGGCCCAGGCGACGCGCAGCGCGGCGAGCGTGCCGCTCGGGGCGTTCGCGAGCGTGATTCCCGCCCGGGTGCGCTCCGATGACCTGTTCGAGCTGCTGCGCGGCGCCGGCGCGGCGCTCGGAGACCTGGCCGGCGTCCGGCCGCTCGTCGTCGGGGTTGACGACGCCCACCTGCTCGATCCCGTCTCCGCCGCGCTGGTCCTGCACCTGACCAGCGCGACCGACGCGTTCGTGCTCGCGACGGTACGCACCGGCGAGCCCTGCCCCGACGCGATCGTCTCGCTGTGGAAGGACGCCGGCGCGCAACGCCTCGAGCTCGCCCAGCTCGACAAGTCGCAGACCGCCGAGCTGGTGGAGAGCATCGTCGGCGGACCGGTGGAGGAAGGCGCGCACCGGTGGGTGTGGGAGACGAGCCGCGGTAACGCGCTGTACATCCGGGAGCTGATGCTCGGCGCGCTCGGGAGCGGCGCGCTTACGGAGGTCAGCGGGCTGTGGCGGATGCCGAAGCGCCCGCCGCTGAGCGCGTCGCTTACCGAGGCGGTCTCGGCACGTCTGGCCGGACTGACGAGCGCGGAGCGTCGCGTGCTGGAGCTGCTCGCGCTCGGCGAACCGCTCGGGGTCTCGGAGCTCATCGAACTGGCGGGCAGCGAGCCGGCCGCTGCCGTCGAGTCTCGCGGCCTGATCGCGGCGGGTGGCCCGGGTGGCGACGGGCTGGTCCGGCTCGCGCATCCGCTCTATGGCGAGGCGATCCGCGCGTCGCTTGCGTCGATGCGCGCACGCGAGCTGCGGCTGGCGCTCGCGTCGATGGTCGAGGGGCGGGGCGAGGTCGGCGCCGAGGGCGCGCTGCTGATCGCGCGCTGGCGGCTCGATGCCGGCGCCCCGATCAGCACGCCGATGCTTCTCGACGCGGCACGGGCAGCGAACCTCAGCGGCGATCCGGATCTCGGTGCCGAGCTCGCTCGGCAGGCACTGCAGGCGGGCGCCGGCGCCGAAGCGGCGTTGCTGCTCGCGCGGTGCGATCAGGTCTGCAAGCGCTTTGCCGAGGCGGAGTCGCTGCTGGCCGGGATCGAGGGGAAGATCGAGTCTCAGGACACCGCGATCGCGTATCTCGAGCAGCGCGTCTCAGTGCTCTACTGGGGGCTGAGGCGCCCTGAGGAGGCCCGGGCGCTGCTCGCGCGAGCGCGCGGCTGGTGGACGGAAGGCGCCTGGCTGCGACGGGTCGATCCGGTGCGGCTGCACCTGGCGGCGATGCTCGACGGCCCGGCCGGGACGGTCGCCATCGCCGGGGAGATCCTGGCCGACGGCTCCCTGGAGGAGGAGGTTCGCGATCAGCTCGAACCGATCTACGCAATCAACCTGTTCTTCAGCGGCAGGGTTCTCGAGGCGTATGAACTGATCCGCAGGATCCGCCCGGCACCGCCGCTGTCCAGTCACATCGAGGAACTGGCGCTCGCTTCGCTGAGCGTGATCTCGCTCGAGAGCGGACAGGACCTGGCCGAATACGAGCGCACCATGGAGGCCATCTTCGAGCAAGGAGTGCGAGCGGGAGATCACGCGGCGGCGGGGATCGGCGCCTGCGCGTTGGGCGGGGTCGCGTTCCTCGCCGGCCGCTACCGCGACGCCGCACGCTGGTTCGCGGAAGGTGAGGTTCACTTCGAGCAACACGACACGTTCGGGCTGCTGTTGGTCGGCTGGGCCTACCAGACCGGCATTGCCCGCTTCACCGGCGACATCGACGGCGTCGCCCGCGCGCTCGCGCGCTGCGAGGAAGCCCTGAAAGGAGCGGACCCGTTGCCCAGCCAGCTTCCGACTGTTGTCCGCGCGCGCGCCTGGGCCGCCGACGCCCAGGGCGACAGGGCCCGCGCGCAGCGGCTGCTCGTGGACGCCGCCGCGTCGCTGTCGGATGTGCCCGTATCGGCTGCTCAGCTCGAGTACGAGGCGTTGCGGTGCGGCGCCCGCTCGCGCGAGGTTGCGGCGGCGTTGTCGGACCTGCGCGAGCGTTGTGACGCCCGGCTCGTGGCCGCCTACGCCGACCACGCAGCGGCCCTCGCCGCCCGATCAGGACCGATGCTGCTCGAGGTCGCCGAGGAGTTTGCGCGGATCGGCACGCTGCGCTACGCCGCGGAGGCGGCGGCCGAGGCCGCGACCGCGTTCCTGCAGAGCGGCCGGCAGGATTCTGCACGGCGTGCCGCCGCGCGCTCTCGTGAACTGGTCGTCGGCGGCCAGGGCGGGACGCTGCCCGCGATCGACGGCCTCGACGCTCCCGCGACCGAGCTCACCGCGCGCGAGGCGCAGCTGGTCGCGCTCGCGCGGCAAGGGCTGACGAACGCGCAGATCGCCGAGCGGCTTGTGCTGTCGGTCCGCACCGTCGAGTCGCACCTCTACCGGGCGATGGCGAAGCTCGGCGTCAGCGACCGCCGCGACCTCTAAAGCCGCGGATCCGGCGCGCGCTGGACGTGCCGCTCGCCCAAGCTCGGCGATCGGTAGCCAGCCGCCGACTCAGTACCCCCGGCCGCAAAGTGCAGTAGCGCCGTACCGATGGCACGCGGTTGCCGCTCGGGCACGCTCCTCCTTGCTTGACCAACCCAACGACTAAATCCACTCATCGTGTTTCGAAAGGGACATCGAATGCAAACCACCAGCATCTTCTCAGCGTTCACGCCTGCTACTGCCCGCCGTGTCATCCGCGCAGCCGCCACCGTTGCCCTGGCCGGGGGAGCGACGCTCGGCCTGGCCGCCTCCGCGGCATCAGCCAGCCCCGTGCCCGGAAGCAGCAACGGCAGCCTCGGGGTGTACACCATCCCGTCGACGCCGCCCACGACCGCTTCCGGCGAGGCCGTCCTGCCATCGACCCCGGGTGCCCTCGGGGCCGAGGCCGAACTGGCCGCGGGGTTCAACGGCTCAAACCAGCAGGTCCTCACGATCCCCAACGGGGCGATCGCCCAAGGCACGCAGGTCAACACCTCATGGCTGGTCTCCGCTCCCGACCAGGCGTGGTACTTCCAACTGGTCGGGACGGTCGACGTGACGACACCGGCCGACTACCTGGACGGCACCGTCGTGTTCCAGGACGAGGCGTCGGTGTACCGAATCATCAACTACAACCCCGACGGCCTCCACACCTGCCTGCAGGCAGCCGACTTCGCCGACACCCCGACCGTCGGGTCGGCCGCAGAGTCCTCCGCGTGCCAGGCGTTCGGGGCCAACCAGGCCAACCAGCTGTGGATCGTCGGCACCAAGTCCTCTATGGAACCGATCACGGGGGACGACGGGGGCCTCAACCCCGAGATCTACAGCTTCAACCTGGAGTTGAACGATCCCCCCGGCGCGGTGATCGAGAACGTCGCCTCCCTGGAAACGAACGGCTGGTTCACCAACTCCACCTCCGTCCTGGCAGCGCAGGCCAACCTTGTCGGCGAGCTCTCACCGGTCACGATCCAGAGTCAGGCCTGGCCGACGACCGTCGACAACGCCACGTGGAACCTCGTCGACCTGGCCCCGCCACCGTCATCTGGCGGCGCGTGCGCGGGGTACAGCTGCCTGATCAATCTCGGGTCGGATCTCTGACCCTGCCGATCCGGTCCGCCGGCTCGCAGCTGTCCTGAGACAACCGGGGCCGCCCACGGATCGTCGTGGGCGGCCTCGTCGCGTATCAGGCATGGTCTGCAAGCGGGCCCACCGCTTTCGACGTCGGGTCGCAGGGAGAACACCGCGATCTTCCTTCACCCAGATGCCACTGAAACCCCTCTGGCGTTACACGGGTAGACAACTGTCGCGATGAAGGAACGCAAAGACACCAGGTGCGCGCAGCTCGAACCGATCACGATGGCTCCACCATCGGATTCGATGATGGTACCGGCCATCTCGGGATTGGTCCCGCTGACAGCTCACGGAGGAGCGACGCGCCCACGCGGAGGCGCGAGAGTCGAGCGGAGCAGGCGCGAGAGCGCTTTGAGCGCACAGTCGCGCTGCTGGCGTCCGACGGCCCGAACGCGAGGACTGGCACGCGTTTCCAGGCGCGGTACCCCGCGAGGAGCTGCTGAAGGAAGTCCGGGTTGAGCACGCAGCAGCTGCACCGCCTGACGGAGCACCAACGGCGACGTGTCACGACGTTTCCGAGACGCGCGCGGAGCGCCGCCGAAGAGCCGGCTTCGTGGGGCGCCCTTTGTGACGCTTGCCGTGTACGCGTCAACGCAACGCTCTGGGGTTCTCGTCACGCCCCTCGATAAACATCGGCCTGGAGGCGAACCGCGAGAATCCGGAGCGGCCCTGGAAATCGCCGGAAGCACAACTTTGGCGCCCCATGCCCGCACCGGGCAATTCCTAGGCAGCGCGGTCGCGGCGACGGCGAGTCTGGCTATGGCAGGAAGGACCCCCACTGCTGCCTTTGGGCGCCGCTACGACGAGCGCCGCTGCAGGAGTTCCGGCCGAAACCAATAGCCAACCATCCATCCGAGCGTGGCGGTCGCTGCGTCCGTATCCACGCTCGACGAGGAGTGCAGGGAGAGAACGACGATCGACCACACGAACCCGACGACACTGAAGAGCACGACGAGCAGAAACGTGATGTCCCCGCGTGGGAGCCCGCGGCGATCGGGAGGGGCGGTGGTGAGTTCTGGCTCGCTGGACGGCGTAAGCCTGACCTCGGCGAACACAGAGCCTCCCGGTTCGCCCTCAAGCCGATGAACGAGTTCTGGCGAGAGCGAGATGCTGTCAGCATCGCCGAGACGATCTCGCTGCTCCCCGGTGACCACAATGACTGCGGCACGGCGCGTCTTCCACCACCGGACGATGGTCGACACCATAATTCCGACAAGAGGGATGAGTTCAATCGGAAGATCAGGCATCGCCTCGGCTCCTCTTGGGTCCCAATGTGGAGAAACGCCGCTCCCGCCACGGCGCACCTTGAAGCTATCGCGGCGAGCCTGACCGCCCGACGTATTCGTCGCAATTTGCCCGGCTCATCCCCGACCGGCCCAAGTCGCCGATAGGAGGGCTGACGGGGACCCGTGCAGATTCATCGCTTTGCGTAGGCGCGACCTCCTGAGCGCCCCACCCGCCGCCGGCTCTCCGAGCTCGCGGGCGGCGCTTGCCAGAGTGTTGCCGTGCACGGAAAGGGAGACGCGCCCGCGAACCTGGGACGATGCCCCCGGTGTTCGCGATCGTCACGGAGAGACTCACGCTGCGGCCTTTTCTGGTTGAGGACCTTGCGGCGTTCGTCGCGTACCGCAGCGACCCCGTGGTTGCTCGCTATCAGTCGTGGGACACGACGTACTCCATGGCGGACGCCGAACGGTTTCTCGCCTCCCAACAGGCTGCCGAGTTCGGCGAGCCGGGAGAGTGGATGCAGATCGCCGCTATCGACCGGCTCCACGGCGGGCTATGCGGCGATTGCGCAGTACGTGTTGTTGAGGATCAACCAGCGACCGCAGAGATCGGCGTCACCTTCGCCCCGTGCTCTCAGGGCTGCGGGTTGGCGACCGAGGCGCTTAGGGCGATCATCACCAAACTGTTTCGGGACCATGCGATCCATCGTGTGTACGCTGAGGCCGACGATCGCAACCGCGCCGTCCAGCGGCTCCTCGACCGGCTCGGGTTCCGCTGTGAAGCGCGGCTGATCGAGGCAGACTGGTTCAAGGGCGAATGGTCGACCCTGCGGGTGTTCGCCGTTCTGCATCGCGAGTGGCAATCGGCGTGACGCCTGACGAGTGTCGCTTCGGACGAGTAGGGGCAGCGATCGCCCCGCGGTCGCGCTGACGATCGCGGGTCGTGGTCCGAGTTCGCTGCGTAGGATTCTCGCTTATGCCCGCGATGACCGACGACGAGTGGCGCGAGTTCGTGTGTGCCGGGACTCGGACCGGCAAGCTTGCGACGACCCGCCGCGACGGTCGCCCGCACGTCGTGCCGGTTTGGTTCGTGCTGGAGGCTGACGATCTCGTGTTCATGACGGGCGCGGACGCGGTCAAGGGACGCGCGCTCGCGCGAACGGGGATGGCCAGCATCTGTGTTGACGACGATCGGCCGCCGTATGCCTTCGTCACGGTGAGCGGCGCGGTGATGCTCAGCACCGACCTCGACGAGATGCTGCCAGTCTCGATCCGCATCGCGGCTCGCTACATGGGGGAGGAGTTGGCCGAGCAGTACGGTCGGCGGAACGCGGTAGACGGCGAATTGCTCGTCCGACTCCGGGCAGAGCACGTCCTCGCACTCCGCGATATCGCCGACTGAACGACCCCGCACGCGAAGGTCCCGTCCAGGCGACGCGAGACCAACGCGGAGCTGCGCTACATGACCGGCCAACGATCCGATCTGCCGGCAGCCTCAGGACTCGTCAACGGCCGACCCTCCAACTGCTGAGCGCGACATTCCTGCGTTCGGCCGTGCAGGGGTGTCGCCGGAAGTGGGGCGGCCGAGGCCACGTGAGCGACAGCGGCATTTCCTAGGCACGATGGCCCGCGAGCAGGGGAGTCGCAGGGCTCGGTTGCGCCATTCCCGGCGCACGACGGCACGTTCTGGGATGACGACGACTGGCGCAACTGGCGCCGGCGCGTGTGGTCAGGCGAGCCTGAATGGCCGCGACTTGACCGCCGCAGCCCAGCGCGAGCTCGTCCCGGGTGCGCCTCGACCGGCACCTGCCCACGAGACCTCCGCTCGAGCTTCATCACCCTGCGCGTCTACGAAGGGGTGCCCCTCACCACGGTCGGCAAGGAAGTCGGGACGAGCGTCCGGATGATCGAGCAGCATTACGCAGGAGTGATCGCGAATTGGGACGGAAAACGAGTGCCGGCGGAGCGTCAAATCCGGGCCGCGCGGACCTGGTGGACGCGGAATGGACGCGCTACACAAAACGAGGAGGACTTCAAAATGACCAAAAGCCCTGCAAAGACCGGGAAGCCCTCTATCGGACTCGAACCGATGACCCCTTCCTTACCATGACCCCGCAGACGTATTGCGTTCCCGTCCGATCGCGAGTTCTTCAGTGGTCACCGACTTTCAGCTTTTCCGGTGCTGCGGGCTGACAGGTGCTTGATGCGGCCTGAGGTTTCCAGATGGTTTCCATCAGACGGTCACGGCAGCAGGCCTGGTAGACGCGGGAGCACGGCACCAACTGCCTGCTGGTAGCCAGGTGCGTCGGGCGCCACAGCGGCGACGGCGGCGTCGTAGTCGCTGCTCATGCCGTCAATGTTCTGCGCGATCCGTGCGCGGTTGTCGGTGTCCTTGACGAGCTCGAACTTCCGCGCCGCGAGCGCGCGGACGTGTTTGTCGTCGATTGTGTGTTCGAGGAAGACCATCGCGAGGTCCGAGAGGTCTGTGGGGCGCCGGCGTTGCGCCAGTGTTCGGAGCTTCTCGGCGACGATCTCGTCCAAGCGCATTACCGGGATCTGGAACGGCTCGTAGTAGGGCGCGCCGATCGGGGCGAGGGCTGGTCCGTCGATGACGTCCTCGCGGTAGCTGACTTCGACGGACACCTGTCCGCTGCCGATGGGGCCGGTGTAGCGGATGTCGTCGAAGTCGAGGCTGCGTCCGGAGTCTGTCGCCGGTCGGCGTGGGTTGAGGGTGAGGAAGTTCCGCACGCTGGCGCCTCTGATCGCCTCTGACACCTCGGTGGCGTCGAGCTTGCTCTTGGGCGGGTTGATCCTCGTCGCGTCGATGTCTCGGGAGAACCGTTCGTGCCCGTAGACGTGACGGAGCACGAAGCCGCCCTTGAAGCAGAGCCCATCGCCGAAGGTCTCGACGAGTCCGGCTGCGATCGTGACGAGCGCGAAGTCGCGCTCCACCAGGCTTGCGTCGCGACCCAGTCGGTCGATCAGGTCCTGGAGTTCGAACTCGTTGCGGATCAGGCGCACGGGCGTCGCCATTAGCGGATCTCCCGATGCTCGAGCAGCACGCCCGCGGCGACGTTGACCCGCACGTTCCAGGTTCGGTCGATCGGACCATCGGGGGCGCCCCCAGCGAGCAACGGCGTTGCTGCCTTGCTCCGACCCCTCAAGGGCAGGAAGCCGCGTGCCCGGTCCTCGTCAGTGAGCTTGGAGATGAGAAAGCCAAGGCGCCGAGCAAGCGCAAAGCCGAACTGATCGGCCGACACGGCCGCGAGTCGGTCCGCCGATCCGGGGTCGCGGCGGAGCATCGTGTCGAGCGCTTCGGCCACTTGCGAGATCGTCACGCCCCATCCAGGGTGCTCCAAGCTGTCGGCGATAGCTCGCTCAGCCGTAGCGATGGCGGCGGGCGTCTTGCGGGTGCGGGTCGTGACCCCTCTGAAGCTGTGCGCTACGCGCGAGTAGCGGATGGTGTCGCCGCGCCAGGACCACGAGCGGAGCTGGGTGCGGACCAGCACCTGGATCTGGTGGAAGTACTGATCGCTAATCGCGTGAAACTGTAGTGCCCTGCCGGCGGTCACGAGGTACGGTCGAGGCGTCAGCGCGGCGACGAGGTCGAGGATGTCGACGTCGATGACGCCCGCCGCGTTGACGAGAACGTATGCCCCGCGCCGGACCTGCCGCAGCCGCCCGGCGGCGATCAGGTCGGCGATGACCCCGTGGCTGCGGCTGCGCGCGCCGGTCAAGTCGTCAAGGATCGGAAGGTCGCGCTCGGCGATGACTACACCGGGAGTGTGGCTGACCGTGCTCGCTCGGACGAGCGCCACATACGCCGCCTCGAGACGCTTGGGTGAGGAGCTTGCCAGGGCCATGTCTGGCAAATATCGTAACGCCAAGAAGGGCTTGGCAGGATGCGAGCTATTCGCGGTACCAGAAGTTAGTCCGGATGCAGTATCGCTACGGCGAAATTTGCCCCCTAGTTGAGCTTACGTTGTGTGGCTATCTGCCGTACAACGCAATGGGAGCAAGGGCTGCTTAGGATTTTGTCAGGCAGCGGAACCCTGCCGTCTCGGTGGGCATCGATCCCGCACCCTTCAACGCGTGAGCGACGCGATCCCAATCATCGCCATGCGGGTGCCTGTTGAGCGCCGTTTGAATCCGGCACGGGGGTTGGGGTTGGTGCCGTTGGTCGGCGGCATGATGCTGGCGGGGTTGGCAGGCTTCGCGCGGTTCTGAACGCGCGAGAGTCCTCCCGCCAGCTTGGTCGTTGCGCCGGGAGGGCTCTCTTGGATGCCGGAGGTGGCACCCATGTTGATCGTATGCGCCGAGCTGGCGCGCGTGGAGGCTGAGCTCGTCGACGGTGGGTTGGTGTGTCCGTCGTGTCGTGAGGTGTTGGGGCCTTGGGGGCACGCGCGGGAGCGGGTCTTGCGGTGTCGGTCGGGGGATCGGTGGTTGCGGCCGCGGCGGGCGCGGTGTCGGGGCTGCGCGGCCACCCACGTGTTGTTGCCGGAGATCGCGTTGTTGCGTCGCCAGGACGAGGTGTCGGTGATCGGCGCGGCGATCGTGGCGAGCGTCGCGGGCGAGGCGTATCGCCGGATCGCCGGGCGGCTCGGGGTGCATGCGGACACTGTCCGTGGTTGGTTGCGCCGGTTCCGGGACCGGGCGCAGGTGATTCGGTCGTATTTCACGCGGTGCGCGGTCGCGTTGGATCCCGAGCTCGGTCCGGTGATGCCAGCCGGGAGCGCTATCGCGGACGCGGTCGAGGTGATCGCGGTCGCAGCCAGGGCGTGGGTGTTGCGGTTCGGGCCGGGTGATCCGTGGCTGATCGCGTCGAGGCTCTCGGGCGGCGAGTTGTTGGCAACACGAACCCCCGCCTATTCGTGGGCGATGTGAGCTGAGAAGGTCTCGCGCTCGGATGAGCGAGCGCGCAAGAACGGATGTGGAGAGTCGTCGCGAGGTCGGGTTGTTCCGGTATGCGCTCGTCAGGGATGCGGCCGACCCGGGCCTGTCGAAGCGCGAGCGCGGCCGGCTGGTCCGCGCGCTCTCAGAGCGTGAGCATGTCGGCCCGGACGGGCGGCTGGTCAGAGTCGCCCGTGGCACGCTGGATGAATGGATCCGCGCGTATCGGCACGGCGGGTTCGAAGCGCTCGTGCCGCAGCCTCGTGTCGTTCCGCTGCGCACGCCGGTCGGGATGCTCGAGCTGGCGTATCAGCTGAAACGGGAGCGGCCGGAGCGGACCGCGGCGCGGGTGAGGGAGATCATGCTCGCAATCGCCGGCACGGACGACTCTGTGCCGGGGTTGCGGACGTTGCAGACCCATCTCGCCCGACAGGGGTTGAACGTCCGCGCGGACGGACGGTCGCCGGGCAGGGTCTATGGACGGTTCGAAGCGTCCGCGCGCAACGAGTTGTGGACTGGGGATGGTTTGCATGGTCCCAAGCTCGCGGGCGGCGCGGCGCGCCGGGCGGTGCTGCTCGCGTTGATCGACGACCACTCCCGCTTGCTGGTGGGGTGGCGGTGGGGCACCGGCGAGGACGTGTTTCGCCTCGAGGCCGCACTCCGCGCCGGGCTCATGTCGCGTGGCGTGCCCGACGCGATCCTGGTCGATCGCGGATCGGCGTTCGTGTCCACACAACTGCTCAGAGCCTGTGCGGTCTTGGGCGTGAAGCTGATTCATGCCAGCCCACGCGCGGCGACGACGAAAGGCAAGATCGAACGGTTCTTCCGGACTGTCCGCGATCAGTTCCTGGTCGAGATCGACGACGGGATCGAGCTCTCTGAACTGAACCGGCTGTTCTCCGCGTGACTGGAGGTCATCTATCACCGGCGGGTGCATTCCGAGACCGGGCAGACACCGCTCGCCCGGTTCGATGCCGCCGGCGCACCGCCACTCCCGACGCCGGCGCTGTTACGCGAGGCCTTCCTGTGGTCGACCGAGCGGATCGTGACGAAGACCGCGACGGTGTCCTTGCACGGCAATCAATACGAGGTCGATCCGGCGCTTGTGGGCCGGAAGGTCGAGTTGGTGTTCGACCCGTTCGACCTGACGAGGATCGAGGTCCGCTATCAGCACCGGCCGTTCGGGACCGCGGTCCCATTGGTGATCGGCCGCCACACCCACCCCCAAGCGCAGCGCGAGCTCCCGCCACCACCGGCCGCGACCGGGATCGACTACCTCAAGCTCCTCGCCGAGAAGCGCGACGCCGAGCTCTCAGGGCACCGCATCGACTACGCCAGCCTCGCCAACAACAACGGCGACGGCGACGGCGACGGCGACGGCGAGGGCGAGGATCGTGACACCAACCAGCAGGAGGACGAACAGTGAGTATTGACAGGTTGCGGACGCATTACGGGTTTCTCGAGGATGCCGTTCGGCAAAGACCTCGCGCCGGGGATGCTGCACGCCCATGGCGCGCACGCCGAAGCGGTCGCCCGGATGGCGTGGTGGATCAGCGAGCAGACGATTGGCGTGATCAGTGGCGAGTGCGGCGCCGGGAAGACCGTCGCCGCACGAGCGGCGGTCGCCGGCCTGGACGCCTCAAGACACACGGTGCTCTATCTCGGCACCCCGGGGGTGGGGTTGCGCGGGATCTACGGGCTGATCATCACCACGCTAGGCGGCACCCCACGGTTTCATCACGCCGCGCTGATCCCCCAAGCCCAAGAGCTGCTGGCTGCGGAGACCGCGGAGCGCGGCAAGCACGTGGTGCTGATCATCGACCAGGCCCATCTGCTCGATGCCGAGTCGCTGGAGGGGATCCGGTGCTTGTCGAACATGGGCATGGACCAGACCGCCCCGTTCTGCCTGCTGCTGCTCGGCCAGCCGACGTTGCGACGCAAGCTTCGCAACGGGACGTTCACCGCGCTCGACCAGCGGATCGCGGTCCGCTACGCGATCAGCGGCTTGGACTGAAGGAGACGCACAGCTACGTGCAGCACCACTTGGCGCTCGCGGGCCGCTCCGACACCCTCTTCTCCGACGACGCGATCGGGCTGATCCACAGCACCAGCCGCGGTCTCCCGCGGCTGATCAACAACCTCGCCGTTCAGTCCCTGATCGCCGCGTTCGCCGCCAAGCAGGCGATCGTGGATGAGTCCGCCGTCCGCATAGCGGTCGCGGAGATCTCCGCCGAATGACACTGTCGCTCCTCGACCAGCCACCCGAGGAACCGACAAACGACACGGTCCTTACGGCACCGGCCGACTGGCCAGCCCCGCCAGAGGCAGCGGCCTATCACGAGTTGCTCGGCGAGATCGTCCACCGGATCGCGCCCCATACCGAGGCCGACCCGGTCGCGATCCTGACCCAACTCTTGGTCGCGTTCGGCGCCGCGGTCGGGCGCGGCGCGTTCTTCGAGGTCGAAGCGACGCGCCATCACCCCAACGAGTTCATGCTCCTCGTCGGCGACAGCTCAAAGGCGCGCAAGGGCTCCTCGTGGGATCACGTCCGCCGGCTCCTGGCGACCGTGGACCCGTCGATCGAACCAAGGGTCCTGACCGGACTCTCGTCTGGCGAGGGGTTGATCTGGTCCGTGCGTGATCCCACCAGCCAGGACCCCGGCGTGAAGGATCAACGGCTGCTCGTGATCGAGCCCGAGTTCGCGTCTGTGCTGAAAGCCGCCAGCCGCGAGATCTCGACGCTATCGCCGACCTTGCGCTCCGCGTGGGACGGCCGCCCGTTGGCGATCCTGACCCGCACCGCACCGGCGCGCGCCAGCACCGCGCACATCGCGGTCATCGGGCACATCACCCAGCACGAACTGCGCCGCCACATCACCAGCACCGAGCTTGCCAACCACAGCGACCGTCCGCGCGCGCCAACTCACTGAGGCTGGACAGGTAGAGGAGGAACTCGGCGCTCTCCTTGACCGCCTTGCATGCCTGGCTGCGACGTTCCTCGAATACGGCCAGAAGGGGTGGTTCGAGCGCATCATCGGAGTTTTCCGTGAGATTTACTCGATGCCGCTCGCGGAAGGTGATGCGCAGCGTTTCGGGTACTCGTCGCGCATCTCCCGCGATGAGCTGGCGCCGGGTGTGTGGTCTCAGCTCATGCCCCAGGTGTACGCGCTAGGCGGGCTCGCGGTTCGACGTGGCGATTGGGCGCCCGTCCGGGCGCTGACGTTGCAGCTCGCTGAGCGTCTGACCGGCTACGAGACAAACTGGCTCCGCCACTCCGTCACGATGATGAGTCGTGCGAGCCGCCTTCACGAGGAGCAAGAAGGCAGGGTTGTCGAGCTGAGCATCCTCAACGTCGCGCGAGCCGACGCCGGCCGCCTCGAGTGCCTACGCCCGACGGCGTCCGCGCAGAGGATGAGGCGCTCCTAACGAGCCTGGCGCAATTCGACGCGCTGTCGAATGTCGTGGCCGCCGCTGACCGCCCCAACCTGGACTTCGGCCACACGTTTTACCCAAATTTCTCCCGTTTCCGCCAAGACCGAGTTCAGGGGATTGTCGGCACGTTGCTGACTGACACGTCGATGCGCGCCGCTCTCGGCGTCACAGACGATGAAGCCTTGGCGTCAGCCCTGAACGCGGTAGGAACGGTTGCGAGCAGCGATGGCGCGCGCTTCCTCGAAGGCTTCCAGGGTTGGGCACACACGTCACTCGCCGTGTTCATCGACGCGCATCCTCGCGGTGAGAGCCCAAGCTGAGGGTTCGGGTCAGCCCAGTCTTGCAGCCTCTCTTCCTGCGATTGCTGCCTTTGAGCCTCGGTCACGCCGATCAGGACGGCTCTATAACCCTGACGGTAAACGCAGCCGAATCGAGGTCGAACTCGTCGAACAGCAGCGCCACCGTCTGCGCGTAGGTCCAAGCGGCGCAGAGCAAGCTGTTGCCGAGCACATGCTCGGTCGAGCCGGTCATGAAGTGGAGCTCCGTGTCGCCCACGAGTTGCGGCGACGAAGTGCGGCGGGCCGGTCGCGGCATACTTCTGTCCGCGGGGGGGGGGGGGGGGGGGGGGGGGGGGGGGTCCCGCGGGTAGGCGCGACACCGTTTGCCAGGCTATGGCAGCTCGAGGCGCCGCGCCTTCGACGTCGTTCCCGCCGCGCCATTCCACCGATTGGGAGCTTGATGGCCCTAGAAGCTCAAGAGATCGAGATGAGATCTACGACGTATACGAGCGTGGCATTCGGTGGAATCACGGGAGGGCTTCCGGCGCTTCCGTAGGCCAAAGCAGGCGGAACGATCAACTCGCGACGGCCGCCGACGCGCATCCCGACGAGGCCTTCATCCCATCCCTTGATGACCAGTCCTGCGCCTAACTTGAAGGGACCGAAGTATTTGTGGCGCTGCCACGAGGAGTCAAACACTTTGTGGTTGCTGTATAGCTCCCCGACGTAGTTGACGGTGAGGTCGCTGCCGGCATTGGCCACTTGGCCCGTGCCCTTGATCAAATCGATCGTCTGCAAGTGGTTCGGAGCAGGTGCCGGCGGCACCGTTACAACAGGCTCTTTCGAGAGCGCGGCGGGGAGGGCACTGGTCCGGTATCCGGCACAGTCATTCACGGAGTAGTGGGTCGCACAGAGGGTCTCGGTACCGTAAGCGCTCTTCACTTGCGCGTCGAGGCTGGATTCGGCGTGACTTTCGTTCTGCGAATTCAGGAGCTTCTCAATTGCTGGCGTTGCCTTGACCAGCGACTCGATGGACCCTCCAGAGGCTCGGAACTCACTCGGGTGGTCAGCGTAATACCGTTGCACGGCCCCCGCGTTTACCGGAGGTTCGTGCGTCTGTTCCCGTGCGATCAGCCTCTTGTAAATCAGGTTAATCAACACGCGCCACCTGACGTCTGCCAATGTCTGTCCGGTCTGACCCAGGAACTTCGTCATTGCGGCGCCTGTGAGCTTCTGCTGCTTCACGCCCTGGAGATAGGCTTGGTTGATGTCGGATGACGTCGGCATGATGTTGAGCTTTAGCGCGTCAAGCTGATACCAGTAGGACTTGATTAGGTAGTCCATGACCTGACTGACGAGCGAGGTGAAAAGCTGCTTGCAGTCGATCACGATCTTCGTGTCAGAGGTCTTGGCGAGGGATGGGATCTCCGCCCGCACCTGCTTTAGACAGTCCGAGAAGCCCGGCGGGTCGGTCGGGACAATGACAGGGGTGCCGGCGGTCGTGGCGGCATTGCTTTTCGCCGCCACGTACATCCAATGCGCGATCAGGGCGCCAGAGATCGGGTACCCGTCGACGGTGGCCACTGATTCTTGAGGTGCCGGCACCGGTGGCGGTGGCGGGCTCGAACCGGGTTCTGATCCCTCAGGGGCTGGGACGAGAGCGGTCTTCTTGATAGCCGGAGCAGGTGTGGTCGCCGTCGCCGAGAGGCTCGCTTCTGTCACGCCCTGCGGGCGGCAAGCGAGTTCATCTCTATTCTGCTTCGCAGGAGTCTCTTCTTCTCCCAGGTGGGCAAGGTCTGCTGAGGCCGCTTTATACGCGCCCGCCTTCGCTACCGCGTCAGACGCGTTCGTTAGCAACGCTGTAAGGAATGCGGTGCTTGTTTCGACGACCTGCCGCACCTGCGGGACACTCTCATCGATGAAGCTTCGGCAGGGCCCTGGGGTCAGCTGATCCGTGATCTCCCCGATCGCGGCAAGGTACTGATTCCAGCCGCGAGTGCTCATGACGAAGTAGTTGGGTTCGCATGTTCGTCCCTGCTCAGAGCCAACGGGAGCCCCCTTGCATCGGTCAAATTCAGCAGCCGCCTCGTAAACGAGGGCCTGAGCGTTGCAGCTCGATCGCACCGCTTGCACCTCCCTGTCGGCTGGGTCGGTCCCAAGCCGCGGGCAGCCTGCGGTCAGGCGCTGCCCACCGGCCGACGCGTCGAGATTAAGCTCCGAGTTGTCGAGCGCAATGTACGCGCGGAGCGCGAGGTAGCCGGCGGCAGACATCCGGCTCGCCGATTCTCGTCGGGTTGAGCTACTGCTAGGCGCTGGGTTGGCCGCTGACGGTGTGGTCCTGCTCTGGGACGTCGGTCCTCCGCTCGTCAGGATCACTGCGCCAATGACCATGGCGACGACGAGGACTACCGAGAGCGAGGCTGCTGCGAGAACGCGTCGATTGGGGGATCGATGTGGTGGTGGATCCTCGGGAGTCTTGGGCGTCCGCCGGCGGTCTGCGGTCGTCTCATTAGTTGGCTCATCCTGAGGTGGTCGGGGGTTCGGCTGAGCCGGTTGGTTAGTTCGGTTAATCCCTGCCTCTCGCGGCTCGCTCCGATCATCATCCGGACGAATGACGGTCGCATCGTTGGCTATGGGTGGTGTGTTGCGATGCGACGAAGCGGCGCCCCCGACGGCGTCAGCGCGATCGCTGCCCAGGGCTTGGCTAAACGCGGGTGCGGCCAGTCGTTGCTCCTCGGTCATCTGTGCGACGACGTCCATCGCTGCCCGGGTTACATCACCCGCATGCTGGTAGCGATCCTCGGGAGCCTTGGCCATGCCCTGTGCGGTCAGCCGGTTAAACGCTGCGGTGGCGGGTTGTGTGCCCGCAGCGGTCGGAGGCGGTTCGCTCATGTGCGCATGCACCACTCCGCCCTCAGTTTCGCGTGGGTAAGGCACCTGTCCTGTGAAGCACTCGAACAGCACGGCGGTGAACGCATAAACATCGACGGCAGGCGTTATCTCTTGTCCGATTATCTGCTCTGGCGCGGCGTAGTTGTAGGTCCCGACGAACCGGCCCACGGTCGTCAGACCGGCGACGTTCAGGCCCTTGGCGACGCCGAAGTCCGCAAGGTACGGATGCCCAGATCCGTCCAGGAGGATGTTCTGCGGCTTGACGTCACGATGCACCACATTCGCAGCATGCGCGGTGTCAAGGGCGTCCGCGACCGGTCGCAGGATGGTCAACGCCTCTACGGCGCCCAACCCACCCGCCTTTATCCTCGCCGCAAGCGTCCCACCTCGCATGAACGGCATCGCCAAGTACAGCCGCCCGTCATCCTCTCCAGAAACGAACACCGGGATGATGTTGGGATGCTCGAGCGCCGCGACGTTCTCGCCCTCGCGACGAAACCGCTCACGGAACTCCGCATCTTCACCCAACTCGGGCGAGAGAACCTTCAACGCGACCTGGCGCTTGAGCCCGATCTGCTCCGCCAAGTACACCACGGCCATCCCGCCGCTCCCAATCCGCTCAATCACCCGGAATCCACCGATAACCGCTCCCGGCTGCAACACCGACGAACCAGCCGCCATACCACCCCCAATATCCGGAACCGAGGCGCTCCCAAGCCGAGCGAGCAGGGCGCAATCGTACCCGGACCTGGAACGCGGTCGCGTCTCGACCCGCTTCAGACGTGGATTGCTACGTGACGCAGCGACTCCGGTCGCGTAAACGGCGCACGCCCGGCCGGATCGTGTCCCGCGACATCGCCGCCGTCCTTGCGAGCGCCTTTCCACTTGGCCCAATGAAGTGCTCCCGCGCTGGATGTCTGAACCGCCCTGGGGTTGATGGAGGCTCGGGTCTGACCTGGTTTTGGTGGAGTCGGGGGTTTGACCTGGTTTCGGTGGAGTCGGGGCGTTTTGTGGTTTAGGCCAGGACCTGGTCGTCCTGGCGGGTAGCGTAGAACGTCTCCTCGTATTCGGTGGGTGGGATATCGCCGAGGTTAGGAACGATGGTCTCAACTGGCCCCACTGCGATGGGGCGGATTCCAGCTGACGTTGCAACACCAACGCGGCTTTGGAGGTTGCGATGCGGGACCAGGAGGCGGACGGCGGCGGGCGGGGTTCAGGCGGAGAAGCAGCAGCGGTACGTGCAGCTGATCGCTGCAGGGCGTCACCAACAGCGAGGCGTGCCGGCTGGTCGGGATCAACCGCAAGACGGGGAACCGGTGGCGGTACGGGCGGAAGGTTCGGAATTCCGCCGGGGCGCTTGTCATCTATCCGCCGGTGAAGATCACCGAACCGAAGCCGCGGAGTCCGCGGTATCTCTCAGAGCAGGAACGGATCCAGATCGCCGATCTGCTGGCGGCGGAGATGAGCGTCCGCGGGATCGCGGCGCAGCTGGGGCGTGCGCCGTCGACGATCAGCCGCGAGATCCGGCGCAACAGCGACCCGGACGGCCGCTACCGTCCCCATCACGCCGAGCAGGCCGCCCGGCAGCGGGCGGGCAAGCCGCGCAAGCGCCGGATCGCTGTGCGACGGGGTGCTGGCCGAGGTCGTCCAGCGGCTGTTGGCGAAGCGCTGGAGCCCGGAGCAGGTCGCGCACGAGCTGCGGGTGCTGTTCGCCGGTCAGCCGTCGCGCTGGCTGTGCAAGGAGACGATCTATCAGGCGATCTACGACACGCCGTCGAGCTGACGCGCCCGGCGCGGCGCCGGCGACGCCGCCGGCGGCTGCAGGGCTTGCAGCGCCGCGGGCGGCTGACGGCGATGCGGATGATCGACGAGCGCCCGGCCGAGGTCGCAGGACCGCGTTCAGGCCGGTCACTGGGAGGGCGATCTGATCATGGGCGCCGGGAACCGCTCGGCGATCGGCACGCTGGTCGAGCGCACGACCCGGTATCTGGTCCTGCTGGCGTTCCCCGACGGCATCGCGACCACCGATCGGGTCCGCCAGGCGATCACCGACGCGCTCGAGAGTGTGCCGGCGGGGCTGCGGCGGACGCTGACCTGGGATCAGGGCAAGGAGCTCGCCCAGCACCAGCAGATCACCGCCGCGACCGGCACCGACGTGTTCTTCTGCGACGCGCACTCGCCGTGGCAGCGGGGCAGCAACGAGAACATGAACGGGCTGCTGCGCGACTACTTCCCGAAGGGCACCGACCTGAGCGTCCACAGCCATCGAGGACGTCGCGCGGATCGCCGCAGAGGTCAACGACCGGCCACGCAAAACGCTCGACTGGCAGCGCCCCGCGGAGCTCTTCGCCGCCGCAAGCGCGGCCGCCTAACGGGACCTCATCCGAGCCGCGCACGCGCGCGGGGATCGACTCCGGCTCGGCCCTCGGGCCTCGCCTCCGTCGAACCCCGCGCGCGTCACCTACCCGCCAGCGCCCAGAGACCGTCGTGAGCAACCCTGCCGAGAACCGTGACCCGGAGTGCCCTTCGGCTGCTCGCGATGCAGCCGGTCAGCCGCTCCCTGCCGACAGCGGCTGCGACTACGATGACCGCATCACCTGTTGCGACGTTAGCTGGCTTTCCCACCATCGCGCCGGGGCCAGTGCAAGCCATCGTTTCTACGAGGTAGCCGTGGAGGCGCTGGGTGTTGTGCCAGTGCACCCAGCTGAGGGTCGCGAGCTCGACCTCGTCGACGGTCTTCCACGGTCCGGTGCGGGTGGGTCCGCGGATCAGCTCGGCCTTGTAGTAGCCATATGACCCCGCCCGGCACACCGGGCTACAACAACACATCGCCGTCACGATTCCCGCGATTGGTTGACACAGGACGACTTTCGCCCGTGAGCTGCCGACCTGGGCAAATGCATCGCATCGCGCCGCCAAGGTGAACCGAACGGTTGCGCTCGCCGACGACATCGCCATGGCGGGCAGGGCTCTGCTCGAACACGGGCGGTCATCGTTTCCGAGGAGCGGCTTGAGGTGTGGCTCACCGCTCGCGCAGCGCCGAACGTCTCGCGCGGCCGCGCACACGCGTTCAGTACTGAACGCTCGAGATCCGACGCGCGCGGACGTCACGAGCCGTTGCCGCCCAGCAGATTGCTGCCGACGAATGCGTCACCGACGGCATCGACGACGACACACTGTGACGCCGTAGCGCACGAGATCGCCGTCGGGCGGTCGGCGCCGGGGATCGCGACGAACGTCGCGCCCGACGGCTTAGTTGGATCGAATGTGACCTCTCCAGCTGAGCCGATTGCCGTGCATTGTCCGGTCGTGGGGCACGCGAGCTCTCGAAGGAAGGCATCAGCCGCCGGCAGCCCGAGCGACACTGGGGCCGGCGCGCCGGGCGTCTCCGGATCGAACGTCACCACGCCGCCCTCGGTCGGTACGGTCGCCGTACACTGCCCGGCGCTCGGACACGCAATGTCCGATGTGTAACTGGCGCCGAGGGACACAGCCATTGTGGACACGGGGTCGAGCGGATTGAACGTCGCCTCGGTGCCGAAGCCCAGCGCGACGCACTCCGAGCTCGTCGGACACGCAAGGGAGTCCGAGTCGAATCCGCCGTCCGCACCGGGTACGAAGCTCACCGCCGCGGGCACGGTCGTCACCCCGGGAGCGAATGTGACCTCGAGATTCTCGCTGACGAGGACGCATTCGTTGGTCGTAGGACACGAGAGATTGTAACCGGCACCCCCATCCAACGCGACCGGCAGGCTTGCGGCAACACTGAGAGTCGGCGAGGCAGGGTTGAACGAAATCTCGCTCAACCCGGTGTCGACTCCTGTAGAAGCGACCGCAACGCACACCGTCGTGGCCGGACAGTCGATCGCGATGAGAGATGTCGTCGCCGGCGTGATGCTCGTCACCGCGGCCGCCATCAGAGAGCTCGGATCGAGCACCATGACGTTGCCCGCGTTGTCAACGCCGGCGCAGACGGTCACACCGGGACACGAGATGGCGTTGATCCCCGAGCCCTCATCGATCACAGCGGCGTGCGGAAGAGAAGCGGCCGGGTCGAAGGTGACGGCATCCCCGTCGTCGTCGACAAGCGTGCATTGGGAAACGGCCGGGCAGGCGATCGCAAGCACCAAGTCCGTTCCGTTGCCGACCGCCGCAGGCGTTGGGCTGCTCGGCGCAGCCGGGTTGAAGGTGACCTCACGCCCGTGGATTTCGACGGCTGTGCATTGCGCCACGGTCGCGCATGCGACCGCGTACAGCCCGTCGGCGTCCACCGGTGCGGACGAAGCCGAGGAGGGGGACGCAGGGTTGAACGTGACCTCATAGCCGTCCGTGTCGACGGCGACACACTCACTGCCCGACGGGCACACCAAGGCGCTAGGCCCGGTCCGAGAATCGATCAGGACGCCGCTCGTGGCGCTCGGTGCGAGCGGATCGAACGTGTAGGCGTCGCCCCCGTTGAGCGCCGTGCATTGCGTCGGCGACGAGCACGCGAGGTCCTGGAGGCCGTGGCCGGCAGCGATGACCGCACGCGTCGCGCTCGCCGGCGACGCGGGATTGAAGGTGACCTCTGCGCCGGTGTCGTCCACCGCGACGCATTCCGAGGGACCGGGGCAGCTGATGGCGTCGAGATGGCCTGTGGTGCCCATCTGGGTGTCAATCGCGACGCCCGCCGTCTGCGCCGGCGAGGACGGATTGAAGGTGGCCTCAGTTCCGCTCGGAGCACCGCCGCTCGTTCCGTCGATCGCGGTGCACGCCGTGCTGCTGGCACACGCAAAGCCTCCGGTCGCGACCTGCATGACGGGATCGATGATGACGGGGGCGGTCGTCGGTGCCTGCGGGTTGAACGTGACCTCGCGTCCAAGGTAGTCCATCGCCGTGCATTGGGTGGTCGACTGGCAGACGATGCCGCTGATGCCGGGCCCGCTCGTCTCGTCGAACGCGATCGGAGCGCTCCACGCCGGCGACGGTGAGGCTCCTGAGGACGGCGAGCCAGTTGACCCCCCCGAACCGGTGGAGCCGCCTGAGCCGGAGGAGCCGGTTGTCCCTGACGGCGCAGTCGTCGGGCCGGTCGTCGGCACAGGAGAGCCAGGCGCCGGCAGGGCGGTTCCGTGCGGACAGCGCCGGCGGAGGAGCCGCTCTCGGCGAACAGCCGTGATGCACCCGCTCGCTTCGAAGACGAGGGCAGGGTGCGCGCCCAGGCGCGCACCGAGGACGAGGTACCGGCCGACGAGACCGGTGCGGTAGACGGCGATCGAGACCGCCTTCCCAGGTCCGAGCACCCAGTTGACTCCCTCGAAGACTTTCACCCCACGCGCGGGGTGCAGCGACCGGATGGGGCCACTCTCACGAAGGCAGCCGCCACATGTCACAAAGAGATGCAGGTCCGCGACACCGGAGACGCGGAGGGACTTCAGAAGCAGCCGCCGGCGATCTCCGGAACCGCCGATGATGCGCGTCGTGGTCTCGACATGCGGGAGCGGTGCAACCTGCGAGGTCGCCCGCGCGGTTGCGGAGGCCGCCGTCATGCCGACGACGGCGATGGTCACAAGGAGCGCGCAACAGGCCCTCGCTACAGCAGCTTTCGCCCTCACGGGCAGCTCCTGGTATGGCCGAAGCACACCGCGAGGTGCCGGCACGAACCGCCCACTTACGCGGCGTCCAGCTCGACCGCCAGCGAGCCCGCGATCGCGCTCGCGGCATCTTCGAGGAGTTCGGTCGCGCCGGCGTCGGTGGAGATGCAGGTGACGATCGCGCCGTATCCGAGCGGCGGCACGCTCACGACGAGCTGCACGACCGCCGCTCTGGGTGTGTCGTCCGGCCCCAGTGGCGTGTCGCGATGCACGATCGCTGGTCCGCTGTCCAGTTGGACGAAGGACCGCTCCACGGCTGCCACGCCGACGTCCGACGTGACGTCAGGCGCGTCGGTGTCCTCCGGGGGAAGCGCGACCGTCGCGAACTCCAGAATCGCGTTCGCATCCCGAGTCCGGAGCGCGACGAGCACGATCCCCTCAGCTGCAAGGTGCTTCTGAAGAATGCCCAACGGCGCCGACTCGCGCCCCGGACCTGCTGCCTGCTCAATGGCCGCGAACATGCTGGGGACATCGACCTGCTGCCACCCTGGAGGGATCGTGCAGCGCAACGACTGCGAGGCCGAGTCCGTCGACACCATCACGCAAACAGCGGGTTCGACGACGGCAGCGGGATGCCGATCGGTCGGAGCCGCAGCTTTCGGACGTCGAGCGGGATCTTCACGTCGAACGGCGTCGTCAGCGCCGGGCCGAGGAACGGGCTCAGCGGAGCGGTGAGCACAGGCTCGGTCGGCTCCGCGCCGTCGACGACGTCACGCAGTGCGGTACTCGGGTCAGATGGGAGGAACTTCTGGGCGACGCTCTGGGCGAGTCCCTCGTCGGCCTTGTACAAGACGTCGGTGAAGAAGGACGCCCTATCGAGCGTGCCGTTCGTCAACGCCCGCCAGACGCTTGTGCCCGGCGTGAGGTTTTTGATCGTGTCATCCGTGCCATCGATCGCGTCGGATAGCGGACCACCGAGATCGTCACCGACGCCGCCGATCACATCGCTGAGCGGACCGACAGTCAGCAACAGGCTGACTCCCGCGCCGATGACGTCTGCCGTCTCCTCGCTGCGCGCTTCGTTGCGCGTCGTCGGGTTGGGGTTGCCGCCGCGGGCGACGAACTCATCGCCACCGGCCTGGACCTCGCTCACGAGCGTCGAGGCTAAGCCGGCGACCAAGAAGCCGGCTTCCGGGCCGATGACGAACGACAGAGCGATGCCGCCGACGATGCCGACGACCAGCGAGGTGATCTCCAGGACGTGGCGGATCGCCTGCCAGTGGTTGTCGAGGTATGTGACTGCGTCGTGAGCGAGATCCTCGGCGCCGCGCTGGACGTCTCTGGCGAAGCCTGCGACGGCGCGTTCGCCGTCGCGGACGAGGCCCGAGAGTCCGCCGCCGACGACCGACATGAGCGCTCTGGCGGCGGGACCGGTGAGGATTGCCGCGACCCGCTCGGCTTCGCCCTCGACGACACGAGCGCAGTCCTCGACGTCATGGACGTAGCGGTCGAACAGGTCCCAGAAGCTCGACACGAGGTTCGCGATGTCGTGCTCGAGGTCAGAGATGTCGCGTTCCAAGCCGCTGAGCATGTCGCCGAGGCGATCGATCAGCGACTGGTGCTTCGCAGCAGTGACGGGGTCGGTGCTGGCGGCATGCTGCGCCTGGGCGCTCGACAGTTGCTCGGAGGTGCCGGCGTGCTGGGACTGCGTGTCAGCCAGTGACTGTCGCTTTTCGCTCAACTGCTGCCGGTAGGAGCCGGCCGATGTCTGATATCCATCCAATGCGCGGGCGAACGTCCCGATCCGGTCTCCGGCTACCTGCAACGCGGTATTGACCGCTCCGAGATGCGGGTGGAACTCCCCGAGTTTGACGCGGTACACACCCCCGCTGCTGCCGACCCAGCTATCGAGCCCGTGCTGAGCAATTTGCGTCTGGAGCGTCAGGATGCTCTCGGCCGCGTTTCCCCAGGTGGACGCGATGCCCGTCAGACCGCCCGGATCACCGAGGATGTCGGGCGGGTCGCTCATCGCTCGAACGCGGCTCGGATCGCGCTGTCGGCGGCGTCATAGACCTCAGCGCCTGCGCCGAGGTTCTGACTCGTCGTGTACAGCGCTTCACGAAGCTGACCCACGGCAGGTGACCAGACCGACGCGAAGCTGCTGATCGCACCTTCCAGAGCCGGGTGCCCGGCGCACCCGGGGTCGGCATTGCCGACCTGGCCGCCGACGCTGTCCAGGTCGTCGAGGAGCCCGGCGAGGCCATTCGAAGCCCGTCGAAGGTCGCCTGTGGCGACAGAGAACCACGACATGTCAGCGAGGTGAGATCAGGTCGCGAACGAACTGGCGACGCCCTGGTCGTTCTCGGAATAGCTGTGCTCAGCCTGACCGATGAGCTGTCCGATCGTCTGCAGGGCTTCCTGGATCTGAGCGGCGCCGGTCTGCCACTGCTTGATCGCTGCCTGCGCGGCGGCGGAGCCGCCACCCTGCCATCCCTCATTGGTGAGGGCGACGACCGCGTTGAGCGCGCTCGTGCTTGTGTCGGCGATTGTCGTCGCGGCGTTGGCGACGGTCGTCGCGGTCGTCGACAGGTCGTCGTACGTTACCTTGATGAAAGACACTGAGTCTCCTTCGTGTCGCACCGTGGCGAGGGCAGGCCCCTGTGCCCGCCCCCGAGTCTCGCGCGCAAGCTACAGCCTGCCGTACGCCGGGTCAAGGTGCTGAGTCGATGGCGCGGCCTTTAAGGACACCCGCCGACGGCGGCGCGGTTGAAGGGCAGGTTCAAATGGCGACCTGGACCAGCTCGACGGCGCCGCGTCGAACGAGGAACCCGCGCCCCGGGACGAGCGGCGCCGCGACCCGACGTGGCAGACGGACGCCGAGGAGATCTCCATCCCCCATGAGGTCCGGCATCAGAAGCAGCCCGTGGCCATCCCTGCGGAGCTCGCGCAGCCACGGCACGGCGATGCCCCTGGCGGCCGATGTCTCCACTGCAGCGACGATGGTGAGATCGCCGTCCCGTCCCGCCTTCACGATCCGCTCCAACCGCGCCGAGACGACCGGATCGCTCAGCTCGCCGGCATCGTCGATGAATACGACCGCGGCGCCCGGGGCGGGGCCGCCAGGCTCGAGCCGGTGGAGCAATCCGTCGACCGCCTGGGCGCACGTCTCAACCGTGGTCGCGGATGCTTTCCACCAGTCGAGTGCCCTCAGCGGGCTGCGCCTCGGAGCGAGCAGAAAGAGAGGGCGGTCCGGGGACGCGGAACGGATGCCGGCGGCGATCGTCGCCAGCGCGGTGCTGCGCCCACTCCGGTATGGCCCGACGACGACGAAGTGGGAGTCGGACAGATCGATCGATGCGGCGGCCAGGTCACTGTCCGAGATCCCCAGCGGGATGGCATCGAATGCACCGTGGCTCGTCAGCGACGAACGGTCCACAGCGAGCGGCAGCTTCTCGATCCGGGTCACCGACCGCCGCTCGTCGCCGAGCGGTCGACCGTAGGACCGGCCGCCGGCGGCCACTAGACGATCCGCCTCAGCTCCCGTCGGGGTCGCAACCTGGAACTCCTCGCTCTCCTGCGTGAACCCTCTGCCGGGCGGAAGCTTGGCTCCCTTGACCTGCTTCGAGTTGAGCCCCATCGAGAGGAGCTCCTCCTCGGTCGGCATCCGTAGGATCAGGCGCTGCCCGATGTGTGCTGACAGGGTCGACGGCAAGGCCCCGCGCCGCCCGACGGTGATGACGACGTGCACCCCGGCCGCGCGGCCAGCCGCAAGGACGCGCTGAAGCTGCTGATAGGCGCTGTCAGCCCCGGGGCGGTCGTGCATCGACGCGAACGTCCCAAGGTCGTCAAGGAGCACAACCGTCCGTCGCGTCAGAGCTGAGGGACCGCCTCCGTGGTCGCGCCCGGCTCCCTCAACTCGGCGAACGAGTTCGCGGAACAGCCGGTCGACACGTTCCTCGTCGTCCATGCGGATGACGCCCCCGCAGTGAGGGAGGGATTCGATCCCCGCCAGGTGCTCACTTCCCGGATCCAACCCGAAGATCCGCAATGATTCCGGGGAGTTTCCGCGCGAAAGCGCCAGCGCCAGGGTCGTCAGAAGGGTCGTCTTGCCGCTGCCGCCGGCGCCGAAGACGGCGACGTGACCGACGGCGGCCAGGTCGACGACCAGCGGATCCTGTCGCTGCTCCTGGGGGCGATCGATCAGGCCGATGACCGCTGTGGCAGATGTCTGATGCGCGGCCGGAAGGGAATCGAGGCTCAGCAGTTCGGGAAGCGGTGGCAGCCAGGGAGCAGCCCGAGGAGCGAGCCGCAGCCGCGCCTGCGCCTCCGTCGCCGCCGTGCCCAGCGCCGTGAGGTCGCTGTCATCGTCTGTGTCGAACCCGGCGCTCGCGGCGTCCGGCGACGCATCCCGCCCGTTTCGACCGAAGCTCGTCACGTCCAATCCGCGCCCTGCCGCGGCGACCGTCCGGCCGCTGACGTACGCGGTCTGGAACTCGTGCAGCTCGCTGTGTCCCGTCCGGGCGAACGCGCGGCCGCGGTAGCGCTCCCCACTCGGGATCCGCGCGGCGACGCTGCTGGCGATCACGTCCTCGCTCTCGCCGGTCTCGGCGACTCGCAGGGCGATGCGGAGGTTTGTGTTCGCGCGGATCGCCGGCGTGAAGGCGTTGCGGAGGGTCTGCGCCGCCAGCACCATGTGCACCCCGAGGCTGCGGCCACGCTGTGCGATGTCGACGACGCCGTCGACAAACTCCGGGACCTCCTCGCGAAGCTTGGCGAACTCGTCGACCGCGATCACGAGCATCGGCGGCGCCTGGTCGGGCGCCTTGCGGTGGAGCTCCTGGAGATCCTTCACTCCATTTGTGGCGAGGATCCTCTCCCGCTGCTTCAGCTCGGCCTCGAGCGAGATGAGGGCCCGCTCAGCCAGGTGCTCGTCAAGATCGCTGACGACGTCCACAACGTGCGGCAAGCCGGCGCACGGCGCGAACGCTGAGCCACCCTTGTAATCGATCAGCAGGAAGATGAGTCGATCGGGCGGAACCGTCGCTGCGGCCGCCGCGACGAACGTCCGTAGAAGCTCGCTCTTGCCCGAGCCGGTCGTGCCGGCGATCAGCGCGTGAGGCCCGTCGGTCCGCAGATCGATCGTGAACGGCCCGTCGACCCCGACCCCGATGGTCGCGTCGAGACGGCCCCGTGCGTGCTGCCACCGGCGCTCCAACCCTGTCGCCGTCACCGGTGCGATGCCGAGCAGTTCGAGCAGACTGATCCGTGGCGGAATGTCGCCGGTCCGCGCCATCTCACTGATGTCCTGGACGGGCGCGAGCATCCGAGCTACCCCATCGGCCGCTTCCGGCTCGACGCCGTCGAGGGTGACGTCCTGCGTCACCGCGCCGGAGGCGACGTCGGTCACCGTCGCGGCCCACCGGTCGTCCAGCACCTCGATGATCGAGCCGGTCTGACCCGGGAGGTTCCGGGGGCCGTGGCCGAGCCAGATGGCCACAACCCCGTACTCCGCCGCGTCCGCGAGGCTGGCGCTCACCAGCGACCGGTCGACGTTGACATCCTCGTCGATGAGCAGCAGCAGCGTCGTTCGCTGCCGCGGTGGTGCGTCGCGCGCCGCCGCCTGCGCGCGACGGTCTGCGATCAGCGTCCGCACGGCGATGAGAAGATCCTGCGTCTCGGCGGTTCCCTCTGAGATCGGTCGCTGCAAGCCGATGCGCTCGTTGGCGAGGTGCGGTATCCACTTCAGCCACGACCAGTTCGCGGCCGCTCCCTCACTGAGCGCGGCGGCGACGGCGATCTCCGCCGGGCTGTGCAAGGCTGCGGCCTGCAGGAGCAGGGCGCGCGCCACGCCCTCGGTCACCCTGCGAGGACCGGCAAGCCCGATCATCACGGCGACCCGCAGATCGACCGTCAGTGGCACTGAGGGAACCGTCTGGCGTGACGCGAACGTCTCCTCAGCGGCGGCGCGGAGCTCGTCGTCGCCACCGTCCGCGATCGTGACGCGCGCACGCGATGGCAGATCGGCAACGCCGATCCGGAGGCAGAGGAAATCGCGATCGCTGGGCCGGCGTTCCCAGAGCGTCGGCTCGAGCTCGCGGACGCGGCCGAACAGCGTCGAGGTGTCGGGAGAGTCGCGTCGCCGTTGTGCCGTCTCAGCCTCGATCGCCGCATCCAGCTGCTGGGCGGCGGCCGCCACACGGTCGTGAAAGTCTGACGAGCTGCGAGCGAACGACTTGTTGCCGCCGCGCCGATCGCTGATGTACGTCGTGACCGCCATGATCGGTGACAGGCCGCACATGATCAACATGAATGGGCTCTTCAGGACGAGGAACATCACCAGTCCGAGGACCAGCGGGGCGGCGGACGCCGCGAGCGGGAGCCGCACCTTGCGAGCTCGACTCGGGGGCGCCGGCAGCTCCATGGCGAATGGGGCGACCGGCGGATTGACGCGCGGCGGGCGGTTGAACTCGATCCGGCCTCGGCGCTCGACGAGGTCGTGTGCGGCCGGCGCGTTCAGCGATCGGATCCTGATCATCGTTCTGCCGAGTTCGACCTCGTGCCGACCGAGCAGTGGGTGCGGTGTCCCGGGCGTGATCGCCCGCCCGTCGATGGCGACGCCGTTCAGCGAGCCAAGGTCTGTGATCGTCACCGATCCGTTGTGAACGTTGATGCTCGCGTGCTCTCGTGAGAGCGATGGATCGACCACGTGCAGCCGTGAGGATGGATCGCGACCGATGTGGTACTCGCCGTCTCCGAGCCTCCAGCTCTGGCCCGAGCAGGGGCCGCCTGTGACGACCACCTCGATCCGCGGCAGGACCCCGACCTGAGTCGGATCCCGAGGCTCCAGCCCGAGCCGAAGACGATCCCCCCACCTGATGCCGGTGCGCGCGAGTGGCATCTGCGGATCCAGGGCGACGCCGCGCCGTTCGCACCACGGCGCCTGATCACGATCTCTGGCGCCACGTTCGGCAAGCGCGGCTGTCAGGTCAGCGACCGTGTCCGTCTCCGAGGCGTCGATGATGAGATCCTGCTCGCTCTCTCCGGAGACCACGGAGATTCGGAGCTCGAATCGGGCCGCTCGGTCGTCGCGTGGCGCCGGTTCCCGCAGTGCCCCCCCGTTGCTCATGGGCCGAAACGCTACACCGTCGATGATCGCGCGAAATGGCGTTGAGTCCCGCGTCGAGGGTCATCTCGGGCCAACCGGTGGGTGCAGACACGCCGCCGATGGCTTTTTGCGCCCGCCGCGAAAACCGGCTACGTTGCCCGTCAATGCGGGGTCGACGCCTGACGTTCCTCACTCGTTGCGCGGCTCTCGCGTGCGCGGCAGGGGTGATCGCGCTCGTGGGACTCGCAGACGGAGCGTCGCCGGTCGCTCCCCTGCCGACGATCACTCGGACCCTGAGGACGATGCGTCTCGCCGGTCATGACCGAGTCGTCGTGACCTCGATCGGAATCTACGGAATCGGCGATCTCAAGCTCTCCGTCTCGTGCATCGGCGGCTGTCTGCGGATCCCCGGTCCGATCCGTGTGTCCCGACCGGAGCCCGGCGCAAAGGTGTTCCTCGGGACGAACTGGGTCCTGGCCCCCGGCCGGGCGATCCGGATCGCGATCTACCGCGATGGCTCGATCGGGCGCTACGTCATTCTCGCCGCGACGCTGAACCGTGGACCCGCGCTCGTCTTCCGTCGCAGCGGCTGCCTCAGCGGCGCCGCGCGGACAATCCGCTGCCCGGCCGGCACGACAGAACCGAAGTCCGGCACCCCCGTGACGCCCGTCTCCGCACCGCCGACCTCGACGACGACGAGCTCCACGACCTCGACGACGACGTCCCCAAGCGTGTCGACGTTCGAGCTGTCGATCGCGCGGCTCGGTTCCGGCTCGGGCACGGTGACCGGGCCGGATGTGTCGTGCGGGAACACATGCACGGCTCAGTACGACAGCGGCACCACGGTGACGCTCAGCGCCACGCCGGCGGCAGGCTCGACCTTCACAGGCTGGGGTGGCCCGTGCTCCGGCACGGGCACCTGCACCGTCGTGATGAGCGAAGCGCAATCGGTCGCGGCGACCTTCAGCCTGCTTCCGGAGACCCTGACGATCGCCGCCGAGGGCTACGGAACCGGAACTGTGACCGGACCGGGAATCTCGTGTCCCGGAACCTGCACGATGCAGTACGCGCTCGGCGCGACCGTGACGCTGACCGCAAGCCCTGGCGCCGGTTCAGCCTTCTTCACCGGCTGGGGCGATGCCTGCCCAAGCGATCCGGGAGGATCGATCACGCCCGTCACCTGCACACTGACGCTCAACGGGGACACGTCAGTCACCGCGACCTTCTCGATCCTCGGCGACCTCAACGCCGACGGCCACGTCGACTGCCTTGACCTCGCAATCCTGAAAAGCCACAACGGACAAACGGACGCGAACTACGCCGACGGAGATCTCGATGGCGATGGGATCGTGACCGGGCATGACCTATCCCTGTTGCTCACCGCTTACGGCGAGGTCGCTCCGGGGGCGCCTCCGGACAACACGTCGTCGTGTTCCTCGTGATCCGCGTCCGGCCAGCGGAGGAGTGAGGGGAGGGAGACGACCCACCGTTTGGCCGCCCGGGTCTGCTGGATCGGCCGTCGGCAAGGTCCTATGATGTGGCCGCGAGCGTCGGTAGACCGCGAGGATCGCGGAGGAGGATCAGGGTGGCCGTTTCAGGGGTTGTGCTCGGAAAGGGCGAGATCGTCGGGGGGTACCGCGTCGAGGAGGTGATCGGCATCGGCGGGATGTCGATCGTGTATCGGGCCGAACAGCTCTCCCTGAACCGGAAGGTCGCGCTCAAGCTGCTGTCGAGCGATCTCAGCGAGGATCCTGCGTTCCGCGAGCGCTTCCGTCGGGAAGGACGGCATGTCGCCGCGCTCGAGCACCCGAACGTCGTCACCGTCTACGACTTCGGGGAGGACGCCGAGCGGCTCTGGATGGCGATGCGACTTGTGGAGGGCTCGAACCTGGGTCAGCGGATGCGTCGCCGGCCGCTTGGCGCCGAGGAGGCGATCGCGCTGCTGGCGCCGATCGCCGACGCCCTCGACGCGGCCCACGCGCTGCACCTCGTTCATCGGGACGTCAAGCCGCAGAACATCCTGCTGAGCACGACTGACGTTCCGTATCTTGCGGACTTCGGGGTGGCGCGGGCGCTGGCTGCAACGGGAGGCCTGACGAGCACGGGCGCATTCGTCGGGAGCGTCCACTACGCCCCGCCGGAGCAGATCCTCGGGGGGCTCGCTACGCCGGCCGGCGACGTGTATGCGCTGACCGCTGTGCTGTACCAATGTCTCAGTGGCCGAGTCCCGTATCCCCGGGACACTGAGGCGGGCGTGATCCACGCGCACCTTGAGGAGCCGCCGCCTGTGCTCCCTGGGTCCTCGCCGGGGGCGCGCGAACTCGACCGGATCATCGCGACGGGTATGGCGAAGAGCCCGAGCGCGCGCTACCCGCAGGCCAGCGAGCTCATCGGTTTGGCCGCGGCCGTGATCGAGCGCATGACGATCCGCGACCGGGCCGCCCTCCAAGCCTCCGCCGCCGATGAACCTCCAAACGAGTCGACCATCGCCCCCGACGCGCCAGTCGGCGCGGCCGCGGCCCCGAGGTCGGCCTCGGACCGCCCGCCCGCGGACGATGGGGCGCAGGCCGGGGGGCCCGCAGGCGCCGCGAATGGCGACGAGCGCGACGTCGCCGTCGGTGACGGAACCGAGATCGTCGCCCGCCCCGGCTCCGCGCGTCTGCGGACGATCGAGTCGACGGCGGCAGACCGCCGGCGCGAAGCACCGCCGGCGCCGGCGCCGGCGCCCGACCGGCGTCGCCTCGGCACTCAACGCGTCCGGATCCTTGCGGGCGTTGCGGCGCTCGCGATCCTCGCGGCTGGGTTCTCGGCGGTCGTGCTCGCGTCCGGCTCTGGCCATGCCAGCCCCAAGCTGGCTCGAACGGGACCGCTCGAGCTGAGCTACCTGCCACCGTGGCGCCCGGAGACCGGACCGGTTCCCGCTAGCGCCGATCTGCTCGCGCCGATTCTGCTGCGGTCGCGAACAGCGACGATCGCCGCGGGACAGGCGAAAAATGCCGCACCCATCCCGGGGCAACTCCCAGCCACGCTCGTGCACGATCTCGGGCGTCCGGCCGCCACGACGACGACACGGCTGCTCGGCGCGCCCGTCGATCTGTACACCTGGACCGAGGGTTCCCGCCGCGTTCGCGTCTGGATGCTCCCGACGGCAGCGGCCGATTTCTCCCTCGTCTGCGCCAGCGATCCCAGGACCGCCACCGGCGACGCGGATGCCTGCACCGCCGTCGTCAACAGCGCGCGGCTCATCGGGGTCGGGCTCCTCTCGCCCGGACCCGACGCCTCGCTCGCGGCCAGTCTGCGCTCGGCCCTTGCGCCAGCCGCCACGGCGCGACGCGAGTTGCAAGGGCTGACGGCCCGGACCCTCACGTCGCGGTCGAAGCCGGCGGCCGCCGTAGCGGCCCGCGAGGCCGCGGCCGGCACCGCGCTAAAGCGCGAGGTTCCCCCAGCGCGCTACCGAGCCGCCCTCGCTTCGCTCGTGCGTGCGATGCACGGAGAGCAGCTGGGGTTCTCCGCGCTCGCGCGAGCTGCCCAGGCCGACGACCGCGGCGCCTACGCGCGGGCCGCTGACAGCACAGATCGCGACAGCCACGGGCTGCAGGTTGCCGCCGGCGTCCTAGACCGAGCCGGTATCACGCTGCCGGCGCTGAAGTCGCTGCGCGTCCCGGCGCTCCCGCTCCCTCAGTTGCCGCGCCCACGTGTCCACGCCAAACCCGCGCGGACAACGACGCAGACGACCTCGACGCCATCCATCGTCACGCCTGCGCCGACGCAGACGTATACGCCGCCGGCGTCGCCCGCGGTGAGACCCGTCCCCGCCACGTCGACGCCGTCGAAATCGACGTCGACGTCCGCTGGCACACGATCGACGCCAAGCGCGCCCCCACACCCGACATCGACGTCGCACCCGAAGTCATCTGGGACGAAGCTCGTGCCTGCGACGCCGCTCAGTTAGCGCTCGCGCCATCGCCGAAGCGATCGCCCGCGCGTCGCGTCGAGCCGCTCGACCTTATAGGCGAAGCACTCGTCTGGCGCGCCGGCGCGAGACGACCGCTCCGCCACGCACGCGATCACGCGGCCCGAGCGAGCCTGACGATCGCAATCGTGGAACGCGCTGCCGCGCCCATGGCCGTCGCCGTCCGTACCGATCGCTTTCGTGGTGCGAGCCTCGCCGGCGCCGCTAGCCCACCGCTAGCGCTAGCGGTGCCGGTCCGGTCTCCGTGCGGAAAGCGCTGGACCTGCTCGGGAACATCCTTCAGCAGGCGTTTGAGGGCGAGCGTATTCCCACCAACCCGGTGCGCGTGGTCCGCAAAGCGAAGGTGCCCAGACCCGCCGAGGTTCGACCGCTCGCGCCGGCGACCGTGGAGGCCGTGAGAGCAGCGTGCAGCGACCGAGACGCCATCCTGATCAGCCTCATTGCCTATGCCGGGCTGCGGCCGGGAGAAGCGCTGGCGCTCCAGTGGGGAGACGTGCGAGAGCGGACGTTGATGATCGAGCGCGCTGCGTCGCTCGGTGAGGTCAAGACCACGAAGACCGGCGCATCTCGCACCGTGCGCCTGCTGGCACCCTTGGCGTCCGACCTCAGAGAGTGGCGGATGCTGTCAGGGCGCCCCGCCGACACGACGCTCGTGATCCCGGCCAATCGCGACGGTGTCTGGAGCGAGGACGACTATCGCAACTGGCGGAGGCGTAAGTTCGCGCGGGCGCTCAGGGCTGCCGACGTTGCGCCCGCGAGGCCGTATGACCTCCGCCACAGCTTCGCCAGCCTTCTGATCCACGAGGGCCGCTCAGTCATCTACGTAGCCCGCCAGCTCGGCCAGGACGCCCGCCTGACGTTGAGCACCTACGGGCACGTCATCGACGAGCTGGAAGACACGCCAAGGCTCAACGCGGAGGCCGCGATCATGGCCGCCCGAGCTGCCCATGAAGCTGCCCATGGCCTGCCGGCTTGAGCTCAGCTGCCCATCACCTGCCCATATAGGCCATTCACATGGCCTGCTAGGTGGCTACGAACTCGAACAAAGGGTAACCGTTCAGTCCTCGGGGCCGGACCCGAGTTTCGGGTCGGAGCTTGAGTCAGACGAGTTCGGGGAATGGGTCGCCGCGGTTGTGGGCGGTGATGAGTTCGCTGAGGTAGGCGAACAGTGAGCGGTGTTGTAGGCGGCAGGTGACGGCGGCGGTGAGGACGCGTTCGGCGAACCGTTCGCCGTCGTTGCTGCGGGTGCCGTGGGAAAGTTTGCGGTTGATCACGACGGGCCGGACGGACTACGTGAGTTGCGCCGATCGTTGCCGGCGGAGGTGCTCGTCACGGCGGTCGGGCATCCGCTGGCGGGTCGGACGCTGGCCGTGGCGGGGCATCGCCTCGTTGGTGGCGTGGCGTGCTTGATCGTGCGGCTGCCTGACGGGTCGCCGGGGACGATTGCGCTCAGCGCGACGAGCGCGGGCGGGGATGCGCCGCCCGGCGTGGCCGGGGCGGTGCTTTCGGCCGACGGGGTGCGCCGGCTGCGGGCGCTGGTGGAGCGCCGGCTTGGCGACGGGGACGGCACGTAGGCTCACCTCCGCAAGAAGTGCGACCAACTGTTGGAGGTGAGCCGACGTGCGTGGGCTTGAGTCTATGCCCTCTCAGCTGCCGCTGAGCGTGGGTGGCGAGGCTGTGCAGGGTGTGTGGGAATCGATGAGCGTCGAGGCGCGCGAGCGGGTGTTGCGCGTCCTGGCTGGTGTCATCGGACGTGTAGTGACCGTGAACGAGAGGAGCGACCATGAGCAAGGTTGAGTCGGTGCATCTGCAGCGGGCGGCGTATGTGTACGTGCGTCAGTCCACGATGGCGCAGATCGAGCGTAACACCGAAAGTCTCGAGCGTCAGTATGAACTCGTTGATCGTGCGGTCGCGCTTGGCTGGGCTGCAGGCGAGGTGATCGTGGTCGATCGTGATCTCGGGCGCTCGGCGAAGAGCACCGATGGGCGTGAAGGGTTCGAGCGGCTCGTCGCCGATGTCGGGTTGGGAAAGGTCGGGCTCGTGCTCGGGATCGAGGTGTCGCGCCTGGCGCGACGTAACAGTGACTGGTACCAGTTGCTGGATCTGTGCGCGTTGACGAACACACTGATCGCGGACGCCGACGGGATCTATCACCCAGGGTTGCACAATGACAGGCTGCTCCTCGGGTTGAAGGGCACGATGAGCGAGGCGGAGCTGCATGTGCTGCGCACGCGGATGCGTGACGGGGCGTTGCACAAGGCGGCGAAGGGCGAGCTGCGCCTGCCGTTGCCGGCCGGGTATGAGTACGACGAGCTCGGTCGCGTGCGGGTCACCCCCGATGAGGCCGTCGCCGACGCGATCGCGACAGTGTTCGCGTACTTTGACGAGCTCTCCAGCGCTCGCCAGGTGATGGTGCGCTTCGTCGCCGAGGAGCGCCGACTGCCACGCTGCTCGACAGGTGAGCGGCAGGTGCGGTGGGTGCCGGCGTCGTATCGCGCGGTCCATGACATCCTCACCAATCCGTGCTATGCGGGCGTATACGCGTTCGGGCGCAAACGGGTGCAGCGGCGTGTCCAGGATGGTGTCGTGCGCGAGCGAATCACACCGGTCCCTCGCGAGGAGTGGCACACGTGCCTGCTCGATCATCATGCTGGATACATTACTTTTGAGCAGTACGAGGCTAACCAGGCACGTCTGCGCGCGAACTGCTCAGCCGCACGCGGTGATGGTCAGGGCGCTGCGCGCGAAGGGCGTGCGCTGTTGCAAGGGCTGGTCCGCTGCGGACGATGCGGACGCAAGATGCAGGTCGCCTATAGCAGCCGCTCGCGCTCGCCGCGGTACTGTTGCGTGCGCGGGCAGGCATTCTATGGCGCCGCGAGATGCCAGAGTGTCGGTGGCCGTGGCGTTGAGCAGCTCGTGCTCGACGCTGTCTTCAGGGCCCTCGCGCCCGCCGCGATCGACGCGACACTGCGCGCGATCGAGGATCTCACCACCACTCACCAAGCGCGTGTGCGGTCCGCGGAGCTCGAGTTAGAGCGCGCTCGCCAGGACGCTGAGCGTGCGCGGCGGCAGTTCGACCGGTGCGAGCCGGAGAACCGGCTCGTTGCACGGACGCTCGAGAGCGAGTGGGAGCGACAGCTCGTCCAGGTACGCGAAGCAGAGCAGCAACTCGTCGCGATCAGCGTCCGGCGGCCCCAGCCGCTGACCGAGCAGGAGATCGCCTGGTGTCGCCATGCGGGGGCTGACTTGCGGGCGGCGCTCGACGCCCCGACAACCACCGACCGTGATCGCAAGCTGCTGCTGCGCGCGATGATCACCGACGTCCGGCTGACCATCGAGCGTGATCAACAACGCGTCCAGGTCAGCGTCACCTGGGAAGGCGGCGCTGTCACTGAGCATCAGGCCGCGCTACCCCGAGCCGGGAGTCACGCCGCCACTGACCCCGACACGATGGACTTGGTGCGCCGCCTTGCGACCGAATACCCCGACCATCAGATCGCCGGGATCCTCGCCCGACAGGGACGAGTGACCGGCGCCGGAAAGCCCTTCACCGCTCACCGCGTACGGTCGCTACGCCATCATCACAAGATCCCACCCGCGACACTCCGTACCCCGCCACCAGCAGGCACCGAGAGAGTCACCGTCGCCCGGGCCGCCTCAGAGCTCGGGGTGTCGACCGCGACCGTGCACCGGTGGCTACGCGAAGGGTTCATCATCGGAGAGCAGATGACCCGCAACGCACCGTGGCAGATCCACATCACAGCGGAGCTGCGCGATCGCATCCGTCAGCACGCCCCCGACGGATGGCTCCCGCTCGCCGACGCCGCCAACGCCCTCGGGCTCGCCCGTCAAACCGTGTTGCAGAAGGTCCAACGCGGAGAACTCGCCGCGGTGTACGTCCAACGCGGCAAACGAAAAGGCCTACGAATCCAGGTAAAACCCCACCAAGCCGGACTGTTTGACGATGACCGCCGAGAGGAGACGCAGTGCTGAACGCACATCACTGGTCCGCGGAGCGCGCGTTCGGCGGGGTTGTTGGTCGGCTCGACACCGTCGGTGATCGTGAAGGTCCAGAGCGCCGGCCAGATCTTGAGGAGGTTGTTCGCGAACCGCCGATGCCAGCGGGTGCGCTGGCTCTTCGGGCTGGCTGCTTCGAGCAGCGCTCGGAGTTCTGTCTGGATCGGCGCGATCTCGCTTTTGAGCCGGTCACGGTCGTGATGCTCGTGCTGGTAGGCGCGCCAGGCGGCGAACAGGCGGCCGGTGAGTTCGGAGCCGGTCTCGCCGAAGGTCTTCTGCTCGGCCAGCCCTTCAGAGTGGCGGCGGAAGTCGCGCTGGATGTGTGACCAACACGCCTGGCGCTGGTTGGGGTCCAGATAGTCGTAGCCGTTCCAGCGGTCGGAAATGATGATCCCGGGGTAGTCGCCGAGGAGCGTCTTGACCTGCTCGCGGTTGCAATGCTCGGCGATCTGAAAGAACGCCGCCTCGGGCGTGGTCACCGTCCACAGCGCGCGCCCGTCGCCACCGGTCTTCCAGCCGGTCTCATCGATCTGCGCCGCGTCCTGGTCCAGCACCCAGTCATGTAGGTGCAGATGCGGGCCGGCCAACGCCTCAGACGCGCGCTGGCAGATCGCGTCGACCGTGCCGGCCGACACGCTCACCCCGAACAACTCCCGAACAAGCTCCACGATCCCGTCGCGCGACACCCGATGCCGGGCACTGAACATCACGATCGCCGCCTGCAACCGCGGCCCGAACGGGGACGCATCGATCTCCTCGGGCAGCACAGCGGTCGTCCGCGCACGACAATGCCGGCAGCGCAACTGATGAGTGCGATGCTCAGTCCAGATCACACTCGCCGACGGCAGCTCAGCGATCTGGTGGCGACCGAACCGGCCGCCCGGCCGCTGCTGGCCGACCACGAACGCGCGATCGCAGCCGCCGCACACCCCCGGGAAGTGATCAACGATCTCATCCATCTGATCCTCCGGCCTGAGCTCGCGACCAGCGCCACGATGCCCCTCCTGCCCACCGGCTTTCCGGCGCTCACCATCCCGGCCCATCAACTCCTCCGCCTTCGCGCGCGCCTCCGCCCGCCGCTGCGCCCGCGACTTCGGCGGATCAGAGGACGGCGGCTTCGAACTCGTCCGCGAATCCTGACGCGCCTGCACCTCCAAGCGCCCCAACCGCTCCCTCAACTCCCGCACCTCAGCAGTCAGATCGACAATCGACTGCACACACGCCTAACGCCCAGAGTCGTAGATCGCCTCCGCCTCGACACGATCCTCCATACCCGCAAGATTCGCTGCACCAACAAGGAATCCCTGCCCCAGACCCCGACGACTGAACGGTTACAACAAAGGGCCAATTTCCAGGGACTTTCGTCCTAAGCCCTCTATCGGACTCGAACCGATGACCCCTTCCTTACCATGGAAGTGCTCTACCAACTGAGCTAAGAGGGCGTTTGCAGGGATTTCCTCGCTCTGGCCTCCGCAGGCCTCTGTCGGGCTGCACGGAGACTGGAGAATCCTGGTCGGCCGCTGCTGGGCGCAAGCGTAGCTCATGCATCGATCGCTGGCTGGACACGTCGTGAGACCGTTTCGCGATCGCCTGCCAGTCCTCCGCCGGCACGGAGCGCCATGACCGCCGGGATCGCCACGCGGCAGGAGTGCGGGTTGCCTCGGGTCAGTCGGCGAGGTGCTCGTCGATGACGTGCAACAGGCGGGCGACGCGAATCGGTTTGGTCAGGTAGATGCTCGCACCGGCCTTCAGGAACCGCTCGTTGGCGTGCTCGATGCCGTCGGCACTGAGAATCACGACTGGGATGTCGCGGGCGCGCGCGTCGGCTTTGAGCGCGGCGAGGACCTTATCGCCGCCGAGGTCGGGGAGATGCTGGTCGAGCAGGTTGAGGTCAGGCTGATGCTCCGGCGCGAGCTCGAGTCCGAGCTGGCCCATCATCGCGGGCAGCAGATGCACACCGGGCCGGGAGGCGAGGATCTCCTCCACGAGATGCAGGTTGGCCACCGTGTCCTCCACATCGAGCAGCCGGCGGGCACGGGGTAGGCGCGCCGCCGGCACGGGTCGCACCGCGGATCTGGCACTGTCACGACAGGATGCACCTTCACCTGACGCCAGACCCCGACGAGTTCGCGGCTCGCGCTGAGTCGTTCCTCGCCGAGCGGATCGATCGCAACGTCCTCGCCACGGTCCTGGGGTCGATCCGGACCCATGGTGCCTTCGGGTCCGAGGAGCCGCTGTTCGCGACCCTCGAGCTCGACCCCGACCCCGACCCCGACCCCGACCCCGACCCCAACCCCGACCCCGACCCCGACCCCAACCCCGACGCGAAGCCCGACCCCGACCCCGACCCCGACCCCGGCAGCCCCCGGGGCGAGATCGTCGCCGTCGCGATGCGCAGCCCGCCGTGGCCGATGCTGGCGGCCGGCTTCGACGACATCGACGCCGCCCGCCGGCTGATCGCGGCCTGGCTCGAGCGAGACCCCAACCCGTCCGGTGTGAGCGCCACCCCCGCCACCGCGCGGGCGATCGCGCGCGCGTATACGGAGCTCACCGGCTGCACCGCCGAGCTCGAGTTCGACGAGGCGATGTTCGCGCTCAGCCAGGTCATCGACCCGCCCCGGCCGGCGCCCGGCAGCCTGCGCCAGGCCTGCGCCGAGGACACCGAGACGCTGATCGAGTGGGAGCGCGGCTTCAATCTCGACGCGGGGATCGGGGACCCGGAGATCGCTCCGATCACCGTCGGACGGCGGCTGACATCGGGCCATCAGTACGTGTGGACGCTCCCCGACGGGACGCCGGTGTCGACCGTCGTCCACAGCCCGGCCGTCGCGGGCGTGGCCCGGATCGGACCGGTGTACACACCACCCGCGCACCGCGCGCGCGGCTATGCGTCCATGGCCACGGCGGCTCTCAGCCGCAGGCTGCTCGGCCAAGGCGCGCGGAACGTCATGCTGTTCGCGGATCTCGCCAACCCGACCTCGAACAAGATCTACGTCTCGATCGGGTTCGTCCGCTGCGGCGATTGGGAGCAGCATCGCCTGCACCCGCCGGAGGCGAAGCTGCCAAACTGACCCGCCGCCCGGATCAGGAGAATCCGGCGGCGCGGACGGCGCACACTCGGTGCTCAGCGAACGAACACAAGGCCCGGATCTCGGTCAGCCGCGCACAGTCGCGGAGGTGCTGGGGACGGCCGTGCGCCTGTATCTCCGCTACCCCTTGCTGTTCATCGGCCTCGCGGCGGCGGTCGTCGTCCCATACGGCCTGCTGGTGCTCGTCATCGCGAAGACCTCGCCACTGGGTCAGGAGTCGATCTCCACCAGCACCGCCCTGATTCTCGCCCTCGTGCAGTTCGCGTTCGTCGGACCGCTGATCTCGGCGCTGCAGGTCCGGGCGGTCCTGATGATCGGCGACCATGAGCAGCCAAGCTTCATCGAGGTCGTCAAGCGCGGCCTGCCGACACTTCCGGTGGTTGCCGCGGCCGAGATCATCGCCGGCATCGGGATCGGCATCGGCCTGCTGCTGTTCGTGATTCCCGGGGTGATCCTCGCCCTGCGGTGGGCGGTCGTCGCCCAGGTCGCCGCGATCGAGAGGACCGACTGGCCGGGTGCGCTGCGGCGCAGCGCCGAGCTCACGGCCGCCACGCAGGTCAGGCCTGTGTCGGTCTTGCCGACGCGCAACTACCTGCGCGTCTTCGCGATCCTGGTGTGCATCTCGCTCGTGAACCTGACGCTCAGCAACGTCGGCGGGGCGATCATCGGCACCCGCACGCGGGTGGCCGAGGTCGTGGCGGGGATCGTGATCATGGTCCTCGAGTTCTCGTTCCAGGCGCTCACGGTCGCCGTCCTCTACTTCGACCTGCGCGCCCGCGAACGGCTGGGCTGAGCCGGACGCCGGCGGGTCGCCGCGCCAGCGCGACCCCGGCCAGACACAGCGCGCCACCGGGCAGCGCCAGCAGCGGCGGCGTCTCGCCGAGCGCGACCCAGCCGAGCAGCACCGATAGCGGCGGCACCAGATACGTCGTCACGCCGAGCCGGCTCGCATCGGTCCGCGCGAGCGCGAACGCCCACGCGACGAAGCCGACCGCCGTCGGTCCGAGTCCGAGATACACGGTCCAGGCGATGTCGGAGGCCGGCGCGCGCCGGACCTCGTGCACGAGCGCAGGGGCCCATCCGAGGCACGCAAGCGCCGCGACCCCGCAGGCGACCAGATTCACCGACACGGCGGGATACGAGCGCAGCGCGGGCTTCTGGACGACGATCGCGACCGCGTAGGCGAGCGCGGCGATGACGCACAGCAACGCCGCCCAGGTCGCCGCCGGGCCATGGCGCGAGACGCCGATCGCGATCAGCGCGACTCCGGTCAACGAGACGACGCAACCGCCGAGGACCCCGCGCGAGAGTCCCTCCCGCAACGTGATCGCCGCCAGGATCGCGATCATGAGCGGAGCGGTGTTGACGAGCAATGCGGAGGTGCCGGCGTCGATCCGTCGTTCGGCCGCGTTCAGCGCGACGTTGTAGAGCCCGAACCAGAGCAGTCCGGTCGCGACCGCGGCGGCGAGAGCGCGCCCGCGCGGGAGCGGCGCGCGGCGTGCGACGACGACGGCGCCGAGTGCCACGGTGCCCACGAGCACCCGCCCGAGCGCCAGCGCCCCCGGCTCGAGCACCCGTCCCACGGATCGGATCACGACGAACGCGGAGGCCCACAGCAGGACGCTGATCGCCGCCGCCACCGCCGCGGAGCCGGTCAGGGCAGGACGAGCAGGCCGCACACTCCCACGAACGGCGTCGCCACCCGAAGTGTGAGATCCCAGACTGCTCAGAGCATGCCGCCCCGGCAGCTACCGTTGCGTGGATGAGCGAACCAGGGCCTGCAATCCAGGTGCGCGAGCTCGCGCGCGAGTTTCGCAAGGGACCGCGCGCGGTCGACGGCATCGACCTCGAGGTCGCAACCGGCGAGATCTACGGCTTCCTCGGCCCCAACGGCGCCGGCAAGTCGACGACCGTGCTGATGCTCACGACGCTGCTGCCGCCGACGAGCGGTCACGCGACCGTCGGCGGCTACGACATCGTCGCGCGAGGGCTCCAAGGTCCGCGCCTCGATCGGTGCCGCTCTCCAGGAGGCGGCGCTCGACGCGATCCTGACCGGCCGCGAGCATCTGATGCTCCAGGCGACGCTCCAGGGCCTGCCGAAGGCCGACCCGCAAGCCGCGCGCCCAGGAGCTGCTCGAGCGGGTCGGGCTGACCGAGGCAGCCGACCGCCGTGTGGGCGGCTACTCCGGCGGGATGAAGCGCCGCCTCGACCTCGCGCTCGCGCTCGTGCACTCGCCGCGGATCCTGTTCCTCGACGAGCCGACGACCGGCCTCGATCCCCAGAGCCGGGCGGCGCTGTGGGAGGAGGTCGCCCGGCTCGCCCATGACGAGGGGATGACCGTGTTCCTGACGACGCAGTATCTGGAGGAGGCCGACGCGCTCGCCGACCGTATCGGGATCATCGACCACGGGAAGATCGTCGCCGAGGGCACGCCCGCCCAGCTGAAGGCGGAGATCGGCAGCCCGAGCGTGGAGGTGGCTCCGGCCGATCCGACGGCCGGCGATCGTCTGCTCGAGCTGCTCGAGCCGTTCGGCGAGCTGCACCGCGACGGTCGCGGCAGCGTCACCGTCCAGCTGCCCGGGCGGAGAGGCCGCAGCTCGCCGAGGTCGTGCGCGCGCTCGACGGCGCCGGCCTGCACGTCGCAGACGCTCCAGCTCCACCAGCCCTCGCTCGACGACGTGTTCCTCGCCAAGACGGGCCGCAAGCTCGAGGGAGCCTCGCAGGAGTGACGACCGCCTCCGGCGCACGCCTCCGGCCATGGCGCCGGCCGCGCCGCCGCCCCGACCGCCCATGCCTCCCTGCTCGAGCAGACGGTCGCCGTCGGCCGCCGCTCGGCCGTCCGCACGCTCCGCCAGCGCGGCCTGCTCGTCTTCCCGATCGTGTTCCCGCTGATCCTGTTCGCGATCAACGGCTCGCGCGCTGAGCGCCGCGACCCGACATCCCCGGCTTCCCGACCGCACAACTACCGTCGACTTCCTGCTCGCGGTGCCGTTCGTCCAGGGCGCGCTGTTCATCTCGATCACCGCCGGCGTCGACCTCGCCCGGGACATCGAGAACGGGTTCTTCAACCGCCTGGCGATGACCCCGCTGCGCAGCGAGGCGCTGCTCGTCGGGCAGCTCGGCGGTCGCGTTCGTCCTCGGCGTCGTGCAGTCGCTCGTCTACCTGCTCGTCGGGCTTCGCGACCGGGGTGACGTTCGCGAGCGGGCGTCGGCGGCGCGCTCGTGCTGCTCGCTGCTCGTCGATCCTGATCGCGTTCGGCGTTCGCGAGCATCGGCGGCCTGCTGGCGCTGCGCTTCGGCAACGGCGAGGCGGTCCAGGGCATCTTCCCGCTGCTGTTCGTGACCCTGTTCCTCAGCTCCTCGAGCCTGCCGCGCAACCTGATCAAGGTGGCGTGGTTCCGCGACATCGCCACCTACAACCCGGTGTCGTACCTGCTCGAGGGGCTGCGCAGCCTCGTCATCACCGGCTGGAACGCGCAGGCGCTCGAGCTCGGCGTTCGGGTTCGCGGTCGGCATCGCCGCGATCGCGATCGGCTTCTCGACGCAGGCGATGAAGTCGAGGCTGGCGCGCACGATGAGGCGGTTCTTCAACGTCGCCCGCGGGCGTCGACCTGGCGCTCGATCCACAACACGCTCGTCAGCCCGGCGATCCTGGTGCCGTCGATCATCTTCCCGCTGTTCTTCCTCGTCGCCTTCGCGGGCGGCCTCTCGCGGATCGCCGACGTTCCGAACTTCCACTACGCGCCCGGGTACACGTCCTTCCAGTTCGTGTTCGTCTTCCTGCAGTCGGCGGCGTTCGGCGGCGTCTTCACCGGCTTCGCCGTCGCGCGCGATTTCGATTCGGGCTTCGCCCGGCGGCTGCTGCTGTGCGCGCCGCGGCGCAGCGGGATCATCGCCGGGTACGTCGTCGGCGCGCTCGCGCGCTGGGCGATCACCGGCACCGTCGTCACGATCGCCGCGCTGATCGCCGGGATGAACGTCGACGGCAACGGCGTCCAGCTGTTCGGCCTGCTCGGCCTCGGGATCGCTGATGAATCTCGTCGCGGCGCTGTGGGCCGTCGGGCTGGCGATGTTCCTGCGCACCGAGCAGGCCGGCGCGGTGATCCAGATGCCGGTGTTCGTGCTGCTGTTCCTCGCCCCCGTGTACGTGCCGCTCGACGCTGCTGACCGGGCTGGATCCACGCGGTGGCGAAGCTGCAACCCGGTGACATTCGTGCTCGAGGCCGGCCGCGGCCTGCTCGCCGGCTCGCCGGTCGAGGTCGCGGCCTCGTTCATCTCGCTCGCCGTGGGGCGTCGCGCTCCTGCGCGATCTTTGCCCGGCGCGGGCTCGCGTCGGCCGAGCGAGCGGGGTAGCCGGGGTGGGCGGCTTGCGGCTCGCCCACCCCGTCCCACGCGTCGCTTGAGGGCGCGTCGTGAGCCCTTACCCGTTCTTCCAGAGCCAGCGGGCCAGGCTGAGCCGGCCGTTGATCGTCTGCCCCGTGCTCGTCGTGATCGTCACGCCTGCGAGCAGGAGATGGTTGACCGAATTGCGCTTCATGTCCTTCTGGCCTGCGGCGTTCAGCTGGATGTTGTGGAAGCCGCCGCTCCCGCCCGCGACCTTGAACGTGCCCGATCCGATCGTCGTCGAGCCGACCGTCAGCTTGAACGTGCCGGCGCACTGGCTCGGGCCGAAGCAGCCGATCTCGACCCCGATCACGTTGCCGGGGGAGACGAACCCCATCCGGCCGATCAGGGCGACGACCGACCCGGACGTCGGCGCGCCCGAGGTCACCGCGGTCTGATCATCGCCGTAGGTCGTGCCGCCCGCGCTCGTCGCCACGAGGCGGAAGTGGTAGGTCGTGTTCGGCTCGAGGCCCGTGACCTCGGCATTGACCCCAACCGGGTCAGACCCGGAACCCGCGGACTGCGGCGGCGTCTGGAGTCCGTACGACGTCGATGCTCCGTACTCGAAGTAGTAGGTAGTTGCGATTGACTCCGGGTTGACCGAACCGTTGAGGACGGCGGCGTCGTTGGTGATGTCCGTCCCGGGCGCCGAGGTGACGGCCGGCGGGGTCGTGGTCGTGAAGCTGCCGTCCGAGCCGACCGTGACGCCGCCCGGGTTGAGGGCGACCAGCCGGAAGTGGTAGGTCGTGCCCGCAGGCAGCCCACTCAGAGTTGCGCTTGCCGGCGTCGACGAAGTGCTCGCTGCCGCCGTCTGCGGGCTCGTCTCGTACCCGTAGTTGATCGTCGGCCCGTACTCGAAGTAGTAGGTCGTCTGCTGGCCGTTGGGGTTGAACGTGCCGCTGAGCGATGCGCCCGCCTGGCCGACGGCGCTTGCGCTGCCGGTGGTGGCGCTCGGGCCGGGCGACGGCGCCGGAGCGGTGCCGGTGCTCGAGAAGGACTGATCCCCTCCGACGGACGTGCCGCTCGAGCTGATCGCGATGATCCGGAAGTGGTACGTGCCACCGGGAGCGAGGCCCGACAGCGCGGCCGCGACGTTGACCGGCGAGGCGCCCGACCCCGCAGACGTGAGCGCAGTCTCCTCGCCGTACGAGGAGGTCGGGCCGTACTGGAATGCGTACTGGGTCGCGATCGAGTTCGGATTGACGCTGCCGTTGAGCGTCGCCGACGTGTCGCCGACGGCGCTTGCCGCGGACGTCGTGACAGACGGGTTGCCGGCGGCGTCGGCGAGCGTCACCGGAATCGCCACGGCCGTGAACAGCAGACAGGCGAGCAATGCGAGTCGAGATCGATGCATGGGGTCTCCTTCCATGGTTCTGAGTTGGCTCCCCGCTTGACCCCGGCCGCCCCCTCAAACCCGTCGTGGCGACGGGAGTTGTGGCACGCCGACGATTCCCGTCCGGCTGCTGACCTTCGCCGATCGACGGACCGACCCGTCGTTCAGATCGCGTCAGTGGCTAACTCTAACTATCAACTCGAGCTTTAGGTTAGCCGAATTGAGGTTTTGCACCAGACCGGATTACGGGCGAGCCAGGTTGCGAGCTGTGAAGAAATCGCTGCTTGCACGCCGAACAACGCCGCGACATGAAAGAATCGCCCCCGGTCGTCCGCGGTCCGCCCTGGCATCGGTCGTCCCGGCGATGCGCTAGAACCCAGGCATCCGCGCAGAACAAGCATTCCCGCCCGCAAGCTCTCGCTCGTGAACCCCCGCCATCAGCATGATCCCGTTTCGCGCCGGACTAGCCGTCTCGCGCGCGCGTTGATGCTCGTCGCCGTCTTCGCCGTGTTGCTTCCGGCGGTCGCGCTCGCGGGCGCGGTGGCCGCCGACACGGTCACCAACGCGACCGCGACCGCGAGCGCCGGCGACGGGACCGGGACGACATCGGCCTCCACCGACACGACGTCGACACTGTCGACCTCGACGGGCACGACGACGACCGGGACGACGTCGAGCTCGACCGGCACGACCTCGACCGGGACGACGACGACCGGGACGACGACGACCGGCACGACGACGACCGGCACGACCTCGACGTCCACCGGGACGACGTCGACCTCGACCGGCACGACGTCGACCTCGACCGGCACGACGTCGACCTCGACCGGCACGACGTCGACCTCGACCGGCACGACGGCCACGGGGACGACGACGACCGGCACGACGACGACCGGCACGACAACGGCGGGTACGACGGCGACCGGAACGACGGGAACGTCATCGGACGCGACATCCACGGGGACGACGTCGACCGCGACCGCCCCGACGACGTCGACCGCGACCGGGGCGACTCCTGCGGCCTCGACGCCGACGACCGCGACCACGCCGGCCTCGTCGTCGACCATCGCCGTCCCGAAGGTCTGCGTGCAGGCGATCGATGTCGTGCCTTGCGCCCCCGCCGCCGCGCGTTCCCGCAGCGGCCATCGCCCGGCCAAGCTCCGGCGCTGCCCGTCCGGAGAGCGGCGCCTGCGCCGCGCGTCGCACCGCTGCTCTCGCGAGGCGCTGGCGGCCAAGCGCAGGGCGGCGCCAAGGAAGTCGAAGCAGGCGAAGAAGTCGAAGAAGTCGAAGAAGACGAAGAAGACGACGACTCCGGAGTCATCGACCGCGTCCCTGCTGAGCGAGCTTCCAAAGCTGCCGCCCGAGCTCTCGAGGCTGTCCGCTGCCGCGCTGCGGCTGCTGGTCGGGACGTTCCCGGTGCCGCCGTTCCTGCTGCCGATCTACCAGGCGGCCGGAATCGAGTACGGGATCCCGTGGCAGGTGCTCGCTGCGATCAACCAGGTTGAGACCGACTTCGGCCGCGACCTCAACACCAGCTCCGCGGGCGCCGAGGGCTGGATGCAGTTCCTCCCGTCGACCTGGGTGCGCTTCGCGGTCGACGCCGACGGCGCGCGGACCGCGAGCCCGAACGACCCGGTCGACGCGATCTTCTCCGCCGCCCGGTACCTCCGCGCGGCCGGAGCCGAGCGGAGTCTCGGCGCCGCGATCTTCGCCTACAACCACGCGGGCTGGTACGTCAACGACGTCGAACTCCGCGCCCGACTGCTGCAGGCACTCCCGGCGAACCTCGTTGACGGGCTCACCGGTCTGATGCAGGCGAGCTTCCCGGTGGCCGGACATCTCGGCTCGGATGCGCTCGCGGCGGCGCGGCTCGTCCGCCTTGCCGGCGAGCCTGCCGCCCTGATCAGCGCGCCCGCCCGGGCGCCGGTGATCGCGCCGGCCGATGGAACCGTGGTCGCAGTCGGCGAGAACGCCTCGCTTGGACGCTACGTCACGATCGTCGATTCGTATGGAGACCGGTTCACACTGTCCGGGCTCGGCAGCCTCGAGAACGTGATTCCGGTCCTGGTGCCGCGCGTCGAGTCAGCGGCGCGGATCGCGCGTCAGCTCGGCCTGAACGTCCGCATCAACCGGCACGACCTGCCGCCGGCGAGCGCCGGCACGGTCGTCCCGGTGACGAGTTCGGGCGTTCAGCTGCTCGACTCGTATGCCGGGGCCGTCAACACGGCGTCAGCTGAGGCGGGCGGCCAGGCGCGCGCGACCGCAGCGGCCACCGTGACCGCCGCTGCGCGGACCGCGACCCAGCCGCTCGTCAAGGAGCGTCTGTTCGCGAACCCGACGAGGCCGGCCTCGTACGCGGCCGGCGGAAGTCTCCAGCTCCAGTTGAGGGTGAGGTCATACGCTTCGGTCGCCGCGCTCAAGATCGGCAAGGGGGCGCAGGACGACATCTTCTCTCGCCCGCTGGCGCTGCGGTCGGGCCACTTCACGCTGGCGCCGCTGACGGTCGGCTCGATCGTCGCCGCCGGCACGATCCTCGGTCGCGTCGGTGAGCTGCCGAACGGGACGACCGGGCTGCTCTTCCGGATCCGGCCCGCGGGGGCCCGCACCGCCGTCGACCCGCGCTCGATTCTGGCCGGCTGGGAGCTGCTCGGCCGGCTGACCGAGGGCCGCGCCGGGCTCGGTGGCGTCGGCGCCGCTGCGGCCTACGACGCCCACAACGGCACGATCGGGCAGTTGCTGCTCTCGAGTCGCTCGGTCCTGTCGCAGGCGGTTCTCTCCGACCCGCGGGTCCAGCTCGACGCGTGCGACCGCAGCGCGATCGCCAACCTCCACGTCGACCGCAGGGCCCTCGCGATCATCGAGTACCTCTCCTACTCCGGGCTCGGCCCCGACGTCAGCGGGCTCGCGTGCGGCCACGCGGCTGGGACACCCCGGCAGATCGACATCTCCGGCTTTGACGGGGTCTCGGTTGCGGGCCATCAGAAGGCGGGCGGGATCGTCGACCTCGCGATCCGCCAGCTCCTGGCGCTCGAGGGCGCGCTCCGGCCCGCGCGCGTGATCAGCCTCCTCAGCTACCCGTGGGAGGCTGCGGCGCTGTCGCTGCCGGACCACGCCGCAGTCGTCGAGATCGACCTTTCGGCGGGCTCCCGCCGCACGAGCCGCGCCAGCGGGTCGGTGCAGGCGGCGTCGATGTGGGGTCGGCTGATCAGCCGGCTCAATCAGGTCAGCTTCGCCTTCCCGGCGGGCATCGGTCGCACGCTCTAGCGGGTGCTCGAGCGCCTTCCGACCAGCGCCCTGTCGGCCACCGGGCTGATCGCCGGCTTTGGCGTCGCCGTGGGCACCGGCTCGCGTCCCCTCGGGGGCGTCGTGCTCGCGGCCTGCGGCCTCACCTGCATCTCCGTCTGGCTGCGCCGCGACGATCGCCGTACGGCGCTGCGGCTGACGGCCGTCGGCCTGGCAGCGCTCGTCCTCTCGCATCTGCTCGGGCTCGTGATCGGCGCCTGGCCGGCGGTGTTCGCCGTCGCTGCCGTGACCGCCTGGACCTGCTGGCGCTACTCCGACTCGCTCGCGTTCAGCTGAACAGCCGGGCCCCGACGTAGCTTCCGCGGCGCGCGCCGGGCGGGCAGGCGAAGATCGCGCTGCCGATGTGCTGGATGTGCTCGCCCAGGGCGTCGGCGGCTGCGAGACGGCGCTGGATCGGGATGAACTGGCGCCGGGGATCGCGACCGAAGCAGATGAACAGCTGCCCGGCGGGAAGCGGGCCGCCGCGCGCCGCGACGGCGCCGCTGAACGAATAGCCACGTCGCAGGATCTGCTCGCCGCCGTTGTACTGGGCGCTCGCGAGCCGCACGTGCGCGTCGGCTGGGATCAGCGGCCGGCCGTCACTGCGGGCCGCGAGGTCGAGCGGCGCGAACTCGTCGGTCTCGCCGAGCGGCGCCCCGGAGAGCTTGTGGCGCCCGAACGTCGCCTCCTGTTGGACGAGCGGGATCGAGTCCCAGTCGGACAGGGCGATCGCGATCCGGCGGACGACCATGTAGGAGCCACCGGCCATCCACGCCGGCGACTCCGGCGGCCCCGCCCACACGAACCGGCCGAGCGCCTCGGGATCGCCGTTCATGATGTTGCCCGTCCCCTCCTTGAAACCGAGCAGGTTGCGCGGCGTCGGGCCCGACCGGCTGTTGAGCGCCCGCCCGAACCCGGCCAGCGACCAGCGCGGGACGGCCGTCGGGGAGGCCAGTCGGATCAGGTCGTGGACCGCGTGGAAGGCGACCTGCGGATCGTCGGCGCAGACCTGCACGGCGATATCGCCGCCGGAGATGTCGGGCTCCAGCGCGTCGGTCTCGAACGGGGGCAGTTCGACGAGCGGCGCTGGGCGTCGCGCGGTCAGACCGAAGCGGCGGGCGGCGAACACGCTCGGGCCGAAGCCGAACGTGATTGTCAGCCTGGCCGGGCCGAGGCCGACGGCCTCACCGGTATCCGTCGGCGGCGCCGACCCCGTCTGCAGCGCCCCCACCGGCCGGCCGGCCACCATCCGGGCGGCCGCCGCCGATAGTTCGGCGAGCAGCCCCGAGAGATCGGAGCGCGCGTCCGAGACCACGTCGAGTGCGAGGAACTGGAGGTGCTCCTGGGTCGTCGTCGCGATCCCGGCCTGATGGCGGCCGTGGAACGCGACGGCGCCGGCCGGCGCCCGCTCGGAGGCAGCGGCGGCGGCGGCCGCGGCCGGACGCAGCGCCGCCGCGACCCCGGCTGCGCCGGCACCGGCGAGGAGGCCTCTGCGCGTCGTGTCAGGCAACTTCGGTCAGCGCTCCGGAGGTTGCCCGCGGACCTCGTGTCCCGCGGGCGTCGCGACCAGCGTAGCGGCCGCCGGCCCTGCTGGCAGGCTCAGCGATCGTTGAGGTCGAGCACAGGCGTCGGCGGACCGATCGGCTGCGCCGCGGTGACGGGCACGATCGCGGTTCCGATCGCGAAGAACTCGATGATGTGGCTGCCCCAGCCGTGGTTCTTCTCCTGCAGGTCGACGCCGACGATCCCGCTCGCTTCCAGTGCCTGGGCCTCGGTCTGCATTCGCTGCATCGCCAGTTCGCGTGCGTCATACAGCGCCTGGGTGTAGTTCGGCAACTCGACATTGCGGCCGGTCTGCCCGACGGCCTGCACGACGCCTCGGTGGGCGACGTGGTACACGCAGCTGCCCATCACCATCCCGACGGGCCGGTGACCGGTCCGCATCAGCGTCCAGAAGGCCTGACCGGACAGGTCGCTCGTGAACGGCCGCCCGTTCGGCGCACGATGCAGCGCGCCCTCGCGATGGCGGATCGCCGTCCCGATCGCGATGAACTCGGCCATCTGGCCGCCCCAGTCGTAGCGGCCGATGTCGAGCCGGACCCCGACGACGCCATCGGCTCCGAGTTCGTCCGCCTCCTCCTCCATCCGCGTCATCGCAAGCTCGCGGGCGTGGTACATGGCGTCCGACAGAACGGTCATCTCCTGGCTCTTGCGCCAGTTCGGAACCTGGATGCCGATGTGGTAGATCGAGCTGCCGACGACGAGGCCGAGGGGGTCGAATCCCGCCTCCGTGATCAGCATGAACTCGTTGACGGTCAGGTCCGAGGTGAACAGCCCCGCCTTGTTCTGAGCCAGACGCTGGCGGCCCGAGTCCGGGATCCCCTCGAGCGGGGTGCCTTCGATCTCGGTGTCGTTGTCGATGTCGTCGTCGCTCATTGCCAGGCTCCCAGGGTCGCTTCGGGGGGATATCGCTGCACATGCTGGACGCGGCGGATCGCGGTGCCGAACGCCTGAATCGTGATCACCATGCCGGAGCGCTTGTCGGTGCCGCCGCCCTGCACCTGCGCGCTCTGGCCCATCGTGAACGGGCTCGTGCGTCGCGCCGTTCCAAACTGGCCGGACTGCGGCACCACGTCGAAGCTGCCCTCCTCGATCGTGTGCTCGAGCGTGACGCCCACGATTCCGTCGCCACCCGCCGCATCGGCCTGACTGCGCAGGTAGCGCACCGCGGTGTGTCGCGCCGCGGAGAAGCCTTCGGAGAACTCGACCAGCTCCTGATTGGCAGCGAACTTCGATCGCCGCTGCCAGCGAGTGAAGAAACCCTGCGAGACGAAGAACACGGCGGTCGCCGCCACCACCCCGGCGGGTGCCCAGCCCGCACTGTCGAGCTTCCAGTAGTCCTGGGCGGACAGGGCCGTGAGCACCGGCCACGCCGCGCGCGTCTCCCCGGCCCAGCGCACCGCCGTTCCGATCACGCTGAAATCGACCGTCGAGGCGCCGAAGTCGTGCTCTCCGCGGCGCAGCCGCACGCCGACGACCGCATCGGCGCCGGCGGCGCGCGCCTCCTCGGTCATCCGGTCGAGCGCCTGACGGCGCGCCTGATCCCACGCGTGCCCGATCCGATCGAGCTCGCAGAACAGCTCATCGCCGCCGTAGCGGGCGTCCGCGGGCAGGTACTGCCATCCGATCTGCTGCACCGACACGCCCATCACCTGGGTCAGCGGCATCACCTGCAGGTCCGTCAGCACGGCGAACTCGGGGACGGTCAACGAACTCGTGAACATCGCTTCCGTCAGGTTCCAGACACGAAGCGGATCTCCTCCGCGGCGTGGCGAAACCGAACCCGGACGTTCGGGCGTCGACCCTCAGTGGCCGTCGCTCACTGAGGTGAGGGTTTGATGGTGTGGTTGCAGTCGCGGTGGAAGTGTGGCGGTGAGGGTTGAGGGCGGCGAGGGTTGATGGCGGCGATCAGCGCCGTTGCTGGCGGCGATGTTCGGGATCTGGTCTGGCGCCGCTCTCCCGGCCGCGTGCGGCGATCGCGGCGTCGTCATCACCCTGCGCCGGGGGGTCTGGACCGGGACCGCACCCCTGTTCACGTCAGGTCAGAGACCAGACCCCCGTCGCGTCGAGTGATGATGACCCGTAAGTTCCGGAGCCCCCCGGTCGTGGCGGGGGGGTTTGGAGCTTGGGGGTCGTAGAGACCCTTCAGCTCCATACCCCCAGAGATCGCCGGGGGGGGTTTGGAGCTTGGGGTTGCCGGTCCGAGCCGCCCTCAACCCAGGCCTGTGCGCCGCTGCGGTCGCGGTCCCGCGATCCCCGGGCGCCCGAGCCTTGTACGGACGCAACGGACGCCGCGACCGCGCGCGTTCAGCTTGGGGGGACATCAACCGGTGGCGCTGCGACGATCGCCGCTTGAGCACCCCACGGCCCGCCCGTTGCCGCACCCACACCCCAGGGCCTGCACCTGATTGACCGACGATCGCTCAGACGACGTGTGCGGGTTCGTAGATCGCGCCGTCGATCAGGGCCCGGTCCCCGAACGGCTCGGGCAGCGCGATCCGCGCCGGCGTCTCCGGGTTGGAACCCTGGACGCCCATCACCGGGAGCGGGCTGACGAAGATCGTCAGCACGACCTCGTCCGGACCGAGGTGGAGATCGGGCACGAGGAAGCGCCCATCCGCCGGCTTGCCCCCGGCGCGTCGCTGCTCGGTCACGAGGATCCGCAGTTCGGTGTCCTGTGCCTGCGGTTCGGCCCCCGGTTCGGTTCGCCACGATGATGCCCGGATCAGCTCGCGCGCGGCGCGCAGGGGCCTGTCGCGAGTGACCGCGATCGAGCCCCACAGTCCCGACCGCTGGTCGAGCCGGATCGCCACCGTCAGAAGCTGGGGCGGGCGACCGCGGCCGAACAGCGCCTCGCCCTCGCCGCGCGCCAGCTCGCGCCAGCCGGACAGCTCGGCGCGGGCCTCAGGCGTGTCCTCGGGCCCCTGCTCATCGCCGCCGCGCCGCCACGGGAGCCGCAGCTTCGGGCGCTCGCCACGGATCTGGGCGAGCAGCGCGGCGACGGCGGGGTCGCTCAGATCGAGCGCGGCCGCCGCGCCGCTCAGCCGCGCCGGCGCGAACGGGAGGCCCGCTCCGTCGCTGACGAGCTCCGGCTCGCGTTCGACGAGGCGCGGAACGAGCACGTCGGCTCGTTCCCACGCGCGCGGGCCAACGGGTTTCGGGTCGGGCACAGTCGCGAGCGTAACGGCTGCACGAGCACTCCGGTTGGTGGGGGCTCCTGGCAAATTTCCGACAAAGACAATCAATCTTGTGTAGTATCCGGCGAACGATGCGAGTCGACATCCACCAGCACATCTGGACGGCGCCGTTGCTCGAATGCCTCGCTCGTCGCCGAGATCTCCCGCTCGTGCGCTGCGAGGACGGTCTCACGATCCTGCACAGCGCCGCCGAGCAACCATATGTGATCGACGTCGGGGCGGAGGCGCCGGAGCGGCGTGCGGCGCTCGTCCGGTCCGACGGCCTCGATCACGCCGTGATCGCGATCTCGAGCCCGATCGGCATCGAGGCGCTCCCGCGCGACTGCGCCCTGGAGCTGATCGAAGCTCACCTCGAGGGCGTCCTGTCCCTGCCGCCGGAGTTCGCCGCGTGGGGGCCGGTCGCGCTTGACCACCCCGACCCCGACGACGTCGATGCTCTCCTGGCGCGCGGTTGCGTCGGCATCTCCGTGCCAGCGGGGACGCTCGCCGGGCCCGACCGCCTGCACGCACTCGGGCCGGTGCTCGAGCGCGTCGCCGACCGCGGTGTCCCGCTGTTCGTCCACCCGGGCAGGGCACCGGGCCAGCGGCCCGCCCCGGCGGCCTTCGGCGAGCCGCTGTGGTGGCGGCCCCTGACCGACTACGTCGAGCAGATGCAGGCCGCATGGCTGACGTTCGCGACGCTCGGACGGCGCGAGCATCCCCACCTGCGAATCGTGTTCGCGATCCTCGCCGGTGGGGCGCCGCTGCTCAGCGAGCGCCTCGAGAGCCGCGGTGCCCCGCAGATCGACCTGCGCGACCCCTCCTGCTTCTACGAGACCTCGAGTTACGGCCCGGCGGCGCTCGAGATGATGGCCAGGCGTGTCGGAGCGCAGGCGCTGATCTACGGATCCGACCGCCCGGTCGTCGAGCCGGTGCTGATCGGTCGCGAGCGGATCCTCCAGGCAGGCGCCGCAGCGCTCTTCCCGGCGGTGGTCGTGTGAGCCTCACGGCCCGCCAGCTCGAGCGCTTCGTCGAGCGCCTGGCGACCGATCCGAGCCGCTGGGTGCAGCACGTCCGTCACGAGGCCACCCGCACGTACGAGCTGATCCACGAGGACGAGCACGTCAATGCGTGGTTGATCTGCTGGAGCGCGGATGCCGACACCGGGTTCCACGACCACGACACCTCGGCCGCGGCGATCCATGTGCTCGACGGCCAGGTCCGGGAGGACCGCCTCCGCCTCACGGGCGCCCCGATCGAGCGGATCCTCGGCCCCGGGAGCACGTTCACCGTGCCCCCCACGGCGATCCACCGTGTCCTGCAGGCCGGCGACCGTCCGGCCGTGACGATTCACGCCTACTCGCCGCCCCTGACGCGGACGGGGGCCTACTGGGTCAGCCCCGAGGGCGAGCTCCAGCGGGTCTCCCAAGGCCACGAAGAGGAACTCAAGGAACTGGAGGGTGTCCCGTGACGGTGACCGACGAACTGCTGGCCAACAACGACGCCTACGTCGCCGCATTCGGCGCGAAGGGTGAGCTGCCGCTGCCGCCCGGCAAGCACGTGGCGATCGTCGCCTGCATGGATGCGCGCCTCAACGTCTACGGCGCGCTCGGCCTCGCCGAGGGCGACGCCCACGTGATCCGGAACGCGGGCGGCGTCGTTACCGATGACGAGATCCGCTCGCTCGCGATCTCGCAGCGCCTGCTCGGGACCCGGGAGATCATCCTGATCCACCACACCGACTGCGGGATGCTGACGTTCACCGACGACGCCTTCAAGCGCGCGATCCAGGACGAGACGGGGATCAAGCCGGAGTGGGCGGCCGAGGCGTTCGCCGATGTCGACGAGGACGTGCGGCAGTCGCTCGCCCGGGTCAGGTTCTCGCCGTTCATCCCGCACAAGGATTCGATCCGCGGCTTCGTCTACGAGGTCGAGACGGGGCGCCTGCGCGAAGTGATCTGACCCTCTGTCAGGATCTGCGCCATGAGCGATTCATTGAGCGCGGAAACGATCATGATCGCCGGCAACGCCGGCGATCAGATCGAGGCCTACGTTGCACGCCCCGCGGACAGCACCAGGCGGGGCGGCGTTGTCGTGATTCACCACCTGCCGGGTTGGGACCGGGCGACCAAGGAGATCGCGCGGCGGTTTGCCGAGCTCGGCTACGACGCGATCTGCCCGAACCTCTACTGGCGCCTCGCGCCCGGTGCGGCGCCGGACGACGCCGCCGCGGCGGCGCGTGCCCAGGGCGGAGTGCCCGACGCGCAGCTCATCGGCGACGTCGCGGGCGCGGCGGCGCACCTGCGATCGCTGCCGAGCTCGAACGGCAAGGTCGGCGTGATCGGCTACTGCTCGGGCGGGCGCCAGTCGGTCCTCGCCGCCTGCAACGTCGATCTCGACGCCGCCGTCGACTGCTACGGCGCGTTCGTCGTCGGCACGCCGCCCGAGGGCTTCCCGCTGCGCGTGACGAACCTCGTCGATCAGCTTCCCAACCTGCGCTGCCCGCTGCTCGGGATGTTCGGCAACGAGGACAGCTACCCGAGCCCGGCGCAGGTCGACGAGCTCGAGCAGATCCTCGAGGCGGGGGGCAAGACCTATGAGTTCCACCGCTACGACGATGCTGGACACGCGTTCTTCTCGGTCGACCGGCCCTCCTACCGGGTCGCGGCGGCCAACGACGGCTGGGAGCGGATCCAGGCGTTCTACACGACACACCTCGGAGGCTGAGCTGCATGTGCACCTACGCGACGATCACGACCGAGCTCGACGGCAGTGCCAAGGGACCTGGCGGCAGCTGGTTCCACGTCTCCCACGGCACGGTCTACTTCGACCACCCGGTCCACGCGATGGCCGACCACACCCTCAACATCGACTTCGCCGATCCCTCGCGCGGTCCCGGAGCCCGGGTCGCGGTCGAGCTGACCGCGACCTCGGCGCGCGAGCTCGTGCGCGCGATCGAGGCGGCCCTCGCGTCGGCGCCCGCCGAGATGTCCGGCCTCGTGGTCTAGCTCCACGGCGTGCCGCCGTGTCGCCCGGTCAGATGCTGCCGTGATCGCGGAGCAGGCTTGACAGCTCCGCCTTCGCGTGCCGCTGACCCGGTTCGAGCCGGCCGATCACGAGCACGCACGGGAGCCCGAACTCGCCTCCAGGGAAGCGCCGCTGGCGCGTGCCGCTGACGGCCACCGTCCAGGGTGGGACGACCCCGCGCGAGATCTCCGCGCCCGTCTCCGTGTCGATCACCGGGATCGAGCCGCTGAGGATCGTGCCCGCGCCGACGACCGCGCCCTCCCCGACCCGCGCTCCTTCGACGAGGATCGAGCGGCTTCCGATCATCGCGCTGTCGCCGACGATCACGGGCGCCGCCTGGGGCGGCTCGAGCACGCCGCCGACGCCGACGCCGCCCGACAGGTGCACGTTCGAGCCGACCTGGGCGCACGACCCGACGGTCGCCCAGGTGTCGACCATCGTGCCGGCGCCGACGCGGGCGCCGATGTTCACGTAGGAGGGCATCAGCACCGCGCCGGGCTCGATGTGGGAGCCCCAGCGGGCGCTCGCCCCCGGGACGACGCGGACGCCCACGAGGTTGCGCTTGAGCGGCAAGCGGTCGCGGAACTCGAACGGCCCGACCTCGGTCACCTCCATCTCGGCGAGCCGGAACAGCAGCAGGATCGCCTGCCTCAGCCACTCGTGGACGACGACCTCGCCGTCGACCAGTTCGGCCACCCGCTCGCTGCCGTCGTCGAGCTTCTGCACCACCGAGCGAACGAGCGCAAGCGCCTCCGCGTCTCCGACGCCGAGCGTCTCGCGCCGCTCCCAGAGCTCAGCGATCCGTTCCGCGTCCGAGCTCATCGCGGCGAGTATATTCGGCCGCCCGCGATGGACAGACTCACCGAGCGCACCCTTGAGCTGATCAACATCCCGTCCGAAAGCCGCGCCGAGGCGGACGCGCTCGCCTGGGTGGCGAGCCGGATCCCGGCCGGCTGGGAGGTGTCGCACGAGCCCGGCGAGTGGGTCGTGGCGCGGCTCGGCAACGGCCCCGGGATCGCTCTTGGCGGCCATGTCGACACCGTCCCGGCACAGGACAACCTCCCGGCACGGATCGCGGACGGCGTCATCCGCGGGCTCGGCGCCAGCGACATGAAGGGCGGGATCGCGGTCATGCTCGAGCTCGCCGAGTGGTTGAGCAGGACCGGTGGCCCGCAAGCCACCGGTCCTGGAGGGCCGCCGGTCTCACTGTTCTTCTTTGCGCGCGAGGAGCTGCCCGTCGCGCTCAGCCCGATCTCGCGGATGCTCGCCGCCGAGCCCCAGATCGCAGAGGCTGAGCTGGTCGTGATGCTCGAGCCGACCGACTGCGCCGTCGAGGTCGGCTGCCTCGGCAACATCATCGCCACCGCCCGCTTCGAGGGGGTCGCGTGTCACTCGGCGCGGCCGTGGCTCGGCAGCAATGCGATCGACGCCGCGATCCCAGCGCTCGCCCGGCTCGCGGGGCGCGGGCCGCTCGAGGTGACCGTCGAGGGGCACGTGTTCACGGAGGTCGTCAGCGCCGTCGCGATCGACGCGGGCGTCGCCGACAACGTGATCCCGCCGCTCGCGGAGCTGCGCGTCAACTACCGCTACGCCCCCGGCCGCGACCCCGCCGATGCCGAGGGCGACGTGCTGGCGCTGCTCTCGGATGCGACCTCGGCGGAGATCGTCAGTCACGCCCCCGCCGGTGCCGTGCCGCGCGCCAACCGGTGGCTCGACGCGCTCGCCGAGGCGAGCGGGCAGGCGCCCCGCCCGAAGCTCGCCTGGACCACCGTCGCCGAGTTCGGAGCCGCCGGGATCGACGCCGTCAACTTCGGCCCGGGTGCCCCGGCGGCCGCGCACAAGGCCGACGAGTGGATCGAGACGGACGCGCTCGAGCGCTGTTTCAGCGTGCTCCGCGACGTGATCGCAGGGGGTGCCTGACGGTGCGCCTGTCCGCGCGCTTCCGTGCCGCCAGCCGGTACTCGCTGGGAGAGCTCGGGGAGGCCCGTGCGCAGGCTCGGGCCGCGGGGCGCCCGCTGATCGACCTCGGCATGGGGGAGCCGCGGGAGACCGTCCCCGAAGCGGTCCGCGAAGCGGCGATCGACGGCCTCGCCCCCTATCTGCCCTACCCGCGCCCGAGCGGCACCCCCGAGCTGCGCGACGCGATCGCCGGCTGGGCGCAGCGGCGCTTCGACCTCCGGCTCGATCCCGAGCGGCAGATCATCCCGACCTCCGGAAGCAAGGAGGCGATCTTCAGCCTCGCGCTGCTGGCCGTCGATTCGGCAGGCGGCAAGGACGTCGTCGTCACGACGACGCCGGGCTACCCGATCGCGGCCGCCGGGGCGCTCTACGCCGGCGCCGAGCTCGTCGAGCTGCCGCTGCTCGAAGCGAACGGCTTCCTCCCCGATCTCGGCGCGATCTCCGCCGAGCTCTGGCCGCGCATCGCGCTCTTCTGGATCAACTATCCGAACAATCCGACGGGCTCGGTGGCCGACGCGGCGTTCCTCGCCGAGCTTGCGCGGCGGGCGCGCGAACACGACTTCGTGCTCGCCTCCGACGAGGCGTACTGGGAGCTGTGGCTGGACGCACCCTCGGCCTCCGCGCTGGCGCTCGACGACCTCGCGAACGTGCTCGTCTTCTGCTCGCTGTCCAAGCGCGGCTCGATGCCCGGCTACCGCTCGGGGTTCGCCGCCGGTGATCCACACCTGATCGAGGCCCTGCGGGGGCTGCGCACCCAGACGGGCACGGTGCCGCCCGCGTTCGTCCAGTCCGCCGCCGCGGCCGCGTGGGCCGACGACGCGCAACCGGCACGGCTCCGCGAGCTGCTCGGCCCCCGGCGCGCGGTGCTTGCCGCAGCATTGACCGACGCGGGCTTCCGCTGCACGGGGGCGTCCGCGGTCTTCGTCTGGGCCGCCGTGCCGCCCGGGCACTCTTCCGCCGGCGTCACGGCGTGGCTGCTCGAGCGCGGCGTCCTCGCCGCGGGCGGGCACCTGTTCGGCCCGGCCGGCGAGGGCTACGTCCGCTTCGCGACGGTCGCGACCGACGTGGAGATCAACGCCGCAGCGGCGCTGCTGCGCACGCTCGGGGACCGCGCCGAGCCGGCGCGCCCAGCGCGCTGACGGTCTGTCACCAGGTCGGGCTCTGAGTCAGTGGCTCTGTCCCGGCGTCGGCACACCTCCACGGTCGTCCTGCGAGAACCGCGCCGCTGCTCAGTTGTCCCCCCACGCGATCACGCCGGCGATATCGAGCGTCGAGAGCACGCCGACGGGGCGCTGTCTGGACGGCTCGACGACGAGCGCATGCGTGATGTCACGCGCGAGCATCTGCTCCGCGGCCTCGCGCAAGGGGGTATCCGGCTCGATCGTCATCACCGGGTGCGAACCGATCGCGCTGATCGGGGGGTTGCCGCCCGCCAGGCCTGCGCGGACGACGTCGACATCGCTGACGACGGTCCAGACGAGACGCTCGCCCGTCCGCTCATGCCCGACGCCCATCACCGCCAGGCAGTGGATGTGATGCGTCGCGATCAGCCGTGCGACGTCGACCAGCGTGTCGTCCGGGTCGCAGACGAGCACGCCGGGGTGCATCGCGTCGGCGACGCGCGCGTTCCCGAGCGTTGGCATGAGGTAGCTGCCGTGAAACGGCACGACGCTGCTGGTGGACATGGTCCGCCTCCTCACTATGGATTGCCGCACAGCACAACCTACGAGTTCCGGACCGCCACGCCATCGTTGCGATCCCGCATCCTCGCTGCACGTCAGTCCGGACTGCGTCTGCGCCGGCGAGGGCCTGGCGAGTAGTCTCGTCCCATGGACCTCTTCCGTGGACTCGAGCAGGCGGCGTCGGTCATCGCCAAGCCCGCGCAGCAGACGGCCAAGGCGCTCACGCGGCCAACCGCCGCGGGCCGCAACATGACCGTTCCCGGCCTCGGGCTGCTCGGTGCCCTGCGCCGCGGCGATCTCGAGGACACGCTCAAGGGGAGGGTCGTGCTGATCACCGGCGCCTCCTCGGGGATCGGCGAGGCGACCGCGTACCAGATCGGACGCGCGCACGGCGAGGTCGTGCTCGTGGCCCGCGGCGCCGACAAGCTTCAGCAGGCGGCCTGGGCCGTCAACAGCGCCGGTGGGAAGGCGCACGTGTATCCGTGCGACCTCACCGACCTGGACGCGGTCGCTGCGCTGGCGGAGCACGTTCAGGCCGACCTCGGCCACGTCGACATCCTGATCAACAACGCGGGCAAGTCGATCCGCCGCTCACTCACTCTGTCCTACGACCGCTTCCACGACTACCAGCGCACGATGCAGCTGAACTACTTCGCGCCGGTGCGATTGATGCTGGGGCTGCTGCCGGGCATGCGCGAGCGGCGCTACGGGAGGATCGTCAACGTCTCCTCGATCGGGGTGCCGACACGCGTGCCGCGGTTCGGCGCCTACATCGCGAGCAAATCGGCGCTCGACACCCTCTGCGACGCCTGGCAGGCGGAGACGACGCATCAGAACGTCCGTTTCACAACCGTCCACATGCCGCTCGTGCGGACGCCGATGATCTCGGCGACGACGATCTACGACCGCTTCCCGGTGCTGACCCCGGAGGAGGCCGCCTCGATCCTCTGCCGCGCGATCGTCCACGCGCCCCGGCGTGTGAGCCCCCCGGTCGGGTCCGTGGCGGCCTTCGCCGACGCGATCAGCCCCGAGATCATGGACCGCCTGCGGAACATCGGCTACCAGATGTTCGAGGACTCGAGCGCGGCCAAGGGCCAGCACGAGCTCTCCGACCGGCCGATCGGGCCCGAGGGCCGCATGTTCGCCGAGATCACGCGCGGCGTCCACTGGTAGCGCCCAGCCGCGGCAGCGCCGCGCCGGGCGGTCACAAAACGCGCGCTCGCCTGAACTGGTTGGTTGAGTGCAGACCGTGCCCGAGCGAACCGACGAGCAGCTGGTCCAGGCTGCGCACGCCGACGAGGAGGCGTTCGCGGCCTTCTACGCTCGGTTCGAGCGCCCCGTCGCGGCGTTCTTCGCGCGCGCCGTCGGGCGCGGCGATGTCGCCGCCGACCTGACCGCCGAGGTCTTCGCCGAGGCGCTCGGATCGGCGCCGCGCTTCGATCCGGCGCTCGGGACGGCCGCGGCCTGGCTGTTCGGGATCGCGCGCAACGTGCTCGCGCGCAGCCGCGAGCGGGGGCGCGTCGAGGATCGTGCTCGGCGCCGCCTCGGGATGCCGGTGCTCGCGCTCGACGACGAGGCGATCGCGCAGATCGAAGCGACGGCCGCAGACGGCCGGGCGCTGGCGCTGCTCGGCGAGCTGCCGGCCGACCAGCGCGACGCGGTGCGGGCACGGGTCGTCGACGAGCGTGACTACGGCGAGATCGCCGCCGAGCTGCGCTGCTCGGAGAGCGTCGTCCGCAAGCGTGTCAGCCGTGGGCTCGCGGTTCTGCGTGCCCGCCTCAGCGAGGGGGATCGACGATGAGCCTGCTGATGCCGGAGCTCGAGCGCCAGCTGCGCGCCGCCGCGCGCGAGCTCGCTCGCGCGTCGAGTACCGAGCAACCCCGCGCGCGCCGCCGCCGCCGTCGTCGGTTCGATCTCGGCGCCGTCGTCCTTGCCGCGTCGGTCCTCGCTGCGCTCGCGATCGGCGCCGTCGCGCTCGTCACGCTCGGGCACCGGACTGCGTCTCCGGCGGCCCCCGGTGCCGCGGCGGGCGGCCTGATCTCGCCGGTCTGCCCGCGGGCGACGGTCGTGGGCTCGGCGCTGAAGCCCAGGTACTTCACGGTGGCGCGCGGCGCGGTCGCCGGCGAGGTCTGGAGCTTCCGCGAACCCTACGGCGTGTCCGGCCCGGCGGCCGGGTATCTCGGGCGGTTGCACTTCGGTGGTCACGTCTACGGGCTCTGTCCGAGCCAGGCCCAGCTCCAGCTGATCGACCGCGCCGGCGATGGCGTCGTCTACGGCTTCATCGGCGCCCGTGGGGTGCGCTCCGTCCAGGTCGGCGCCGGACGCGGACACCTCCTCGCCGTTCACCGCGTGAGCGTGATCGGTGGCGTCTTCTTCATCCGCTCGCTGCCGCATCCGGCGTGCACGTACCGGGACATCGGGCTCGCGTGGACGCTCGCAGACGGCAAGGCGGTGAGCGGGCTCCTCGCCGCCGCGCCCGGTTCGCGCGCCTCCATCCTCGTGTTCGCCACCCAGCACTTTCACGGGTGCAAGGCCCGCGCCGCGCTGGTGCCGACGACCCTGATCGGCTCGAGCGTCGCCGGCGGCGCCCCCAACCCGATCCCGGTCAACCCTCCGCGACGGCTGTCCAAGCCCGCCCGCGGTCGATTCCTCGCAGGTGAACGGGTCGCCGCGCAGGCGGGCTGCCTCGCCTGCCACCGGATCGGCACCGACGGCAACAACGGCCCCGGCCCGAACCTCACCGACATCGGCTCCCTGGGCCTCAGCGCGGCCACTCTGCGTGACGCTCTGATCAACCCGAAAGCGCCGATGCCCTCGTTCCGCGGCCTCTCGCGCGCCCGACTGGACGCGCTGATCGCCTTCCTGCAGGATCTGCGGGGGCCGCGCTAGCCGCGACCGGATCGCACTTCAATGGATGAATTACGCACCAGGGCGCGCAATTCATCCATCACAACCGAGGAGAGGACTCATGACATGCCGGTAGAGACCGTGCGCGGACCGGTGGAGGCAAGCCAGCTCGGCCGGACGCTGATGCACGAGCACATCTTCGTGATGACGCCGGAATGGCTGTACAACTGGAGCGCCGCCTTCGGCCCGAACCCGTGGGACGAGGACGAGCGGGTGGCGGACGCGATCGCCAAGCTCAGCGCCGTCCGCGATGCCGGTATCCGGACGGTCGTCGACGCGACCGCGCCCCCGCTCGGTCGCAACGTCGCGAGGATTCAGCGGGTGAACGAGGGCGTCGATCTCAACATCATCGTCGCGAGCGGCGTCTACTCGTTCCTCGAGGCGCCGAACTTTCTCGCGTACCGTCAGCCGGACGCGATCGCGAAGGTGTTCGTCCGCGAGCTGACCGAGCAGATCAACGACACCGGCGTCCGTGCCGGATTCCTCAAGTGCGCGGTCGAGCAGCATGGGCTGATCGGCGACATCCCGAAGCTCCTCGAGGCGGTCGCGATCGCGGCGCGCGAGACCGGCGCGCCGGTCATGGTCCACACCAACGCCGAGCACCGCACCGGTCTCGACGCGCTCACATTCCTGACGGAGCATGGCGTCGATCCGGCGCGGATCGTGATCGCCCACGCCGGCGACAGCAACGACCTCGACTATCTCGACGCCCTTGCGGGCGCCGGCGCCTGGCTTGGTCTCGACCGCTTCGGGATCGACCATTTCAATCCGCTCGCCAGCCGTATCGAGACGCTGATCAAGCTCCTCGGCCGGGGCTACGGCGACCGGCTCCACCTCTCCCACGACGCCGCCTGCTTCATCGATTTCATGATCGGCGATCCGTTCTTCGCAAACGAGAAGCCCGACTACCTGCTGCTCACACGCGAGGTGCTTCCGCAACTGCTCGCCGCGGGCGTCTCGCAGGAGCAGATCGATCAGCTGATGGTCGCCAACCCGATGTCGTTCTTCGGCTGACGATCCGGCGCAGCTCTCACCGACCCAGCCTGGCGATCAGATCCTCGGCGCTCGGGAGCGGCAGCAGCCGACCCGCGACGAGGAAGTACGACTCGTCGGCGACGCGCGCCCAGCTCGCGTTGACCCGCCCGAGTAGATCGCGATAGCGCCTGGCGAGCGCGTTGTCGGGCACGATCCCGAGCCCGGTCTCGTTGGAGACGACCACCGTCAGCCCCGTTCGCGCGGCCGCCGCCAGCGCGGCGCGCTCCGCGTTCGTCTCGATCGCCTCCTCGCCGCGGCCGTCGAGCATGTTCGCGACCCATAGGGTGAGGTCGTCGACGATCACGCAGTGCTCCGCCGGGGCGGCCGCGATCGCCGCCTCGAGCTCAACGGGCGCCTCGACCGTGTCCCACTCGGCCGGTCGCTCCTCGCGGTGGCGCTCGATCCGCACCGACATCTCCTCGTCCCCGGCTTCCGCGGTCGCGATCAGGACCACGGGCGCGCGCTGGGCCGCCGCGATCCTGACGGCCACGTCCGACTTGCCGCTGCGGGCGCCGCCGAGGAGCAGGATCAGCACGGGTTCGCCTTCATCCTCGTTCACGGTACCGGCGATCCCGATCGAGGACGCTCACGTCCGGGCCTCGGGCCTCGGGCCTCGGGCCTCGGGCCTCGGGCCTCGGGCCTCAGGCCTCGGGCCTCGGGCCTCGGGCCTCAGGCGTCGGCTGGACGAACACGCCGGCCGCGGCAGCAGCGTCGCCGGCTTGGATCGGCTCAGGCTCCGCTCGCGACAGACGCCGGACGGCGCGGCCTGATCGCGATCGTCACATCGACGAGCGAACAGAGCCGGCCGGCGTCATCCCGGAATTCGAGTCCCCACAGCCATTCGCGCTCGTCGTGACTGCGCCGGCGGGCGCTGACGTGCACCGTCCCGGCGGTGACCGGGCGCAGGAAGCTCGCGCAGTTGCTGAGGCCGGATCCCGTCAGTCCGTCGGCCCACACGGCGCGCACGGTCGCGACGGACGCGACGGACTCGGCGACCGCCGAGTAGATGCCTCCGTGAACGAGGCCGAAGGCCTGCTTGAGGTTGTCCCTCGCCTCGAACGTGACCTCAGCCCGGTCGTCGGTCACCTCGAGCCACTCGATGTCGAGGAACCCCTCGAACGTGTGCTCGTACGGGATCTGCCCGTCGGGCACCGATCCCTCACCTGCCAGCGCCTTGCCCCGCACGACTCAGACCTCGGCGACCATGCGGTTCTCGATCCGGCCGACCCCGTCGATCGTCACGACGACGACGTCGCCGTCCGCGAGCAGCAGCGGCGGCTCGCGACGAAAGCCGACGCCGGACGGCGTTCCCGTCAGGATCACGTCGCCCGGCTCGAGCGTGGCGAACTCCGAGATCGTGCTCACGAGCGTGGGGATGTCGAAGATCATCAGCGCCGTCGAGGTCTCCTGGACGACCTCGCCGCGGACCGTCGTGCGCAGCATCAGGACTGAGGGATCCGGGATCTCGTCGGTCGTCACGAGCCACGGGCCGAGCGGGGTGGAGGCGTCCCACGCCTTTCCCTGCAGCCACTGGTGCGTCTTGTACTGGTAGTCGCGCATCGAGATGTCGTTCGCGACGGCATAGCCCGCCACGGCAGCGAGTGCATGCTCCCTGTCGACGCGCCGTGCCCGCTCCCCGATCACGACGGCGAGCTCGCCCTCGTAGTCGATCGACTCCGGCTCCGGCGGCAACGGGATCGGATCGAACGGGCCGGTCAGCGTCGTCGCGAACTTCGTGAACAGGACCGGGTAGTCGGAATCACTGCGGCCGGTCTCCTCGATGTGGGCCTTGTAGTTGAGCCCGACGCAGATCACCTTGCGCGGGTTCGGCACGACCGGGCGAAAGCGGACGGCCTCGACCGGGATCGAACCGGCGTGATCCAGCTCGGCCGCCCTCAGCGCCGCCAGCGGCGTCGCCGGACCGACCTCGGGGATGCCGCGCAGCGGGATCGCGCGGTCGCCCTCGACGGCGACCGCCATCGGGGTTCCCTCGACTTCAACGGATGCAATTCGCACGGGGCGGTCACCTTTCGCTCGTCGTATTGAACTCGGACGCTGCCACCCGGCCGGAGCCCGCTGTCCGCCGTACATCTTTGCCCACCGCTCGCCTCGGCGGCTTTCCGCCCCTCGTCCAGACGGTCGACGCAGGTTGCAGACTTGCATACACTTTACGTATCTGTCTATACTTGACCGGCGACGACAGCGACCGCCGGTCCCGGCGAGGGCCGCGCCAAGGGAGACGACATGAAACTGGTGACATTCGACGACGGGCTCGTCGGGAAGGTCGTGGACGACCGGGTGGTCGAGCTCGATGTTGCGACGATGCGCCGCTACTTCGAGCTGGGCGGCGAGGTTGGCGAGACCGGTCGCACGTTCCCCGTCGCCGACGTCCGGCTGCGGGCGCCGATCATCCCCAAGAAGTTCTTCCACACGGCCGGCAACTTCCGCGAGCACCACGAGGAGTCCAAGCGCGTGAACTGGTCGCATCCGGTCTCCCGTGGATCGTGTTCTTCCAGAACGTCGACGCGATCATCGGCCCCGACGACCCGATCATCTACCCCGAGGCGATGACCAACGAGATGGACTACGAGCTCGAGCTCGCCGTGATCATCGGCAAGGCCGGGAAGTTCTTCGCGCCCGAGGAGGCCGAGGAGTACATCGCGGGCTACCTCGTCTTCAACGACATCACCGCGCGCGACATCCAGCGCGAGGAGATGAAGTCCGGCGTGTTCTGCCTCTCGAAGGGGATCGACACCTTCTGCCCGATCGGGCCGTGGATCGTCACTCCCGACGAGATCTCCGACCCGCGCAACCTGGCGATGGAGCTGCGCGTCAACGGTGTGTCGCGCCAGGTGTCGCACACCAGCCGGATGTCGGTGACCGTGCCCGAGATCATCAGCCACTACTCGGCGATGGGGTACAGCCCCGGGGACATCCTCTCGACCGGCACGGTCGCCGGCGTGGCCGGCTTCAGCGAGGATCCGGCTTCGCTCTATCTGCGGCCTGGCGACGTCGTCGAGGCCGAGATCGAGCATGTCGGCGTGCTGCGCAACCCCGTGATCTCGTGGGCCGAGGGGCATCCGGAGCTCGCCTCCTCGGGCGCCGAGCAGCCTGCTTCGGCCTGAGCCCGGGCGACCCCACGGACGCTTGCCGGTGAGCGCGGAAGCTCTCGTCGAGGTCGACTCTGGTCGGCTGGGCGGACGGGCGCGCGAAGGCGTCCACGAGTTCCTCGGGGTCCCGTTCGCGACAGCTCCGCGCTTTGCGCCACCGGGGACGGTCGAGCAGTGGGTCGGGGTCAGGGCGGCGAGCGAGATCGGACCGGCGGCGCCACAGCCGCTCCGCGCGGTCGCCGTCTTCACGCACGGCGAGCCGCCGGCGATGTCCGAGCCGGAGTGCCTCAACCTGAACGTCTTCACGCCCGACCTGGACGGCTCGCTCCCGGTCGTCGTGTGGCTCCACGGCGGCGGCTTCGCAATCGGCTTCGCCGGCTCGAGCATCTATGACGGAGGTGCGCTTGCCCGTGCCGCCGGCGTCGTCGTCGTGACCGTCAACTACCGGCTCGGGGATCTCGGCTGGCTGTGGCATCCGGAGCTCGCCGCCGGGCCGGGCGAGCCGGCGGGCAACTGGGGGCTGCTCGATCAGATCGCCGCGCTCAGCTGGGTGCAGCGCAACATCGCGGCCTTCGGGGGTGACCCGGCGCGTGTCACGCTGGCGGGCCAGTCGGCGGGTGCGCTCAGCGCGCTCGACCTGTTCTGCGCGCCGCCCGCCGCTGGGCTGTTCGAGCGGGCGATCCTCCAGTCGCCGCCCCTCTTCGATCTCGCACAGCAGCCTGACGTCGCGGTTGGCTGGGCCGAGGCCCTGAGCTCCGCCTGCGGCGGCGGCGCGGGCGCGTTCGACCGGGACGCGCTGATCGCCCAGCCGGCGCAGCGGCTGGTCGACCTCCACGAACAGCTGCTCGAGCAGCCCGCCTTCCGCGGCACGCGCGGCGGCGCCCTGCCGACCCTCGATCCGGCGCTGCTACCGCGCTCGCCGGCCGATCACGCCGGCGCGCTGCCAGGCGTCGACGTCCTGATCGGGCACACGGCGGACGAGGGCACGTTCTTCTTCGGCGGACTTGGCCGCCCGGCGCCGCCGATCGAGCGGATCCCGGGCATCGTCGCGCACCTCTGCCACACCGACGCGCCGGAATCGATCCTCGCCACGGAACGGGAGCGAGCGGCCGCTGCCGGGGCGCCGGCCGACGACCACAGCGTGCTGGCGCGGATCGCGACCGACGCGATGATCGCGGCTCCCGTCGCCAGGTGGGCCTCGGCGCGCGCCCAGGCGATCGCCGCCGCCGGCGGTTCCGGTCGGGTGTTCCGCTACCGGCTCGACCATCCCGGTGCCGGCCCGCATCTGCGCGCCACCCACACGGCCGAGGTGCCGCTGCTGTTCGGGAGCTGGCGCGACGGCGGGCCGGGCGAGCGGCTCGGCGGTCAGTCGCCGGGTGCCGTCGCCGTCGCGTCCGAGCTCGTCGGCGCGTGGGCCGCGTTCATCGACCGTGGCGACCCGGGCTGGCGGCAGGTCGGGTCCGGGTCCGGGGACGAGGCCGGCCACGTCTTCGGCAGCGCCGGCGCGCGTAGCGACACTGCGGCCGGGGCCTAATCAAGTCACAACATGCGTGCAGCACGAGTAGTGGACACAAAACATAGAACTGTGTACAGTTGGTGCGGCTCAGGTCTGACCGCAGCCCCCGAGGAGAGATGTCCCCCGTTCAACAGCCGCTCCTAGACGTCCGCAGCTTGCGCGTGACCTACGGTGGGGTCGTCGCGGTCAACGATGTCGATGCGACCGTTGCCGAGGGCGAGGTCTTCGGCCTGATCGGCCCGAACGGCGCCGGCAAGACGTCGATGATCGACGCGCTCACCGGTTACCACCGCGCGTCCGCCGGCAGCGTCGTCTTCGACGGCACGGACATCACGCGGATGCGTCCCCACCGCCGCGCCCGCCGTGGGCTCGCCCGCACGTTTCAGTCGGTCGAGCTGTTCGACGACCTCACCGTCGACGAGAACCTGCTCGTCGCGAGCGAGCGGGCGGGCGTGGCGCAGGCGTTCAGGGATATCTTCCTTCCCGCCAGCCGGCCGGATCGCACGGCCGTCGATTGGGCGATCGAGGTGTGCGACCTGCGGGACGTGGTCGACCGTTATCCGACCGAGATCTCCCACGGGCAGCGCAAGCTCGTCGGCGTCGGCCGCGCGCTCGCGCAGCAGCCGCGTCTGGTCCTGCTCGACGAGCCCGCCGCCGGGCTCGACACCGATGAGAGCCTGGAGCTGGGGCGCCGGCTGCGCTCGCTGCCCGACGAACACGGCGTCACCGTGCTGCTCGTCGACCACGACATGGGGCTCGTGCTCGGCGTCTGCGACCGGCTGATGGTGCTCGACTTCGGGTGCAACATCGCCGAGGGCACGCCGGCCGAGATCCGTGAGGATCCCAAGGTGCTCGAGGCGTACCTCGGAAGCCACGCCGGCGCGGCGAGTGACGGAGGCGCGGCATGAGCACGACGACGGCGGCGGCCCTGGCGCTGCGGGTCAAGGGCCTGAGCGCCGGGTACTTCGGCAGTCCGGTCGTGTGGGACCTCGATCTTCAGATCGCGCCCGGCGAGGTCGTCGCGATGCTCGGGCCCAACGGCGCCGGCAAGACCACGACGCTCGAGACGATCGCCGGCTTCCTCACGCCGATGGCGGGCACGATCGAGATGCACGGCGAGTCGATCGCCGGCCGCCCCACGCACATGCTCGCCAAGGAGGGGCTGGCGCTCGTCCCGGAGGGACGCGCGCTGTTCTTCGGGCTGACCGTCCGCGAGCACCTGCGGCTCGCCCGCACCAAGGACGGCGTCGGCGAGAAGGAGCTGCTCGCGATGCTGCCGGAGCTCGAGAAGTGTCTCGACCGCAAGGCCGGCCTGCTGTCGGGTGGCGAGCAGCAGATGCTCGCGGTCGGCCGCGCGCTCGTCAGCCGTCCGCGGATCCTGCTCGTCGACGAGATGAGCCTCGGCCTGGCGCCCGTGATCGTCGAACGGCTGCTGCCGATCCTCCGGCGGGTGGCGACCGAGCTCGGCACCGCGGTCCTGTTCGTCGAGCAGCACGTCGCACTCGCGCTCGAGGTGGCCGACCGCGCCTACGTGCTCGACCCACGGCCGGATCGTGCTCGAAGGCCCTGCCGTCGAGCTGGCGGCCGACCGTCAGCTGATCGCCGCGAGCTACCTGGGCGAGACCGTCACCGATCAGCTTGCAGAACCAACACATCAACAAAATGAGGAGAAGTAGCTGCTATGAAGTCCTTCCGTAGACCGCTGACCGCTGTTGCGGTGGCGGGCGCGGCCGCGCTTGCGGCGGTCGGCTACGCCGGCATCGACGCGATCAGCTCGTCGGCGGCACAGCTGCCGCACGCGACCAGCGCCGGCGTGTTCGGCTCCGTTCACAAGGCGACGGGTTCGCCATACGTGTTCGGCATGATCAACGACGAGACCGGCGCGGTCACCTTCCCGGAGGCGCGCCAGGGCGCGATCGCCGCCGCCGACTACGTCAACACCTACCTGGACGGCATCAACGGCCATCCGATCGTGATCGACAACTGCGAGGGCGACGGCACTCCCGCCACCGCGACCCGATGCGCCAACGAGCTCGTCGCCAAGCATCCGGTGGCGATCCTGGGCGCTGCCGACGTCGGTGCGCCGGCCTCGATCCCGATCTACGCGCATGCGGGCCTCGCCTACCTCGGCGGGATCCCGTTCACTCCGGTGCCCGAGACGGCGCCGAACTCGATCCAGTTCTGGTCGGTCAGCGTCGGCGACAACCTCGCCGCTGCGGTGTTCGCCGCCAAGAAGCTCGGGATCAAGAGCATCGCGATCATGTACTTCAGCAACGCCCAGGGCGCGTCGCTGCTGCCGCTGATCACACCCGTGCTGAAGGCAGCCGGCATCAAGACGATCAAGGACATTCCGGTCTCGCCGACGACGTCCGATCCGAGCCCGCAGGCGGCGCTCGTCGAGTCCGCAGGCGTCCAGGCCGCGTACGTCGACATCCCGAACGGCTGCGCTTCGGTGCTCAAGGCGCTGAAGAGCGTCGGCTTCAGCGGCACGCTGTTCGGCATCGACCCGTGCAGCGCGCCGCCGGCGATCGCGGCCGCAGCGGGTGGCGCCGAGGGGATGTACGTCGCCTCGCCGTTCGTCCTGCAGAGCGGCTCCAGCGCGCAGGCGCAGCTGTTCCGCGCGGCGATGGCGAAGTGGGCCGCGAAGGGCACGTTCATCGACTCGATCTCGACGGCGGGCTTTGCGACCGTGATCAACGTCCAGGCGGCGCTCAGCAAGGTCAGCGGCAAGCTGACCGAGAAGTCGATCCTCGCCGCGTTCAGGACGGGCAGCGATCACCCGAACTTCCTGTCGCATCCGTACACGTGCAACGGGCAGGCGATGGACAAGCTGACGGCGATCTGCAACGACAACTACCTGATGGATCAGGTCAAGGGTGGTGTTCTGACACAGCCCGACTCGACCAGCTGGTACACGTCGAAGGGCTATTTCACGGGCGCCGGGGTCTGACCGATCGGTAACCCGGTCCGCCCGCCTTGCGGGGCGGGCGGACCGCCTTTCGGCCATCAAGCGACACACCTCAGATCATGTCCAGCTACATCCTCTTCCTGATCCTCGGATTGGGTTCTGGCGCAACCTTCGCGATCCTGGGCCAGGGCCTCGTGCTCAAGTACCGGAGCGCTGGCGTGGTCGACTTCGCACACGGCGCGATGGCGATGTTCATCGCGTACGTGTTCGTCAATCTCCGCTCCTTCGGGGAGCTCGAGCTGCCCGTCGTGATCATCCCCCACCAGATCTCGCTGACCGGTGGCTCCGGGATCAACACGACGCTCGCGATCGTGATCTCGCTCGTCTACGCGGCGATCCTCGGCCTGATCCTGTACCTGCTCGTCTACAGGCCATTGCGCGGCTCGACACCGCTGACGCGGGTCTGCGCGTCGGTCGGCATCATGCTCGCCTTCCAGGCGATCGCGATCCTCAACTACAGCACCGAGCCCGTCTCGACCGACCCGATCTTCCCATCCTCCGGGATCTCCTTCTCCGGGATCACCTTCCCCGAGGACCGCCTGTTCTTCACCGGCGTCGTGCTCCTGATCTCGGTCGCGCTGTCGCTGATCTACCGCTACACGCGGTTCGGTCTCGCCACCCGAGCGGGTGCCGAGAACGATCGTGGCGCCGCGCTGATCGGCATCTCCGCCGATCGCATCGCCGCGCGGAACTGGATGATCGCGACCGTGCTGGCCGGGGCGGCGGGGATCCTGATCGCTCCCGTCGCCAACCTCGATCCGACCTCGTACACGCTCTTCATCGTGCCGGCCCTCGCCGCCACACTGCTGGGGCGCTTCGACTCCTTCTGGATCACGGCCCTCGGCGGTCTCGCGATCGGATGCGCGCAATCGGAGATCGACAAGCTGCTGACCGTCTGGACCTGGCTGCCGCAGGAGGGTCTCCCGGACACGATCCCGTTCGTCGTGATCCTGCTGGTGATGGCGCTGCGCTCGCGGACGATGCTCGCCCGCGGCGGCGAGGTTTCCCAGCGCAACCCGTCGGTCGGCAGGCCGGGCTCGCCGGTGCGTGCCGCCGCGCTCTCGTTCGTCGCGGGCCTGATCCTGCTGCTCATCCTCAACAGCGTGCTGCGGTTCGCGTTCATCTCGTCGCTGACCGTGACGTGCATCGCGCTCTCGGTCGTGCTGCTGACCGGCTACGTCGGCCAGGTGTCGCTCGCTCAGATGTCGCTCGCCGGCTTCGGGGGCTTCGAGCTCGGGCACATCTCCCACGGCTGGGGGATCGGCTTCCCGTTCTCGCTGATCGTCGCCGGCCTGGTCTGCATGCCCCTCGGGATCGTCGTCGGGCTCCCCGCGCTCCGGCTCCGCGGCGTCAACCTCGCGGTCGTCACGCTCGGCTTCGCCGCGGCCATGGACGCACTGCTCTTCTCCGACCTCAACTACATCGGAGGGACGTCCGGCCTGCCGATCAAGCCCGCGCACCTGCTCGGGCTGAACCTCGGGGTCGAGGGGCACGGGTACCCGCGCGTCGCCTTCGGAGTCGCCGTGCTCGTCATCACGATCCTGCTCGGCCTGCTCGTCGCGCGCCTGCGCCGCGGGCCGTCGGGGCGGATGATGCTCGCAATTCGCTCCAACGAGCGCGCGGCCGCCTCCGTCGGGATCAACATCCCCCAGGCGAAGTTGATGGCGTTCGCGATCGCGGCCTTCATCGCCGGCATCGGCGGCGCGCTGACCGGCTACCTGCAGACCGAGCTGACCCCGGACGGCTTCGCGTCCTTCACCTCGATCTCGCTGCTCGCGATTGTGTTCGTCGCGGGCGTCGGCAAGATCTCCGGCGCGGTCGTCGCCGGTGTCATGTTCTCCGCGGCCGGTCTGCTGGTCACGTTCCTCGATATTCACCTGAGTGTCGGCAAGTACCAGGCGATCGTGGCGGGTGTGGCACTCGTGCTGACCGCCGTGCAGAATCCGGATGGGCTCACGAGCACGTCGACCGGCAAGGGCCCGGCGGTTGCCCTGCAGAGGTTGCGCGATCGATTGCTCGCGCTCGGCCCGCGGCCGCCCGGACTGGCCGCCACGGCTGACGACGGCGAAGACCAGGCGTCCACGAAGCAGACCGACGTGAAGCACACGGTTGCCTGAGCGGGCCGACGTCCCGCGGCGGCTCAGAGTCGAGCACCTGCGTACGCCGCTCGGCCTCGGCGAGCGGACACCGCGTCTCTCCTGGTGGCTCCCCGAGGGAAGCGCCCGCCAGGAGGCGTACAGGATCGTCGGCGACAACGGCTGGGACACGGGCCGGGTCGACTCTCCGAGAACCGTGCTCGTCGCCTACGACGGGCCGCTGCTCGGGTCCTCGCAGCGGGTTGAGTTCAGGGTCAAGGTGTGGACCGACCTGGGCGAGAGCGACTGGTCGCGGGAGAGCTGGTTCGAGCTGGGCCTGCTCTCCGCGGCGGACTGGTCGGCGGTGTGGATCAGCCCCGACGAGCGCGAGGTCGCCCCGCCGGGCAGCCGCCCGGCGTGGGACCTGAGGTCGGACTGCGACGTCGGTGTGGTCCCTGCTGCGGCGCGGCTCTACGCCACCGCACACGGAATCTACGAGGCGTTCCTGAACGGTTTCAGGGTCGGCGACGTCGAGTTGGCCCCGGGCTATACCGAGTATCGCTCGCGGCTCCAGGTCCAGGCCTACGACGTGACGAACCTTGTCGCAGCCGGGACGAACGTCCTCGAGTTCCGTCTCTCGGACGGATGGTTCCGCGGCCAGAACGGTGCGCCGCGTGCGCACGACCAGTGGGGGACGGAGCTCGCCGTGCTCGCCGAGTTGCGCGGTGACGGGATTCCGCTCCTCGTCACCGGGCCCGGCTGGCGGAGTCGCCGGTCGGGGGTCACCCGCGCCGACCTGATCGCCGGACAGACGACCGATCTGCTCGCGCGCGATTCCAGTTGGAGCGGCGTCCGGCTGACGGACGCCGATCTGTCGACGTTGACGACCTCGCCGGCGCCACCTGTCCGGCGCGTCGAGCAGCTGACGCCGGTCGCCGTCAGGCGAGTGACCTGTGGTCAGCTGTTCGATCTCGGGCAGAACATCAACGGCTGGGTCCGCCTCGAGCGCCTCGGTCCCGAGGGGGCCGAGATCACGCTCAGCCACGGTGAGGCGCTTGACGCCGACGGCGACCTGACGACCGAGCATCTTGATGTCAGGCTCCCGTTCCTGCCGGCGCCGCTGCCCGCGGGGCAGATCGATCGAGTGATCTCGGCCGGGCGTCCGGGTGAGCACTTCGAGCCCAGGCACACGACCCACGGCTTTCGTTACGTCAGGGTGGAGGGTCACCCCGAGGCGCTGTCGGAGACCGATCTCACAGGACTCGTCGTCCACACCGACATGGACCGGACCGGCTGGTTCTCCTGCAGTGACGAGCGGATCAATCGACTGCACGAAGCGGCGGTGTGGAGCCTGCGCGGGAACACGTGCGACATTCCGACCGACAACCCCACACGTGAGCGGGCAGGCTGGACGGGGGACTGGCAGATCTTCGTGCCGACGGCCGCGTTCCTGTACGACGTGACCGGGCTGACGCGCAAATGGTTGCGGGACCTCGCCGCCGAGCAGTGGGACACGGGCCTCGTCGCCAACCTCGCACCGAGCCCCCCGATGGAATCCCGCGCCGGCGCGCTGGCCGGCATGAACGGCTCTGCGGGGTGGGGCGATGCCGCGGTGATCGTGCCGTGGGAGATCTACCGCGCGTCCGGCGATGCCCGCGTCCTCGAGGAGCAGTGGCCGTCGATGGTCAGGTGGCTCGATCATGTCGAGCGCTCAGCCGCGGGCGACCGGCACCCGGATCGCGCCGAACGCCACCCGGTGCCACGTCAACACGATCGTTACCTCTGGGACACGGGTTTCCATTGGGGTGAATGGCTGGTGCCGGGGGCCGACCTCAAGGGGCCGGAGGAGTTCGAGGCATTCCGAGTGGCGGACAAGTCGGACGTCGCCACGGCTTACTTCGCCTACTCGTCCGAGCTCATGAGTCGCGTGGCCGCCGCGATCGGGCGCTCCGCGGATGCAGAACGCTACGCGGCCCTGTCCGATTCGGTGCGCGCCGCCTGGCGGGCTGAGTTCATCTCGAGCGACGGGGCGGTTTCGCCCGACACCCAGGCCAACCTCGTTCGGGCGCTCGCGTTCGGACTGATTCCGTCCGGACTGCGCGAGCGGACGGCCGAGCGGCTCGCCGGCCTGATCCGGGCGAACGACACGCATCTGGCCACCGGGTTTCTCGCGACACCGCAGCTCCTGCCGGTGCTCGCCGACGCGGGGAAGGCAGCGCTTGCATACGAATTGCTGTTCGTCGATTCGATCCCGTCGTGGCTCTACATGATCGATCGAGGTGCGACGACGGTGTGGGAGCGTTGGGACGGGATCCGTGCGGACGGCACGCCGTACGAGTCGCTCAACCACTACTCGAAAGGGGCGGTCGTCTCCTTCCTGCATCGCTACACGGCGGGGATCCAGCTCCTCGACGAGCACCCCGGCTACCGGCGGTTCCGCATCGCCCCGAGGCCGGGGGGCGGGATCACATGGGCGTCAGCCAGGCACGACTGCCCCTTCGGCGAGATCGAGTCGAGCTGGCGGCTGACCGACGATCGCTTCGAGCTGACCGTCCGAGTGCCGCCCGGCACGATCGCCGAGGTGGTGCTGCCCGACGGGGTTCGCAGCTGTGGTCCCGGCAGCACGACCTTGACTGCGCCTGGTGGCTCAGCGCAATAGCCTCGCGCCGGCCCCTTCGGCCGGCGCACCATCTGGGCATGGGCGTAAGGCGGGCCCTGGTGCGCCGTAGACCCCACGAAGCAACCGTGTCCCTGACGGTGCGGCACATCACGTACTCGCCGGCGAGTTGGATCGCCACTCTCAGCGCTCCTACGGACCCTGACCCGAATCCTGTGGTTGTCGGGTGCGGCGCCGCAGGCGTGTGACGAGGTACAGGATGATCGCGAGGTTGACCAGCAGGCCGCCGACCTTGAGGATGCTTGGTTTCTTCACGATCTCGTCGACTTCGGGGATCAGCAGCAGGCTGGTCGCCAGGACCGTGAGGTATTCGCCCCACCGGCGACGCCGCCACAGGCCGTACGCCTCGACGGCCTCGAGCGCGCCGTAGCCGACCGCGATCAGTCCGTAGGTCCGAATCTTTCCCGGGGTCAGGTGGTTGAGCTTGCCGGCGATCTGTCCCAGGGTGTTGTTCCCGGGATCGAAGCCCAGTGACCGCGCGAGATGATTGAACCAGCCCCCCAATGGGTGTGGGTGTGGGTGAGGAGCGCGATCCCGACCGCGACGAGAACGATCGAGCGCAGGGTTCGTTCGGCGGCGATCCAGGGCAGCAGCCGATCACGCCCGGCTCGGTCGGCCGGACTTCTATCCCGTACCGAGGTCACTCTTGATCGCGACGGACGATCGGCAGCACGAACCACAGTCCGCCCATCAGTGCCGCTGCCAGAGCGCCGACGATCACCGGGGCGGAGCCGCCGTGGACCACGTCAGAGAGCAGGGCCAGGATGCCGATGAACCCTACTGGGCGCTGGCGGCAGGTGACTCGCGGCCGCGCACTCCGCGCCGACGGTGCCCCGGACTGTTTCGTTCGACGGCGAAGGGGGAGCGAATAATGTCGCACCGCCGCTGAGCGACGGCGCCGGTTGTCGCGGAGCATCGATTGGGAATGAAAGGCACAAGTCCAAGCTATGGCGCGGCCGTGCGGCTGCTGTGGGAGACGAGCAGGCCGCTGTCGTTTGCGGTCGCGCTGTATACGGTCGCAGCGTCGCTGTTGCCAAATGTCGTTCTTGTCGCCGCCGGACGTCTCGTCGGTGACATCCCGGCGGCGGCTGAGCACGGCCTCTCCTCGGGCTCGGGGCACCGTCTGATCGCAGCCGTGGGCGTCACCGGCGTGGCGTATGCGGTCGCATTGTTGCTCGGACCGGCGCAGTCGGCGCTGAGTTCGGTCGTGAAGTGGCGTCTCGTCTACCGGACCCAGCGACGGTTGATCGACGCGGTGTCGGCGCCGGCCGGGGTCGCGCACCTCGAGGACCCGAAGGTGCTCGACGACCTGGCGCTGGCGCAGGGAGAGCTCGTCAACCAGCGCACGGCGGACGCACCGATGACGCTCTCGCTGGTGGTGAGCAACCGGGCGAGTGGCCTGATCGCGTGCGGCGCGCTTGCGTCGTGGCGGTGGTGGCTGGGTTTGGGCATCCTCGCGATGTGGGTGATCGTGCGTCGTCCGCAGTTGAAGCTGATCCGCCAGCAGGGGGCGCTGTACAGCGGTAGCTCCGAGGTCCTCCGCCGCGCGTGGTACCTGCACCGGCTCGCGTCGATGCCGCCGGTTGCGAAGGAGTCACGCGTGTTCGGACTGGGGGGCTGGCTCGTCGACCGCTACCGGTCGCAATGGCTGCTCGGCATGCGGGGTCCTTGGTCGTCGCTGCGGCGGCTCGACCGCACCGTGGTCGGGCTCGCCGGCTTCGTGCTCGCCGCGTTCGCGGGCGCGTGCGGTTACCTCGCGTACGCCGCCGATCACCACGAGATCGGCCTCGGCACGCTGGCCGTGATGCTGCCGATGCTCGCGGCGACGACACCGTTCGGGGACATCTCCTGGGACGACGTCGCGCTGGCGTGGATGCTGCAGGGGTTGCCGAAAGTGCACGACCTCGAGGTCGCGCTCTCACCCGGCGAGCTGGAACTGCACGGCGCGCTGTCGGCGGCGGGGCTGCCCGCGCGCGAAGTTCGGTTCGACCACGTGCGTTTCGCCTACCCCGGCTCGGAGCGGACCGTATTCGACGATCTGAGCCTGGTGTTGCCGGCGGGCCGGTCGACGGCGCTGGTGGGGATCAACGGCGCCGGGAAGACGACACTGGTCAAGCTGCTGGCCCGGATGCACGATCCGATCAGTGGTCGGATCCTCGTCGATGGCACTGAGCTTGCGGGCATCGATCCGTTCGCATGGCAGCGGCAGGTTGCGATCGTCTTCCAGGACTTCGCGCACTATCCGCTGACGCTTCGCGAGAACATCGCCTGGGGGGCACCCGCGCACGAGGCCGACAGTGAGGGGCTGAGCGCATGTGCGGCGCGCGCGGGGGTTCCGGCCGAGATCGGTTGGGAGACGGTGCTCTCTCGCCGTTACGAGGGCGGTGTCGACCTGTCCGGGGGACAGTGGCAGCGGGTTGCGCTCGCGCGCGCACTGTTCGCGGTTCGCCACGGCGCTAGAATCCTCGTACTCGACGAGCCGACCGCCTGGCTCGACGCGCGCGGGGAGGCGGATTTCTTCGACCGGTTCCTCGAGATCACCGCCGGTACCACGTCGCTGATCATCTCGCACCGGTTCTCGACCGTCCGCCGCGCGGACCACATCTGCGTGCTCGACGGCGGGCACATCTCGGAACAGGGCGACCACGAGGCGCTGCTCGCCGCGGGCGGCCGCTATGCCGAGTTGTTCGGGCTCCAGGCTGCGCGCTACCGGGACGAGCCGTGAACCGCCGGCGCGTTTGGTGCTCGGTGTTCATGTGGGGCTGGCGGGCGACGCCCGGTTGGCTGATCTACACAGCCGCATTGCTGGTCGCGGGGGCGGTCGCGTCGGTCCTCTATCCGGTCGGGCTCGCGCTCGTGATCGACGCGACGCTGCGCCACGATCAGGATCGGCTGATCCTTGGGGCGGCGCTGCTCGCCGGGCTCTACACGGCCACGTGGACCCTTGGCATGCTCGCGGGTACGGCCGCCTCGACGCTGTCTGACCGCACGACGTTCTATCTGAGCTCGAGGATCGCCGAGCAGCTGAACGCGGTCGGTGGTGTCGATCATCTCGAGCGACCGAACTACCTCACGGAGCTCGACCTGCTGCAGCAGAACCTGCGCCTGCTCGGCAACGGCGCGCGCCAGATGCTCGTGGTACTCCAATTGATCGTCCGCACGATCGGCATTGTCGTGATTCTCGGCGTGATCTTCGCGCCGCTCGCGCTGCTGCCGCTGTGCGCGATCGCGCCGCTCCTCGGTGAGCGGCTGTCCGTCAACCTCCGGCAGCGGATCGACGAGGGGCTCGCTGCCGAGCGGCGCCTCGCGGACGAGCTGTTCGAGCTCGCCACTTCGCCAGGTGCCGCAAAAGAGCTGCGCGTGTTCGGTACTGCGAACGTGCTCCGCGAGCGCCACGGATCGCTGGCTGCGACCGTCAATGCCGAGACGAGGCGCGCGGCAGGACGCGGCGCGCTCTTCGGCGCAATCGGCTGGCTCGTGTTCGCGGCCGGGTTTGTCGCGGTGATCACCGCGGTTGCGATCCGTGCCGCGCACGGCAGCGCGACCGTCGGCCAGGTCGTCCTCGCGGTCACGCTGATCCAGCGCGCGCAACTCCAAGTCGGTCAAGCGGCTGCAACGATCGGGCAGCTCCTGACGACAACACGAACCGCCGAGCGGCTCCTCTGGCTCGAGGACTACGCCGCCGCGGACCGTCTGCGCCGAGCACAGACGGCCGGCGCGGACCCGCCCGCCATCCTCCGCGACGGCATCACCCTGCTCAATGTGAGCTTCGGGTACCCGCCGGCCGGCGATTCTGTGCTCCGCGGCATCGACCTGCACCTGCCGGCCGGTGCCGCCGTTGCGCTCGTCGGCGAGAATGGGGCGGGCAAGACGACGCTCGTGAAGCTGCTCACGGGCATGTACCAGCCGACCGTGGGCAAGGTGCTGATCGACGGCGCACCGCTTGAGGAGATCGATCTCGCAGCTTGGCGCACGCGCACAGCCTCGACGTTCCAGGACTTCGTCCAGTTCGAGCTGATCGCGCGCGAGACGATCGGCATCGGCGACCTGCCGCGGATGAGCGAGGAGCCGGCGCTCACCTCGGCGCTTCGCCGCGCTGACGCGACCGGCGTCACCGATCAGTTACCCGCCGGCCTCGAGACTCCGCTCGGCCGCTCGTTCACCAACGGGCAGGAGCTCTCCGGCGGTCAGTGGCAGCGGCTTGCGCTGGCGCGCGGCATGATGCGCGACAGGCCGCTGCTCCTGATCCTCGACGAGCCAACCGCGAGCCTCGACGCGATCACCGAGGCGGCTCTGTTCGAGCGCTACCTCGCGGCCCGTGCGCTGACGCGCAGCTCGGGCGCGATCACGCTGCTCGTCTCGCACCGCTTCTCCACCGTCCGGATGGCGGACCTGATCGTCGTGCTCGACCACGGGCGAGTCACAGCGGCAGGCGACCACGCAAGCCTGATCCGCGCCGGCGGTCTGTATGCGGAGCTGTACGAGCTGCAGGCACGCGCGTACAGGTAGCGTCACCGGTGCCTCGTGCCGGGTTTGGCGTGACGTTACGCCGTCCCTGCGCGCCGCGGCTCGGTCAGCCGCCGGGCGTGATCGCGCACGTGCGTCCCGCCGTGGTGAATTGCGGCGAGCTGGTGTTCACATTCGCGAGGTTGATGGTGAGGTGCCCGCCCGAGAGGCCGGGATCCGGAAGGTCGACGTGGTGTGCGCGCATACACTTCGCGAACTTGAGACCGTTGGCGAGCGTCTGGGCGAGCTCCGCTGGAGTGGGCTCACCGTTGTTGGGCAGCAGGCGCTGGCACACATCATTGGCCGAGACGAAGGCGGGAGACGCCGTGTTCAGCTGGGCGAGCGCCTGCGGCGGGAAGCCACCGGGATTCCGCGGGTCGGGAAAGTCTGGCTCCCCGTGCTGGCGCATGCACCGCGCATACGCGAACGCCGTCTCGTACTGACTGGAGCCACCCGCGGTGGTGGTGGTGGTGGTCGTCGTCGTGCTCCGGCCGCCCCCACATCCGCCGGCGAGCAGGCCGACCGACCCGAGCGCGAGCGCTCCGGCCAACCACCGGCTGAGCCGTGACCGGATCGCCACACCCGCACCATATCGACCCTGACAGTCCCGGTCACGCGCGGGCGTGACCGCGGCCGCAGTCTGCTGCTAGGCGTACTGGACGTAGTCCTCGTGCGCGAGCCGCGGCAGCCGCTCGAACCAGGGATCGATGCCGGGCCTGCCGATGTTGATGACCAGGACCGTCTTCCATGGGCGGTCGGCGAAGAACTCAGCGTCGATCCCGGGTCCGTCGAAGCCGAGCATCGGACCCGCGGCCAAACCGGCGGCTCGGATTGCGAGGATCAGGTAGCCGGCCTGAAGCGCACCGTTGAAGATCGCGAGACGCGCGCGGTTGTCCGGGTCGGCGGCGAAGTTGTCGCGTAGCTCAGGGCGGAACGGAAGCAGTTCGGGGATCTTCTCGTGAAACTCGGTATCGACCGCCAGTACGGCGACCGCGGGCGCCGACACGGTCTTCGCACGGTTCCCCTCGGCGATCAGCGGCTCGAGTCGGCTCTTTCCCTCGGGCGTGCGCACGAACAGGATGCGCAACGGATTCGTGTTCGCCATCGTCGGTGGCCACTTCGCAAGCTCTGTGATCGCCTGCAGTTGCGCATCGGAGACGGGCTCATCGCTGAACGTATTCGCCGTGCGCGCGGCAGTGAACAACAGAGCCTGTGTCGTGGCATCGATCGCGAGCCGTTCCGCGAGGGCGGTGGCGTCGCTGGATGGAGAAGTCATGTTGCTCCCGAGTCAGATCAGTTGAGTAATTGAGTGATCAACTATATCAGACCCAGACTGCCGCTCCCGCAGCGCGTACGCTGCAGGAGTGGCTGGGTGGTCGACCGCGATCGAGCTTGTGGGTGCCGGCGGTGAGCCGGTCGACTTCGCGCGGACGTTGCTCTCCCACGGCGTCGCTGACCTGCCGCCGAACACGATCGAGCCCGACGGAACGCTGCTGAGCACGGTGTTGATCGGAGGCGAGCGCGCCTGGCTGGTTGAGCTCTCCACCGACGGAGCCGGACGCGCTCGGCTCGGTGCGGCTGCCGGCGCGACCGAGCCTCCGACTGTGGATCGGCCCGCGCTGATAGGCCAGATTCGTCACATGCTGGCGCTCGATCAGGACCTCAGCGCCTTCTACTCCGTTGCCGCTGCAGATCCAGCGCTGGCGTGGGTCGTGGCGGGTGCCGGGCGGATGATGCGCAGCGCAACGGTGTTCGAGGACCTCGTCAAGACGATCTGCACGACGAACTGCGCCTGGTCGGCAACGGTGCGGATGGTGGGCGCGCTTGTCCGCGAGCTGGGGACAGGCGCTGAGGGCGCCCCTGAACGCCGCGCGTTCCCGGCGCCGGCGACGGTCGCCGACGCCGGTGGCGAGTTCTTCCGGGACGTCGCGCGCGCGGGCTACCGCGGGCCGTACCTGCGTGCGGTCGCCGATGATGTCGCTTCGGGTCGGGTCGACCTCGAGGCGCTCCAAGACCCGGCTCTGCCGGATCAGGAGGTGGCGGACAGCCTGCTGGGCATCGCCGGCGTTGGGCCCTACGCGATGGCGCACATGATGATGCTGCTCGGCCGCTATCGGCGGCTGATCCTCGATTCATGGACGCGGCCGAGGTATCGGGGCGTGAGCGGCCGCCCGCGGATCACCGACAAGGGCATCGAGCGGGCGTTCCGCCGGTACCGTCAGTTCGCGGGCCTTGCGTTCTGGCTGACGCTGACCGAGGACTGGCTGCCGGGCGAGTGAGCTGAGTAAACGTGTTGCAACGCTCGCTCCACTGCAACGAACGACCGATCCGTCACACCTGAAATCGCGGTCCGAGGCGGGGACTACGGAGGTCGCCGGGTAGATCGCACGGTTGATCGGCTTGGCGCAGCTGCAATTATTCGGACAAGCTCCTGAGAAGCCTGGTCAATGCGCAAAGCCCTCCAGCGACCGATCGGACCTGGTCTGCTTCGCGGGCTGTCGTTGCCAACGCTCGGTAGTCTGAGGTTCGGATGGGTTTCCGGCAGGCGCCCGCCGCGATCTTTGTCGATCGCCGGACCCGCGTGCCACGTCCTCGAGCTGATGTCCGGCGATCACCAAGGAACCCCATGGGACTGATACGCACTCCCGAGCAGCCGCTGCCCGAAATCATCCAGGGTGGGATGGGCGTGTATGTGTCAAACCACCGCCTCGCCCGAACCGTTGCCATGGCTGGAGGGCTCGGCGTCGTTTCGGGCACGGGGCTCGACGGCGTCTACGCCCGGCTGCTGCAGGACGGCGATCGGGGCGCGCGCTGGGGGATCGAGCGTTTCCCCGACCAGGCGCTGGCCGAGCGACTGCTCGGGCGGTACTTCAAGGCCGCCGGCCGGCAGGGCAAGCCGTACAAGAACCCGCCCAAATGGATCATCGATCCACGGACGGACCGGCAACGCGCGGGCCTCGCAGACCTGCAGGAGCTCGCCGTGGCCTCGGCGTTCGCCGAGGTCACCCGTGCCAAGCACCATCACGACGGCCTGATTGGCATCAATGTCCTGCGGAAGATCGCGATGCCGATTCCCGCAACCCTCTACGGCGCGATGCTCGCCGGCGTCGACTTCGTCGTGGCAGGCGCCGGTAGTCCGGATGAGCTGCCGAGGTTGCTCGACCTGCTCGCGAGCCACCAGGAAGGCGAACTGTCCGTGAAGGTGCTGCGTGCCACCGATGGCATCGACCACGCGACACGGTTCGCGCCTGCGCAGCTGCACGGCCTCCCGATGGGTGCGCCGCTGCGACGGCCCCGGTTTCTCGCGATCGTCGCCTCGGTTGACCTCGCCGTCGGTCTCGCCGCCGAGCCCGCCACCCGTCCAGACGGCTTTATCGTCGAAGGCCCGACAGCTGGTGGTCACAACGCACCGCCGCGCGGACCCTGGCGGCCACAGACCAACCCGGACTACGACACGCGCGATCACGTCGACGTGGCGGCGATCGCGGCGATCGGCCTGCCCTTCTGGCTGGCCGGCTCCTACGGAAGCCCGGAGGGACTGCGCGCGGCCCGACTCGCGGGTGCGTGCGGCGTTCAGGCCGGGACTGTGTTTGCCCTCTCTCGCGAGTCGGGTTTGGTGCCCGAGCTCAAACGCCAGATCCTCCGCAGGCTCGCTGACGGCGGACTCCGCGTGATCACGGATGGCAGCGCCTCGCCCACCGGCTTTCCGTTCAAGGTCCACGACCTCGAAGGCACGCTCTCTGACCCTGCCATCCGCGACGCTCGAGAGCGCAAGTGCGATCTGGGCTACCTTCGCCAGCCGGTGGTCCGGAACGGAGAGCTGATCTACACCTGCCCGGCCGAGCCGGAGCCGACCTTCAAGAGCAAGGGGGGGCGAGGGCAACAGACCAGCGGCCGCGTGTGTCTCTGCAACGCGCTGTTCGCAGCGGCCGGGTTGCCACAGCAACGCCTCGGCGGGTATCTGGAGCCGGCGATCTTCACGGGCGGCGCCGACGTCGATACCGTGCTCCGGCTCTCACCGGACGGTGATGACTACTCTGCGACGGACGCCATGTCGTTCCTCGGCAATGCTGCGACCGGGGGAGTGGACGACGCGTTCCAGGGCGAGCTGCGGGCTGACTAGTCGCCGACAATGGCGACACTCCCACGGGCGTCGCGCATGGTTGACCGCGCCCGGCAGCATGTGCCTTCGGCATGGGCGCTAGGATCGCACTCGGGCAGGGATACCCAAACAAGGAGCGGATCGGCATGATCGATCAATTACGGGAACAGATCCAGAAGCGACTCGACGAGCTCACAACTGAAGCCGATCGTCTGCGCGACGCACTCACAGCTCTTGGTCACCGCGCTGTCTCGGCGGCCGAACAGACAGCCCGTTCTCGCCGGCCCACGGTCGGCAAACCAGCGCGTACTCGCAAGCCGGCCGGCGGAGCCGCCACCTCATCCGGAGGCGCCACCTCGTCCGCAGCCGCCACCTCATCGGGCGCCTCCGTGCGGACGGCCGCGCCTCGTGTCCGCACACCAAAACCGGCTGCTTCGCCGGCAGTGGCAGCGGGGGGAGCGGCTGCGGAGGCAGACAACGGCCGGGTCGCACCCGCCGCTCGCGTCGCCAAACCACGGACTGCTCAGCCGGCCACCGCGCGGGCTGCCTCCGGCGCGACCAAGCAGGCCGTGCTCGCGGCGCTCGCGACTGGTGAGGCGATGACCGCGGGCCAGGTTGCCGAGAAGGCCGGGCTTGCACGCCCGACGGTCTCGACAACGCTCACCAAGCTCGCCAGGAGCGGCGAGGTGACGAAGGCCGCCCGCGGCTACCAGATCGCGTCGGCCGTCACGCCCGGCTCAGCCGGTGAGGCCGGTTGACATCCAGCCGCGGCGAAGTAGCCAACCTCAACGAGCCGGACAGCCAACCGCTCGTCGACGGTGATTTGCTGACCGACCGCTTGCTGCAGGACTTCATCGATCTCAACAACCGAGTTGTCCGGCCCCTCGGGGATGGCTTGGCGCGTTTGCCGGGTGTGTTTGGTCAGCGTTTGGCGCGGGCCTCAGCGACGATCGCGCGGGTTCCCTGCGTGGATGGGTCGCCGTGGCCGAAGTACAGGCTGCGCGCCTCCAAACTCGCGATCCTGGACAGCGATTCGTATGCCTGCTCGGTGGAGGTGTTGGCGACCCGGGGCGCGACTTGCGCGCCGGGCACGCCGGTGACGATGTCGACGTTGTTGACGGCATCGCCGACGAACAGTGCGTCCTCGAATGGGGATCCCGTGCGTCCGTTGCAGTTCACCGGCGAATCCGACGTGGTCGGGATCTGCGTGGGTCAGGACGATCGCTTTGACGTCGTCGATCGAGCGGCCCATTTCGGTCAGGGCGGGCTCCAGGGTGTTGCGGTATCCGCGTAGGCCGGCGTCGATCAGGGTGACCTCTCCGTCTTGCTCGAGCAGGAAGAAGTGCACGAATTCCGCGCCCAGCGTGCGGATCACCGGCGGGGCTTCCTGGCTGAGTCCGAACGGGTCGCTGTTGTTGCCCTCATAACGGTCTGCGCTTGATCTGGAGTCGGGTGAGGATCTCGTCGAGCCGGGTGAGGTCGGCGGAGCCCAGGTTGGTCAGTGCCGCGGGTGGCTCGTTGAGGATCGCCTGGCCGCGCTCAGCGGCCTCGCGTCCGGAATCGGTGAGGTGCACGAGCTTGCGGCGGTTGTCATCAGGGTGACGGGTGCGATGCACCAGGCCCCGCGCTTCGAGCTTGTCGACGCCGACGGTCGCGGCGGGTGGGTCGACGTCGACGGCGCGTGCGATCTCTCGCAGGGTCATCGGACCGTCTGCGAGCTTGATCAGCAACTCGACCTTGGCGGGCCCGAGATCGAGGGCGGCACGGAGGGCACGCCGGCGGTCCTGTCCGGTGACGAACTCGTGCAGGGCGGTCCACACCCGGGATGCGGTGTCTGGTGGGGTGGCCGATCGGGCGGTCATCGCGCTCCTGCGCGGGGCTCATGTCGGTGGCGTCGGCGAGCCGATGCTCAATGCGGTGGCGGATCAACAGATGGCGAGTCCACTGTCGCCACGAACACTGTTGTATTACAACAATCAAATTGCGATCGCCAAACCGATGAGTCCGTCGAGGACCGCCACGGCCATGCTGGTGTACGACAATCGTGCCCATTCGGTGATCCCGCGGTCGGTCCTCAGGCGCGCCGAGCCGTGCTGCTACCAACGGCTGAACACCCGGAACGGGCGAGTCACCCCAGACATCAACGTGATATCATCGTGAAATCATAGTCGACAGTGGCACCAGGAGGAGCGATGGCGGCATCACAATCCCCGAGCATGGTTCGGTCGCAATCAATGATCGTCACGACCACCGAGCGCATTCCGGGCGCGCGCGTGACCAGGACGCTCGGGCAGGTGTTCGGGCTGACGGTCCGGTCGCGCGGCCTCGGCGGCAACATCGCCGCGGGCTTCAAGACCCTCGTCGGAGGCGAGATCCGCTCCTACGTCAAGCTCAACGAGGACGCCCGGCGCCAGGCGCTTGACCGCATGGTCGAGAACGCCGTCGCGATGGGCGCAAACGCAGTCTCGATGATGCGGTTCGATTCGACCGAGATGGGCAAGACGATGAGCGAGATCGTCGCCTACGGCACCGCCCAGGTGGTCGAGTGGGACGCGGCGTCGACCGACGTCACCGGCACTGGCTGAGCGTTCCGATGGTCCTTCTCATCGTCATCGCAGTCGTGGTCGTCGCGGGGGCCGTCGTGGCCCTGTTCGGCTGGGATCGCTACCGAGGCAATCGCGACCCAGCGCTCGACGGCAGCGCCCGACCGACCGACGAGGTGTTCATTGACCCTGACAGCGGCCGTCGCATGCGCGTATGGCATGACCGCCGAACCGGACGCCGCGAGTACCGTCCTGACGATTCCGTCTGACCTCGCCTTCGGGGCCGGCGTACGTGCGGTTTACGCCGGCAATCGATCAACCGGAACGCCACGACCGAGCGGAGCCCATCAGCGCGGCCGGCCGGTTGGGACGCTCGCGAACCTGGTTTGGTTCAGTCGCGCAGCGCCTCTGGATCCCAGCCGAGGCAAACGCAGCCGTAGCGCTGGCGTTTGATGTAGAGCGGCACCGCCAGGGTCGTCAGCACGGCCCCGGTGTCGCGGGCGTAGGTCTGCACCAGGAACGGTCGGGCTCCGCCGTCCTCCGGCTGGGTCAACTGCGCGCCCGCGCTCTTGATCGTGGCGCGCGTGAGTACCTCGTGCGGGAGCGTCACGCCGAGCTCCATCCGCGACGCCCGCGTCAGCGCGCCCGAGTCGAGGAAGAAGCGTTTGGAGCGGTTACCGACGAGGTCGATCGCGGGGTCGCCGGTGATGTCCTTCGAGAAGATCGAGTTGTGCGCGGGTGCGAACGCGTTCAGGTCGAACGCAAGCGCGAACGAGAGTCCGGGCTCGGCGGCGAGAACGGCGTCCATCCGCTGCATCATCGCCTCGTCGACGATCGCGTCGTACGCCGTGTGGAACTTTGGCGGGGTGAATCCGGCCGGATCGGCGCGAGACGTCGAAGAGCCGCCCGAATCGGGCGATCAGCGGCCCTCGCGCCTCCTTGTACTCGAGGCGCAGCATGTCATCGAGGCCCACCCGGCGGCTGTCGACGACAGCTTCGAGCTCGTCCCGTAGCTCGGCGGCGAGCCCCTCGCACCGGCGGCGCAGGCGGAAAATGAGTCCGCCGGTATCGAACCGACCGATCGTGGCGGATCCGTGTTCGGTCCGCTCTCCGAGACCGAGTTGCGCTTTTGCGACGCAGTCGACGCGGCGCTCGATCGCCGCACTGCTGTCGGTGATCGACTGGAGATTGCCATCGACCGCCTCGACGTCCGCGAGTTGAGTGCCGGCGAGCGTGACGATCTGCTCGGTCGATTCGTTGGAGCTCGCGGTCAGCGCGACGATTCGCTCGAGAACCTCGCGACCCGTGTCAGCATTGGCGCTGCTGGCAACCGACTGCTCGCGAGCGACGGACGAGGCCTCGATCACTTCACCGAGCTGCTGCCGGGTCCGGCTGATGGTCTCCCGGATCAGGGCGGTCTGCGACGCCGTTTCCGACGCGAGCTTGCCCACCTCGTCGGCGACGACCGCGAACCCGCGCCCGTGCTCCCCGGCGCGGGCTGCTTCGATCGCGGCATTCAATGCGAGCAGCTTCGTCTGACCGGCGATTCTCTCGATGATGACTGAGAACTCGCCGATGCTGGCAACCTCGTTGTGGGCAAGCGCCTCGACGAGCTCGTGGACGCGCACGGCCCGCTCGCTGATCACGCGGATCGACTCGATCAGTGGGCGCAGGACCTCGAGCCCGCGGGCGCTCTGAGCCGAGAGCAGGTGGGCGACCTCGGCTGCGCGACCTGCCGCCGCAACCACCTCCTCGGATGCCTGCTTCAGCGAGCCGGACCTGACCGTCACCTGCTCGAGCTGTTCGCTCAGCAGCTCAACGTTTTCGTGGATGCTCGTGACGTCGATCGAGCTGCGGGCGGCGCCGCACGAGAAGTCGGAGATGATCCTCGCGAGTTCGTCGAGTGCCGTCGCAACGTCACGGCTGAAGGCGCCGAGGACGCCGTCCGCTTGGCTCAACTCGACGAGTGGCCAGACGCCATGGTCGAGCCCGGAGTCCGTCTCGGCAAGCTGCCACAGGTGGTCGTCTGGCGAGGAGCCGACGGAGGTGGATTCGTCAACGGCCATGGGATCAGCGCATCGGGTGATGTCTCAGTGATCGGCTACCGACGCTCTGGCTTGAGCGGAGTCGAGTGCCGCGCGAGCGGCATGTAGTGGTGGTCAATCAAGTCCACGAACGCGGACTCGGCGGCTAGGCTGATCGCGGACCGCACATGCCATTTGACTTGGTCATCGACGTTCAGAACACTCCGGGGGTGCTGGCAGAGGTCGCGGCCGCAATCAGCGATGCCGGCGTGAATATCGCGGCAGCCACCTGCATCGGGTCCGGCCAGCGTGCCGAGCTTCACATCCTCGTCCCGCACGCAGAAGCCGCCAGGCATTCGCTGGCGATCTCCCATCTCGCGATCACCCGCGAACGAGAGGTCGTCGTTGTCGACGTCGAAGACCGCCCCGGAGTGCTGGCCGACCTGACCCGCAGGATCGCCCGGGCTGGAGTCAACCTGGATCTCGTCTACGTCGCCACCCGAAATCGCGTGGTCTTCGGGGCGGCCAACCTCGACTCCCTGCGAGCCGCGCTGGAGCCGGAGGGCTGACGACGATCAGCCGGCACGGACAGGCGACGCGAACATCGCGTCCGGCTGCGGCGCTGCCCGCCGGACGCCGCAGAGCTCAGACTGCGCCGGCGAGGCACGGTGATCCAGCTCAGGTCCGGTCCTGGTGGATGTTCCCTCCGGAGCCCTGTGGGGGTCGCGCCGGCTCCTCAGGCCTGGGTCGGAAGGATGGCGGTAGGCGACGCTCGCTGATGTTGACCCGGCCCTGCGCGAGCGCGTGCCTCTGCTCGATGGCGACCAGCCGGTGAAGCACCTCGGGATGCGGCTGTGGGAACGTGACCGCGATGCCGCCGGCGGCGCCTGCGCGAACGAGGTCGATCGGGAACTCGAGGTGCTCGCCCCCGAATTCGATCGCGAGCCGCAACGGCTGCGCGGGGAGGGGCGCTGTCAAGCTGAGCATCGCTCCGGCCGCGGACAGGTTGACCACCGCGCAGCGCACCGATCGATCGCCACCGATCAGGGACGCGCGCGCGAACACGTTGACCCGGACGGCTTCACGACGCGTCATAACCGCTAGATCGTCCGTCAGCATCGGCGGATTGAGCGCGTAGGCAGACCGCTGGACGTCCGATCCGGCAATATCAGCCGCAGTCCCAGAACCGCCGTTGCGCGGTGGCACGCGGACGCAGCGAGTCGGACGCATCCAAGAGCAACAGGGAGGGCGCGCGTCGGCCCTGATGAGCCCACACACACGGGGGGACGGTGGAGGCCTGCCCTTGGTCAACCTCGTTGGCCCACTTCGATCATGTAGCCGGCAGGATCACGGACGCAGCGGCGGATCTCGGGTCTGCGTCCGGCGGCGTTTCGAGCGTGACGGCCGGCCTCTCGCCGGGCTGTATGAGGGTGGGATGGAAACGCGAACTATTCGATAATCGGCCCCAGCCTGGGGCAAAGCCGGCGACAGGTTCGCGAGAAGGCCCCAGGTCAGGACACTTCAGACGCTGGCTCGTCACGGGACAACGGCTGTCGCGTCTGCGCAGCCGTCGCGCAGCAGGGCCGGCGGCCTGCTGGCTCGCCGGCCTCGTGAACCCGTGTCAGCGGTCGCCCCGGTTGTCTTCGCCACGCGCCCGCGTTCTACGGCTGACTGTCAGGTGTCGTGTCGCGACCACCTGTTCTGTGACGGTGCTGGTTTCGCTGCCTGCGGGTCATCGCCTCGAGCAGCGCCCCAAGCTGCGCTTGCGCGACCTCACTCACGAGCCGTGGATGCTCGGGACGACGACCACCTGTCCGGACTCCCGCATGTTCAAGCGGGCGTGCCACGCGGCGGGATTCGAGCCCAGGATCGCGTTCGAGAACGACGATTACCACGCGATCCTCGGCTTCGTTGCCGCCGGCGTCGGCGTCGCCCTGATCCCCGATCTCGTTGCTCGGGCCGCTCGCCAGGATGTCGTCATCCGCTCGCTCGGTGCGGGCGCACCCGTGCGTGAGGTGATGGCAGCGGTCACTCGCGGCTATCGCGCGCCGGCGGCTGAGGCGATGCTCGGGGTCCTGCTTTCGGTCGGATCGGAGTGGGAGCGCGCCGGGCAGGCCCTGGTGTACGCCTGACTGCACGTGGGCGCTTGTGCCGGCGACCGGTGCGCGTCCGGACCGAACGAGGATCGGGTGACGCTGTTCGGGCGCCGCCTTGCGTACGCTCCGAGTGATCGGTCTCAGCGCCAGATCATCTGGCGTTGAGCGTCACCCCCCGCGAGCACTTCACTCTCGGACAGCGGCACCGGAACGCCGAGATGGAAACCCTGCCCGTAGCTCGCCCCGAGCCGGCGGCATTGCTCAGCGACCGCCTCGTCGGTGACGAACTCCACCACGGTTGGGATCCGCATCCCGTGGGCGACGTCGAGAATCGCACGGACGACGAGCCTGTCCACCTCGTTGGTTGCGAGCCCGCGAACGAACTGCCCGTCGATCTTGAGCAGGTCGACCTGGAGCGCCTTGAGGTACGAGAAGCCGGAGAACCCTGACCCGAAATCATCGAGCGCGATTCCGCAGCCGAGCGCTCGCAGCCGCTCGCACGTCTCGCTTGCCTGCTCGATGTTCGCGATCACGTCGGCTTCCGAGAGCTCGAACACGAGATCGGCAGGGTCGCCGCCGGCATTGCTGATCTGCTCGATGATGAAATCGACAAGTCCGGGCTCGGCGATCGTCTTGGCGGCGAGGTTGACTGTCAGCCGTCGCCCGGGCGAAATGCCCGAGAGCTTTGCGGCCTGCTTGATCACCCAGCGGTCAACCGCCGGCATGTAGCCGAACCGGGACGCCGGCGCGAGGAAACGGTGCGGCGCGATCAGCTGCCCCGAGTCCGACCGCATACGGATCAGCAATTCGTGCATCACGGTCTCCCCGGTCGACAGGTCGACGATCGGCTGGGCGTGCAGCGTGAAACCCTGGCGTCCGAGCGCCTCGCGCAGCCGTTGGGACCAGGTCAGTCCTTCGAGCACGTCCTCGCGCGTATCCGGCGAGTAGAGGGCGACGCGGTTGCGACCGCGCTGCTTGGCGTCGTAGAGCGCGATGTCGACGGTGACCAGCGCGTCTTCCGCGGACGCAGTGTCGTTGGTCAGCATCACGACTCCCACGGACCCCGACAGCAGGTAACGGTGGCCATCGTGCTCGAACGGGTTCTCCGCCACCGAGTTGACGATCTTCTCGGCGATGCTCCGCGCGCGAGTCCTGTCGACGCTTGGGACGATCACCGCGAACTCGTCGCCGCCGAGACGCGCGACGATGTCGGACTCGCGCAGAGCCCCGGACAGCAGCGAGCCAACGTGCGCGATCACGCTGTCGCCGACCGTGTGGCCAAGCGAGTCGTTGACGTACTTGAAGTGGTCGAGATCGAGCATCAGCAGCGCCGCGGAGTCGCCGTAGCGGCGTGAGCGCAGCACCTGGCGCTCGAGCTCGCTTTCGAACCTTCGGCGGCTGTAGAGGTTGGTGAGGGGATCGTGGTCGGCGAGATGCAGCAAGCTCTCCCGCAGTTGCTTCTGCTCGGAGATGTCGCTCGTCTTCGTGACGATGTACTGTGGCGCGCCCGCCTCGTCGCGCACGACGCTCGACGAGAGTGACACCCAGATCACATGTCCGTCGGCGTGGATGTAGCGCTTCTCGCACTCCCAGGTCTCCGTCTCGCCCGACACCATCCTGGCCATCCCGCTGCGGCCGAGCGAGATGTCCTCAGGGTGCGTGAGCTCCTGGAAGCTCTTCTTCAGCAGCTCCGGCTCCGGGTAGCCGGTGATCTGGCACAGCGCACGGTTGACCCGGAACCAGCTGCCGTCGACGTTGACGAGACTCATCCCGATCGGGGCATGCGTAAACGCTCCCTCGAAGCGCTGCGTCGCGTCGCGCAGCTCGGACTGGTGCGCCTTGCGATCGGACACGTCCTGCATCATCGCGACGACGTATTGCGGGTCGCCCTGATCGTCGCACACGACGGTCGTCGACAGTGCCACCCAGATGACATGCCCGTCGGCGTGCAGGTAGCGCTTCTCGCGCTCGTAGCCCGTTCGTTGACCGGTCGCCAGCGCGCCGAAGCCGGCCGCGTCGGCCTCCAGGTCATCCGGATGGGTGATCTCGACGAACGGCATGTTCAGGAGCTCGTCGCCGCTGTAGCCAGTCATCTCGCTGAGCGCCCGATTGACTTTGATCCACCTGCCATCGAGGTCGGTCAGCGCCATCCCGATCGGGGCGTGCTCGAACGCAGCCTCGAACCGCAGCGTGCTCTCGCGGAGCTTCGTGTCCTTCGCCCGCTGTTCGGTGATGTCGCGCACCGCGCCGAACCCGATCCCCTTGTCGGTGTCCCAGCGGACCGCGACCTGGACCCATAGGCTGCTGCCGTCGGGTCGCATGACCCGGTGCTCGACCTGGAACCCGTCGCCGCGGGCCAGCGCCCGCTGCACCGCGTCGATGACCCCCTGCCGATCGTCTGGATGGACGAACTCGAAGGGTGAGCGGCCGATCATCTGCTCGGGCGCGAGGCCGTAGACGCGGCGGCTGGCCGGCGAGACGTAGGTGTACAGCCCGCCCTCGTGACGCGTCAGCACGTCGGCGGACTGTTCGATCACCTCGCCGAACTCGCGGCGCAGTTCCGCGACGGCGGATTCGGCCCTCTCGGCACGCAGCGCAGCGGCGTCCGGGTGCGTATGTGCGAGGCGCCTTGCTGCGAGGGCACTCCGATGGCTGGCAGGTCTGCCGCGGCGCGTGCTTCTTTCGGCACGGCGCCGCGGGCGCTTCCCAGAGCTCATATGATCACCATTGGTCGCCGGCGCCCTTCCGTCGCCTTCCGGCCCCAGGACTCGACGAATTTTCGAGGCCGGCTCGCGCCTTCCGGCCGGTCCCTGCGGTGGCGGAGGCGCGCGGTACTGTGCGTCTGGGTCGGTCGCGGTGAGGCTTGCCGGATGGATCGGATTGGAGGCTCAGGAACGCGGTGCGACATCCAGTGGCAGACGGGTCCGAGCCGTCGAGACGGCAACGTCGGGTGGGCACGCTGATCTCCGTGAACGTCGGCATGCCGAGGGACGTGCCGTGGCTCGGGAGGACCGTCTTCACGGGCGTCTTCAAGGATCCCGTCGCCGGCCCTCGCCGCGTGCGCAAGCTGAACGTTGATGGCGACGGCCAGGGTGATCTCGCCGGCCACGGCGGGGAGCAGCGGGCCGTGTTCGTTTACCAGCTCGACTCGTACCGCTATTGGGCACGGGAGCTCGGCCGAAGCGACTTCGTCCACGGGCAGTTTGGCGAGAACTTCACGATCGAGGGCCCGGGCGACGACGAGGTGTGCATCGGCGACCGCTACCAGATCGGCACGGCCGTGTTCGAGGTCACTCAACCCCGGGTCACCTGCTACCGCGTCGGCATCCGCATGAACGAGCCACGCATCCCGGCCCTGCTCGTCTCGCACCACCGCCCCGGCTTCTACTTCCGCGTACTCCAGGAGGGCGACGTGCAGGCGGGAGACGAGATCCTCAAGCTCGCGTCAGGCCCGGAAGGCCTGACGGTCGCCGAGGTCGATGCGCTCCTCTACCTCCCCGGGCACCCGCGCCGGCAGCTGCTCCGAGCAATGCGCATTCCGGCCCTCAGCCCCGGCTGGCAGGCGTCGTTCCGGGCGCTGCTCGCGGCAGATCCCGCCGGCGGCAACGCGGGTCTCGTCGCGACGAGCCCACCGCCGGCGTGGCGAGGGTTTCGCCGGCTGAGGACCGCCGCGATCCAGCGCGAAAGCGACTCTGTGATCTCGATCACCCTCGTGGATCCAGACGGCGGCGCGCTTCCTCCGGCACGCCCGGGCCAGTACCTCACGCTACGGCTGCAGCCCGACACGCAAGCGCGGCCGCTGCTGCGCAACTACTCCCTCTCCGGGCAGCCTGGCGCCGGCCACTACCGGATCACCGTCAAGCGTGAGCGCCACGGTGCCGCCAGCGGCTACCTCCACACCAGCCTCGCGGTCGGCGACCTGCTGGAGATCGCCGCGCCGCGAGGATCCTTCATCCTCGATCAGACCCGCACGCCGGTGCTGCTGATCAGCGCCGGCATCGGAGCAACCCCCGTTCTCGCCATGCTCCACGAGCTGGCGACGGAGCACTCCGAGCGAGTGGTCTGGTGGCTCCACGGCGCCCGCAACGGCCGTGAGCACGCGTTCGCTGCTGAAGCCCGCGCGCTGCTGGGCTCACTGCCAGACGCGCGGGCCTGGGTGTGCTACAGCCGCCCGGGTCCGAATGATCTCGAGGGTCGTGACTTCGACACCGCCGGTCGTCTCACAGCATCGCTGCTTGCCGAACTCGCCCTACCGCGAACCGCTGAGGCCTACCTCTGCGGGCCCCAACGATTCATGGAGGAGATCAGCGCCGGCCTGGTGGCGATCGGCCTCGCCGCCGCAGACATCCACACCGAGCCGTTCGGACCCGAGCCATGCGTCGCGCCCGGCATCGCAGCGATGCCGAAGCGGGCGCCTCACGCGCCGCTCGGCGAGCCCGGATGCGGCCCGACGATCGAGTTCGCGCGCAGCAACCTCGCAGTCCCGTGGAGCGAGGACTACGCGAGCCTGCTCGAACTCGCCGAGGCGTGCGACGTGCCCGTCCGCTGGGGGTGCCGCACCGGCGTCTGCCACACATGCGAGACGCCGCTGATCGCGGGCCGCCTCGGCTACGACCCCGACCCGGTCGAACCCCCCGCCGACGGCAGCGCACTGATCTGCTGCTCCCAGCCGCACGACGACGTGGTGCTCGACCTGTGACCGGCGCCGGCGCTCGCGCTGCGCTACTGGGCCACGAGCTCCAGGGAGACCTCGATCGTCACGTCGTCGTCTGCGCCGCCCTCGCCCGTGAGTCCGAACTCGCGGCGATTGACCGTCGTGGTGAGGTCGAGGCCCAGGCGCTCGGAGCTGCTGCCGTCGTGATTGGGGACGGGCACCGGTCCCCGGACGCTGCCGGAGATCTCGACGGACTTGGTTACTCCCTTGATCGTCAGCTCGCCGGTGGCGTGCAGTTGGTCCCCGTGCGCATGTAGGTCCGCTGAGCTGAAGCTCAGCGTCTTGTGATTCTCGATGTCGAACCAGTCACCGCCCAGCAGGTGCTCCTTGAACACCGGAAGGGTGCCGAGGTCGATGGTCTCGGTTTGAACCGAGCCGCTCAGGACTCCGTTCTCGAGGACACCGCTGACGTCGTGGAAGTGGCCCCTGAATGTCGCCACCGCATGGTGGCCGACCTTGAAGCTCGCCGACGAGTGAACGCTGTCGATCTTCCAGGCTCCGGTTGAAGGAACGCTTCCGGGAACGGTCGTGCTCAAAGCCAGCCTCCTGTGATTCGGGATCAGACGATCAATTTACTCAGCCTCGGAGGATTCCTGATCGAGGCTCGTCAGCGACGAGCCTCGAGCTCACTGATCCGGTCCAGCAGCTCGCAGACGAGCACGGCGCCGGCGTAGTTGAGCCCGAGGTCACGGCGTAGCCGCTCAGCTCGCGCCACCCGCGCGGCGCTGCTCGCTGCAAAGCCCCGGCTTCCGGCCGCCACGGCCGGGCTTGGCTCAAACAGCCCGAACTCCAGGTAGCGGCGCACGTGCACGATCTTGACCCCGGCCTGCTTGGCGAGCACGGTCAGTTCGATCGTGTCCTCCGCCGCGAGGTCGCCGTCGGCCGGCCCGCTCTGCCTGCCTGCGGTCATCGTCACACCTCCCGCGGGTCAGCGCCCGAGCTCTCGGCGAGCTGTTCGTAGAGTTCGCGCTCGCGGTCCGATAACACCTTCGGTACGACGATCTTGACGATCGCGTTGAGATCACCGCTGTCACCGCCGCGCTTGGGAAGTCCCCGTCCACGGAGCCGCAGCCGTCGGCCGCTGGACGAGCCCGACGGGACCCGTACCCGCGCGGTGCCGGTTGGCGTCCTGACCGCGACGGTCGTTCCGAGCGCCGCCTCGGATGGCGTGATCGGGAGGTCGACGTCAAGATCGTGATCGCCGCGCCGGCGGAAGTGTGGATGCTGCTTCAGCGCGACCCGTAGGAACAGATCGCCGGGCGGACCGCCGCCGCGTCCCTCGCCCCCTTGTCCGGCCAGGCGGATCAGCTGCCCGTCACGAACCCCGGCGGGGAAGTTCACGCTGACCTCGCGGCTGTCCAGCGTCAAGCGCCGCCGGCCGCCGGTCAGCGCATCCTCGAGCGACAGTTCCAGCAGCGCCTCGCGGTCGCGGCCGCGCGTGGGGCCATCGGCGCGGTCGGAACGGGTGCCGAACAGCGCCTCGAACAGGTCCTCGCCGAAGTCCGCCCGCCTGCTGTCGCTGACCCCTTCGTGAGCGAAGAAATCCTCGAAGCTCTCCCCGGGTGTCTCGCGCTCCGCATCACGCCAGCGAGCTCCGAGGCGGTCATACCGCTCTCGCTTCTCAACGTCGGACAGAACCTCGTAGGCCTCGCCGAGCTCCTTGAAGCGCTCCTCAGCGTCGCTGTCGGAGTTCAGGTCGGGGTGATACTCGCGCGCGCGCTTGCGATATGCGCGCCGGATCGCGTCCTGGTCGGCGTCGCGCGCGACGCCCAGCACCTCGTAATAGTCCGTGTAGCTCAGCGGCATCTGGCAGCAATCTTCCAGAACGCTACGTCCGCTTCCAATCTCTGTGCGTCATGCCCACGTAGTCGCCGCCCGAGGTTTCGGCATCTGGCACGCAGCCACAGTATTGGCCGCCGGAGCCGGGCGCAAGCAGCGGCGCGGGCCACACGAGCGCGTCTCGGTTACGACGCGTCGGCGGAGGGTGCGCAGGTCTCGTCACCGAACTCGTCGACGATCTTTGTGAGCGCGCGGACGAGCGCCCGCCGTTCGGCGATCGTCAAACCAGCGGTGGCGCGCTTGGCGAGGTTGTCGCGTTCGGTTTCGATCGCGGTGCGAACCGAGCGAGCCTGATCGGTGAGGTAGAGGCGGACGAGGCGGGCGTCATGCGCGTCTGGCCGGCGCGTGAGCAGACCGCTCGCTTCCATCCGGGTTGCCGATTTGACGACTGTCGGCGTGGCGAGGTGCAGGCGTTCGGCGAGTTCCCCCGGGGTCAGGCCGTCCCCTTCCCACAGCACTTCGAGCACGAGGTTCTGTCCGACACGGACGCCGTGGCGGCGCATCGCGTCGTCGGCAGCTCCGCGCATCAGTTTCGATGCCCGCGTGAACAGGCTGAGGAACTCGTTCATCGCCGGACGATCGTAGTCGCTTGCCGGCTAGCGAATCCGCTGGTACCGTGTCGCTAGCCGGCTAGCGATATCGGCGAGGTCCAAGGAGAGCATCGAGATGAGCAGTCACAGCCGGGTGAGTTTCGGGGTCAAGACGAGCCAGATCGGCCTCACGTACGAGGAGATCTCGGCGATCTGGCGCGACGCTGATCAGATCCCGTGCATCGAGCACGCCTGGCTCTGGGATCACATGGTGCCGCTCCGCGGCGACGTCAGAGTCGGCGCGCTGGAAGCGTGGACGCTGCTCGCCGCGCTCGCCGCGCAGACGACGAGGCTGCGACTCGGGGTCATCGTGACCAGCAACCGTCTGCGTCCGCCTGCCGTCCTGGCCAAGATGGCCGCGACGACGGACATCATCGCCGGAGGACGACTCGTGTTCGGGATCGGTGCGGGCGGCGCGCTGCTCCCACCCGGGCATCCCAACGCGGCGGCAAACACGTCGATCCGCGAGCACGAGGCGTACGGGATTCCGCTCGTACCGGCCGCGCAGGCCATCGCCGACCTCTCCGAGGCATGCGCGATCGTCAAGCGGATGTGGTCCGAGCCCGAGCCGTTCGACTTCCATGGCGCCGCCTACGAGCTGAAGGGCGCCATCTGCGAGCCAAAGCCCATCCAGAAGCCCCACCCCCCGATCATGATCGGCTCAGGCGGCGAACAGCTGGGCCTGCGTGTCGTTGCCCGGCACGCAGATCTCTGGCAATGCCCGACGCCGGCGGTCGCGGAGTTCCGGCACAAGAACCAGGCGTTGGTCGAGCATTGCGCGACGATCGGGCGCGATCCCTCCGAGATCACGCGTTCGATCCAGCTCATCGTCCGCTGTCAGGATCCCGGCGAGCCCGCCGCCACCCGCGAGGTGCTGCTTGCCCTGATCGAGGCCGGCGTCACGCACATCGTCCTCGGCCCGCTCGCAAGCCCCGGACCCGCGGCCGCATGGCTTGCCGAACAGATCATCGAGCCGACCCTGACCGCAATCGGTCAGTGACCATCTCTGATCGTCCCGGCGACGGACCGACTGCCCGCCTCGGCCCGAGATCAACCAGGAGTGCGTTCTTTACCATCGGCGGTATGCCTCGACGACGACTCCATGCGCCACGCCGTCCGTGGGCAGCGCCGTGGATGTGATCGGCCGATCGATCGACGTCGGCGGCTCGGCCCGCAGCTTCGGTCTCGCCGAGCCGGCGGGCCCGGTGGCAGCGGTGGTGCTGAGTCTGCACGGGACGAGGTCGAGCTGGCCGCGCCAGGCCCGCTTGAGCGGGATGGCTCGCCTCGCTGCCGCTGGGGCTGTTGTCGCCTTTCCCGAGGCGATCCTCCGGATCGGTTCCGGCTACGAGTGGGACCACGACGGGGACCTGCCGTTTCTTGAACAGCTGGCGAGCGAGTTGATCTCCCGCTACTCGCCGCCAGGGGTACGGGTGTGCGTCACCGGTATGTCGGGAGGGGCGCGCATGTCCTGCGTGCTGGCCGCCGCACGTGCCGACCTCGTCTCGACGGTCGGTGCCGTCGCCGGACTCCGCTTCGCCCCCCGTCACAGTCCGAGCCGGCCGGTTCCGATCCTCGCCTTCCACGGGACCGCCGATCGCATCAACCCCTACCTCGGCGGAAACACACCACGCTGGGACGAGAGCGTCGAGGAGAGCGCCCGCCACTGGGCGGCCGCGAACCGCGTGCCCGAGCAGCCCGAGGTCGCCGCGCTCAGCCCCACGCTGACCCGCACCACGTACGGCGCCGAGGGCGAGCCCGGCGAGGTGACCCTCTTCACCTCGAAGGGAGCCGGCCACACCTGGCCGGGCGGGCACCTGGGGCTCTTCCTGCGGCTCTTCCTGGGGCGCACGAGCACGGAGATCGACGCTACCGCAAGGATCTGGGACTTCGACCTGGCGCACGCCGGCGAGGTCTGACGAACCGCCTGCGCGACCTCGCGAGGCGGGTGGCGGGCTCGTCATACCTGCAAAGCTGGGGTCATGAACGGTTCGATGATCGACGTGCCGACCCCGGACGGGGTCGCCGACTGCTATCTCACCAAGCCGGCCGGCGATGGGGAGCATCCTGGTGTCCTGCTGATGATCGACGCGATCGGGCTGCGGCCGCGGATCGAGGAGATGGCCGATCGGATCGCCGCCAAGGGCTACGTCGTGCTCGCTCCGAACGTGTTCTACCGGGGCGGGCGCGCTCCGCTGTGGGAGACGCCGGTCCTGCACGATCCCGAATCTCGCGGCCGGTTCTTCCAGTCGCTCGGTCCGCTGATGGGCGAGCTCACACGAGCTGCGATCGGCGCTGACGGAGGCGCGTACCTCAACAGGCTCGGCGAGCTCACCGACCGGCCTGCCGGGATCACCGGCTACTGCTTCGGCGGCTACCTGGGCTGGACGATTGCTGCCGCGTACCCCGATCGCGTCGCCGCCCTCGGCTGCTTTCACGCTGGCCGCATCGTGACCGGCGAGGATGACAGCCCTCACCTGCTTGCGCCCCGCGTCCGGGCGGAGGTCTACTGGGGTCACGCCGACGAGGACCAGAGCATGACCGCGGAGAACATCGCGGCACTGGACCAGGCGATGGATGACGCCGGCGTGCGCCATACGACCGAGCTGTACGAAGGTGCGCAGCACGGCTACACGATGTCCGACATGGGCGCCTACGACGAGGCCGCCGCCGAACGGCACTTCACCGCGCTGTTCGCGCTCCTCGAGCGGGCTCTCCCGCGGTGAGAACGTGCGAGCCTGAACATGGGAAGCTGCGCGGCTTTCGTGACGCGGCGGGACCGGTTGCGAGCCGGCCGGCCGCGAGTCAGCGCAGCACCTTCAGCGTGTTGTCCCCGTCATCGACGAAATAGATCGCGTTTGCGCCGGGGGCGACGACCAGTCCGAACAGCGAGCCGGCGCCGGTCTTCTTGTCGGCTGTGCGAGTGAGCACCTGCTGGCCCGCGGGCCTGGTCTCCACGATGTTCCCGTCTCCGGCGTTCGTCGTCAGGATGTCCCCGTCCGGGGCCACCGCGAGCCCCAGTGGCTGCTTGAGGTGGTCGCCTTCGGAGATCGTGGTTCCGCCATCGGAAGCGGGCGTCGCGCGGGTCATCGCCTGCGGGATCGCGGAGATCCGGTTATCGAGCGTGTCAGCGAGATACAGCGTGCCGCTGGGGGACAGTGCGACCCCGGTGGGGCCGATCACGAGCGCGGCCGGATCGTCGCGCCATGGGATCCCGTTCGCGATCACGGTTTGGTTGAGGACCTTGGGAGGCCGCCCCGGGCCGGAGCTGAGCTGGATTCGCAGCACCGTCGAGTTGTCGATCGTGTGCAGCCCTCGCTTCGGGCCGCCGTTGAGCGCCATGCTGACGAACAGCGTTGTGTTCGATCCCCTTGTGGCAGCGGTCATGTCCCACGGACCCTGGATGTTGGGGCCGGCGATCGTGCTCACGGCGCGGCCGCTCGAATCGAGCACGATCAGGCAGCCGTAGTTGGCGGTTGCGGATTTGCCGTTGCTCGTCGGGAGGCTCCCGACGACCACGTATCCGCCGGGGAGGACGCTGAGAGCGGTTGTCAGTCCGACGCCGCCGGGGCAGTTCCCTGGCAGGCTCTGCGCGCTGACCTGGGCGAACAGCGAGCTCTTGCCGGTGGTGCTGACCTGCACGATCGTGGTGCCGGTGCCCTGGTTGTTGGACTTCGCGTTGAAGTTGCTCACGAGCAGTTCGCCCGCCTGCAGCCGGCCGACTGTCGCCGGGACGATCGCGAGGCCGTACGGGTTGACATCTCCGTTCGAAGGAACGGTTGATGCCAGGGTCGAGATCTTCGTCAGCTGCGACAGAAACGGAGTCGCCGCGGCCGCGCTCGCCATCGCGGCGGTGCTCGATCCGGCGGCAGTAGAAGCAACCGTCTGCCTGCTGGTGCTCGAGCCAGCGCAACCGGCGAGCAGGAGCGCGGCGACGGCGAGTGTGGCGATCAAGGTTCTGGGCACGGGGCTTCTCCTGTTTGCTGTTCCAGAGTTTCGTGCTCGACCGGACGCCTGGCCATCCCGACCCGGCAGGCTGCAACCAGCACGCCGTCGCAGCCGTCGCGAGCACCTCTTTCCACTTGACGCCGACCAGTGGCGGTTCCTTCCCGACCGACAGAATTGTCAGGTGTCGGGTTGGAAGGCGCCGGTGTACGGAGAAAGCCGGTCAGCCGGTCGAGTCGACGCCGCGGACCAGGTCGACGTCGCCGTCGATCGGGGCCGGCATCTTGAACCACTGCTCGTCGGAATCCTCGACGAACGCGAGCATGTTCGTCCGGCCGAGGAATCCCTCGTCGATCCGGGTCACTGTCAGTTCGGCGCCCGAGCGCGCGCGGATGCGGTCGCCGACTCGGATCTCGGTGGCCTTGACCGGGTGCGATCCCGCGGTCACGGCAGGACGCTCTCGATCGCGCGCGTAACGCGCTCGTCCTCGGGCTCGACCTGAGGGCGGAAGCGCGCGACAACGTCCCCTGCAGGAGAGACGAGGAACTTCTCGAAGTTCCAGTCGATCTCGCCCGCGCGACCATCCGCGTCAGGGGTGGTCGTCAGCCGCTGGAAGAGCGGGTGGCGGTGGCGGCCGTTCACGTCCAGCTTCTCCGTCAACGGGAAGCTGGCGCCATATGTCGCCGAGCAAAACTGCTGGATCTCCTCGGGTGTCCCGGGCTCCTGGCCCGCGAATTGATTGCACGGTACGCCAAGCACCGTGAACCCCGCGTCGGCGTAGCGCTGTTGCAATCGCTCGAGGCCCTCGTACTGGGGCGTCAATCCGCATCTGGAGGCGACGTTGACCACGAGCACGGCCTTCGCGACCAGGGCGGCTGGGACGATCGGTCGCCCGTCGATTCCGATCAGTTCCTCGTCGAACAACACGACGGCAAGCTTAACAACTCAGGCGCAGCGCCTCGACACCGGCTTCCAGGTTCAGGCGTCCAGCCGCTCGCCGGCTGCCGGCTCGTAGCCGCAGCTCGGGTCGGCAGCGAGGTAGTCGCCGCTGACCGCGTACGCGCGGGCGCGACTGCCACCGCAGATCGTGCGGAACTCGCAGACCCCGCACTTGCCCTTGAGTGCGTCCGGGTCGCGCAACGCGCGGAACAGCGGCGCATTCCGATAGATCTCGACCGGGCTGCGCTCGCGAACGTTGCCGGCGACCAGCGGCAGGAACCCCGACGGGGTCACGTCTCCCAGGTGGGAGATGAACATGAAGCCGCGCCCGTCGTTGACGCCCTTCACCGGCCGGTTGAGGCCGTCGGCGAACGTGAAGCCCGCTCCGGCGACGGAGCCGACCTTGGCCTGCCGCGACCGCTGCACAGCGATCCGCCGGTAGTGGGGCGCGGCAGTCGCCTTGATGTCGAATGGCGCCACCCTCGACAAGTCGAAGAGCCAGTTGAGCACGCGTTCGTGCTCGTCGGCGGACAGCATCCCCAGGTTCGCTCCCCGTCCGGTCGGCACCAGGAAGAAGACCGACCACTGGATCGCACCCGATGCGGTGACGAGTGCCACCATCTCCTCGAGCCTGCCGACGTTGAGGTCGCAGACGGTCGTGTTGATCTGGAGCGGAAGGCCGGCGCTCTGCGTGTGAGTGATCGCATCGAGCGTGCGCTGGAACGACCCGCTGAACCCGCGGAAGCGGTCGTGCGCGGCCGCATCGGGCGCGTCGACGCTGAATGCGACACGGCGCACCCCTGCTGCCCGCGCTTCCAGCATCCGAGCCTCGGTCGGCAATGCCGTGGCGGTCGGCGTCAGCGAGACGCGGAGCCCCCGTTCGCTCGCATGCGCGGCGAGTTCGAGCAGATCGCGACGCATCAGCGGGTCACCACCGGTCAACACGAGGATCGGCTCGTTCTCGAACGACGCCAGCTGGTCGATCAGGGAATACGCCTCGGCAGTGTCGAGCTCGCGCGGGTCGCGCCGGTGCTGCGCGTCGGCTCGGCAGTGCACGCAGGCATAGGCGCACGCGCGGGTGATCTCCCACGCGATCGTGAACGGAGCGCGGTCGAAATCGATGCCGGCCAGCCGGGCGTCGCGCTCGCGGCGCGCCTGACCTGCCTCAGGGCGCAGCGCTGCCCGCCCCGTGTGCAACGAGTCGAGGTCGTCGGTCGCAGGCGTTGTCATGAAAGCAGCTCGCATCGGGTGGGGGTCGGCCATCTCGGCGACGAGCGGGCGGGACGCCGCTGTCGGGCCGGTTCAGGCGAAGCTACGGACAGCCGCCAGGTTCGCCATCCGGGGGTTGACCGATCCAGGGAACCGACTTCTACGGTCCGATCGTGCAGCAACTACGCACCGTCCGGATCAGGCTCACCGACGCCCCGCCGGCAGGCCCGGCGCCTCGGCAGCGCGCTGTCGGCGTGCGGGCATTTCCTCCGAGGCCGCCCGCGGCTCTGTTATGAGTACACCAAGCGGGCGCGATTGCGCTGATTCCAGGTGCGGTCAGGAGGCACGATCCATGGGAACGATGTTCGATACGACGGATGACCCCGCGACGACGCTGGCCGGGCTACAGGTCGCAGCGGTTGCCGCGTACACGAATGGGAAGTTCGCGAACTACGGTGCGGCCGCCCGTGAGTTTCCGGACGCGCATCTGCTGGAGGTCGACGTCCTCGGGCAGCGAGTGGGGAACACGGGCGACTTCGAGGCCGGCGACATGCCGTACTCGGAGGCCGGGCCGTGGGCCAAGGCACTCCTGAGCCAGGGCGTCCCTCGCCCGGTCGTGTACTTCTCGGTTTCGAACTGGTCGGCGGTCATGCAGTCCCTCGCGAGCGCCGGTGTCTCGAGGAACCAGGTCCGTCTTTGGACCGCGCATTACACGGGCCAGCCGCACCTCTGCTCCGGAGCGTGTGGCGAGGGGATCGCCGGTGCCGCGGACGCGACGCAATGGGCCTCGGCGGGAGCGCCCGGCACCGTCCCGAGCGCCTACGGCACGCGCAACATCGACGTGTCGATCACGGCCGATGACTTCTGGGGCCCGGCCCCGCCGGCGCCGGTTGCGCCGCCGTTTGCCGGACGGAACCTGCAGCAGCCGCCGATCATGAGCGGCACCGACGTCGAAACGTGGCAGACACAGATGGCTGAGCGAGGCTGGGCGCTGACGGTCGACGGCCAGTACGGTCCAGCATCTGAAACCGCCTGCCGCGAGTTCCAGGCGCAGGTCAAGCTGGGCGTCGACGGCATCGTCGGACCGCAGACGTGGGCGGCAACATGGACCGCGCCAATCACCTGAGGATCAGAGTGGCATGGCTCGTGGAGGGTCGCGCCAGGAGGGGATCAGCATGAATCGACAGGCCATCGTCAGCAACGCGCTATGGGGCGCCACGGTCGCGGCCGAGCGACCCAAGCAGATCCACTATGGCGAGGTCCGCCCGATTCGCGGCGCTCCTCGGGCGTTGCCGTTGACCACCGATTGCTCTGGCTTCGTGACCCTCTGCTACCAGTGGGCAGGCGCCCCGGATCCGAACGGCATGGACTACGACGGCGGGGGCGACACCGGCACGATGCTCCACGCGTGCTCGCATATCGACCCTCGCGCAGCACAACCTGCCGATCTGGTCGTGTTCGGAAATGCGCCTGGCACACACGTTGTGATCATCGTCGAACCCGGGACCGACCCCGTGGTCGTGAGCCAGGGCTCGGAGGCCGGGCCGCTGAAGCTGCCGCTCTCGGAGGAGGCGACCGCTCACCCCGGACAGCCTCTCACCTACCTCTCAGTCGCCCAAGCCCGGCCGGCTGTGCCCGCCACTCCGACCGAGTCGAGCTCAGGGGGCGTCGCCCCGACCCCATGAGGTCTCCCGCCTCGCAGCGGGACCCTGGCACCATCCGAGACGCGCTGTGGACCCCGAGTTCGCACGTGACGCCGTCAGCTCGTCTCGCGCGAACGGACCTTCGACAGCCGTTGCTCGGCGCGCTGCAGCTCACGCTCGAGCTGCTCGAGACGGGGCGTGGAGCCCAACCCCCACCGGTAGAGCTTGGCGCGCAGCAGGGCGACGCGGTCACGGCAGTACCGCCACTCGGCCAGCGCCAGTTCGAGTTCGTTGCTGGAACTCATGGGTCGGACTCGACCGCCGGGGAAGCGAAGTCCGGGGAGCTCCCCGGCGCAATGATGGCTGGTTGCGGCGTGTGATCACAGCCCGCGATTGCGAGCATCCTCTGCGAGCCGGGCGCTCATCGCTTCGGGCTGAACTTGCATCTGGAGCTCGGTGATCATCTTGGCGTGCCGCTCCGATTCGCGGTAGACCGAGTCCTGGAACCCCTCGAGGAGCCTCTCGACATGTGCGACTCGCGCCTCGAGCGCTTCGAGTCGGTCAGGCTGGCGACCGTCCGAGTCGATGCTCGGTTGATCGCGTGCCGCTGCGAGACGGCGCAGGTGCCGGATGCGCGCGATCAGGCGCGCGCGATCGCCGGTCGTCATCGGTCTCCTTCCTTCGCCGGCGGGTCGGGCTGATCTGGTGGAGATTCGCGGCGTCGGCGCGGAGAACCTCACGGGCACGGACATCACCCGCGGGTCGGACACTAGCATCCACCGGAATCGGGGCCAAGGCCGGGCCAAGGCCGGTGCGGCCGTTCTCGAGCGCGCTCCATGATTTGCGTTGCTCGCTGCGGGAGAGTAGCCTCGCCTACCGTGCCGACCCCGCGAGTATGACTTCAGCCCCAGGCTCAAATGCCACCGACGCGCCGCCGGCGCTGAGGCGAGGAACCCAAGGCTAATGATCGACACTCGCGGGGCCAGCCGCTGCGCCCGCTCGGCTGCGGCGCCACGGCCCGGCTCGCCCGCCCGACCCGCGGTTCCAGTCGCGGCCTGATGGTCTCGATCACGGAGATCACTCTCGTCGGCGGCGAGCGCCACCGTGTCGACGGTGACGTCAAGGCGATCGAACTGCTGATCCTCGATGCGGCGCGTGGCTCGATCATGCAGTTCGCGTGGATGACCGACGCGCAAACCGCCGAGCCCGTCGGCGTCAACCCCGAGTACGTGATGATGCTCCGGGCGCTCAGGTCGACCGGCCCGTAGCGCTCAGGTCGGCCGGCCCGTAGCGCTCAGGTCGGCCGGCCCGCAGCGCTCAGGTCGACCGGCCCGCAGACGTCAATCAGCGCGCCCGCGCGCTCGGCCCGGTCACCCGCCGACCGCGGAGGGTTCGGATTTCGCGCGTGCATGGAATATGCACGCCGCTGCGCGTGTCTATAGCAGTGCCGGATTACGCGACTCAGGGAAAAAAGGACGAGACATGCGCAGACTTCTTGATAGTGGCTTGTGGGGCGGTCGAGCGGGCACAGAGCACGGCCGGCGTCTGCGTCGGGTCCGGGGTCCGCTCGTTGGTGCCATCGTCGCCGGGGCTTGGCTGTGGCTGGGCGGTATGTCGGCGTGGGCCGACACGTTCATTGACACGACTCCGTGCGTGACGGATGGAGCAGTGGAGCTGTCAGCACCCGGTTCGCCTGGCCAGGCGAACCAGTGGGGCAACGTGTTTGTCGCGCCGACGGGCTATCTGAAGACGTTCACCGCCGACCTCGCGGCCGACGGCAATCAGGCGGTGACGCTGGCGCTGTTCAACGAGAGCAGCTCAGGACCAACCGGGGCCCCGCTGTGGACCGCGCCGGCGACGGTCGCCGGCACCGGCTCTGTCAGTACCTTTGAGCTGCAGAGCTTCACCGTCGACCAGCCCGTCACTCCGGGACAGTCGTATGCGTTCGCGCTGATCTCAGCCACCCCGACCGCCAACGCGTGGTGGGCCGCCGGATCCCCGGCGCCGGGTGGCGCCTGCGATCCCGGCCCGGTCGTCGACGGATACGCGGGGCAGGGCTGGCTCCCGCCGCTGGCCAGCGAAGCCCTGTCGTTCCAAGCGGACTTCGAGTCGCCCGCGCCGCCATCCGCAGGCCCCGCCGCGGTCGCGCTCCCGGCGCAGGCGACCGGCACGATCGGTGACGTGCAGACGATCACGATCACCTCCCCGGGGGAGGTCCCGATCACTCTCGGGCGGCTCAGCGTCGACGGTGCCAATGCCGGCGACTTCGTGCTGGTCGCGGACCAGTGCTCAGACCAGACCCTGACAATCGGCGCGACCTGCACCGTGGGCGTGCGCTTCGCCCCTCAGTCCACGGGTCCGGCAACACGAACGGGAGCACTCCAGATCCCGTATGCCGACGGCCCCAACCCCCCGGCCGGCGCCGCGACTGCGCCGTTCGGCGTGGCGACAGTCTCGCTCTCGGGCTCGACTGAACCGGTCCCCGCCAGCGCCGGCCCGTCAGGCCCGGCAGGCCCGGCAGGCGCGACGGGCGCGACGGGCGCGACGGGCGCGACCGGACCAGCTGGCCCCGCTGGCCCGCTTGGTGCCACCGGCCCAGCGGGCCCGGCGGGCGCCAACGGCCAGATCGATCTCGTCACCTGCGCGAAGACGCGCATCACGGTGACGATCGACGGGCGCCGGCAGACCGTCAGCCGCGAGCGGTGCACGAGCAGGCTCGTACCCGCGCCTGCCGCGTTCACGGTCTCGAACGGCGCGGCTGTCACGCTCTCTCGCGCTGGGATCGTCTACGCGAGCGGCCGCACCAGCGGCCGGCGCGTCGTGCTGTCCGCGCGACACGCAGTCGGACCAGGGCGATACACCCTCACGCTTCGTCAGGGGCCGCTCAACCACCGTCAGGAGGTGACGATCCGCTGATCCACGACACCTGACTCCAGGCGACGGTAGCGGGCTTGCGGGCCCGCTACCGAACTGCTCGCGTCAGTCGTGTCGGCTTGACCGGACCGAGAGATCACCACGACGCGCTCGGCCTGCGCGCAGCGGTGTCGTCAGCTGCCTCCGAGTGCCGTCTGCGCTGACGCTGCCGGCACGTGGCACCTGCTCGCCTGAGCGAACGTGACGAGCCGGCCCTGCTGTTCGTCCCAGAGTTTCAACCGGACGGCGCGCATCCCGTCGCGGAGGGTGACCACGGTGACGTCCTCGAACATGGGGGTCTCGTCGTGGGCGCGCTGGAGGTTGTAGTTCGGAATCCGCGCGTTGAGGTGGTGGACGTGGTGCAGACCGATGCTGCCGGTGAAGAACTGCAGCGGCGGCGGGAGCTTCAAGTAGGAGCTGCCGCGGAGCGCGGCATCCAGGAAGGTCCACTGTTCGGCGTTCTGCCAGTCAACCTCCTCGAACTGATGCTGGACATAGAACAGCCAGATGCCGGCGGAGCCGGCGATCAACGACGCAGGACCCCAGACGAGCACAAAGTTCTGCCAGCCGATCAGCCAGCACAGGGCTCCGATCGCGACGACGAGGGTGAGATCCAGACCGAGCACACTGTGGCGGAGCCGCGGCCGTTGGGCGCGGGTCGCGATCCGAGGCCCGATCATCATCGCGAACACAGGGCCGAGCCCGAACATCACGAGGGGATTGCGAAACAGCCGGTACGCGAAGCGCCCACGCCGTGATCGGTCCTGGTACTCGGCGACCGTCAACATCGGGATGTCACCGACTCCTCGGCGCTGCAGATCCCCCGAGCTCGCATGGTGAACGGCGTGATCGTGTCGCCAGCGGCGGAACGGAACGAGCACGAACACCCCCAGCACCGCGCCGACCCATCGATTCGCGCGGCGGGACGGCAGCAGCGAGCCGTGCGTGCAGTCGTGGAACATGATGAACGTGCGGACGAGGAACCCCGCGGTCGGGATCGACAGCAGCAGCACCAGTGGCACCGAGACGGTGATCATCAGGTACATCAGTGCCGACAGTCCGAGGTAGGGGAGCACTGAGGTCGCGATCGCCAGCAGGCCGCGACTCCAGCGTGCCTGCGCGTACGGCGCCAGCGCTGCGCGCCAGGTCGCAGTCGCAATCGGTGGAGAGCCGCCGGTGGGCGGCTCCGTGATCTCGAGGTCCGAGGTGGCGGCGGTGGGGCTCATGACGTCGGCCTCCACGCGTCACCGAGCGCCCTCGCGGCGCGCACCGGCGCTGCTGATCGGCACAGCCGCCGGCGGTGTGATGAGACTCGATCGATCACTGCGGTCCTTTCCGAAGAGCACACGATGTGTCCCACGGTCCGCCGAGGGCCGGTCAGGCCCGGGAACGTCCCCTGGTACACACGCGAACCGCAGCCACATGGACCCACTGCTCACGCTTCGCAAACGCTAGTCTCGAAAATGCCGCCGTCTATACGTAGTTAGCCGTACTAAACCCCGCGACGCCTCCGCAGCAGCCGGGTCGATCGGCAGGGTGGCTCCCGGACCCAGGCGATCAGTGGGGGAGGCCGAGTGGCGGCGCGCCGCACGCGGTCAGCGCCTCCCTGTAGGCGGGCGCTTGCAGGTTGATCGTGCTCGGGAACAGCAGGATCGCTCCGTCGAAGTCGGTGATCTCCTGGAAGCCGCTCGGGTTGGACGGGACGGAGGCCCTCGGGTCCGGGAACTGGGGCACGCCATGGCCGCGCATGCACCGCGCGATCCTGAGCAGCTTCGCCAGCGTCTGCGCGGAGGGGTGCGTCGCCGACCCGGGACCCGGGGGGCCGCCGCCCGGCAGGAGCTTCTCGCACTTCGGCAGAGCCACCCTGAACGCGGGCGCAGCGGGATTGCTTCCGGTAGGTACGGCGAAGAGCGCTGGACGCGCGGGGTTCGGGTCTGGGAAGTCGGTCACGCCGTTCGCGCGCATGCAGCGGGCGAACGCCAGCAGCGCCTCCGCGCGGCTGGAACCTGGCTCGATCGAGCGCGCTCTCGACGCGCCCCCGCCGGTTGCGGTCGCGGATCTGGTGGTGGTTCGGGTGCCGGCGCCCGCGCCCGTCGAGGCGGAGGTCGTCGTCGCGCCAGTGCCCCCGGCCGTCGTGGCCGAGGTGGTCGCCCCGCCCGCGGTCGTGCTCGCCCCGCCCGCGGTCGCGGCGGGGTTGCCCGAGCTTCCCCCGCATCCCCCGATCAGGAGTCCGCTCAGAAGTGCCACGAGGGCGAGCAGGCGCGCGTGCGGCAAGCGGGTCAGCGGCGTCCGATGGATCCTGTCTGGCATCTGGGCTCCTCCTGGGCAACGTGGGTCGGCGCCATCGGTTCTACGCGCTGGACGGTTTCGGCACGGTTTCGCTCCGGTCGCCGGCGCGACTGGCCGGTGCGTTCGGCACGATCACTGATACCGCCTTGAAACCTCGCGGCGGCTACCGTCCCCGGCGAAGCGAAGGAGCATCAGTGCGCGTGCTTGTGATCGAAGACGATCAGGAGTTGGCCGAAACCGTCGCGACGGGACTGCGTCACGGACAGATGGCTGTCGACGTCGCGCTTGACGGCGAGACCGGCCTCGCACGGGCGCTGGTCAACGAATACGACGTGATCGTGCTCGACCGCGACCTGCCCGGCCTCCACGGCGACGAGGTGTGTTCCCGGCTCGTCGACGGCGGCGGGCGCAGCAGATTGCTGATGCTGACCGCTGCCGCGTCGAACGACGACGTCATCGACGGGCTCGGCTTGGGCGCCGACGACTACCTGCCCAAGCCGTTCGACTTCCCGGTGCTGGTCGCGCGGATCGGTGCGCTTGCACGCCGCGCGCAGCCGAGCATCCCGCCGGTGCTGCGCGCCGGGGACGTCGTGCTCGACACGGCGAGGCGCTCCGCCCGCCGCGCCGGCCTGCCACTCGCACTGACCCCGAAGGAGTTCGGAGTGCTGGAGCAGCTGCTCGCCGCTCAGGGCCGGGTCGTCTCGGCCGAGGAACTGCTCGCGCGCGTCTGGGACGAGGCCGCTGACCCGTTCACCGCCGCGGTCAAGGTCACGATCAGCCGGCTGCGCAGCAAGCTCGGCGACCCGCCGCTGATCCAGACCGTCGCCAAGGTCGGCTACCGGATATGAGGATCCGGGCACGACGGGGCGACCGCCTCACCCAATTCGCTGTCGGCCGGCACCTGTCACGCCGGACCGTGCGCGTGCGCCTGGCACTTCTGTACGGCGGCCTGTTCCTGCTCTCGGGGGCCGCGCTCGTCACCACCACCTACGTCCTGTTCGAGCGGGCGACCGAATACGCGAAGCCACGGCTGCCACGGATTCCGCACACTCCTGCGATCCAGCACCTGTCCCGGGCGTCAGAGGTTCCGCTGGCGCAGGCCCTGCCTCAGCTCGCTCGCGCCCAGTTTCAACTGTCGCAGGACCAGCGCGACCTGGTTGTGTCCGTGCCCAAGATGATTGCACTGACGGTGCGGCCGCTGGCAGGAGCACTGCCTGCTGCGCTGGCGCAGGACCAGCATCAGCTTGCGCACGACCAGAATCAACTGACTGACGACCAGCATCAACTCACAGACGCCCAGCATCAGCTGGCGCGGGCTGCAAATCAGCTGGCCGCGGCCGTCCACCAGATCGCCCGGGCAGGGTCCGCCGAGCATGCCCAGCGCGCTGCCGACTCGCACCAGTTGCTGGTCGACTCCGGGATCGCCCTGGCGATCGTGGCCGTACTCGCGCTCTTGGCCGGCTGGCTCCTCGCAGGCAGGATGCTCCGACCGATCCGGACCATCACCCGCGCGGCGCAGCGGATCTCGTCCGCCAGCCTGCACGAGCGTCTGGCGCTCGACGGCCCACAGGACGAGCTCAAGGAACTCGGGGACACCCTCGATGACCTGTTCGGTCGGCTCGACGCTGCGTTCGAGGCGCAACGGCAGTTCGTCGCCAACGCCTCACACGAGCTTCGCACGCCGTTGACGCGCCAGCGAGCGCTGATCCAGGTTGCGCTCGCCGACCCCAACGCCAGCTTCTCCTCGCTGCGCGCGGCCCATGAGCGCGTCCTCGCTTCGGAGGAGCACCTGGAACAGATGATCGACGCGTTGTTGACTCTCACCCGTGGGCAAACGGGACTCGAGCGCCGAGAGGACCTCGACCTCGCCACGATCGCCTCGCAGGCCTTGCTCGCGCGCGAGCCAGAAGCTGCGGCGCGCGGCCTCGATCTTCGCGCGACGCTCCTCACGGCGCCGGCCGATGGCGACCCCAGGCTGGTCGAGCGACTGATGGCCAACCTGATCGACAACGCGATCCGCCACAACCTCCCCGGTGGACATGTCGCGATCACGACCGGGACTCGCGACCGCCACGCTTTCGTGTCGATCGCGAACACCGGCCCGGACGTCCCACCCGAACAGCTCGACCGTCTCTTCCAACCCTTTCAGCGACTCGACGGCACTCGTCTCCAGCGCGACCACGGACATGGACTCGGACTGGGACTCTCGATCGTCCAGGCGATCGCCACGACGCACGGCGCCGAGCTCACCACACGCACCCGGCCGCAGGGCGGACTCGTCGTCGAGGTGGCATTCCCAGCTGCGGCCCGCGCCCGCCCTCGGGGCGACGCACGGAGCCTGGCGGGCTGCTAGCTACTTCAGCCGCTCATCCAGCAGGGCGAGCGTCCCCGTCCACGCCTGCTCGGCCGCGCCCTCGTTGTAGGCGGGCATCCCCGGCATCGTGAAGCCGTGGTCGGCCTCCGCGATCAGCTCGAGTTTGTAGGCGACGCCGGCCGCGTCGAGCTGCGCCCGCAGCGCGGGAATCAGCTCCGGAGGGCTGACGTGGTCGTGCTCGCCCCAGCCGAAGTAGAGCGCACCGCCGACGCTCCCGACCGCCAGGTGCGGCGACCCGTCGCCGTCGATGACGATCCGCGACGGGTGCAGCATCGAGGTCGCGACCAGTTGCTCGCCGTAGGACTCCGCTGCAAGGAGCGCGAAGCGCCCGCCCATGCAGAAGCCGACGCAGCCCCACGGGTGCGACCCCTCGGGGAGCGCCTCCAGCAGCAGCCGGATGTCGGCGAGCACCTCGTCGTCGTCCATCATGCCGACGACTGCGCCCATCCGCTTGAACTCCTCCTGGTCGCCCAGCGCCAGTCGCTCCGGCCGTGGCCGCTGCGTCGGATCGATCCAGTAGAAGAGGTCCGGCAGCGCCGCCGTGTAGCCCTCGGCGGCGAGCCGCTCGGCGTGGGCATGCAGCGCCGGCCGGATCCCGGGAGCGTCCATCAGCAGCACGACGAGCGGCGCCGGCCCGTCGCCGTCGGGGCGGTGGATGTAGACCGGCATCGTGCCGCGCGCGGTCGTGACCTCGGTCGTCTCCTGGCTCATCTCGTTGCTCCTTTGACGTGTTTCAGCGATCCGCGGCAGCCTGCGCGCCGGCGATCCGGCCGAACACGATCGCGTCAGCGAGCCCGCCGCCGTGCTCGGTCAGGTGGCCCCAGATCGATCCAGCCGCGCCCGCAGCGTACAGCCCCGGGATCGGCGCCCCGCCCGGTGCGAGCACGCGCGCAGAGGCGTCCCGCCGCGGGCCGCCCGACGCGGTCGCGACCCCCGGGTGAAAGCGGATCGCGTACAGCGGCGCCGTCAGCGGCGCGAGCGTCTGCGGCGAGCGCCCGAAGAGATCGTCGCAGCCCGCGCCGACCGCGTCCGCATACCGGTCGAGCGTCGCCTCCAGCACGTCGGGGGCGAGTCCGGTGGCGGCCGCGAGCTCGGCCGCAGACTCGCCGCGGACGATCCAGCCCGCCGCGATCTCGGCGCTGTTGTCCGCGCTCCAGACGTAGTCGTTCGGCGTCCCGACGATGCCGTTCAGCGGCCCCGCGAGCCTCGCCGCCTCGTCGAACACGAGCAAGCCGGGGAACCGCGGACGGTTGGGGCGGCGCGGCAGATATGCGGTCAGCGACCGCACCTTGTCGTGCACCTCCCAGCCGGTCTCGTCGGCGAACCGGCGGCCGTCGCCGTCGACGTAGATGAAGCTCGGGGCGTGCACGTCGAGCGTGAACCCGGCCGGGTGCTCGGGGTGGACGAACGCGAGCCAGCCGAAGAACGCGCTCATGTGCCACAGGGAGGCGCCCGCCTGCGCGGCGATCCGCAGCGTGTCGCCGGTGTTGCCGGGATGCCCGACGCCGACGAGTGGCAGCGGCAGGTAGGTGTCGACGAGCTCGGCGTCGTACTCGAAGCCTCCGCTGGCGAGTACCACACCGCCGCGGGCTCGGATCGTCCGGCGTTCGCCGCGATGCTCGACGACGGCGCCCGTCGTGGCGCCGTCTGCACTGGTCAGCTCTGCGATCCGGGTCTCGAGCGCGACCGGAATCCCGAGCGCCCGCACGGCCGTCTCGAGCGTCCGCCACAGGCCGACTCCGGGGCGCTCGCCCGCGCGCGGTACGAACTGGCTGTAGCGGATCCGGCCGCCGGACGGGAAGTGGGGCCACGACGGCAGCATCCCGCCGAATGCCTCCGGGTCGCACGGCGCGAGCTCGCCGCCGAACGAGCTGATGAACGACGGCAGGCCCGCGAGGCCGTCGGCGAAGGCCTCGAGCACCGCGCGGTCGGTCTTGCCGAAGCAGAGGGAGTCGAGATGCTCGACGGCCTGCGGGCCGTCGAGCGCGAACACGAAGCCGCCCGAGTGCAGGCAGTTGCCCCCGCCGTGCGGCCACTTCTCGACGACCGCCACGCTCGCGCCGGCTTTACGGGCGGTGATCGCCGCGGCGGCGCCCGCGGCGCCGAAGCCGGCGACGAGGACATCGACCTCGTCGGGGATCATGCCGGCGGTCCGGTCAGCGGGCGATACGGCTCCGTCCCGTCCCAGCCGTTCGCCGCCGCCCGCACGGCCGCGTAGAAGCCGAGGATCTGATCGCGCCGCTGCAGCACCTCGATCGGATGTCCGAGCAGGGGCCCGCCGTCGAACCAGACGGCTGACGCAGGTCCCGTGCGCCCGGTGTGAAACGGTGTCAGCCCGAGCGAGACCAGGCGCGCGGTCTCCTCCTCGAGCGAGTCGGCCAGCCACGCCACGTGGCCGACGCCGCCGCCCGCCGGCACGAGTGCGGCCCGCAATCCCGCAGGCTCCGCATCGTGCACCTGTGTGAGTTCGACGATCGTCTCCCCCCACGCTCCGAAGGCCGAGGAGTGGTCGTACAGCGCCGGTTCCCCGCGAAATGTGACCTCTTCGAAGACGAGGTGCTCCATCGCGAAGAACGGCCCGGCGCCCAGCGACGCTGCGAACCGCTCGACTCCGGCCCGCAGGTCCTCGACCACGTAGCCGATGTGATGGATTGGAAACATGTGGCGTAACTGTAGACGAAGTGCCAATCTGTATGCAATAGTGCTCCCGGTATGCGAGGACAGCTGATCTGGCGGGGCGAGCCCGGTTACGAGGAGGCCCGCGTCGGACGCGTGTTCAACGCGCGGGTCGACGCTCGCCATCCCGCGGCGATCCTGCTCGCCGAGAGCGAGGGCGACGTCGTCGAGGGGGTCAGGCTCGCGACCGGGCGCGGCCTCAAGGTTTCGGTGCGGGCCGGCGGTCACAGCTGGGCGGCATGGGGCGTGCGCGACGAGGCGCTGCTGATCGATCTCGGCTTGATCCGCGAGATGCACTACGACCCCGGGACCGGGATCGCGACGGCGAGCCCGGCCGTCAAGGGCGCCGCCGAGCTGACGCCCTATCTCACCTCGCAGGGCCGCGCGTTCACGGGCGGGCACTGCCCGAGCGTCGGGATCGGCGGCTTTCTGCTGCAGGGAGGTCAGGGCTGGAACGGCCGCAAGCTGGGGTGGGGCTGCGAGCACGTCGTCGGGATCGACCTCGTCACCGCCGACGCCGAGCTGATCCACGCGAGCGAGACCGAGAACAGCGACTTCCTGTGGGCGGCGCGCGGCGCCGGCCCCGGGTTCTTCGGTGTCATCACGCGGTTTCACCTGCGGACCTATCCGCTGCCGCGAGCGATGCACCACGACACCTGGACCTTCGAGCTCGACGCGCTCGAGCCGCTGCTGTACTGGATCGACGGGTTGCTGCCGACGCTCGATCGCGTCGTCGAGCCGGTGATCGCGGCCACGCGGCTCCCCCGCCCGGAGGGTCCGCCGCTGCTGTTCCTGCACACGACGGCGATGTGCGACACCGTCGAGGAGGCCGAGCGAGTGCTCGCGCCGCTGCGCGCGTGCCCGCTCGCCGGCCGCGCCGTCGCGCACGAGTGGGGGCCGACGACGGTGGAGGCCGAGAACGAGGCCCAGGCGGCCCAGAACCCCGAGGACCACAGGTACGCGGTCGACTGCTCGTGGACGGACGCCCGGGCGGCCGAGCTCGTGCCGTATCTGCGAGACCTCTGGTCCGAGCTGCCGACCGAGCACTCGTTCTCGATCTGGTACGGCTGGGCGCCCGATCGCCGGCTGCCGGACATGGCCTTCTCGATGGAGGGACACGCCTACGTCGCGACCTACGCGATCTGGAAGGACGCGGCCGACGATGAGCGACACCGGTCCTGGGTCGCGGGCCACATGGGAAGGATCGCCGAGAACGTCGGCAAGGGCGTCTACCTCGGCGACACCGATTTCACGCGGCGGTCGGACCGCTTCATGGCGCCGGACAACTTCCGCCGGCTCCAGCAGATCCGCGCCGATCGCGACCCCGATGGGCGCTTCTGCTCCTACCTGATCGCGGGCGGTGCCGAGCTCAACGGAGAACCAGCCCGCCGTCCGCGCACAGTGTCTGGCCGGTGAGCGCCGCCGCGGCGTCGGAGGCGAGGAAGGTGACGATGCCGGCGACGTCGTCGGGCACGAGCGTTCGCGGCAGCGCCTGCCGGAGCCGCACCTCCTCGAACGCTTCGGCCGGCATGCCCGCCTGCGCCGCGGGCGTTCGCGTGAGGCCGGGCTCGACGCAGTTCACGGTGATGCCGCCGCGACCCAGCGAGCGCGCGAGCGAGCGGGCGATCCCCTCGAGCGCGGCCTTGCTCGCGATGTAGGGGAGGAGTCCGGCAGCGGGCGGATTCCAGACCGTGTCAGAGGTGATGAACACCACCCGGCCGAAGCCGCGCTCCGCCATTCCCGGCGCCAGCGACTGGCAGAGCCACAGCGCCGACTCGACGTTGACGGCCTGCACCTCCCGCCACGTCTCCAGCTCGAGCTCGCCGAGCGTCGCCTGGTGAAAGCACGCCGCGGCATGCACGAGCACATCGCAGCGCCCGTGCCGTTCGAGCACGGCGGCCGCGGCTGCGTGGACCTCGCCCCGCAGGGCGAGGTCCACGGGGAAAGCGCCCTCGCGGTCGAGGATCGCGACCTCGTGCCCGCTGCGCGCGAGCGCCGCGGCGATCGCCCCGCCGATCGCGCCCGCGCCTCCAGTGACGGCTGCCACCCGTGTCATCGAACCGGGATTCTAACCCCAAATCTGCGCGCAGAGTACGAAGCTGTATACAATGGTGGACGAGCCACCACTTAGGATTGAGGAGAGCAAGCGATGACCAACCCCGTACGCGAGCTGCCCGGCGCTCCCGTTCCGTACTACCTCGCCGACGGTGACGGGCGCGCGCACCTGCTGCTTGGGCAGGTTGGTCGGACACTTGCCGGCAAGGAGGAGACCGACGGCCTGATCACGGTGATGACCGCGCTCGGCCCGGCGGACCGGCCGATCCCGCTCCATTACCACGACTCCGAACACGACTACTTCTTCTGCGTCCGCGGGCGCATTCAGGTCTGGGCCGACGGCGCGAGCCGCGTCCTCTATCCAGGTGACATCGCCTCGGTGCCGCCCGGCGTCGTCCACGCCTACCAGTTCCACGGCCATTACAGCCAGTTCATGGGCCCGATCGCGCCCGCCGGATGGGAGCGCTTCTTCGACTTCTGCGGGTCGCCGTACGGGGGACCCGCCTATCCGCAGGTCGACCCGAGCCCGCCGCCGTTCGAGAAGTTCGGCGCCGCCGAGGCGAAGTTCGGGATGAAGTACATGCCCGAGGCGCCCTACCCGGAGGCGAGCACCGGTGCCGACGACACCCTCCCGGGCGCGCTGGAGGCGTACTTCCTCCGTGCCGGCGAGGGCCCGCGCCACGCCCTCGGCGGCCAGGTCTGCTTCCAGCTGATGACCGGTGCGGAGTCGGGCGGGGCGCTCGGAATGGTGACGATCGAGGGGCCGTGGGGCGCAGCCATGCCTGCCCATGTGCACGAGCGTTCCCATGAGGGCATCTACTGCCTCGACGGGCGGCTGCGCGTGAGCGTCGCAGGCACCGAGCACCTGCTGACCGGAGGCGACTTCCTCAGCATCCCGCCGGGCACTCCGCACGCGCTCGTGAGCGAGGCGCACCTCACCCGTTACTCGAGCATGTTCGGGCCTGCGGGGCCCGAGCGGCTGTTCGAGCTTGCGGGCGAGGTTGCCGCGCAGCGGATCTTCCCGGAGCAGGCGCTCGCGGTCGACCGCGACCGGCTCGCTGCGGCTGGTGCCGAGCTCGACGTGACACTCGCCGGCTGACGCCTGATGGCACGATCGACGCTCAAGGTTCTGATTGCGGGGGGTGGCATCGCCGGTCTCACGCTCGCCCACGGTTTGCGGCGCGCCGGTGTCGAGTGTGAGGTGTTCGAGCGCTCCGAGCGTGACTCGGCTCCCGCGGGGTACCGGTTGACACTTGACGCCGATGGCGGGCACGCGCTCGAGGCATGCCTGCCCGCGGAGCTGTACCAACGGTACGTCGATGGCTCGCTCCGCACTCCGAGCCGCCCCAACCTGGCGGTCGTGATCGACAGCCACTGTCGCGAGCTCTCGAGCATGCCGCACATCGGTCCGCCGAACGACACCGAGCCGATCCACACTGCGATCGACCGGCATACCCTTCGCCGGATCCTGTGCTCGGGCCTCGACGACGTGATTCGGTTCGGCGCGGCGGTGGATGGTTACAGTGCCGACGCGGACGGTGTCACCGTGCACCTCGCCGGTGGGCGCACGGTCTCGGGGGATGTGCTCGTCGGCGCCGACGGCGTCGGCTCGCCCGTGCGGCGGCAGTTGCTGCCCGACGTCGCCGTCATCCCCGCCCCGGTCGGCGCGCTCGGCATGTTCGGCCGCTCGCCGCTGACCGACGAGATCCTCGCCGAACTTCCCGCGATCCTCTCGAGTCACTTCGTGATCGCACGCGACGAGCGCGGTGTGATGGTCTCGCTCGGCCAGTGCGTCCCGCGGCGGCCCGACACGCCCGCCGTCGCCTCCCCCTACATGATGCTGTCAGGCGGCGTGACGCCGCAGACGCCGATCCCCGAACCGGCCGCATGGGACGCGCAGACGCAGCACGATATGCACGCGGCGATGTGCGATGGCGTCGCCGACTGGCATCCTGCGATCCGCGGTCTCGTCGAGCGGATCGATCCCTCCACTCTGTTCGTGCATCCGTTCCGCCGGCTCGATCCGGCACCGCCCTGGAGCACCTCGCGGGTCACGCTCGTCGGGGACGCGATCTGCGCGATGTTGCCGACGCTCGGCAAGGGCGCGAACATGGCGATGCGCAACGCCTGCGTCCTTCGCGATCAGCTCGTCGCCGCCGACCGCGCCGAGCGCCCCCTGCTCGACGCGATCGCGGCCTTCGAAGCGGATATGCGGGATGCGACCTATCCGCTGATGCAGGTCGCCTCTGACCATGACAACTTCGGCGGCGGCGGTCTTCGACGCGAGGAGGTCGGACGATGAGAGTGCTCGGACTCAGCGCCGGGAACGCCGAAGGCAGCGCCGAGATCCTGCTCAAGGTCGCGCTCGGGGCGGCGGCCGGCGCGGGGGCGGAGGTCGCGCTCGTCCGACTCGGGGAGCTCGCCCTGCCGCTGCGTCCGGTCGCTCCGGGGCAGCCCGCCGGCGACGACGACGGGCCATGGCTGTGGAACGAGCTGATGGAGTCGGACGGGATCGTCGTCTCGGCGCCGATCTACTCGCGCACGGTCCCCGGCAAGCTGAAGCTCGTCGCCGACCGGCTGTCGGGGCCGGCCGCCGACGTCGCCTTCGCTGAGAACTACCGGCGGATCCTCGAGTCGGGCGAGACCCCGCCCGTTGCGTTCCCGTACGACGAGCGGGTCTTCAGGCCGCGGGTCGCCGGGTTGATCGCGGTCGGCGGCGCCCTCACCTCGCAGTGGAAGACGCTGGCGCTGCCGCTCATGCACCAGATGACGTTCTCGGCGCAGATCGCGGTCGCCGATCAGCTGCTCGTCGGCGGCGCCGGAATGCCGCGCGCGGTCGTGCTCGACGAGGCGGCGCTGTCCGGCGCGGCACGTGTCGGCCGCTCGGTTGCGAGCCAGCTCGGCCTCGGCTTCGACGAGGTGCAGTACCGCGGCGAGCCCGGGCTCTGCCCGCTCTGCCACACCTCCCTGATCGACGTTCGCGGGCCCGAGGAGATCGAGTGTGCGACCTGCGGCGCCGGCGGCAGGCTCGCCGTCGACGAGGCCGGCCGGGCCGCCGTGCTGTTCGATGACCCGGCGGGCCTCGACCGCTCCGTCACCCGGATGGCCGAGAAGCGCGCCCACTTCGCCGAGGTGATGGAGACGGGGGCCGCCCAGGGTGCGCGGGCCGACGAGATCGAGCGCCTGGCCGGCGCCTACGCCGGCTTCGATCCGCGCATCGTGCCCGGCTCGGGGACGGTCGCAGCTCCCTGACGGCACGGCACTACTCGGCGAGCGCCGCGATGCTCGCCCCGGTGATGCCCGCGGTTGCTGTACCGAGTGCGGCCTCGTCGTGCGGCTGTGTCGCGTGGGTTGGCTGGGCCGGTAGCCACACCGCCGCCGCCAGCGCGCCGGCTGCCGCGACGCCTCCGGCGACGAGGCAGCCCCGGCTCATACCGTCGACGAACGCATGCGTTCCCGCATGCAGCACCGGTGCCGCGAGCAGCTGGTGGCCGCTCGCCGCCAGCCGCGACGCCACGGCGAGGGCGGCGCCGACCGAGGAGTGCGCGAGCGCGGCGAGGTGCGCGGGCAGCGCGCGCGGCAGCTGCGCCGCGATCGTGCTCGCATAGACCGACGCGAACACGCTGCCGATCACCGCGACGCCGAGCGTCCCCCCGAGCAGGCGAGTGGCATCGTTGACAGCGGAGCCGACACCGGCCTGGTCAAGCGGGACGACGCCCATGATCGCCTCCGTGGCGGGCGCGCTCGTCAGTCCCAGGCCGACCCCGTACACGACCATCTGCGCGGCGATCGTGCCGTAGCTCGTCGTCGCCCCGGCGGTCGAGACCCAGAGGTAGAAGCCGGCGACGAGCGTCAGGCCGCCTGCGACGACGAGCTTGGTCCCGACCCGCACGGCGAGCTTCGTCCCGAGCACGGAGGCGATCCCGACGCAGGCAGCGACCGGGAGGAGGTGCACTCCGGCCGAGAGCGGGCTGTAGCGCTTGATGAACTGGAAGTACTGCGTGATCACGAAGATGAACCCGAACAGGGTGAAGAACCCGACGGTGACCGCCGCGCAGGCGGCGGCGAAGCGGGGGTTGCGGAACAGCGAAACGTCGAGCATCGGCGTCGCTGTGCGCCGCTCCGCGAGGACGAACGCGAGCATCAGCGCGGCGCCGCCGGCGAAACCGGCGAGCGACCGAGCGCTACCCCAGCCGTGATCCGGCGCCTCGATGATCGTGAACACGAGCAGGGACATCGCGGCGGTCGAGAGCCCGAAGCCGGGTCGATCGATGGCGGGTGCCCGTGGATCGCGCGAGGTCGGGACGTAGCGCGCGACGAGGGCGGCCCCGATCGCGGCGACGGGAGCCATCGCCAGGAAGATGCTCGGCCAGGAGAACCGTCCGAGCAGCCAGCCGCCGGCAATCGGGCCGAGCGCGATCGCCACGCCGGCCGTCGCTCCCCACAGCCCGATCGCGCGGGCCCGTTCGGCCCGCCCGGTGAAGACGTTCGAGATCAGCGACAGCGTCGAGGGAAAGACCATCGCGGCGCCGAGGCCCATGAAGCAGCGGGCGACGATCAGTTCGCCGGAGGTGGACGTGAGCGAGCCGGCGATGCTGGCGAGCCCGAACACGGCCAGGCCCGCGAGCAGCATGCCCTTGCGGCCGAGACGATCGGACAGGCTCCCGGCCGAGAGCAGGACGGCGGCGAACACGAGGTTATAGGCGTCGACGACCCACTGAAGCTGGCTGTCGGACGCATGCAGCGTCCGCACGAGCGTCGGGAGCGCGACGTTGACGATCGTCGTGTCGAGGTTGATCGCGAACGCGGCGAGCAGCAGCGAGATGAGGATGAGAGGGCGTCTGTTGCGCATTATGAGACAAAGGAATAAAGCAGAGAGACAAATTAATCAAGTAGTCAGTTGAATAAATTGTTCTGGATGGGCTAGAATCGGCTCGTGAGGTCCTACGGCGAGTACTGCTCCCTGGCGAAGGCGCTCGACGTCGTCGGCGACCGCTGGACGCTGCTCGTGATCCGCGAGTTGCTGCTGCGCGGGCAGTGCCGGTACACGGACCTGCGTGCGGGGCTTCCCGGGATCGCGACGAACCTGCTCGCCGAGCGGCTGCGGGAGCTCGAGCGCGCCGGGCTGGTCGCGCGCGAGGATGCTGCGCCACCGATCGCGACGACGCTGTTCTCGCTGACCCACCGCGGGCGCGAGCTGGAGCCGGTGCTCCACGCGCTCGGGCGCTGGGGGCTGCCGTATATGGTCGGCGGCCCCGCGCCCGGCGACGCCTTCCGCGGCCACTGGCTCGCCTGGCCGGCGCAGGAGTTCCTGCATGATCGTGCGCCCGACGGGCCGCCGGTTGCGATCGCCGTCGATGTCGACGGCGAGGAGTTCGTGATCGACAGCAGCGGCGGCGCGATCAGCGTGCGCGTCGGCCGCGCCGAGCAGCCCGACGCGCGCCTGTCCGGCTCACCGCACGCCGTGCTCGCGGTGCTCACCGGTGCGGCTGCGGTCGACGGCGCGTCGTCGGCGCTCGGACTTCGGTTCGAGGGCAACCGCGAGGCCCTGCTGCGCCTTGTGCCGCCGGCGCCGCTCGCGTCCGTCAGGCCGTGATGAAGCCGCCGTTCGGGCTGATCGTCGCGCCGATGCAGTGGCCCTGGCGTCGGCGCCGACTGCGAGGCCGCCACACGCGATGTCCGCGGTCAGAGGCGCCGCCTCGAGGTCGAGGTCGAGGTCGATCGAGCATGGCCACCCAGGACGTGGCTGTAACGGAACTACGTTACGGTGCGCTTCGCGGGGACGACGATCCCTGCCTCGTAGGCAAGGACGACTGCTTGCACGCGGTCGCGCAATCCAAGCTTCATCAGTACCCGAGCGACGTGGGTCTTGACGGTCGCCTCGCCGATGATCAACTCGTTTGCGATCTCGAGATTGGACATGCCACGGGCCACGTGCCGCATGATCTCGAGCTCGCGCGGCGTCAGGTCGTCCAGTCCCGGCGGGGGTTCGGGTGGCGGCGCGGCGAACTGCTCGATCAGGCGCCGGGTAATCGCAGGTGCGAGTAACGCCTCGCCGTCTGCTGCGGTGCGGACGCCGGCAACCAGCTGAGCAGCCGGGAGATCCTTGATCAGAAACCCGCTCGCCCCAGCACGCAGCGCGTCGTACACGTACTGGTCCAGATCGAACGTCGTGAGGATCACGATTCGCGGGGCGTCCGCGCCGCTGCGGCGGATGATCTCGCGCGTGGCCGAGATCCCGTCGAGCACCGGCATCCGAACGTCCATCAGGACGACGTCCGGGCTCTTTGTCCGAGCCTCGGCGACGGCTTCTTGTCCGTTGGCGGCCTCGCCGACGACCTCGATGTCGCCAGCCGCCGTGAGGATCATTCGAAAGCCGGTGCGGACCAACTCCTGGTCGTCGGCGATCACCACGCGAACGCTCACCCGATCGCCTCCTCGCGTCGTCGGGGCAGGCTGACTCTGAGTTCGCCCGATGTGGGCAAGGTATTGGCCTCGACGGCACCGCCGCAGATCGCTGCCCGCTCGCGCATCGCAAGCGTCGGCCAGGTCGGCAGGCCGCTTCCGGCCGCCGCGATCCGGAGGCCGACTTCGTCATCGGTGAACGCGACGTCTACGGCAATCTTGGCTCGTGAGTCGCTGCCCAACGCTTCCTCAAGGATCCGGAAGACCGCCAAGTCGACGCTGGCGGGCAGCGGGCCGGGGTCCCCGTGTGCGCTGAACTCGATCGACCGGCCCGCGGCTCGAGCCGTCTCGATCAGGGCGTACACCTGTCCGACCCCGGGCTGGGGTGCCAGCGGCGGAGAAGCGTCTATCTCGCGGAGCCCGCCCAGCATCCGCCGCATCTCGGTGAGTGCGCCTCGGCCGGTGCGCTCGACGGCAAGCATCGCCCGGTCCGCGGCCGCCAAATCGGTTCCCAGGAGTAGTTCCGCCGCCTCGGCCTGGAGAACCATTGCGCTGACACTGCCGGCGATCAGCGCCTGCAGGTCGCGCGCGATCCTCGTGCGTTCGTCAGCGACGGCGAGTCGGATCCGGCTGTCCCTTTCCGCCTCGATGCGCTGCGTTCTCAACTTCAACTCGACGCGCTGGACGCTCCGGGCCCGGAGCCATCTTCCGAGCGCCCAAGCGGCCGCGGGGACCCCAACGATGCTGATGTAGCTGGCTGCCGGCGTCGGGCCCGAGAGGACGCTGAGGGCGACCACCCATGTGATGACGACGGCCAGCGAAACGAGCGCCCGGCCGGACGAGAGCGCCCTTGCTGACACATACGGGATCACGACAATCACGTAGATCGGGGTGAAATTCACCTTGTTGGCGACGCCTGTCGCCTGCCAAACAGCGAGCAGACCATAGGCCGACACGATGGCGCAAGCGACGGCTGACTCACTCGACCGCCCGCGCAGGAAGGGTGCGAGCGCAAGCGCGCCGGCGAGCAGCATCGCGGCTACGAGCCAGGCCGAGTGCAGCCCGTGCGTCGCGTTGTCGAGCTCCAGCACTCCCAGCGATGCCGCAACGAGGCCACCCCAACCCCAGAGATGCAACGCACGACCCAGCCCAGCAGCCCGCCCGATCATGCCGGCACCCCTGCGAGGGGAAGACGCGCGTACACCCGGAAGCCACCGTGGGGTCGCGGGCCTGCCGACAGCACACCGTCGATCAACTCCACGCGCTCGCGCATGCCCACCAGACCGTGTCCTGCGCCCGTGAGCGCATGGCCTGTCGGTCCATCAGGGCCGTTGTCGCGAACCTCCAACTCAAGCGCGTCAGGCGAGAACGTAACCGTGACCGTCGTGCGCGCCGACCCAGCGTGCTTGATCGCGTTGGTCAGCGCCTCCTGTACCACCCTGAAGGCGAGCAGTTCGATCGTCGGCGGCAACCGGCGTTGCTCCCCGGCGATCTCCAACTCGACGGGAAGTCCGGACGCCTGCGCCCTCTCGGCCAGGCGCCCGAGCTGATCGAGGCGCGGTGCCCAGGGAGCGACCAGATCCACGTCACCGCGCCGCAGCACACCAACCATCCCTCGCAACTCCTGGAGCGCGTCCCGCCCCGACGTCTGTACCGCTCGCAGTGCAGTGGCCGCACCAGCGCGATCGCCAGCGGCGACCTCGCGGGCCGCCATGGTCTGGATCACCATCACGCTGAGGCTGTGCGCCAGCACGTCGTGGACCTCCCGCGCGATTCGGGTCCGCTCCTCGGCGGCGGCAACTCGAGTCCGCATCTCCTGCTGACGACGAGCGTCCTGGACGTCGGACTCAAGATCGCTGGTCTGCTGTCGCCGCATCGACACGACACGGCCCGCCAGGTACGGGAAGCAGACCACCAGCAGGCCCGACACGCAGACGTTGACCGCGCTGCGCCCGACCGCGAGCAAGATCGCGGCGAAAGCGCCCAGCAGCACGCCGTCTGAGAGACGACTGGCAGCCGGTCTGCTGCCCAACGAAAAGACGCACAGGACCACCGTAATCGCCTGCGCAACCTGCTGCCCGCCAGAGTCGGTGATCGAGACCACCGCGCTGGCCCCCACCGCAACCACGACGCCGGTAACAGGCCTTCGGTGCCGGAAGACGACGGCCGACGAGCCTGCTACGCCGACGACGACCGCCGGCAACGGGTGCCGACTGCCGCCCAGAAGCAAGACGGACAGCACGGCAAGCGACCCGCAAGCGAGAACGTCAAGCTTGCCTACCGCGATCGGTCGGATCAACAGTCGCGGCTGGACAAGTCGGCGCACGCGACAAACGCTAACGCCCCCTTCACCCTCCTGCATCCGCAGCACGACGGATCGACATCAGCCCTGAGGCTGACACCAATCGCCCGCGATGGCGACGACGTTGCGTCGTCCGCGCGCGAACCTTGACACCGTCGAACCCGACCGATTGGAGGCCTCAAATGCCCATGCCAAGAGCCGGAGCGCTCGCCGCGCTCGCCGCAACGATGACCGTCGGATGTGGTGTGGCAGCGCACGCCGCAGCAGCAACCACGGCCCGCGCAACGCCGCCCCGCGGAGGGGTGATCGAGTTCTACACGTCCGGCACGCTGGCGACCCCGATCCGGGCCTACGTGATCACCGGCGCATTTGCCGACTCCGGCGCCACAAGTCCAAAGGACAACCCCGCCAAAGGGTTGCCGCTCACACAGGGGTCGATCCGGATCAACAACAGCGCGGCAAACGCAGCGGAAGCACGGATCTACGCTCACCTGAGCCGGTACGTCAACGCTTCAACCTGCGGACTCACCTACCACTACACCGCCCCAATCAAGCTCTTGAGTGGAACCGGCGCCTACGCCGGAATCACCGGCAGCATCACGTTGCACAACACAGACGTCGGAGTCCTGCCACGAACCTCAGTAGGGACCTGCAACGAATCACCCAACGTGACTCCGACCGGCTTCCTCTCAGAGTCATACGGCTCCGGAAGGGTGTCGTTCAAATAGCAACGGACTCGCAGGTTGCATCGATCCACGCGTCCGTGGAAGGAGGGTGGGGGCCAGACGAGAACCATTCGACAATCGGCCCCAGGCTGGGACGCTCGTGAGCATCGGCGGTCGCTCACAACGGCGGATCGCGGCCGCTCATACCGGGCGGCGACCGCCGCGCGAGGGGTCGCCGGCCCGGTCCGCCACACGACCGATCGCGAAGCGAAACACGTTGCGCATCGCGACGCGCCCCGCCGCGTCCGTGAACGGCTGCACCGCGGCCACGAGCGCATCGTGCGCCGCCGCGGGCCCGGCCGCCTCGATCGCCATCGCGCCGCCCCCCGAGGCGAGCACCGCGCGCACCGCGAGCTCGACGGTCGCGTGCGCCCAGGTGAGCGGCACCTCCCCGCTCGCGACCGGCTCGAGCCCGGCGCCCGCGAGCAGCGCCTCAAGGCCGCCGGGTGCCGACAGCGAGTAGGGGAGGTGCCGCGGTGGCGCCGCTCCGCCCGCGCCACCCGCGCCGCTTGCGCCGGCCGCGCCGCTCGCCTCACCCACTCCGGGTCCGCCGCCCGCCCGCAGCGGCTCGAGCGCCAGGTGCAGCGCCGTCGACTCGTTGCGCTCCGGCTCGGCGAACGTCGTCGCCGCGACGAGCCCGCCCCGCCGGACGACGCGCCCCGCCTCGGCCACAGCTCGCGCCGTGTCGGTCGCGAACTGGAAGGCGTTGAAACCGACGGCGGCGTCGAAGCTCTGATCGGCGAACGGCAGGGCGTCCATCTCGCACTCGACAAACTCGCCCTCGCCCGCCGCGGTGCAACCGGCCCGCTCGCGCGCGATCGCGAGCAGCTCCGGCGTGATGTCGATCCCGGTCACGCGCGCGCCGAGCGCCGCCGCCATCCGCGCGGCGTACCCGGATCCGCAGCCGACGTCGAGCAACAGCGTCCCCGGTCCCACCTCCAGGCGCCGCAGCACCTCAGCGAACAGCGGTTCGTTCGACGGCTCGGCCAGCTCGGCCCAGTCGCGCGGGCGCCGTCCCCAGTGCTCTGCCGCACTCATCGCAGCACTCAGTATTGCATGCAGTTACAGAATCTGTATATATTCTCGGCACCCAGTTCAGGAGGGTTCATGAGCAAGACGACCGACATCCCGCACGCCGAGGCACGTGCCCTGATCGCCCGCGCGATCGACAAGGCCGAGGAGATCGGCATGCGCGGCGCGGTCGCGGTCGTCGGCGGGACCGGCGCGCTCGTCAGCGCCTCTCGGATGGACCACGGCGGCGCCGGTGGGATGGCGCGGGCGAAGTCGAAGGCGTGGATCGCCGCCACTCAGCAGATCCCGAGCCTGGAGCACCTGCACCGCATGCGGATCATCGCGCCCCCGATGGTGACCGGGTTCACCGCCTGCTCGCCCGAGGCGATCTTCCCGGGGGCCGGCGGCATGCCGATCCGCTCGGAGTCCGAGGCGCACCGGCCGGTGATCGCCGGCATCGCCGCGTCGGGTGCGGGGATCGGCCCGTTTGTCGGCTATCCCGGCTCGGATCCGCTGAAGCTGATCGCCGATGGCGGGCCGTCGAACGGCGAGGATCTGCTCGTTCACTACGCGCTCGGCATTCCCTACGAGGGACAGCATGGCGACGATCTGGAGCGCTGGATCGACACCTACGGGGCGTGGCCCGGCGACCTCGATCCGGCCGCCGGAACCGGCATGGCGCCCGCCCCGCCCGCGCAGCATCAAGAGGAGCACCGCTGGGCGCTCGCGCTCGCCGATCGCGCCCTCGCCGAGGCGCAGCGGCGCGGCCTGCGGATCGCGCTCGCGATCGTCGACGAGCGCGGCGATCCGATCCAGCAGGATCGGATCGAACACGCGCCCGCAGCCTCGGTCCAACTCGCCGAGGCCCTCGCGGTCACCGCGGCGACGTTCCAGATCCCCAGCGCTGCGGTCGCCGAACGCTTCCCCGGCGCGGCGGCTCGGGCCGAGGTGGGCCGCGCGCTGCCCTTCCCGATCCTCGCCGCCGCCGGCGGCCATCCGATCCGTGACGGCGGCGGCGCGGTCGTCGCGGGCCTCGGGATCGCCGGCCCGGATCCGGCCGTCTGCGACGATCTCGCCACAGCGCTGCTGGCCCTCTGAAGCGGGATGGCCGAGCGGATCTGCATCGTCGGCTGTGGCGCGATCGGCGGCCTCTTCGCCGCGGCGCTGGCCCAGCTGCCCGAGGTCGAGGTCTGGGCCCTCGACTCCTCGCCCGACCATGTCAACGCGATCAACCGCGACGGCCTGCGGCTGACCGGTGCCGTCGAGCGGACGGTCAGGGTGCACGCGCGCACCGATCCCGGCGAGATCCCACCGTGCCCGCTCGGGATCGTCGCGACCAAGGGCACCGTCACCGTCGCCGCGATCGCCGCGGCGGCCCCCGTGTTCGCGGACGCGGCCGTCTGCAGCGTGCAGAACGGGATCGGCAACGAGGAGCTGATCGCCGAGTATGTGCCGCGCGTGATTCGCGGCGTCACGCTCGAGTCGGGCGGCGCCGTCGGCCCGGGGGTGATCCACGCCGACGCCCCGGGGCCGACCTGGATCGGCCCGTTCGAGCCGAGCCCCGCGACCCCGCAGGAGCTTGCGCACCTCGGCGACCTGCTGGCGCGAGCCGGGATGCAGCCGCGCGTCCTCGCCGACGCGCGCGGTGCCCAGTGGACGAAGGTGATCTTCAACGCCGCCACGAACCCGCTCTGCGCGCTGACGGGGCTCAGCCACGGCGCACTCTGCCGGTACCCGCCGACCCTCGCCCTCGTCGAGGCGCTGATCGCCGAGGCGAAGGCCGTCGCCCAAAGCCTTGGGATCATGCTCGACGAGGATCCGTCCGTGCTCAACGAGCGCGCCGCGCGCGTCAACCCCGGCCACCGGCCGAGCATGCTGCAGGATGTCACCGCCCGCCGCCGCACCGAGATCGACACACTCAACGGGGGAATCGTCGACGCCGGCCGTCGGGCCGGCGTCCCGACGCCGCTCAACGCCGCGATCGCCGATCTCATCCGCGGCCTCGAGCACAGCTGGACCGAACCGAGCCGCGGCGACGGGAGCTGAGCGATGGGACGCCTCGACGGAAAGGTCGCGCTGATCACCGGGACCGGGAGTGGGATGGGCCGTGCTGCAGCGGACCTGTTCGCGCGCGAGGGGGCGACTGTCGTCGGTTGCGACATCAACGCGGAGGGCGACGCGGCCACGGTCGCGAGCGTGGTCGCGGCGGGCGGAACGATGGTGTCGCAGGCTCCTGTCGACCTCTCGACCGTCGAGGGAGCCGCGAGCTGGATCGAGTTCGCGATCGCTCAGACGCGCGGGGTCGACATCCTCTACAACAACGCGTCCGCGACGCGGATCGGACCCTTCGAAGAGGTGAGCCTCGAGGACTGGCAGTTCGTGCTCCGCAACGAGCTGGACATCATCTTCACAGTCACGAGGGCGGCCTGGCCCCACCTGATCGCCCGTGGCGGCGGCGTGATCATCAACACGGCGTCGGTGTCGGCGTACCGCGGCGCGACGTTCGCGCCGCAGGCGGCCCACGGAGCCGCTAAGGGGGGCGTGCTCGCGATCACCCGCCACCTCGCCGCGTCGGGCGCGCCGCACGGGATCCGGGCGAACTCGATCAGTCCCGGCCTGATCATCACCGGCCACACCCGGCCCTTCCTCGAGCAGCCCGGCCACCCGATGAATGAGATGGCCCGCAGCCACCCGCTCGGCCGGCTCGGCGAGCCGGAGGACGTCGCGCGTGTGGCGCTGTTCCTCGCCTCCGATGACGCGGCGTACCTGAACGCGATCGACATCGTCGTCGACGGCGGCCAGTCCGTCATCGTCTGAGGAGCCCGCGTCCCCTGGTGACGTAACCCGTCGGCATCTGGCACTATTGCATACAGTTTGCCATTCTGTCTATACTAGGACCAGATGTCAGCCGCCCCTCAGCTTGACCATGCCGGGCTCTCGGTCGCCGACCTCGACGCCGCGGCCGGCTTCTACGGGCGGTGCTTCGGGTTCGCGCCCGAGCACGCGTTCGAGCTCCCCGGCGGCATCCGTGGACTGATGCTGCTCAACGACTCAGGCGCGCGGCTGGAGCTGTTCGAGCACCCGGGCTCGGACGGCGGGATCCGGGCCGAGACTCCGATCGACGCGCTCGCGACTCGCGGGTATGGGCACTTCGCGCTCGCCACGCCCGAGATCGGGACCCTGTTCGCCCAAGCCGTCGGCGCCGGCGCTCGCGGGGTCCGCGAGCCGGGGCCGTCACCCGAGCCCGGTGTCACGTTCGCATTCGTCGCCGATCCCGAGGGGAACCTCGTTGAACTGGTCGAGCGGCGCGGGTAGCGTGGGCGCCACGTCAACCTGGATGCACCAGCCGTAGCTATGGACGAGCCACAGAAGATCGACTGGAGTCAGCGGGAGTTTACCGAGGCGCGACCCGGCATCTTCGGGGCGACCGTCCACACTCCGCAGCTGACCGCCACGCTATACCGCTACGCGCCCGGCTCGAGCTGGGAGGAGCACCAGCACCCGCAGGACCAGATCACGCAGGTGCTCGAAGGCGAGATCGACTTCGTCGTGGCCGGTCAGCCCGTGCACCTCGTCGCCGGCGAGCTCGCGACGCTGCCGGGTGGCACGCTCCATTCGGCGACCGTTCCGGACGGCGGCCCGGGAGCCGTCACGCTCAACGTCCTCACCTACCGGGAGCGGACACCCGGTGCATGATTGGCTCGGCCTCGCGGGCGCCCGCGCGCTGGTGGCGGGGGGTGCCGGCACGATCGGCGCCGCGCTCGTCTCGGCGCTGCACGGCGCCGGTGCCGAGGTCGCGGTGATCGACCTGCGCCGGCCTGACGGCGCCTCGCCCGTGGCGCACTTTCACGAGGTCGACCTGTCCGACCCGGTGGCAGCGCGCGCGGCGGTGGCGGCCGCCCGCTCCGACCTCGGCGGCCTCGACGCCTTCATCCACTGTGTCGGGATCAACGATCGCCGGCCGATCGAGGACTACAGCCACGAGGACTGGGAGCGGATCGTCGCGATCAATTTGACCAGCGCCTTTCACACTGCCGCCGAGGCCGCCGTCGGAATGCGCGCGCAGCAGCATGGTCGCATCGTCTTCTTCTCCTCCGTCGCCGGCCGCAGCGGCCACAAGCATCACGGCCCGTACGCCGCCACCAAGGGCGCGATCAATCAGCTGATGCGTGTCATCGCGCACGAGTACGCGTCCTCGGGGGTGACCGCGAACGCCGTCGCGCCCGGCTACATGGACACGGAACTGACCCGCGCCTATCTGGCCGCCGATCCCGCCAAGCGCGCTGCGCTGATCGACCTGATCCCGGCTGGCCGGTTCGGAACGCTCGATGAGGTCGTCGGTCCGGTGCTGTTCCTCTGCTCCCGGCAGTCGAGCTTCATCACCGGGCAGGTTCTGTACATCGACGGCGGTCGCACGATCGTCTAGTGGAAGGCACGCCGATGGAGCGCAGGTTCGAAGGACGCAGGTTCATGGTCACGGGGGCGGGGACCGGGTTCGGCGCGGCGCTCGCGCTGCGAGCGGCTCAGGAGGGCGCGTCGAAAGTCCTCGTGCACTACCGCAGCTCGGCGGCCGGCGCCGAGCACACCGCCGAGCGCGTGCGCGAGGCCGGTGCCGAGGCGACCCTGATCCAGGGCGACATCACCTCATGGGACGACATCAAGCGCATGGCGCAGAACGCGTTCGGCGACTTCGGCGGAGTTGACGTGCTGATCAACAACGTCGGCGACATGGCCTCGGGCCAGGCGTCTTGGACCGAGGTCACCGAGGCGGCGATCGATCATGTGCTCGCCGTCGACATCAAGGGCACAATGTTGATGGTGCACGAGTTCGGGCAGCGGATGGTCGAGGGCGACGGCGGCGTGATCGTCAACGTCGGTTCGACCGTGATCGTGCGCGGCAGCCCGCGCGCCCCCCAGTACGCCGCCGGTAAGTACGGCCTGCTCGGGATCACCAAGTCCTATGCGAAGGCGTTCGCACCGAAGGTCAGGATCAACACGTTCGCGCCGGGCTTCATGGAGACCGAGGCGCTGCTCGCGCGCCCCGAGTGGGGCGCCGGCCGCCGCGAGGCGATCCTCTCGGCCACCCCGGCCGGAAAGATCCCCCGTCCAGAGGACATGACGGGTGCGGCCCTGTTCCTCGCCAGCGACGACGCCCACCACATCACCGGCTCGTACATGATCGCCGACGGTGGCTACAGCATGCTCGGAGCCTGACGGGCACAGCCGTGGCGGACAACGGCCAGCACACCGATGACGTCTACGATCGCGTGCGCAACGCGATCCTCGAAGGGACCCTGGCGCCGGGCTCGGTGATGTCACAGGTCGCGCTCGCCGAGGAGCTGGGGATCAGCCGGACGCCGCTGCGCGAGGCGCTGCGGATGCTGCAGAGCGAGGGCCTGGTCGAGGGCGAGCCGAACCGGCGCGTGCGCGTCGCGCCTGTCACCCCCAGGGACCTCGAGGAGCTGTACGTGATGCGCGTCGCGCTCGAGTCGGAGGCGCTGCGCCTGTCGGTGCCGCTGATGAGCACCGAGGACCTCGCACGGCTTGAGGGCTACATGGCCGAGATGTCGCACTTCGCCCTGGACAAGGACTACGTCCGTTGGACGGTCCCGCACCACAGCTTCCACCGCGCGCTGACGGCGCACGCAGGGGCCCGCGTCAACCTCGTCCTCGCGCAGATGTTCGACCACGCCGAGCGCTACCGGCGCATGCACATCGGCCACGGGCCGAGCGCGTGGGCGATCGCCCAGCATCGCGAGATCCTCGATGCCTGCAAGGCGCGAGACCGCGAAGGCAGCGCCGCGCTTCTGGCGACGCACCTCGCCCGCACCGGGCTGGAGGTCTCAGAGCTGCTGGATCCGGAGTACGACCCGGCGCAGCTCAAGCAGGCGCTCCTCGACGCGGGCGGCGAGGTTCCGGCGAAGCGCCGCGGGCGGCGAGCGGCGAGCGGCGGATGACGGTCGCGAGCGAGCGCGAGCGGACCCAGGTCGCCATCATCGGTTCGGGACCGGCGGGGCTGCTGCTCGGCCGGCTCCTGCACCGCCACGGGATCGACACGGTGATCCTCGAGAACCGCTCGCGCGACTACTGCGAAGCTCGGATCCGCGCGGGCGTGCTCGAGCAGGCAACACGTGAGGTCCTGATCGAGGCCGGTGTCGGTGAGCGGATGCAGCGCGAGGGTCTTGTTCACGGCGGGATCTACCTCTGCTTCGAGGGAGAGCGCCACCGGATCGCGATGGACGAGTTGACCGGAGGCGGCTGCGTGACGGTCTACGGCCAGACGGAGCTCGTCAAGGACCTGATCGCCGCGCGGCTCGAGTCGGGCGCTCCCCTGCGCTTCGAATGCTCCGAGCTTGCGGTCGACGCGATCGACACGGGCGCGCCGCGCGTCAGCTACGAGCTCGGCGGCGTCCGCCACGAGCTCCGGGCCGACGTGATCGCCGGCTGTGACGGGTTCCACGGGGTCTGCCGGCAGGCGATCCCGGCCGACATCCTCAGCGTCTGGGAGCGGACGTATCCGTTCGCCTGGCTCGGGATCCTCGCCGACGTCCCCCCGTCGACCGACGAGCTGATCTATGCCCGCCATCAGCGCGGGTTCGCCCTCCACAGCATGCGCTCGTCGACCGTCAGCCGGCTGTACGTCCAGGTCGATCCGGATGAGGACATCGCCGGCTGGCCCGACCAGCGGGTCTGGGACGAGCTCCAGCTGCGGCTCGGTCACGACGGCTGGACGCTGCAGCAGGGCCCGGTGCTCGACAAGGCGATCACGCCGATGCGCAGCTTCGTCGCTGCCCCGATGCGCCACGGCTCGCTGTTCCTGGCCGGCGACGCCGCGCACATCGTGCCTCCGACCGGCGCGAAGGGGCTCAACCTTGCGGCCGCCGATGTCACCGTCCTGGCGGACGCCTTGCTCGCACGGTTTGCGACCGGGACGCAGACCGGCGTGGACGAGTACTCTGCCCGCTGCCTGCGCCGGATCTGGCGGGCACAGCACTTCTCCTGGTGGATGACGTCGATGCTGCACCTCGATCCCCACGACGACGAATACGGCGCGCAACTGGCGCTCGCCCAGCTGCGATACGTGACCTCCTCGACAGCCGCCGCCACCTCGCTCGCCGAGAACTACGTCGGCCTTCCGTTCGAGCATGCGCCTGACCCGCTCGCCGCCCGTGGCTGAGATCGCCCCGCTCGGCGAGGCGCTCGCCGAGCTCGTCCACGACGGCGACAGCGTCGCGCTCGAAGGGTTCACGCACCTGATCCCGTTCGCCGCCGGGCACGAGCTGCTGCGCCAGCGGCGGCGCGAGCTCGAGCTGATCAGGATGACGCCGGACATCCTGTACGACCAGATGATCGGACGTCGGCGCCGCCCGCAAGCTCGTCTTCTCGTACGCCGGCAACCCTGGGGTCGGCTCGCTGCACCGCCTCCGCGACGCGGTCGAGCACGCCTGGCCGCATCCGATCGAGCTCGAGGAGCACTCGCACGCCGGCATGGCGAACCGCTACGCGGCGGGCGCGGCGCGGCTGCCGTTTGCCGTGATGCGCGGCTACACCGGGACCGATCTCGTCGCGCACACGCGCGTGGAGCCGATCACGTGCCCGTTCACGGGCGAGGAGCTGGTCGCCGTCCCGGCGCTGCGTCCGGACGTGGCGATCGTCCACGCCCAGGAGGCCGACGCGCGACGGCAACGTGCAGCTGTGGGGGATCCCGGGCGTGCAGAAGGAGGCCGTGCTGGCTGCCGACCGCTCGCTGGTGACGGTCGAGCGGATCGTCGACGAAGCTCGAGCCACGGCCCGGCGGTGTCGTGATTCCCGGGTGGGTGATCGACTTCGTCGCCGAGGCGCCGGGCGGCTCCCGTCCGTCCTACAGCCTCGACGTGACCGAGCGCGACAACGACTTCTACCGGTTCTGGGACAAGCTCAGCCGCGACCGCGACGCGTTCGGGGAATGGATGGATGCGAACGTGCTCGGGACCGGAGGAGCCGCGAGATGAGTGCCGCCGATCGGGCTCCCGCGAGCGCCGCGGAGATCCAGACCGTCGTCGCCGCGCGCCGGCTGAAGGACTCGCGCTCGGTGTTCATCGGCGTTGGCCGGCCGAGCACGGCGGCGATCCTGGCGCGGATGGTCCACAACCCGAAGCTCGTGCTCGTCTACGAGTCGGGGACGATCGGCGCCAAGCCGTATCACGTCCCGCTCTCGATCGGGGATGGCGAGCTGGCGCAGACGGCCGACGCCGTCGTCTCGGTGCCTGAGATGTTCAACTACTGGATCGGCCCCGGCAGGATCCAGGTGGCGTTTCTCGGCGCGGCGCAGATCGACCGGCACGCGAACCTCAACTCGACCGTGATCGGTGACTACGACCATCCGAGGACCCGCCTGCCGGGGGCCGGCGGCGCGCCGGAGATCGCGACCGGCTGCGCGGAGGTCGTCGTGATCGCTCCGCATTCAGTACGGACATTTGTCAGGCAGCTTGACTTCCTGACGACGACTGGCGAGCGTACGACCCACGTGATCACCGACTTGGGCGTGCTCGAGCCGCGTGGAGGAGAGCTGGTGCTCACCCAGGTCCACGAGGGGGTGACGCCCGAACAGGTACAGGAGGCGACTGGATGGGAGCTTGCGATGGCAGATGATCTTCGGGTCACGGGCCCGCCGACCGACGAGGAGCTTGCAGCGCTCCGCGAGCTGGCAGCACGCTGATGGCCGAGCACAAGCACGAAACGGAGATCTACGACCCGATCGTCGACACGCCGACGAGCTATCTGCGCGAGGGTCCGGACGCGCACCCTCCGATCGATTTCGAGGCGTACAAGTCGACCCAGCTGCGCCACCCCAAGGAGCCGCTGATCTACCTGCCGCAGATGCTCACGGAGATCACCGGCCCGCAGCTCGGGCCCGAGCTGATCACCGGCGAGCTCGACAACGATCTCACCAGGCAGGCCGCGGATCAGCCGATCGGCGAGCGGATCATCGTCTCCGGCACGGTCCGGGACACCGAGGGCAAGCCGCTGCGGGACACGCTCGTCGAGATCTGGCAGGCCAACGCCGCCGGCCGCTACCAGCACCGCTGGGATCGGTGGGAGGCGCCGCTTGACCCCAACTTCAAGGGCGCCGGCCGCTGCGTGACCGATGACGCAGGGCCGTTACACGTTCACGACGATCAAGCCCGGCCCGTACCCGTGGGGCAACCACTACAACGCGTGGCGCCCGGCGCACATTCACTTCTCGCTGCTCGGCCGGGCGTTCACCCAGCGGCTGGTGACGCAGATGTACTTCCCAGGGGACCCGTTCTTCCCCTATGACCCGATCTTCAACTCGGTCCGGGACGAGCAGGCGCGCGAGCGGATGATCTCGACGTTCTCGATCCACGGCACGGTGCCCAACTGGGCGCACGCCTACGAGTTCGACATCTATCTGCGTGGGCCCGGCGCAACCCCGTTCGAGGAGGCGCATTGATCTTCGAGACGACCCCTTCACAGACCGTGGGGCCCTACTTCGCGATCGGGCTGCCGTTCGAAGCCGGCCCACATGCCGTTCCCCCGGGCACGCCGGGGGCGATCACGATCACCGGAACCGTGTACGACGGCGACGGGACCCCGATCCCCGACCACCTGATCGAGACGTGGCAGGCCGATCACGAGGGCCACTTCGCCGACCTCCACGGGTTCGGCGAGCACTCCTCGCTGGCGGGCTTTCGCGGCTTCGCCCGCTGCGGCCACGAGGGCGGCGACGGAACCTACGAGATCCTGACCGTCAAGCCGGGCCGCGTCGCCGATCTGGCCGGCGGCCTCCAGGCGCCGCACATCGACGTGTCGGTGTTCGCGCGCGGGCTCCTGCACCGTGTCGTCACACGCATCTACTTCGCCGATGAGCCCGAGGCCAACGCCGAGGATCTCGTCCTCAGCTCGGTTCCGGAGCATCGCCGCGGGACGCTGCTCGCAGAGCCGGTTGCGGGCGGCTACCGCTTCGACATCCGCATCCAGGGCGGAGAGGAGACCGTCTTCTTCGCGATCTGAGCCGCGCCGGCTAGTCCGGCGTGTCCCCGACGGGGCTCGCCGGCCTCGGGCGCTGGGCGGCGGCTTCGAGCGCTCGGGCGAACCCGCGCAGCGCGCCCCGGACGGCCTGGATCGTGTCGGGGTCGAGATCGCCGAGCATGTCGGCCTCGATCAGATCCATCTCGCGATCACACAGCCCGAGGATCGTGCGGCCGGTCGGCGTCACGGAGGTCCGCAACACCCGCCCATGACCCGGGTCCGGCCGGCGATCGACGAGCTGCCGGCGCTCGAGCGCCGAGATCACGAGGTTCATCGCCTGCGGTGTCACGAACGCCAGCCGCGCGAGCTGCGCACTCGAAAGGCCGTCCTGCTCGCGCAGGACGCTGAGTGTCACGTACTCGGTGGTCGTCACGCCGTGCGGCGCGAACGCTCGGTCCAGGCGCGTCCGCAGGTGCCGCTCGACGCGGTACACGAGATAGCTGACACGCGGCAGCTCGGATGATCCGGAGGCTCCGGCCGGCGGCGGGAAGGCGGTACTTGCCACGGCCGCAGGATACCCAAGGTCGCCCGACCGACGGGCGCGCCTCGGCGATCGCGCCGCCGTCGAGACGTCGCCCCCTGGGGCACTCACTCCTCATTGACAAGGACCTTGACTTCCCTTAGGGTCAGCCCTGGGAGAGAGCGCGCACGTGCGGGACCGAGCGTGTGCAGCAAAACGAGCTGAGGAGGGTTCGATGATCAGGATAATCCTGAGGAGTACGGCTGCCGCGACCGCCGCGGTAGTCGCGCTGGCGGTCCTCGTGGCATCGGCCGCGACGGCAAGCCCGACCGCCGGTCACTATCAGGGGACGCTGCCGGACGGCGGTCAGTGGATCGCCGACGTCCCGGCGAACTGGAACGGGACACTGCTGCTCTACAGCCACGGCTACGGCCCGACCGTCGCGCAGGACGCGCCCGACCCGACGACGCAGGCGGCGCTGCTCGGGATGGGCTACGCGATGGCCGGCTCGTCGTACGACCCCCACGGCTCGTGGTGGGCGCTCGGCAGCGCGGTCCGCGACCAGTTCGAGACGCTGACGGCCGTCGACAAGCTGCTCGGCACCGCGCCGACCGACGTGTATGCGTTCGGCACGTCGATGGGCGGCCTGATCAGCGCCCTCGAGGACCAGAACTCGGACGGGCGTCTCGACGGATCGCTGACGACCTGCGGCCTGGTCGGCGGCGCCAACAACCTCAACCAGTACCAGCTCGACGGCGAGTACGCGATCAGCCAGCTGCTGGCGCCGGGCCAGGACATCCAGCTGACGAACTTCGTGGACGGGCCGCCGACGTTCTCGGACAGCGCAGCCAGCGCCGCCCAGCTGACGGCCGCCGTCACCGCAGCGCAGGCGACGGCGCAGGGCCGGGCGCGGGTGGCGCTCGCGCTCGCCTTCCTCAACGTCTCGCCATGGGGCGGCGCGACCATGCCCGGGATCTACGACTACCTCGGCCAGGAGCAGGGGCAGTACACCGACTACACGTCGGGCCTGTTCGGTGGCCCGCTCAACCCGATCGGGTTCATCGTCGAGGGCCGCGAGCAGATCGAGGCCGCGGCGGGCGGCGAGGGCGCCGGCACCGTCGGCGTCGACTTCGCCAGGCTGCTGGAGCAGTCCTCGTATTACCCGGAGGTCAAGGCGCTGTACGACGACGCCGGGATCAGCCTGCAGAGCGACCTCCAGGACCTCGAGTCCAACGCGAACCTGTCGCCCGATCCGGCCGCGACGCGCTGGCTCGCGGAGACGTCCGTCCCCGACCGGGCATCTGCAGGTGCCGGAGCTCGATCTCCATACGATCTCGGACCCGCTGATCCCGGTCCAGCAGGAGAATTGGTACGCCGCGCTCGTCAACCGTGCCGGCGACAGTTCGACTGCTGCGCCAGGCGTTCGTCGAGGCCCAGGGCCACTGCAACTTCACCTCGGCCGATCTGATCGCCGGCCTGCAGGCGTTGCAGACGCGGGTGGCGACCGGCACGCTGGGGCGACTGTCGCCACGGCCGACTCGCTCAACACGGCCGCGAACGCGCTGCCGTCGGGCCTCGGCGGTGGCAACTTCCTGCCGTTCTGGCCCGAGCGGCTGACCGGCGCGACATACCCCCTCTCGGGCTACGGCGACGGTAACCGGCTCCAGGCCAAGCCGTTCGTCAGACACGCGCGCCGGCATCCGCGAAGGAGTGCCGGGGGCTGAACAGGCGCTACGCTCGGGGCCCTGGCCCGCATGGCCAGGGCCCCCGCCCGCCCGCCCCGATCATCACCTTCCCGCACGATGGACGACAGCTCGGAGATCCGCACACTGGTCGAGGCCTGGGCCGTGTGGCGCGACGCCCGCGAGTGGGAGCGCTTCCGGACCGTCTGGCACGACGACGGCCGGATGATGGCGACCTGGTGGCAGGGACCGTTCGAGGAGTTCATCCGCGTCAGCCAGGAGGGCTTCGATCGCGGCGTGCGGATCCTCCACTTCCTCGGCGGCAGCACGGTCGACGTCAGCGGTGACCGCGCGATCGCGCAGACGAAGATGACGATCTCGCAGCGCGCGACGGTCGAGGGGCATCTCTGCGACGTCGTCTGCACGGGCCGCTTCTACGACTTCTTCGAGCGCCGGGCGGGCCGCTGGGGACTCGTGCTGCGCCAGCCGATCTACGAGCAGGACCGGCTCGACCCGGTGCAGTCAGGGGTGCGCGTCCCGCTCGACCCGGACCTGCTCGCGCGCTTCCCGGAGGGCTATCGCCACCTCGCCTATCTGCAGACGCGGATCGGCTACGAGGTCAAGCGCGACATGCCGGGGCTCACCGGATCCGAGGTGGAGGAGCTCTATCGCCGGGGCCGCCGCTGGCTCGACGGCGGTCCCGCCGGCTGACGAGAACCACAAACTTCTGAAGCCCCACCCTGGATTCGGGGGTCCGGAATCTGGGCGTCGCGGAGACCCCTGGGCTCCAGACCACCCCTCTCACAGCGAGGGGCTCCGGAACTTAGCGATCGTCGGTCAATTGGGGGCAGGTCCTGCACCGCGACCGCAGCGGCGCGGGCTCCGGGTTGAGGGCCGTTCGGTCGGGCAACCCCAAGTTCCAAACCCCCCTCTGAATCCGAGGGGGTGTGGAGCTGAGGGGTCTCTACGACCCCCAAGTTCCAAACCCCCCCGTCACGACCGGGGGGCTCCGGAACTTACGGCTCATCATGCGACCGCGACGTCGAGCGTGGTGCGCATCATCGCCAGCGGGGTGCGAAGCTCATGCGAGGCGTTTGCGACGAACCGTCGCTGCGCGTCAAATGCGGCCTCGAGTCGTTCCAGCAACCGGTCGATCGTGTCCGCGGGCAGCCGCAGCTCATCCCGCGGCCCGGGCATCGCGAGACGCTCGTGCAGGTTCCGATCCGAGATCCGGTCCGCGGCCGCCGTCATCGTCCGCAGCGGCGCCAGCACGAGCCCGGCCACCAGCCAACCGAGCACGCCGGAGACGAGCGCGATCGCCGCCAGTGCGATACCCGAGTAGGTCTGCAGGCGGTGCAGGTCGACCGAGGCCCGGTGGATGAGCGCGGCTACGACGGCCACGACCTTCGGCCCCGCAGACGAGGAACGGGGCGCTGTACAGCAGCGTCAGCCGCCACCTGACCGTCGGCCGGAGATGGAGCGCTCGGATGATGGTCCTGTCGGGCATTGAGCTGATGCTGGGACCGGTGACGATGGCGCATCGCGGGTTAGCAGCGAGGTAACGCGGTAACCGGCCCGTTACCCGGGTGCTTCTCTATACGGCGCGATCCGCCAGCGCCGCGGGCGCGGCGGCGTGCCGCCCCGCCTGGAGCGCGAGCGACCCGCACAGCGAGCACGCCGGCATCACGATCGCGAGCGGCAGGGCGTCGAGCGGGCCTGCGATGCCGACGAGCGGTCCGACGGCGGCTCCGATCGCGAACTGGACGAAGCCGAGCAGGCCGGACGCGCTGCCCGCGCGCTCGGGGTGATCCTCCATCGCCAGCGCGGTCGCGATCGGGACGATCGCGCCGAACGTCGAAGCGGCGACGAAGAACGACACCAGCAGCGGGATCAGGCCGAGCTGGAGCGCAACCGTCGCGAGCACGCCGAACGCGCCCGCTGCCTGCAGCGACAGGGCGCCGTTCAGCAGCGCCTCGGGCGAGCTCGTCCGCAGTCGCGTCGACGCGATCTGGCGCGCGAGCATCAGCCCACCGCCGTTGCCCGCGAACACGAGGCTGAACTCCTGCGGCGTCAGCCCGTGGATCCGTTCGAGCACGAACGGCGAACCGGAGATGTAGGAGATCAGCGTCCCGCACGCGAGCCCCGAGCAGAGGATGTGCCCAAGGTAGCGCCGGTCGCCGATCAGCACGCGGAACGTCTCACCGACGCCCGCGATGCCCGCCGCGTTCCGCTGCCCGGGCGCGAGCGACTCGGGAATCCGGGCCGCGGCCCCGGCGAGCACGATCCCCCCGACCACCGCCAGCACCACGAAGATCCCCCGCCAGTCGGTGAAGTGGAGCACGATTCCGCCGGTGACGGGCGCCACGATCGGCGCGAGGCCGACGACGACCATCACGGTCGCGTAGGCGCGGGCGGCGGCGACCCCCGCCAAGGTGTCACGGATGACCGCGCGGGCGATCGCAATCCCGAACGCACCGGCCAGGCCCTGGATGAAGCGCATCAGCAGCAGCGGGACGATCGACGGCACCACGGCACAGATCGCCGAGGCCGTGATGTAGGCGAGGAGGCCGAGCAGCAGCGGTCGGCGCCGGCCGATCGCGTCGCTGATCGCCCCGGCGAACAGCTGACCGATTCCGAGGCCGAGGAAGCACAATGACAGCGACAGCTGCACCAGCGATGACGATGCATGGAGCGTGCGCGAGAGCGACGGCATCGCCGGCAGGTACATGTCCGAGGACAGCGGTCCGAATGCGGACAGGGCGCCGAGCAGGACCATCGTCCCGCGCGAGATGCGCGCGCGATCAGGTGCTGAACTGTTGCTCATGAATTCATCTGGACCGAACGTGCCAATGCGGGTCGGCGTGCTGGGGCTTGGCGAGGCGGGGTCGCTGATCGCTGCCGATCTGCGAGCCGCCGGCGTCGCGATCCGCGGCTACGACCCGAAGCCGGGCAGCGGATCGGACTGCGCCGGCGAGGCCGAGGCCGCCGCCGGCGCCGGGATCGTACTCAGTCTCACGACCGCGGCGGAGTCTGAGACCGCGCTGCGCGCGGCCCTCGACGCGCTCGCGCCGGGACAGGTCTATGCGGATCTCAACACCGCGAGCGCGTCGCTCAAGGCGCGCCTCGCGGCGCTGGTGGAGCCGACCGGTGCGCGCTTCGTCGACGTCGCGCTGATGGCGCCCGTGCCCGGGAAGGGCCTGCGCACGCCGGCGCTCGCCGCCGGGCCCGGAGCCCGGGTGTTCGTCGCGACGTTCGGGCGGCTGGGGATGCCGGTCGAACTCGTCGACGGGGAGCCCGGCGAGGCGGCCCGTCGCAAGCTCCTGCGCAGCGTCGCCTGGAAGGGACTCGCCGCCGTCGTGATCGAGGCGACGACGGCGGCGCGTGCCGCCGGGCTCGAGGACTGGATGCGCGCCGAGCTCGAGTCCCTGCTCGCGGACGCTGACATCGACCGGATGGTCAGCGGGAGCGTCACCCACGCCCAGCGGCGGGCGCACGAGATGGCGGACGTCGCCGCGCAGCTCCGCGAGCTCGGTGTGGAGCCCCGGATGTCCGAGGCCGCGCGGGGCTGGCTGGACGCGCTTGTCCGGTGAGCGCCGGCTCATCGGCCCGTCGCTCATCGGCCCGTCGCTCATCGGCCCGTCGCTCATCGGCCTGCGGCTTATCGGCCCGCGGCTCACGCCGCCTGATCCGGACGGCGCCGCACGAGCCGGTGGTAGACCGCGACCGCCTCGGCGCGGTTCGAGACGTGGAGCTTTCGCAGCACGCTCGCGACGTGGAACTTCACGGTCGCCTCGGCGATCACGAGCTGCGCCGCGATCGCGCTGTTGCTCTCGCCCCGCGCCAGCAGGCGCAGTACCTCGAGCTCGCGCCGGCTGAGCAGATCCTGGAACACCGCCCGGTCGTCACCTCCGTCAACGATCGAGACCGGCTCGACGGGCCCCGGTGGCGCCGGTGCCGCGGGCGGCTCGGCGACGAGCTGCATCGCCGGGTCGCTCAGCTCGGCCGCCCGGGCCGACAGCCATGCGACGAACTCGCGCGTGGCCTCACGCTGGCGGCGCAGGGTCCGGCGCAGCGACACGGTCTCGTAGACCTCGGCGAGGCCGCGCGCAAACGTCCACAGCACGTCACCGTCGAGCACATCGAGCTGGCGGCCGTCGCGGCCCGCGTCGGCGTGCAGGGCCCCGATCACCTCGCCGGCGACCACGATCGGCGCCGCCACGTAGCTCGACCAGCCCATCACGGCGGACGTCTCGTGGTGCACGCGCGGGTTGCGCGCCGCGTCGGCCACGATCGTCGCGCGCCGGCGGCGCATCAGCTCGGCCTCAACGATCGGGTGCGCGAGCCTGGTCGGCACCGTCCGCAGCGCCGCAAGCGCAGCCGCCCCTCCCTCCGGATCGCCGCGGAAGTGAACCACCTCGGCGGTCAGCCGGCCGTCCGCGATCAGGCCGAGCACGACGCGATCGAGCGAGCTGTGCTCGCACAGCTCGAGTGGTGCCAGCTCGAGGACCGTCTCGGGCGAGGTCGTGACGCGCAGTCGGTCGACTGCGCGCTCGACGTCGTGGAGCGCCGCGAGGCGCTGCTCGAACCGTTCGCGCAGCCGCTGGAGCTCCGCGTCGAGCCCGGACTCCGCATCCGGGTCGGCGAGTGTCTGGAGCTCGTCGATCAGCGCTTCGAGCCCGGCGGCGTCCGGAGCCTGGCCATCGTCATCGCGCCCGAGCGCGCCCAGCGCGCGCGCCGTCGCTCGCGCCAGCCGGCGTTCGAGGTCGCCGTCGACCACGTCGCGAGGATCCGGTTGGACGCTCACCGCCGACCCTCCTCCAGGTTCACATAGCGGGTGATCGCCTCGGTGCGGCCGCGGACGCCGAGCTTGCGCAGGATGTTCTTGACGTGGTACTTGACCGTCCCCTCGCCGAGCACGAGCGCCGCGGCGATCGCCCGATTGGACCGCCCCTGTGCGATCAGTCGCAGCACGTCGAGTTCGCGCGGAGTCAGGAGCTGGGTCACGTCCGGCCGCGCCGTCCCGGTCGCGGTCACGCGCCGCCCGGTGGACAGCTCCGCGGCCCGCGTCCCGATCCAGCGCGCCGCGGCGTCGAGCTGTACGGCCTGACGGCTCAGCTGCGCGCGCAGCATGGCGCGCTCGAACGTGCGCCCGAGCTCCGCCGCGAACAGGGACACGAGCTCGAGATCGACCGCATCGGCCGGCGGGCGCTCAGCCGCCCGTGCGGCGTGGATCATGCCCGCCGTCGCCCCCTCGAGCACGATCGGAGCGACCGCGTACGAGCTCCAGCCGAACGCCTCGGCGAGGATCGGAAGCGCGCGCGAGCGGCCCGACCCGACACTGACGAGTGCGGGCCTCTGGTTCTGGGAGACCTCGTCCTCGATCAGCGGGTAGCGCAGCGACAGGTCGCGGGCCGCGAGCGCGATCAGCTGTGACTGCGCGCCGGCGCTGTCGACGGCGGCGAACAGCCCGAGCGGATGCAGCCGCCGCCCCGCGACTCGGCTGAGCAGCACCAGGTCGAAGTCGCAGCTCTGGCCGAGCTCGGCGGCGGCCGCGTCGAGGATCGCCCCGGGGGTGCCGTGCTCACCGACGCGAGAGAGGGCTTCGAGCAGGCGCTCGCGGCCGTCGCAGCGACGCACGTACGCCTGCTCGATCAGCTCGCGGTGCAGCCGCCGGAGGTCTTCGAGAAGGCCCGACAGCTCGGCGGTCGGGACGTTGCTCACAGCCGGCCGAGCATACCGGCGGCTCAGCCGGCCTTCAGCAGCCGTGCACCGGTCCGGCCTGCGCGGCGTGGACGCGCTCGTGCAACGCGAAGCGCGTGACGGCGTCGGTGCCGACGGCCGTCAGCCCGAAGGGCTCGCCCACGGCCCTGGCCGCCCGCCGTACCCGCTCGCCATCGGCGGCGGGGACGATCAGCAGCGCGCGGCGGTCGCTCTGCAGCAGGACCAGAACCTGCGAGCCGTCGACGGTCGCGCGCGAGAACGGCGGCACCGCGCGCGGGTCACCGTCCGCGCCGAGCGCTCCGAGCGCAGCGAGGATGCTCGTCGAGCGCGCGCCGACGAGGGCCGTCACCGTCATCTCGGCCGACAGGTCGGTCACCTCCACGCCGTGGAGCCGGCGGCCGGGGGCGCGGAGCGCCGCGAGCAGACGTGCCCGCTGGCGCTGCTCGGTGATCGCGAGCAGGCTGTCGTTCGACTCCCGGCACCACCAGGCGATCGGGGTCGCGACAACGCCGCCGATCCCCATCACGACGCTCGTGACCGGCTCGATCAGATCGGAGAGGCTCGCGGGGCGGCCGTTGACACGAAGGACGGCGAGGTCGCTGCGATCGGCGATGCCGGCGCCCCGCATGCACGCGGCAAGTTCGCCGGCGGGCGAGCCGAGGTGCATCGGCGCAGAGCGCGGCGGGGCGGTCGCGGCCGCCGTCGCGGGGTCGGTCGTGTGGCGTGGGAGCATGGCGGGACTGTACGTCGGCGCGCGCGAGATGGCCCCTCCCGGACGATGTAATTTACCCATCCGATCTGGAGAGACAGCCATCTCCGTGCTCGGACTGGCCCTCGGAGATGTGCGTATATTCTCCTGAACGGACAGTCACTCCTATCCAGAAGAGAGTGGTCGCTCGGCCCGCGAGTGCGGATACTGATGGCCGGCTCAGGCGCTGCCAGGAGTGGCACGCAGGGTTCGAGGAGAGAGTGACGATGCTGGACCCCGAGCAGGCTGTGGCAACCAGGTATCAGCGAATCGTCGAGTTGATCGCGACGGAGCGCTGCGTGATCCTCGACGGAGCGATCGGCACCGAGCTGATCGACGTCGTCGGCGCACCGCCGGCGGTCGACGAGCAACTGTGGGGGATCCGGCAGGTCCTCGACAACCCGGACCTCGTCAAGTCGGCGCACGGCCGCTACGTCGAAGTCGGCTGCGACATCATCTCGACCGCCACCTGGGGCCTCCCGACGGCGGTCCGCGAGCACCCGATGCTGAGCTCGGCCGGCGTGGGCTCGGTGCACTGGATGGACGTCGCTCGCGAGGGCGTCCGGCTCGCACGCGCCGCGGCCGACGACGCCGGCCGCGGCGACGATGTCGCGGTCGCCTTCAGCATCAACGGTGACGTCGACACGCAGGACGGCCTCGAGACGATCCGGCTGCTGTCACGGGCGTTCGACGACGAGCCGCCCGACCTGATCCTGATGGAGACGCTGTCCCTCGTCAGGACCTCGACGTTTGCCACGGTCGAGCGGCTGCTCGCAACCGGGCTCCCCGTCTGGCTGAGCTTCAGGCGCTGCCAGCACGGGGTCTGCGGCGTCTACGGCGAGCACTGGGGTGGGCCCGAGGGCGACGCCTTCGGCCGCGCCGCGCGGCGCTTCGAGGAGATGGGCGTCGGCGCGCTGCTCGTCAACTGCGTGCCCCCGGACCACGTCCCCGGAATGATCTCGTGGCTGCGGGACTTCACCGACCTCCCGCTCGGCGTCTATCCCAACCTCGGCTACCTGTCGACTGGAGGTTGGCGGTCGGAGCGGGAGACCGGCGGGGCGCAGTACGCGAAGCTGGCGCTCAGCTGGCGCGCCGAGGGGGCGCAGATCATCGGCGGCTGCTGCGGCGTCGGCCCGGAGCACATCGCCGCCGCCAGGCAGGCGCTCGAGCCGACCAAGCCCGGCGCCGGTATGCGGTCGGAGCCCGCGACCCGCACCCCGCGCCTCGCCGATCGCCTGTCGCGGCCGGACTCGCGCTGGCAGGACCCGGGCGGCCGGTCCCTCTACCCGCTCGAGTTCCCCGATCTGCAGATCGACACCGGCGTCTTCGTCCCGACGCAGGGCAGCTTCCTGATCTGGAAGTACCTGTTCCGCGAAGGGGTCGGCGCCCACCAGCGCTGCCTTGACATCGGCTGCGGCTCGGGTCTGCAGACGGTCCAGCTCGCCCGCAACGGCGCCGCCCACGTGCATGCGATCGACATCGACCGCGCCGCCGTGATGAACACGCTCACGAACGCGTTCCGCAACGGCGTGGCCGACCGCGTCACCGCCGCGCCGGCCGACCTCTTCCCCTGGGTTCCCGAGGAGCGCTACGACGTGATCGTCGCGAGCCTCTACCAGATGCCGGTCGACCCGTTCGAGCAGGTCTCGACCCACCGCCCGCTCGACTACTGGGGCCGCAATCTCCTCGACCACCTGATCAGCCTGCTGCCGGAGGCGCTCGCCGACGACGGCGTCGCGTACGTGCTCCAGCTCTCGATCATCGGCCAGCGGCGCACGATCGATCAGCTCGCGGTGCTCGGCTTCGAGTCGCGGGTCGTCGACTTCGGCTTCTTCGAGTTCCACGAGCTGTTCCGGGAGAAGTCGGCCCAGATCGAGCGGGTCGAGCAGCTGTCGGACGCCTATCACCTGCAGCTCGGAGGCGCCGACGTGATGGTCGCCTACCTGCTCGAAGTCAAACGCTCAACCTTAGGCTGAGAGTCGATCACAGACAGCCGCGGCGGCGGCCGCCGGCGGACCCTCACGGAGCACGCCGGGATGGGCCCCGCGGAGGCTGGACGTGAGAATCACCGCGTCACCGGCGAGCACGTCCACGAGCGTGAAGGCGGCGCGCACCGGGACCAACCCGGCGGCCGGCGCTGCGCGCAGCGCCTGCACGCACGACAGCGACGGCAGCGCCCGTCCGTCGTCCGGCGGCGCGATCAACTCCCGGCCGCGGACGAGCAGCACCGCCGCATAGCCGGCTTCGAGCACGGATCCGTCGAGGTCGCAGATGAGTGGCGTCACGCCGGGGCCCGAGAGCGCGTCGACCAGCCCTCGGTCCGCCCACTTGTGCGCGCCGAGCCCGCCCGGGAGAACGACCGGCTCGAGCACCGTCGCGCCGGCTGGGGGGAGGGGGCGGGTCGCGATCTCGAGGACGCCCGGGGCGACGTGCGCGCGCAGCCCGCCGTCACCGAGTGCCGCGGCGGCGCGCGTGATCTCGCGCTCGAGCCCTGCCGGCGACGGGATCCGCAGCGCGTCGAGACTGGCGCGCAGCCGCGCGAGGTGATCGTTCAGCCCGGCCGGCTCCCCGGCGCGGACGAGGACCGTCTCGATCACGCCACGGGCCGGGTCCGGGCGGGGCAGGCGGTTGACCTGACCCGGCGGCCTGCGGGCCGCCGGGGGCGGGCCGCCGTCTCCGGTCCCTTCGCCGGCGATCTCGATCCCAGCCGCGTCGCAGACGCCGCGGGCCTTGCTCAGCGCCTCGTCGACCTCGCGCTCGGGGACCGAATCGGCGACGATCCCGCCGCCGGCCCCGAGCCACACTCGTCCTCGACCGACCTCCAACGTCCTGATCGCGACGTTCAGCTCGAGCCCGGCGAGCGGTGAGCGCAGCCCGACAGCGCCGCAGTAGGCCTCGCGGGCGGTCGCCTCCAACTCGGCGATCGTCTCGAGCGCCTTCACCTTCGGCGCCCCCGTGACGGAGCCCGGGGGGAAGGTGGCGCGCAGCAGCTCACCGTCGCCGACGCCGTCGCGCAGCCGGCCGCTGACGGTCGAGACGAGATGCCAGACGCCGGCGGCGGGCTCGGCCTCGCACAGCCCGTCGACCGTGACGCTGCCGAACGCGCTGACGCGCCCGAGGTCGTTGCGCATCAGGTCGACGATCATCACGTTCTCGGCCCGGTCCTTGACGCTGCGCTCGAGGTCCGCCGGGTTGGAGTCGCGCGGTGCCGTGCCCTTGATCGGGCGCGTCGTGACCCGACCGGCGCGCCGGTGCAGGAACAGCTCGGGGGAGAGGCTCGCGACGGCGTGGCCGGCGCCGCCGATGAACGCCGCGTAGCCGGGCTGGATCGCGGCTGTGGCGTGCAGCCACAGCTCGAGCGCGTCGCCCGAGAACGCCCCCTCCAGGCGCAGGCAGATGTTCGCCTGCGACAGCTCGCCCGCGTGGATCCGCGCGACCGCCTCAGCGACCGCTTCGCGATGTCCGGCCGATCCGGCGCCGCTGACGCGCAGCGGGCCGGCGCTGAACGGCGCGGCCGGCGGGGCCGGCGCCGCCAAGCCGCGCGCGCCAGCAGCGCAGGCGCTCGCCGAGCCGCTCCGCGCGAGCCTCTGACCAGAGCGCCTCGAACCACCAGCGCCCGCCGGCGTCGAGCCTGACGACGTGGTCGTGGAAGGCGAGATCGAAGCGCGGGCACGGAACCGGTCGCGGCGGTGCCGGCGGCAGCTGCTCGATCAGCTCAGCGAGGCCGAACCCGAGCCACCCGATCCAGCCGCCTCCGACTGGCTCGGGCTCGCCGGGCATGCAGCCGGCCGGAGGCGGGTCGACCGCGAGTGGCGCCGAGTCGAGCAGTGTGAACGGATCCTCGCCGCCGCCGGCCTGCACCAGCGGGTGGGAGCTGAGCAGCAGCCCGCCACCGGCCCAGCCGCCGGAGAGCGCGACGGGTCGGGGATCGTCCCGCAGCCAGCGCGCGACCGTGAGCGGATCCGCCGAGGTGTCGAGCGGCTCGCGAACGAGGACCGACCGCGCGGGTGGGTGCGGTGCGGGCGGCACGCCCCCGCGGGCTCAGCGATGAGCCGCCCGCTCGCCCAGGTAGCTCGCGGCCAGCAGCTCGGAGTCGGCGGCGAGCGCCTCGGCGGTATCGGTCAGCACCAGGTCTCCGTGCGCGAGCACGTAGCCGCGGTCGGCGATCTCCAGCGCGAGGTGGACGTGCTGCTCCACCATCAGAACCGCTGTGCCGTGCTCGTCGGCGGACTCGCGCACGACCGGCAGCAGCCGCTCCACGATCACCGGCGCGAGGCCGAGGCTCATCTCGTCGAGCAGCAGCAGCTTCGGCTCCTCGATCAGCGCGCGCGCGATCGCGAGCATCTGCTGCTCGCCCCCGGACAGGAGGCCCGCGCGCCGGTTGGCGAGCGGCTCCAGCGCCGGAAAGCCCTTGTACGCGAGCTGCTGAAGCGAGTCGGGGCGGCCGGTCAGCCGCAGGTGCTCGGCCACGGTCAGCCCGAAGAACAGGCCACGGTCCTCGGGGACGTGGACGATCCCGCGCCTTGACCGGGCGGTCGGCGAGCTGCCCGCGAGGTCGAAGCCGTCGACCGTGATCGACCCGCCGGTGAGCTTCGCCAGCCCGGAGATCGCCCGCAGCGTCGTCGTCTTCCCGGCGCCGTTGGCGCCGAGCAGCGCGACGACCTCGCCGGCTGCCACCGACAGCGACAGATTCCTGACGACCGGGGCGCCGCCGTAGCCGGCGCTGAGGTTCTCGGGTCTCGAGCACCGGCGTCACCCGGTCCGGCCGGCGACTACCTGGCGCCGGTCGCGCGGCGATGTCTGATCCGCGCGCGCGACGCGGAACGGGGCGGCGCTCAGCGCTGACTCGTCGCGCTCGAGCGCGCCCCCGCTGCGGCGGAACTCGCGAGGCGAGCAGCCGTAGGCCTCGCGGAACAGGCGGCTGAAGTGCGGCGCGTTGATCAGCCCCCAGCGGCTCGCGATCGCGCTGATCGGCTGATCGGACAGCGCCGGGTCGAGCAGGTCGCGGCGGCAGCGCTCCAGCCTCGTGGTACGGATGAAATCGCAGACGCTCAGGCCCTCGCCCGCGAACACGCGGTGCAGGTAGCGGGTCGAGATGAAGCATGCCCGCGCGACGTGCTCCGGTCGGAGATTCGGATCGTCGAGTCGCGCCTCGATCTGCGCCTGGGCACCCAGCAGGAGCTCCGCGGCGCAGTGCGGGCGCGTCGGGTGCGAGGAGGTCCCGAGGTCGACGTACAGCCGGCGCACGAGGTCGACCACGTGATCCTGGAGGCTCGGGTCCTCGCGCGAGATGCTGCCCTCGGTCAGCCCGGCCATCAGGTCGAAGAAGAACCGTCCGGCGAGCCGCGGAAGACCGCCCGAGCCGGGGATCCTGACCGACGACTGGCGCGCGATCATCGCGGCGCTGCGACCGAGCAGCGTCTTCGAGATCTGGAGGACGAGCAGGTCGAACGGCACCGTCGCCCGGCACAGGACCGGATGGGAGGTGTCATAGACGGCCATGTCGCCGGGACCGAGGACCACGGCGCGATCGTTCTGGACGCCCTCGAGCCGCCCGCGCAGCAGCAGCGACAGGTGCAGCGACTCGGGATCGCCGGACGCGATGTCGCCGCTCGTGCGCGTCATCGTGTTGGCGGCGGCGATGATCCGGTACATCCGGATCGCGGCGAGCTGCTCGCCCCACATCCGCGCGGAGAACGACTCGTTCGCGCTGACCGAGATCTGCAGCGGGTGGTAAGAGCGACAGGCTTCGTCGGCCCAGTGGTGCCGGCGGTCTTCCGCCGGAACGGTGCTTGTGTCGATCAGCAGCATCCAGGCTCCCTCTCCGTTGCGACCGGCGGGACTGTAGCGGCCGGTGCCCCGGGTATGACAAGCGAATTGTCTCAGAGCGCACAAAAGCTGGTGCGGAATTAGCCGTCGATGCACTCAGCTCTATGTGGGTGCGGTGGGTTTGATGCCTTTGCAGGGAGGGCGGCCGGCCAGGCCCGGCTCGTTTCCGCTGAGCAAAGTTGGGGAGGGAGAGCGATGGACAGGATCATGGCGACCCATGTCGGCAGCCTGATCAGGCCGCCCGAGCTGCTGGCGTTCCTGAGCGCCAAGGAGTCGGGGCAGGAGATCGACGAGGCGGCGTACGCCGAATGCCTGCGGCAGGCCGTCTCCGACGTCGTGGGCCGCCAGGTCGAGGTCGGGATCGACGTCGTCGACGACGGCGAGATGGGCAAGTCGAGCTGGATCACGTACCTCTACGAGCGGGTCGGCGGCCTCGACTTGCGGCCGCTCGACATGCCCGCCGGGACGATGATGCCCGCGAGTCGAGACCGGCAGTCGTTCCCCGGCGCCTACGCCGCTCTCGACGCGCTCGAGGAGGCCGCCACCCGCGAGAGCAACAACGCCGGTGGTGCGGTTGCCGACGGCGAGTCTCCGGCGGCGACGGCGAGTCGTCAGTGGGTCTGCACCGGCCCGCTGACCTATGACCGTGCGGCGCTCGATCGCGACATCGGCAACTTCAAGAACGCGCTCGCCGGCCACGAGGACGTCGAGGGGTTCCTGCCCGTCGTCGCGCCGGCCAGCGCCTACTGGCTCGTCAACGAGCACTATGCCTCGCGACGAGGAGTTCGTGTTCGCCCTCGCCGACGCCCTGCACGAGGAGTACGCGGCGATCATCGAGGCGGGGCTGATCCTCCAGGTCGACGACGCGGTGCTGATGCACGAGGCCGACACGATGATGTCGCGCGGGGAGACGTGGGAGGACTACCGGCGCTGGGCCGATGTCCGCGTGCGGGCGCTCAACCACGCGCTGCGCGGCCTCCCCGAGGACCGGATCCGCTACCACGTGTGCTGGGGCAGCTGGCACGGACCGCACGCGTTCGACCCGCCGCTGCGCGACAGCGTCGATCTGCTGCTCGCGGTCAACGCCGGTTCCTACGCGATCGAGCAGGCCAATCCGCGGCACGAGCACGAGTGGCGCATCTGGGAGGACGTCAAGCTGCCGGACGGCAAGAAGCTGATCCCGGGTGTGGTGACACATCACACCAACGTCGTCGAGCACCCAGAGCTGGTCGCCCAGCGGCTCGTGCGGCTGGCGAAGCTCGTCGGCCGCGACAACGTGCTCGCCGGGACCGACTGCGGCTTTGCGCAGGGGGCGTTCATCTCCCGGGTGCACCCCGAGATCCAATGGGCCAAGCTCGCCGCGCTCGCCGAGGGCGCGCGCCTGGCAACTCGCGAGCTGTGGGGGGCGAAGGCGCTGGCGTGATCTGGGTGGGCCCGCCCCGGGCGCGGCCCCTGCGACGACGGCCAGTGGCCGTCAGATAAACCAAACGCAACACAGGAGGAGAGCAAGTGTCAAGTCAACGTCGCGGATGGATCGCCATGGCGCTCGCCGTGGCCATCGCCGCGGTTGTCGTCGTCGCGCTCACGGCAGGCTCGCGCGCGGCGACCCACCGCAGCAGCACCGCAGCCCCCGCGCTCGCGAGCATCGCGAGCAGCAGCGCCGTGACCAACTACGTCGCCTACACGGACGGCAAGACGGGCAAGGCCAATCCGAAGCTGACGCCCGTCCAGATCGGCTACGTCAACCAGCAGGGCGGCTCGCAGGTGATCGGCGCGCTCGCCACCAACGGGGCCGAGCTGGCCGTCAAGTACGTCAACGAGTACGCGGGCGGGATCGGCGGCCATCCGGTCGAGCTGAAGACGTGCTTCATCACCTCGACCGAGCAGGAGGGCACGACCTGCGCCCAGGAGCTGCGCGCCGACAAGGCGGTGTCGGTGATCGAGACCGGCGCCGTCGCGATCGGCATCCAGCCGTTCTTCTCGACGCTCGGTGGGGTCAAGCCGGTGATCGACGGCGTGTCGGTGACGCCGATCGACTCCGTCCAGAAGAACGCGGTGATCCTGTTCGGCGACGTCACCCACGTGCTCGGGCCGTTCGGCACCTACGCGAAGGACGTCCTCCACGCCAAGACCGCGGCGCTGATCTACCCGAACATCTCGGGGATCACCGACGGTGCCGCCGCGATCGCCGCAGGCCTCAAGGCCGAGGGCATCACGGTCAAGTCGGTGGCCTATGACCCGAGCGAGACGAGCCTGATCGGACCGCTCACGTCCGCCGGCGCTTCGAGCGCCGACATGGTGATCCCGTACACCGAGGCGGCCGGCTGCGTCGGCCTCGCCAAGGGCCTGATCCAGCTCGGGATCACCGACGTCAAGAAGATCGTGTCGGCGCCGCTCTGCCTGAACAGCGCCGTCGCCCAGGGACTCGGCGGCGACTTCCCGAAGTGGACGTACGCGATCGCCAGTTCGCTGTTCGGAGATCCGACCGACGCGGGGATTCCGCCGTACGAGAAAGTCGCGAAGGAGTTCGGCGAATCCGCCGACGCTCCGGATCCGTGGAACCTCGTCGACTTCGGTCAGACGCTGACGACGATCCGCTTCCTCAACGAGCTCGGCTACAGCCACATCACCCCGAAGGCCGTGCTCCAGGAGGCGAAGTCGTTCTCGGGCCCGGTCGCGCTCGGCGCTCCGTCGCTCGACTGTGGCAAGTACTCGAGCGCTCCGGCGGTCTGCAACGACAAGACGCAGTTCTTCGAGTACGAGGGCAAGGGCAAGTTCGTCAAGGCGGCGAGCTGGCTCGAGAACCCCTCCTGACGGACTGACGGCTGACCGAGCGCGAGCAAGGGCCCAGGCACGATGCAGCAGATTCTCCTATTCGCTCTGCTGGGCCTGGGCCCCGGCGCCCTGATCGCCGGGCTCGCGCTCGGAGTCGTCGTCAGCTACCGCGGCTCCGGGATCATCAACCTCGCGACCGGAGGCGTGGCAATGCTCGCGGGCTACGCCTTCTGGTCGCTGCGGACCGACACGATCGGCGTGCAGATGGGCACGGCGCCGGCGCTGATCGTGAGCCTCGCGTTCGTGCTGATCGTCGGCGTCGCGATCGAGCTGATCGCGTTCCGGCCGCTGCGGACGTCCTCGCCGCTGGCGAAGCTCGTCTCCTCGCTCGGCGTCCTGTTGATCGCGCAGGCGGCGATGCTGCTCGCGTTCGGAACCGCCGAGCAGAACGAGCCGAGCGTCCTCACCCAGGCGACTGTGCACGTGCTCGGCGCGACGGTCCCCGAGGACGGGTTCATCCTCACCGCGATCATCATCGCGCTCGCGGCCACGCTGGCCGCGATCTACCGGTGGACCAGGTTCGGCCTGATGACGCGTGCGGCCTCGGAGAACGAGGTCGGCGCGATGCTCGCGGGGTTGTCGCCGAACACGCTGTCGATGGCGAACACGCTGATCGGGATGGTCGTCGCCGGCGGTCTCGGGATCCTCGCCGCATCGATCACGGAGCTCGACACCGAGACGCTGCCGCTCCAGATCGTGCCGGCGCTGGCGGCGGCGCTGATCGCGCGCTTCAGCTCGTTCTCGGTGGCGGCTGCGGTCGGGCTCGGGCTCGGGATCCTCGATTCGCTGCTCCAGTACGTCTCGACGCTGTCGTGGTTCCCGCAGGCCGGCGGCGCCGCGCTTCCGGGGATCCAGGAGCTCGTCACCTTCGCGATCATCGTGGTTGTGATGTTCCGCCGCGGGGCGGATCTGCCGGGACGGGGTGAACTCGTCGAGCGGCGCCTCCCCGCTGTGCCGAAGCCGGGCAACCTGAAGCTGACGGCGACGGCGCTGACTGCGATCTGCGCCGTCGCGCTCGTCGTCCTCCCGTTCGATTTCCGCGAGGCGGTGATCAACACGCTCGTCGGAACCCTGATGGCGCTGTCGCTCGTGGTGATCACGGGCTTCGTCGGGCAGATCTCGGTCGTGCAGTTGACGCTAGCGGGGGTCTGCGGCTTCACCGTCTCGCACCTCGCAGTCAACGCCGGCATCGGATTTCCGGTCGCGCCGCTGCTCGGCACCGCCGCGGCGGTCCTGCTCGGGCTCGTGACCGCCGTCTCGGCGCTGCGCGTGCGCGGCGTCAACCTCGCGGTCGTGACGCTCGCCGCGGTCGTGGCAATCACCAACTTCGGCTTCCAGAATCCGGACTGGGGGGCGGGCCAGACCGGCTCGCCCGTCTCGTCCCCGCACCTGTTCTCGCTCAACCTCGGCCCGAACGCCGCCTTCCGCGGACTCGACGGGAACATTCCGAGCCCGATCTTCGGATGGCTCGTGCTCGCCGTCACCGTTGCGCTGTGCGTGTTCGTGGCGCACATCCGCCGCGGGCGGATCGGGATGCGGATGCTCGCGGTCCGCTCCAACGAGCGCGCGGCCGCGGGGGCCGCGATCAACGCGCGCACGATCAAGCTCGTCGCGTTCGGCGCGGGCGCGATGATCGCGGGTTTCGCAGGGGCCATGTCGGCCTACAACACCGGCTCGATCAGCGCCGCGACCTACGACCCGATCGCCGGGCTCAGCCTGATCGCGTTCGCCTATGCGGGCGGCATTTCGCTGATCTCGGGTGCGGTCTTCGCCGGCGTGATCTCGACGCAGGCCCTGCTCCCGTACGCCCTCGACAAGTGGTTCGGCCTGAGCGGGAACTGGTTCCTCCTGTTCGGCGGCGTGATGCTGATCCTGACGCTGCTGCAGAATCCCGAGGGCGTTGCGGGCAAGCTCTACCGGATGACGCACAAGCGGCCGGAGGTCGAGGCCCCGCGCGAGCAGGCCGACGCGCCGGTCCTCGACCACGCCTCGCGTCCCAGGGTGCCGCTGCCCGAGCTCCGCCGGCGCCCGGTCGTGCTCGAGGTCAAGGGCCTGTCGGTGAAGTACGGCGGCGTCCACGCGGTCAACGGCGTCGACCTCGAGATCCACGAGGGCGAGCTCGTCGCGCTGATCGGGCCGAACGGCGCCGGCAAGACCACGCTGATCGACGCGCTCACGGGCTTCGTCGCCTTCAGCGGCACGATCACGCTCGACGGTCGCGACGTGTCGAAGCGCCCGGCGCACGAGCGGGCGCGTCTCGGCCTCGTGCGCACGTGGCAGGGGACCGAACTGTTCAAGGATCTGGACGTGCGCGAGAACCTGGAGGTTGCCGCGCCGGTCCGCGGGCTCGCGGCGGTTGGCGGGGGCCACGCCGGCGAGCACGACGTGGACGGCGGCGGCGGCGCGAAGGTCGCCGATCCACTGGCGTTCGTCGGCCTCGAGTGGGCCGCCGACGCGCTGCCGGACGAGCTTCCCGAGGGCCAGAGCAAGCTCGTCGGCGTCGCTCGCGCCCTCGCTGGTGAGCCCCGCGTGCTGTGCCTCGACGAGCCGGCCGCCGGCCTCGACACGACCGAGAGCCTCGCGCTCGGACACAAGCTGCGCGACCTCGCCGACCGCGGCCAGTCGATGCTGCTGATCGATCACGATATGGGGCTCGTGCTCGCGATCTGCGACCGTGTGATCGTGCTCGAGTTCGGTCAGGTGATCGCGCAGGGGCCGCCCGACCAGATCCGCGACGACCGGCGCGTGATCGCCGCCTACCTCGGTGGCGCCGAGCAGGCCGCGGCCGGGCCCGCCGATGTAGGTTGAGCGGGCGACCCATGGGGCACCAACCAACGAACTGGAGGCAGCATGCCGGAGATTGAGCTGATCGCGCTGTACTGGACGACCTCCGGCCCCGTCGAGATCCACGGTGGGCGCGAATGGAGCCTGTACGACTGGCGCGACCGCTGCGCGCAGGCCGCGCGCGTCGGTTACAGCGGCCTCGGTCTCTGGCATGCCGACGTGACGCATCAGCTCGAGACGCGGACGCTTCGGGAGATGCGCCAGATCTTCGACGACGCGGGCCTGCGCCACCTTGAGGTCGAATTCCTGTGGGACTTCTTCGCCGAGCCCGGCACGGAGCCGCGCGTGGCATCCGACCGCCTGCGCGGGCAGCTGTTCGAGACCGCCGCCGCGTTCGATGCCCACCACATCAAGGTCGGCAACATTCCCGAGACGCCCTGCGAGTTCCCGCGCCTGATCGAGGAGTTCGCGGCCCTGTGCGATGACGCCGCGCAGCACACGAACGCGAAGGTCGTCTACGAGCTGATCCCGTTCGACCAGAACCTGCAGACGATCGATCAGCTCGTCGAGCTCGCGACGCAGGCCGGGCGCCCGAACGGCGGCGTCGCGATCGACACCTGGCACATGGGGAAGCTGAAGGTCCCGCCGAGCGAGCTGCTGAAGATCCCGGCCCAGTACCTGCAGTGGGCCGAGCTTTCCGACGGTCCCGTCGAGTTCGCGGCGGACCCGCACGACGAGGTGATCAACCACCGGATGCTGCCGGGCGAGGGTGAACTCGACATCCAGGGGTACGTCGCGGCATTGCACGAGGCCGGATACCGCGACCAGCCGTGGGGAGTGGAAGTGCTGTCGGCGGAGCTGCGCAGCCTGCCGATCGAGCAGGCATTCGAGTGCTCCTACGAGGCGACGTTGGCGCAGGTGAGCGCCGGTCTGACATGAGCGCCACATTGCGCGATGGATCCCGAGGGGCCTATGGTGCGCCTTAGACCCATCAGAGTGAGATCGCGAGGAAAGGTCCAGACATGGCTGTGAGTGACACGACAGTGACGACACCCCTGCTGATCGCAGGCGAAGAGCGACACACCGGCGACACGTTCGCCGTTCATAACCCGCACGACGGCTCGGTCGTCGGCCACGCGGCCGCGGCGTCGAACCAGGACGCGCTCGACGCGGTCGCCGCGGCGCAGGCGGCATGGCCCGCCTGGGCCGCCCGCCCGGTCTCCGAGCGGGTGCAGCTGGCCCTGGCCGCGCTCGATGGCCTTGCCGCCGACGCCGACGAGCGCGCGGAGCTGCTCGTTCGCGAGCACGGCAAGACCCGCTTCGAGTGCCAGATCGACTGTGGTGAGTTCGTCGGCCGCTTCCACCGCGCCGCCGCCGTCGCGCCGGTGCTCGAGCAGCCCGAGATCCTCGAGGGTCCGCCGTTCCACACCACCATCGAGCAGCTGCCGCAGGGCGTCGTCACGATCATCATCCCGTTCAACTGGCCGCTCGCGATCCTCGCCGCCAGCCTTCCGCACGCGCTGATGGCGGGCAACACCGTGATCGTCAAGCCGCCGCCGACGACGCCGCTGTCGGTCGTCTCGACGCTTCGGCACGTCGCGCTCGCTCTGCCGCCCGGCGTGCTGGGCGTCGTCACCGGCGCCGACGCCGTGCTCGGCCCGGTCCTCGTCGGCGATCCCCGCGTCCGGCACGTCGTCTTCACGGGCAGCGTCGCCGGTGGCGCGCGCATCATGGGGATGGCAGCCCCGAACCTCACGAACGTGACACTCGAGCTCGGTGGCAACGATCCCGCGATCATCCTCGACGACTGGGAGATGGACGACGCCGCCATCGGGCGGCTCGGAATGGCGACCTTCATGACCACCGGTCAGGTGTGCATGGCTGTCAAGCGCCTGTACGTGCCCCGCGCCCGCTTCGACGAGGTCGTCGAGGGGCTCCAGGGCTTCCTCGCGGGCACGAAGATCGGGTCCGGCCTCGACGCGGACACGACGATGGGCCCGCTGAACACGGCGCGCCAGCGCGACTTCGTTGCGTCGCTGGTGGACGAGGCCCGCGCCGCCGGCGCCGGCGTCCTCGAGTTCGGCGAGTTCGGCAGCGGCGACCCGCGCGAGGGCAACTACATGCGTCCGGCGCTCGTGCTCGACCCGAGCCACGACTCCCGGATCGTGACCGAGGAGCAGTTCGGCCCGGCGCTGCCGGTGATCCCCTACGACGGCGACGCCGATGCGGTCGCGCAGGCGAACGACACCTGGGCGGGGCTGTGCTCGTCGGTCTGGTCCGGCGATCCCGAGCATGCGATGGCCGTGGCGAGGCAGCTGCGCAGCGGCGTCACGTTCTTCAACAACGCCAACGCGACGGCGGTCGACGAGCGGGCCCCGTTCGGCGGCTTCAACCAGAGCGGGATCGGCCGCGAACTTGGCCGGGAGGGCATCCTCCAGTTCACCGAGAGCCACGTCATGAGCGTGCCCTCGTGACCGGTGGAAACCCGCTCGCCGCCCCTGTCGCAAGGCGACACGGGCGAGCTCCGCACACTCACGCGACGTCCCTCAAGGAGACATGACAGATGGCTGACAACTTGGAGCAACTGCTCGCCACGACCGATCCGGTGACCCTGCTGCGGAGTTCGCAGGCCGGGCCGAACGCCTACCCGGGGGTGCCGGCGGAGTACACCAACTGGCGCGACGAGCAGCTCGCGTGGCAGCACAGCTGCGTCCTGTTCAACCAGTCCTATCACATGGCCGAGCTCAAGGTCACCGGGCCTGGCGCGCTGAAGCTCCTGTCCGGCCTCGCGATCAACACGTTCGCAAACTCGGCTGTCGATAAGGCGAAGCAGTTCGTGCCCGTCACACCCGATGGGTACGTGATCGGCGACGTGATCCTGTTCCACCTCGCCGAGGAGGAGTTCAACCTGGTCGGGCGTGCCCCCGTGCTCAACTGGGTGACCTACCACGCCGAAACGGGCGGCCATGACGTCGAGCTCGAGTTCGATCAGCGCACTGCGCTGCGGAGCGACGGGCGGCGCCGCTCGTTCCGCTTCCAGGTCCAGGGCCCGAACGCGATGGACCTGATCGCGAAGGTGCTCGGGGAGGCTCCACCCGAGTTGAAGCTGTTCAACATGCGGGCCGTCACGATCGCCGGGCGTCCGGTTCGGGCGCTCCGTCACGGCATGGCCGGCCAGCCCGGCTGGGAGCTGTTCGGAGCGTGGGACGACGGCGAGGCGGTCCGCCAGGCGATCATCGCCGCCGGCGACGAGTTCGGTCTGCGCCTCGTCGGCGGCCGTGCCTACTCCTCCAACGCGCTCGAGTCGGCGTGGATCCCGTCCCCGCTTCCGGCGGTCTACTCGGGGGACTCGCTCAAGGGCTACCGCGAGTGGCTGCCTGCGACCGGCTACGAAGCGTCGGCTTCGATCGGCGGCAGCTTCGTCTCATCGAACATCGAGGATTACTACTTCACGCCCTGGGACCTGGGCTACGCCCACATGGTCAAGTTCGACCACGATTTCGTCGGTCGCGAGTCGCTCGAGCGGATCGCGGACGGCCCGCACCGCAAGAAGGTGACACTGGCCCTCGAGGACGATGACGTCGCTGCGACGATCGGATCGATGTTCGGCAGGTCCGAGCACGGCAAGTTCATCGACTGGCCGTCGGCGGTGTACTCGATGCACCCCTTCGACAGCGTCCTCGTCGACGATGAGATCGTCGGCGTGTCGACCTGGGTGGGGTACAGCGCGAACGAGGGCAAGATGCTCACCCTCGCGATCCTCGACGAGCAGTACGCCGAGCCGGGCACCGAGGTGACGTTCCTCTGGGGCGAGCCGGGCGGGGACACCTCGAAGCCCACCGTCGAGCGTCACGTCCAGCGCGAGATCCGCGCGATCGTGAGCCCGGCTCCGTACACAGAGGTCGTTCGCACGTCCTACGCCGACGGCGGCTGGCGCAAGCAGAGCTAGGATTCTTCAGACGTGGCTACGGGCCCTTAGGGAGCGTCGCTCAATGAGGTGAGGGTTTGATGGTGTGTTCCAGTCGCGGTGGAAGTGTGGCGGTGATGGGTGACGGCGGCGATCAGCGAGTTGCTGGCGCCGATGCTCGGGTTCTGGTGCGGCGCCCCTCTACCGGTCACGTTCAGCTGGTCGCGGCCCTCGTCATCACGGAGCCCGCCGGGGTCTGGACCGAGACCGCACCCGCTTCACGTCAGGTCAGAGACCAGGCCCGCGTCACGTTGAGTGATGATGACCCGTAAGTTCCGGAGCCCCCCGGTCGTGGCGGGGGGGTTTGGAGCTTGGGGGTCGTAGAGACCCCTCAGCTCCATACCCCCAGAGATCACCCGGGGGGTTTGGAACTTGAGGTTGCCCGTCCGAGCGGCCCTCAATCCGGACGCCCGCGCGCGCTGCGGTCGCGGTTCCGCGATCCCCGGACGCCCGAGCCTCAGACGCACGCAACGGACGCCGCGACCGCGCGTTCAGCTTGAGCGGACATCAACCGGTGGCGCTGCGGCGATCGCCGCTTCAGCATCCCGCGGCCCGCGTGGTGCTGCACCCACACCCCAGGGCCTGCACCTGAATCGACCGACGATCGCTTAGACGAAGGTGGCATCAGGCCGGCGGTCCGTAAGCCGATAGTAGACGGATGGGTCTGGCCAGCTTCACGCGGCGGCCGCAGCAGGCGAGCCGCGGCCCCGATGCCGCCCTGCTCCACGCGCTGGCGTTGTTGGCGCCGATCGTCACTGTCAGCCTGCTCGTGACCTACGTCGCACATCACGAGTTAGGCGTGGACTTTCGAGATGAGTACTGGGTGGCCGCCAGGCGGGTGTTGGCGGCCGAGAGTCCTTATCTCTGGAGCCATCGGCAGATCGCAGCAGGGGTGGCATTTCCGTACCCCGCCGTCGCTGCGCTCGCTCTGACGCCCTTCGGGCTGCTTCCGCGGACGATCAGCGCCGCTCTCTTCGTGGCGCTCTCGATCGCGGCCGTGGTCGTGACGCTGCGGGTACTGACCGTTCGCGACTGGCGCGTGTATGCACTCTCGTTTCTGCTATGGCCGGTGATCAGCGCATGGCAGGCGGGGAACCTGACCCTCGTGCTGGCGCTGCTCATCGCCCTCGTCTGGAGGTACCGGCAGCACCCGATCGTGGCCGGTCTGCTGGTGGCCCTGGCGATCTCCCTGAAGCCGTTCGTGTGGCCGCTGGCGCTGTGGCTGCTGTGCACACGGCGCTACCGGGCATCGGCTTGGGCGCTCGCCGGCGGCGGGGTCGGCAACGCCGCCGCGTGGGCCGTCCTCGGCTCCCGCGAGATCGGCCGGTACCTGAGTCTGTCGGACCGGGTGACCGCCGCCTGGTGCCACGAGGGCTATTCGCTCGTAGCGAGCGCGCTGCGCATCGGCCTTTCCCAAACCGCTGCAGCGGGCGTGGAGGTTGTCGTCTCGGCCGCCCTCGCCCTGATCTGCGTCCAGCTGGGAGCGAGGCGTCGCGACGACGCCGGGCTGGCCGTGGCGGTGGCGCTGATGCTCGCGGCCTCGCCGCTGGTGTGGAACCACTACCTCGCCCTCCTGATCGTGCCGGTGGCGATCATGCGGCCTCGCCTCGGCCCGGAGTGGTTGGGCATGCTCCTGCTCTGGCTGTGCCCCGCCCTGCACGTCACGGAGCCGGAGGCCCTCCTGGCCGCGTTGGTCACGGTCGGCACCATCTGGCTGATCGCGCGCGATCACACGGCCTCCGGGTTCGACGCCGCTCGGTGGTGGAGCCAGCGCCGTTCCGCCCGCCCGCACCTGCTGGCCACCACCCGCCGCCAGCGGTCCCAGTAGCGTCAGGCGGGCGTGAGCGCGCGGGCTCCCGTGCCGAGGTAGCCGCGCGGGTCGTCGTTGATATAGCTCGCAAGGCGGCTGGCGAGCGCCATGATCGTCAGCGACGGATTGACCGAGAGCGTCCTTGGAACCACCGACGAATCGCCGACGAACAGCCGGCCGATGTCGTGGGACTCACCGTGCGCATCGACCGCCGAGCGCTCCGGGTCCGATCCCATCCGGCAGCTGCCCTGGACGTGCGTGCTGACGACCCCGGTCGGCAACACCCGCTTGGCTCCCGCCGCGATCAGGATCTCCCCCGCACGCGCGAGCGACGCGTCGAGTCGCTCCTGCTCGCGCTCGTTCCACTCGTAGGAGTACCGGTCCCGCCCGGTCTCGTCGACCCATGCCGTCCCGGTGTTCTCGTCGTTGATCATCACGAGCAGGCTCGAGATGTGGCGATAACGGCGCGTGACCTCGACGAGGTCCTGGCCCCACATCGGGAGGCCGTTCTCGTCGCAGAGACCAGTGGCGAAGCCGATCGGATCCTGGATCGTGGAGGCTTCGACCAGATAGCCGCCGTCGTCGTCGTGGATCCAGTGCTTGCAGTGGGCGCTGATCGGATAGACCATGTGAGCGTCCATCCGCTCGTCGAACAGCCCGGCCACGAGCCGTGCGGCGTGGAACCCGAGGTTGCGGCCGATCTGGCGGCTGCTCGCCGAATCGCCTGCGAACTCACGCACGCCGGAGCGCAGCAGGATCCCCGGCGTGCCGAGCGCGCCCGCGGCGACGACGACGACGTCGGCGTCGACCTGATGGGACTGCCCGTCGGCGCCGACGTATTCGACGCCGGTCGCCTGCGGGCGACCGGCGCGCTCCTCGATCAGCACGCGCTGGACCGTGCAGTTCGGCCTCAGCTCGAGACCGTTGAAGACGACGGCCGGTGCGATGTAGGTGTTCAGCGTCGACTTGCCCGCGTTCGTCGGGCAACCTTGCATACACGACCCGATCAGGGAGCAGTTCGGATCCGTGTACGACATCACGGCGGCGAGCTTCGTGCCGACCGCCTCGAACCCTGGGGCCATCACGGTCACGCAGCGCTGCCAGTCCGTGCGGGGACGGACGCCGAGACGCCGCTCCACCCGCTCGAGGGCGGGCAGCAGGTCGGCCTCGGCGAACCGCCGGCCGGAGTCGCCCGTCAGCCCGGTGGCGGCATGCCACTTCTCGTAGTCGAGGCCTTCCGGCCTGACCGCCACCTTCGTGTTGACCGTCGTCGTGCCGCCGACGCAGCGGCCGCGAAGCAGCGGCACGGGCGGCAGGTCGGCTGCCGGCGGCTCGGCGAACGCGACCGGGAACCAGATCTCGTGGTTGGCGCGGGCCTCCCAGCGCACGTGGTCCGACGCGGTGTGGTGCGGCCCCGTCTCCAGCAGCAGCACCGAGCGTCCGTTCTCGGCGAGTTCGGCGGCGACGATGCCGCCGCCGGCGCCCGACCCGATCACGATTGCATTGAAGTGCTCGCTCATGTCCCGACTCCCAGGTAGGACCAGTCCTTGTTCAGTTGCGCCGCGACGGGCGGCGCGAAGTCGATCTCGGACCACGCGCCGGGACCGGGAGCGCCGGGAGCGACGAAGTCGCTGTAGAACGCCTCGACGGCGAGCGCCCGCATCAGCATGAAGCTGGGCGACAGAAAGTGTGCGGCGAGCGCCTCGCTGCCGCCGCCGGCGGCGGCGAGCTCGTCGACGGCGGCGAGCACGCCGCTGCGTCCCTGTTCGTCCATCCGCGCGAGCAGCGCGTCGATGTACACCTCTGGCCAGATGCGAGCCGAGCCGGGAACGATCAGGTCGCACAGCGACCGCACCGCCTGGGCGCGCTGATCATCAAGTACGTGCATGCCGCGAACCTACGCCTCGGCGTCGCCCGAGGCAACCGGCAGTGCCGGTGCCCTGCGCTCGTTGCCTGACCGGTGTGCGTCGACGGTCATACGCATCGGCGGGTCAGGCGAAGTGAGCTCGGCGCGGCCGCCTATGATCGCCCTCTGCGACGCGTGGGCCCTGGGCAAGACGGATCTGAACGGGAGGCGCGACGGGCGCGGCTCGAGCTCGTCGCGCTCCTCGGCGCGATGACGTCCGTCGGGCCGCTCTCGATGGACGCCTACCTGCCAGGGCTGCCGGCGCTCACCCGTCAGCTGGGCGCATCCGCGTCGGCCGGGCAGTTGACGATCACCGCCTGCATGCTCGGGATGGCGATCGGCCAGCTCGTCTGTGGTCCCGCCAGCGACGCGTTCGGGCGCCGCGCCCCACTGCTCGCCGGGATCGTCGGCTACGTGATCGCCTCGTGCGCCTGCGCGGCGGCGCCGTCGGTGTCGGCGCTGATCACGCTGCGGTTGATCCAGGGCTTTGCGGCGGGCGCCGGGCTGGTCGTCGCGCGTGCGATCGTGCGGGACCGGTTCTCGGACACGGCCGCGGCGCAGATGTTCGCAACGCTGGTCATCATCACCGGCGCGGCGCCGATCCTCGGGCCGCTCCTCGGCGGCCAGGCCCTGCGCTTCACCGACTGGCGCGGAATCTTCGTCGGGCTTGCAGGGCTGGGTGTGCTGCTGCTCCTCTGGGTCGCCCGGCGCCTCCCCGAGACGCTCGGGGCCGGCGAGCGGAGCGGCGGTGGACTGGCCGGCACGCTGGAGCCGCTCCGCGGCCTGGTCACCGACCGCAGCTTCACGGTTCCGGCGGCGGCCTTCTCGCTCTCCTTCGGCGCGATGTTCGCGTATATCTCAGGCTCGTCGTTTGTGTTCGAGAACGTCTACCACGCCTCGCCTCAGACCTTCAGCATCGTCTTCGCCTGCAACTCCGCGGGCCTGGCGGCCGTCTCGCGTCTGGGCAGCCATGCGCTCGGCAGGCTGCACGCCCGGGCGCTGTTCCGGATCGGCCTGGCGGGGGTCGCGCTCGCGTCGGTCGCGACGCTCGCGATCATCGTCGCGCACGCCGGCTTCGTGGTCGTCGTCGGCGTCCTGTTCGTCGTGATGGCGGCCAACGGCCTCGTCCTGTCGAACGGCATGGCGACGGCGATGGAGGGCCATGGCGAGGTTCTCGGCAGCGCCTCGGCGCTCCTCGGCATGGCCCAGTTCGGCGTCGGGGCCGCGCTGGCTCCGCTCGTTGGCCTGTCGGGTTCCCACAGCGCGATACCGATGGCGATCGTCATGGCCGCGTGTGGAAGCGGGGCGCTGCTCGTCGAACTGGTGGGCGCCCGGCGCCGCGCGGTCCTCAGCTGCTGAGGCCGGCGACCGTCGCGCCGGTCAGATGCTGAGGCCGCCGTCGACGGCGACCGTCGCGCCCGTCATGAACGAGCTCTCGTCAGTGGCGAGGAACAGGACCGCCGCGGCGATCTCGGCCGGCGCCGCATGGCGGGCGAGCGGGATCATCTGATCGAAGACCCGCTCGGACTCCTCGCGCGAGGCGCCGATCGCCTCCACCTCGATCTTGTGCTGGAACTCGTTGTCGACCGGCCCGGGGTGGATCGAGTTGACGCGGATCCCGCGCTCGGCCGCCTCCTTCGCTGCGGTCCGCATCAGCCCGACGACCGCATGCTTCGAGGTGGCGTAGGCGGCGATGCCCCGGTCGGACGTGAGACCGACGACGCTCGAGTTGATGATCAGGCTGCCGCCCGGCTGCATCGCGGCGAGGGCATGCTTGGCGATCAGGAAGCAACCCGTCACGTTGACCGCCAGCACACGCTGGAACGTTTCGAGCGGGTACTCGGTCACGGGTGCGATCACACCGGACACGCCGGCGTTCGCGAACGCGATGTCGAGCCGCCCGAAGGCCTCGACCGTCGCCTTCACCGCAGCCAGCACCTGGGCCTCGTCGGTCACGTCGGTGACCCGGTGGGCGACGGCCTCGGAACCGAGTTCGGTGGCGACGCGGGCGAGGTCGGCCTCGACCACGTCGGTGATCATCACGCGGGCCCCCTCGGCGACGAACGCGCGGGCCGTCGCGGCGCCGATGCTGCCGGCGCCGCCGGTGATCAGAGCGACCTTCCCCTTCAGTCGATCAGCCATCTCGTTCCTCTCTCGCCACGGTTGCGACCCGATCAGGAGATCGTGATCACGACCTTCATCACATTGGTCGGGTTCTCGATCGCGAACCGCATCGCCTCGGGGGCATCGCCGAGCTCGAACTCGTGGCTCACCAGCCGCGCGAGAGCATCCGGATGACGCTCGGCCAGGCTCACGGCTTCGGCGAATTCGTGCCGTTCGCAGCAGCTCGAACCGAGCAGGTCGAGCTCCTTCTCGGTCAGGCTGCCGATCCGCACCGGCGCTTCGTGGTTGGACATGCCGACCTGCACCGCTCGTCCGGCGGACGCCACCATGTCGATCATCGCCCGCACCGCATCGGGAGCGCCGGTCGCATCGAAGGCCACGGGCGGGCCGTCCGGCGCCGCCCAGCGGCGAGCGCCCGCGACGACCGCGTCGCGACCGGCCCAGAGCAGGGTCTCGGCGCCGAGTTCACGCGCGAGCGCCAGGCGGCTCTCCTGCAGATCGACGATCAGGACCTCGGCGCCCCGCTCGCGTGCCGCAAGGCAGATGCACTGGCCGATCGGCCCGGCGCCGAGCACGACCGCGCGCTCGCCGGCCTGCAGGCGGCTGCGGTTGACCGCCCGGACCGCGACCGACAGCGGCTCCACCAGCGCTGCGACGGCCGGGCTGTCGACGTCGATCGGGAAGGCCTGATCGGCACCGACGAGCAGCTGCTGCTGCAGGCCCCCGTCGTCATGGACGCCGATCAGCCGGAAGTTGTCGCACGTGCTGGGGCGACCGATCCGGCAGGGGTAGCAACTGCCGCACGCCTGTAGCGGCCAGATCGCGACGCGCCGGCCGACGGTCAGCTCGTCGCGGCACCCGGGCCCCACGGCGACGATCCGGCCACCGACCTCGTGACCCTGGATCCGCGGGAACTGCGACCCGCCGGCCTCGTCGGACAGCTCCCCGAGATAGAAGTGGTAGTCCGAGCCGCAGATCCCGACCGCCTCGGGCACGATCACGACTTCCCCGGGCCCCGGCTCGGCCGCATCGTCGCGGTCCACCACTTCGATCTCGTGGACGGCACTGGTCACGGCTGCACGCATCGATCACACCTCCGGTTCGGTTCCGCGCGACCGCCCGCCGTCCAGTGCAGCGTTCCGGGAACGTTGCACCGGCTAGCTCGGATCAAGCGCGAAGTTGAGTTCGACCCGGACGCCGTTCGGGTCGTCGAAGAACAGCTGGCGCTGGACGCCGGGGACGAGGTTCGGCACCGGCGTGAGCCCGTGGTGCGCCAGACGATCGACCACGCCGTCGTAGTCATCGGCCGAGAACGCCAGATGATCGACGGCTCCACCGGGCCTCCCGTCCGCGCGGACGGCCAGCCCGAGGGTGGCGCTGTGCGCCGCGTAGGAGACGCGGTCGGCGATGTGCAGGCAGGGCACCCGGCCCGCATAGAGCCAGTGGCCCGGGAATGCCAAAGGCGGGCGCGCGCCCTCGCTCATACCGACGACGTCGCGGTAGAAGTCGCGGGACGCGTCGATGTCGTCGGTGAGAACGAGCACGTGCTGGAGTGCGGTCACCATCACGATTGTCGCGACGCCGGCCCGGCCGGGGCGGCGGCCCCCGAGGCGCGCGCGGCTGCGGCTTCCTCGGACCCGCTCAGCAGGTACGCCGAGTGCAGCAGCTCGGGCTTCTCGCGCAGCTCGCTCGCGGTGCCCGAGTACTGGAGCCGTCCACCCTCCATGACGTAGGCGCTGTTCGAGACGCCGAGCGCGACGGTCACGAATTGCTCGATCAGCAGCACGCCGATGCCGGACTTGGCGACCTCGCGGATCGTCGGGATCAGGCGGCTGACGACGACCGGCGCGAGGCCGAGCGAGAGCTCGTCGATGATGATGTAGCGCGGCTTCGAGACGAGCGCCTGGGCGAGCACGACCATCTGCTGCTCGCCGCCCGAGAGGGTGCTGGCGGAGGCGGACGAGGCGCTTCTCAAGCTCGGGAAACAGCTCGAGCGCCTGCCGGCGGCCCGCGTCCGCCTGGTTGCGCGGCAGGGTGTACGTCGCGACCTTGAGGTTGTCCTCGACGGTCAGCTGCCGGAGCAGGCGACGCCCCTCCGGCACGATCGCGATCCCGCTCGCGGCGGATCCGCTCCGGACGCCTGCCCGCGAGGTCGACGTTGCCGAGCATGATCGAGCCGCCCGTCGGCCGCAGGACGCCGCCGACGCCAGCACCAGGCTCGACTTGCCGGCGCCGTTGGGTCCGAGCAGGGCCGTGACCTCGCCGGCGGGAATCTCGATCGACACGTCGCGGACCACGGGCCGGCCGCCGCGTGCGACGGTGACGCCGCTGATCGCAGAGGCGGTCCTCGCCGGTCGCGCTCATCAGACGTCCTCGGTTCCGAGGTAGGCACGGACGACGTGTTCGTCACGGAGGACCTCGGCGGTCGGCCCGGCCGCGATCAGCCTGCCGAAGTCGAGCACGGCGGTCGTCTCGCAGACGGCGGAGACGAGGCTCATGTCGTGATCGACGAGGATCGTCAGCGCCCCGGTGTGCTCGGGGATCGCCGGATCACCGCGCTCAGGTGCGCGGTCTCCTCGTCGGGCAGCCCGGCCGCGGGCTCGTCGAGCAGGACCAGGCGCGGCCGTCCGACCACGGCCCGGGCGACCTCGACGAGGCGGCGCTGACCGGCGCCGAGCGTCGCCGACCTTGACGTACGGGTCGCTCCAGTCCGACGAACTCGATCGCCGCGAGCACGTCACGGCGCCGTGAGGCGCCGGACGCACCCGAGTGCTCGTGCACGGTCGCGACGTTGTCGTAGACGCGTCAGCTCCTCGATCGCCTGCTCGGTCTGGAAGGTGCGGCGCACCCCCCAGCGGGCGCGGCGGAAGTGCGCCATCGAGAGCAGGTCCTCACCGAACGCCCTGCACACTCCCGGTGGCGGGCTTGACGAACCCGCTGAGGACGTTGAAGAAGGTCGTCTTGCCGGCGCCGTTGGGGCCGATCAGCCCGCACGTCCCTGCTTCGAAGGTGACGCTCATCTGATCGAGCGACGTCACGCCGCCGAACTTCACCGTCAGGTCAGAGACCTCGATCATCGTCGCCCCCCGGGCGATGCTGACGCCGCCTGCCGGCTCGGAGGATGAGCCGGCCGAGCTTCGCCAGGTCCTTCGGCAGCTGGTCGGCGATCCCCGCCGGGCGCGGTCGAGAGCACCTGGAGGACGCCGATCCCGAACAGGATGATCAGCCAGTCCGAGTTGACGCCCCGAGTTGTTCAGGAACGCCGGGAAGAACTGCATCAGGAAACCGGCGACGACCGCACCCCACATGCTGAACACGCCGCCCATCAGGACGACGGCGAGCAGCGTGATCGAGTCCTGCGTCTGGAAGTCGATCGAGTACAGGTAACTGGTCGGCGCCGGCGAGCAGGCCGCCCGCGACGCCGGTGATGAACGACGCGAGCGCGAACGCCCAGAGCTTGTAGAGCGTCGTGTTGATCCCGGCGGCGAGAGCCGCGGACTCGCTCTGGCGGATCGACGCCCACGCGCGGCCCGGGACGGCCCCGCAGGTGGACGAGCACGAGCAGGAACATCAGCGACCGCGACGACGACCGAGTAGCGGAAGAACGCCGGGTCGGTCAGTGCGATCCCGGGCCGGCGGATCGGCGGGATGTGCAGCGCGCGCGCCGTTGTAGCCGAGGAAGCCGTGGCCGCCGTTGGGGAAGTTCGTCGTCGCCAGCACGACGGTGATCGCGCCCGCCAGCATCAGCGTGATCAGCGCCAGGTAGAGGCCGCTCAGCCGCAGCGCCGGCAGGCCGACGAGCGTCCCGAGGACCATCGTGATCAGACCCGTGAGGCCAGCAGGACGACCTCGAACGGCAGCGAGGTCGCGAACAGCAGCCTGGCCGCCACCCAGGCGCCGAGCGACAGCACCGCGGCCTGGCCGAGCGAGACCATGCCCGACCCGCCCGACGAGCAGCCCGAGGCCGAGCGCGACGATCGAGTAGATCGCCACCTGCGTCGAGGCGTCGATGTAGTAGACGCTGAACAGCGACGGCAGCGCGCAGCAGCACGAACAGCAGCAGGACACGACGATCCGCGCCACGCGGAACTGGTCGCGCCGGGTCGCCGGGAGCAGCCCTCGGACGCCGGTCGCGGGCCCGGTGGTCGCGGTCTGTGCGGCCGCTCGGGCGCAGCCGTCTCGCTCGACGTTCGCCATCGGGCTCACACTCCCTGGCGGGTCATGCTGATCACGCGCCGGCGGTTGACCCATAGCAGCCCGACCGCGGCGAGCACGAACGGCGTCATGTCGCGGTAGTTGGTGAGTGACTGGATCGGCGTCAGCATCGAGTCGACGACGCCGATCACGATCGCCGCGAGGAAGGCGAGCGGTGATCGACTGCAGCCGGGCGATCAGCGCCGCCGCCAGCGAGGAGATCACGAGGAAGGTCAGGGTCGTCGGGTCGAGCGCGACGAGGTCGGCGAGCAGCACGCCGGCGATCCCGGCCAGCATCCCGCAGCCGAACCAGGCGGCCGCCTCGACCCGGCGGACGGGCACGCCGAGCGTCGCCGTGATCTCGCGGTCGTTGGCCATCGCGCGCATCGCCGTGCCCAGCTTGGTGCAGCGCAGGAACACGCGCCGTCGCCGACGGTCATCGCGACGCCGACGCGCGAGGCCGATCACGTCGGTCCAGTTGACCTGGACCCCGCCGACCATGAAGCCGCTGTTGTCGGTCGGCAGCGAGATCGAGCGGGACTCGCCGCCGCTCGACGGCCACAGCAGGTCCATCAGCCCGAGCAGGATCAGCGTCAGGCCGAGCGTGGCGACCGCCTTGACGAGCGGGTCGCGCGCGGCCAGGACCGGCCCGAAGACCATCCCGTAGCACGAGCGTCAGGACGCCGCCGAACAGCGAGGCACACCAGGTACGCCAGCCACTGGTTGACACCTGAGCTGTTGATCAGCTGCCACGAGATCAGGGCGCCGAACGCGCCGACCGCCCCGAACGCGAGGTTCAGCACCCCCGTCGCGCGGTACAGCACGACCATCCCGACGCCGGAGAGGGCATACACCCCGCCCAGCGCCAGTCCGGTGACGAGGAACGGCTGAAAGTCGGTCCAGCTGGGCATCGGCTTGGTTCGGCTCCCTGATTGCTCGTGGTCTCTAGATCGTCAGCTGCGTCGCGATCGGATCAGCCGCCGACCGCCTTCCGGTACTGGGCGATCCGCGGGTCGTCGGCGGAGATCGCCGTGCAGCCCTGGGCGATCACCATCTGGCCGTTCTTCGGGGTCACGGTGTAGTCGACGTTGTTCGCGATGTGCAGCGGATAGTTGCCGTACGTCCACGGCTGGCACAGCATCCCGGTGTTGAAGTCCTTCACGCCCTCGAACGCGGCGTTGACGCTCTTGACCGTGTAGGCACCCTTGATCGACTCCAGCGCATGGGTCGCGATCTCGCCGATCGTGAAGCCCATCTGGCTGAACGAGCCGATGCCGCCGGACGACCGCCGAGCCGTACTGCTTGAGGATCCCCTCGTACAGCTTCACCGTCGGGCTGGTGTTGTCCGTCGACGCGGCCGCAGCTCGGCGTTGACGAAGAAGTGACCGTCCCACTTCGGACCGAGCGACTTCGCGAGGAAGTCGGTGTTGCACGGCGTCGAGCACGCCCACATCTTGACCTGGTCCTCCAGGCCGAGCTTCTGCGCGGCCTGGAGGATCACCAGCGCCTCGGGCGGGGTGAAGTTGAGCACCACCGCGCCGTTCGGGCCCGCGTCATCGACTTCCTTGATCGCGACCGAGCTGGCGTCCGTGATCGGGACGTTCTCGGTCAGCTGCGTGACGGTTGCGCCTTCGTCCTTGGCGATGTCGACCACGCCGGCGACGTTGTAGGCGGTGCCCGGGACGTTCGACTGGTCGAAGACGATCTTCTTGGTGCCCTGGGCGATCACGTACTGCGCGGCTCCGTCGGAGCTGTAGCGCGGGCCCATGTTGACGTCGGCGTAGTTGGGCGTCGACGTAGCACTCGGGTGCGATGCCGGCGGCGATCACGTAGAAGCCCAGCTTCTGCCAGTAGGCGTCGTCGATCGAGCACTCGATGATGTCCGAGGTGCCGGCGATCCCGACGCACGTGGTCGGTCTGCACCAGCTCCTTGGCGTCGGCCGCGATCTGCGCCGGGCTGGTCTCGTCGGTCTTGAGGATCAGCTTGATCGGGTGACCGTTGACGCCGCCGTTTGCGTTGACGCAGTCGAAGTAGGCCTGCGCCATGTTCGAGATGTCGGTGAAGTCGGTGCCGGGCTGCTTGACGTTGATCGCGCCGAGCATGATCGGCGTGCCGGTCGCCGCTACGCCCGGCTTGGGTCCGCACGACGAGGTTGCGCTGGCGCTGTGGGCGACGGCGCGGGGGGTATTGGCGCTGCTGCTGGCGCTGAGCACGGACGCCAGCGCGATCACGCTGGCAAGTGCGGCGATTGCAGCAGTAAGCCTCACGGGCGTCCCGTGAAGGTACGTCCTCACGATGATCTCCTCCTCCTTGTGAAGGTACACGCGCCCCTGGGATGAAACCGGTCGGGGCGGGGCAATCATAATCCGACCGTCGGCTGTATGCAAGGCGGTTGACAAGGGTGTCAGGCCCCATTGTGAATACCTTGGAATTACGTGGATCTTGTGTGAAGTGCGCGATTGATTTTGGGATCGCTTGCATGCAAGGCTCGGGGCGGGTTAAGCTGCGCTCGCCTTCCATCGGACGCGCGGGCGTCGAGGCCGCCGCCGCGGTCGAGGGCGCTTCGCTGACATGGCTCGGACCGCACATCGAAACCGCATCACCCACGCCGTGCTGAGCCTGCGGGAGCTGATCCTGAGCGGGGAGTTCGCGGCCGGTGAGCGGATGTCGGAGCTTCCGCTCGTCGCTCGGCTCGGCGTCTCGCGGACGCCTGTGCGGCTGGCACTGGCGGCGCTCGAGAACGAGGGGCTGCTGCGAGCACTCGAGGGCGGCGGCTACGTCGTGCGCGAGTTCAGCGAGGCCGACGTCCGGGATGCGGTGGAGTTGCGTGGAGTGCTCGAGGGCACGGCGGCGCGGTTCGCGGCCGAGCACGGCGTCGCGGCCGCCGACCGCCGCGCGCTGCGCGCGATCAACGATCAGATCGGCGTCCACGTGCACGACCGGGGATACGACGCCTTCGAGCGCTACGTCGAGCTCAACGACGAGTTCCACCGGCGCCTCTGCAAGCTCGCGGCGAGCCCGCTGCTCGAGCGATCGCTCGCGGCCGTCATCTCGCTTCCGTTCGCCGGCCCGAGCGCGTTCGTGCTGCGGCGAGGCTGAGATCCCGGCCTCCCGCGACATCCTGATCGTCGCCCACCGCGAGCACTCCAACCTGATCGATGCGATCGAGCGCCGGCAGGGCGCTCGAGCCGAGGCGATCGCGCGCGAACACGCCCGGATCGCGATCACCAACCTCGAGATCGCGATGCGCCATCGCGATCTGATCGAGCATGTCCCGGGTGGCTCGCTGCTCGCTCTCGGCGGCCGGCCGGCCGGCGGCGGATCCTGACCGGATCAAGCCGCCGCTCCGCCCGCCTCAAACGCTCGAGCGTCGATCCCGCCGGCGTCGCGGATGGCGCCGGGCTCGTCGCAGCCCTCCCAGCGCAGCGCCGCAAGCGCTGCGCGATGGATGTCCTCGCTGGCGGGACGGTAGGCGTCCTCGAGCGGCGCCGCCATCGGCACCGGCGTGAACGGCGCTCCGACCCGGTGGATCGGAGCCTCGAGGTAGTCGAACGCGGCGGCCTGCAGTTGTGCGGCGAGTTCTGCACCGAAGCCGCCGACGCGGACGGCCTCATGGGCGACGACGGCGCGCCCCGTGCGCTTGACCGACGCGACGAGCGGCTCGAGGTCGAGCGGGAGGAGCGTGCGCGGGTCGAAGACGTCGGCTTCGATGCCCTCCCCGGCGAGCCGCTCGGCCGCCGTCATCGCCTCCCCGACGAGTCGCGAGAGCGCGATGATCGTCACGTCCGAGCCCGAGCGCAGCTGCTCCGCGCGGCCGAGGGGCAGCGGCTCGAGTGTCGCGACGGCCGGCTCCCGGCGGAAGTAGAGCGCCTTGTTCTCGACGAACACCACCGGGTTGGGATCGGCGATCGCACTGAGCAGCAGGCCCCCGGCATCGGCCGCGCTCGACGGCATCACGACCTTCAGCCCGGGGATGTGGGTCACCCAGGCCTCCAGGCTCTGGGAGTGCTGAGCGGCGGCGCGGCCGCCGGTGCCGCCCTGGGTGCGCAGGACGAGCGGCACCGACAGCTGGCCGCCCGACATGAAGTGGGCCTTCGCGGCCTGATTGACGAGCTGGTCGAGCGCGAGCGTGATGAAGTCGATGAACATGATCTCGACGATCGGCCGCAGCCCGGCCTGTGCGGCGCCGATCGCGGCGCCGCAGACCGCGTTCTCGCTGATCGGCGTGTTCCGCACGCGCTCGCGGCCGAACTCGTCGGACAGGCCTTCGGTCGCGAGGTACGGGCCGCCCTCGGCGACGTCCTCTCCGAGCACGATCACGCGCTCGTCGTCGCGCATCGCCTGTGCGAGCGCGGCGCGGATCTGTTTGACGTAGGTCGTCCCGGTGTCGCTCATCGCGCGTACACGAAGTCCGCCGCCTGTTCGGGGGTGAGGGGCTCGCCGCGGCGCGCGAACTCGACCGAGCGCTCGACTTCGTCCTGCGCGGCGGCGGTCAGCGCCTGCGCCCGCTCGTCGTCCAGCCACCCGCGGTCGCGGGCCAGAGCTTCGAGTCTCGCGATCGGGTCGCGGTCGGCCCACTCGCCGTCGGCGAGCGCGTCCCGGTAGCTTTGCTGATCGCCTTCGTAATGACCGCGCCGGCGGTGGGTCAGGCACTCGAGCAGGAACGGCCCGCCGCCCCTGCGAGCCTGCTCCAGCAGCCGGCCGAAGGTGAGCCAGACGTCCTCGACGTCGGAGCCGTTGACGGTCGCGCGGCCGAAGCCATACGGGGCGACGACGTCGCAGACGCTCGCGACGTTCGTGTGCTCGGCCCGGGTCGTGAACTCCGCCATGCCGTTGTTCTCGCAGACGAAGATCAGCGGGAGCTGCCACAGCGTCGCGAGGTTGATCGACTCGTGGAAGTGGCCGGCCTGGACGGCGCCGTCGCCGAAGAAGGACGACCGTCACGCGGTCGCCGCCGCCGAGCCTGGCCGCGAGCGCGTCCCCGACGGCGAGCGGCAGGTTGCCGCCGACGACGCCGGTGGCGCCCATCAGGCCATGCTCGGCGTCGACCAGGTGCATCGATCCGCCGAGCCCGCGGCAGAGTCCGCCGGAGGTGCCCATCAGCTCCGCCATCGTCCGGTCCATCGGCGCTCCCTTGGCGAGCGCGTGGCCGTGGGCGCGGTGGCCGCTGTAGACCGCGTCGTCGTCGCGCAGCTGCCCGCAGACACCCGCCGCGACGCCCTCGCCGCCGATGCTGAGGTGGATCAGCCCCTGCAGCTGCAGGTTGCGGACGAGCTTTGCGACGCGCTCCTCGAAGCAGCGGATGCGCCACATCGTCGCCAGCAGCTGGAGCGCGGTGTCGCGCCCGAGCTGCGTGGGTTCGGTCTCGCGCCCGGGTGGCTTGCGCGAGTCTGCCTTGCCTCGCCGGGGGGCCTGCGGCATCAGCGCGGTCTGCCGTTCGCTAGACGGCCGCCGGTGCGGTGCCCGAGCGTCTGGCGCACGGCGTCGGCGATCTTGTGCTCGTCGGGGAGGACGAACGCCTCCATCGGCTCGCTGTAGGGGATCGTCGCGTCGAGTGCCGTCACGAGCTTGATCGGCGCCTTCAGGTCGCCGAACCCGTACTCGGCGATCTCGGCGGCGATGAACGAGGCGGCCGAAGCGTGCCGCGTCGCCTGGTCGGCGAGCACCACATGCCCGGTCTTCGCGACCGACGAGAGGATCGTCGGCATGTCGAGCGGCTGCAGCGTGCGCGGATCGATCACCTCCGCCTGGATACCCTCGCCGGCGAGGATCTCGGCCGCCTGCAGCGACTTGCCGACCGTCCAGCCGGTCGCGACGATCGTCACGTCGGAGCCGGTGCGGCGGACGGCCGCCTCGCCGAACGGGACGAGGTACTCGCCCTCCGGAACATCGCCGTGCTCGAGCACGAGCAGGTAGTGGATGAAGTAGCAGACCGGGATTGTCATCGCGGATCGCCGTGGCGAACAGGCCCTTGGCGTCGGCGGCCGTCGACGGCAGCGCCACCTTCAGCCCCGGGATGCCGCAGAACATGTTGTAGATCGAGCCCGTGTGCTGGCCGGCCCAGCCGGCGGTGAAGCCGTAGCCCGCCTTGAACACGACGGGCACCTTCACCTGGCCGCCGCTCATGTACCGCAGGCGCGGGGCCTCGTTGACCACCTGGTTCATCGCCACGAGCATGAACTCGGCCATCAGCAGCTCCACGACCGGGCGGTAGCCGGCGAGCGCGAGCGCCGACGGCCATGCCGATCTCGGCGGTCTCGGAGATCGGCGAGACCCGGACGCGGTCGCGCCCGAACGCCTGCACCAGCGGGTCGTCGTCGCTCGGGGCGACGTCCTGCCCGTAGAAGACGACGCTCTCGTCGCGCTCCATCTCCAGCTGGAGCGCCTCGTTGACCGCGGCGATGTAGGGAATCTCACGTGCCATGTTAGCTCCTCTCCTAGGCGTAGACGAAGTTCGTGGCCGCTTCGGGCTCCGGGAACGGGCTGGCGAGCGCGAACTGCACGGCCGCCTCCATCTCGTCGCGGGCCTCCTGTGCGATCGCGTCGGCGCGGGCGGCGTCGAGCACGCCCTGCTCGATCAGGCGCATCGCGGAAGCGCGGCACCGGGATCGCCGCGCAGCGCGGCCTCGTACTCCTCGCGGTTGCCGAAGACGCGGATCGCCTCGTGCTCGTCGTAGTGAAGGGGCACGCCGGGCGGGGCGATGAGGTTGCCGTGGGCCGACAGCCGGTAGACCTTCGACTCGACTAGCGTCGGCCCGTCGCCGGCGCGCGCGCGGTCGACCGCGGCTCCGACGGTGTCGTAGACGGCGAGCGGGTCGCCACCGTCGACGGTGACGCCGGGCATGCTGTACGCCTTGGCCTTGACCGACAGCGGCTCGCCGGCGGCGGCGTTCGCGTCCTCCTGCTCCGAGCGCGTCGCGACGTTGTAGTTGTTGTTCTCCATCACGTAGACGATCGGGAGCTTCCACAGCGACGCGAGGTTCAGCGATTCGTGGAACGCGCCCTGCTTGGAGGCGCCGTCGCCGAAGAAGCAGAGGACCACGTTCTGCTTGCCGGTCCGGCCCCGGATCTGGGCGGCGAAGGCGACGCCCGTCGCCTGCGGGATGCCCTGGCCGACGATGCCGCTCGTCCCGAGGAACCCGCGGCCCGGGTCGACGAGGTGCATCGAGCCGCCGTAGCCGCCGCAGAGCCCGTCCTTGCGCCCGTAGATCTCGGCCATCATCGCCTTCGTGTCGGTGCCGAGCACGATCGGGTAGCCGTGGCAGCGGTAGGTCGCCATCAGCTGGTCGCCGTCGTTCGAGCGCCGCCAGCGAGCCGACGATCGACGCCTCGGCCCCGTCCGCCAGGTGCGTGTGCCCGCGGATCACGCCGGGATGATCCTCGAAGGTCCGCTTGACCCGCTCCTCGAACTCCCGGATCCGCGCCATCTGGGTGTAGATCCAGGCGAGCCTGTCGTTGTCTAGTTCGCTCATCGCGATCGTCTCCTCACGCCGTGACGGCGCCGGATCGCGCCATCGTCGTGCCGTCTGAACCTCTGAACGCCGCTGCGGCCGGTGGCGGCCTGCGGGCGCTCCGATCCCTCATGGCCGGGAAGCTAGCCATGCCTCTCCCGTCCGGCCAGCCATCGCGTGCAGGCGTTCTTGCCGATCCGCGCGTGGCGAGTATGGGGCTTGACATGTGACTAAATGGTCACCTATTATGCGAGTCGTGGACAAGGTGTTCAAAGCACTGGCGGACCAGACCCGGCGTGACCTCCTCGACGCGTTGTTCGCCAAGGATGGTCAGACCCTGAGCGCGCTGGAGGCAGGGGTCGCGATGTCCCGCTTCGGTGTGATGAAGCACCTCGGCGTGCTCGAGGATGCGGGTCTGATCACGACGCTCCGGCGCGGTCGCGAGAAGCTCCATTACCTGAACACCGTCCCGATCCGACTCGTCCATGACCGGTGGGTGAGCAAGTACGCAGAGCCGTGGGCGGCGACGCTCAGTCGGCTCAAGACACATCTGGAGGACGACACGATGGAATCTGCTGTGAAGACGGTCTCATGGGCTGATGGAAGCGCCCCGGTCGCGGCCGGGACGGCGGTGTTCGAGGTCTTCATCAAGACGACGCCCGAGCGCCTGTGGGCGGCTATCACCGATCCCGCCGAGCGGGCCAAGTACAGCTTCGGGGTCGAGACCCGCTCGAGCTGGGAGGTCGGTTCGCACTACACCGGCGGAGTGCCCGGCGTGGTCGACATCTGCGCCGGCGAGAACGTCGAGGTCGATCCGCCGCGCCGGCTGGTCCAGACCTTCGACGCGCTCTGGAGCGATGAGGTCAAGGCCCAGCCGACGACGCGCGTCACGTGGGAGATCGAGCCCGTCGGCACCTCGTGCCGGCTCACGGTCGTCCACGACCAGTTGCCGGCGTCCGCCAACGCGGAGCTCTACGGCGGCTGGCCGATGATCCTCTCCGGGCTCAAGACCCTGCTCGAGACGGGCGAGCTGCTCGACACGCCCGGCTCGCTCCGCTTCGCCCGGAACGCCTGAGCTCGTCCGCGCCGCTGGCTCGCCCAGCGGCGCGGCCCGCTCGCCCAGCGGCGCGGCCTGCTCGCCCAGCGACGCGGTCCGCGCCACCAGCGGCCCGCGGTCAGCTCACTGCGCGGCCACCGGGTCCTCGTCGACCGGGGAATCGGTCAGCGCCGGCGGCGCGAGCCGGTAGCTCGGCGGCGTCAGCGACAGACCGATCGGGTTCCGGGGCAGGCGCACCTCGCCGCCCTCGGGGGTCGGGACGGCGATGATCGGATCGAGTCCGAGGCGCTCGGCGAGCGCGAAGGCGCCGCCGATGTCGTTCACCTCTCCGGCCGGAACTCGGGCCTCGCTCAGCAGCGCCGCCCACTCTCCCGCCGGTCGCGCCGCCAGCCGCTGCTCGAGCTCGACCGCCAGCTCGGCCTGGTGGCTGACCCGCAGAGCGTTGGACAGGTAACGCGGATCGGAGGCGAGCCCCGGCGCTCCGAGCGCGTCGGACAGGGCCCTGAACTGCCGGTCGTTGCCGACCGCGACGATCAGCTCACCTTCGCCGCACCGGTACAGCTCGTAGGGCGCGATGCTCGGATGCCGGTTGCCCATCCGGCCTGCGACGACACCACCCGAGGTGAAAGCGCTCGCCTGGTTGACGAGCGCCGCAAGCAGCGATGACAGCAGGTTGACGTCGACCCGCTGCCCCTCTCCGGACGCGTTTCGGTGGATCGCGGCGGTCAGGATCCCGACCGTCGCGAACAGCCCCGAGAGCACATCGACCAGTGCAACACCGACCTTGATCGGTGACCCGTCCGGTTCTCCGGTGATGCTCATCAGCCCGCCGAGCGCCTGGACGAGCAGGTCGTAGCCCGGCAGGTCCCCGGCCCCCGCGCCGAACCCGGTGATGGAGCAGTAGATCAGTCGCGGATTGCCCACTCGCAGCTGCTCGTAGCCGAGCCCGAACTCCTCCATCAGCCCGGGCCGGAAGTTCTCGACGACTACGTCGGCATCGCGCACCAGCGTTCGAACCCGAGCGCGCTGCGCCTCGTCGCCGAGGTCGATCACCAGGCTGCGCTTGTTGCGGTTGACCGCCTGGAAGTACGTGGCCGTACCCGCCTCGTCGTATGGCGGTCCCCAGGCGCGCGTGTCGTCGCCGGCGCCCGGCCGCTCGATCTTCAGCACCTCGGCTCCGAGGTCTCCGAGCAGCATCGTCGCGAACGGGCCTGCCAGCACCCGCGAGAAGTCGACGATCTTGAGGCCTTGTAGAGCCGCCGCCACAGTGATTAGATCCTAGAGATTCGAAAATCGAAAATCAACGATCTCCGCGGCCATCCGGAGATCGCTGCAACCTCGGAGCGCCACATGACGACATCGACGACCGCGAAGCCCACGCTCCGCCCGGACGACTTCCTCGGGATCGACCACTTCCTCTCCGATGAGGAGCGCGACATCCGCGACACCGTGCGGGCGTTCGTCCGAGACCGCGTGCTTCCGAACGTCGCGGACTGGTTCGAGTCGGCCACCATCCCGCGCGAGCTCGCGCGCGAGCTGGGCGCGCTGAACGTGCTGGGGATGCACCTCGACGGCTATGGCTGCGCCGGCGCCAGCGCCACCGCCTACGGTCTCGCGTGCATGGAGCTCGAAGCCGGGGACTCGGGCGTCCGCAGTCTCGTGTCGGTGCAGGGGTCGCTGGCGATGTACGCGATCCACCGCTGGGGCTCGGAGGAGCAGAAGCAGCAGTGGCTGCCCGCGATGGCGGCGGGCGAGGCGATCGGCTGCTTCGGCCTGACCGAGCCGGATTCGGGCTCGGACCCGGGCTCGATGCGCACCCAGGCGCGCCGGGACGGAAGCGACTGGATCCTGCACGGGCAGAAGATGTGGATCACGAACGGCTCGGTCGCCGACATCGCGGTCGTCTGGGCGCGAACCGGCGAGGGTGTCCGCGGCTTCCTCGTGCCGAAGGGGGCGAAGGGCTTCACGACCCAGGAGATCCACCGCAAGCTGTCGCTGCGGGCGTCGGTCACCTCGGAGCTGCTGTTCGACGACGTCCGTCTGCCGGCGGGCGCGCTCCTCCCCGAGGCGACATCGCTCGCCGGCCCGCTCTCCTGCCTGAACGAGGCGCGCTTCGGCATCGTCTGGGGCGCGGCGGGCTCCGCTCGCGCCTGCCTCGAGGCGGCGGTGCAGTACTCCCGCGAGCGCATCCAGTTCGGCCGCCCGATCGGCTCGTTCCAGATCCAGCAGCAGAAGCTGGCGACGATGGCGCTCGAGGTCAAGCGCGCGACCCTGCTGGCCCTGCACCTCGGCCGGCTCAAGGACAGCGGCCGCCTGCTCCCCGAGCAGGTCAGCATGGGCAAGCTCGGCAATGTCAACGCCGCGCTCGACGTCGCGCGCACCGCCCGTCAGATCCTCGGCGCGAACGGGATCACGCTCGAGTATCCGGTCATCCGGCACATGAACAACCTCGAGTCGGTCGTCACCTACGAGGGGACCGCCGACGTGCACGCGCTCGTGATCGGCGGCGCCCTGACGGGCATCCAGGCGTTCCGTTGACGCCGGTGCCTTCATCTGCGCGCGACCGCAGCGCAGCCGGGGCTCCGAACACGACCGCGCAGCACGCGCTCGAACGGTTGCGCCGCGCGATCGTCGCGGGCGATCTGCGGCCCGGCGACCGAGTCGCGCAGGAGGAGGTGGCGGCGCGGCTGGGAATCAGCATCGCTCCGGTTCGGGAGGCGCTGCGCGTGCTCGAGCAGGAGGGCCAGGTCACCTACCGCCCGCGCCGCGGCTACTTCGTGACCGAGCTCAGCATCGACGATCTCAGCGAGATCTACGAGCTGCGCCGGATCCTCGAAGAGCGAGCGGCGCGCGAGGCGATCGGCACGCTCGACGACGAGGCGCTCGAGCGCATCGCCGCCGCCGCGCTCGAGTGCGAGCAGGCCGCTCAGCGGGGTGACGTCGCCGGCGAGCTCGAGGCCAACCGCCGCTTCCACTTCGGCCTGCTCGACGCTCCCGGCCGGCCGCACACGCTGCGGCTGATCCAGCTGCTGTGGGACTCGACCGAGTCATACCGCGCCCTCTACTACAACTCGCCGGAGGAGCGCGAGGCGGCCGTCACCGCCGCCCACGACCGGATCCTGGCAGCGGTCAGGAGCGGGGATGCCGACGAGCTGGTGCTCGCGCTCAACGCCCACAGGGCTCGGGCGCTCGTCGTGCTGAGCACGATCCTCGCTCCGGTCTACTAGAGCGGTCCCGAGCCGACGTTGGTCCAGCCGGCCCGCTCCGGCGACGATGCCTCGCCGGAGCCCGGGGCAACGACCACCGGTCGTCGTGTGCAGATATCCCCGCTGACAGAGCGTGGATGAAATTTCCCAACCCCCTCGGCCCGGAGAGGGGGTTGGACCGTGGCGCTCGCTCCGTGCGCGCCCAGGTACAACCCCCAATTCAAGGCCTGGGGGTGGGGAACTTTGCGTCGCCCGCGTGCCGGCGGCACCGAACTGTCCCGATCACGTCCGGTCAGCCGCCATCGGCGACCGGAAGCGGCGCCCGGCGCCCCCGGAGCACGTCACCGGCGCCCGGCCGCAGCCGCGCCGCGCCGGCGAAGGCCGCCAGCGACAGCAGCGCGATCAGCAGGAACGCGATCATGTAGGAGGTCCGCAGGTCCGGGTGCGCCGAGAGGAGCCCGCGAGCCTGCTGGCCGATCCGCAGCGCGATCGCCGCGACGGCGACCCCGAACCCTCCCGCGAGCTGCTGGACCATCGCGAACAGCGTGTTCGCGTGGCGCATCTGATCGGGCGGGACCTCGCTGAACGTCAGCGTGCTGTAACCGGTGGCGCCGACCGAGCGTGCGATTCCGCTGACGAGCAGGACGAGCGCGATCAGCGCGACCGGCACGGCCGCCGTCAGGAAACCGGCGAGCGCCATCATCGCCGCCTGGATCGCGGTCGCCGCGAGCAGCACGGTGCGGAACCCGTAGTGGCTGTAGAGGAACGTCGTCGCGGGTTTGATCCCGACGTTGCCGACGAAGATGAACAGCACGACCGCCCCCGACTTCACGGGACTCCAGCCGAACACCGTCTGGAACAGCAGCGGCGCGAGGAACGGCGTGGCGCCGATCACGATGAAGTAGATGCCGGCACCCGAGATGGCCGAGCGCAGCGTGTGGTTGCGCAGCGTCCGCAGGTCGATCAGCGGGTCCTCGCGGCGCAGCAGATGCCGGATCGCCGCTGCCATCAAGATGATCGCGGGCACCCCGACCGCGATGTCGAGCAGCCAACCCGAGGTGGTCCTCGACAGCAGGTTCGCCGTCACCGCAAGCCCCGCGAGCCCCGTACACGACAGGATCACCCCGACGACGTCGAGTCTCGGCGGCCGCTGCTCGGCGGGCGCGTGGATCCATCGCGGCGCCGCCGTGAGCGCCACCGCCCCGAGCGGTACGTTGATCAGGAATAGCCAGTGCCAGTTCGCGTAGGTCGTGATCAGCCCGCCGGCGAGCGGCGCGATCACCGGCGCGATCAGCCCCGGCCAGACGAGGTAGGCGGTGAGCCGCATCAGGTCGGTCTTGGCGCTGCGCGCGAGCACGACCAGGCGCCCGACCGGCACCATCATCGCGCCACCCGCGCCCTGGAGCACACGCATCGCGACGAGTTCGCCCAGGCTCTGAGAGGCCGCGCAACCGACCGACGCGAGCGTGAACACCGCGATCGCGCCGATGAACATGCGCCGCGCGCCGAACCGGGCCGACAGCCAGCCGCTCAGCGGGATCAAGGCTGCCAGCGTCACGACGTAGGCGGTGATCACGAAGCTGATGCTCGTCACCGGAACCGACAGCGCCCGCGCGATCTTCGGCGCCGAGGTCGTCACGATCGTGCCGTCGAGCATCTCCATGAAGAAGCAGCCCGCGACCAGGAGCGCCGCGCGGCGCTGCTCAGCGTTGATCGCCACGCCGCAAGCGTAGGCGCCCCGCCCGTGCCGCCCGCCCGCCCGCCGCCCGGCCACGCCGCCCGGCCGCGCCGCCCGCCCGCCCGCCCGCCCGCCCGCCGCCCGCCCGCCGCCCGGCCGCGCCGCCCGGCCGCGCCGCCCGCCCGCCGCTCAGCCGCCGCTCAGCCGCCGCGGGCGAGGCGGTCGATCGCCGCGACGGTCTCGTCGGTCGCCGAGATCCAGCACGAGTGATCGCAGTCGATCTCGATCACCGGCGTGCAGCCGTTGGCCTCGAGCATCCGGCGCTGCATTGCCGGCTGGATCGCCCGGTCGCGCAGGCAGCTGATGTACGCGCGCGGAAGCGCCGCGAACGCCGGGGCGTGCCCGGGATCGAGCGCAAACGGCTGGCCCATCGGGATCGCCGGCTGGGCACCGAGGTGGGCCAGACCCCATGCGGCCTGTTCGTCGGTGCAGGTTCCGAACAGCGCCTCGCGGACGCCCTCGCCGGCCATCCTCGCGACGGGTGGATCGCCGTCGACCGCCAGGTTCGCCTGAACCTGGTCGCCGGCCGCCTCCGGGTAGTGGGTCAGGTCCATCAGGCTCTCTCCGTCCTGCGGGATGAAGGCGGTCAGGTACACGAGCGAGCTGACCAGCTCCGGCGCCCGGGAGGCGGCCTGCGTGACCGTCATCCCGCCCATGCTGTGCCCGACGAGCACCGCCGGTGGGCCGCCGGCGAGCACCTCGCACACCCGATCCGCATACGCCCCGAGTGTGACCTCCGCCACCGGCGTGCGGTCCTCGCCGGCGCCCGGCAGGTCGAACGCCTCGACCGCGTGGCCCGCGGCGCGTAGCCCCGGGATGACGGGCTCCCAGCACCAGGCGCCGCCGAACGCGCCGTGTACGAGCACGATCCTCGCCATGCCTCCTCCTCACTCTCGACAGTCGTCAGGCGGCGCGTTTGCGGCGCCGCGCTGCGGCATCGTAGTACGCCGTTTCCGCCGCACCGATCGGGCCCGACAGAGCGCGAGCACGCAAGCGGGGCTGCACGATCTGGCAAGGGGGGTTGACGCGTGCTCCCGTGGGGGCGTATAAGCGCCAGGCAGTGGCAGCGGAGAGGCCCACCCATCAGGCGACGGAGGATCCATGGCAAGCACCGCCCCGGCGCTGAGCGCCTTTCCGAGTCCGTATTCGATCGAGACCCCCGCCGGCTGCGAAGGGTGGGAGGAGATGTACCCCTACTACGCGCGTGTTCGACGAGCGCCGCCGTGACACGGACGAGAACCGCTTCTGGTTCTGGAACTCGATGCACTTCCCGACGCCGCATCCGGCGTTCGACGTGATCTGCATCGACTCGCCCTACCAGGCGGTCGGGAACTGGCAGAACCGCGTGTTCGCCGTGCCGCCGGCGATGGGGATCGACTACCGGGTCGTCAACGGCTACGTCTACATCTCGGGCAACCCGGTCACCGACCCCGACAAGATCGCCGAGCGCGCCGAGTTACTTCCAGGCGCCGGGCCGGCCACTACTTCCAGAACTGGACCGAGCTGTACGGCAAGTGGCGGACGAAGATGGAGGCGCTGATCGCCGAGCTCGGCGCGCTCGCGCGTCCCGGATCTGCCCGAGTACGAGCCCGACGAGGTCGCGCTTCGGCGAGGACCGCAACATCGCGTTCTACGAGGTGCTCGACGCCTACGGCCGCTGCCTGCGCCTCGGCGACCTGATGTGGCAGCACCACTTCGAGTTCCTGCTGCTCGGCTACGGCGCGTACGCGACCTTCGCCGAGCTGTGCAAGGCGCACCTGCCCGACATCCCCGACCAGCACATCGCGCAGATGGTCGCCGGCATCGACGTGCTGCTGTTCCGGCCCGACGCCGAGCTGCGCAGGCTCGCCGCAAGCTGCGATCGAGAACGGGGTCGACGGCGCCTTCGCCGAGGGCCGCACGCCCGCCGAGATCGACGCCGAGCTCGCAGACAGCGCAGGCCGGCCGCGCCTGGCTGCAGGAGCTGGAGGCGGTCAAGGACCCGTGGTTCAACATGGCGACCGGCGACGGGCTCACGCACGACTACCGCAGCTGGCTCGACGACCCGAGCATCCCGTACGCGTCGATCATCGGGCTACATCGCAGGCCCAGCGCTCGGGCGCGCCGGTCGCAGCGCCCGACCGAGGAGGTCGCGCGCGAGCGCGACCGGCTCGCCGAGGAGTACGGCGCGCTGCTGCCCGAGGAGGTGCGCGGCCCGTGGCGACGACCTGCTCGGCCTGTCGCGCACCGTCTTCCCCTACGTCGAGGAGCACAAGTTCTACTGCGACTACTGGTTCCTGACGCGCTGGTGGAACAAGGTCCGCGAGTTCGGCGCGCTGCTCGCCCGCCACGGCTTCCTCGCCGACCAGCGAGGACATCTTCCAGCTGACCCGCCACGAGGTCGCGAGCGCCTCGACGAGCTCGTCCTGACCTGGGCGACGGGCGGCCGGCCGCTGGGCCCGATGCACTGGCCGCCGATCGTCGCCCGGCGCAAGGAGCTGCTCGCAGCGGCTCGCCGGAGTGGACCCCGCCGCCGGCGCTCGGGGTGGCGCCCGAGGCGATCACCGATCCGATGACGGTCATGCTCTGGGGGGTCACCACCGAGCGGGTCCAGGAGTGGGCGCGCCAGGTCGAGGGCGGATCGAGCTGAACGGGGCTGCCGCGTCGCCCGGCACGGTCGAGGGGATCGCGCGCGTCGTGCGCGGCGTCAACGAGATCGCCGACGTCCGCGAGGGCGAGATCCTCGTCTGCGGCAGCACGTCGCCGGCCTGGGCGCCGATCTTCTCGAAGATCCGGGGCGACCGTCACCGACGTCGGCGGCGTCATGTCGCACGCCGCGATCGTCTGCCGCGAGTACGGGCTGCCGGCCGTCGTCGGAACCGGGCGCGCGACCTCCACGATCCGGACCGGGCAGCGGATCCGCGTCGACGGCACGGCGGGTCTCGTCACCCTGCTCGACTCGTGAGCCGATCGGGCTCCGCCACTGACGTCCGGCCGCTGGGCGCGCTGGGCTCGGGCGATGAGCCTTCGTACGGCGGCAAGAGCAGCGGCCTCGGCGAGCTGCTCGCCGCCGGCATCCGCGTGCCCGATGGGTTCGCGATCCCGTGTCAGGCCTCCGAGCTCTTCATCCACGAGGCGCGGCTGACGGACACGATCGCGGCGGCGCTCGCTCCGGCCCACGAGGGGGACCTGAGCACGCTCGCCGGCGCCGCCACGACGATCGCGACAGCGATGCGCGCGGCGCCTGTTCCCGACTCGGTCCGGGACGCGATCGCCGAGCACTACCAGCGGCTCGCCCACTCCACCGGCGAGGCCGAGCCGGCGGTCGCGGTCCGCTCGAGCGCGGTCGGCGAGGACAGCGCCGAGGCCGCGTTCGCCGGCCAGCAGGAGACCTACCTGTGGGTCCGTGGCGCCGAGCAGGTGTGCGAGGCGGTGCGCGACTGCTGGATCAGCCTCTACAGCGCCGAGGCGATCAGCTACCGCGACCACCTCGGTCCGTTCCGCCCGGCGTCGATGGGCGTGGCCGTCCAGGTGATGGTCGACGCCGCCGTCGCCGGCGTGATGTTCACGTGCAACCCGATCAGCGGCGACCCGAGCATGGTCGCGATCAATGCGAGCTGGGGCCTCGGCCCCGCGGTCGTCGGCGGTGAGGTGACCCCCGACGATCTGCTCGATCTCGAAGATCACGCGGCGAGGTCGTGCGCGAGACGATCAGCGACAAGCGGATCGAGTACGTGCCCGATCCGTCGGGGAGCGGCATGACCCTCCGCGACGTCTCGCCCGAGCGCGCCGCCGCCCCGTGCCTCGACGCCTCGAGCCGCGCCGCGCTGCTCGATCTCGCCCGCGTCGCCGAGCGCCACTTCGGCGCCCATCAGGACATCGAGTTCGCGATCGCCCGCACGGGGCAGGCGCCGGACAACGTGTTCGTCGTTCAATCGCGCCCCGTCACGACGCACGTGCCGGCGCCGCCCGCGCCGCCGGTCGCGACCTCCGCGCTCGGACTCGTCATGCAGAAGTTCGGAGCGGGGGCGTCCCCGAGGAGGGACGGCAGTGGGGAGGCGCGATCGATGCTGAGCGACGAGGACGTCCGCGAGATCCTGCGGATCATCGACTCGACGCCGCTGCGGGAGCTGAGGATCGAGACGAACGGGTTCGCGCTGCACGTGCTGCGCGGGGGGAGGGCGAGCCGCCCGCGCCGGCCGCGCCGGCCACCTCGCCGGCCACGTCGCCGGCCACGTCGCCGGCCACGTCGCCGGCACCTCCGCCCGAGCCGCCCTCACCGGACGCGTCGGGGCCACCCCGGGCCGTCGCGCTGACCTCGCCCGAGGACGGGCAGCTGACGATCGAGGCCCCGATGCTCGGAACGTTCTTCCGGGCCCAGGCACCCGGCACCCCGCCCTTCGTCGAAGTCGGCAGCCGGGTCGAGCCGGACACGACCGTCTGCATCATCGAGGTGATGAAGATGATGAACTCGGTCCCGGCCGGGGTCGCGGGAACGATCACCGAGATCTGTGCGCGCAACGCCGAGCTCGTCGAGTACGGGGAGCCGCTGTTCCGCGTGGAGCCGTCGTGAGGCGGGTGTTCGTCCCCAACCGCGGCGAGATCGCCGTGCGCGTCGTCCGCGCCTGCCACGAGGCCGGTCTCGAGGCGATCGTCGGCTGCTCCGACGCCGATCGCGACGGCCTGGCCGCGCGGCTGGCCGACCGCAGCGTCTGCCTCGGCCCCGGCCCCGCGGTCGCGAGCTACCTGCGCGACGAGGTCGTCGTCCAGGCGGCGCTCGGGACGGGCTGCGACGCGATCCACCCCGGCTACGGCTTCCTCGCAGAGAGTCCGCGGCTCGCGCGCCGCGCTGCCGAACATGGCCTCGTGTTCATCGGGCCGCCGGCCGAGGTCATCGAGATGACCGGAGACAAGCTGGCGGCACGCGAGCAGGCCGAGCGTGCCGGCCTTCCGGTTCTGCCGGGCAGGATCGTCGCCTCGGCGGCGGCCGTGCGGGCCACCGCCGAGGAGATCGGTTTCCCGCTGCTGCTCAAAGCCGCGGGCGGCGGTGGTGGGCGCGGGATCAAGCTCGTCCGGGACGCGACCGAGCTCGACCTGCTGTTCGCGCTCGCCCAGGCCGAGGCGCGCACCGCCTTCGCGGACGACCGCATCTACGTCGAGCGGTTCATCGCCGCCGCCCGCCACGTCGAGGTGCAGGTGGCGGCCGCCGCGGCCGAGACGCTGCACCTCGGTGAGCGCGACTGCTCCGTTCAGCGCCGGTACCAGAAGCTGATCGAGGAGGCTCCCGCTCCGGAGCTGTCCGAGCCTGCGCGCGCCGCGATCCAGGCGGCCGCCGTCGCGTTCGCGCGGGCGATCGGTTACGTCAACCTCGGGACGGTCGAGTTCGTCGTCGACGCCGATACCGAGGAGTTCTTCTTCCTCGAGATGAACTGCCGGATCCAGGTCGAGCACCCCGTCAGCGAGGCGGTCACCGGTCGTGACCTCGTCGCGCTGCAGCTGCGGATCGCCGACGGTGACGGGCTCGGCTTCACGCAGGCCGAGGTCCGCATCGACGGCCACTCGATCGAGTGCCGGCTCTGCGCCGAGGATCCGGCCAACGGCTTCCGCCCGTCGCCGGGCACGCTCAGGCGCTTCTCCATCCCCGAGTTCGCGGGCCTTCGCGTCGACACCCACTGTGGCCCCGGCGCCACGATCCCCCCGTACTACGACTCGCTGATGGCGAAGCTGATCGCCCATGCCGATCGCCGCGAGCAGGCGATCGAGCTGCTGCTCGAGGCGCTCGACGAGACCGAGGTCGAGGGCGTCGACACGAACCGGGCGCTGCTCACGAGCGTGCTGCAACGCCCCGAGTTCCAGGCCGGGGCGGTCACCACCGACTGGCTGGCGAGGGCGACGGCGTGACCGACTCTCGCCCCAGCGTCGGGATCGTCGACACCACGATGAGGGACGGCAACCAGAGCCTGTGGGGCGCCGTCGGCCTGACGACCCCGGACATCGCTGCAGGTCGCCCCGACGCGTCGACCGCGTCGGCTACGTCGCCTGCGACTTCACCTCGAGCACGCATATCGCCGTCTCGGTCCGCTTCCACCAGGAGGATCCGTGGGAGCGGATCCGGCTGGCCGGCGACGCGATGCCCGCGACGCCGCTCAGCATGATCGCGCACCGGCATGCGCTTCATCTCGTGGGTCCCGGCCGCCGAGGACGTGATCGAGCTGTCGTTCCGCGCGGTGGCGCGCAACGGCATCCGCCGCTTCCAGATCGCCGATCCGTCGAACGATCCCGAGCGGATCAGGCGGGTGGCGGCGATCGCCAAGCGGGCCGGGATCGAGGAGGTCGTGATCGGCCTCACGTATTCCATCAGCGAGGTGCACACGCACGCGTACTACGCGCGAGCAGGCGGCGGCGCTGGCGGACTGCGCCGAGATGGATCGTCTCTACCTGAAGGATCCGGGCGGGCTGCTGACGCCCGACGCGGTGCGCGAGCTGGCGCCGCCGCTGCTCGCAGCCGCCGGCGAGCGTCCGCTCGAGCTGCACAGCCACTGCACGATCGGCCTCGCCCCGTACGTCTACCTCGAGGGTGTCCGCGCCGGGTTCCAGGTCGTCCACACCGCATCCGGCGCCCTCTCGCGCGGAACCTCGCAGCCCGAGGTCGGCGCGACCGTCCACAACCTCGAGGTCGTCCGGCTTCGAGGTCGACCTCGACCTCGAAGCCGAGGCCGAGGTCGCCGGGTACTTCGACGCGCTCGCTCGGCGACAAGGGCCTCCCGGCCGGGGCGCCGCAGGAGTTCGACGCCGTCTACTACCGCCACCAGCTGCCCGGCGGCATGGTCACGACGACCAAGCGGATGCTCGAGGAGATGCGCCGCGGTCACCTGTTCGAGGCCGTCCTCGAGGAGGTCCCGCGCGTTCGAGCCGAGATGGGGTACCCGATCATCGTCACGCCCGTCTCGCAGCTGATCGCGACCCAGGCGACACAGAACGTGCTCGACCGCGAGCGCTGGTCGACGGTCTCCGACGAGACCGTCCGCTACTTCCTCGGCCACTACGGCGCGCCCCCCGCGCCGGTCGATCCGCAGATCGCGGAGCGCGTGCTTGCCCGCCCGCAGGCGGGCAAGCTGAGCAAGCTCGAGCCGGTCAGCCTCGACGGCGCGCGGGAGCGGTTCGGCGCGCGGATCTCCGACGAGGAGCTGCTGCTGCGGCTGACGATGCCCGAGCAGCAGGTCGACGCGATGATCGCGGCCCGCAACGGCTCGCGGGCACCGGCACCGGCTCCGGCACCGGCCCCGGCGCACCGGCCGGGGACGCCGGCTCCAGAGCGGCCGGGCCGCGCGCCACTTGTCGAGCTCCTGCAGGAGCTGCAGCGCCGTCCGCAGATCTCCTCGTTCACGCTCGCCCGCGGCGGCGAGCGGGTGGTGTGGCGTCGTGGCGGCTGACGGCTCGCTGCGGGCGCTGGCGCTCGATCGGGCCGGCGGCTTCATGTTCGACGTCGACGGGACCCTCGCGCATCGCGGCCCGGACGGCCGCGCGCACGCCCAGCCCGGCGCGCTCGACGTGCTCGACCGGGTCCGCGCGTCAGGTCGCAGGCTCGTGCTCTTCACGAACGGCAGTCACATCACCTCGCAGGCGATGGCGGCGGGACTGCGAGAGGACGGGATCGGGGTCGCCGACGACGAGCTGCTGACGCCGGTCGACAGCGCGATCACGTACCTGCGGCGACACCATCGCGAGCAGCCGGTGATGCTGTTCGGCACCGAGGCGATCCACGACCGCTTCGCCGAGGTCGGGATCGAGCTCGCGACCGGCAGCCGCGTCGGCGCCGTGTTCGTCGCCCACGTCAGCGACGTCAGCCTGGACCAGATCGAGCGCGCCGCCCGCGCGGTGGACGGCGGCGCGGCGCTGCTGGCCGGCAGCTTCGTGCGCGGCTACGCCGGGGCGAACGGGATCGATCCTCAGCCGCGGCGCGATGGTCGCCGCGGCGATCGCCAAGGGAAGCGGCCGGCGGCCGAGGGTCGTCGGGAAGCCGTCCCAGGTCGCGCTGCGCGAGGTCAGCCGGCGGCTCGGCGTGCCACCGCACGAGCTCGCGGTGATTGGCGACGACGCCGCGATGGACATCGCCCTCGGCAACCTCGGCGGGGCGCGCACGGTGCTCGTCCGCAGCGGCATCACCGGCGAGATCGCGATCGAGTCGCTGCCCCCACGCCATCGCCCCGGTGCGGTGATCGACCAGGTCGCCGACCTCCTTCCGTACCTGTGAGCGGGATGACCGCACTCGACCCGACGATCGACCCCGCCGTCCTCTACGACGAGCTGACCGACGGCCGCACCCGCTCGGTGCGGCTCGACGCGCTGCTGTACGCGGCAGCCGAGCGCCATCCGGGCCTGGTTCCGAGCGAGGCCGAGATGGTGCAGGAGCGCGGCCGCAAGCTGTCCGACAAGACCCGCGTCGAGTTCAGACAGGGGCTGCTGGCGTCCGCGTGGCTGTCGCTGCCCGAGCATGGCGCCCACCTGCTGAGGTCGATGCTGGAGCCGTTGCCGGAGGCGGTCGCGCTGCTGCCCGAGCTCGCCCGCTCGGGCGAGCTCCAGATCGGGCCCGTGCACGTCACCCGCCGCGGACGGGCCGGGATCCTCGAGCTCTCCAACCCCCGTCATCTCAACGCCGAGGACGACCAGACGCTGGCCGACACCGAGGTGGCCGTCGACCTGATCCTGCTCGATCCCGAGATCGAGGTCGGAGTCTTCCGTGGCGGCGTCGTCGAACACCCGCGCTACGCCGGCCGCCGCGTGCTCGGCTCCGGGATCAACCTCACGCGCCTCTACCTGGGGATGATCGACTTCCTCTTCTACCTGACTCGCGATCTCGGCTACGTCAACAAGATGTTCAGGGGGCTCGAGGGCCCGCATGGGCCCCGGGAGAAGCTCTGGATCGGGGTCTGCGAGGTGTTCGCAATCGGCGGTCACGCGCAGATGCTGCACACCGTCGACCACGTGATCGCGACCCGCGGCGCCAAGCTCTACCTCCCGGCCCGCAAGGAGGGGATCATCCCCGGTGCGTCCAACCTGCGACTGCCGCGGTTCGTCGGCGACCGTGCCGCCCGCCAGGCGATCCTCTCGGGGCGCGAGTGGACGGCAGGCGAGCCCGGCGCCGAGTTGCTCGTCGACGAGGTGGTGGAGGAGGCGGCGGTCGACGGTGCGCTCGCCGCCCGGATCGACGCGCTGACCAACTCGGGACTGATCAACGCGATCGCCAACCGCCGGATGCTGCGGATCGCGCAGGAGCCGCTCGAGCTCTACCGGGAGTACATGGCGGTGTATGCCCGCGAGCAGGCCGGCTGCCATCTGAGCCCCGCGCTCGTCGCCAACCTCGAACGCCACTGGAATGCCTCGAGCCGCCGGATCTGATCCCGGAGCGATCCGCCACCCGGAGGAGACGCTGCCACGCGACCAGCTGCTCGTGCTCCAGCTCGAGCGGCTGCGCCGAACGGTCGCGCGGGTGCTGGCGGCGCAGCCGCGGGGCGCCGAGCTGCTCGCTGCCGGCGGCATCGACTCGGCCGACGATGTGACCTCGCTCGACGTGATCGCCGGCGTCCCGTTCATGACCAAGGCCGATCTGCGCGAGCAGTACCCGTGGGGCCTGTTCGCCGTGCCCCGCGAGCAGGTCGTGCGGCTGCACGCGTCGAGTGGCACGGCCGGCAAGCCGACCGTCGTCGGGTACACAGCCGGCGATCTCGACCGCTGGACCGAGCTGATGGCCCGCTGCATGACGATGGCGGGGGTGCGGCCCGGGATGCTGGTCCACAACGCCAACGGCTACGGCCTGTTCACGGGCGGACTCGGGTTCCATCAGGGCGGCGAGCGGATCGGGGCGACCGTGATCCCCGTCTCCGGCGGCTTCACGGCCCGCCAGGTGACGTTCCTTCGCGATCTCGCGCCCGACGTCCTCGTCGCCACTCCCTCGTACGCGCTCGCGATCGCCCACGCCGTCCGCGACGAAGGTGCCGATCCGGCGGCGCTCGGGCTCTCGCTCGGGCTCTTCGGCGGCGAGCCGTGGACCGAGCGGATGCGCGCCGAGATCGACCAGACGTTGCAGATCAAAGCGGTCAACTTCTACGGCCTCTCGGAGATGTGCGGCCCCGGCGTCGCCGCCGAGTGCCTGATCGCCCGCGACGGGTTGCACGTCCAGGAGGATCATTTCCTCGCCGAGGTGATCGACCCCGAGACCGGGCGGGCGCTTGCCGCCGGCGACGAGGGCGAGCTCGTGTTCACGTCACTGACGAAGGAGGCGGTGCCGATGATCCGCTACCGAACCGGCGACATCGGCCGGCTCGAGCTCGAGCCGTGCGCGTGCGGCCGCACGACGGCGCGTCTGCACGGCCTCCGCGGCCGGCTCGACGACATGCTGATCGTCCGCGGCGTCAACGTGCACCCGTCGAGCGTGGAGCACCTGCTGCTCGGCGTCGAGGGCGTCGCGCCCCACTACCGCCTCGTCGTTCGCCGCGACGGCGCGATGGATGAGCTGACGCTCGAGTGCGAGGCGGCCGGCGGGCAGGACCGCGAGGACCGCGATGCCCTGCGCGCCACGATCGAGCACATCCTCCGCTCACACACCGGCCTGCGGATCGGCGTGGCCGTGCTCGACCCCGGAAGCATCCCGCGCAGCGAAGGCAAGGCGGTCCGCGTGCTCGACCACCGCCACTGACCGCCGGCGGCCACGAGGGGCGCGGGTCAGATCGCGCGCATCGACTGCGCCAGCGTCGCCTGACGAACCTCGCTCGGCGTCAGGCCGAAGTGGCGCTTGAACACGCGCGAGAAGTGCGCGGCATCACAGAAGCCCCAGCGGAACGCGATGTCGGTCACCGAGCCGCCGTTCGCGCGCCGGAGGTCCTCCTCGCAGCGGGCGAGCCGCTCGTTGCGGATCAGGACGGCGACCGAGGCCTCGTCATCCTCGAACAGCGCGTGCAGCGCGCGCAGGGACATCGAGAACGCGCGGGCGATCGACGTCGGCCCGAGTTCCGCGTCGCGCAGGTGGGCCCGGATGTGGCGCTTGATGTCGGTGCGCAGCGCCGAGCGCTCGCCGGCCCGCGTGCTCGGCAGGCCCGGCTCGACGACGGCTCGCAGCAGCTCGAGCGCCGCGTCGGCGGCGGCGGCCGCCGCGTCCGCGTCGAGGCGCGACTGCTCGAGCGCGAGCGCGTTCATGTATCGGACGAGCAGCCGTGCGGGCCCGGCATCGCTCAGCGCCGGGATCGAGCGCAGCTCGGCGAGCCGCGGGCAGACGCCGAGCACGCGCGCGCGGGGGAACAGCAGCGTGCGCTTGTGGAAGGACTTGACGATCTCCACCTCGGTCGGCTGGTGCCCGTCCCAGAGCACGACATCGCCCGGGGTCAGCGTCAGCTCCCGGCCTCCCTCGCGGACGACCTCGACGCCCTTGCCGACGAATTGGAAGCCGATCACGTCCTCCTCGGCGCTCGGCCCCTGCGTCCCGATCGTGCCGCGGTCACGGCGGCCCGCCCACGGCGAGGAGGCGCAGTCGACGAGCCGGAGGTCTCCGATCCACCGGCACGTGACGGCGCCGTTGAAGACGGCGGGCGTCGCATCGGTGGCGCTGACGTCGAACGACAGGTGTGTCGCGGCCAGGATCTGCGACCACTCGTCAAGCCGCGTGGCGTTCGTTGCGCCCCGCACCGACCAGCGGTGCGGCTGCTCGGCCGGCGCTCTCGACGCCAGTGCCGCAGGAGCCTGCTCCATGCACACCCTCTCTCACTCGCTCTGCTCGCGCCCGCCCCGGCCCTGCACGGATGTGCCGGCACGGTGGGGCGCGAGCATCATAGTGTCACCGCTGTGGCTGGAGTTCCAACGCGATCGTCACGAACGCGTCGAGCGCCGCCGGGTCGAGCAGCGCGCCTCGGCTCGCGACTCGCTCGGCCGGCTCGCCGCGCAGGATCCGCTTGACCGGCGCCTCCAGCTTCTTGCCCGTCAGCGTCCGCGGGATCCCCGGCACCGAGACGATCCGGTCGGGCACGTGCCGCGGCGACAGCTGGGCCCGCAGCGCCCCGGCGATCCGGGAGCGCAGGTCCTCATCGAGCTCGGTGCCGTCCGCCAGCACGACGAACAGGAGCAGTTCGCCGGCGCCGCCGCCCTTGTCCTCGAGGTGGACGACGAGCGCGTCGAAGACCTCCGGCAGCTCCTCGACGACCCGGTAGAACTCGCCCGTGCCGAGCCGCACGCCGCCGCGGTTGAGGGTCGCGTCGGAGCGGCCGGTGATCACGCAGCTGCGGCGCCTGGTGAAGCGGATCCAGTCGCCCTGGTCCCAGATCCCCGGGTAGCGGCCGAAGTACGCATCGTGGTAGCGCTCGCCCCCCGTGTCGCCCCACAATGCGACCGGCATCGACGGCATCGGCGAGGTGATCACCAGCTCGCCCAGTTCGTCGAAGATCTCGTTCCCGTCGGTGTCGAACGCGTGAGCGTCGACGCCGAGGCACGGCCCCGAGATCTCGCCGCGGTAGATCGGCAGCGCCCACGTGCCGGACACCAGGGCGGAGCACACGTCGGTGCCGCCGGAGCCGTTCATGAACAGCGCGCCCGGCGCCAGCTGCTCGAGCACCCAGTCATAGCCCTCGGCCGGGAACGGTGAGCCGGCGGTGATCAGCGTCCTGATCGAGCTGATGTCGAACTCGCGGCCAGGCTCGATTCCCGCCTTGCGGCAGCCCATCAGGTACGGCGGCGGGGCCCCCATCACCGTCGGTCGCAGCTCCTCGGCAAGCCGCCACTGCTCGCGCAGGTCGGGCCAGTTGGGGTCGCCGTCGAGCATCACGATCGAGGACCTCAGCAGGAGCGCGGAGACGAGCGCGTTCCACATCATCCAGGCCGTCGTCGAGAACCACAGCAGGCGCCCGCCGGGCTTGAGGTCCCAGCACAGCCCCTGGGCCTTGACGTGCTCGACCAACTGCCCGCCGTGGCCGTGCACGATCGCCTTCGGCAGTCCGGTCGTGCCCGACGAGAACAGCACGTACAGCGGGTGATCGAACGCGACCGGATCGAACTCGAGCGGCGCGGTTTCGGCGAGCAGGTCGTCCCAGCCGACGGTGTCCGTCAACTCGCCAGGGCCGTACGGAACGCTGATCGTGTGGCGGAGCGTGGGCAGTCCGGCGCGGATCGCGTCGACTTCGCCGTCGCGTTCGATGTACCGGTTGCGGTATGTGTAGCCGGGGATCGCGAGCAGAACCGTCGGCTCGATCTGGGCGAAGCGGTCGATCACGCTGCGCGGCCCGAACTCCGGTGCGCAGGTCGACCAGATCGCGCCGAGACTGGTCGTCGCGATGAACGCGATCAGCGTCTCGGGAATGTTGGGGAGGTAGGCGACGACGCGGTCGCCGCGCCCCACGCCGAGCCGCTGCAGGCCGGCGCGCGCCCGCGCCACCTGCTCGCGCAGCTCGCCGAAGGTCAGCTGCACCGGCGGGCGCGTCTGCGAGCGGCCGATCACGGCGACCTTCTCCAGATCCTCATCACGGCCGACGAGGTGTTCTGCGTAGTTCAGCTCGGCGCCCTCGAACCAGCGGGCGCCCGGCATCCTGCGATCCCCGAGCACGCGCGTCCAGGGGGTGCGGAAGCGGAGCTCGAAGAACTCCGCGACGGCGCTCCAGAAGCCCTCCAGATCGTCGACCGACCACTGCCACAGCTCCTCGTAGGCGGCGAAGCGCAGACCGCGCCGAGCCTCGACCCAGTCCATGAACCGGCCGATCTCGGTCGTCTCGCGCAGGTCCTCGGGCGGGGTCCAGAGCACCTCGCCCTCGCGCAGACCTCCCATCTCGTCCATCACGTCTCCTCTGCTCTCACTCGATCCCTACAGCCACCTCGACCAGCACGGGCGTGGTCCGGTCGGTCAGCCCGGCAAAGATCTCATCCAGCGTCGCAAGGAGCTTGTCATGCGTGTCCACCCGTACGGCGTCACACCCGAATCCTCGCGCGATCGTCCCGATCTCGACGTTGCCGAAGCCCGGCCAGGGAGCGGCCGCGTCGCGGGCCCGCGCCTGGCTGTCCATCGCCTCGTAGACCCCATTTGCCATCACGATCAGGACGGCGCCGACGCGGTAGCGCGCGGCGCTCCAGACGGACTGGATCGCATACATCGCCGACCCGTCACCGACCACGGCGACGACGGCGCGTTCGGGCAGCGCCATCCGCAGACCGACGGCGCCCGGCATCGCGAAGCCGAGGGCCCCGCCTGCCGGGCTGAACAGGCACCCCGGCGTGCGGAAGCTCAGCCGCTCGAGCAACTCGGGGCGGCTCGAGGGCGATTCCTCGACGATGATCGCGTCGGCGGGGAGCCGCTCCGCGAGCGCGGCCAGGACGTGGGCGGGCGCCAGCGGCTCGCCGGGGCCCGGTGGGCGCGGGGCGGCCGGGCGCCGGCGCTCGGGCGGGGTGGCAGGGATGGTGGCGGGAATGGAGTCCCGCGTGCGCACGAGCGTCGCCAGCGCCGCGCACGTCTCGGCGACCGGCGCCACGAGCGCGAGCTCGCACTGGCTGCGGTGAGCCTCCTCCGGATCCTCGGTGATCACCGCGACACGCGTGCCCGCGCGGACGGGCGGGCCTTCGTCGTCGAGCAGGTAGAGGCGGAACGCGTTCGTTCCGAGCACGAGCACGACATCGTGTCGCGCCAGCGTCTCGCGCATCAACCGCCGGCGCCAGTGGAGGTGGCCTGCGAACAGCGGGTGCTCGGAGGGGAAGCCGATCCGGCCGCAGAACGGCTCGTGCCAGACGGGGCAGCCGAGCCGCTCGGCGAGCGCGGCCGCCGCCCCCCAGCCGGCGGGGGTGTCGGTTCCGGCCCCCACCACGATCGCCGGCGAGGCGGCCCCGTCGAGCAGCTCGGCGAGCTCGCCAAGCTGGTCGACCGCGGCGGTCACTGGTCGGCTGACGCGCAGCGGCGCGACCGCCGCGAACTCGTCGGCGGGCTCGGCCCAATCGCCCATCGGCACGACGACGAGGGCGGGCCCGCGGGCGGCCTGGGCCTCGTGCGCCGCGCGCGCGATCGCACCCGGCACATCTTGCGGGCGAGGCGGAAAGCAGCTCCACACCGGGTACTCGCCGGCCATCCGCTCGAGCGCCCGGCCCGACAGGAACGGCTGCAGGGCGAGCTGCTTGCGGTCCTGCTGTCCGACGACGATCACCAGTGGAGCTCGGCAATCGCGCGCGTTCGCGATCGCGTTGACCGCGTTGCCGAGCCCGGGGGCCGTGTGCAGGTTGACGAATGCCGGAGCGCCGCGGCCGAGCGCGTAGCCGCTGGCCATGCCGACGACCGATCCCTCGTGCAGTCCCAGCACGAAGCTGATGTCGGGCGGGAGGTCGACGAGGAACGACACCTCGGTCGATCCAGGGTTGCCGAAGATCGTCGTGAGGCCGTGCACTCGCATCGCGGCGAAGGTCGCGTCGCGGACCGTGGAGCGGGGGGCGTCGGTTCCTGAGGGCATGGTTTGCGGGGCTCCGGACGACATCAGTACGGCAGCGCTTCGGGCGAGTCGAGCGCCACCGCGTGATAGTGCACGATCAGTCAACTATCCACGCTCTCAAGAGCATGCGCGCCGTCCCGCCCGCCACGAGAATCGGCTCATGCCCCAGACCTTCCCGCCGCGGCCGTCCTCTGGCCTGTTCGCAGCCCCGCGGCCGATCGAGACGGTCGCCGATCTGTTCGCCAACGTCTGGCAGCTCGGCTACGTGACCACCGACCTCGACCGGGCGATCGACGAGCTCGGCACCACGCTCGGCCTCGAGCATTGCCTGCGGCTGCCGAGTGGCGGGGCGACGTTCCACGCCGGTGACGAGGTCGTGCCGTGGGAGTCGAAGTTCGCGATGGCCGCCCGCGGCGGCCTGATCATCGAGCTGATCGAGCCCGTCTCCGGCGAGGTCGGCTTCTACCGGGACCTGCTGCCCGCCGATGGCTCGTTCGCCCTCCGCCTCCACCATCTCGCGATGTTCGCCGAGACCGGGGACGCCGAGTGGGATCGCCTCGGCGGGCTGCTCGCGACGGCGGGCCTGCGGTTTGACTACACGATGGTGATCCCCGGCCGCGTGCGTGCCGGCTACGTCGACACGAGGGCCCTGCTCGGCCACTTCATCGAGATCTGCCAGCTCCAGGCGGAGGACCTCGACTTCTTCAGCTCGCTCGCGGCCGACAGCGCGTAGCGGTTCGCGGCCCACAGCGCGAGGCGTGTTCGTGCTGCGCGCACGCGCGGCGACATAATCGCTCCCCTTTTTGGGACCGGGCAAGCTATCGTCGGTTTGACGAGGGACCGGCGCCTCGGCGGGGTGGGGCGGTTTGCGGTTCACGCTGCTGATGGACGCCCAGAATCCGGACTTCGACGCGCTGTTCGAGCGTGCCTGCCGCGCGAGCACCGACGCGGAATGCGCGACCTGCATGGGTGAGATCGCGTCCGCGCTCGAGCACGCGCGTGAGCCCGTCGCGCGTGCGCGGCTGCTGATGTGCCGCGCGCGCGTTCACTCCAACCAGTGGCGCTCCGCGGAGGTCTGTGCCGACACGAGGGCAGCGATGGAGCTGTTCGAGTCGGCGGGCGAGCGGGACCGCGCGATCGACGCCGCCAGCTGGGCCGCGGCGCACGCCTCGCGGCTCGGCGAGCTGGCGGTTGCGGCCGAGCTGACGACCGAGAGCATCCTCGCGCTCGACTCGGTCACCGATCAGCGCCTGCGCATGGAGATCTTCAACCGGCTCGGGATCTTCTGCATCTCGTTCCTCGACTATGCCCGCGCGATCGAGCAGTTCGAGGTGTCACTGGCGGTGGCCGAGCGGCTCGGCGACGCGGACAAGATCAGCCGCCAACTCCACAATCTCGCCGATGCGCTGCTGCTCGCCCTGCGTCACGGACGCCTGCACGGGACGGGCGCCGAGCTGGGCGAGCAGGTCTCGCGTGCCGAACGCGTGGTCGCGCAGCTGTGCGCCCAGGCGAGCGAGGACTTCGTCCGCCGCTCCGGGGTCGACCGGCTCCGCGCCGAGCTGCTCTGCGAGCAGGGGAGGCCCGAGCAGGCGCTCGAGCTGCTGGCCGAGGCGGACCTGCGGCCGAGCTCGGCGCCGCTTGCGCAGCGCGCCGCGTCCGCGTGGATCCACGCGCGCGCGCTCCGGCTCGTCGGCCGGCCGCGCGAGGCGCTGGCGGAGGCGGAGCATGCGGCGGAGCTCGCCCGCGAGAGCGGCGACCACCACGAGCTGATGCTGGCGCTCGACGAGCTCGCCGTCTGTCAGGAGGCCGCCGGGGACCTCGCCACCGCGTTTCGGACCGCGCGCCGGGTGACCGCGCGGATGTGGACGATCCATCAGAGCCAGACGCGGCAGCTGGTCAACGAGGTCTGGGCCCGAGCTGACCTGGTCAAGGACCGCCGGGCGCTCGAGTCGAGAGCCGCCGAGGCGAGCCGGTCGGCCGAGCTCGACGCGCTGACGGGGATCGGCAACCGGCGGCAGCTCGAGCGATTCCTCCGCGACGCCGCCGTGCGGCAGGATCAGATCGGCCTGATCCTCGTCGACCTCGACCACTTCAAGCAGATCAACGACGGCTTTGGGCACGACGTCGGCGACACCGTGCTGCAGCGGATCGCCGAGCTCCTCGCGGGCGAGGTGCGCGGCGGCCAGGTCGCGATTCGGTTCGGCGGCGACGAGTTCCTGCTTGCGATGCCGAACGTCGCCGCCGAGCTTGCGACCGGGCTCGCGCATCGCCTCCGCACCTCGATCGAAGCCCAGCAGTGGGAGCCGCCGGGGCCTGAGCTGCGGGTCAGTGCCAGCCTCGGTGTCGCCGCCGGTGCGGCGACTCGCTGGCGTGCGGTGGTCGAGGCCGCCGACGCCGCGCTGTACGCCGCCAAGCAACACGGCCGCAACGCGATCGGGACGCTCGGCGGCAGCCAGGTGTTCGGCGCTCCGCCGGCGACGGACCCCTAGCAGGACCTTGGCTCACGACGAGCCCCTCCCGAGCGTTAGCATGGCCGCCGATGAACGAGCGCCGCCACCCGATCCCGTCCGACCGAGCCCGCGAGCTCGTTCGCGGCGGCTTTGACCCGCACATCCACGTCGCGCCGGACTTCGCCCCGCGGCGGATCACGGACCTCGAGTTGGCGCAACGCTGCGCCGAGCTCGGAATCGCCGGCTTCGGCCTCAAGTCGCACTACGTCTCGACGGTCGAGCGCGCGGCCGTCGTCAGCGCCGCGGCGCCGGCCGGGGTCCGCGCGCTCGGGACGATCACGCTCAACCACTCCGTCGGCGGGCTCAACGCCGTCGCCGTCGAGGTGGCGGCGCGGCAGGGTGGCCGGATCGTGTGGCTGCCGACCGTCAGCGCGCCCCACGAGCACGCCGAGGTCGAGGCGACCGACCCCGACGGCAAGGTCCCCGTCTGGGTCCGGTTCGAGCTCGAGCTGCGTGCCGCCGGCGTCAAGCCGGGGCCGGTGCCCGTACTCGACGCGGATGGCAGGCCGCTGCCGGCGGTGCTCGAGGTGATCGAGGTGATCGCGCACCACAACATGGTGCTCGCGACCGGCCATCTCTCCGCGCGTGAGATCTTCCCGATCGTCGATGCGGCCGTCGCGGCGGGCGTCGAGACGATCGTCGTCACGCACCCCGAGTTCCCCTCGCAGTCGATCTCGCCCGAGGATCAGCGCGCGATGGCCGACAAGGGCGCGCTGATGGAGCGGGCCTTCACGACCGCCTATACGGGCAAGTGCACGCTGGGAGCAGGTCTTCGCCGCGACTCGCGCCGTCGGCGCCGAGCGGACCGTCTGGGGCAGTGATCTGGGACAGGTGTTCAACCCGCCGGTCGAGGACGGTCTGGCGTTGATGGCCGACCTCTTCCTCGAGGCCGGCTTCACCGAGCAGGAGGTCAGAGCGATGGCGGTCGACAACACTCGGCGGCTGGCGGGTGTCACGTGAGCAGCTCGCACGGATCTGTGCCGGCCCGGCGCGTCCAGGTGATCGGCGCCCACTCCGCCGACTTCGTCTGGCGGGCCGGAGGGGCCGTCGCCAAAGCCGTCGAGCTCGGCGGCGTCGCCGAGGTGATCGCCCTCTCCTACGGCGAGCGGGGGGAGTCGGGCGAGCTGTGGAAGGAGGCGGGCCAGACGGTCGAGAATGTCAAGAGGATCCGCCACGCCGAAGCGGAGCGTGCGGCCGGGCACCTGGGTGCCTCGTTCCGCAGCCTCGACCTCGGCGACTACCCGCTGCAGATCGACGGCGACGCGCTGCTGCTGATCGCCGACGCGATCCGGGCGTTCGCCCCCGACGTGCTGATCACGCACACCGACACCGACCCGTTCAACCCCGACCATCCGGTCGCCTGTGCCGCCGTCGATCGCGCCCGCGGCCTCGCCGCCGGCGCCGGGGTCTCGAGCGCGTTTGCGACGATCAGGCCGCCGCAGCTGTTCCTGTTCGAGCCCCACCAGCCGGAGCTCTGCAACTTCAGGCCGACGGTGCACGTCGACATCACCTCGGTCTGGGAGCAGAAGCTCGCGGCGATGGCCGAGATGAAGGCACAGCAGTACCTCCAGACGTATTACGCGCAGCGCGGCGAGCAGCGCGGCAACCATGCACGCCGCGCCTCCGGCGACCAGTCCGTCCGCTACGGCGAGTCGTTCCAGCGCGTCGTGCCGCAGGTCGTGGAGCAGCTGTGACCGCGACGCCCGAACTGACCGGAGAGCTGGCGCGGCTCGGTGCCGCCACCGTCTACGAGGCGGCTGGCCGCCAGGGACTCGTCGACGCCGACCTGCGGCAGCTGATCCCCGGCTCGCGGGCCTGCGGGCCCGCGAGGACCGTCCGCTGCGGCCAGAACGACAACCTCATGGTCCACGCCGCGATGTCCCGCCTCGAGCCGGGGGAGGTCCTCGTGCTGACGATGCCCGAGCCGGCGCCGGTGGCGCTGATCGGCGACCTGCTGGTGACCCAGGCCAAGGTTCATGGTGCGGTCGCGATCCTCAACGACGGCGCCGTGCGCGACAGCGAGGAGCTGCGTCGAGATGGGGCTGCCGATCTGGACGCGGTTCGTCCGCTCGCGGGGGGCGACGAAGGACACCGTCGGCGAGCTCGACGTGCCCGTCGTCGTCGGTGGCCAGGAGATCCGTCCCGGGGATCTGGTCGTGCTCGATGCCGACGGCGCGACGGTGGTCGCCGCCGAGCGGGCCGAGGACGTGCTCCAGGCATCGCTTGCCCGCGAGGAGAAGGAGCGGATCAAGCGCGCCAAGCTGCGAGACGGGGCGATCTCATATGACCTGGACGGCCTGCGGGCCGTCGTCGAGGGAGGAACAAGGACATGACGGACATCGCCCACCTCGGCCCGGTCGAGCTGTTCACGCCCAAGGTCGAGGAGAGCCTGCGCTTCTTCGTCGAGACGATGGGCATGGAGATCGAGCACGAGCAGGGCCCCTCGCACGTACCTGCGCGGTTGGGGCGATTACCAGCCGTGGTCGCTGAAGCTGACCGCATCGGACACCTCGGGGATGGGTGTGCTCGGCCTGCGCGCGTGGAGCCCCGAGGCGCTGAAGCGGCGCGTCGCGCTGGTCGAGGCGACGGGACACGGGATCGGCTGGAACGACGGCGATCACAGCCGCGGCCCGAGCTACCGCTTCACCGATCCCGACGGGCACGTCTTCGAGCTCTACTACGACTGCGAGCGTTACAGCCCGCCGCCGCACCTGACCCCGTCGTTGAAGAACGTGCCCGGGCCGCTACACGGGCCGCGGCTGCGCCGTCAAGCGCCTCGACCACATCAACATCCTCGCTGCCGACGTCCGCCCCAACCGCGACTTCTGCGTCGACGTGCTCGGCTACCGGCTGTACGAGCGGATCCAGCTCGACGACGGCAGCGAGGCCGGCGCATGGATGAGCGCGTCGATCGCCGCCCACGAGTTGATCTACACCAAGGATGCGCGCAAGGCGCGCACGGTCGGCTGCACCACGCGGCGTTCTGGGTCGACACTCGTGAGGAGTGCCTGCGCGCCGCGGACATCTGGCTCGATGCCGGGATCGAGATCGAGGCCGCGCCCTCCAAGCACGCGATCGCGCAGGGCTTCTTCCTGTACGGCATCGAACCGGGCGGCAATCGCGTCGAGGTGACGACGGGCGGCCGCTTCGTGTTCGCGCCCGACGAGCCGTGCGTCGTCTGGACCGAGGCCGAACGCGCCAAGGGCCAGGCCTGGGGGGTCAAGACGGTGGAGAGCTTCCACACCTACGGAACACCGCCGATCCCAGCCGGATAGGCCGCCGCCGGCGCAGCCCGACCGTGTTCCGTCACGGCGCGGGCGACCGCCACCGCGGCCGCCCGCGCCGCCCGTTCGGCCGTCTACGGGTTGAACGAGTTCGCGCCGACGCGCGTGAGTTCGCTCACGCCCGACGACAATGACTCGCCATTGCCGCCGGCGATCGCCTGGGCGTTCACGTTGCTCGTGATCGAGTTGCTCTGTCCGCCGGCGATCGTCGAGAGCGTGCTCGCGGCCTTGTTGCCGACGCCTCCGAGGATCGTCTGGAACGAGCCGCCGAAGTCGTTGCAGCCCGGGTTGATCGAGGCATTGCCCGAGCCCGCGAGGTTCGAGCAGCCGCCGACGACGACCGACTCGTCGTCGGTGGCCGTGTTGTAGTAGCCGCCCGCGATCGAGGAGATCTCCCCGGTCGCCGTGTTCTCGCCGCCGCCGAGGATGGAGCTCTCGGTGTTGTCCGACGAGTTCGCATAGCCGCCGCTGACCGTCGACAGCACACCGGGGGAGTAGTTCCCGCCGCCTCCGAGCACCGACGAGATCTCTCCGTCCGACTGGTTGCCCTGGCCACCGCTGACCGTCGCCTCGACGTTCGAGGCCTGATTGCTGGCGCCGCCGAGGATCGCCTCGGCCTGGTTCGTGCACGGCCCAGTCGGAACGCTGCCCGGGCCGGCGATGTTGTCGCAGCCGCCGTCGACGCTCGACCACTGGTCGGTGACGACGTTGTACTGGCCACCCGTCGCCGAGTCGTACGGCGCGCTGATCGTGTTGCTGTAGCCCGCCAGCAGCCCGCCGTAGCTCGTGAAGGACTGGCCGTCCCCGACGATCAGGTTGTTGGAGCCGGTCTGCGTCCCCGGCGCGCCGTTGTAGCCGACGAACAGATTGCCGAGCCCGTTGGTCGCCGCGTCGGTGGCGCCGCCACCGCTGTTGACCTCGACGTTCATGCCCGAGAACGTGAGCAGACCGCCCGTCCGCGTGACACCGGCGAAGGTGCCCTGTAGGGCGGTCAGCTGGCTGGTCAGGGAGGTGTTCTGCGACTGGAGCGTCGACACCTCGCCCGTGAGTGTCGCGACGGCGCCCTGCAGCGCCGTGACGGCACCGGTGTCGGTCGCGTCGGTGCCGGCCGGCCCTGTCTTCCCCGTCGCGCCCTGCGGCCCGGTCGGCCCCGTCTGGCCGCTGGGGCCTGCGGGTCCCCTGGCGCCGGCTGAGCCGCGGATCCCGAAGACGATCGACGTGCTGTGCCTCGGACACGCCTTCGCGAACGGGACCACGTGCAGGACGCTGTGTGCGTCGATGCAGCCGTGCAGCCCGCCGCCCGGCCCGGTGAGGCCTGAGCTCGCCGCCTCGGCCGTGCTCGCGGAACCGGCTGCTGCGACCGTGACGGCCGCGAGCGCGATCGCCCGGGCCGCGGCGCGTCGCCCACGGCCACGCGTTCTGTGAGAGGGATCGGTCATCAGGGTGAGTCCTCCATGACGTGTGCTTGTTTGCCCATGCGCACAACGGTCGGCGGTAGGGCCAAAGCCAGGCCAAATCTCCGCCAAAGCGCGGGCGGGGATGCTCAAGTCTCGGCGTGCACCAGCCGATCTCGGGTCCATGGATCGCGCGCACCGGGTGCTCGTCGCGGAGGATTCTCCGACTCAGCGCGCACTGGTCGTCGACATCCTCAGAGAGGAGGGGCTCGACGTTCACGAGGCCGAGGACGGCCGTCTCGCCGTCGACCTCTGCCGCATCATCCGGCCGGACATGATGATCCTTGACCTCGACCTCCCGCGGCTGACGGGGACCGAGGTGCTCGTCAAGATCCGGGCCGATCGCAAGAGCGGCTCGATCCCGATCCTCGTCCTGACCTCGGACGACCGCGAGCAGGCGGTCGGCCGTGCCCTCGACGCCGGCGCGACCGACTTCCTCTCCAAGCCGGCGACCCCGGCCGAGCTGGTCACCCGCGTCCGCCGCGCGCTCGCCGCGATCTGAGCGCCCCGTCTCAGGCCTCGCCCGGTGGTGGTGGGACCGAGGGTCGTCCGGGTCGGCGATCGGTCACGGCTCGGGTGACACTCCCTGGCGACTGCGGTCCCACGCCGTCTGCAGCATCGCCAGCAGGAGCTCCGGCTCGCGCGCGCCGCTGCCGCCGACACTGCGGTCGACGATGAACGTCGGGACGGCTGCGACTCCGAGCTGCGTCGCCAGCCGCTCGTCTGCGCGGACCTGATCGGCGAAGCGGTCGCCGGCGAGCAGGTCGGCGACCTCCTCGTCGGGAACGCCGACTTCGGCGGCGAGCGCGCGCAGCGTCTCGGCATCGCTGACGAGCAGCCCGTCCGTGAAGTGCGCGCTCATCAGGCGGTCCTTGAGCTGATCCGCGAGCCCGTGCTCAGCCGCCAGGTGCACGAGGCGGTGGCCGTCGAACGTGTTCGCCATGCGGACGCGCTCGAAGTGGAAGTCGAGGCCGTCGGCGGCGGCGGTCGCGGCGAGCTGGCGCTGGGAGGCGCGTGCCTGCTCGACGGTCATCCCGTACTTGCGCGAGAGCACCTCCGCGGCGTCGCCTTCGATCTCGGCGGGAGCGTTCGGATCGAGCTCGAAGCTCCGCCAGGTGATCCGCACCTCGGACGCGTGCTCGAAGCGCTCGAGCGCGAGATCCATGCGGCGCTTGCCGAGATAGCACCATGGGCAGGCGATATCGGACCAGATCTCGAGTTCCATTCAGATGCCTCCGTGCTCGCGTGGCGCCCGCCGTGGTGCCGGCGCTCCGCCAATAACCTACGGCAGATGGCCGACTGGGTCATCATCTCGCAGGTCGCCACCGCCGGCGGGACGCTCGTGCTCGCGATCGCGACGTTCAGCTCGATCAAGTCGGCCAACCGCTCGGCGCGCATCGCCGAGCGCTCGATGCTCGTCGCCCAGCGTCCGGTCCTGATCCCGTCACGCGTGGACGATCTCGAGGAGCGCGTCCGCTTCGGCGACGGCCACGTGATCAACCTCAAGGGGCACGGCGGGATCGTCGAGGTGGTGGACGAGCGGCTGTACATGGCGATCGCCCTGCGCAACGGCGGCGCCGGGCTGGCCGTGATCCACGGCTGGCACATCGGCTATATCTCCGAGCGACAGGCTGCGGCGTCGGCACCGCCCGTCGACGCATTCCGCAGGCAGCTGCGCGACCTCTACATCCCAGCGCAGCAGGCGGGCTTCTGGCAGGCCGCGATCCGCGACCCCGCGGACGCCGATTACGCCGGCGTGCGGAGGGTCGCAGAGAGCGCAGAGCGCCTCGTCGTCGATCTCCTCTACGGCGATCACGAGGGTGGCCAGCGCTCGATCGTCCGGTTCGGGATCAGCACGATCGACTATCCCGACAACAGAGACGTCGGGCACGGGCGAGCGGAGGTCCTGCGCTACTGGAACGTTGACGGCGACGACCCGCGCTGAGACCTCGGGTCAGACGGCCGCGGCCGCCGCCAGCGCCGTGCGGATCTGATCCGGCCAGCCCCGCTTGACGCGGGCCTGCGGATCGATGCAGACGTGGCGGAGGAAGCCGGTCGTGACGGCTTCACCGTCCCGCAGGACGGTGAAGCGGCTCGTCACCGAGGACGTCGTCGGCGGCTCGAACCCCACCTCGATCACGAGCTCGTCGTCGAAATGGACCGGCGCCAGGTAGCTGATCCCGCACTCGCTCACGACGATGTCCACGCCCCCGCGCACGAGTTCGGCGTACGGGATCCCCACGGCCTCGCCGAAGGCGTGCGTGTGGGCCATGTCGAACCAGGTGAGGTAGTGGCCGTTGAACGCATGGCCCTGCATGTCGCATTCCGCGTACCGCACCCGCAGCGTGATCGAGGAGCGCATCGGGCGCGAAGCATAGTTTGACTATCCTTGCCGGGGTGGCACCGTCCGAGCTTTCCGACCGCGATCTGGGATCGGAGATCGAGCGGCGCGTCGCAGCGCTCTGGTCCGCGCTCGTTCGCGCGGCGCCGAGCGACCTCAGCCGGACGTCGGCATCCGTGCTCGCGCGACTGCGCCGCGATGGCCCGCAGCGGGTGACGACGCTCGCCGTCAGCGAGCATGTCGCGCAGCCCTCGATGTCGGTGCTGGTCCAGCGGCTGGTCAAGCGGGGTCTCGTCGCACGTCAGGAGGATCCCGCCGACCGGCGCGCGAGCCGGATCGCGATCACCCCGGTCGGTGAGCAGGTGCTCCGCGACCGCGCCGAAGCGCGGTCGCGTTGGCTGCGAGAGCGCCTCTCGCGCCTGCGCGAGGAGGAGCGGGCGCTGCTGCTTCAGGCGCTCGAGCTGTTCGACGTGCTCGCCGGCGACGGCGCCTGAGCGCGCCGCGTCTCGTTACCCGATCTCGTCGACACGCAGCTCGCGCACGCCGGCCGGCGTCTGCACCGGCACGACGTCGCCGATTCTGTGGCCGCTCAACGCCTGCGCGACCGGCGAGCTGGACGACAGCAGCCCTGCCGCCGGCTTCGCCTCGTTCGGTGACACGATCGTGAAGCGCCGGATCTCGTTCTTGGCGAGGTCGGTCACGGCGACCGTGCTGCCGTGCCGGACTTCGCCCGTCGCGCCGGTTTCGACGACGACGGCTCCGCGCAGCCGGTCACGCAGGCGCAGAATTCGCGTCTCGAGGTGCGCCTGCGCCTCCTTGGCGGCGTGGTACTCGCCGTTCTCCTTGAGGTCGCCCCACTCGCGGGCCGTCTTGATCCGCGCCGCGATCTGCGCGCGGCCGCTGCCCTCGAGCTCACCCAGTTCCTGCTTGAGGCTGGTCAGCTCGTCTGCCGTCATCGAAATGCTGTCCATCTGAAGGTCTCCTGCGCTCTCGGGTTACACCTCTACGCTAGAGCACGTATGGCAACCCGGCAGCTCTGGGGTATGCGCACGATTGCAGCAATGCATCGAATGGCCGGTGCGGCTCGCAAGATTCTCACCCGCAACCGCGTTGTATCGTCGCTGTCAAGAAAGCCTGTGGCCCTGGGGGCAACGACATGACCGAGACGTTCACGCTTCCTGATTCCACGACTGACCTCGCGGCCGTCGCCGCCGAGATCGGCAGGACCGTCGCCGCGGCCGAGGCCGCCGAAACCGACGCCGAATGCCGCTATCCGAGCGCGACGATGGCGGCTGTGCGCTCCGCCGGCCTGCTCGGCGCGCTCGTGCCCGTCGTCGACGGTGGGCCCGGCCGGTCGGTCGCGGAGTTCGCGCGAGCCGTCACCGCGCTTGCGGAGTACTGCCCGTCCAGCGCGATGATCCTCGGCATGCATGGGATCCAGGTGGCGCTGCTGTACCGCCACGCTCCGCTCGCGGCCCGCGAGCGGCTGGCACCCGACCTGCTTGCGGGGGAGATGCTGATCGCGAGTGCGACGAGCGAGGTCGGGCTCTACGGTGACCGTCGCAACAGCATCTGCGCCCTGGAGTCGCGCGGGCCCTTCCTGCACCTGAACAAGCACGCCTCCTGCGTCTCCTACGGCGAGGACTCCGACTGCGTGCTGGCCACCGCCCGGCGGACCGCCGACAGCCCGTCCAACGAGCAGGTTCTCGCGATCTGCCTGCCGCCGCGGCTGACCCTCGAGGTCACGGGCGAATGGGACACGCTTGGCCTGCGCGGAACGCGCAGCGTCCCCATGCAGATGACGGCGGACGTCGAGCCGGAGCTCGTGGTCGAGGATTACGGCGACGCATTCGTGCGGACCGGCCTGCCGACGAGCGCGATCCTCTTGAGCTCGGTCTGGCTCGGGATCAGCGAGGGCGTCGCCAAGCGTGCGCATGCAGCGGTTCGCGCGCAGGCCCGCAAGCTTCGCGCGGCCGACCCGTCCGCCGCGCCGCCGCCGAGCGCGCTCCGGCTTGCCGAGCTGAGCGTGACGCTGCACCAGGCGCGCGCGCTGATCGCCTACGGGGCGTCGGAATACGAGCGTGTCAAGGACACGCCCGAGGTGATGAACATGGGTTTCTCGGCGTTGATGGACAGCGTCAAGCTGGGCTCCTCGACCCTGGTCGGGGACATCGTCCGCAAGGCGATGGGGATCTGCGGGATGGGCGGCTTCGCCAACGCAGGCGGCACGAGCCTCTCGCTGCTGTCCCGCGACGCCGCCGCGGCGCCCCTGATGGTCAACAACGATCGCGCGCTGGTCGCCCAGTCGCAGGCGCTGCTGCTCCGCAAGGATCTTTGATGCCGGGCAGGCTCGCCGTCCTGCACCACCGCCGCTCCTTCTTCCCACCTGATCTGCACGAAGCCGTCGGCGATGCCGCCGAGCTCGTGTGGGTTCTGCCCGACGGCGTCGAGGACGGGCTCTTCGGGCGGCGGCTGCTCCGCCGCCTCGGACAGGTGATCGACATCCCGACCGATGACCTCGACGCAGCGGCCGCGGTGCTCGAGGCCGAACGGATCAAGGGGATCGTCTCGTTCGTCGACGACCACCTCGTGCTCGCCTCCGAACTTGCGGCTCGACTCGGGCTCGTCTACCACACGCCCGAGGTCGCCCGGGTGCTGGCGAGCAAGACGCTGCAGCGCGAAGCGCTCGCCGCCGGCGGCGTTCCCGGGCCGCGCTTCTGGTCGCTCGCCGCCGGGCTCGACCGTGCGGCCGTGACCGCGTTCGCCGGCGAGCTCGTCTACCCGTCGGTCCTGAAGCCGGCCGCCGGCAGCGGCAGCCGGGGAATCCTGTCGCTGACCGCGCCTGCCGATCTGCTCGACGGATATGACCCGCGCACCGACTACCTGATCGAGGAGCACCTCGGCGACGATCCGAACGCTGATTCCAGGTTTGCGAGCTACCTCTCGGTCGAGTCGGTCGTCAGCCGCGGCATCAGCGACCACGTCGCGGTCTGCGGCCGCTTCGCGCTCGCTGCGCCGTTCCGCGAGACCGGCAACTTCATCCCGGCGGCGGTTGGCCCGGAGACCGAGCAGGAGCTGTTCGAGCTGACCGACCGTGCGATCGCCGCCCTCAGGATCGAGTCCGCCGTGATCCACACCGAGATCAAGCTGTCGCCCGATGGGCCCAAGCTGATCGAGGTCAACGGACGGCTCGGCGGGCGCCCGCCGTTCGTGCTGCGCAGCATCTCCGACGTCAATCTGTGGCGTGCAGTCTGCAAGGTCGCGCTCGGTGCGCCCGTCGCTGGGCGGGGCGTGACCCATCCCGACTGTGTCGCGTTCTGGCGCATGATCCAACCGCCGATGCTCGCTCACCGCGTCCGGCAGGTGGCCGGCCTCGGCGACCTCGCCGAGGCGCCGTTCGTCGACAGCGTGCGCCTCAGCCGCGCGCCCGGGGACGCCGTCGACTGGCAGGACGGCACCGACGGCAAGGTCCTGACCGTCTGCGGTCGGGTCCGTGACCTCGCCGAGCTTGCGAGCGCGATCGACCAGATCGACCGGACCGTCTTGATCGACTACGAGTTCTGACCGGGGGGGCGTGAGCCGTCGCGGCCGCCCGATTATCCTGACGTGGCCATGGAGCGCGAAACGCTGATCGCCACGGGCCCCGTGCCGCCGCTCGACCGGGCCACGATCCATCCATACGAGGACGCCGTCCCGGGCCCGTTCTACTACCAGCGCTATGCCCACCCGGTGGGCGTCGAGGCCGAGCGGGTGCTCGGCCGGCTCGAGGGCGGGCACGCACTGCTGTTTCCCTCCGGCTCGGGCGCGACGACCGCGCTCGTTCTCGCGATGCTCGGGCCGGGCGCCAAGGTGGCGGTCGCGCGCGGCGGTTACTGGGGGACCTTCGCGCTGCTCGACGGCGAGTTGCGTCGCTGGGGGATCGAGGTCGAGCTGTTCGACCAGACCGGCATCCCGCCCGTGGCCGACCTCGTGTGGCTCGAGCCGTGCTCGAACCCGATGCTCAGCTTCCCGGACCTCGACGAGGCGATCGCCGCCGCGCATGCGGCCGGCGCCCGCGTCGTCGTCGACAACACCGTCCTCAGCCCGCTGCTGCTGCGGCCCCTGGCCCACGGCGCCGACTTCGTCCTGCACAGTGGGTCGAAGATCCTCGCCGGCCACCACGACGCGCTGCTCGGCGTGGTGACGTGCGCTCGCGAGGACGACTCCGCGCGCCTCGCCGCCTTCCGGGCGGCGACCGGGATCGTGGCCGCGCCCGATCCGGCCTGGCTGCTGATGCGCGGCCTCAAGACGCTCAGCCTCCGCGTCATGCGTCAGTCGGCGACGGCGCTCGTGCTGGCGCGCCGGCTCGCATCCCATCCGAAGGTCCTGCAGGTGCGCTACCCGGGACTGGACGACCCGCTCGCCGCGCGCTACGTCGAGGCCTTCGGCCAGCTGCTCTCCTTCGACGTCGCCGGCGCCGCGCAAGCGGAGCACGTCGAGCGCTCGTTGAGGCTGATCGAGAACGCGACGAGCCTAGGCGGTGTCGCGTCCACGCTCGAGGCCCGCGCTCGCTGGGAGCCGGCGAACGTTCCCGCGGGGCTGCTCCGCCTCAGCGCGGGGCTGGAGGACGCGGCCGACCTCTGGGACGACCTCGAGCAGGCGCTCGCCGGGATCTGACGGTCGCTCACGCCCGGCCGTCGCTCGCGTTGGGCCGCGGCCCGCTTGCAGGATCTCGGCGCCGCCGTGAGCCGAGCGGCCGCCACAGGAGCACCAGGAGCAGCGTCGCAGCGCTGATCGCGAACAGCAGGGCGTACCCGCTGTAGCCGACGTAGCGGAACTCGATGCGATGGGTTCCGGCACCGACGCGAACGCCGACGAGCGCGGGGGCGACCATCAGTGTCGGCCGCGCGTGGCCGTCGACGGTCGCCCTCCAGCCGGGGTCATAGGACGCGCTGAGCACGACGATGCCCGGTGCGCGCATCCTCACCGTGGCCGCCAGCCTCCCGCTCGCGAGGCGATCGGTCTGCTTGAGGATCGCGCCGCCGGGCCGGCGGGGAACGGCCTGCGGCAGCGGTCGGGACGGACCCGGGCCGTACGCGACGCCGAGGTAGTCGCCGTACCGCGCAAGCGATGAGTGCAGCAGCGGGATGCTGCGTTCCCCGACGTCGGTGCGGTCGGCCGCGAGCACGCCCGCGAGCGTGCCCGCGTGGACAGCGCTCCCCACCGCCACCCGCCACAGCGAGTAGGGCCCCTGGCGTGAGATCAAGCTCGCACGAACGGGAGGCAGGTAGCCGGTCGGGACGACCAGGTAGGTGATTCCGAAGAGGGCGTAGTCCGCGGGGTTCGTGTCGTCGAAGTAGTACTCGGGGTCAGTCATCAGCGACGCCGTGCGCAGCGTGTAGCCGACCTCGTCGACGTCGAGGCTCTCGAGGTACTTGTACACGGGCACGGCCCCGACGGTGAAGCTCGCGCCCCAGTTCGTGGGCTCGCCCGCGTAGACGCGGGCGCCGCTCGCACGGACGCTCGTGAGCAGCCTCGCCAGCTGCCGGCCGGCGGTCGCGTCCGCTCGCCTCTGTGCTGCGATCGCGCTGGCGTTGTGCCCGTCGAGCTGGCCGAGCTCGATCCACGCCGGCGCGAGGACGAGCACCGTGGCCGCGCATCCCGCGAGCGCCTGCGCGAGCGGCCGCAGGCTGATCCGTTCCGCGCCGGCGAAGCCGACCTGAGACGCGGCTTGCGAGGCGAGCCGCCAGCTCCAGCGGGCCGCGCAGGCGGCTCCGGCGCCGGCCAGCAGCAGCGCTGCCAGCTGGACTCCCATCATGAAGCGCCGGAAGAAGATGTCACCGCTGCCCGGCAGCAGCACGGTCAGACCGCCGAACGTCGTGCGTCCGAACGACAGCAGCAGACAGGCGGCCAGCGCGACCAGCAGCGCGCGGGCGCCGGCGTCGTGCCTGGCCCGTCGGACGGCCGATGCCGTGCCAAGCCACGCGAACGCGGTCACGATCGGCACGCGTCCGTGGTCGAGCAGCTGACCCGACGCCAGCCAGCCGAGCACCCGCGCAGCTCCGTACCCGTTCTCGAGCGCCGTCCCCCGCAGCACCTCGTTCTGCGCCGCCCAGGGGCTCTGTGCGATCACGGGCACGATCACCCAAGCGGCGGCCAGCAGCGAACCGGCGAGCACCAGCCCGGCACGGACGTAGCGCCGCGCCACCCGGCGGCCCGCCACGAGCGGCCACAGCACGACTGCGGTCAGCGCCAGGTACCCGGTCTCGAAATGGAGGGCGACGGTGAGCGCCGTCAGGAGCACGGCTGCGGCAACTCGGCGACCGTCACGGATCGCCCTCCAGCTGAGCCCCCACGCGAGCGGCAGCGTGACCGACGCCCACAGCTGCGTCCATACGCCGAACCCGGTCCACAGATACGCGTGCTGCTCGTAGCCGATCCCGACCGTGCTCCACAGGAACGGCGACATCGCGGCCGACGCGGCGCCGGCGCCGCGCCCGGCGCCCAACAGCCTGGCGCCGAGGTACACGCTGACCGGCCACAGCGAGAGCAGCAGGTAGCCGCTCCAGCGGAAGGCCGCATCGGGGCCGATCGCGATTCCGGCGACGCCGGCGATCATCGCCGGCAGGCTCTGGTAGTGAAGGAACTGGGGTGAGCCGAGACCCAGGTACGGAAACCAGCTCGTCAGCGGCAGATGGCCCGCTTGCAGCTGCGCGGTCGCGAACCGCACCATCTGCTCGTGCAGGGAGCTGTCGTTGAGGTAGGCGACGGCAAGCGTCTGCGCGCGCAGGCTCGCGAGGTTCCAGACTCCGGCGGCGGCAACCAGTACCAACGGCCATCGCGCGAGCCGGCCCCCGCCGTGCGGCGGGGGCCGGAGGTCTGTGCGCGATTCGGAACCCGGCGGCAGGTGACTACGAGTTGCCGCTGCTGCCGCTGTTCCCACTGTTGCCGCTGGTGCCGGTGCTCCCGCTCCCGCTGCTCCCGGACACGGCCTGCGTCTGCGCCCGGCGGCAGTTGACGCTCACCAGCTTGGCCAGATGCATCAGGTGTTGCCCGAGCGCCGTCGTCGCGAGCTTGCCCGCGGGTACCGAGACCTCATGCAGCACGGTGCGGCTCGCACCGGTGCTCGTGGTTTCGCCAGAGTTGCCGCTGCTGCCCGAGCTGCCGCTGCTGCCCGAGTTGCCGCTGCTTCCCGAGTTGCCGCTGCTCGTGGACGTCGAGGTCGTTGCGGTTGTCGTGGAGGCGGTACCGGAGCTGTCCGTGATCGAGCCCGAGTTGCCCGAGTTCCCCGAGTTCCCGGAGTTCCCCGAGTTGCCCGAGTTCCCGGAGTTCCCCGAGCTGCCCGAGTCACCCGAGTTGCCCGAGTTGCCGGAGTTGGGCGATGTGGTGCGGTTGATCGCCCACACACAGGGCGGCGGCAGGCACGCCGGAGTGGCAGCGACGGCCACGACGTTCATCACCCGGACCTGCCCGCGTTCACGCCACGTCGGCAGGTAGAGCGTCTTGCCGCGCGGGATCCGCTGGGGATCGAGCCGAGCCCTCGAAGCGAGGATCTGGGCGTGGACGACCGCCGGCGTCACCGAGACGCTGGCCCACGACTTCGCGCTCGAGCTGCAGGTTGCGCTGACCGCCACGAACTCCGCGCGCACATGCATGCCGTGCAACGCGCGGTTGGCCGCCGCGATCCCGCCCAGCGACCGCAGCTCGACGGTGTACGAGCCGTCGCGGTTGTGCGTGACGGCATACGCGGCCGGCGAGCTCGCCAGACCGACGATCAGCGCCGCCACGGTCCCGAGCCCGATCAGCCCCGCGCCGGTGCCGGCCAGCAACCGCGGGCGCAGGTGCCGGCCGGCGCCGGCTGCGGATGAATCCATCTGGGCGAGCTCGGGACCATGCTCCCGCACGATCTCGCGCCAGAGGCGGTCGGTGAACTTACTCATCGTCGGGATGCTCCTTTCTGAGCCGGGCACGAGCCCGGGACAATCGCTTGCGGAGCACGACGCGTGACACGTCCAGCACCGCGGCCGCCTCCTTCGGGGACAGCCCGGCGAGGTCGACGAGCTCGATCGCCGCCCGCTCCATTTCGGCCAGCTCGGCGCAGCGCTCGATCAATGTCCGGCCGGTGCGTTCCGCATCGATGCGGCCGGTCAGCTCTTCGATCTCGTCGGTGTCGAGCTCGCGCCGGCCGGCATATCGCGCCGCCGCGACGCGGCCATTCGCGGCCTGCTCACAGTGCCGTGCGTAGACGTGCCCCGCGATCCCGAACAACCATGCCCGCGACGAGCCGCGGGCCGGATCGAAGCTGCCGAACCCGCCGGCGGCGCGCAGAAACGTCTCGGACGTCAGGTCTGCGACGACTTGAGGTTCGGCGCAGCGCCGGGCGAAATACGACATCACCGCGTCGACGTTGCCGAGGTACACCTGTTCGAAGTCGGCGAGGGCCGATCCACCGGACTTGCCCGGCTTGCGGCTCATCGCCTCCGCCGAGCTTCCGAGCATCGCGACCTTGGCCTCCGCTGCTGTGCTCATGCTCTTCAGTTGCCGAGTTCGCGCCGAGCTGTGACCGGTCCGGGATGTGACATCGTCGGGCACGGGAGCCGAAGGTACGATCCGAAAGGAAAGAGCATGGTCGGGAGTCGGGAATCGAGCAGCAACATTCTCCGCTCCCTGACGGTCCCGATCGTGTTGGCACCGATGGCAGGCGGACCGTCGACGCCGGAGTTGGCGGCAGCCGTGAGCCGCGCCGGAGCGCTCGGCTTTCTCGCGGCCGGCTACCTCAGCCCCGGACGGCTGGAGGAGGACCTCGCCGCCGCCCGCGCGCAGATCGACCGCTTCGGCGTCGGCCTGTTCGCCGGAGCCACCGGGCCGGCTGATCCCGCGCCCGTACGGGCGTACGCGGAGCGCCTCGCGCCGGAAGCCGATCGCGCGGGCGTCGCGCTTGGCGAGCCGCGCTTCGATGACGACGGCTTCGACGCGAAGATCGCGCTGCTGTGCCGCGATCCGGTCGCGGTCGTGTCGTTCACCTTCGGCGTGCCGTCGCGCTTGGCGATCGAGCGGCTGCACGCCGCGGGCTCCGAGGTGTGGCTGACGGTGACCGCGCCGGACGAGGCGCGGCAGGCCGGGGCGGCGGGAGCCGACGCGCTGATCGTCCAGGGCGTCGAGGCCGGTGGCCACCGCGGAGTGTTCGTCGATCGCGACGACCAGTCCGACCTGACGCTCCTCGCCGCGCTGCAGCTGATCAGGGCGCAGGTCGGGCTGCCCCTCATCGCTGCGGGCGGGGTCGCAACCGGCGCTGCCCTCGCCGCGGTGCTGGTGGCAGGCGCGAGCGCCGCGCAGATCGGCACGGCCTACCTCTGCGCGCGGGAGGCGGGCACGTCTCAGGCCCAGCGCGAGGCGATCCCGACGGCCACCCGCACCGTGCTGACGCGCGCCTTCAGCGGCCGGCTTGCACGCGGGCTTGCCAACCGCATGCACGAGCAGTACGGCGCCCTTGCGCCGAGGGCCTACCCGGAGGTTCATCACCTGACGGTTCCCTTGCGCGCGCACGGTCGGCGGGTCGGGGATCCGGACCTGATCAACCTGTGGGCCGGTCAGGCGCACTCTCTGGCACAGGCGCGATCCGCGGAGGAGATCACGGGTCAGCTCGCCCAGGGTGCCCGCGAAGCGATCGCCGTCTGGGCGGAGCGCCTGCACGCCTCCTCTCCGCTGGCCGACTCGGGGGCGTCTCGTCCCGCGACTTGACGCAGCGAGGTGCCGGCGAAATGATCGGGCGATGGCGGATCCCCTGATCGTGCCCGTGCCGTACGGCGGCGCCAATCTCGTTCAGAAGGGGTTGCGGCGGGTCGCTGCGAGCGGGCCGGGGGCCTGGCTGTTCGCCCGCACGCTGCACCGGATCGACGGGCCCGTCTATCAGCTGACGCGCGGCCGGCATACGTTCGCGAGCCTGCTCGCCGGACTTCCGGTCGTGATGCTGACGACCACAGGAGCACGTAGCGGACGCGAGCGGACCGTGCCCGTCGTCGGACTACCGACCGCCGAGGGCCTGGCCGTGATCGCCTCCAACTTCGGGCAGGACCGCCATCCGGCCTGGTACCACAACCTCCGCGCCGATCCCGAGGTGGTGGTCGCGATCGCCGGCCACGCAGGTCGCTTTCGCGCTGTCGAGGTGGAGGGCGATCGCCGTCGCCAGATCTGGGAGGAGGGGCTGCGCGTCTACCCTGGCTGGTCCCAGTACGAGCGCCGGGTGTCCAACCGCCGGATCGCGATCTTCGTCCTCGAGCCGCACGTGCCGGGGAATTGATGATGCTCAGGCTCGCGACGAGGAGAGGATCTGGCAATGGAGATCCAGCAGCCGGGGCACGTCACGGGCGTCGACGCGACCCATCCCGCACTCGGTGCAGATCCCCCAGTGGCGAGCGCCTGCCGGTGAGTTGATCAGGGCAGCGTCGATCTGCTCGATCTGCTCAGCGGTCGTGCCCGGTGCCTGGTCGTCGGGGTGGTAGGGGACCAGCGCGAAGTACAGTTCTGTCTCCGAGCCCGTCCGCAGACCGCCGAGAGGTTCGAAGTAAGCACCGTCCTTGCGGCCTTGGGGCACGGTGAAGGACACGAAGTTCAGCGGGCGCTGCGTGGCGGCGGTCACCGCGTTGACGAGGTCGACCTGCATCTGCAGCGACTCAGGCTGTTTGAAGTGCTGGTGGCCGTAGTCGCCGTAGCAGAGGTGCATGCCGGCCGGGACAGCGGCCGGCACGCGCTCGATGCACCGCACCAGCCCGGGAGCGATCTGGTCCATCGGCATCTTTGGGCCCATCGCTCCCTCGAGCGCGCCGAACTCGACCGCGACGTCCCACTGGACGGCGACGCGATCATGTGGGAGCCGCTCGAGCGCGGTGTCGAGATCGGCGAGCAGCGCCGCCTCGTAGGAGGCTGCGACGCGGGGGAGGTCGTCCGGTGCGATTGACGTCGCGATCGAAGCCAGGGGCGTCGGGTATTGCAACTGGAAGCGAACGTCAGCCGGAATCGTGCCCTCGTTTCGCATCCGCTCAAAGGTCGCGAACGACGTGGTGTATTCATCGGCGTAACCGAGATTGGGCCAGTTGATCGACTCCGCCGACGCACCGGCGGTGAGCCGCAGCTGAGGCATCGGCGGTGCATCGGGAGCGGTCTCGTAGGCCCGTCCGACCGACACGGTCTCGAACTCCGGCATCTGCTCGAACTTCCGGGTCTGGAAGCTGATCCAGTAGTTGCGGTCTCCCGTCTCGCCGTCGGTCATGCGACGGACCCCGTTGGGGATGCGCGAGCTGATCTCCCGCATCACGGTCTCGGCGTCGGGCAGATTGACCGAACCATTGAAATGGACGGTTGTGGGCGGCATCGCACTCCTCTCGATGGTGTTCTCCTGATCGCCCGTCATATCACGCCGGGGGACACCGCGCGCGTCGCAAGTGTCAGCGCGAAGCGGTGCGCTAGCGATGCTCGCTCGCGAGCCGCAGCCCGATCGCGATCAGCACGATGCCGGTGACGCGATCCATGACGGCCCTGACTCGAGGTCGCATGAGCGCCTCAGCCGCTCGTGCCGCGATCAGGCAGTAGGCACACAGCCAGAGCAACGTCATCAGCACAAACACGCCTCCGAGCGCCAGGAAGGGGAGGAGGACAGGTTCTCCTGGATTGACGAACTGAGGCAGTAGGCTCGTGAAGAAGATCCCGATCTTGGGGTTCGCGAGATCGCTGAGAAGGCCTTGGCGAAAGCCGCCGAGCGTGCCGATCGCTGGTTTCGCCGAGAGCGAGACATGCGTCGGGGCTCCGCCGCGGCTGGCCGCTCGCAGGGCCACGACGCCGAGCCAGATCAGGTAAATCGCGCCGGCAAGCTTCAGGGTGGTGAACGCGACGGCGGACGCGCGCACGACCGATGCGACGCCGACCGCCGAGGCGATCGTCCATGCGGACAATCCCGCGCTGACTCCGAGAGATGTTCCAAACCCGGCCCGGCGACCGTACACGAGGATGTTCTTCGTGACGACGGCCGTGTCGGGGCCCGGCACCAGAATCACGATCGCGGCGACACCGATGAACACGAGCCAGTGGGCACCCACGCGGTCCAGTTTGGCACGCCGGCCGGCTCGGCCCGCCACATCGCAACGCCCTAGCGCCAGACTCCCGCCGGACACTAGTGGCTGCCGCACGAGCGAGCCCCCAAGCACGACCAGAAACAAATCCTGGGCTCCAGGCGTTGCCACTAGTCCAATGCGCCCCGCAGCCGGGAGCCGGCGTTCGGCCGGGACAATCCGGGCCACGCGTCGGCCTCCTGCCCCTGCATCGCTTCGGACCACTTAGCCAGCGCGCGCGAATGTGGTCGTGCGGGAGGCCACGCCATATGATCCGGGGTACGGCCGACCGGAATCGACTGTGGGTTTAGCACGGTTGAGTTGCACGCGCGGCGACAGCTGTCGCAAGCGGCTGAGTGGTCAGGCAGGCACACCCGCCCATCTCCACTGGAGCGCGCGGAGATGGGCGGGAGACTCGCCTGGATTACGGAAGTACGGGTTGCGCCGAGAATGGAGGCGAGACGAACCCGACAATCTGCGTAACGTTCAGATCGTTGTCAAAGACGGGATCGCGGTACACGCCGATCTCCGCGAATCTTCCAGCGGGTAGATTGGCCACTTGGTTGAGATAACCGAAGATGATGCCCGTGTCACCCTTGCGTATTTCGGTCCCGCGCGGCGCCCTGTCTGCCCACGCGCACTCGCCAGGACCGGGAGGCTCCGCACCGGCGCCCGTGCTGGCCCATCTGAAGACCGTCGTGGGCGTCGGCACCTGCGCTCCTGCGGTGTTGAGCGGGCCCTGGCAGTAGAGCGGATAGGAGGATCGAGTTGGCTCCATCGTGAAGACGGTTGCCGGTGTGCCCGTGGTGGTTACGACGATATGCGATGTCGTCTTGGTGAAGTCCAGGAGGACCTGGAGGTTGGGATCGTTGCCGATGTTCTGAGAGAAACTGTTGGTCTGGGTCGTGTAGGCCGAGCCCGTCATAGTCACCGCAGGAGAAAAATCGGTGAATGCGGTCGATGTCGAGGAGGCCTGCGGACTCTGATCCTCGATTATGAAATCAGCCTCCTCTCCGAGGGATGTCCATCCCGCATTGGCCGGGACCGACCAGCACGGGGACCCCTTCGGCAACGTACAGTTGAATATCGCGCCGGATGTCAGATCGGCGAGGTAGGAGCAGCCGTAGCCGCCGTTTACGTCGATCTGCCCCTTCGCGTTGCAGTACCAGTTCTGGGCATAGATCTCATCGCCGGGATTGGGCGTAAAGTCGCCGCCGTAGCTCTGGCCGTTCGGCTGGCCGTTCGACGTGTTGCTGTACCCGTCGCCGCAACAATACTCGCGCCAGGTACCGTATACAGCTACGTTGGAGGTGGTATACAGGTTGACCCCGCTCTGAATCAGTCCCGATCCGTTGACGCCATTCCAGATGGCGACCTCGGTGGTACCGGTCTGGTCGCCGCCGGGAATCGCCGTGGGCACGTTGAACGTTCCCTCGACGCCAGCATACTTGGGCTGGCCGTTGATTACGGTTCCCACCCACCACGGGCCCGTGTCCGACGTTGCCATGTCCGGACGGAAAGTGGGCTTCTGTGTGTGCGAGTGGAGATCGGGCTCCCTGACGTCAAGCATGCGCCCGCTGACGCTGGCCGCAGCGAGCCATCGCTCGTATGCGGCCGGTGAGGTCTTGGGATCAGGACGCAGCCCATAGCCCTCCTGGATCAGTTGTGCTTGTGTCAATGCCATCGGATTGCCCGTGAGTCGCGGGCGATCTGTGCCGGGCTCGTCGGCGAGATCGAGCGGTCGGGGAGCGAACGTCGCTGCGGAGCCGAGATCGACGTCGTACGAGAACGCTTTTCCAGACGAGTTGGTGCAACTTAGCGTGAGCGACTGCGGAGCCTCTCCCTTCTCGGTCGGAACTGCGTAGAAGCGGGCGTAGCCGTCGCTGTCGGTCGCCAGCGGAATCCCCTGCTTCGCGGCGGTTCCCGGTGGGTGCAGGCTGCATTGCAATCCGGGCAGGGCGCGGACAGAGGCCGGCTCGTACCCACTAATCGTGGGGCTTGATTGGGCGGCGCCGAACTGAGCCGCGTACAAGGCTGCAAATGTCGTCAAACACGAAAGCGCTGCCAAACACGTCAGACGCCTGCGAGCTGATCTCCGTCCGGCAGTGGAGCGGCGTAGCATCGTACCTTGCCTCTTGGATTCGTTGCTGAAATGTCCCTGGGTCCTGTGGGCGTCGTCTACGGGATGCATGCGTTCACCTGCTCGTCGTAGCTGAGGTTGTAGAGCCCGAATGGCGCCGTCCGGCCGGCGACGGCTACATTCGTGTAGTCATTCACGATGCAACTTGATGTCGAGGACGCGGAGTAGGATGCTTCAGCGGGTGCAGTAGTCGTGCGGACGATCGGCAACGTTGCGGGCGCTTCCCAGTCGCACCCTGCGTCGTAGCCGAGATTGGCGTTACAACCGGTGTACTGGATCGTGTCCGATGCGGTTGTCCAGAAGACCGCTGGCCCGGGGGCCGCGGTGAAGTCGTTGACATCGACGGCTGGGCCGGCAAACGACGTGGCCCCAGGAATTGCGTAACCCAGGTTGCCGGCGACGGTGCCGAACGAGGAACTTGATATCGTGGAGCTCACCGAGAAGCGCGCGACGTTGACTTGGGTCGGCGAGGGCGAGTTCTGGATGAGGGGGTTGGTCCAGGCGATGACACCCTCGTCAGAATCGCAGCTCAGCGCCGGCGTGTAGCTGGACTGGGCGTTGGGCACCGTCACCTCGTGTTGCCAGGGAACGTTCACGTTGGCGGGGTTCTCGGAGACGTAGACGTTCGGAGATTTGCCCTTGAACGCGACGTAGAGGTTGGTGCCATCGGAGCACAACGCCGGACCCTGCGAGCTCTGACCTTGGCCGCCGTCGACCTGCTCACTGGCACCGAAGATGCTGGCGACCTTCACGGCATCTGTGCCGGTCTGGGTCCAGGCGATCCACTGAAGCCCGTTGCTGTCGACTGTAATCGCGGGAGTGAGGGTCGAGTTCGCGCCTGGAACCTGGACCCATGCGTTGTTCGTGGTGGTCGAAGGTCCCCAGTAGACGTTGCCGCCAGAGGTGAACGCTTCGTAGAGGATGCCGTTCACGGGGTCGTACGCTTCCGCTGGAGCCGCGGCGGTCGTGACGCCTGGCACCTGGCTCTGGGTCCACTGATCGATACCCGCGCTGGCTGCGGCGGTAAAGCCTAACGAGATGGCGCCGACAATCAGACCGGATAACAGCGCTGAAGTCAGTCTCGATGCGTTCCCTCTCGTTCCGGTCTCGGCGGCAACGAGCCCGGCGCGGCCTAGACGGCGACGCCGTTTGATCGCTGCACCGGCTGCCACGAATGCCGGGGCTCTGCGGTTGGTGGGATGATGTCCGCTCATGGCAGCTCCTTTGGTTTGCGCCAGCGGCGTGGACGTGGTCGTCCGTTTCCGCGGCGGCTGATTGATGCTGTTGCGGGGTGGAGGATTGTCTGGGGCGGTTTCGTGCCGGTAACGACCTGCTAACGGCATGGAGTTCCGGATCCTTGGGCCGCTTGAGGTCGTTGTCGGTGGGTCTGTGCTGCCGTTCGCGGGCGCTAGGCAGCGGAGCGTGTTGGCGATCTTGCTGTTGCACGCGAACGACGTCGTCTCGGGCGACCAGCTGATCGAGGACCTGTGGGGTGAGCAGCCGCCCGAGTCCGGGCGCGCGGCCTGGCGCCGTTCGCGCAAAACCGCGGCGTCTTGAGGAGCTCCGTCTGGCGGCGCTCGAGCAGTCCCGCTGGATCTCCTCACCGTCCGGGTGATCGATCTCCGTCGTCGGCGCGTTCCCACGGGCTGCTGGCAGACCAGACACGCCGGCCGCAGCTCGGTCCGGCGCAGATTCCTCACCAAAGTCGGGTAGGGCCAATCGAACCCCGCTCTGGTCAGCTCGTCCAACAAGGTCACCGCCGGCAGATGCGGATCATCGACACTGGCAAGGATGTGGTTACGGAACGGCTCGGAGCGGTTCGCCGCACGCTCCCGCGCCGGCACCCCACCAGCGGCCAGACACTTCCGGACGGTCTCGCGTAGCCGTCGTCACGCCTTGTCGCCTTGCCGCAGCGTCGAGCTGAACTGGCTCGGAGTCGGCGCTTTCGGCAGCACGTCCGCAGCGTGAGTCCCTGCGTCCTACTCGAAGGCGGCCTTGTCGTGCCTGAGTAGGGCGATATCAGCTGCGACTAGGACTTATGTGCAGATCAGTGACTCCGTCGAGTCCAGGGCATTCGATCCAGCGCCGCGTGTCACGGCGACCTCGATTCTCGCGCTGACCGGTGGTGTCTCTCTCGGCAATCGCCGTAGGGGGCGGGAGCATTGCTCCCGCCCCCTATCGGCGTTCCTTGGGCCATCGCCCGCCGATCTCGAGGCAGGCACAGTTCCTAGCTGTCTAGGGTGTGAACACTGTCGGGCCTGCCTGGCTTTCGCCAAAGTCGGCGCCGTTGCCGGTGCCGAGCTTGCGCCCGAATCCGCCGAGGATCGAGAGGTCGTAGTCGTCGGCGGTGTTGTCGCTGCCGCCGCTGACCGACGACCAGTCGGCCTCGGCGTAGTTTGCGCTTCCCCCGCTGACGGAGGCGCCGTCGCGGAAGGCCTGGTTGCCTGATCCGCCGCTGACGACTTCGGCACCGTTGACCTGCTCGCACTGCGCGGGCGTTGTTCCGGCGCCGGCGAGGTTGTCGCACCCCCCGCCGACGTCGGCGTACACGTCGGAGGCCTGGTTTGAGTAGCCACCGAGGATCGACTCCACTCCCGTCGTCAGGCACGTGCCGGTCGGGACGCTGCCCTGGCCGGCGAGGTTGTCGCAGCCGCCGACGACGCTTGAGGCCTCGTCTGTGGCTTGGTTCCATTCGCCGCCACCGACCGAGGCGAGCGTTCCGCTCGCCTGGTTGTGCCAGCCGCCGCTGACGGAGCTGAGTGGCGCCGTGGCGTAGCTGTACTGCCCGCCACTGATCGAGCTGTCCTCGCCCTCCCCGATGCCGAGCTCACCGCCGCTGATCGTGGCGAACTGTGCCGAACTTGCGTTGGGTGTACATCCGATCGTGCTGTTCAGCCGCGCGCTCAGCGGCCCCGTGGTGTTGGTGCACCCGCCGCCGATCGCGGTGTAGAGGTCGTCGGCGATGTTGTTCGCGCCGCCGGAAACGGTGGCGCTGGCGGCTGCTGCTTGGTTGCCCGACCCGCCGAGGATCGCAGCGTAGGCGCCGTTGGTGGCGGTGGAGCAGGCTGCGTTGAGTGCAGGAAGCCCGCCGACCGGGCCGGTGTAGTTCGAGCAGCCGCCACTGATGCTCGACGTGCTCGTGCTCGCGGTGTTGTAGCCACCACCGATCACCGAGCTGTCCGCGCCGCTGGCCGTGTTGCCCGAGCCTCCCAGCGCGGCCGACGCAACGCCGCTCGCCGTGTTCGACGCGCCCGCAGCGACCGTGTCGTTCCCGGTTGCGTGGTCGCCGTAGCCGAGGGCGGTGGCGTCGGCGCCGGTCACGGTGTTGTCATCGCCGCCGACGATCTCGCCGTAGCTGGTGTAGTCCTGCCCCTCGCCGAGCACGAGGTCGTGTGAGCCGCTCTGGATGCCCGGTGACTCGTCGTAGCCGAGCACGAGGTTGCCGGTCCCGTTGACCGATGAGGTGCTCCCGATTCCGTCAACGATCTGGACGTTCACACCGGAGAACTCGACGGTCGGCTTGCCGTCCACGCCGGTGGAGACGTACGTCGGCGCCAGCACGGCGGTCCCGGTGCTGCAGGACGGGGAGGACCCGGTCCCGCCGGAGGTGACGGCCTGACCGGCCGTTGCCGGTACGCACTCCCACGCGGGCGTCACCGACGCCCATGCAGACGAGCACAGACACCCGAACATCGCCGCGACCAGCGCGAACATACCGGTACCTGCCCGCATGCTGATGCCCGCCCGCATCAGCGAGGGCCGCACCATCGCGGGCGTCCGCGCGGAGACCATACCCCGCGGGCGCATGAACCTTTGGTTACAGTTGAACATCAGACGAACCTCCAGAAATTGATGTAGTGACACGAGATGGCCCTGCTTGATCGCGAGCCTCGCTCCAGCCCCGAAGACCGGCCCGCTGCGCGACCGGCGGCGACGGCGGCGATTCTCGACCGACGGGGGCCGCTGAGTTCCGGATGCTCGGCCTGAGCAAGCCGCTCAGGCAGACGTGCTTCCGTTTGACCTCCGCCGAGCTCGACCGCAATCCCAGCGCGGTGAGTGCGATGATGGTTAGTAGTGCAGCCTCCGATCGATCGGCCCCAACCTTTCTGCCGCTGGTCGGGCGCCTAGTTGACTGGTGCGATCCGTACTCTCGCCTTGGCCGCTTGCATGTCGGTAACGTGTGGCTAACGCGATGGAGTTTCGGATTCTTGGGCCACTCGAGGTGCTCGCCGGTGGGTCTGTGGTTCCGATTTCGGGGGCTCGGCAGCGTGGGTTGTTGGCGATACTCGTGTTGAGCGCGAACGAGGTTGTCTCGGCGGACCGGCTGATCGAGGAGCTGTGGGGTGCACAGCCGCCGGAGTCCGGGCGGGCGGCGTTGCAGGTGCGGGTCTCGCAGTTGCGAAAGGCGCTCGGCGAGGCCGGTGCCGCAATCCGCACGCAGGCCTCCGGCTATGTGCTGCGCGTCGAGGAGGGTCAGCTTGACCTTGATCGGTTTGAGCGCCTGGTCGCCGAGGCAGCCGGGGCCGACCCGTCTGTAGCGGCTGACACATTGCGTGAGGCTTTGGGGCTGTGGCGGGGGCCGGCGCTGGCGGATCTTGCGTATGAGCCGTTCGCGCAGACCGCGATCAGGCGCCTTGAGGAGCTTCGGTTGGTCGCGCTTGAGAGGCGGATCGAGGCTGATCTGGCGCTCAGGCGTCACCGCGATCTCGTCGCCGAGCTGGAAACGCTCGTCGCGGAGCATCCATTGCGCGAAGCTCTGCGCGGCCAGTTGATGCTCGCGCTGTACCGCTGTGGCCGGCAGGCTGACGCACTTGCGATCTATAAGAGCGCGCGAGCGGCGCTCGTGGAGGAGCTCGGGCTCGAGCCAAGCCAGCCACTGCGCGAGCTTGAGCAGGCGATCCTGCGCCAGGACGCGTCGCTTGAGCTAGCGCCGCGGCCGCCGGCGGGGAATCTGCCGGTCCCGGCGACCCCGTTCCTCGGCCGCGTCCGAGAGCTGGCCGAACTGACTGCGCTGCTGCGCAGGCCGGAGACCCGCCTTTTGACGTTGACTGGTGCTGGCGGGAGCGGCAAGACCCGCCTCGCGCTCCGGCTCGCGCAAGCGGTCGCGCCGGACTACCCGGACGGCGCGTGGTTCATCGCGTTCGCGGACATCACCGACCCCGAGCTGATTACCCCGACCGTCTGCCAGACGCTCGGGCTCGCCGAGCAATCCGAGTTCACGCCCGCCGAACGCCTTCAGAAGTGGTTGCGGGAACGATCGCTGCTGTTGCTGCTCGACAACCTCGAGCAACTCGTGCACGGCACCACCGTGTTGAGCGAGCTCCTCGCAGCAAGCCCCAGTCTGCGGCTGCTGGCGACAAGTCGCGTACCGCTGCACCTCGCCGGCGAGCAGCAATACGACGTCCCCGTCCTCGAGCCCGACGACGCGATCGGGCTCTTCACCAACCGGGCGCGCGCGGTGGCGCCCAGCCTCAGCATCGACCCTGACCTCGCGGGCCGGATCTGCGATCGGCTGGACCACCTGCCGCTCGCGATCGAGCTCGCTGCCGCTCGGGCCAAAACACTCGCGCTGGCCGAGATCCTCGACCGGCTACAGAACCAGCTACCCGTGCTCGCCACCGGCCCCCGGGACGCGCCACAACGCCAACGCACCCTGCAGGCTGCCATCGACTGGAGCTACCAGCTCCTCACCGAGCGGGAGCAGCGGAGCTTCAGGCGACTGGCCGTGTTCGCTGGGGGCTTTACCCTCCAAGCCGCCGAAACCGTCTGCCAGGCAGACCTCGACACTCTCCAGGCACTCGTGGACCACAGCCTCATCCGTCACGGCGACAATCGCTACCGGATGCTCCAAACCCTCCGCCAACACGCAATCCAGAAGCTAGACCAGGCAGGCGAGGCAGACGAGCTGCGACGCCGCCACGTCGCATGGGTTTGCGGGCTTCTGCAAGCCGGAACCCGCACGAGCTTGATGCCAGAACAGCGCGGGCGCGCAGCGCTAATTGCGTCAGAGCGCGAGAACTGCCGGGCCGCTCTCGACTGGGCAGCGGAGGACGGCCAGCACGAGACGGTCGCCCAGGTCGTACTCGCGTTAACCGAGTGGATGTGGGGCAGGCATGGCCAACTTGGCGAAGCGGACAGGTGGCTCGCTATCGCACGCGAGCACCTCGCAGACTACCCACTCGCGCTGAGGGCCCGAGTGCTCAGCTCCTCACGGTGGGTAGCCTGGATGCAGGGGGACATTGATCAGGCGGCCTCGCTTTGCGACCGCGCTCTGGTGATCTACCGAGAGCTGGGAGATGCCGACGGCTTGTGTTGGGAGATGATGGGCAGCGGCGTGTTTGCGCATTGGCGCGGGGATCTCGCGGGCGCCCGCGAGGAGTTCGAGGCCGTGCTCCGCTATGCACGCGAACGCGGCGTTGCACTCGCGGTGCCAATCGCGCTGATGAATCTCGGTGAAGTCGCGATCTACGACGGGCGACTAGACGAAGCGCAGACTCTGTGCGAGCAGGGCCTGGCGCTCACCGAGGAACTCGACCCGACCAGAGAGACGGATCAACAGCTCATCAACCTCGCGCACATCGCCAACCTGCAGAACCGCCGCAGCGACGCCGAGGACTTTGGTCGAAGGGCGCTGACTGCGGCAATCGCTCACCAAGAGTGGGTCTCGGCTGCCCGTGCGGTACGGCAGATCGCATGGTCGCTCGCGGGACAAGGTCACGCCGAGCGCGCCTGCCTGCTTCTTGGCGCCGCAGTCGGGTTTCATCAGGCCTCCGGCGGCGCGCTTCAGCACATCGATAAACAGTGCGAAGATCGCGCACGAGAACTGCTAAGCCACCAACTCGATCCCAGCAAGCTTCAAGCGCTGCTCGGTGAAGGCCGCAACATTCCAATTGAGGACGCGTCGCACGACGCGCTCGACAGACAGTCCGCTCCGTGACCTGACCCGTTCTCTCCCTGCTTGCCGAGATTTACCAGTGTTCAAGCTGCGAGCGTCGAGGAGATCTAGCCAGGGCGCAAGTATCCAAAAGTCGTCGGGCCGATTGCGGTCAGCGGCCGTGGCACAGCACTGCACTCCGCGGTCTTATCTCCATGACCAAACTCGGTGATTGCCGCGGCCTGCGTCAGGTCCATGAAGCGGTGGGTGTCCGACTCGTCCAGCACGCTGGCGCGACCGACTAGCTCAGTGCACTCGAACCCGACCGCGCTGCGGGCATCCCTGGTAAGTCTGACTCCTGCTGGCACCAACGAGGTCCGACGGATGCCCGGAGGTTCCACGACGGACAGCGCCGCTTCGTCACCTTCCGGTACCGCCGTGACAGCTTCGCCGGCCTGACCGCGAAGCTGGCCCTCCCGTTCCTGGAGAGGCTGGGCGTCGAAGACATTATGGAGAGCGCGCATGGTGACACCGTCGGGCTCGCCTGCGGTCGCTTGCTTGGATCCGTCAGGACGATCGGGCCAGACGAGCCACTAATGAGCGCCCGCCGCCCGCCCTGATACGTCGACGACGCAAATCCGCTCAGCCGGCACCGATGCAGACGAATCCGCCGAGCCGGTATCGACCGCCGCCAGACCCAGCATGGACGGCCGCGAGCGCAGCTGCCGGCGACCCGCCAGCCGCCAGCCGTCGATGCAGATCGACCATGAACCGCTTGCTGAGCGCATCGGGAACGGGCAGCACGCTGGCGACGATCGTGCGGGTCCCCATCGCCAGCAGCGCTGCGGCGATTCCAAGGAGTTCGTCGCCAGGGAGCGTCGCGGATGCACCGAGATCACAGGCCGACAGGATCATCAGCTCGGGGACACGCGCAAGACGCTGAAGCTCGTACACGTTCAACGGACCGTCAGCCAGCTCCAACGACGAGAACAGAGGACTGTCGGAGCGGAAGCGTCCGTGGCAGGCCACGTGCGCCATCGCGGCGCCATCAAGCGCGCGCAGCACCTCGGCGACCGTCGCGCGCCGACTGGTCAGCACACCCGCCCCGGGATAGAAATCACAGATCGCAGACAGCTCAGCGGAAGCGTGCCTGAGCCTGGGGCCGGCGATGAGCGCCACCTTGCGCCCGCCCCGCCGCTTTGATGAGCTCAGCGCAAACCAGGTGAGCGCGGACGGAGCAAGGACGAACGGGCGGCCCCGTAGAGCCGGTAGCACGGGCCACGGCAGCGCGTGCAGCGGCCCTGTTGGCGAGATCACGAGCGGCCGGTCACCGAGAACCCCGGCCAGCGGCGACAGCAGCCGCTCACTGGCCGCCCGGGCATACGCATCGACGGCGCCGTCCGCCGTCCGCCGGCGCGCGCGCTCAGCGCGGCCGTCCGTCAGTTGACCCATGGCGAACCGCAGGCGCCCGACGAGATCCTCGAGCTCGCGCACCGGGCCGAGCTCATGTCGAGCCACGCGACCGTCCACCAAGGTGACAGCTGTCAGCAGCCCGTCGAGTTCGATCACCTCCACCAGCGCGGAATCCCCGAGCGCGCGGACGAGTTCGCGCTTCACGCCTCTAGTCGCGGCCACAGCTACGCTGCCGGACGCGTGGCGCGCCAGCTCGCGGATCGAAGCCTCGACCGCGGCATGGCGAGCGAGGTGCGAGCCGCTCGAGCGCCCGTGGCGTTCGGCTCGCGTGAGCTCGCCGCTGATCGATCGCAGCTCGGCGTAGCGCTGACGCAGCAGTTCGCTGTCGACTGGCACCACGCGCGGAAGTCGCAACGAGTTCGCGCGCAGACGTTCGGCCCAATCGAGCACCGCTGCCGCGTCGCCGTCGTCGAGTACGGTCGCCAGACCGAGGCGCGCGAGCGCAACACCGATCTCCGACGAACTCACGCGCAGGTCGTAGGCCCCCAGTGCGCCCCGGTAGGCGTCCAGCAGGCGCAGCCCGTTCCGCAACGCGTGCTGGGCACCGGGCGGGTCGCCGCTTGCGAGCGCAATCTTGGCCGCGACGTGCCAGGCTTCGATCCGGTCGGCGACGGGGCCGCGACGCCGGAGGCTCGCGCAAGCCGCTAGCTCGTGGCGAGCGACGCGGACGGATCCGAGCTCGATCGCGGCACGCGCGACCGCCAACCGCACGCGAAGGGACTCCTCGCGCCAGCCTGCGGCGGCAAGCGCCTGCGCTGCGCGCCGCCCCGATCGCACTACGCTTGGCTTGACACCCCCCTGTGCGATCGCGGCGGCAAGCGCAAGACCTGCGGCTCTCGCGGCGTACCCGCCGCTTCGACGCGCCGCAAACGAGCGTTGCGCCGCTCGTGCGAGCGCACGAGCTCGGTCCGCGTCTCCGGCGATCAGGCTCAGCGCGACAACCTCGAGTCGGCCCTCCGGATCCTCAACGGCTGCTTGGCGCCAGATCGCCACCGCGAGATCGAGCGCGTCCTGCGCCTCGCGGGTCAGACGAGCCGCGAGCAGCGCCTTGGCGCGTAGCAGCTCGAGCGCCGACCGGTGGCGAGGCGGGATCCCGGACGTGTCGATCGCGTCAAGCCGAGCGAGGCACGTCGGGAGATTGCCGCGGGCCAGGTCGATCCGGGCAAGCTCATACTCGGCGCCGACTGCGGCTGTGGTCGCGCCGACGCTCGCGTAGAGATCGCGCGCCCGCGCTAGGTCTGGCTCAGCGGCGTCCGCGTCACCCCGCTCCGCGAGCACAAAACCGCGGTTCTTGAGCAGCCGCGCCTCCCAGACCACGTCGCCGGCGCGGCGGAGCGTCTCGACCGCGCGGTCAGTCTCTCGGAGCGGCAGGGTTCCTCCCGTGAGGTGAAGCACACCGAGCCGCGAGACCTGTGACCGAGCGAGCTCGAGGCCGTCGAGCGCAGCGCACGCGGCGTCGATCTCGCGCACCGCGGCATCGATCGCACCCGCATACGCGAGGTAGATCGCGAGCGGGCGCCGCGCCATCGCGGCCCGTTGCACAAGCCCATTGCGCTCCGCGAGCCGTACCGCCGCTCGCAAGGTTCGGATCGCTCGCGGATCCCCGAGCTCGTGAAACGCGAACCCCAAGGCGTGCAAGGCGGCGACTTCGGCCTCCGGCTGGCGCCTGGCGCGCGCCAGCTCGACCGCTCGAGACGCCACCGTGGCAGCCCTACGGGTGTTCGATTCGACAAGCGAGTGGGCGAGATCGGCGAGCGCCTGGGCATCCCGGTCAGTAACGCTGCCGCTCATTGTCCGAATATGTATCAGGGTCCGTGGATCGCGCTCTGTTGCTGCCGTACGATGCCAGCACTCAACCGCGGGCAACCCGGAAAGGAGCAGGGTACGGATGAACGACGCGCGCCGACGCGATGGGGAACCGAGGCACCCAGAGAGCAACCAGCCGGCGAGGCGGCTTACGCGCCGGTCGCTGATCGGCGAAGCCGCCGCCGCAGGCATAGCCGCGTCGCTGTTCGCCGTCGACACCGACTCGGCGCTAGGAGCCGCACCGCTGGTGGCACACGAGCTGGCTCCGAGCTTCACTCCGAACCACACGTGGCCAAAAAATGAAGCGCCCTCGAACCCGATAACGATCCGTGTCTATACCGACCCTGCCGTCGCCTGGACGGTCGACCTCGATCCAGTGACGCATCAGTCCGCGCTCGTGATGGCGGTCAAGAACGAACTCCTCGTACGCCACTCGGCACGCACGGGGATAGCTGGGTCGGCGTTTAGCGCGGCGCTCAGTCAAATCGCCACGCTAGCCGGAAGCCTGCAGGACGGAGCGAATGATTTCCCACTCGACGCTCCTAGCATCACGCCGCCCACGGTGACGCTTTACGACGACATCGAACTCTGGGTCTTGACGAAACCCACACCCAACTCGCCGTTCTCTGAGGTCGAGGCCCTCAACAAGTTGCGCAAACCCGGGCCTGTGCCCACGCGCGGCGGCGGTGCCCTGAACCCGCCGGCAGCCTCGCCAAATCACGTGTTCGTCGCCTGCTCCTTGGATAGCTGCCCGGGCGGGCCCCCAACTCCGATCCTGCACGCTATCCCCGGGTTCCGCCCCGCCAGTCCAACCCCACGCATTCCACGGGTGGTGGTGATTGACAGCGGATACGTCAAGACCCAAGCTCCCTCCAACCCCGAGCACCTGCTGCTTGACAGCCGCACGACAGCCGTTCCTGGCTATTCGCGGTCACCGAACCCGGACGCCGGGTGGCAGCCGTGCCCACCGGACGGACCCGTGTCCGTGCCCGGAGAACCTGATGTGCTCGACGGGGTCGCCGGCCACGGTACGTTCATCGCTGGACTCATCACAACTCGCTGTCCGCAGGCACAGCTGACGGTGGTGGGCGAGCGTCGCGCGATCACCGAGCTGAATCGGGCGACTCAACAGGCCGTCTGGTCGGACGAGCTCTCGGTGGCCCGCTCGCTGCTGCGGTACTCGACGGCGGACGTCGTATCTTGCGGATTCGCGTTTCCCACTTTTCGTGGCCGTGCATCGAGTCCGTTCACCATCGTGATGGCGGCGCTCAGGACTGACGCCCTAGCGGTTGTCGCGCCAGCCGGAAACGAGTATTCGACCCGTCCATTCTGGCCGGCCTGTCACCCCGACGTGATCGGTGTCGGCGCAACCGACGTTACACAGAGCATCCGTGCCAAATTCAACACGGACGCCAACGGTCAGGTATCCGGATCGAATTGGGGGCCTTGGTTGAAATGCTGCTGCCGCGGTCAGCATGTGCAATCGATCTTCATCAATTGGAGTGGCATCCGAGCCGAGGACGGCAGTCCGCCGGTCCAAGGAACCCCGCCGGCGCGGGTGCCGCTGGTCTTCAGCGGCTGGGCGCAGTGGGACGGTACCTCCTTTGCCGCACCCAAGGTGACGGCGGGGATCGCGGCGGGCGTGGCGACCGGCCTATCTCCTCTGGTCGCGTGGCAACAGCTGCTATCGAATACGCCTGGGATGATGGCGGGAGTTCCAGCGCAGGTGCAGGACGTCCCGAACTTCCCGCTTGGATGAGGATTGGCATAATCCCGTGCACGACTGGTCTCCAGCATCTCATACGGGCGGCGAACGAGGGGGATCAGGCAGCGTGGGACGCGATCGTCGATCGGTTCGCTGGCCTCGTTTGGGCGACCGTGCGCGCGCACAGGTTGGCGGACTCGGATGCCTCCGACGTCGCCCAGACGACGTGGCTTCGCCTCGTCGAGAACCTCGATCGGATTCACGATCCCGAGCGGCTCGCCGGCTGGATCGTGACCACGACGCGGCGCGAGTGCTTGCGGGTGATCGGTCGTCGCGGACGGGAACTCCCGACGGCTGCGACCGAGGTGTTCGACCGGGCGCGCGCCGATCCGGTCATCAGCGAAATTCTCACCGACGAACGCGACGTGGCGCTCTTGCGCGCGTTCGAGACCCTAGACGAGCGGTGCCGGATGCTCCTGCGCCTGCTAGCCGCGGCAGAGCCACCCAGCTACGAGCAGGTCGGCGTCGCGCTTGGGATGCCGATCGGTTCGATCGGTCCGACCCGCGCGAGATGCCTGGAGAAGTTGCGTCGCAGCCCGCAGTTCGCCGACATCGAGCCCGGTTGAGTCAACGACTACTGGTGACAGCGTAATGGCGGACACACAAGACAAGGATCAGGCCCTGTTCACGCGGCTGCAGACGGTGCTCGATGTCGCCGACCCGATTGCGTCGTTCGTTCGCGAGACAGGGACCGCAGCGTATGCATGGCGACGAGTCGACGCCGAACTCGCGGAACTCCTAAGCGATTCGGCCACCGAAGCGGAGCAGCTCGCAGGAGTCCGGCGATCGCACGCATCAGTGCGCGCTGTGACATTCGCCACCACCGATCTGCGAGTCACCCTCGAGATCCAAACGAGCGGCGAGCGGACAATACTGATCGGTCAACTTTCCCCAGCGGCCGAGACAGCCGTCGAAGTCCAGGGCGCCTCCGGGGCGACCGCGTCAGCCGCTGTGACAGATGAATTTGGCCTGTTCCGACTGGAGCTAGCGCGCTCAGGTCGGATCCGGCTGCGCGTGCCGCACCCGGCCGGCGCGGCACGCCGCCCGGTCGAGACGAGCTGGATCTCAATCTCGTAGCACACACACTCGTCGTTCACCGACGATGCGGCAGATGCCATCGGCGTCGGGCTTGTCGACATTTGCCGACGGCTTGACCGAGCTGAAAGGCAGTACGACGCAGCATGCCAAACACACCCACAAATATCATACTAGGCACCGGCTTTGATGGAACGTGAGTGACGATACGATCGTCCCTGGCTACGCGTGGCGGGACTACCGGTGCTCCTCATGGGCGAGGTTAGCGCTGCTGCAAAGCACCCCAGCGAGACCTGCGGCCGACGGCTGCAGGCGGCGAGACGCGCCAGCGGCACCGTGTTGGCCGCATGCGATCATGGTAGTCGGATTCCAGGTGGTGATCGTGAATTTGACACTGATCCGTCCCACATGCTGGTCGCGCGTGTGCGTACACGTTTCGATCGCGCCCCTCGATTTCGCGCTCATCGCTGTGCACCGGAAGCGCCCGAGATATGTTGGCCCGACGACTCCGAAGCTGACCGCGACCGTTCCATCGTCATCCGTCCAGCGCGGCCAGGCGCTGACGGCTGCGCCGGCGACCCCGTCGGCCACATCGCAGGGCACATCACGCGGGGCTTCGACAAAGCCGTCGCGGTCGACGCGACGGGCGACGGACACACCCGTGCGATGTGACATCTGTATCCGAAAGGGCGGCAGCACCACCCACCTACCGTCCGTGCTTGCCTGACCCGCGCCTTCGTCGGTGCAGACTGTACGCCAAGTCTGCGCGGATGAGTTTGCGAGAGACAGCCCCAGACCGAGAAGGCACAGCACCACAACCGCTGACCGTCTAGTCGCCTTCCCGCCGACTCGACGACCGGCCGCCATTACCGAAAGTGTCCCACGAGCAGCTCGTAGCCGTCAAGCCCAGCCGCGCTGCCGCCGGTGCCCGCGCGTTCGCAGGGTCCTCGCTTGCTCAAGGTTGGCCACGCGAGCCAGCCGTCTGAGTGACTCGGGAAGACAGGGCCGGCAGCTCCCGGAAGGAGGGCCTGGCCGTTGTGGCTGATGGCCTTAGTTTAGCTTAGCTTAGCTTAGTTTAGTTTAGTTTAGATTAGTCTGCAGATCGTCCGCGAGCTGGGGCCCGGGCTCGAGAGTCCGCATGGCCCTCGCTTGCTCAACAGATCCTCGATCAACGGATCCGCTCACGACCTCAGTGGCACTTAAGCGGCGAGACCGCCAACAAGCCCTGCTGCCTGACGCCCGCGAGCTGACGCACCGGCCGCGCGCTGACCGAGCCCAGGATGCCAAGGTCCAGGCGGTGATCAACTGGATCAACGGCTACGACCATAAGGACGGGCAGTCTCCGCTGAACACGAGCCAGCTCCAGCGGATCGACGACGGCCCGACCATCGCCGGCGTCAACGCCGTCTGGGCCGTGGATCACCCGAGCGAGCCGGACCACCCGGACGTGTTCGGGATCGCGCAGGTCGCGCCGACGATCCTCAAGCTGCTCGGGCTCGACCCGGGCCAGCTCCAGGCCGTCCAGCGGGAGGGAACGCAGGTCCTCCCGGGCGTCGGCAACCGCTGACACGCGTTTGCGGGGCGGCGAGCCCGAGGGCCGCCGCCCCCCGGCCGGGCTGCGCCGGCTGTCGTATCACGGCGGCCAGCACGCGTCCGGCGCGCGGCTCAGCGGATGTGCGCCGCCGCGTAGTCGTAGACCGCGAGCGTCTGCGCGGCGATCGCCGGCCATCCGAAGTGGGCGATCGCCCGCTCCCTCCCGGCTCGCCCCATGTGCGTCGCCAGCTCGGGATCGGCCAGCAGGCGGTTGACGCGCTCGGCGAACGCGCGCGCGAACGCATCCGGATCGACGGGATCGATCGATCCGGGCGCCTGCTCGAGCGGGACGAGCAGGCCGGTCTCGCCGTCGACGACGACCTCGACGATCCCTCCGGTCGCGCTCGCGACGACGGCGGTCTCGCACGCCATCGCCTCCAGGTTGACGATCCCCAGCGGCTCGTAGATCGACGGGCAGGCGAACACGGTCGCATGGCTCAGCAGCTGGATCACCGCGCGCTTGGGCAGCATCTCGTCGACCCAGATGACGCCTTCGCGCACCGCCTGAAGCTGCGCGATCGCCTCGGCGACCTCGGCCCCGATCTCGGGCGTGTCCGGAGCGCCCGCGCAGAGGATCAGCTGCGCGGCGGGCAGGAACGACGCCGCTGCCCGGACAAGGTGTCCCACCCCTTTCTGGCGGGTGATGCGCCCGACGAACACGACCGATGGCCGGTTCGGATCGACCCCGAGCCGTGCGAGCACGTCGGTTCCGCCATCGGCGCGGTACTCGCCGGTGTCGATCCCGTTGAGGACGACGTGGACCCGGTCCGGGTCGATCGCCGGGTACGCGCCGAGGATGTCGAGACGCGACCCCTCGGAGACGGCGATGACCGCGTCCGCGCCCTCGAGCGCGACGCGCTCGCAGAAGCTCGAGAGCGCGTAGCCGCCGCCGAGCTGCTCTGCCTTCCAGGGCCGCAGCGGCTCGAGTGAGTGGACGGTCGCGACGTGGGGGACGGCGTGGATCAGCTTCGCCAGGTGCCCAGCGAACTGCGCGTACCAGGTGTGCGAATGCACGAGCTCGGCGTCTCCCACGCCGGCCGCCATCAGCAGGTCGATCGAGACGGCCTGGAGCGCGGCGAGCTCGGGCGCCCCGCCCGCGAGCGCCTCCCAGGCGCGGTAGCGCGCTGACCCCCGGCTCCGGGCGCTCCGCTCCCCAGCAGTGGACGGTCAGCTCCACGAGGCGGCGCAGCTCGCGGGCGAGATACTCGACGTGGACCCCGGCGCCGCCGTAGACCTCGGGCGGGTACTCGCGGGTCAGCAGCGCGACGCGGCGGCTCACGTGCGCGTGCTCGCGGGCGCCCGCGTGCCGGTCGTGCTCGCCGGCACCCGCGTGCCCTTCGGGACCACGACGACGCCGCTGTCGGCCACGGTGAAGCGCGCGCGGTCGAGCTTCGGGTCGACGCCGATCTCGGCGCCGGGCTCGATGAACACGTCCTTGTCGACGATCGCCCCGCGCACGATCGCGCTGCCGCGGACCTCCACTCCGGAGAACAGCACCGAATCCTCGACGAGCGCCTTCGAATGCACGTGCACCCGTGGCGAGAGCACCGAGCGGCGCACGGTCGCGCCGGAGACGATCACGCCGGAGCAGACCATCGAGTCGAGCGCGTGGCCCATGCGACCGTCCTCCTCGAACACGAACTTGGCCGGCGGCAGCGGTTCGGGCAGCGTCAGGATCGGCCACTCCATGTTGTAGAGGTTGAACACGGGGGAGACCGAGATCAGGTCCATGTGGGCGTCGTAGAAGGCGTCGAGCGTGCCGACGTCGCGCCAGTAGCCGCGGTCGCGGTCGGTGGCGCCGGGCACGACGTTCTCGGCGAAGTCGTAGACCTGGGCCGAGCCGCCGCCGACGAGCGCCGGGATGATGTCGCCGCCGATGTCGTGGGCGGAGCTGCGCGATTCCGCGTCCGCCGTGACGATCTCGATCAGCGTCTCGGCCGCGAACACGTAGTTGCCCATCGACGCGTAGACCTGATCGGGGGCGTCGGGCAGGCCGACGGCGTCGCTCGGCTTCTCGCGGAAGGCCGAGATCGTGCGCCCGTCCGCCGCGGTCTCGATCACGCCCAGCTGGTTGGCCTGCTCGATCGGCACGCGGATCGCCGCGACGGTCACCGCCGCGCCCGAGTCGATGTGCTGATCGAGCATCTGCCTCGGGTCCATCCGGTAGATGTGGTCGGCCCCGAACACGATCACGTGCTCGGGGCGCTCGTCGCGCAGCAGGTTGAGGTTCTGGAAGACCGCGTCCGCCGAGCCCTGGAACCAGTGGGGGCCGCGGCGCATCTGCGCGGGCACGGTTGTCACGTAATTGCCGAGCAGGTGCGAGAGCCGCCAGGTCTGCGAGATGTGGCGGTCGAGCGAATGGCTCTTGTACTGGGTCAGCACGACGATCCTGCGGTAGCCCGCGTTTACGAGGTTCGACAGCGCGAAGTCGATCAGCCGGTAGTTGCCGCCGAATGGAACGGCGGGCTTCGCTCGGTCGAGCGTCAGCGGCGCGAGACGCTTACCCTCGCCGCCGGCGAGCACGATCGCGAGGACGCGGGATTGGTCAGCCGCGACGGTCGTCACGGCTCAATCCCAGCAGCCCGCGGGCCGGGCGTGCGGAAAGTTCCTGTTATCTCGAACATCGGTCAGTGCTCCAGCTCGTCGGCGATCTCGAAGGTGTAGCCCTCGAACAGCCCGGACTCGATCACGCCCGGCTGCAGCTTGATCTCGCTCGAGAGCCCCTGCGGGATCTCGTCGAAGTGGGCGTCGAGGATGAAGCACCCGAGCTCGGTGATCACCGGCCCGTCCTTGCCGCTGCCGACGCGGATCGAGACGTCGCGGCAACCGCGGGCGCGCAGGAACGACGCAACCCGTCCCGCGGCATCGGGATGGACCTCGATCGGCACCGGAAACCCGCTGCCGAGGCGCTCGACGAGCTTGCTCGTCTCGATCGCGAGCACGATTCGCGATGAGGCGCTCCACAGCATCTTCTCCCGGAACATCGCCCCGCCGCGGCCCTTCAACACGCGTCCTGCCGGGTCGACCTCATCGGCTCCGTCGATCGACCATGCCGGCGCGGCCTGTCCGAGGCGGACGCTCGTCAGGCCGAGCGTCGCCGCCGCCATCTCGGTCTCGTAGGAGCTCGTGATCACCGTCAGCCGCAGGCCTTCGGTGCGGGCGCGCTCGCCGATCGCCCAGAGCGAGAGGTACGTCGCCGATCCCGATCCGATGCCGATGCACTCGCCGTCGACCGCGCGCGACGCGATCCGTCGCGCCACCTCGAGCTTCGTCTCGAGATGCGCGACCTCCTCGGGCCAGTGGAGCAGCTCGGAGGCGTAGCGGTGCTGGGCCGTCATCGAGCGCTCAGGATGACAGCTGTCGGCCCGGCGCGTGGCAAGCGCCGGCGGCCGGCCCGTGGGGCCGGCCGCCGTGCATACCAACCTGACGTTCGCTAGAACGTCGCCAGGGTGCCGATGAAGTCCGTCCCCGGCGAGCCGAGGCCGGTGAGGTCGTCGTACCCGGGTGCCGCCGCCAGCGTCTCCGGACGCGACTCGCAGTTGCCCGTCGAGTCGCAGTATTCCTCGACGCCCGTGAAGTTCAGCTCACGGAATGTCTCGAGGGCACCGAATGCGTTGACACCGGACGGATACGTGAGACCCTCGGCGAGTGGGCCCGCGTTGTCGAACCGGACGTTGCCCTGACTACCGGCGGGCAGGATGTCGTTGATCGACGAGGGGTCGGCCGTGTCCATCTGGTAGATCGCCGGATTGATGAAGCCGACGGGGGCACTTGCCTCCTGATCGGCGTCGGCGATGATCCCCGAGAGGATCGGTGACGCGAGGCTCGTTCCGCCGTACCGCGTTGTCGCGTACAGCGACAGCCCGTGGGGGAACGTCTGATGCAGGCCGATCAGGAACCCGGTTCCGGGGTCCGCGTCGAGCGAGATGTCGGGCTCGACGCGCAGCGGCACCGGACCGTAGGTCGGCGCGAAGCGCTCGGACAGCGCCACCGGCACGACCCCTGACTGGTAGGACGGCTGCAGGTAATACTGGCTCGTGAAGCCACCACTGCCACCATCGAACGTCACCGGCAGCCACTTGCCGAGCGTGCTGGCCGTGCAGCCCGGCCACGCGTTCAGGACGTTCAGCGTGCACAGCGCCGAGCGGCCTGTCAGCCAGCCGACCTCGCCGGTCCGCGAGCCGTCCGCGCCGACCTGCAGCGAGGTGCCGCCGACCGCGGTCACGAACGGGCTCGACGGCGGGTAGTCCGCCGCGGAGAAGCCGAACAGGTCGAAGTTGTCGCCCTCGTCGCCCGAGGAGAACAGCACCGTGATCCCGGTATCGGCGGCCATGATGAACAGGTCGTCGTACGCCGTCTTGGTCGAGGCGTCGTCGAGCAGATCGCCGGCGTCGTCACCCCACGAGTTCGAGACGACGTTCGCGAGGTCATCATCGATCACGCTCTGCTCAGCGTTGAACAGCCCGTTCTCGCAGTCCTGCGCGCCCACGTAGACGATGTGGGCGTTCGGCGCCATCGAGTGCGCGGACTCGATGTCGATCGCCTGCTCGTCGAGCCAGCCACTCGCCGCACACAGCGCCTGGTCGTCGAACGGCTCGGCGTCGTACTGCGTGAAGTCGGCGCCTGAGAACGGCTCGCTGGGCGCCTCGGTGTTGAAGTACCTGGTCGCGTCCGCCGCGATTGTGGACGAGTCGTACGCGTCGACGATCGCGATCGTCTCGCCTGCGCCCGTGTTGGACGAGGTCAGCCCGTAGCCGGAGCGCAGCTGCCCCGGAACGTACCCGCAGACGATGTCCGGCTCGGTCGTCGGGTAGCCGTTGCCGAAGTTCTCGGTCGACGTCGCCTCGCCGTAGTAGGTGCTGCACGGCCCCCGCGGGATGAACGCTGCCGGCGCCGGCGGGTCGAGGCTCGTGTTCGAAGTGCTGGCGGCCGTGGTCGTCGCGCTCGCCGCGTCCGAGCCGTTCGTGTCATCGGGCGTCGCGATGTTCTCGTTGACGCCGAGCGCGCCGGCGACGATGCCCGCGATCGAGGTCGGAATGCTGAGGTCCGACGTCGCCATCCGGCGGGTGACGCCCGCGATCTTGTAGTTCTCGAGGCTCGTGCCGAAGGCCGACTCGATCTGAGCGGCGGTGCCGCTGGCCGAGATCGTGATCCGGTCCTTTGACACTGCACCGAGCGTGAAGCCCTCGCTCGTCAGCCACTGCTCCGCGGCGGCGACCTGAGCTGCTGTCGGCGAGTAGCGGGCCTCCCACTGCGCCGTGGTGATGTATTGACGGTACTCGGCGCTGCCCGGCGTGCTGACGGCCCGCAGGAGCGCCTGGGCGCCGGCCTCGTCGCGCAGCTTGAGGACCAGCTCGAAGCTGACCTGGCTCGAGGCGTCGACGGCGCCGACGGCGTGGCTCTGCAGCGCCGAGGCAACGGCGGTGCCGGACAGTGTGGTCCGGCTTGTGGCGGCCGAACTCGCCGCCGGTGCTACAGCCGCCGCTCCAAAACAGAGCGCCGCCGACGTCGCGGCGATGAGCGACTTCCCTCGCATAGAAAACCCCCAAAAATCGGTTTACCGGGTCCCGCGGGCGGAACTCTACCCCTCAACCGAACTCTCACGCAACCGTCAACCGTCGCGGGTTCGCCCTCCAACCCCTCGCGGCGCGGCGACTTTCAGTGGCTGACGGCGGCCGCGGCGAGCTCGGAGACGAGCTTGTCCTCGTAGAAGCGCTCGAGCGCGAACGGCTCGATCAGCTCGGGCGTGCGCCCGGTCGCGATCAGCTCGGCGAGCGTCTTGCCGACGATCGGTGCGGCCTTGAAGCCATAGGTGCCCCACCCGGAGCTGACGTGGAAGTTCTCGACCTCGGTCTTCCCGAGGATCGGGCTGTAATCGGGCGAGAGATCGCAGAGGCCCGCCCAGGAGCGCATCAGTCGCGCCTGCTCGAGCTGCGGGAAGAGCTCGAGCACATGCCGGCTCAGGTCCTGCAGGAAGTTGAGCGTGCCCTTCATCCGGTAGGTCGTCCACGGCTCGATCTCCGACCCCATCACGAACTCGCCGCGGTCGGACTGGGAGATGTAGACGTGCATCTGCGAGGAGACGATCACGACGTCGAGCAGCGGCTTGACGGGCTCGGTCACGCAGGCCTGCAGGATGTGGGTGGTGATCGGCAGCTGCACGCCGGCCATGTCGCAGAGGATCGAGCTCCACCCGGCCGTCGCGTTGAGGACCTGTCCCGCCGCGATCCGGCCGCGATTGGTCTGCACGGCGGTGATCCGGTCGCCGCTGCGCTCGAGGCCGGTGACCTCGGTGTAGGGGTGGATCTCGACGCCGGCTCGATCGGCGCCGCGCGCGTATCCCCAGACGACGGCGTCGTGGCGGATGATGCCGCCCGGCGGGTGGTACAGCGCGCCCATGATCGGATACGCGGAGTCAGCTGAGACGTTGAGCGGCGGGCACAGACGCGCCACCTCGGCGGTGTCGACCACGCGCGTGTCGATCCCGTTCAGGCGGTTCACCTCAGCCCGGTTGGCCATCACGAACATCGCCCGGTCGGAATGCGCCAGCGTCAGGTGCCCGCACTGCGAGAACAGCATGTTGAAGTCGAGCTCGATCGACAGGCCCTCATAGAGCTTGACCGACGCGTCGTAGAACCGGGCGCCCTCGGGCGTCTTGTAGTTCGAGCGCAGGATCGTCGTGTTGCGACCGGCGGCGCCCGAGCCGATGTAGTTCTTCTCGAGCACCGCGACGTTGCGCACGCCGCGCTTGGCGAGGTAGTAGGCGGTCGCGAGTCCGTGCGCGCCGCCACCGATGATGACGACGTCATAGGAGGGGCGCAGCTCGCCGCGGCGGCGCCACATGCGGGACGGGCGGAACAGCTCACGCATTGAAGGCATCCTCTCCGGCGGGGCCGCCACCGAGCCGCTCCGCTGCGGTCGCGACCGTCTCCCACAGGTATTCGCCGTACGCCCAGCCGGTCAGCAGCAGCAGTGATTGCGGTCCGGTCCGCAGGACGTAGCCCGGCGTCCGCGCGACCGAGCCGGGGCGGAAGCCGCCGACCGGGAGCACCGACAGGCGCACGTCGATCGCGCAGAAGCGCGCGAGGCACTCGCCGGCCAGCGGGCCGGCGAGCTCGAGGGCGGCGTGGGCGCAGGTCAGATCGAGCGCTCCCTCGGGCGGTTCGTGCGTCCCGCCGAGGATCAGCGTCCGCTCCGGGGTGATCGGGCAGCGCCAACCGCCGTCGCTGGTCCACGTCGCGGTGCCGAACCGTTCGACGGCCGCGTGGGACTCGGCGTCGGCCGCGTGCGCGTGCGAGCTGCGGATCTCGAACTTGCGCAGCCGCGAGCGATCGCCAAAGCCGACGCTCGTGGCGATGCGGGCGCGCTCGGCGACGACCGCTCCGTAGGAGACCGCGACGTTCCACCCGTCACGCTGCTCGAACCTCGCGCCGGCGAGCCGCGCGGCGCCCTCCATCGGTGAGCGGGCGATCGCCTCGCCCGCCGTGACACTCAGGAAGGAGAGGCTCATGAGCGCAGCAGCTCCCCGGCCGGGTCGTAGAAGGGCTCGGTCACGACGGTCGCCTGCAGGCGGGCGCCGTTGTCGGAGATCGTCACCGACTGCCCGTCGCTCGCCAGGGCCGCCGGCACCCAGGCCATCCCGATCACGCGTCCGACCCGGCGCGAGTGCCGCGCGCTCGTCACCTGGCCGACCGCGGCGCCGCCCGCGTCGAGCACCGCGGCGCCCTCCGTCGGGACCCGCCCGTCGCCGAGTGTGAAGCCGACGAGCGTCGCCTGCGCGGTCTCGCATGACGCGCGCGCCAGGGCCCATTTGCCGATGAAGTCCTGCTCCTTGTCGAGCTTGACGGCCCAGGGCATCGCGGCGGTGAACGGGTTGGATTCCGAATCGGTGTCCTGCCCGACGATGATGTGCTGCTTCTGGAGGCGCAGCACCCGCTGTGGCTCGAGCCCGAACGGCTGGATCCCGAGGTCACTGCCCGCCTCCAGCAGCGCGTCCCAGAGATGCTCGCCCTGCGCCGCCGGGGCATGGATCTCGTAGCCGAGCTCGCCGACGAAGCCGATTCGCAGGAGCAGCGACTCGACCCCCGCGACCTTCGCCTGGCGCGCGTCGAGGTACGTGAACGCCTCCGCGCCGACGTCGAGTTCGGTGACGCGTCCGAGGATCTCGCGGGCTCGCGGGCCCGCGAGATTGACCGCACACAGGGCCTGCGTGACGTCGGTCAGCGCGACGTCGAGACCCCAGACCGTGAGCCACCAAGAGAACCACTGGTCGACCGCGCCGGCGCCGCTCGAGGTCGTCGTGACGTAGAAGGTCTCGTCGTCGATCCGGCACGCGGTCCCGTCGTCCATGATCCGGCCGGCGTCGTTGGTCAGGACGCCGTAGCGGATCCGGCCCGGCTTCAGGTTCGACAGCCGGTTCGGGTAGAGCCGGTCGAGGAACTCGCCGGCGTCGGGGCCCGTGACGAGCAGCTTGCCGAGCGTCGAGACGTCGATCAGTCCGGCCGCCTCGTGGACAGCCTGAACCTCAGCCTCAGGGTTACCGTAGTCGTATGGGCGGCGCCAATCGCCGGCCCACCTGATCACGCCTCCGAGCTGCACGTGGCGGTCGTGCATCGGCGTGCGCTTGGCGGCCTCGATCGGCGCGCCGGCGAGCGCGCCGAGCGGGACCGTCGACCACGGGGGGCGAGCCGTCGTCGTGCCGACCTCGCCGAGCGACTGGCCCGTCTCCCGCGCCATCAACCGCACCGACGAGAGCTGGCACATGCGGCCCTGGCACGGCCCCATCGTCACCGTTGTGAAGCGCTTGCAGAGTTCGATCGAGTCGTAGCCCTCGTCGACGCCACGGTGGATGTCCTTGGCGGTGACGTCCTCGCACAGGCACGCGAATGTCTTGCCCCAGCGAGGGTCGCCGGAGTCGGGGGGCGGCGCGACCGCGTCCTCGCGATCCTCGCCGCGGAGTCGTTGCTCGAGCTCGGCGATCCGCTCCTGTGCGGTGTCGTCGCCGTAGCCGAGCAGGGTGGCGGCGCGCAGGCCCGCGAGCTCGCCGGAGATCCCGGCCGCCCGCCAGCCGCCTTCGCCGGTCAGCTGGCCGGCGGCGGACACCGTCCCGGGCAGCTCGGCGAGCCGGAAGTGACCAAGGGTCTCGTCATAGGCCGTCGTCGCCCCGGCCTGCGTCGGCAGCGAGGTCGCCGGCGCGTCGCCGCCGGAGACGACCAGCAGGTCGCATGGAAGCTCCCGCCGCGGCATCGGCTCCGCACCGGGCGCGAGGCTGGCGAGCGGCGCGAGCGTCACGGCCTGCACCTGCCTGCGCCCGGTGGCCGCGACGGCGGTCCAGCCGTTCAGGACCTCGAGTCCTGTCGCCGCGAGCTGCTCCGCGAGCTGTGAGCGGTGCTCACGCAGATCGGCGACGACATCGATCTGGACGCCCGCGTCGCGCAGGTGCGCAGCGGCGGACAGACCTCGGTCAGTCGTGGTGACGACGACCGCGCGGCGGCCCGGCTGGACCGCGTACAGGCGGGCGAGGCGTTCGGCGCCGCCCGCCAGCATCACGCCTGGAAGGTCGTTGCCGGCGAACATCAGCGGCTGCTCGATCGCCCCGGTCGCGAACAGCTGATGGCGCGAGCGGATCTGATGGAGCGTCGAGCTCTGCGAGACGGCCACGAGGCCGTCGTAGTGACCGATCGCCGGTGCGGAGCTGAGCAGCTCGACTCCAGCCGCCTCGGCGCGCGCGACGAGCTCTGCGGCCAGCTGGTGGCCTCCCTCGAACAGCAGTCGCCCGCCGAGCGCGGCGTTCTCGTCGCAGAGCACGACGTCGGCGCCGAGCCGGGCCGCCGTCGTCGCGGCCGCCAGCCCGGCGGCGCCGCCACCGACCACGAGCAGGTCGGCGTGACGGCGTCGGTACTCGGTCTTCCATTCGCGCTCGGCCTGCTTCTCCGGCAGCTTTCCGAGGCCGGCGGCGTTGCGCAGGACCTTCTCGTACAGCGGCCACAGCTTGCGCGGCCGCTTGAACAGCTTGTAGTAGAAACCGGGCGGCGTGAACGGGCCTCCGACCTTGTCGGTGATCGACATCACGTCGAGCTCGAGCCCGGGCCGTGCGTTCATGTGCTCGACGACGGCGCCAGGCCGCGCCGGCTCGGTGCAGGCCCGAACGCCCGGGGCTCCGTCGACGGCGACGAGGCAATTGGCGCAGCTGCCCGAGCAGCACAGGAGGCCGCGACGGCGGTGGTATTTGAAGCTCCGTGAGAAGGTCCGGCGGCCCGCGGCGAACAGCGCCGAGGCGATCGTGTCGCCTTCGAGCGCCTCGACCTCCTTGCCGTCGAACGTGAATGTCAGTTGCCGGTTGCGGTCGATCCGCTCACCCGGCTGCTTCGGCAGGCGGCTCATGTGTCGAGGCTCCCGGGAAGGCCGACGCGCAGGACCTCGTTCGTACGCGTGTCACGCTCTGCGTGGAACCACGTGCGACAGCCCGAGCGGTGGTACCACCACTCGCGCTGGACGCCGGCCACATTGCGGCGGAAGTAGTTGTATTCGCAGAGTTCGCGGAAGCTGGGTTCCTGCCTGGGGCGGATCTGGATCTCGCCGCCGTAGGCGAAGTCGCTCACCTCGCGGACGCCGCAGTGGGGGCACCTGAGCACAAATGACACGAGCGCGATTCTAGACACGCACCAGCGCATAGCGCAATACTATTGCCGATGGCGCAACGAACTGTCTCCTCCGTGGTGCGCGCTCTGAAGCTGCTGGACGAGTTGCGCGACAGCGAATCCGGGCTCGGCGTCAACGAGCTCGCTCGCCGCATCGGGGTCAACGCATCGACTGCCTCGCGCCTGCTCGCAACGCTCGACGCGGCCGGCATGGTCCAGCGGGATCCCGGCGGCGGGCCCTTCCGGCTCGGTCTCGCGCTCGTGACGTACGCCGACCGCGTGCTCTCGCGGCTTGACGTGCAGGCGCTCGGGCGCCCGTTGCTCGTCGAGCTGATGGAGCGGACCGGCGAGACCGCGACGCTGTCCCTGCCGGGCGAGCACGAGACGATCACGGTCGACTCCGTGCCGTCGCGCGCGAGCGTCGTCAGCATGGCGCGTCTCGGACGGCCGAGCGTCCTGCACGCGACGTCGGTCGGCAAGGTGATGCTCGCGTTCGGCGGCGCCCGGCTGCCGCGCGAGCGCGACCTGCGGCCGCTGACACCCCGCACGATCACCGACCGCGCCGACCTCGCCTCGGAGATCCGAGCGGTGCGCGAACGCGGCTATGGAACCGTCTTCGGGGAGCGAGAGGTCGACGTCAACGCGATTGCGGCGCCCGTCTTCGGCCGCGGCGGCGAGCTCGCCGCGATCCTCGGGGTCCAGGGCCCGGCGGTCCGCCTGCCCGATCCGGCGACTGCGCTGGAGCCGCTGCTCGAGGCCGCCGCCGCGCTCACCAGAGCCCTCGGTGGCCGTCCCGAGCCCTCAGATCGGGATCATTGACCCGACTGCGGCGGTGCGGTCGGCCGGCAGCCGGAAGGTGTCGATCGGGCTCGCCGCGTTGCGGGCCATCGTCACGAACAGCAGCTTGCGCCAGCGGCTCATCCCGGCACCGCGAGTCGCGGTGATCGTGATCCGCGAGAGGAAGTAGGAGGCGTGCTCGAGATCGAGGTTGCGCTCGAGCAGCCCGCGCTTGCGCGCCAGCGCCAGCAGGCCAGGGACGTCGGTGTCGTCGTGATATCCGCTGACGATCGTCACGTGGCGGAGCTTGAAGAGGCCGCTGCCGAGCGTCTCCACGACGAAACGCTCCGCCAGGCTCACGCGCGGAACCGTCGCGTAGTCGACTGACACGATCAGCACCTTTTCGTGGAAGATCCCGTGCCGCTCCACATCGGCCTTCAGCGCCAGCGGGGTCGTGTGCTTACCCGGGCTCAGGTAGATCGCGAGGCTGTGGGCGCGATGGATCGGGGGATCCATCATCCGCACGCCGTACAGGAACTCGCCCAGCGGCCCCTCCTCGGCGGCGCGGCTCCGGGAGACGATCTGCCGGCCCTGCTTCCAGGTGACCATCACGATCGCCGTCGTCAACCCCACGCACAGCGGGATCCAGGCGCCGTGCGCGACCTTGCTGAGATTGGAGGCGAAGAACGAGATCTCGACGGTCAGGAAGACGCCGGCCAGCGGCCCGAGCTTCCAGGCGGAGATCCGCCACAGGTACCGTGCCACCGCGAGGAACAGGATCGTGTCGAGCACGAACGTGCCGGTCACCGCCACGCCGTAGATGTCCGCGAGCGAGGACGAGTGCTGAAAGGTCAGCACCAGCGTCATCACTCCGGCCGCGAGGACCCAGCTGACGAGCGGGACGTAGATCTGGCCCTCCAGCTCTGAGGTGTGGGCGATCTTGAGCCGCGGCAGGAAGCCCAGCTGGACGGCCTGGCGGGCGATCGAGAACGAGCCGGTGATCGCCGCCTGCGAGGCGATGATCGTGGCGATCGTCGCGAGGAAGACCATCGGAATGCGGGCGCCGCTCGGCACGAGGAGGTAGAACGGGTTTCTGATCGTGTCGTGGTGGGCGAGGATCAGGGCGCTCTGTCCGAGGTAGGAGAGCAGCACGGCCGGGAGCACGATGCCAAACCAGGTGCGCCGGATCGGGGTCGCGCCGAAATGCCCCCGGTCGGCGTAGAGCGCTTCGGCGCCGGTCACGGCGAGGACGACGCCGCCGAGCGTCAGGAACGCCGCGAAGCCGTGGGTGATGATGAAGCGCGCCCCCCAGATCGGAGAGAGCCCCTGCACGATCGCCGGGTGCGCGACGACCTCGCGTGCGCCCAGGAGGCCGATCGCGATGAACCAGAGCAGGATCAGCGGCCCGAACATCCACCCGACCGCGTCGGTCCCGTACCGCTGGATCGCGAACAGCCCGATCAGAATCGCGAGCGAGATCGGCACGACGAGGTGCGCGAGGCCGGGAGCCGCGACCTTCAGCCCTTCGACCGCCGAGGTGACCGAGATTGCGGGGGTGATCATGCCGTCCCCGAAGAACAGGCCCGCTCCGAAGATCCCGAGCGTGACCAGCAGCGCCGCCCGCGGGACGCGATGGCGCTGGATCAGTGCGGCGAGCGCCATCCCGCCACCGTCGCCGCGATTGTGGGCCCGCATCAGGAAGCCGGCGTACTTGACGGAGACGATCGTCGTCAGCGCCCAGAAGATCAGCGACACGATCCCGTAGACCCCCGCCGCCGTCGCTCGGGCCGCGTCTGCGTGCTGACCGAAGATCACCTGCTCGGTGTAGAGCGGACTCGTCCCGAGATCGCCGTAGACGACCCCGAGCGCGCCGAGTGCCAGCACGATCCTGCTGGCGTGAGCGACGACGTCGTGGTCGTCGTCGAGCCCGTCCCCGGTCGTGGTCGGGCGAATCGTCGCCGACGGCGCCTTGGGCTCCATCTGCCAGTGACCGAGTTTGTGCGCAGCCTCGTTGAACGTGCGCCGGACGCCCGCCGGCGCCTCGACGGCGCCCTGCGGTCGCTCCAGCTTGTGTGCCGCATCGTTCCGGCTCCGGACGGCCGGGCCGGCGCCCATCACGCGGGTCCGGCTGGGATGTCCTGCTCGGGGCCGCCGACCTGGACTGCGAGCAGGGTCGGGGCGAGCCCGAGCAGCCGCAGATCCGTCAGCAGGTCGTCGAGATCCTCCTCGTTGGTGCGCTCGACGGCGGTGTCGGTCGAGATCCTCAACAGCAGCGTCGGCTCGCCGGGCCCGCCGCGGCGGCGGGTGAGGATCGCGCGTCGGGGGCCGAGCCGGTCGCCGATCCAGGCGCGCAGCTCCGGGGTCATCGTCGCGGGACGTGCGAGCCGGATCAGAACGTCGGTCATGCGTGGATGCTGTCCGCACCGGGGCCCCGCATCCATAGGTGCAAGTCCCTATTTCGGAACCTGGCGGGTCAGGCCGGCACGCCGCGCTTCGGCACGTCAGGCCTCGATCAGGCCGCGCCGGATCGCGTAGCGGGTCAGCTCGGCGACCGTCCGCATCCCGAGCTTGCCGAGGATGCTCGCGCGGTGGTGGTCGACCGTCTTGCGGCTGATCACGAGTGTCGCTGCGATCCGATCGCTGCTGCAGCCCTCGGCGATCAGCTTCAGGACCTGGAGCTCGCGCGGCGTCAGCGGGTCCTCGGGCTCGGCCTCGCCGCGGCGGGCCTGGCCGAGGTACTCGCGGAAGAGCGTCTCGACGGCCTTCGGATAGACGAACGACTCGCCGCGCATCGCCGCCCGGCAGGCCGCGATGAGATCGCGGTTGGCGGCGGATTTGAGCACGTAGCCCGACGCGCCGACCTTCAGCGCCTCGAAGAAGTAGCGCTCGTTGTCGTGCACGGAGAGCATCACCACGCGCGCCCGGCTGTGGCGCCGGCGCAGTTCGCTGGCGGCCTGCAGCCCGGTCATGCGCGGCATCGAGACGTCGAGGATCGCCAGGTCGACCTGGGCGGCGAGCGCCTTCTCGACGGCCTCGAAGCCGTCGACGGCCTCGGCCACGACCTCGATGTCGATCTCGCCGTCGAGCACGGCGCGCAGGCCGCTGCGAACGACCGCGTGGTCGTCGGCGAGCAGAACCCGGGTTTTCAGTGGCGTCGTCATCGCTCGAGTGCAAGCCCCGTCGGCTGGGTGGGAGCCCGCAGGAGGATCTCGGTCCCGCGCCCGGGCGAGCCGACCTCGAGGTCGGCGCCGATCACCATCGCCCGCTCGCGCATCCCGCGCAGCCCCCGCTCGACGGCCTCGCGGGGGAGACCGACGCCGTCGTCGGCGACCCGCAGGACGACAGCATCGGACTCGGCCTGCAGCGAGACCGAGACCGCGGTCGCGGCGGCGTGCCGGAGCACATTCGTGAGCGCCTCCTGCGCGGTCCGGTAGATGACGAGCTCGACATCTCCCGACAGCTGCGGCAGCTGCCACTGCAGCTCGCGCCGGACGCGGACGTCGCCCTGGCGCGCGACCCGCTCGCACAGCGCGATCAGGGCGTTGACGAGCCCGAGATCGTCCAGCGCCTCCGGCCGCAGCTCGTTGCCGATCCGCCGCACATCCTCGAGCCCGGCCAGCGCCGTGGCCGTGATCTCCTCCAGGGCTGCGAGCTGGCGAGCGGCGGGCTCGCCCGCGGCCCGCTCGGCGCGCAGGGCGATTGCGGTCAACGTCTGCCCGACCTCGTCGTGGAGCTCCCGCGCGACGCGCCGGCGCTCTCCCTCCTGCGCTTCGAGCACCCGCCTGCCGCTCTCGATCCGCTCCCCCTCGAGCCGGTCGAGCATCGCGTTCAGCGCTCCGGCCACGACGCGCACCTCAGCGCCGGCGCCCTCGAAGTCCTCGAAACGCCGACCCGGATGGGCCGGATCGACGCCGGCGATCAGCGACGCGAGCCGGCGCAGCGGGTGGAATGTCCGGCGCAGCAGCGAGAGATCGATCGCGAGCATCGTCACGAGCCCGATCGAGAGGATCAGGAGCTCGCTCGGGGTCGCGACCCGGTGGACGGTGACGGGCGTCCACGCGAGCAGGGCGAATGCCGCGACGAACACCACGATGTTGGCGGCGAACACCCGCCAGAGCAGCGAGATCTCATTCCAGCTCCGCCGCCGGGAGCCGTCTGCGTCACTCACGGTCATCTCTGATCCTCCGGCCCGGACATTAGGGTCCAGCGCATATGGGCGCAATTCGGAGCCTCGCGCTGGTGCCGCGGGCGCTGACGCCGCTGGCGCTGCTGGCGGCGGCGCTTGCGCTGATCGTGCCGTCCACGGGGTTCGCTCGCGATAGCGATCTGCTGCTCGCGGCGCTCGTGCTCGCGACCGCGCTCGGCATCTCGGCGGCCGATCTCGCGCGGCTGCGTGACCACGCGGTCGCGGTCGCGGTGCTGTCGGTCGCGCCGTTCGTCGTCCTGGCCGCGCTGGGCTGGGCGCTCGGGCGCGCCTTTGGGCCCGGCGCGGTTCGCGACGGGCTGCTCGCGTGCGGGCTGTCGAGTTCGGAGGTCGCATCCGTCGGCCTGGTCGCGCTGGCGGGGGCCGACGCGACGATCGCGCTCGGGGCGGTCACCGGCTCGCTGGTCCTCGCGGCGCTCCTTGGCCCGATCGCGATCGGATGGCTCGGCGGCTCCGGAGCTCACGCCGACGGTGCCGCGCTGGTCGGCCGCTTCGCGCTCGTCGTCGTGCTCCCGCTCGCGGCCGGCGTCGCCGTACGGAGCGTTGCGCCGCGTCTGTCGCGCGTCGATGCCGAGCGCGATGGGCTCGCGGCGCTGATCGTCGTCGTGCTGGTCTACGCCTCGCTGTCGGGCGAGCACGGCGCCCGCCATCTGGCCGCGGCCGTCGCGGCGAGCGCGGCGTTCCTCGCCGGCTCGACGCTCGTCGCGGCCCTCTGGCGCCGCCGGACCTGGGGCCCGGCGGCGATACCGGGTGCGTTCGCGATCGGCATGCGGGACTTCGCCGTCGCCGCGGCGCTCGCGAGCCAGGCATTCGGTCCCGGGGCCGGGGTTGTGCCCGGCGTCTACGGCGTGCTGATGCTCGTCGGCGGCAGCGTCGCCGTCACCGCGCTGCGCGCCGCGCCCGCCAGCGCCTCCGCTGCGGGACGCGAGTCGTAGCCGAGCTCCGCGCGGGCCTTCGAATCGTCGAACAGGTGCGGGAGCCGCCCCGAGCGGACCTCGTCGACGAGCAGCATGCGCGGCTCGCGGCGGGCGGGTCGCAGCGCGGCGTCGGCAGCCCGCGCGAGGCCGTACGCCGCCGCCCAGGGGACCCCGATCCGTGGAGCCGGCCGCCCGGCCGCGGTCGCGACGATCGCGAACACCTCGCGGATGCTCAGGTTCTCACCGCCGAGCAGGTAGCGCTCGCCGGCCCGCCCGCGCTCGAATGCCCGGAGGTGTCCGGCCGCGACATCCTCCACGGCGACCACGTTGAGGACGCTGCGGGCCAGGTAGCCCCGCGCGCGACCGGTCGCGACGTCCTCGATCATCTTGCCCGTCGGCGTCGGGCGCAGGTCGCCGGAGCCGACCGGCACGGTCGGGTTGACGACGACGACGTCGAGTCCGCTGCGGGCTGCCGCGAGCGCGAGTCGCTCGCCGGCCAGCTTGGTCCGCTTGTACGGGATCACGAGCTCGCCGTCCGGGGGCAGGTCGGTCTCGTCGGCGAGCCGCCCGGGGACCGGCCCGCAGGTCGCACACGTACTCGTGTGGATGATCCGCGCGCCGCCGCCCGTGGCGGCGACCGCGTCCAGCAGGAGCCGCGTCCCGCGCACGTTGACCGCCTCCATCAGCGCCGCGTCGGCCCTGGCGTAGCTGTACACGGCCGCAAGGTGGAAGACGGCGTCGCAGCCGGCGACGGCTCCGCGCAGCGCCTCACCGTCGAGGATGTCGGCCGTCACGAGCTCCGCGGCGCCGGCGAGCCGATCGGCGACGGTGGCCGGGAAGGCCCGATCGAGGGCGACAACCGCGGCGCCTGACCCGATCAGCAGGCGCGCGACGTGATGGCCGATGAACCCGGCGGCGCCGGTGACGAGGGCGCGCATCCGGCCTCGTCTAGATGGCGGCCGCGCCGCGAGCGCGGCGGCGGGCGTGGACGGAGCCGCGGGCGAGCGTCACGCCCAGCCGCGCCATCGCCCGCGGCGTCCGCTCGGCCGCGGCGACGACGTCCGCGAGCGCCTCGGCGAAGCGCCTCACCTCCGCCTCCTCGATCAGCAGCGACGGCAGCGCCTTGACGACGTTCATCCGATGGCCGGCGACCTGGCTGAGGATCTGGTGCTCGTGAAACAGCGGCACCGTGATCGCCTGGGCGAACAGGCCCGGCTGGGCGCGCTCGATCGCGGCGAACACGGTGCGGCTGCCGAGCTTCGCGGGCGCCCCGAACTCGATCGCCCAGATCAGACCGAGGCCCCGGACGTCGCGGACGATCTCGTGGCGTTCGGCGAGCGGGCGCGTCAGCTCGAGCAGCAGCGCACCCATCCGCGCGGCCCGCTCGATCACGCCGTCACGGTCGAGCACGCGCAGCGTCGCCAGTGCCGCGGCCGCCGCGAGATCGTTGCCGCCGAACGTCGAGCCGTGCCGGACTGCGCGCTCCATGCCGTCGAACACGCGATCGAAGGCGGCGCGGGAGACGAGCACCGCGCCGAGCGGGACGAAGCCCCCGGACAGCGCCTTTGCCATGCAGATCAGGTCCGGCTCCAGCTGCCAGTGCTCGAGCGCGAGGAACCGGCCGGTGCGGCCGACCCCCGTCTGGACCTCGTCGCAGACGAACAGCGCTCCGGCCTGACGGCACAGGGCCTGGGCGCCCGGGAGATAGCCGGCCGGGGGGATGTTGACCCCCTTGCCCTGGACCGGCTCGACGATCAGCGCCGCCACGTCGCCGCGGGCCAGTTCGCCTTCGAGCCCGTCGAGGTCGCCGAACGCGACCGGATCGCAGCCCTGCAGCAGCGGTCCGAAGCCCGCGCGAAACTCCTCGTTGCCGTTGATCGAGAGCGAGCCGAGGGTGAGGCCGTGGAAGCCGTGGTCGGCGTACAGGATGCGGCTGCGCCCGGTCGCGGCGCGGGCGATCTTGATCGCCGCCTCCACCGCCTCGGTGCCGGTGTTGGCGGGCACCATCGCGGCGATGCTGCTCGGAGCCCGAGCGACGAGCTGCTCGGCGAGGACGCCCGGCAGCAGCGAGACGCCAAGCTGCGGGAGGTTGCCCGTCCTCGCCTCCATCACCTCGTGCATCGCGGCGATCAGGTCGGGATGGTTGCGGCCGAGCGAGAACACCCCGTAGCCGCTGATCAGGTCGAGGTAGCGTGCGCCGGTGTCGTCGATCAGATGGGCGTGGTCGCCCCCGACCCACGTGCGGTCGAACCCGAGCGTCCGCAGGATCCTCCCCATCTGCGGGTTGAGGAACCGGTCGTTCAGCTCGAGCTCCTCGCCGCGCCGGCTGCTGAGGATCTCGGCGATCGTGGGAATCGGCGGCGCGCTCATCGCCGTATCTTCGCAGCGCCGCGTCCGATGCCACCGCGGGTCGAATCTGTTCGCGGGTTCGAACGAACTCGACCGGCACCCCGGCTGCGGCCGTCGAGGGGCCTGGGCGCCGGCGCCCAGGGGGGCTAGAGCGCCGGCGCCGTTGGTCAGACCGAGGTGACGCCCGGGATCCAGCTCGTGCCGGCGAGCGGGACGCGGGCCATGGCGGCGGCCTCGACGCTCAGAGCGACGAGGTCCTCGGGCTCCAGATTGTGGACGTGGGACTTGCCGCAGGCGCGGGCGAGCGTCTGCGCCTCGAGGGTCAGCACGCGCAGGTAATTGGCCACCCGGCGGCCTCCCTCGACCGGATCGAGGCGCTCGGCGAGCCGGTCCTCCTGGGTCGAGATTCCGGTCGGATCGAGGCCGGCGTGCCAATCGTCGTAGAAGCCCGCCGCCGATCCGATCTTGCGGTACTCCTCGTCGTAGGCGGGCGAGTTGTCGCCGAGCGCGATCAGCGCACCGACGCCGATCGAGACGGCGTCGGCCCCGAGCGCCAGCGCCTTCGCGACGTCGGCGCCGTTGCGGATGCCGCCGGAGACGATCAGCTGCACCTCGCGATGCATGCCGAGGTCGACGAGCGACTCGACCGCCTGCGGGATCGCGGCGAGGATCGGGATGCCGACATGCTCGATGAACACCTCCTGGGTGGCGGCCGTGCCGCCCTGCATGCCGTCGAGCACGATCGCGTCCGCGCCGGCCTTGACGGCCAGCGCGACGTCGTAGTACGTGCGGGTCGCGCCGACCTTGATGTAGATCGGGATCCGCCAGTCGGTGATCTCGCGGAGCTCCTCGATCTTGATCTCGAGGTCGTCGGGGCCGGTCCAGTCGGGGTGCCGGCAGGCGCTTCGCTGGTCGATGCCCTTCGGCAGGTCGCGCATCTCGGCGACGCGGTCGGAGATCTTGTGGCCGAGCAGCATGCCGCCGCCACCGGGCTTGGCGCCCTGACCGATGACGACCTCGATCGCGTCCGCGCGACGCAGATCGACCGGGTTCATTCCGTAGCGTGAGGGGAGGAGCTGGTAGACCAGCTTGGTCGAGTGCTCGCGCTCCTCCGGCGTCATCCCGCCGTCGCCGGTCGTGGTCGATGTGCCGACCTCGCTGGCGCCGCGGCCGAGCGCCTCCTTGGCCGGACCGGACAGCGCGCCGAAGCTCATCCCGGCGATCGTGATCGGGATGTCGAGATGGATCGGCTCGCGCGCGTACCGCGTGCCGATCACGACGTCGGTCGCGCAGCGCTCGCGGTAGCCCTCGAGCGGATAGCGCGAGACGGACGCACCCAGGAACAGCAGGTCGTCGAAGTGCGGCACCCGCCGCTTGGCGCCGAACCCGCGGATGTCGTAGATCCCTTCGCGCGCCGCGCGCTGGATCTCGGCGATCGTCGTGCGGTCGAACGTCGCTGACTCGCGCAGCATCAGTAGCTCCCGGCGTTGTCGACGTGGAAGTTGTAGAGCCGGCGGGCGGAGCCGTAGCGGCGGAACTCGGAGGGGTCGAGGTCGTCGAAACCCGCCACACCGAGCAGCGCGCGCAGCTCGTCGACGTGCTCGGACCGCAGTCTCCTTCTCGATGCAGTCGGCGCCGAGCCCCTCGACCCTGCCGCGCACGTACAGATGCGCTTCGTAGAGCGAGTCGCCGAGTGCATCGCCCGCGTCGCCGCAGACCACGAGCGAACCGCGCTGCGCCATGAACGCGCTCATGTGGCCGACCGAGCCGCGGACGACGATGTCGGCGCCCTTCAGCGAGATCCCGCAGCGCGCCGACGCGTCGCCGTGGATCACGAGCAGGCCGCCGCGTCCGGTCGCGCCGGCAGCCTGCGAGGCGCTGCCCTCGACGATCACCCGGCCGGACATGATGTTCTCGGCGACGCCGACGCCGGCATTGCCGCGCACCCGGACCGTCGCCTGCTGGTTCATGCCGGCGCAGTAGTAGCCGACATGCCCCTCGATCGTGACGTCCCACGGCCCGTCGAGCCCGACGGCGACGGCGTGCCTGCCGCCTGGGTTGGTGATCACGACACGTCCGGGGTTCGTCGTACCCACGTCGTGCAGGCGCTGGTTGAGCTCGCGAACCGTCGCGGTGGCAAGATCGAAGGTCAGGTCCGTGCTCGACAGCGTGTCGGCCATCACGCGACTCCCGCCATGCCCCAGCTGTACACGCGCCCGGGCTCCGGCTCCCACATGTTCGCGTCGGCCGCGCCGGGCAGCCCGGCGATCGCCCGGTACTCGGAGGCGATCGCCACCCAGTCGTCGGTCTCGGCCATGACCGCGGGCTTGCACGCGATCGGGTCGCGCAGGACCGCGAAGCCGTCGCGCGTGCCGACCGCGAACGTGAAGAAGCCGTCGAGGTCCTCCAGGCACCCCTCCAGCGCCTGCTCGAGCGTCGCGCCCTCCCGCATCCGCCAGGTCAGGTAGCCGGCCGCGACCTCGGTGTCGCAGTCGGTGCGGATCCGGATTCCCTCGCGCTGCAGCATCCGGCGCAGGCGGTTGTGGTTGGAGAGCGAGCCGTTGTGGACCAGGCACAGGTCGAGTCCCGTCGAGAACGGGTGCGAGTGCTCGGTCGTGACGCGGCTCTCCGTCGCCATCCGGGTGTGACTGAGGGCGTGGCTGCCGTCCATGCCGGCAAGGCCGAAGCGGCGCACGAACTCCGACGGCGGTCCGGCCTCCTTGAAGATCTCGATCACCTGGCCGGCGCTCATCACCGTCAGCTCGGGATGGTGCTCGGACAGCCACGCCTGGGCGAGCTCGGCGTCGGTCTGGACCGTGTAGACGGCGTGACTGGCGCGGATCCGCGGCGCGTCGCTGGCGCCGAACGCCCGCTCGAGGTCGGCGTGCAGGCCGGCCCAGTCGGGCTCGGAGAGCGGCGAGTGCAGCGACACCTTGCAACTTCCGTCAGGCGCGGGTTCACGGTAGAAGGCGACCCCGGCACTGTCCGGTCCGCGGCTCGCGAGCTGCTCGATCATCTTGGCGAGCTCGGCTCCCAGGTGCTCGCGCATCCACGGCGTTTTCGTATAAAGCCCTGCGATTCCACACATAGCGGGCAGCGTAGACCCTGCTCGCGGGCGCTCACAATGGCTCCCGCGCGCACACTTTGGCGCGGGATTGTGGTTGCGCGCTACAGCCGGGCGCCGCTCCAGACGGACATCTGCTTCTGCATCCGCCGGACCGTCTGGAGGGCCGTGCGCAGCTCGACCGCGGCGATCGGTCCAAGCGCTTCCGGGTCGATCAGGTTGTCCGGGGCGAGGCCGGCGTCGATCCGCTCGGCGTGGTGCTCGAGGCGCATGCGCGTGATCACCTCGTAGGCCTCGGTCAGCGCCTCGGCGGCCGCCCGCTCGAGCCCGCCGGCGCTCGCGGTCGCCTCGATCCGGTCGTAGGTCGCGGAGATCGTGACGCCGCTCGCGAGCGCGTGGAACCGCACCAGGTTGACGAGTGGGATGATCCCGCGACGCTTCAGGTCGAGCCGCCCGGCGGCGTCACCGCCGCGCTCGACCGCGACGTGGCCCATCCGCGTGAGCCCGACCGGGAAGCCGGCCGCGGTTCGTGCCAGGAGCCGCATGAACTGCGGGTGCGTGCGGGCCGCGCGGATCCGCTCGGCGAGCTCGGGCACGATCGTCAGCCCGCCGACGGGCGTGCGGAAATCGAAGGAGACCGTCGCGCGGACGAGATGCGACTCGTCGGGAACCGTGAAGCACTCCTCGAACGTGCGGATCCAATCCGACTTCGACATCCGCCACAGCCGGTTGCCGGCGAGGACGCTGTTGTTGTCGACGCCGATGCCGCAGGCGGCGAGCCCGGTGTTGACATCGCCTCCGAGCGCGGCGAAGTACGCGTCGACCGCATCCTGCTCCTCGTCCGGCGGGTCGGCATACGCGAGCGCGTTGTCCTGGTCGGAGCTGAGCGTGAACTCGTGCCGGGCCGCGCTGCCGAGATCGAGCCAGGCCCACGGAACCGGGGGCGCCCCGTGCTCGATGATCGAGAAGTCGAGCAGCCGGGTGACGATCGCGTCGTGCTGGAGCGTCAGCGTGCGACCGATGTCCTGGGCCGGCACGCCGGCGGCGACGAGCATCGTGAACAACTTCGGGAGGCGCTCGGCGGCCTGCTGGAGCGCCTCCTCGTCGGCGGCGTTCATGATCGTGTGGCGCAGCGCGATCGGGCTGCGCGCGTCGAGCCGGACGAGATCCGCGGCCGCGAGCACCCCGCAGATCCGCCCGCCATCGTCGACGGCGACGCAGTCGGCCCCGACCGCGAGCATGTCGACGGCCGCCTCGACGGCGAGCTGGGTGGCCGGCACCCGCGGCACCGGCGTGCGGGCGACCTCCAGCACCGGATCGTCGAGTCGAAGGTCTCGTTCGACGAGCCCCGCGCGGATGTCGGTGTCGGTGACGATGCCGATCCCCCCGCGTGGCATCTCGATCAGCACCGCGACGACGGTCCAGTCGCCGAGGCGCTTGGCGGCGTCCCGGATCGTGCCGTGCGCGTCGACGAACACCGCGGGGCGCATCAGCATCGACACGGGTGTCGTGCCGACGTCGGCGAGACCGTGCACGGTGTGGCCGGTGCGTACGAGCCGCTTGCGCATCGAGCCGGCGACGAACGCGGAGCCGGCCACGCTTCCGAGCGCCCGCCGGGCGGCCTCAGCATCGAGCAGCGCGCAGACGGATTCCTCCCGCGCACGGGCCGAGAACGCGGGCGACAGCCCGGTCAGCAGCGAGGGATGGCCGAAGCTCTCGCCGGGCTCCAGCGTCTCGATCGCCTGCCCGTCGTGGAGGAGCTCGACGGCTCCCTCGCGCAGCACCCACCAGCCCTCCGACGGCGGGCCGTCCTCGAAGAAGATCAGCGCCCCCGCGTGGAACCGGCGCTCGCTGGCGCCGGTCGCCAGTTCGGCGATCGTGTCGGCGCCGAACGCGCTGAACGGCGGGTACTTCGCGAGAAATGTGTCCAATGGCTCCATGCTCAGCGCCGCAATTGTGTTCGCTCTGCGTCTTCGATTCCTCCTCCGTGCGTGCGAGTCTGCGGCGAACCACGCAGCACAAATCTACGGGGAGCGCGTATGGCGGATGTGATGGCAGCCGGGAACGATGAACTCGTCTACGAGGGGAGCGGGCTACCGAAGACCGGGAACTGGTGGAGCGCGTTCGTGATCGGGCTCGCCGGGACGATCCTCGTCACCGGCATCGCACCCGTGATGGTCACCTCGCTCGGCGCCGCCGCGATCCCGATCACGTTCATCGCAACCGCCAGCGGCTGGCTGCTGTGCCTGTTCCTGGCCGAGCTGGCGGGGATGATGCCCGACCGATCGGGCGGCTCGCCGTCGTACGCGTACGTCGCGTTCAAGGACCGCTGGCCGAGGGCCGCAGAGCACGTCAACGGCATCACGGCCTGGGGCTACTGGCTCGGCTGGTTCCCGGTCGGGCCGCTGAACATGATCCTCGCGTCGTTCTACATCACCTACCTGTTCAAGCTGAACAGCGGCAGCATCTCGCCGCTCGGCACGTCGATCACGTGGTGGACGATCGGCATCTCGGTGGTCGGTCTGCTGCTCCTGTTCATCCCCTCCTACCGAGGCCTGCGGTTCGGAACCGTGTTCGCGACCGTGCTCGCGGTGCTGTCGATGATCCCGCTGACGTTCCTGGCGATCGCCTGGATCTTCCATCCGGCGGTCGCCCACTTCGGGCAGCTGACGAGCTTCCACCACATCGACGGAAGCGGATTCTTCGCAAGCGCGTACCACCACGGCTGGCTGACCGTGTCGATCGCCTTCGGGTTCCTGCTGACCTGGAACGTGATCGCGATGGAGGCGGCGGCCTGCTACATCGGCGAGTGCAAGGACCCCGACCGCGACGCCAAGATCGCCATGAACCTCGAGGGAGGGTATGGCGTCTTCATCTACACGATGATCCCGATCGCGTTCGTGATCGTGATCGGCGTGCACGGCCTCGGCAACCTCAACACGGTCGATCCGAGGACGATGTTCGTGTCCTTCGCGGCCAAGGTCTTCGGCGCGAGCTCGGCGTCGACGGCGCTCGACTGGTTCATCGGCTGGATGCTGATCATCGCGCTGGTGCTCTCGGCCCTGAACGCGGTCACGGGCACCGCCCGGTCGCTGCACCAGATGGCGACGGACGGCCACTTCCCCAAGTTCTTCACCCGCACGAACTCGCACGGCGTGCCCGGCCACGCGATGGCGTTCAACATCGTCTGCATGATCGCCGTCGTGTTCATGGGCGGCGCCGTTCAGATCTACACGTTCTCCAACGTCGGCTACCTGTTCTCGTTCCTCCCGGTGCTGGTCGGCTACTACCTGCTGCGAGTCGACCGGCCGAACGTCCGGCGGCCGTTCCGGCTGCCCGAGTGGATGAAGTACGCGGCGCTTGGGCTGGCGCTGTTCTACGGGGTCATCTACGTGTGGGGTGGACCCGTGTACGCCGACTGCAAGTGCAACGCGGCGGGAACCACCACGCTTCCGTACTACTTCATCGGGCTCGCGACCCTGCTCACCTATCTACCTCTGTACTGGTATCGCACGAAGGTCGAGGACAAGCGAGGGGCATCCGTGGCGATCGCGGGTCCGACCACCGAGGGGGCGGCGCCTTGAGCGCCGCCCCGTCGGGGGCGCTCGTGCACGCGAAATCCTCGGACCAGGCTGCGGAGCACTACTCGCGCATTCTGCTCGCGTCCGAGGGTCGCGAGATCCCTGACGCGGCGATCCGCCGCGTCCTCGAGCTGCTCTACCCGACCGGCGAGCGGGCGGTGCGAGTGCTTTCGATCGCGCGCGTCCACGGGGTTGCGTTCGGGTTGCCGAACCCGGGGCTGCTGCCGACCAAGCGCGAGTGGGACGAGCAGCGCGAGATCGTGCGCGTCGCCGTCACCCGGCTGCGGCGCAAGGGCGTCGATGTCGACGGCCATGTCGTTGGCACGCGCAATCCCACCAAGCGCATTCTCAGCGAGGCGACGCTCGAGGAGTGCGAGGCGATCGTGATGGCCGCCGACCCGGACAAGCCGCGCCTGATCGCCAACACGATGTGGACCCAGGAGCCGCAGCGGGTCCGCCGCCGGGCGGAGATTCCCGTCTACCTCGTCCACGGAGGCTGACGGACGGGCCGGGCCGCGCACGCAGCCCGAGACGAGCCGTCAGCACGGCCGGCTACGCGCTGGTGCCTGGTCTCCCGTGGAGCCGGGCGAGCTTGATCGCGAGCTCGAGCGACAGCAGGTCATCCTCGTCGAGGTTCAGCCCGGTCAGCTCCTCGATCCGGCCGAGCCGCTGGCGCAGCGTGTTCGGGTGGATGTAGAGCTCGCGGGCCGACTCGATCACGCTGCGGCGCTCGGCCAGGTATCGCTCGAGCGTGTCGAGCAGCGACGTGCGGCGCTTGAGGTCGTAGTCGATCAGGAGGTCGACGGCGGCGCGCATCCGGTCGCGTGGCGCCTCCTCCGCCGGGATCTGCACGAGGTAGCGGTAGGCGCCCAGCGCCGAGTAGGCGATCGCCCCGCCCTCGCCGAGCAGCGCCCGGCCGATCGTCGCCGCGTCGCGCGCCTCGCGGAACGCCCTCGCCGCCTCGTCGGGCGTGTCGCGTGGCTCGCTGAGGCCGATCGCGGCCTGGTGGCGGTGGGCGAGCTCGCGGCAGCCGTGGAGCGCCGCGTCGAACCGTTGCGGGCGGTGGGCGTCGAGGGCGAGGATCGCGCGGACGGGCCCGGGGCCCGCCTCGATCGCTGTCCGCGATGAGAGCTGTCCGAGCCCGCGGCCGAGCGACTCGGCTGCCGCCCGCCATGCGCCCGATGCGGTCTCGTGCCCCTGCGCCGGTTCGGCACAGACGAGCAGGTATGGCCGGGTCAGCTCGCAGCCGACCTCGGCCGCCTTGGCGGCGGCGAAGCCGGTCGCGCCGGCGGCGAGGGCCTCGAACAGGTCCTTGACGATGTTCGTCTTCGTGAGGCCCTCGATCAGCTCGGCGCGCTTGATCGCGACGGCACCGAGGTGCGCGCTGGCGCGGGCCAGCTCGCCGTCCTCAGGTGTGAAGGCGTGGCCGTCCGCCGGCGCCAGGCACAGGAGCCCGACGCGCTCGTCGCCGGCGGTCAGCGGCGCAACCAGCAGACCCGGGTCGAGCAGCAGGTCCGCGGCCGACGGGGCCGGGCTCCGCGCTGCGCCGGCGGGATCGGATGCGAGCAACGTCAGCTCGCCGCCTTCGCCCATCAGGTAGAGCCCGCAGCTCGCGGCGCCCAGCAGCTCGCGCGCCCCGCTCGCGACGAGCGGCCCGAGTTCCGTGACGTTGGCGGCGCCGGCGACCTCCTGGGCGAGCGCCGAGAGCCGGGTCAGGGTGTCGGCGCGGCGGCGCTCCCGGCCGTAGCTCTGAGCGTTCTCGATCGCGCCGCTGACGAGCGAGGCGATGTTGACGAGCAGCTCGAGCGCGTCCTCGCTGAATTCGTGCGGAGCCTTCGTGTGCAGCACGATCACCCCGATCGTGGCGCCCGCCCGCGACAGGATCGGCACTGCGACCATCGACTGGAACCGCTCCTCCTCGAGCAGCGGCACGTACTTCATGCGCGGGTCGTCCATCGCGTTGTCGCGGATGAATTCGGGCGTGCGGTGGCGCGCGACCCAGCCGGTCAGACCTTCATGGACGGAGAAGTGGACGTTGCCGACCGCGCTTGCGAACACGGGCGAGGCCGCCCGGATCGCCAGCTGCTCGTCTTCGAGCAGGTAGATGAAGCACGCATGGCAGCCCGTCGCGTCGGTCGCGAGGTCGACGATCCCCTGGAGCATCGGGATCAGCTCGAGCGACGAGGACACGAGCTTGATCACGCCGTACAGGGTGCGGTTCTCCTCGCGGAGGCCGCGCAGCTCTGAAGCGGCTTCGACACGTCCTTGCATATGTGCGAGTCGCACATGCTAGCCGCATCACTCGGGTACTCCTGGCCATTGCCCGGCAAGGCGCGGGCCGGTTATACCTCCGCCAATGCACACGCCTCCAGAGAATCCAGACGACGTTCGGCGGATCGTCAAGGACGAGAAGATCGAGTTCCTGTTCGCCCAGTTCGTCGACATGCACGGCAAGCCGAACGCGAAGCTCGTGCCCGCCCACCACCTCGACGACCTGCTGTCCGACGGCGCCGGCTTCGCCGGCTTCGCGGCCGGTGATCTCGGTCAGGGCCCGCACGACCCGGACATCATCGCGATGCCCGACCCGGCGACGCTGACGATCCTGCCGTGGCAGCGCAACGTCGCGCGCTTCGCCTGCGATGTCACGGTCGAGGGCGAGCCGTGGCCCTACTGCCCGCGCACGATGCTCCGCAACACGATCGCCCGCGCGGCCGAGCGCGGCTTCGAGTTCAAGATCGGCGCCGAGCTCGAGTACTTCCTGGTGCGCCGCACGGCGGACGGCGGGATCGAGGTCGCCGACGCCGCTCGACACGCTCGACCAGCCCTGCTACGACATGCGCGCGCTGACCCGCAACCTCGACTTCGTGACGACCGTCGCCGACGCCGTCACCTGGCTCGGGTGGGACAACTACGCGACCGACCACGAGGACGCAAACGGCCAGTTCGAGCAGAACTTCGCGTATGCCGACGCGCTCACGACCTGCGATCGCTCTGTGTTCTTCCGCTACATGGTCGAGTCGCTCGCCCAGCAGCGCGGCCTGATCGCGACGTTCATGCCCAAACCGTTCGCCGACCTGACGGGCAACGGCTGCCACTTCCACGTGAGCATGTGGAAGGACGGAGACAACGTCTTCTACCGCGATCCGGCACAGGACCCTCGCGGCCTCGGCCTCTCTGAGCTCGCCTACAACTTCCTCGGCGGGCTGAAGGCGAACGCGCACGCATACATCGCGGTCACGGCGCCGACCGTCAACTCCTACAAGCGGCTCAAGGTCGGGGCCCCGACCAGCGGCGCGACCTGGGCGCCGGCGTACGTCTGCTACGGCCGCAACAACCGTACGCAGATGCTGCGGATCCCGGACGCGGGCCGGATCGAGGACCGCACCGTCGACGGATCGTGCAACCCGTATCTCGCCGCCGTCGCGATGATCTCGGCCGGCCTCGACGGGATCGACCGCGCGCTCGATCCGGGCGACCCGAACACGACCAACCTGTACGAGCTCAGCGTCGCCGAGCGCGAGGCCGCCGGGATCGAGCTGCTGCCGGAGAACCTGCTCGACGCGACCCGCGAGCTCGAGCGCAACGACGCGATGCGGGCGGCGTTCGGGACGGGCCACAACGGCGACTTCATCGACTACTTCATCGAGATCAAGCGCCGCGAGGTCCAGGCCGCGCACGAGCAGATCACGCAGTGGGAGCTCGACCGCTACCTGCAGCTGTTCTAGCTGAACGCCGGACACACCGGGGGGCTCTGCAGCGCTGAACAGTGGTCGGCGGGGCAGAGTCTGGTCCCGGCCGACGCAAACTTCCCGACCCCCTGGCGTGCGCGGGGGGGTTGTACCCGGGCGCGCACTGGGTGAGCGCCACGGTCCGACCCCTCCAACTGGCCCCGGGGGTCGGGAAGTTTCGCTCGCGCCCGCGAGGCGACCGCAGCGTCCCAGGTTCTCACCCCATCCGTACTGGACCGCGGATCGTCTCGCCGGCGGCGGTCAGCGAGCCGACCGTCTGGGCGAACTCGCGGTCCAGGTGGGTCGCCAGCGCGATGAACGCCTGCGCCGTCGCGAGCGCGTCGGCCAGGGCGTGGTGGGGCGCCTCGGCCCGCTGGCCGAGGCGCTCGCCGAGGCGCTCGAGCGAGAGTCCCCCTTGGGCGACCTCGCCGCGGTGGCGCAGCCACAGGCGGCCGAGCGCCTCCGTGTCGGCACAGGCGGGCATCCGCAGCCGCCGGCGCCTCAGCAGCGGCGCGAGGAACGCTCGCTCGACTGCCGCGACGTGGAAGACCGGCACGCGACCGCTGAGCTCGTCGAGGATCGCGTCGAGCACCTGGTCGACTCCGGGGGCGCCGGCGAGATCGGCGACCCGCAGCTTGTGGGCGAGCACCGCGCCAGGCGTCGAGCGCCGCTCGCTGGCGACCAGTGAGTAGCGGGCACGCCCGAGCCGCACGCGGCCTGACTCGATCGGCACCATTCCGACCGCGATGATGTGGTCCTCGCGCGGGTCGAGGCCCGTCAGCTCCAGATCGAGCGCGCACCACGACGCCTCGCGCCACCGCGTCGCGGCCGCCGGCCGGCGCGCGGCGAGGTAGCGGCTCGCCGCGGCGTCCCTGGCCGGCCGCAGCCTCACGGCCGCGGCCTCACGGCCGCAGCCCCCGTTGCACGGCCGTCACCGCGCGGAACACATCGCGCAGGTGGTCGCGGGCGAGCGGGCTCATCGCGGACAGGTGCAGGCGCTCGTCGGGAGCGAGGCCGGAGGCGAGCTGCTGCATGTGGTGTCCGATCCGCAGTTCGAACGCGAGCGCGAACGCGTCGGTGAGCGTGCTCGCGTCCTCGGCGCTGAGCACACCGGCGGCCGCCCCCGCCGCCAGGCGCTCCGTCGTCGAGCCGTCGACGACTCCGGCGGCCGCGCCCGCCCACAGGGCGAGGGCCGCGATCGGTCCGGTCGCCGCCGCCTGGATGTCGAGCTCGTCGCTGCGTTCGCCGCCGTGCCAGAGGATCGCGCCGGCGTCGAACCCGGTCGGCGGCCGCTTCGCCAGCGCCCGCTCGAGCAGCGCCGCGAGCCACCCGCCTCGCCCCGGCTCGGACAGCTGCGGCAGCGCCTCGCGCGGGGTTCCGAACAGCGGCCGCCGGTCGCCGAGGACGAGCGCCGCGAGTTCGTCCTCGGGACTCGCGGCGGCCCACGCACCAGGACTGCGGACGGCGAGCTCAGCGGGGAGGCCGCAGGCCGCGAGCATCCCACTCGCCGCCGCCAGGAAGCCGCGGTCGGGCTCGTCGCTGCAGACGAGCGCGCCCGAGGGGGCCGAGGCGGGGGTCAGCTCGCGGCGGGCGTGACTGCCGAGCGTCAACCAGACGACGCCGTCTGCGGGCAACGGGTGCGCCTCGGCCGCGAGTTCGAGTGCGCGGGCGATCAGCGCATCGACGAGCGCCGAGCGCACCCGTGCGACCTCGAGGCCGCGCAGGTTCGAGGTGTGCAGTTCAAGGGTGAGCTCGGTCAGGCGTTCGGCGACCGCGACGAGGCCGCCCGCGTCGGCTGCCCGCGCGATCGCCCGGCGCGCGCCGAACCACGAGCGCGGCTGCACCGCGAACAGATCGGCGTCCTCGACGACGCCGACGAGCCGCCCGCCCTCGGTGACGACCGGGGCGTGCCTGAACCCGCGCTCGAGCAGCTCGAACAGGACCTCGCCGCCGAGTCGGTCCGGGGTCACCGTGAAGACCGGGGTCGTCATCGCCGTGCGGACAGGCGCGCTCGACGGGATCCCGGCGGCGACGACGCGCTCGCGCAGGTCGCGGTCGGTGAGGATCCCGAACTCGCCGCCGGGCAGGTCGACGATCGCCGAGTTCGCGCCGATCTCCGTCATCCGCCGTGCGACCTCGCCGACGGGCTCCTCGGGAGTGCAGCGGACGGCCGGCGATCGGATCATCCGGGCGACGGCCTGATGGCCCGGCTCGCGCACCCCGATCGACAGCTCGTGGCTGCGAGCACGGTCGAGCAGCGGCCGCGCGACCGCGACGGGGATCCGGTAGCAGAGCGTGTCCTCGGCGGCCCGCGCTTCGAAGCCGGGCGGCATCCCCGCTAGCATCGGCCCATGGCCGAGCGCGTCACCCGGCCCGAGCAGGTCGAGCAGGCGCCCGTCGTGGACGAGGTCGACGGCGCCGCTGTGGATCACACGCAGGTTCGTGACGGGTCCGCCGTCCTCGGTCAGGATCAGGCTGCCCGCCAGATGGAACTCGATCTCGGTCTCGGTGACGACCTCTCCGAGCTCCTCGGGTGCGAGCGCGTCGAACGGCGGCCGCCGCGCCAGGAAGCGCGCGACCTCGCTGAGCGATGCGCTCAGCGCGTCAGGCCTCACCGCACGCGCAACCGCGCTCTGAAGGGCGGTGTGGTTTCAGCGGTCCGCACGGAAGCGGGAGAGGTTAGTGCGTGCCCGGCCGCGTGCCAACCCGGACGCGCGCTGAGGGACCCGATCTGCGCATCCGCGCCCGGCCGGACGCGTGGTTGTCTGGCTCAAGACCGCTGCAAAGGACCGACACCGGTGTCGGTGTTCCGACTACGTAGTTTCGCCCCGGATCCGGTGGCCGAAGGCTGATGGCTCGGTCCCTCGGGTTTCAGAGACTGGATCAGACGGCTTCCCGGAGGTGACCACGCAGTGACCAGCGATAGTGCCGTGTCCAGCGGCCTCGATCTCGAAACACTTGAATTCACGCTTGAGTCGATCGGCGAGTTCGCGCGTCGCGAGCTGCCCGACTCGCTGCTGATCGAACTCGACGACCGCGACGAGTTCCCCGCTGAGCTCGTGCGCAAGATGTCCAGCGACGAGCTCGGCATCCAGCTGCTGTTCATCGCCGACGAGTACGGCGGGATGGGCGGCAGACGCGTTCGACGTCTACCGCGTCTGCGAGCGGCTCGCCTCGCTCGACCTCGGTCTTGCGACCTCCGCACTCGCCACGTTCCTGGGCTCGGACCCGGTCAGCGTCGGCGGGACCGCGGAGCAGAAGCGCCAGATCATGGGGCGGATCGCGAGCGAGGGCGTGTTGATGGCGTACGGCGCGACCGAGCCCGACGCCGGCAGCGACCTGGCGTCGCTGAAGACGACGGCCGACCCCCGTCTCCGAGAACGGCAGCGATCTCGGGCTACCGGTTGAACGGCGCCAAGCAATGGATCTCGAACGGTGGCGTCGCCGAGATGTACGACGGTGCTGGCGATGGCCCCCGGCGGCCCGACCTGGTTCGTCGTCGACCGCGGCACCGAGGGCTTCACGCACGGCGCGCCCGAGAACAAGCACGGCATCCGGCTCAGCAACACCTCCGCGCTGTTCCTCGAGGACGTCTACGTCGACGCCGATCGCCTGATCGGAGGGGTCGAGGGCCAGGGCCTCGTCCAGGCCCAGCAGGTGTTCGGGTACACGCGTCTGATGGTCGCCGCCTTCGGCCTCGGTGCCGGCTGGGCGGCGCTCGACCGCGCGATCGCCTATTCCCGCGAGCGGATCCAGGCCGGCGGCCCGCTGTCGGAGAAGCAGGGCTACACGCTCAAGCTGATCGTCCCGCACGCCGTCGCGCTCGAGGCCGCGCGCGCGGCGATCGAGGAGACCGCGACCAGGATCGATGCGGGGGCCGGGCCCGCTCAACGTCGAGGGCGCCGTCGCCAAGTACCTCGCGACCGAGGCGGGCGACGCCGCCGCCGACGCCGCGATCCAGGCCCACGGCGGCTACGGCTACACGCACGAATACATGGTCGAGAAGATCAAGCGCGACGTCCGCATCACCCGGATCTACGAGGGCACCTCGGAGATCATGGAGATGACGATCGCCCGCGGCCGCTGGCAGGAGCACCTGAAGTCGCGCGGCGATCACTACCACGCCCAGGCGCGCGAGCTCGAGACGCTGCACGACCGCGAGCCCGGCCGTCGGCGCCGACACCGCCGCGCTCGCCCATCATGCCCTGGCGGAGCTGCTCGAAGCGCTGCCGCAGCCGCCCGGCTGACCCGCAACCAGCACGTCCTGATGCGGCTCGGGGCGCTGATCGCGCTGACCGAGGGCGCTGCCGTGCTCTGCCCGCCGCGCCGCGCTCGCTGCCGGCGACGAGCTCGATCCGAAGGCTCCACGGCGCTTCGCACCCGACGCGCAGGCAGCCGTAGCCGCGTCGAACGCGCGCACCGTCGCCCTCAACGTTGCGACCGAGGCGATCCGCCTGGTCGGCGGCTGCGACGCCGCCGAGGCCGACGGGATCGAGACCCGCCTCGGGCTCCGCGCGATCCATCGCGCCCAGAAGGGCCTGCTCGCCGACCTTGAAGAGGTCTGCGCAGCGATCTACGGCCGCCCGGCCTCACTGACCTCTGACAGCAAAGAACACGAGAAAGCTGACCGAAAGATGCCCGACCCACTCGACAGAGCCGCAGCCATCGTCGGCGTCAGCGCGATCCTGCCGGACGCGCCCGACGCCGCGACCTTCTGGAGCAACGTGACCGCCGGCCGCTACTCGATCAGTGAGGTCGACCCCGCCCGCTGGGACCCGGCCCTCTACTACGACGCGGATCACGATGTCCCCGAGCGCACCTACTCGAAGATCGGTGGCTGGGTTCGCGACTGGGACTGGGATCCGCTCGCCTGGAAGCTCCCGATCCCGCCGAAGGTCTCGGAGGCGATGGACGAAGCGCATAAGTGGGCGGTCGCCTGCACGCGCATGGCGCTGGCGGACGCCGGCTGGCCCGAGCGCGCGTTCGACCAGGATCGCACCGCGGTCATCATCGGCAACGCGATCAGCGGCGAGAAGCACTACCTGACGGCGATGCGGACGATGTTCCCGGAGCTGGCTCGCGAGCTCGAGCGGACCGACAGCTTCGCGGCGCTGCCCGAGGAGGTCCGCGCCACGATCGAGCGCGAGTTGCACGTGCGGTTCAACGACTGGCTGCCGGGCATCAGCGAGGACACGATGCCCGGTGAGCTCGGCAACTGCATCGCCGGCAGGATCGCCAATCTCTTCAACTTCCACGGCCCCAATTTCACGATCGACGCCGCCTGCGCGTCCGCCCTGGCGGCGATGGACGCGACCATGGAGGGGCTGATGGCTCGCGAGTTCGACGTCGCGATCACCGGCGGCGTCGACCGCAACATGGGCGCCCATACGTTCATCAAGTTCTGCGCGATCGGCGCGCTCTCGCCGAGCGGGACGCGGCCGTACGACGAGGGCGCCGACGGATTCGTGATGGGCGAGGGTGCGGCGCTGTTCGTCGTCAAGCGCCTCGCCGATGCCGTCAGCGCCGGCGATCGCATCTACGCGGTCGTCCGCGGCGTCGGCAGCGCCAGCGACGGCAAGGGCAAGGGCATCACCGCCCCGAACCCGATCGGTCAGCGCTTCGCGGTCCAGCGGGCATGGCAGAACGCCGGGATCTCGCCGGCGAACTGTGGCCTCGTCGAGGGCCACGGGACGTCCACCAGGGTCGGCGATGTGGTCGAGATCGAGAGCCTGATCGACGCCTTCGAGGGTGCTCACCTCGCGCCCCGCTCGATCGCGCTCGGTTCGGTCAAGTCGAACATCGGCCACCTCAAGGCGGCTGCGGGTGCGGCCGGGATGCTGAAGGCCACGCTCGCGCTCCACCACGCCCAGCTACCTCCGAGCATCGGCTTCGAGACCCCGAACCCGAACCTGGATTGGACCCACTCCCCCTTCGCGGTCAACACCGAACTGCGTGACTGGAAGGTCTCGCCGGGCCGCTCGCGGGTCGCCGGGGTCAGCGCGTTCGGATTCGGCGGCACCAACTTCCACGTCGTCATGGAGGACTACGACCCGAGTCGCGCGCCCGCCAACGGCGGCGGCCGTCGCGCCTCGGTCGGGGTCCCCGCGACCCCGGGGCCGGCGGACACGATCACCGTCACACCCGATCGCAAGCCACCGCTGCGCGGCGCGCTCGTGCTCGGCGCGGCGACCGCGGCGGAGCTCGCGAATGAGCTTCGCACGGCGCTCGCCGAGGCTCGCCTCGGCCGCCATCTCGACGCGATCCCGCCGAGCGCCGCCGCGCTGCGCGCGTCCGAGCGGATCGCGATCGACTACGCCGACGGTCCCGACCTCGTCGCCAAGGCGGAGCTGGCCCTGAAGGTGCTCAGCGCCCCCACCGCGAGCGGCTGGGATGCCCTGCGCGGGCGCGGGATCCACCGCGGCAGCGGCGCCCCCGGCAAGGTGGCCTTCCTCTACACGGGCCAGGGGTCGCAGTACACGAACATGCTGGGTGAGCTGCGCCGCCGCGAGCCGGTCGTGGCCGACTGCTTCGAGCAGGCCGACGCGATCATGGAGCCGCTGCTCGAAGGCCGGCGCCTGTCGGACATCGTCTTCCCGGACAGGGACGATCCCAACGCCGTCGCGCACGCCGAGGCCGAGCTCCGGCGGACGGAGATCCAGCAGCCCGCCGTGATCGCGGTCGACACGGCGCTGACGCGCCTGCTCGCCGCCTACGGGATCGTCCCCGACATGGTCATGGGCCACTCCGTGGGCGAGTACGCGGCGCTCGTCACCGCCGGCACGCTGACCTTCGAGCACGCGCTCGAGGCCGTCAGCGCGCGCGGACGCGAGATGGCTCATCTGGAGCTCGAGGACCCCGGCGCGATGGTCGCGGCGATGGCGCCGCTCGCGGACGTCCAGGCGATCGTCGACGGCGTCGACGGCTATGCGGTTCTCGCGAACGTCAACTCGACCCACCAGGTCGTGATCGGGGGCGCCACCGACGCGGTCGGACGCGTCGCCGCCGCACTGCAGGCAGCGGGGCACACGGCGATCCCGCTCCCCGTCAGCCACGCTTTCCACACCGAGATCGTCGCGCCGGCGAGCGTGCCGCTGCGGGCGATGCTCGAGCGCCTCGGACTGCGCGAGCCGCAGCTGCCGGTCGTCGCGAATGTCACGGGCGACTTCTATCCGACGGGTGACGGAGCCACCGCCCAGATGCTCGAGATGCTCTCGCGGCAGGTCGCCTCGCCGGTGCAGTTCATCGACGGTTTGCGGACGCTCTACCAGGCGGGTGCGCGGGTGTTCGTCGAGAGCGGCCCCAAGCACGCGCTCCAGGGCTTCGCGGCCGACGTGCTCGGCGCGGAGGAGGACGTCGTCTGCCTCGCGTCCAACCACCCCAAGCAGGGCGACATCCCGACCTTCAACAACGCGCTCTGCGGCCTCTGGGCGGCGGGCGTCGGTGTCGGCCGCGAGCCGGTGGCGCGCGAGCACGCCGTCCACATTCCGGCGGTAACCGTCGACGCCGCCGCTGCGGCGCCGTCAGGCGCTGCAGCGGCTGGCGCTGCGCCCGTCGAACCAGCCTCGGGCGCCGTGGATTCGGACCTCGACGGGCTGTTTGCCGAGTTCCTCGAGCGCGGCCGGCGCCTGCTGCGCGAGCGCGACGGCTTCGGTGCTCAGGCGACCGAGCCGGTCGTGATCACGGGCGCCGCCCTCGGCCTTCCCGGCCACGAGCGGCTGTTTGACGACGCGAACGTCGGGCGCCTGCTCGACGGCGAGCAGGGCATCGACCTGATCCCGGGAGCGCTCCGTCGTGAGATGCTCGACAAGCACATCACGCGCCTGGTCAAGGGCGAGGACGGCGGCGCCAGCTGGGAGACGATCGACCGGCTCGACGCGGTCATCAAGCTCGCAGCCCGCTCCGGCGCGTTCGACCTGCGCGAGTACGGCGTCGATGACGACCGGCTGGCCGCGCTCGGGCGGGCGACGCAGCTGGCGATCGCCGCCGGCATCGACGCGCTGCGCGACGCCGGGATTCCGCTCGTCCTGCGCTACAAGACGACGAGCACCGGGTCGCAACTGCCCGACCGCTGGTCGTTGCCCGACGAGATGCGCGACGAAACCGGCGTGATCTTCGCCTCGGCCTTCCCCGGCCTCGAGGAGATGGCCGACGAGGTGCGCCGCTACACGACCGATCACATGCGACACGAGCGGCTCGCGGCGCTCGAGTCGCTGCACGCGCGCATGCTCGACCACGAGGCGACCGACCCGGTCGTGCTCGCGGAGGTCGAGCGCCGGATCCACGACCTCAACCATCTGCTCGAGACCGAGCCGTACACGTTCAACCGCCGCTTCATCTTCCGCGTGCTGTCGATGGGGCACTCGCAGTTCGCAGAGCTGATCGGAGCCCGTGGCCCCAACACCCAGATCAACTCCGCCTGCGCATCCACCACCCAGGCGATCTCGCTCGCGGAGGACTGGATTCGGACCGGGCGCTGCAAGCGCGTCGTCGTGATCGCAGCCGATGACGCCACCTCCGACACGATGATCGGGTGGATCGGTTCGGCCTTCCTCGCGACGGGTGCTGCCGCGACCGACGAGCTGGTGGAGGATGCGGCGCTTCCGTTCGACCGTCGCCGCCACGGGATGATCGTTGGCATGGGCGCGGCCGGGCTCGTCGTCGAGAGCTCTGCGGCGGCGCGCGAGCGAGCGCTGACGCCGATCTGCGAGGTGCTGGGCACCGTCACCGCGAACTCGGCCTTCCACGGAACGCGGCTCGACCTCGAGCACATCGGCGCCGTCATGGAGAAGGTCGTCAGCCAGGCCGAGGCTCGCGGGATCCGGCGCGAGGAGATCGCGGGCGAGACCGTGTTCATCTCGCACGAGACGTACACGCCCGCTCGCGGCGGCAGCGCCGCCGCCGAGATCCACGCGTTGCGCCAGGTCTTCGGCGCCGACGCGGGGAAGATCGTGATCGCGAACGTCAAGGGCTTCACCGGCCACCCGATGGGCGTCGGGCTCGAGGACGTGCTCGCGGTCAAGTCGCTGGAGACCGGAGTCGTCCCGCCCGTGCCGAACTTCCACGAGCCCGACCCCGACCTGGGCGATCTCAACCTGTCGCATGGCGGCGCCTTCCCGATCCGTTACGCGCTGCGCCTCGCCGCCGGGTTCGGCTCGCAGATCTCGATGACGCTGATGCGCTGGACGCCCGCTCTCGACGGGCGCCGCCGGCGCGTCGACGAACTCGGTTACGAATACCGGATCACCGATCGCGGCGCGTGGAGCGCGTGGCTGAAGCGGATCAGCGGGCAGGACGCCCCGCGCGTGGAGGTCGTTCAGCACCGGCTGCGGGTCGCCGACGCGGGTGTGGGCGCGAAGGCCGCCCCCGTCTCCTCGGAGCCCGCCGCGGTCCCCGAGGCGCCGGTCGCCGCGCCGGCGTCCCAGCCTGCGCCTGCCGCGCCGGCGCCGGAGCCGGTGGTCGCGGCGCCTGAGCCGGTGGTCGCCGCTGAGTCCGAGCCGGTGGTCGCGGCGCCTGAGCCGGTTGCGGCTGTTGGGGCGGTTGACGAGGATCAGGTGGTCGCCCGGGTGCTGGCGATCGTTGCCGAGCAGACGGGGTATCCCGAGGATCTGCTCGACATGGATCTCGATCTGGAGGCGGATCTCGGGGTTGACACGGTCAAGCAGGCGGAGGTGATCGCCCAGATTCGTGACGAGTACGGGATCGAGCGTGATGATGCGCTGAAGCTGCGGGACTATCCGACGATCAATCACGTCGTCGGGTTCGTCCGCGAACGTGCCGGCGCGGCTGCCGACGCAGCCGCGCCGGAGCCGGCGGCGCCGCCTGCGTTTCAGCCCGCGGGCGAGCCGGTCGCCGCTGAGTCCGAGCCGGTGGTCGCGGCGCCTGAGCCGGTTGCGGCTGTTGGGGCGGTTGACGAGGATCAGGTGGTCGCCCGGGTGCTGGCGATCGTTGCCGAGCAGACGGGGTATCCGGAGGATCTGCTCGACATGGATCTCGATCTGGAGGCGGATCTCGGGGTTGACACGGTCAAGCAGGCGGAGGTGATCGCCCAGATTCGTGACGAGTACGGGATCGAGCGTGATGATGCGCTGAAGCTGCGGGACTATCCGACGATCAATCACGTCGTCGGGTTCGTCCGCGAACGTGCCGGCGCGGCTGCCGACGCAGCCGCGCCGGAGCCGGCGGCGCCGCCTGCGTTTCAGCCCGCGGCCGAGCCGGTCGCCGCTGAGTCCGAGCCGGTGGTCGCGGCGCCTGAGCCGGTTGCGGCTGTTGGGGCGGTTGACGAGGATCAGGTGGTCGCTCGGGTGCTGGCGATCGTTGCCGAGCAGACGGGGTATCCCGAGGATCTGCTCGACATGGGCCTCGATCTGGAGGCGGATCTCGGGGTTGACACGGTCAAGCAGGCGGAGGTGATCGCCCAGATTCGTGACGAGTACGGGATCGAGCGCGATGATGCGCTGAAGCTGCGGGACTATCCAACGATCAATCACGTCGTCGGGTTCGTCCGCGAACGCACGGGCCGTCCGCGCGAGCGCGTTGACGGCGCGGCGGCCGCCGGCGAGCCGGACGGCGACCCCGCGCCAGCCACCGCCGCTCCGGCGCCGCCCGTCGACGACGAACGCTTCCCGCGGCGGGTCCCCGTGCCCGTGCTGCGGCCTCCGCTCGAGTACTGCGTGCCGACCGGTGTCGCACTCGGCGAGGGCTCGCGCGTCGTGCTGATGGGTGACGCGGACGGAGCGGCGGCGAAGCTCGGCGAGGTCCTCGCCGAGCGCGGCGTCGAGGTGATGGCGATCGAGGGCGCACCCGCGGCCCGCGAGCTGGAGGACCGGCTTCGCGGATGGCTCGCGAACGGCGCCCTGAACGGCGTCTACTGGCTCCCGGCGCTCGACGACGACGGCCCGCTCGATGATGCGCAGGTCCGTCGCGACGCCCTCCACCGCAGGGTCAAGCTGCTTGCGGTCGCGATGCGCGCGCTTCCGGACGACGCCTTCCTGATCGCCGCCAGCCGCCTCGGCGGCCGGCACGGCTACGGGCACGACGGTGCGCTCGGGATGCTCGGGGGCGCCGTCACCGGCTTCACGAAGGCGCTCGCCCAGGAACGCGCCGAGATCACCGTCAAGGCGATCGACTTCGAGCGGGACGCAAGCCCCGAGGCGATCGCGCAGGCGCTGATCGACGAGACCCTGCACGACTCCGGCGCGGTCGAGATCGGCCACTCGGATGGGCTGCGCTGGTCGATCGGACTGCATGAGCGTCCGGTCGCACCGGACGGCTCGCGCGAGCTCGCCGCAGGCAGCGTGTTCCTCGTGACCGGCGCCGCCGGCAGCATCGTCCAGGCCGTGATCGCGGACCTCGCGCCCGCCGCGCCCGGGTCGAGCTTCCACCTCTTCGACCTGGTCGGCGCGCCCGACCCCGACGACGGGGACATCGCGCGCTTCGCCGACGACCTCGACGGGCTCAAGCACGATCTCACCGCCCGCATCAAGGAGCGCGGGAAGCGGCCGACGCCGAAGCTGATCGACCGCGAGCTGGCTCGGATCGAGCGGGCCGCGACCGCGCTCGAGACGTTGCGCACGATCGAGCGGGCCGGAGGCAGCGCCCACTGGCACCAGGTCGACCTGACCGACCCCGCCGCTGTCGCGCGGGAGGTCGGCTCGGTGCTCGAGGCGGGCGCTCGGGTCGATGTGCTCCTGCACTGTGCCGGGCTCGAGATCAGCCACGCCCTCGCCGACAAGCCGCAGGCCGAGTTCGACCTTGTGTTCGACGTCAAGGCTCACGGCTGGCTCAACCTGCTCGCGGCGTTCGAGGCGGCCGGGTCGATGCCGGAGGCGGCGGTCGTGTTCGGTTCGATCGCCGGGCGCTTCGGCAACCGCGGCCAGACCGACTACGCGGCGGCCAACGACCTCCTCTGCAAGAGCATCTCGAACCTCAACCGCCGGCAGGCGGTGCACGCCGTCGCGATCGACTGGACCGCCTGGGCCGAGATCGGGATGGCGAGCCGCGGCTCGATCCCCAAGGTGATGGCCGCGGCCAAGGTCGACATGCTGCCGCCCGCGGTCGGTGCCCCGGTCGTCCGTCGCGAGCTGACCGGTGGCGGTGGCGAGGTCCTGGTCGCCGGCTCGCTCGGAGCGATCGTCGCCGAGCGCCATCCGACCGGTGGCCTCGACCTGGAGCGCGCGAGTGCCGCCGTCGCCGAGCGCGGGGAGCCGATGGTCCGCCAGATGACCGGCTTCACGTCGGGCGGCGAGCTGTCGGTCACCAGCGATCTGGACCCGAGTCGCCAGGCCTTCCTGTTCGATCACCGCATCGACGGGACGCCTGTGCTCCCGGGCGTGATGGGGATGGAGGGCTTCGCCGAAGTCGCGTGCCTGCTCGCTCCCGGATACGAGGTCGCCGAACTCGAGGATGTCGAACTGCTCGCGCCGTTCAAGTTCTACCGCGATCAGCCGCGGGCGGTGATCCTCAATGCTCGCCTGCGCGACGACGGTGGTCGCCTCGTGGCCGACTGCGAGCTGATCGGGCGCCGCGAACTGGCGGGACAGGGCGAGCGCGAGACCCGCCACTTCACGGCACGGGTCCGGCTCGCGCGTGCCGTGCCGGATCGTCCCGAGGCCGCGCTCAACCCGGCGACCGCCGACGCTGATGGCCGCGGTGTCCGCAGTGAGGATGTCTACAAGGTCTACTTCCACGGCCCCGCCTACCAGGTGCTCGATCGTGCCTGGCGCGAGAACGGACAGATCGTCGGAAGGTTCGCGGGCGCTCTGCCGGCCGACCACGATCCGGTCGATGTGCCGCTCGAGCTGGCGCCGCGCCTGATCGAGCTGTGCTTCCAGACCGCCGGGATGTGGGAGCTCGGAACGACGGGACGGATGGGCCTCCCCTCCCATCTCGACCGCGTCCTCCGGTTCGGCGACGGCGCGACGGGCGGCCCGGTGTGGGCGGTCGTGACCCCGCGCGAGCACGGGGTCGACGCCGAGATCGTCGACGGCGATGGCCGCGTGATGCTGCGAATCGAGGGCTATCGAACGAGCGAGATGCCGGGCGAGCTGCCCGCTGACGCGCTCGCGCCGATCCGTCACGCGATGGGCGAGGAGTGATCTGAGATGGCCGGCTTCACGCGCCTTGCGATCGTCAACCGCGGCGAGCCCGCGATGCGGTTGATTCACGCGGTCCACGAGCTGAACCAGCGACGCGCAGATCCGATCCGCCTGATCGCCCTGTTCACCGAGTCCGAGCGCGACGCGATGTTCGTCCGTTACGCGGATGAGGCCGTCTGTATCGGCCCGAGTCTCATCGATGACGGTGACGGCGGGCAGCGCAGCGGCTACCTGGACCTCGCGGCGCTCGAGCGGGCCCTGCTTCAGGCTCGTGCTGATGCCGCCTGGGTCGGGTGGGGATGCGTCGCCGAGCAGCCCGAGTTCGCTGAGCTCTGCGACCGGCTTGGAATCGCCTTCATCGGGCCCGACGCCGCTGTCATGCGCGTGCTTGCCGACGGGGTCGCGGCCGGCCGGCTGGCCGCGTCCGCGGGCGTGAACGTCGCGTTCGCGATCGGCCTCGAGGCGCCGGCCGGGGCCGGCCCAGCCGATCAGCCGGCGACGCCGACACGCCGCATCCAGGTGCAGGTCATCGCCGACGGCCAGGGCGGCGTCTGGGTGCTCGGCGTGCGCGACTGCACCTACCGGCGCGGCCACGAGATGGTGCTCGCCGAGTCGGCCAGTCCGGCGCTGACCGCCGAGCAGGAGCGCGACCTGGCACAGGACGCCCGGCGGCTGATGGTCGAGGCGGGGTATCGCAACGCCGGGACGGTCGAGTTCGTGCTTGATTCCGAGTCCGGCCGCTTCTTGTTCCTGAGGGTCTGCCCTCGCCTCCAGGTGGCGCATGCGGTGACCGAAGCGGTCACGGGCGTCGATCTCGTCAAGCTGCAGTTGCATGTGGCCGAGGGTGGCCGGCTCGTCGGCGACCCCCCGGCGATCGTCGGTCACGCGATCGAGGCGCGCCTCGGCGCCGAGGACGCGGCGCTCGGCTTCGCGGCGGCGCCTGGTCGAATCGCGCTCCTGCGCCTGCCAACCGGTCCCGGGGTTCGCGTCGATACCGGCGTCGCCGAGGGGGACGTGCTCCCGCCCGAGTTCGATTCGCTGATCGGCAAGCTGATCGCCTGGGGTCGCGACCGCGACGAGGCGCTTGCGCGCCTGCACAAGGCGGTCTCGCACACCCTCGCCGTGATCGAGGGCGGAACGACCAACCAGGGCTTTCTGCTCGAGCTGCTCGACCGGCCCGAGGTTCGCCGGGGCGAGGCCGGGTCGGCGTGGCTCGACCGTCTGTTCCAGAGCGGCGAGGCCGTTCCCGTCCGGCACGGCGACATCGCGCTGCTGCAGGCGGCGATCGAATACTGCGACGATGACACCGCGGCTGACCGCGCCCGCTTCTACGCGTTCGCCAGGCGCGGGCGCGCGATGGCGACAACCGAGCTGGCCCGCGCCTACGACCTGCGCCATCGCGGCCAGGCGTATCGCGCCCTGGTCGCGCAGCTCGGTCCCGACCGGCACCGGGTGACGATCGACGGAGCCGCGCTGGAGCTGGTCACGCGGCGGCTCGGACCGTACGAGCGGCGTCTCGAGCTCGCCGGCGCGATCCACCGGACCGTGGTCTCGCGCCAGGGCGACGACCTGCTCGTGGAGGTCGACGGCGTTCCGCACCGGATCTCCCGTGGCGACGTTGGAACGGTTCGCAATCTCTCACCTGCGGTCGTCGTCTCGATTCCGGTCGCCGTCGGGGATCGCGTCGAAGCCGGCGATGTTGTCGCGATCGTCGAGGCGATGAAGATGGAGTCGTCGCTGACCGCACCGTTCCGGGGGGTCGTCGCCGAGGTGCACGTTGGCGAGAACGTGCACGTCACCGCGCAGTCGCCGCTCGTCACGATCGAACCGATCAGGGATGGAGCGCCGGCCCAGGAGCCTGGCGCGCGCCAGTCGTTCGCCGCCCTGCCGACCGTCGGTACGGCGCCGGCGTCGCTCGCGGACGTCGTCGACCGGATGCGTTGTCTCGTCCTCGGCTACGACATCGACCGCGCCGAGACCGACGCGCTGGTCGCCTCGCTGCGCGCGGCGGCCGCCGAGCTCGGTGCCGCCGCGCCGGAGCTGCTCGCTGCCGAGGACGGCCTGCTTGAGATGTTCGCGGATCTGTGCGCCGTCACGAGCACCCGCCGGGCCGACGACAGTGGCTGGCAGCGCGTGCTCCGCAGTCCGCAGGAGCGCTTTCACATGTGGCTGAGCTCGCTCGACCCCGAGCGCGAGCGGCTTCCCGCCAGCTTCAGCGATGACCTGCGTGCAGCGCTCCGTCACTACGGGGTCGATGACCTCGAACGGACCCCCGCGCTCGAGCGGGCCTGCCACCGGCTGTTCCTCGCCGGGCAGCGCAGCGATGCGGTCCGTGCACTGGCGCTCGCGATCCTCGACCGGCGGCTGCAGGCCGCGGGCCGGTCCGCCGGTCCTGTCAGCGAAGCCTTCGCCGAGACGCTCGATCGTCTCCTCGTCGCTCCGGGCGGTCGGGACCCGGTGATCGGCGACCTCGCGCGCGAGCTGCGCTTCCGCTATGTCGACGGCCCCGTGATCGCGTCCGCGCGCGAGCCCGTCTACGCGGAGATGGGGCGATGCGTCGCCGCCTTGCGCAGCGATCCGGATCGGGCTGACCGCGAGGACCTGATCGCGGCGATCGTCGACTGCCCACGCCCGCTCGCGCCGCTCCTGACCCAGTCGATGGCCGGCGCCTCGCCGGCCGCGCTTGCCGTGCTCGTCGAGGCGATGACCCGACGCTACTACCGCGTGCGCACGTTCGAGCCGTTCCGGACCGAGTTGCTCGGCGGCTATGCGTTCCTGCTCGGCCGCTACGTGTTCGAGGGGCAGACGCGCCACCATGGCGCGGCGTACATCCAGCTCGAGGACGTGGCCGCTGCGGCCGCGGTGTTCGTCGCGTATGCGCGTACGCTGCCCGCGGGCGAGCCCGTGGTCCTCGATCTGTACGCCGCACACGACGCGCCGCGTGTCACGAGGGTCGAGCTGGCCGCGCAGCTGCGGACCGCACTGCGCGCTGTCGAGGGCTGCACGTCGCTGCACCGCGTCGTCGTCGCGGTCGCCGACCATGATCGCGGCCGGGGGATGCGGGCCGTCGATCTGTTCACGTTCCGCCCGAGCCTGGAAGGGCTCGTCGAGGATGTCCTCGTCCGCGGTATGCACCCGATGATGGGCCACCGGCTCAAGCTCTGGCGCCTTGCGGAGTTCGAGCTCGACCGGCTCCCCTCGGCCGAGGACGTGTACCTGTTCCACGGCGTCGGGCGCTCCAACCCAGCCGATGAGCGCCTGTTCGCGCTGGCCGAGGTGCGCGATCTGACCGCCGTCCGCGATGAGCGCGGCCGGGTCGTGGCGCTGCCGGAGCTCGAGCAGGCGCTGATCCAGGTCTTCGAGGCGATCAGGGAGTTCCAGGCGCACCGGCCGCTGAGCCGGCGGCTGATGTGGAACCGGGTCGTGCTCCACGCCTGGCCGGTGTGGGAGCTCGCATCCGAGGAGATCAGGACGCTGATGGAGCGCATCGTGCCGCTCAGTGCCGGACTCGGGCTGGAGCTGCTGGAGATCAACGGACGGATCCGGGACGAGCGCGGGCTCGCCCGCGAGCGCGTGCTGCGCTTCTTCGCCCCGACCGGGCGCGACGTCGCCGTCGAGGTCAGCGATGCGCCGACGAAGCCGCTGCGGCCGCTCGACGAGAGCGCGCGCCGGCTGATCGCGGCGCGGCGTCGCGGCACGCTGCATCCGGCGGAGGTCGCGCGCCTGCTCGCCCCGGCACGTGCGAGCGCAACCCAGCCGGCGGGCACCTTCACCGAGTACGAGCTTGACGACGACGGGCGCCTCGTGCCCGTCGACCGGCCGCCGGCGAGCAACCCGACCGGCATCGTGGTCGGCACGGTCCGCAACTACACGGCGCGGCATCCAGAGGGGATGCTGCGGGTGATCCTGCTCGGCGACCCGACCCGCGCGCTCGGCTCACTCGCCGCGCCCGAATGCAGGCGGATCAACGCCGCGATCGATCTGGCCACCGAGCTCGGCGTCCCGCTCGAGTGGTTCGCGCTGTCGGCGGGCGCCAAGATCGCGATGGACAGCGGCACCGAGACGATGGACTGGATCGCGGCGGTGCTCCGCCGGATCATCCTGTTCACGCAGGCCGGCGGTGAGATCAACGTCGTCGTCGCCGGGATCAACGTCGGCGCGCAGCCCTACTTCAACGCCGAGGCGACGATGCTGATGCACACGCGCGGTGCGTTGATCATGACGCCGGACAGCGCGATGGTCCTGACCGGCAAGCAGGCGATCGACTACTCGGGCGGCGTCTCCGCCGACGACAACTTCGGGATCGGTGGCTACGAGCGGATCATGGGTCCCAACGGCCAGGCCCAGTACTGGGCGCCCGATCTGGCGGGAGCGTGCCGCGTCCTGCTCGACTACTACGACCACACCTACGTCGCTCGCGGCGAGCGCTTCCCGCGCCGCGCGCAGACGACCGACCCGATCTCGCGTGACGCCGGCGCCTCGCCGCACGCCGCACCCGGTTCGGCCCTGACGACCGTCGCCGAGGTCTTCTCCGACGCCACCAACCCCGAGCGCAAGCAGCCGTTCGACATCCGCTCGGTGATGCGGGCGGTGATCGACGCGGACCGTCCGCCGCTCGAGCGGTGGGGCGCGATGGCCGACGCCGAGGCCTCGGTCGTCTGGGACGCGCACCTGGGCGGCTGGCCCGTGGCGGTGCTCGGGATCGAGTCTCGTCCACTCCCGCGTCGCGGCCAGGTGCCGGCGGACGGCCCGGATTCGTGGACATCGGGCACGCTGTTCCCGCGCTCGGCGAAGAAGATCGCCCGCGCGATCAACGCCACAGGCGGGCGCCGGCCGATCGTCGTGCTCGCCAACCTGGCGGGCTTCGACGCCTCGCCGGAGTCGATGCGCGAGTGTCAGCTTGAGTTCGGTGCCGAGATCGGGCGCGCGGTCGTCAACTACGACGGGCCGATCGTCTTCTGTGTCGTTTCGCGCTATCACGGCGGCGCCTTCGTCGTCTTCTCGCAGCTGCTCAACTCCAACCTGGAGACGCTGGCGCTCGAAGGGGCGCGGGCGTCGGTGATCGGCGGCGCCCCGGCCGCGGCGGTCGTCTTCAACCGCGAGGTCGAGCAGACCGCGGCCGCGGACGAGCGAGTCGTAGCGCTCGACAAGCTGATCGCGGAGGCCGAGGGTGCCGAGCGCCAGCGCCTGCGCGGCGAGCGCGCCATTCTGTGGGGAGAGGTGCTCGCACGGACGCGCGGGGAGTTCGCCGAGCGCTTCGACGCGGTGCACAGCGTCGAGCGAGCAGTGGAGGTCGGTTCGGTCAAGCGGATCATCACGCTCGAATCGATCCGGCAGGAGCTGCTCGATGCCGTCGAGCGCGGGATGGCACGCGCGGTCGAACCTCGGGGACCGAGCGGGGACGACACGGGTGACGGTGGACTCGCCGGGCTGGCTGACCGTACTCGAAGCTGAGGTACCGGCCGGCGACGATTGGCTCGGCCCGCACGAGCGCGCGGTGCTGGCCGGTCTGCGAATCGCACCGAGACGCGCGTCCTGGCGCCTCGGGCGCTGGGCGGCGAGGCGTGCGCTCGCGGTCTGGCTGGATGGAGTGGGGACGACCCCGATGGAGGTGCTGGCGGCGACCGACGGCGCCCCCGAGGTGTGGCTCGACGGTGCCCGGACGGACATTTCGATCTCGATCAGCCACCGCTCGGGGTGCGCGCTTGCCGTAGTCGCAGGTCCAGGCGCCGTCGTCGGGTGCGACCTCGAACTGCTCGAGGCTCGCAGCGACGCCTTCCTGCGCGAGTGGTTCTCACCCTTCGAGCAGGACTATGTCGAGGCCTGTGCGCCGGCGGACCGGCCGCTCGCCGCGAACCTGATCTGGACGGCGAAGGAGGCGGCCGCGAAGGTCCGTCGCGGCGGGCTCCGCCTCGACGTGCGCGGTGCGCATGTGGAACTCCCGCCCGGCGCGCCGCCGGCGGACGGGACCTGGCGGTTGCTGCACGTCGCCTGGAGCGACGGCTACGGTGCGACCGGCGGCTGGTGGCGCGCTGAGCATGGGTGGGTGTTGACGGTTGCGGGCGAGCCGGAGATGACCGCACCGGCGCGGCTCCTCAGCCGATGAAGTTCAGGCAGACCCAGCCGATCCCGATGACGGTCACGACGGCGACGATCGCTCCGAGCAGAACTCGCTCGGCGGGGCGCAGTCGATGGGCCGGAGGCAGTGTCGTCCATGCGAGCGCGACGAGGAAGCCGACGACGATCGGCAGCAGCAGCGCGTTGACGACCTCGACATCGACCGCGAGCGTCACGAACGAACCGCTGATCAGAACCGCGCCGGCGCCGACGGCCACGCACGCGACGTAGATCCCGTAGAACAGCGGCGCATTGCGCGGGCGGTCGTTGAGGCTGCGGCGTACGCCGAACGCCTCGGCAACCGCCCACGACGCGGCGAGCGAGACGACGATCGCCGCCAGCAGGCCGGCACCGGTGATTCCCAGCGCAAGCGTCAGGTGGCTGCCGAGCGATCCGAGCGCCGGGCGCAGCGCAGTCGCGATCTCGCCGACCGAGCTGAGCGACGTGTGGCGGCCGGCCAGCGCGGCGGCGGTGACGATCAGGACGGCCGCCATGATCACCTGCGTGAGCACAGCGCCGAGTGCGGTGTCGACCCGCGCGAACCGCAGGTGCCGATCCCGCAGGCCCTTGTCGACCACGGCACCCTGCTGGTAGAAGATCATCCACGGCATCACAACGGCGCCGACGTTTGCCGCGACGAGCGTCAGGTAGCTGCGGTTGCCGAGGGGCTGGTGCGCCGCCAGCGATGAGACGAGCACGCCGGCGCGCGGGTGAGCGATCACCGCGGCGGCCACGAACGCCAGCTCGAAGCAGCCGAGCGCGAGCGCGATCAGTTCGACCCGGCGGTAGCTGCCCGTCACGACCAGCGCGATCAGGAACGTCGCCGCGGCCGGCACGGTGATCGCGGGCGCCAGGCCCACGAACCGCCCCGCGGCGGCGATTCCCGCGAACTCGCTGATCAGCGCGCCGGTGACGCTGATCAGCAGCGTCCCGACCGAGAGCGCCGCCCAGCGAGGTCCGAAACGCTCGCGGATCGCCTCGGCATGACCCTTGCCGGTCGCTGCCCCGAGCCGCGCGGTCAACTCCATCACGAGGTACAGAACGGGAATCAGCAGCACCTCGAGCGGTAGCAGCCGGTAGCCCCACGTTGCCCCCGACTGGGCGGCGGTGATGATGCTGCCCGCGTCGGTGTCGGCGAGCATCACGATCACGCCAGGTCCGAACACCCAGAGCGCGCGGACGAGTGATCTGCGCCACTGCCGCTCGCCGACCTGGCCCAGCGGCGTGGGTGCGGTCGCGATCGAAGGGCGTGCCATGACCGGCCGACTCTAGAGGGGCTCCCCGCTCTGAGTTAGGGTGCCCTAACGCAGAGATCTGCGGCTATGTACCGAGCCGGCGCAGCGCCCCCCGGCGCGCCGACATCCGCCGCCTCGCTCTCGCAGCATTCACGGCGGCCGTGACCGTCGATCGAGTGGGCGCCGCCGCCCGGACCGGGCAAGGGCGAGCGAAACTTCCCGACCCCCGGGCGAGTTCGAGGGGGTTGGACCCTCGCGCTCACTCGGCGCGCGCCCAGGTACAACCCCCTACCGGGGCCGGGGGGGTTGGGAACTTTCCGTCGCCCGGCCTGACGCTAGCCCTCGAGCTCGCCGCGACGCTCCGCTTTCCGCAGCTCGCGGTCCTTACGGCGCTGCTCGCGCGAGCGGCGCGGGCCGCGGCGGATGCTGCAGCCGCCCATGATCGAAACGAGTCGGATGCGGATCACGGGCCCGGTGCCGCCCGCAACCTCCTCGCCGAGCTTGACGTCGTTGCCGCCCATCAGCGCGAACTCGGAGACGTGCACCTCGAACCCGAGCGGCACCCGTACCTCGCCGCCGCCCATCACGGTGTAGACGTTGAGCACGGTCTCACGGCTGGCGAGCTCGGCCTCGGAGAGGTCCAGGTTGCACCCGCCCATCACGTTCAGGACGGTGCACCTCGGTGCGACTCGCCACCGCCCGCGCCGGTCGTTGCCGCTCATCAACGCGATCACCCAGCGGCTCCCGCCCGGGCCCTCGCGGACGATCGCCCCGGTTCCCGAGGCGGGCACGGCGGGCAGTCCCGCGCCGGTCGGTTCGACGTTGACGTCGGCGACGATCCGCTCGAGCTCGCCGCGCGTCAGCGCACCATAGGCGCTGTGGAGTCGCTCCTCGAGCTCTTCGACGGTCAGCCGTCCATCTGCGGCGGCGCGCCGCAGGATCTCGCCGGCCTGCTCGCGCTCGCCATCCGAGGCGCGCAACTCGGGAGGCACCGGCACTGCGGCCGGAGGCTGGGCCGGCTGGTCACTCACTCATGCGGCATCGTAGCGGCCGGGCGCCACGCGCCGTCGCGGCCGGGCGGCAGCCGTCGTGGCGGCCGCGCCGCAGATCAGACCTGGGCCCGCCGGGCGCGCGCGGAAGCATTGCGGAGATGCCTCTCGGTCAGTCCGGCGGCTCCCTCGCCATCGCCCCGCGCGATCGCCTCGACGATCGCACGGTGCTCCGCGACGAACTGCCGGATGCTGTCCGGGTCGCGGGTGACCGTCCGGGCCAGCAGGCGCTGCTGTCGATCGCGCAGGCCCTCGTAGTAGCCGACGAGGATCTCGTTGCCGTTGGCCACGACGATCCGGCGGTGGAACTCGCGGTCGGCGGCGAGGAACCCCGCCCCGCCGTCGAGCAGCGACGCCTCCTGGGCCTCGATCGTCTCGCGCAGCGCCCCCGCCAGCGCCGTTCCGTGCTGTGCGGCGCGGCGCGCGCAGTGCGTCTCGACGAGCAGTCGCGCTTCAAGCACCTCGTCGGGCTCAGAGGCACGCGGCGGCAGCACGAGCGCACCACGGCGCGGATACAGCTCCACGAGGCTCTCGCCCGCGAGCCGCAGCATCGCCTGGCGAACGGGGGTTCGGCTGACCCCGAGTCGTCTGGCCAGTTCGTTCTCGCTCAGCAGCGTGCCGCCGGGATAGCTGCCGTCCAGCAGTCGCTCCTTGATGTACGCGTAGGCGGCGGCCGCCGCGGACTGCACCGGCTCTGCGATGACCCGCTCTGTGAGGACCGGATCTGTGATCGCTGAACTGCCTGGCCTCTCCATGCTGCTATGTTAGTGCACAGCTTGGATACAAGCTGCTCCCCAGATGGGTCCCACGGAGGGGAGCCACTCAACGGTCAACCGCAACGAGATCGGAGCAGACGATGACCGCGATTACGACGATGCTGCGCGACGCGCGCTGGATGAGACAGCAACCGACGCCGGATGCCGGGCAGGTCCACTGCCACATCGGTGGCGACGGTCGGCCGTTTGTCTGCGACCTGTCCCGTTGTGACTCGGTTGGCCTGACGATCGATGAGGCTCATCGCGAGCAGCAGGCCGCTGGTTCCCGCGGCCAGGCGAGGCCGGGAGTCGCGCGCCGCCCGGGAGCGCCTGTCAGGAGTCTTTCGCAGCGCCGAAGCTGATCCTGGCTAGGAGCCGCGCGGGGCTGTAGTGTCCCGCGCCATGCTCAAGAGAACCTACACGTCGTTGGGAGTCGCAGCGGTGATCGCCGTCGCGGCGCCGTGTGCTGCGATCGCCGCAGGCGACAACGGCGTCGCGTCGATGACGGCCAGCGCAATCGTCGCGGCTGCGTCGAAGGCCGTCACCGGCGTTCAGTCCGTTCACGTCGCCGGCGCGATCGGGACCAGTGGCGGCCCGATCACGCTTGACCTCGACCTCGCTGCCGGCAGGGGTGGCAAGGGCACCATGTCGGAGAACGGCCTCAGCTTCCAGATCATCGACACCGGCAAGTACGTCTACATCGACGCCAGCGCCGGGTTCTGGAAGCACTTCGGGGGCAACGCAGCGGCGACGCTGTTCGCAGGTAGGTGGCTCAAGTCCCCGGCGGGCGGCCAGTTCGCCTCGCTCGCGTCGCTGACGAACGTCTCCGCCCTGTTCGGTTCGCTGCTGTCGGCGGATGGTGCGCTCACCAAGGGCACGCAGACGACCGTCGACGGGCAGCCGGTCATTCCGCTCACGGACAAGGTCCACGGCGGGACGCTGTACGTCGCCACCACCGGCAAGCCGTACCCGATCGAGATCTCGAAGCCCGGAACGGACGGAGGCAGGATCGACTTCAGCAAGTTCGGTCAGTCCGTCTCGATCACGGCTCCTGCTCACTCGATCGATCTCTCGCAGCTCAAGTAGCTCAGGGGGGCCTGCGCACGCCCTCGCGGACCGTCTCCGGGCGGTCCGCGAGCCGCGCCGCGCGGGCTGTCCCGGGTCGCGCCTCGCACGGCGCGACCCGGATGACCGTCGCTCGAACCCGTCGCCCGGTCCCGTCGCCCGGTTCCGTCGCTCGGTCCCGTCGCCCGGTGAGGCCCACGGTCTCCTCCCGGACCCCTATGTCCTGCTCGGAGTCACAGCCCGCGAGACCTCAACGCTGGCGGTTGGCACCTCGGTTGCGGTTCCGCTCCGGCACGCCGTCGGTGTCGACATCGACGAGGAGAGCCCGCTGCGGATCGGGCGCGAGTTGCTGCCGCTGGTCCGGGCCGGTTGAGCCGGATATGGTTCGCCCGTGGGTACCGCCGCGTCCCCGAGCGGCTCCGGATTGACCAGGGCGCTCGCGCGCCTGGCGGTTCGCTCCGGCGCCAACGTCGCACCCGGACAGGACGTCGTCGTGCTCGCCTACGACGTCGAGCATGCGTCACTGGCACGTGCGGTCGCCGACGAGGCCTACCAGGCGGGCGCCCGGTACGTGAGCGTCCTCTACTGGGATCAGCACGTCAAGCGCTCGCGCCTGACGCACGCGCCGGACGAGTCGCTCGCGTTCACGCCGGCGTGGTGGGAGCGCCACATCGAGGAGGTCGCCGAGCGGCGGGGCGCCTACATCGTCCTCTGGGGCGACCCCTCGCCAAAGCTGCTCGACGGCGTCGATCCCGCGCGCGCGGGGCGCGATCAGATGCCGCTGACCGGCCCGCTTCACACGGTGTTCGGGAGTGGCGAGGTCAACTGGACGTTCGTTCCGGCTGCGTCGCCTGGGATCGCCGAACGCGTCCTCGGCAGAGACGATGTCGACGCGCTCTGGCAGGTTTTCGCTCCGATCCTGCGCCTCGACGCTCCCGATCCGGTCCAGGCCTGGCAGGACCATCTCGACCGCCTGCGCGCGCGGGCTGACGCGCTGGGCGCGCGCGCGTTCACAGCCCTGCGCTTCCATGGCGCCGGAACCGACCTGACCGTCGGGGTGATGCCGGGGGCGCGCTGGCTGTCGGCCGGGCTCACGACCAGTTGGGGGCGCGAGATGATCGTCAACATGCCGAGCGAGGAGGTCTTCACGACTCCCGACAACCGCCTCGCCGACGGCACCGTGGCTGCAACGCGGCCGTTCCAGCTGCTCGGCGGGGCGACGATCGAGGGGCTCCGGCTGCGGTTCGAGGACGGCCGCGTGGTCGATGTCGAGGCCGACAGCAACGCCGACGCGGCGCGCGCCCATCTCGCCGCCGACGACGGTGCCGCTCGCCTCGGCGAGGTCGCGCTCGTCGACGGCACCTCGCCGGTCGGCCGTAGCGGTCTCGTCTTCAACGATGTGCTGCTCGACGAGAACGCGGCCTGCCACATCGCCCTCGGCAACGCTTACGCGTTCACCGTGCCGGACCTGCCCGAAGACCCGGCGCAGCGTTCCTCCCGCGGCTTCAACACGTCACGCATCCATCAGGACGTGATGATCGGCGGGCCCGAGATTGCGGTCGACGGGATCGATGGCGCGGGTACCGTCACGCCGATCCTGCGCGACGACGTCTGGGTGCTCGAGCCGCCGCCGGCGTGAAGCGCGCGGGCCGCGTGCGGGCGGCGCGGTCGGAGCGTGGGGAGGCTGCGGGAAGGATCGCGCCGCGCCCGGCGTCTGCATATCTCGACTCGTCCCAACGATCCGAGGAGACCCGCATGGTTCGCAGGTTGCTGTCCCCCGCAGTTGCAGGGCTCGCCGTTCTCGTCATGCTCGGCGCGTCCGCGCCGATCGCCGCAGCGGTAACCGGTCCGACCGGACCGGCGAAGGTCCAGCTTCGCACGACCACCAAGTTCGGCCCGATCCTGACGACCGGCTTTGGCTACACGCTGTTCGCGTTCACGAAGGACACGACGAACGTGGATAACTGCGTCACCACCCCGGGGTGCAAGTTCTTCTGGCCGCCGCTGCTCACCTCCGGCGCGCCGATCGCCGGCACGGGCGTCGACGGATCGCTGCTCGGGACGATCACGCTGCCCAGTGGTCAGACGCAGGTCACCTATAACGGATACCCGCTCTACGGTTACCTTTTCGACCTGTTTCCCGAGATGACCGGCTACGTCGGCATCACGGCCTTCGGCGGCACCTGGGAGGCGGTGACGGCCTCCGGCTCGCTGCTGATGTAAACGAGCCCCATCGGGCTGCCCTGCCGGCAGCCCGAAGCCCCGTTGGGCTGCCCTCCTGGCAGCCCGAAGCCCCCTTGGGCTGCCCTGCCGGCAGCCCAAAGCCGGGCACGAGTGCGGCCTGCACCGCCGCGCTCGTGCCCGCGCGGTGCTCTCAGATCGGGAGCGCGCCCGCCCGCTTGACCATCTTCATCGTGAACTGTGAGTTGACGCGGGCGAGCCCGGGCAGTTCGGCGAGCTTGTTCATGTAGAAGGCCTCGTACTCGACCTGGTCTGCGACCGCGACGCGAACGAGGTAGTCGGGCAGGCCGAACATCCGGCGGCACTCGATCACCTCGTCGAGGGCGGCGATCCCCGCCTCGAACGCTTCCACGGTCTTGCGGTCCTTGAGTGTCAGCTCGACGTGCACGGTGACCTCGAAGCCGCGGTCGACGAGCGCCGGGTCGATGTCGGCGTGGTACCCGCGGATCACGCCGGCGCTCTCGAGCGCGCGGACGCGACGCAGACAGGGGGAGGGAGAGAGGCGCACGCGCTCGGCCAGTTCGACGTTGGTGAGCCGTCCGTCGGCCTGGAGATGGCGTAAGATTGCGCGGTCTACCGGGTCCATTGGCAGAGTATGCCAGAACTCACGTCAATCGCGCTTTCATACGCAAGCATCAGTTCCAGATCACTCCCTATGATTGCGTGATGCGGGTCGCCATGCTGCCGAAGCGTGATCGGACACTGCGGGATGCGGTTGGAATCGGCGTCGCCGTCGGCGTCTACGGGGTCTCGTTCGGAGTCCTCGCCGTGGCGGCCGGCCTCAGTCCCGTGCAGGCGTGTGTGATGTCGATGCTGACGTTCACGGGCGCGTCGCAGTTCGCGTTCATCGGCGTGCTGGCCGGCGGGGGTGGAGTGCTGGCGGCGATGGGACCGGCGGTCATGCTCGCGATGCGAAACGCCGCCTACGGACTGTCGCTCGCTCCGATCCTGCCCGGGCCGCTGCGCAAGCGGGCGCTCCTCGCCCACCTCGTGATCGACGAGAGCACGGCGATGGCGCGGGCCCACGACGATCCCGCGTCGGCGCGCCGGGCATTCGTGCTCACCGGCGTCAGCGTGTGGGTCTGCTGGAACGCAGGCACCTCCGTGGGTGCGGTCCTCGGCGGCGGCCTCGGCGACCCTCGCGCGCTCGGGCTCGACGCGATGTTCCCGGCTGCGTTCCTCGCGCTCCTCGCCCCGCAGCTGCGCCGCCCAGGCGCTCCCGTCGCGGCGGTCGCGGGCGCCGCGCTCGCGCTCGCGCTCGTACCCTTCGCTCCCGCGGGGGTGCCGGTGATCGCGGGGCTCGCGGGACTCGTGCCGGGGCTGCTCGCAGGCCGGGGGGTCCGGGCGTGAGCTGGCCTGCGCTGCTGGCCCTGTGCGCCGTCTCGTACTGCCTCAAGGCCATCGGGCCAGTCCTCGCCGGTGGCCGGCGGCTCCGCCCGCGGGTGCGCCGGACGCTCGATCTCGTTGCGGTTCCCCTGCTCGCCGCCCTGGTCGTCGTCCAGACACTCAGCACCGGCCCCCGGCTCGTGATCGATGCGCGTCTGGCCGCGCTCGCGGTGGCCGCGCTGCTCGTCTGGCGCCGCGCCCCGTTCCTCGTGGTCGTGCTCGCCGCCGCCGGAGCCGCGGCGCTGCTCCGCGCGCTCGCGTGACGGCTGCGCCGATTCGAGCATCCTCCTGCGCAAATCTACGAATTGCGCCATCCGTGCGCTTGATCTTTCGGCAGCGCGGCCGCAAGATTCAAACAACCGTTTGGTGGAGGAGGTGGGCGAGTGGCGGTGAGCGCCAAGTTCGATGTCGCGGTGATCGGTGCGGGCGCAGCCGGCTTGACCGCCGGCGCCCTGCTGGCCAGGGAAGGACGGCGCGTTGTTGTGCTCGAGCGCTCTCCCTGGCTCGGCGGGAGGGGGATGGCGGTTGCCGACGACGGCTTCAAACTCAACGTCGGCGCGCATCTCCTCGAGGACTCGGGCTCCGGGATCACCAAGGTCTTCGAGTACCTGGGCAAGCGACTCGGTCACGGTCCAGCTTCCTCCGAGATGCCGGTGTGGGACCACGCCGGGGAGCGGTGGAGCTCGGTCCGCGACCGCTACTCCGGGAGCAAGGCCGAGCTGAAGAAGGTCATCGGTGCTCTCCTCGAGACCCCGTTCGAGGAGTTCGACAAGTGGGACGATCGCCCCTTGCGTGAGTGGCTGCTGCAGCACACTCGCGATCAGGGGGTCATCGACATGATCGAGTACGTCGCACTGCTCGAGTGTCTGACGGAGAATTGGTGGGACCACTCGGCAAGCGACAATCTGTACGTCCGCAAGATGCACTACGCGGAGAAGCGGACCGCCGGCTACTCGGTCTGGCCCGAGCAGGGCTGGGATGGTCTGTTCGCCGATCTGGCAGACGCCCTTCACGAGAACGGGGGCGAGCTGCGGCTGAGCCACGCGGTCGAGCGGGTGCTGATCGAGAACCAGCAGGTCCGCGGCGTCGAGGTCGCCCGACAGCCTCGGGTGATCCCCAACGAGCGCTTCGAGGACGAGCTGATCGAAGCGGATGCGGTGGTGTGCACGTTGCCCGTCTGGCAGGTGCTGGACGTGATCGCCCCCGGTCATCTCCCCGACTGGTATGTCGCTCAGATCAGGCATTTGGCGCAGGAGCAGTTCAAGGTCGCTTGGCTCGGCCTCTACCTCGCAGTCGACGAGCCGGCTGCTGTGATCGACAGGCGGGAGCTGGCTACATGGCTGCACACGCCGACTGCGCGGGTGTCCGGCTTCATGCTCGAGATGACGGCGTACGACCCATCAACCGCGCCGAATGGCAAGTACCTGTACGTTGCGGGCGGTGTCATCCCCGGTGCGCGCGGTCGGGATGATCTCTACCTGCGCGACATGTTCGACAAGTTCGAACGCGACATCGGGGTCATGTATCCGGGGCTTGCCCAGCCCGTCTGGCGCCGGAGGCACCTCGTCTATGAGCCGCCCTTCGGCGTCATCCAGAAGCCCGGTCTCGTCGGCATCTTCAGGCCTCACTGGCGCGCCCCCAACGTCGACGGCCTGTGGTTCGCGAGCGAGACGTTCCGGAGCCGCGGCATCGGGGTCGACCGAGCAGCCCGCGCCGCGCTGACGGTCGTCGAGGACTACCTCGGTCGCCGGCTCGACGGCGGCTTCGGCTGGCGTTATTGAGTTTCGGGTCCGATTGGGGCGCGGGCAACGAGCATGGGACGTGGGTCAGGGGAGCAGGACGATCTTTCCGAGCGGGTGGTCCTCCTCGAGGGCGCGGAACGCCTCCTGGACCTCCTCGAGCGGGTACGTCGCCGCGATCGGCACGTCGAGGCGGCCGTCGGCGGCGAGCGTGGCGAGTTCGGTCAGGACCGGGAGCGATGCTCCGTCCGCGCTCCCGGCCGACTTGACCCCGTGTCGCTGCACCGCGGCGAAGTCGGCAATCGTGTCGATCCGCTCGGTTGCGATGCCGAGTTCGAGCGCCAGGTCGACGTAGCCCACACCGTACGCATCGAGCAGCGCTGCGGCGCTCGTGTGGCCCGCGTCGCGCAGCGCAGTCCGTAGGCGGCCGGCGATGTCGTCGCCGTAGGCGATCGGCACGGCCCCGTGCGCGCGCAGCCAATCAGCACGGCTCTCGCCGGCGATCGCGAGCACGGTCGCGCCGGCGAGACGCGCGAGTTGCACGGCGATCGTCCCGACTCCGCCCGTCGCCCCCGCGATGATCACCGCCTCGCCGGCGGTCAGCGAGACGGCGTCGATCATCGCCCAGGCCGTGGAACCCGCGACGAACAGCGCCCCGGCGACCTCCCAGGAGAGTCCGGCGGGCTTGTGGATCGCTTTGTCGACATCGACGACGGTGTACTCCGCGTGGCTGGAGCGCGTGTGCACGTAGCCGAGCACCTCGTCGCCGACCGCGAACGCCGTGACGCCCGGGCCGAGCTCCTCGACGACCCCCGCGAGGTCGCTGCCCTCCCCGCTCGGGAAGGTCGCCGGGAACATCTCGTGGAGGGCGCCGGTCCGGATCTTCGCCTCGCCGGGATTTATGCCGGCCGCGCGGACCCGGACCACGACCTCGCCGCCACCAGCGGTCGGCCGCGGCACGTCCACCACCTGGAGCACGTCGCGATCGCCATATCTGTCGAATCTCACAGCGCGCGGCATCATCGGCCTCCTGTCGTCATCGGTCGGACTCGGTCATGGATCAGATCATGACGAGCAACGTCTTGCGGCGCTGAAGGCTCGCCGGCGGGGTTGGCTGGGTCGAGCGTCGCCCCGTGCGCCGTCCCCGACGACGTTGCGCTTCAGGCTGAGCGGGCTGCGGGTCGGAATCTCTCTGACCTCGACCTCGTACATGACAGAGCTCGGTCGGTTGAAACGGTCGACCAGGTGTCCGGCCGGGGTTCGCCGCGCCGCGTGCTCGAGTTCCTCAGCGGCCGAGAGCTCGGCCGGCCGCTGTGCGGCGGCGGGCGCCTGGAGGTCGAGCATCGCCTTGATCTCCGCCGGCGGCAACTCGAGTTGGCGCAAGGACGCGGCCGGCCTGGCCCGCTCGAGCCGAGCGGGCTCGTAGTACCGGGAGCCCGACCTCTCATTCGAACGACATCACGCAATTTCGTGAGATGCTCCCGTCTGGGCGGCGCCGCCGGTCGCGACTCTCTGACGTCAGCGGCGGATGCCGCCGGTCAGCGCGTCCCAATTGCCGGCGGCAATTCGCTCCTGGTCCGCTTGCTCGAGCCCGGAGGCCGCCAGGAAACGCGCGACGCCGCCGTCCGGGCCGGGCCGGTAGGGGTAGTCCGTCGCGAACAGGATCCGCTCGACGCCGGCCACCTCTACCGCCCATCTCAGGTAGCGGCGGCTGTAGACGCCGCCGGCGGTGATGTAGGCGTTCCGGCGAATGTACTCAGAGAACGGCTGGTCGAGGTTGGCCTGCAGCGCCAGCCCGTCGGCCCGGTCGAGGTAGAACAGGACGACCTCGCCCCAGTGCCCGAGCAGGATCTGGAGGTTGGGGAAGCGATCGAACACGCCTGCGAGCGCGAGCCGCAGGAACTGCACGCCGGTCTCGTAGTGCCAGCCGATGCCATAGGTCGCGAACGCATTGTCGATCGCCCCGTCGAAGCCCGCGTAGAGCGCCGCTCGAACGCGCGGCTGCGGCACCTGCGGGTGGAGGTAGAGCGGGGCTCGGAGCGAGGCGGCCGCTTCGAAGATCGGCCAGTTGTCGGCGTGGTCGAGGTTGCGTTCACCGGTGCGGCCGAACAGCAGTGCGCCGTGCAGACCGAGCTTGACGACTGCGCGCTCGAGCTCCTGCGCGGCTGCTGCGGGCGCGGGGGTTGCGAGCGTCGCGAAGCCCTGAAACCGGTGCGGGTGGGCGTTCACGAGCTCGGCGATGCGGTCGTTCGTCTCGATCTGCAGGTGCGCGGCCTCGGCGGGCGGGAGGTTGTGCAGGCCGGGCGATGTGAGCGAGATCACCTGAACATCGAGGCCAGCCTCGTCCATCGCCGCGATCCTGCGCTCGCCGACCTCGCGGAGCCGCTCCCGGATGTCCCCTTCGGGCGCGCCGGCCCGCGAGTCCTCGGATGCGGATGGGGCCAACCGGCTCCAGGCCGTAAGGACCTCGTCGGTCACGAAATGCTCCTCGGTGCCGATCGTCTTCATGCTGCTCGCCTCCTGTCGATTCCAAGGTTCGGTGCGGCTGGCTGAGTCTTCCCGGTTCAGGCCTGTTCTCGCGGTCTCGCAGGCGCCTCCCGGCGCTCGACTGCATCATTGTCGGGATGCGCGATCACGAGCAGCCACTCGGCGTCTACATTCACGTTCCGTTCTGCGCGGCGCGGTGCGGCTACTGCGATTTCAACACGTATGTCCCCGAGGGTCGCGAACAGCAGCTCGGATTCGTCGAGGCGGCGTTGCTGGAGCTGCGCCGCGCGCGTGACGAGCTCGGCGAGCGGCGGGCGAGGACCGTGTTCATCGGTGGGGGAACACCGACGCTGCTCGGTGCCGACGCGCTGCTGCGCCTGCTGGCCGGCGTGGCTGACACGCTGGGACTGGCGGCCGATGCCGAGGTCACGACCGAGGCAAACCCCGAGTCGGTGGACCCGGGCAGCCTGCGCGCGCTGCGCCGGGGCGGCTTCACACGCGTGTCGCTGGGCATGCAGTCCGCGACTCCGCACGTGCTGCGGACGCTCGACCGGGTCCACACCCCCGGCCGTGCGGTGGCTGCGGCCGTCGAGGCGCGCGAGGCGGGCTTCGAGCACGTCTCGCTGGACCTGATCTACGGCACGCCGGGCGAGACCGAGGCGGACTGGGAGGGGACCCTTGACGCCGCGCTGTCGGCCGAGCCGGACCACGTGTCGGCCTACGCGCTGACTGTTGAGCCAGGGACGGCACTCGCCGCCGCGGTCCGGCGAGGGACGGTCCGCGCCCCGGACGACGCCGCCCAGGCGTGGCGGTTCACGCGGGCCGACGAACGCCTGCGGTCTGCCGGCTTCGACTGGTATGAGCTGGCCTCGTGGGCGCTGACCGACGAGGCGGCTTGCCGGCACAACATCGGCTACTGGCGCTCGTACGACTGGTGGGGGATCGGCCCCGGCGCACACTCGCACGTTCGCGGAGTGCGCTGGTGGAACGTCCGCCGCCCCGCCGCGTACGCTCAGCGACTGCGCGACGGACACGCTCCCGTCGCCGGCCGGGAGATCCTCACAGCCGAGCAGCGGGCGCTGGAGGCGGTCCTGCTCGGCCTGCGGCTTCGCGAAGGTGTCGCGCTGGCGTCGCTGAGCGAGGCGGGAGCACGCGCGGCCCGGGCCGAGGCCATGAGCAGGCGCGTGGTGATCGCCGGCGGCCGTGTGCAGCTCACGCGCAAGGGTCGTCTCTTCGCGGACGCGGTCGCGCTCGACTTGGCGGCGTGAACGCTGGGAGCCTCGCAGCGGCGCGTGTGCCGCCCCGGCGCCTTGACAGGCAGCCACACAGCTGCGTATTATAGGCAGCCCGCTGGCTGCCTATTCCGACATCGATGAGGTCTTCCGGGCGCTGGCCGATCCGAGCCGGCGGCTGTTGCTCGACAGCCTCAACCAGCGCAACGGTCAGACGCTGCGCGAGCTGGGCTCGAGGCTGGACATGGCTCGCCAGTCGGTCAGCAAGCACCTCGCCGTCCTGGAGGCGGCCAACCTCGTCACGACCGTTCGCCGCGGCCGGGAGAAGCATCACTACCTCAACGCGGCGCCCATCAACGAGATCGCCGAACGCTGGATCACGCGGTACGACCAGGACCGCGTCCACGCGCTCGCCGATCTCAAGAGAGCACTGGAGGACACCGCCGTGGAGAACCCGACTTTCGTCTACACGACCTACATCCAGACGACGCCCGAGCGGCTCTGGCGGGCGCTGACCGAGCCGGCCTTCACTGCCCGCTACTGGTCGACGACGTTCGAGTCCGACTGGAAGCCCGGCTCGGCGATGACCTGGCGCACGCGCGGCCTCCCGATCGCCGATCCCGGCCAGATCGTGCTCGAGTCAGAGCCGTACCGGCGGCTCTCCTACACGTGGCACACGTTCACCCCCGAGTGGGCCGCGTCGCTCGGCCTCACCGACGACGCCCGCGAGCGCCTGGCGGCCGAGTCGCGCTCGAAGGTGACGTTCGAGATCGAGCCGTTCGAGGAGCAGGTCAGGCTCACGGTGATCCATGACGACCTCGACCCCGGCGGCATCACCGGCTCGCTCATCAGTCAGGGCTGGCCGCGCGTCGTCGCGAACCTCAAGACGATGCTGGAGACGGGCGACACGCTCCCGGACCTGGAGCAGACATCCCCGGCCAGGCTCGGGCTGACGCGATGACCAGCATGGAGATGGCGCCCGCCCTCGCCGCGTTGGCGCCGCTGCTGCCACCGCCACCTGAGACACGAGGAGAAACCATGACCTCTCACGCGACCGCCAGTCGCGAGCAATGGCTCGCCGCCCGCCTCGAACTGCTCGAGGCCGAGAAGGCGCTGACCCGCCACAGCGACGACGTCGCTCGCCGGCGTCGCGAGCTGCCCTGGGTTCCGGTCGAGAAGGACTACCGCTTCGAGACCGAAGCCGGCGCCGCCTCGCTGGCCGATCTCTTCGGTGGTCGGTCGCAGCTGCTCGTCTACCACTTCATGTTCGGACCCGAGTACAGGGGCGGCTGCCCGTCGTGCTCTGCGATCGCCGATGGCTTCAACGGCTTCGCCGTCCACCTGGAGCACCACGATGTCGGCCTGATCGCGATCTCGCGTGCCCCGATCGCCGCGCTGGTGGACTACAAGCGCCGCATGGGGTGGACGTTCCCCTGGGCCTCGTCGCTGGGCAGCGATTTCAACTTCGACTTGGGCACCTCGTTCACCGAGGACCAGCAGCGCTCGGGGGCGATCGACTACAACTACCGCCACGCCGACACGACGTGGCTCCGGGAGGCCAGTGAGCAGGGGGTCGTTGCCCAGCACGCCGCGATGACCGGCACCGACACCGCCGCCTACCTCCGGGAGCAGCCCGGCATGAGTGCGTTCGCCCTCGAGGACGGAGTTGTGTACCACACGTACTCGACGTACGCCCGCGGTCTCGACGGACTGTGGGGTATGTACCAATGGCTCGACCGCGCGCCGCTGGGCCGCAACGAGAGCGGCCCCTGGTGGCGCCGGCGAGACGAGTACCCGTCGTGAACGCTGGACTCGGCGCGGCTCTCCCACCCGGGTGCCGCCCTGGCGCACGCTGGCCGCCGGCGAGCACGCGAACCGCGCCGCTCGACGACGACCGGAGCGGAGCCGGCATGCGCCGCTCGTTGCGGATCGGATCGGCGGGCCCGCGGTCTCGGGCGCGACGGCGGAGTCGGGCCCAGCCGGCCGGACCCCGAGCACCCGACGACGTGCCGAGGGTGAGCGGCAGCCGGATCTACCATCCGTGCACGCCGCGAGCCAGAGATCCGGAGGTACCACGACATGCCACGTGCACTGCTGCTGGTCGACATCCAGCGCGACTATTTCCCGGGCGGGGCCTACCCGCTCGTCGGCAGCGACGACGCGGCGGACGCAGCGGCAAGGGTGCTGCAGCGCTTCCGCGAGCGCGGGGAGCCGATCGTCCACGTCCAGCACGTCTGGGATGCGCCGGACGCTCCGTTCTTCGCCCCGAACACGCCCGGCGTCGCGCATGATGGCCGGGTCGCCCCCACCAGCGGCGAGCCCGTGATCGTCAAGGACAAGCCCAACTCGTTCCTTGGCACGGACCTCGAGCGGCGGCTCCGCGAGGCCGGAATCGACGAACTGGTCGTCGCCGGCATGATGACGTCGATGTGCGTCGACGCGACCGTCCGCGCCGCAGCCGACCTCGGCTTCGGGGTGACCGTGATCCGCGACGCCTGCGCGGCCCCGGACCTGGAGGACGGCGGCGTCGCCGTCCCCGGCGCCCATGTCCACGCGGCCTTCCTTGCGGCCATGGCGGGCGGCTACGCCACGATCACCAGCGCGGACTCGCTCAGCTACTAGACCTGGGAGGTTCCGGCTGGTTTGGCCGGTGGACTGCGCAATGGCGAGCGAGGTCTAGAGCGGTGGGACCCATCGCCCTCCGACCCACATTCCCTCCTCGCCGGTGGGGCGGTCCGAGAGCTGTTGTTCGTGCGCGCCGTAGGCCCTCAGTTCGGAGACGCCCTCCGGCCCCGAGCGGACGATGAACACTCGCGGCAGCGCGGTCAGCTCGAGCCAGTCGCGCAGCTCATAGCTCGTGTCGGTCTCCGCGATCCAGACGTCGTCCTGGTGCCACTGAGCCGTGATCCGGTGGGTGGTCGAGCGAAGCTGGCCGAGAAAGTCGCCGAACAGCTGACGGACGGCCTCGGTCCCTTCCGCGTGGCGGCCGTCGGCGACCAGCACGCGCGCGTCAGGCGCCATCAGCGCGATCATGTCCTCGAGGTCGAGCCGGTCGATCGCATCGAGGAGGCGTTCGACCGGGGACTCGCTCACGGGAGCGAAGTCTGACACCTCAACGCTGCGGCCGCCTCCGGAAGGGCGCCCGGCCGGCCGGCTGTTCCGGCGCCTGTCGTGCCGGTGCGGGCGGGATCCGGAGCGTGGCCGGCTTCCCGGCCTCGACCGTGACCTTCCGGCCGTGATGGACGATCTCGATCGGCTCGCCCTCGAGCACCGTGTAGCGCGCTCTCTCGTGGCGGACATCCACCAGGAGCCGCCGGCCGCGCCACATCACCCTGAACGCCACCCGCGTGAGCGCACCGGGCAGGCGCGGCACGAAGCGAAGCGCGCCACCAACGTCACGCATCCCGCCGAATCCGCACGTGAGACCGATGCACGCCCCGGCGAGCGCGGCGATGTGCAGCCCATCACGGGTGTTGTGCTCGAGGTCGTCGAGGTCCATCAGCGCCGCCTCACCGAGATAGTCGTATGCGAGGTCCAGGTGCCCGACCTCTGCGGCAAGCACCGCTTGATGGGCGGCGGACAGCGACGAGTCCCGGACCGTCAGCGCCTCGTAGTAGGCGAAGTTGCGTGCCTTCTGCTCGTCGGTGAAGGCGTCGGGCCGCGCGAACATCGCCAGCACGAGGTCAGCCTGCTTGACGACCTGCTTGCGATACAGGTCGAAGTACGGGAAGTGCAGAAGCAGCGGGTACTGGCCGGCCGAGGTTCGGGCGAAGTCCCAACGGGCGTGATCGAGGAACCCGTCGGCCTGGGGGTGGATCCCCCGGTCGGCGTCGTACGGGATGACCATCAGCCGGGCGGCGTCACGCCAGCTCGCCGCCTCCTCGTCGTCGACCCCGAGGCCGGCCGCGACGTGCGGGTGGCGCTCGACCGCGTCGGCTGCCGCAAGCAGGTTCTGCTGCGCCATCAGGTTCGTGTAGACGTTGTTGTCGGCCACCGCGCTGTACTCGTCCGGGCCGGTCACGCCGTCGATCCGGAAGCGTCCGGCGGCGTCGTGGTGGCCCAGCGATCGCCACAGCCGTGCGGTCTCGACGAGCAGTTCCGTGCCGACGTCCCGCTCGAAACCCTCGTCGTCCTGAGCCGCCTGGTAGCGGACGACGGCGCCGGCGATGTCCGCGTTGACATGGAAGGCGGCTGTGCCCGCCGGCCAGTAGCCCGAGCACTCCGCGCCGGCGATCGTGCGCCACGGGAAGGCCGCGCCGCAGAGTCCGAGCTGGCGGGCGCGTTCGCGGGCGAGATCGAGCGTCGTGTGACGCCAGCGAAGCGCATCCGCGGCCGCGCGGGGCGCGGTGTAGGTCAGCACCGGCAGCACGAACGTCTCGGTATCCCAGAATGCGTGCCCGTCGTACCCTGATCCCGTCAGGCCCTTGGCCGCGATCGCCCGCTGTTCGCCCCTCGCCGCGGCCTGCAGGATGTGAAACAGCGAGAAGCGGACCGCTTGCTGGAGCTCGGCGTCGCCGTCGACCTCGATGTCCGCGCGGTCCCAGAAGGCGTCAAGGTATTCCCGCTGCTCGGAGACGAGCCGATCCCAACCCCTGTGTTCGGCTTCCGCGAGCGCACCGCCGACCTGGTCGCGCACGGCCGGCATCGACCGCTCCGAGGACCAGCCGTAGGCGATGAACTTGATCAGACGCAGCGGCTTGCCCGGTTCCACGTCGGCGATCACGGTCAGCCGCGCGAGGTCCTCGAAGGCCTCGATCGAGTGCTTGGTGCCGGGCGGCCCGTCGATTTCGTGGCCCATCGCGGTCGACACCCTGAGCCCGCTCGAGGCGGTTGTGTGCGTCAGCATCGCGCGCGTATCGCGGCAGTCGAAGGCCTCCGACCTGAGCCCTGTCGCGAGCGCTGCGGCCGCGCGCGGGTCACCGTTGACCTCGGGCGTCGACTCGTTGGTGACGAGCTCGGACTGGACCACGAGCGGCGTGGGCTCGTCGAGCGGCTCGACCTCGTAGGAGATCGCCGCGACCGCGCGGTGGGCGAACGAGACCAAGCGTGTCGAGCGGACTCGCACCGCCTTGCCGGTCGGAGAGACCCACTCCGCCACTCGGTGCAGCAACCCGGCGCGCAGATCGAGCACCCGTTCGTGGCGTCTGAGCTCGCCGTAGCGGACGTCCAGCGGCTCGTCGTCGACGATCAGGCGAATGATCTTGCCGTTGGTCACGTTGACGACCGTTTGGCCCGACTCGGGATTGCCGTAGCCGGCCTCGGCGTAGGGCAGCGGGCGCCGCTCGTGGAAGCCGGCGAGGTAGGTGCCCGGGAGCGCGAACGGCTCGCCCTCGTCGAGATTGGCGCGCAGCCCGATGTGTCCGTTCGACAGCGCGAACACCGATTCGGTCTGCGCGAGCCGGTCGACGTCGAGCGCGGTCTCACGCAGGACCCAGGGCTCGACCGTGAAGGCGGGCTGTGCGATCACCCGGCGTCGAGCAGTTCGGCGAGATCCTTCACGACGACATCCGCGCCGTGCTTCTTCAGCGCTTCGGCCTGACCGACGCGGTCGACCCCGATCACAAAGCCGAACTCGCCCCGCTTCCCCGCCTCGACGCCCGCGAGCGCGTCCTCGAACACGACAGCCTGATCCGGCCGGGCACCGAGCGCCCGCGCACCGGCGAGGAACGTGTCAGGCGCGGGCTTGCCCTGCAGATGCTCGCGGTCGGCGACATGGCCGTCGACCACCTCCTCGAACAGGTCGAGGATCCCTGCGGCGATCAGCACATCCCGGCAGTTCGTCGACGACGACACCACCGCCCGCCGAAGCCCCGCGGCGCGCGCGGCCTCGGCGTAGCGCACCGACCCGGGGTAGGGCTGCACGCCATCGTCGTGGATCATCCTCAGCACGATCTCGTTCTTGCGATCGCCGAGCTCCCGGATCGTCTCGTCGGTCTCATCGATGCCGCGCGAAGCGAGGAACGAGCGCGTTCCGTCAGCCCGGGGCTTGCCGTCGACGTACTCGTCGTAATCAGCGACCGCGTCGAACGGCACGAACCGCTCGCCGCGCTGTTCGGCACGGCCGCGCAGATAGCCGTCGAACATCTCCTTCCACGCGGCGGCGTGGACCTTTGCGGTCTCGGTCAGCACACCATCGAGGTCGAACAGGCACGCACTGACGCCGGCTGGCAAACCAAGCACGCGCACACGATACCCGCCCGCGTGCCGCTGGACGCCGCACCGGCCGGCCACGTCCCGCCCCAGCCCGCTGGCTGGGGCGGTGACCAGGACCGTTGCGCGGGACCGGCGGGTCGATCGTCGCTCGTCCAGGCGGCCGAGGTCGCGCAGGCTCTCGGCGGTCTCGGCGATCGTCGTCTGGGCCGCGCACGGGCGCCATCCACGCTCCTGCTGCGCCGCATCTCGATCTCAACCTAGATCCCCTCGTCTGACGTGGGTTCAATCGTGCACCGTCACCCTGAGTTCCTATTCAACGATCGAGTGCTGCGAACACGCTTTGGTCCAATCACGCTGTGCTCAGAGTGAACGGAGCGTTGACGCTAAGTACCGCAATCTGGAGGGCGGTTGCGACCTGCTGTCGCTCGGGTGGTTGTGACGATCCGCACTGACTATTCCTGCTTCGTGACATATTAATCGCGTTGGACGCTTGCATCCGGCCAACCCCGGCCCCCCTTCTGTGTTATTGACTCTAGTAGAGCGTCGCCAAAGGGCGGCCGGGTAGTAATACGCCAACCCCTGCTTGCTTGTCCGGGAAGGCCGGAGACGCGCGGCGGACGGAAGGCCGATTGAACGCGGGCCAGTGCAGTCCAGTTGTCACAAAGGCCCTTTTCGCGCTCAAGAACTACTCGCCCATCGCGACGGCAACGGCCGGACCGTTGACAAGCGATAGACCGAGAGGAATTGACATGCGACCACTGATGATCGCTTTTTTGGGAGCGTTCGCGCTGCTGGGCGGGACCGTCGCCTCCGCGCAGTCGCCGAGTGCAGCGCGTGCAGGCGCGGACGGCGGCACGCCTGCTCCGGCGCGGGTGCGGACGGCCACAACCGGGCCTGGCCGTGACCAGGACGCTCGGCGGTCTCGCGCTCGAAACGGTGGACTCACTGTCGTCAGTCCGGTTCTTGTTACGCGCCCGAAGGTCACCGGCGCTGCGGTCGTCGGCAACACTTTGGTCACAACTGCGGGTACGTGGAGCGGGAGCCCTACGCAATACTCTTACGGTTGGCAGGATTGCGGCCAGTACGGCGTGATTTGCACCTCGATCGCAGGCGCTACCGCAGATAGCTACACGGTTAAGGTCAGCGACGTCGGTGATGTCATCAGGTCCGTCGTGCACGCGACGAACACCGGGGGGAGCAGCGAAGCCCGCAGCCTCCCAACCGCACTTGTCGCCGAGCCCGTCACGGTACCGGCACCGGTGGCAGCGCCGGCGGTCACCGGCACCGCAGTGCAGGGCCACACGCTTTCCACTACCAACGGCGAGTGGTCGGGCGCGCCGACCTCGTACTCATACGAGTGGCAGGACTGCACTGCGGCCTCCAAGAACTGTAAGACGATCCCGGCTGCTGATTCGTCGACCTATGCGGTCGCCGCCAGCGATGTGGGGTCCAAGGTCGTCTCGGTCGTAACGGCCGCGAATGCGGCGGGCGCGGCGACTGACACGTCAGATCCCACCTCGACCGTCCTTCCGCTGCCCCCTGCGGCGACGGTGCTGCCGGCGATCACGGGTACCGCCCAGGTCGGCGACGCGCTGACGGCCAGCGCCGGCACGTGGACGGGATCCCCGTCGAGCTACGCGTATGCGTGGAAGGATTGCTCGGGCGGGAGTTGCTCGAGCATCTCGGGCGCGACGTCGAGCACGTACACGCTGCAGTCCAGTGATGCCGGCGACACGATCGAGGTGGTCGTGACGGCCACGAATGCCGGCGGTACCGGGGCGGCGACGTCAGCCGTGACCGCGACGGTGGTTGCCTCCGTTCCGGTGAACACGGCCGTGCCGGTGATCTCGGGCGTGACCCAGCAGGGCGACACGCTGACGGTCAGCACGGGCGCCTGGACGGGCACCCCGAGCAGCTACACGTACGCGTGGAAGCACTGCGCGAGTGGGACCTGCACGGCCATCTCCGGGGCCAGCAGCACGTCCGGCAACTATACGCTGCAGTCGGGCGATGTCGGCGACACGATCGAGGTCGCGGTCACCGCGACCAACGCGGGTGGCTCGGGCAGTCCCGCGACGTCGGCGGCGACCGGCACGGTGCTCCCAGCTCCTCCGGCCAACACGACGCTGCCGGCGATCACGGGCACCGCCCAGGTCGGCGACGCGCTGACGGTGAGCGCCGGCACGTGGACGGGATCCCCGTCGAGCTACGCGTATGCGTGGAAGGATTGCTCGGGCGGGAGTTGCTCGAGCATCTCGGGCGCGACGTCGAGCACGTACACGCTGCAGTCCAGTGATGCCGGCGACACGATCGAGGTGGTCGTGACGGCAACGAATGCCGGCGGTACCGGGGCGGCGACCTCGGCCGCGACCGCGGCTGTGTCGTCGTCTGGGGGAAGTGGAGGGGACGGGATCCACGTGTCCGGCAACGCCCTGGCGGCCGGCACCGGAACCTCGGGCGCGCCCGTCGTGTTGCATGGTGTTGATCAGTCCGGGACGGAGTATCAGTGCACGAACGGGTATGGCATCTTCGACAACGGGGCATCGTCGGTGGCGGCCTCGGCGTCGGATGCGTCTGACTTGTCGGTGATGCCGTCGTGGGGGATCAATTCGGTGTTCATCGGTCTCAACGAGGATTGCTGGCTGGGGATCAATGGATCGGGGATCGCGAATTGGTCCTCGGACAGCGGCCAGAACTACATCAACGCGATCAAGGCCGCCGTCACGGCCGCCGAGAGCGACGGGCTGTATCCGGTGATCGCGTTCTACTGGGGTGATCCGGGGACCGAGATCCCGAGCGGGAGCGACCCGAACGGTGGTGGTCAGCCGGCGCTGCCGGACGCCGATCACGCGCCGCTGTTCTGGGAAGAGGTCGCGAACACGTTCAAGAACGACCCCAAAGTGATCTTCCGCCTGCAGGAGGAGCCGCACCCGTCCGCGACGGGCGCGTCGGGCGCGGGCGCGAACACCGACGGCAACGCCGGCACATCGCTGTACAACTGGCAGTGCTGGGCGCACGGATCGGTGCAGTTCTCCACCAGCAGCGTCGCCTCTCCGTACGACACCGCGCCGACGCCGACCTCGTCGAACCACAACTGCGACGAATACAGCACGAACGCCGCGACGCTCTACCAGACCGTCGGGATGCAGTCGCTGATCAACATCATCCGCGGGACCGGTGCCGACAACGTGATCCAGGTCCCGATGCTCGGATACGCGAACGTCGCAGACTGCAACTACCCGACTCAGGCCCCCGCCGCGTGCGGGTTCCTGGACTCCACCGACGGCGTCAAGCTGAGCGACCCGATCGCCTCCACAGACCCCGCCGGCTCGCAGCTGATGGCCGACTGGGACATCTACCCCGACAGCGACCAGGCCTGCAACACCGTCACCTGCTACAACGACACGATCGCCCCGATCGCGGCGGTCATGCCCGTCGACCTCGGCGAGATCGGACCGATCGGCAGCAGCCAAACAGCCGCGATGACGCTGCTGAACTGGATGGACTCGCAGAGCCCGCAGGGCAGCTACTACGCCTGGGCCTGGGACACGTGGTCCGATCTGATCACCAACTACAACGGCACGCCGGACTCCCCCTGGGGAACCGCCTACCGATCGCTGCTCCTCTCGGGAGCCTGAGCAAAGAAGCGCAGCCGCCCGCGCAGCACCCTAGGCGGGCGGATCATCGGGCGCTGACCGTGACGGCGCGGTTGGCGCCCGGCGTGCGTGCCAGGATGGTCAGGTGGCTACCTGCACGGAGGGCTTTACCGCTGTCGCTCGTGAGCGTCTGCGCACGCTGACGGCGGTCGCGGACGCCGAGTTTCGTCCGGGTCAGCTCGAGGCCGTTCATGATGTCGTGGTCGATCGCGCGCGTGTGCTGTGTGTGCAGCGCACGGGGTGGGGGAAGTCGGCTGTCTATTTCGTGGCGACGGCCCTGCTGCGCGAGGCAGGCTCGGGGCCGACGCTGATCATCAGCCCGCTGCTGGCGTTGATGCGCGATCAGATTGCCGCGGCGCGGCGGCTCGGGCTCCGGGCGCATACCGTCAACTCGACCAACCAGGATGAGTGGGAGATGGTGCGGCGCGAGCTCGCGGCAAACGCGCTCGATCTGCTGCTGGTCAGTCCGGAGCGGTTGAACAATCCAGACTTTCGTGAGCGGATGCTGCCGCTGTTCGCGTCGGCGAGTGGTCTGCTCGTGATCGACGAGGCGCACTGCATCTCGGATTGGGGCCACGACTTCCGCCCTGATTACCGGCGGGTCCGGGACGTGCTCGGCGCGCTCGCCGCGGATGCCGCGGTGCTCGGCACGACCGCGACCGCGAACGATCGTGTCGTCGAGGACGTCCTCGAGCAGCTCGCGGGTCGCACGGAGTCGATGCGGATCTACCGTGGGCCGCTGGCCCGCCAGAGTCTTCGGCTTGAGGTCGTCCGCCTCCCGCGTGCGGCTGAGCGGCTGGCGTGGCTGGTCGAGCATCTCCCCGCGCTGGCGGGGTCGGGGATCGTCTACACGCTGACCAAGCGGGATGCCGAGCAGGTGGCAGCGTTCCTCACCGCCCACGGTATCTCCGCGGTCAGCTACACCGGCGAGCAGGACAGCGACGACCGCGTTGCCACAGAGGAGCGCCTGCGCGGCAACGCCGTCAAGGCCGTCGTGGCCACGAGCGCGCTCGGGATGGGGTACGACAAGCCCGATCTGACGTTTGTCGTGCACTACCAGGCGCCCGGCTCGGTCATTGCGTACTACCAGCAGGTTGGACGGGCCGGGCGAGCGGTCGAGCACGCCGACGTTGTCCTCCTGCGCGGCGAGGAGGACCGTCGCATCCAGGACTTCTTCATTGAGCAGGCGTTTCCCTCGCGCGAACGGACGTTGGCGGTGCTCGATGAGCTCGAGCGTGCTGGGGAGGTTGGGCGCACGACCCGCGAGCTGATGGCCGTGGTCAACCTCGGGATCGGGCGGATCGAGGCGATGCTGAAGATTCTCGACGTGGAGGGGGCAGTGCGGCGGGACGGCACGAGGTGGCGCCGGTGCCGCGGGTCGAGTTGGGCGTATGACGCCGAACGCTACGCACAGGTGACCGAGCTGCGCCGCCGTGAGCAGCGAGCGATGGCGGCCTTCGGAGCCGACGGGCGTTGCCTGATGCGTGCGCTTCAGGAGGAGCTCGACGATCGCGACGCCCAGGATTGTGGTCGCTGCTCGGTGTGCACCGCCGCAAGGTTCGCGGGCGCGCCGTCCTCGGCCCTGGTCGAGCAGGCGTGGCGTCATCTGCGCTCGCGGCCGGTCGAGATCGACGTCAAGAAGATGGCGCCGGACCCGGCCACGGGTGCGATGCGCAAGATCCCCGACACGGTCCGCACCGAGCCCGGGCTCGCGCTCGCTCGCTTCGGTGACGGCGGCTGGTGGCCGGCGGTGGAGCGATCACTCGCCGCCGGCCGCTTCGACCGCGAGCTCGTCGAAGCGCTTACCGAGCTCGCGACGCCGCTCGCGCCGGTCTGGCTCACCTACGTGCCGTCCGGCACGATCGGCGAAGCGCTCGCCGCGCTCGCGCGCGAAGTTGCCGCAAGGCTCGGGATCCCGTGCCTCGAGCTGATCGCCCGCCGCGAGCCGCGGCCACCACAGCGCGACATGGCCAACGCCGTCCAGCAGGTCGCGAACCTCCGCGGCGCGTTCAGCGTCGCTGGCATGCCGCCGCCCGGCACCGGGCTCCTTCTCGACGATCGCCGCCACTCCGGGTGGACGCTCGCCATGGTTGGTGGTCAGCTTCGCAACGCCGGCGCGAACCGCGTCGTGCCGATCGCGCTCGTCACCGTCGGTTAGCGGCGAGCGGGCGCTCGTGCCGGCAGCGTCCTGTTCCGGCCTGGTTGCCGCCCCACGCGTGCTCAGCGCCCGCCGGCGACCTCAGCCGCGCCGTGCGAGGTCCTCGTCGCCGTGGGTGACCTCTTGTGGGAGTGCTACCGGCTGATACTCCGAGCGGTCCGGGTCGCGGACTCCAGGCACGAAGACGACGAGGCAGGACAGCGTCGACAGCCCCGCGCCAAGCAGCACCGTCGCGCGCACGCCGATCGCGCCGGCCAGCGCGCCGGCGAACAGCACGCCCAGTGGCGAGAGGCAGATCGAGCAGAGCCAGTCGATCGAGGAGACGCGGCCGAGCATCTCGGCCGGCACCGCAGTCTGCATGAGCGTGGCCCAGAGAAGGTTCCCATAGGTCAGCCCGAAGAACGTGACCGCGCCGCATGCCGCGAGGACGAACACATCAGGCGCGACGCCGACGCCGAGCAGGCCGAGGGACGCCACGGCCCAGGCGCCCCAGATCGCGCTCATTCGCCGCTTCGGTGCGCCGAGACGCGCGGCCATCGCGACCGCCACGAGTCCACCGGCTCCGGCTGCCCCGAACGTCGCTCCGAAGGCGAGAGGGCCCTGATGGAGGACGTCGCGGACGATCAGGGGGATCGTGACGGCGGTCGGAGAGAACGCGGCGAAGTTGGACAGACTGACAGCGAGGAGTCCGCACCAGAGCCATCGTTGACGCATCGTCCAGCGGATGCCCTGGCGGGCGTCGGCCGCCATCGACCGTCCCGAAGACGCCGGCGCGGGGAGCTTGGTCATCAACGCGAGGCACAGAGCGCTGGCGACGAAGCTCCCGGTGTCGACCGCGAATGCGGTCGGTGCTCCCCCGAGGGCAACCAGGACACCGCCGATCGCCGGTCCGGCGAACGCGAGCCCGACTGTCTCGCTGGCGCTGTTGAAGGCGTTGCCCTGAGTGAGCAGCTCGGGCGGTAGCAGTTCGGGCATGATCGCCTGGTAGGCGGGGTAGAAGAAGGCGTCCCCGACACCGACGGCAGCCGAGAGAACCACAAGCTCGGTGACCTCGAGCGCGTGCGCGAGTGCGAGCACCGCCAGGGCCGCGATGGCGCCAGCTCGCAGGAGGTTGGCGGCCAGGACGACCAGGCGCCGCGGGAGCCGGTCGACGAGCGCACCAGCAAACAGCAGGAGCAGCGCATTCGGCGCGATCCGCGCCGCTTCCACATACGCGAGGGTGCTTGCGTGGTCGCTGACATGCAGCGCCTCGAGCGCGATCGCGATCGTGTAGATGCCATCGCCGACGACCGAGACCGTCTGCCCGCCCCACAAGAGCGCGTAATCGCGGTGGCGCAACGCGCGCGGGATGACAGGCACTAGCCGCCGAGGTGCCTGCACGCGGCGGCATGACTACGACTGCTAGATGCCCTCACGTACGGAACGCTACAAGCTCGAGGACGAGCAGACATTGTCGAGTCATGACGGACCCGGCGTTGAGCATCGGGAGAAGTGCCGCGCGAACGCGGCTCAACGTACAGCGCTTGCTTCGAGGAGCACGGGGGCTGCTCGTGTTGCGTCCGCTTCGTCGCCGCGGCAGACCAGACACGAACTGAGGGCTTCTCGTGACAGCTGGGCCGTTGCAGAAGCGGACGCGTTCCAGTGTCGGGTGCTCTGCGGCGTGCGCGCGAGCGATCGCCGAGCACCGACCGTCAGTCCTTTCCCGTGGGTGGAATTGTGGTTTAACACTCGACCTGCCCGGTGCTCCGTGCAGCCACGAATTAGACGGCCGATACCCGGGGAACATGGGTTGTCTCGCTCGCTTTGGCCAGGCACGACAGATGCGCTTGCGTCGGGCGCGGGGACATGCCCGTCACCCTGTTTTGAATCGCGTGCCGACGCGTGGGCGGAGGCGCGCGCGATGACGTCGTCCGATGCGGAGCTACTCGGCCGGCTGATCGCCGAGACGATGGATTGCGCAATCGTCACGCTTGACCCCAACGGGTCGGTCACGTCGTGGAACCAGGGGGCGGAGCGGTTGACGGGCTATGCAGCCGATGAGGTCATCGGTCGGCACTTCTCGGGGTTCTACCTCGCAGCGGACGTTGCGGTCGACAAGTCCCAGCAGGAGCTCGCGATCGCCGCCGCCGAGGGCCGGTTCGAGGGCGAGGGTTGGCGGATTCGCAAGGACGGCACCCGCTACTGGGGCAAGGTCGTGATCACGGCGCTGCGCGACCCCGACCAGCAACTGCGCGGCTTCGGGCACGTCACTCAGGACCTCACGGAGCGTCGGGCTCGCGAGTTCGGGCCGCCGGCGAGTGAGGCGACCGCGGCGGTCGAGGCGGAGCGGGCTGAGCTGAACGCCCGTCTGCGCGCGCAGGCGGAAATGGACGCGCACCGGCTGCGGCAGCTACTGGAGGGGGCGCCAGACGCGACGATCGTCGCCGATACCGAGGGGGTCATCCACGCGGTCAGTGACCAGGCGCTCCGGATGTTTGGATACTCGCGTGAGGAGCTGACCGGCGCCTCGATCGATCGACTCGTCCCGGAGGCCAGGCGCGCCGGGCACGCCCGGCAGCGGGCGATCTACGCGAGCCAGCCGACCACCACGCGGGCGATGGGCGTGGAGCGCGAGTTCGCCGCGCGCCGCAAGGACGGCTCGGAGATCCCCGTGTCGATCACGCTCAGCCCGGTCCACACCGACGATGGCTTGCTCGTGATCGCCGCGGTGCGCGACGGCACCGAGCGCCGTGAGGAGCTCGTGAGGCTCCAGACGGCCGAGGAGCAGTTCCGCCGCTCGTTCGACGATGCGCCGATCGGGATGACGATCATTGGGCTCGACGGCCGCTACAAGGAGGTCAACGACGCCTTCTGCGCGATCGTCGGTCACTCCCGCGCCGCGCTGGTCGGCCTTCCTCGCGAATCGCTCAGTCACCCCGACGACGTGGCAAAGGGCAATGAAGCCTTCCGAGATGTCCTCGCCGGCAGAATCCGCAGCTACACGAGGGACAAACGCTACATGCATGCCGCCGGTCATCCCGTGTGGACGTCGGTCAGCGTCACCCTTGTCCGCGACAGACACGGCCGGCCGCTGCACCTGATCAGTCAGGCACAGGACATCACCGAACGCCGCCGTTACGAGGGCCGGCTCAAGCACATGGCCGACCACGACCCGCTGACCGGCCTTCTGAACCGCCGCAGCTTCGAGCGCGAGCTCGCCAGCCACGTTGCGCGCATACGGCGACACGGACCGACCGGCGCCGTGCTGATGATCGATCTCGACAACTTCAAGTACTACAACGATACGCAAGGGCACAGCGCTGGCGATGACCTGATCGTCCGGATCGGACAGGCGCTGGCGAACCGGCTACGAGAGACCGATGTGCTTGCCCGCCTCGGCGGCGACGAGTTCGCGGTCCTCCTCTCCCAAGAGGACCGCGCGAGCTCCGAAGCCGTGGCGAACGCGCTCCTCGACGTCATCCGCAATGAAGCACCGTCGCCGATCCACGGGGAAAAGCGCCGAGTGACCGCAAGCATCGGTGTCGCCTGCTTCAGCGACGGTGACCGCCTCACCGGCGAGGAGATCATGGTCAACGCCGATCTCGCGATGTATGAAGCGAAGGAGAACGGCCGCAACCGCACCGCCAAGTACAGCACCGACGAACACGAACGACCCCGGGTCGAGAGCCAGATGAAATGGGCCAGGCCGATCACGCGCGCCCTCGCCGAGGACCGCTTCGAGCTTCTCGCCCAGCCGATCACGCCCCTCCACGGCAACGGCCCCAAACAGTACGAACTGCTCCTCCGGATGGGGGATGCCCACGGCGACCAGATCCCCCCCGGCACCTTCCTGTACATCGCCGAGCGGCTGGGGCTGATCCAAGAGATCGACCGCTGGGTTGTAGCCCGAGTGATCGACATGCTCGCTGAGCAACGCGCGTGCGGCCGCGACCTTCGCTTCGAGGTCAACCTCTCCGGATACACGATCGGCGATCCGGACATCCTCACGCTGATCGAGCGGCGCCTATGGGACACCGGCGTCCCCGCCGACCGACTGATCTTCGAGATCACCGAAACGGCCGCGGTGTCCAATATCGCCCGCGCCGCCTCGTTCGCCAATCGCCTCACCGAGCTGGGCTGCCGCTTCGCGCTCGACGACTTCGGCGCCGGGTTCGGCTCCTTCTACTACCTCAAGCACCTCCCGTGCGACTACCTCAAGATCGATGGCGAGTTCGTCCGCCACTGCGCCACCAACGAAACCGACCGCATCCTGATCTCCGCCGTCGTCCAAATCGCTCAAGGCATGGGCAAGCGCACGATCGCCGAGTTCGTCGGCAATCAGGAAACCGTTGAGGTTCTCACCCAACTCGGCGTCGACTACGGGCAGGGCTACTTCCTCGGACGCCCGCAACCACTCGCCCAACACCTCGATCACGCCCCGGGGATCAACCTCAGTATCGAGCCAGACGACACACCGAGCACCGATCAAGCCACCACTGACCGCCCACCGGCGCACGCGCAAACTCAGCACGCACCACCACGGATGACCTGAGCCGGACCACGCGCCCCCGCCTCGGCCCGAACGGCCTTGTGAAGACGACGGGCTGCCGCAGTCGGACCGTCCAGTGAACGAACCCTCTGGGACGCTCGCGGCCAGGCAGGGCTTCGGTGGTGGCGCGGTTCGGTCCGTCCGGCGCGCACTCGCCCGGGGAGGGGTCGTCCGGTTCGGGCATACCGTCCCTGAACCACCCCATGGCGGTGGTACGTTTCGGCGATGGGGATCGGAAGGGAGCAGGAGACTGCTGTCGAGGCCGAGCCGCTCGCGGCGGTCCCCGAGCCGGCTCCAGCTGGGCTGGCTCACGCGGCGTCGGCGATCAACCGGCTCCACGGGTCGCCGTCCGCAGCTCGCTTGAGCCGAGCGCGCTCGCGCGGCAGCCGATCCACCCCCAGGACCGTGGCTCGGGCCTGGACCGACGCACGCGCCGGAGGCTGGAACGCGCGGGACAACAGCGTATCGGGAACGCTGCGGATCCCGCTTGACGGGCTGCCCGACGGCTTCCCCGGGCAGGATCCGCAACCGCCGTACACGAACGAGATCGCTGCCAAGCGCGCGATCGTCGTGGTGCCGGACAACGCCGATCTCTCCAGTGGCAAGGTCGAGGTGCTGCTGCACTTCCACGGGCGCAACATCGGCTACCGCGAACGCGCCGCGGAACGCACGGTACGTGACGTCGAGGTCGACCAGATCGAGCAGCAGCTCACCGGCAGCGCTCGCAACATCGTCGCCGTGCTGCCCCAGGGACGGCTCGCCGGGGACGAGTTGATGGCGAAGTTCGGGATCGGCGTCCCGTCCACCTATGTCAACTCGGTCCTGGCGTTGGCGCTGGCGCATCTGCCGGCGGCACGGCAACCGGCTTCCGGCAAGCTCGAGGCGAGCCGGATCGCGTTCTCCGGCCATAGCGGCGGCGGCCCGTATGCCGTCGCCTATGGGAATTTCGCCCAGAACCTGCCGTCGTCCTCCGAGGCCGACTGGGTCGATGCGCCGCCCGCGCTGCTGTTCGACGGGATCAACGGTTCCGGCGAGCTGAAGACCCTCCAGTCCGATCTCGACGCGTGGCTGCGAGAGGACCTCAAGTGGTTGACCCGGTCAAGCGATCAGGTCGGGCTGCTGAAGCGCCGTGGCCTCAAGTTCCGCAGCACTTGGGGCACTGGCTCGGATCCAGTCTACGAGCGGATGAACAAGGCGCTGGACAAGTGGCTGACCGACTGGTTCGCGAACAACGCAACCGTGTCGTCGACGGTGGCCGCGGCCTGGCGTGACCAGTACCGGATCGAGCGGTTCGTCGGTTCGCACGACTACAACGTCGGCACCGGCCATCCGGCTTCCGCATCCGACCGCGGCGCCGTGCCGTCGGGGGTCACAGGCGTGCCCGAGGCGGCAGGACCGCCCACGTACAGCGGTGGCGGCAACCTCGAGTCGGCGCTACGGGCGCTGCGGCCGAACCCGATCCCTGGGGTCGTGCTCGCCCCAGTGCGCAAGCAGGCGCAGCCGGCGGGCAACTCGCTCCGCGTCGGAGACCTGATCCGCCTCCAGCGCGCGATCGGCAACCGTGCCGTGGGCCGCGTGCTCGCCCGCGCCGTGACCTCGGTGCAGCCGGAGACCGAGGCGCCGTTGCGGGCCACCGAGACCGGGCTGATGCCTCAGACGACCATCGTCAACGGCAAGTTCGCCGTGTACGTACCGTGGGGATGGATCGCGAGGTACAACCTCAAGGAGCCGACCGACATCACCGACATCAAAGTGCACGTCTTCTTCGGAGCCGGAGGGGTGATCGGTGACAACTTCAACGACGTGCTCCTGCACGGCCTGCGGTCGGCGTCGAACCCGACCGACTGGATCACGATCGCCGTGCCTGGGACGACCGATGTCGCCGGGAACTCGCTTCCGACGCCGTTCAGAGATTCGGACATCACTGACTGCCTGGCCGCTGTCGGTCTCACGAATCCGGTCACCAAGCTCCGTCTCAGTGGGCACAGCCGGGGAATGGTGAGCCTTGTCGGCTACGCGCCGAAGACGAAGCTGACCGCGGTGATCGATCGCGTGAACGTGCTCGACGAGTTCCAGACCGGCGATCCGAAGGCCGGCACCTACCACGGCAAGGTCGAGGTCTTGATCGCTGCGGGCATCCCACGCAGCAAGATCATCGGCTACGAATCCCAAGACCCCGCCAAGGTCCACCTTGCGGGGATCAACTACATCACCTTCGATCCGGGGCTGATGGCCGTGTTCGGCACCGTCAGACTGATCCAGGACGCGATCGCGCGCGATCCGGCGATCGACGCCGCGGCGGCGGCGGCGAACACCAGACGCGATCCCGCCGACCGGACCAAGTTCCTGACGGTCAAGGATGAAGTCGCTTCGATCACGCTCCCGACGCGCGGGAGCCTTCCCTCGACGGCGGCGACCGGAACCCCGTCGCTGCAGTCATGGATGGCGGACGCAACGAACCGCAGCGCGCTTCGGTCGCTCTCCCAGCAGAAGCTGATCGCGTTCGTGACCAGCAAGAACCTGACCCGCTACCCGGGTCAGGACTGGGCGCCGTTCGCGGCACACGAGTTCTTCGTCTACGAGATCGCACCTGAGCTGTACAACTGACAGCCGGTCAGGCGCCCACCTACAACTGGGGAGCGCTCGGCATACTCAGAGCATGACAACGACCATCGAGGTGTCCGTCGAAGTCTGCGATCGACTCAAGAACCAGGCGGCGCCGGCGCACCGCACCGTGGGCAGCATCTTGAGCATCTCGCCGATCTTGGCGACCGTGAGGCGCGCATGGTCAGCCGCCGCGATGCGATCAGAGCGACGTCGCGGCGCCGGAGATCGTCGTCGGTCGCGAACGAGCTCGACGCCGAGCCGCGCTGGTCGTAGCGAGCGCCGGCTATCTGGAAATCGTCGACACATTGGCGCTGGACTGTGCCGATCACCACCAATGGTCGCGAGCGAGTTTGAGGACTTGACTCGAGCGAGGGGGAACCGCCGGCGGCATTGGTGTCCTTGGTGCTCGGGCGCCTCCTCCTGCTCGGGCTCGGGTTGCGCCGAAGCCGGTCGTGACCGCCGACGCTGCCCCGTACAGAGTGGTCATCGCGGACTCGAGCTGCGACAGGGTCAGCTCGGATGAGTTGATCGGCACGGCGCGGTAGGTTGTTTGCGAGGGGCCGAGGCCAATCGTGAGTACCGGCTGGCCCGTGGGGGTCATCTCCGTGACCCACTGAGAACCGCCCCAAGCGATCAGCCAGTCGGTGCTCGACATGTCGTCGGGATCGACTGCGCGGACGCTGCCGATGAAGGGGGAGGAGGCCGCGCGTTCGAAGGTCATCGACTGGATGAGCGTTGCGGTTCCGACATAGCTGCTCCCAGGCCCGGTGTAGTTGATGCTGAAACGCAGCATCCGGGGTCGCTGCAGGTACCGCGTGCCGTTTGAGAACACGCTCACCGTACCGTCGGGCCAGGCCCTGACGTCATGCTGGGAATCAAGGTCCATTCCGGCCTCCGCGTCACCCTCGATCTGCAGGCTCTCGCCGGGATCGTAGGTTCCTCCCAGCTTCCAGATCACGTTACCGGTTGTACCGTCGATGTAGTAGATGGAGCTTGTGTTGCGGAAAGAGACGAGGTATCCGTTCTCGTATGGCATCACCGAGTTTATGTGGTTCCAGTCCCACAGCCTTCCGGTTGCGGCTGGATACGGGAAGGTGGCGTACTCGTAGTTGACGCTGTCGCTAGGGTTGATGTGGCCAGCGGACGTCCAAGAGTAGACAGTGGTCCCGCTCGGTGTCACTTCCTGAAAGCTGCCGTCGAGTACGTTGACCTCGGCGGGCTCACCTGGGATGCTGACTGGGAGGTTGAATTCTGGCACGTATGTGTCGATCAGGAAGTCGCCGTTCGAGAGTGGCCAAGCCTCGTGGAAATCGGTTGGCGAGCCGTTCGTGTTGAGTGTGTTCAGCAGCGTTCCATCGAGGCTGTGCACCTCTAGTTGTACGCTGCCTGGGACGCCGAAGAGCGGGTAGGAGCCGGCGGCTCTGACCGCCCACGACAGGGTGCCGCTGGGATCCAGATCGGCGTCGATCGGCGTTCCGCTTGGCACGTGATACCACCACACTGGCACGCCGTTGCTGTCGAACATCGCCACCCACGGACTGGGGGTGACGAGGACGAAGGCGGCCTGCGGCGATCCGGACGCGACCGACGTGTAGTCTGGGAAGTCCCCCGGCAAGCAGCGCACGTTGTACGTCGACGCGCTGTTGCCCGCCCCGACCGTGATCGTGAATCCCTGACCTGGCGTCAATGACACGGAGTCATTGAAGAGCCCGAACTGCTCGGGCGCCGAGTCGATCGACACCTCATTGCCACGAGACCACACGTAAATCGAGACGGCCCCCGAGGAAGACGTCCCAGTCGTGCAGCGCGTGACGTAATTCTGGATGGATGGGCTGAACGAGGGGTCGAGTGCTGGGTACGTCTCGATGATCGGCGTCTGACCCTGTGCCTGCGCGACCGAGACGTTGGGACCGGACGTCGCCACAAGTGCGCACAGAACAGTCGCGCACGCGACGGTGCGTCCCGCACGTATCGTGAGGCGAATGCGCCGGACCCAGCGTGTTAGCCGCAGCCAGAATGCGGCGTGGTTTCCCCGGCTCAGGAGACATGGCATCTCGCCTGTCCGCGACATTGTTCACCCTCCTCGGCTAAAGACAAACTACCCGCGCTGATCGGCACCACGTTCGACGACTCGAGCCATGCCGCCCCATCCAGCCCCGGGTAGTCAAGGCTCCGAGTCTTCGCCTCAGGGATCGACCGCGCACACCGGGCATAAAGGCACCAAGAGCTGCGTCCACGGCGGATTCCCGGTACCAATCTGGCGGATGCATGCAACGTTTCGCGCCCGACCTCCGACGGTTGATCGCCTAACGCTGCCCGCGACCATCGTCGAGGCAGCGTTGGTGTATATGTGGCATAGCAAACACCGACCGCCGGCCTGTCGCATCGGGTGAACCCCTACATCGTGACATGCTCAGCCGGCTGAGCCACGGGTCCCGGAGTGCCGATGTCGTTAGGCGAGATGGAAGGCAGGATCGTCGGTCGCGTTGTCGCGCGTGGCCGACGGACCCCGCGCGGTCGTGGGCCCGGTGCAAAAGCTCACGGTCGACTCGATCAGCAGCGTGGCGGCGAGGGGTCTCGGAGGTCGGGGAACGCGAGCGCGAGGAGAAGTCCGTGGCGCGTGCCGGATGTGTCTAGGATCCTGAGCATGCCCCGCGGGCGCATGACACCGATCCTTGTGATGCTTGCGCTCGTCGTCCCGGCGACCGCCGCACTCGCCGGGACGGCGCCGACGCTCGGCTTGAAACAGGCCGACACCAATTGGGGCGCCGGGTTTGGCGCCATCAGACCGCCAGCCATCAACTTCAACGGCGACCCGACGAGCTTCATGGACAGGATCCACTGGAGCAGCTGGGGCGTCAGTCATGCGGTCGGGCACGGCATCGCCGGGTTCGTCTGGCCCGGATTCGCCGTCGCAGACGGGACCCGCTACGTCGGTGCGACCGTCGTGGCCTTCGACCTCGGTAGATGCGATGGCCATCCGGCCTACCAGCGCGAAGAGTGGTACTTCCCCCAGTACGGTGAGACGTTCGCTCCGGCCTCCGCCGCGTGGGACATCTGCACCGGCAAGCTCCTCAGCCAGACGCAGCCGGCAGGCCCGGTCTACTGCCCAAAGGGACAGCTCACCACGTGGGTCTCAGGTAGCGTGACGTGCCCTCAACTGCCGGGAATCGAAGCCCTGGTCGGCGGCGCCGCCCACCAGGGACACAGCGCCGAGTGGATCAGCCACGGCTGGATCTGCGGTACCGACCTGAACATGGGCGGGAATCCGCAGACGGTCAACTGCCAGGGCGGCAACGCCAGGGACGTGAACTTCAAGATCTGACGTCAACGCTGTGCTGACCTCGGGCGTCGGATCGCACGCTCGCTGCTCGGAGCCGGCAATCGTTTCGGCGGCATCTGCGCGGCTGGAAATCACACGATGCGGCCGCCGAAGGAGGCCCCAGCGGTTGCGACATCGACCGAATCGCCTATGTGCACGCGGGACGTCGCACGACTCCTGGCCAGCCCTGGTAGCGGCGATGCCGGGCCGTTCGACTGAGCATCGCATCGTCTGCGCTCGCGCATCTCGCGGATGGTCGGCTGGCGGCGTGGGAGAATCGCTGGGATGGTGGTGGAACCGGGGATCGCCCTGAAGGTGGGGTCGAGCGGTGACGAGCTGCTGCACGCGCTGCTGGCGAGCATGGGCGACGCCGTCTATGCGGTGGATAGCCAGGGACGGGTGTTGTTCGCTAACCCTACGTCGTTGGCGGTTCTTGGCTACGGGTCGGAGGACGACCTGGTCGGCCTTCTGAGCCATGCGACGATCCATCACAGTCGGCCTGACGGCAGCCCTTTCCCGGAATCCGAGTGCCCGCTGCTGCGGCCGCGGGCGAGCGGTGAGCCGGTCCGCGTCGAGGCCGATTGGTTCATCCGTCGTGACGGCTCGTTCGTCCCAGTGTCGTACTCCTCGGCGCCGGTGAGCGTCAACGGAGAACGCGGCGCGGTGGTTGTCTTCCACGACCTCACCGATCAGCTTCAGGTCGAGGCCGAACGCCACCGCTCGGAGACGCTGCGGGCCTCGCGCGCGAGGATCGTGCAGGCGACCTTGGAGGAGCGACGGCGACTTGGGCGAGACCTCCATGACGGTGCCCAGCAGCGCCTGGTCAACGTGATGCTGGCGCTCAAGGTCGCGTCTGAGGAGGCCGCTGAGGAGGCGACGCGCGTCGCGATCGCCCACGCGTTGGATGAGACCCAGCAGGCGATCCGTGACCTTCGCGACCTCAGCGCCGGACTGCATCCGTCGGTGCTGACGAATCGGGGGCTGAGGGCAGCGGTCGTGTCGCTCACGGCGCGGGCGCCGGTACCGGTGACGATCGATGCCCCTGGAACTCGCTTCCCTGAGGTCATCGAGGGCACGGCCTACTTCGTGATCGCCGAGGCACTGGCGAACGTCGCCAAGCACGCGGACGCGACCGAGGCCGGCGTGACGGTGTCGGTCACGCCGCCGTGGTTGCGCGTCGAGGTCTTCGACGACGGCCGCGGTGGCGCCGGCGGCGAGGCCAAGGCCGGCACCGGCCTCGCCGGGCTCGCCGACCGAGTCAACGCTGTCGGCGGCTCGCTGGCCGTTGAATCCCCTCCCGGGGCAGGGACAAAGGTGTCAGTGCTGCTGCCCCTCGACGACCTGGTCACCCCGCCCGCAGCAGCGTGAGCACAGCCAGAACGCGGCGGTGTTCCAAGGGCTCGTCGTCGAGTCCGAGCTTGGCGAAGATCCGCCCGACGTGCTTCTCCACCGCCGCGACGGTAACCCCGAGCGCGGCAGCGATTCCAAGGTTCGACTTACCTTCAGCCATCACCGTCAGCACCTGGCGCTCGCGCGCCGTCAGGAGCGCGAGCGGATCATGCTTGCGCCGGCGGCCGACCATCAGGCCCACGATCTCCGGGTCCAGCGCCGACCCACCGTGCGCGACCCTGATCACCGCGTCCGCGAACGAGGACACGTCGACGATCCTGTCCTTGAGGAGATACCCGACGCCGCGGGCGTCCTCGCCGATCAGGTCGAGCGCGTAGGCCTCCTCGGAGAACTGCGAGAGCATCAGAACGCCCACCTCAGGGTATGCGCGGCGGATCTCGATCGCCGCCCGCAACCCGTCGTCAGTGTTGTCCGGCGGCATCTGGACGTCGACGATCGCCACATCCGGGAGATGCCCGCCGACCTTCCGCAACAGATCCGGCGCGTCACCGGCCTGCGCGACAACGTTGAAGCCGCGTTCCTCAAGCAATCGCACCAGTCCCTCGCGCAGCAGCACCTGATCCTCGGCGACCACCACCCTGACCGGATCCGCATCCACGCGCAGACACGCTAACGGTCGCGGACCCGCAAGGCCTTCGAGGTATGGCTGACCGGACATCGGTCATGTGGTCAGCATCTCTGGCACGGCGGCTCCCCGGCTCGACCGAAGCGTGAGCAGCGGGAATGATCTGAACCGAATCCATAGGCCCCAACTGTCAAAGGATCCAGCGATGACAAGCGCCACGCGAACCCGTCACGCCGGCGAGACCGCCGGGCGTCTCGGCATGATCACGATCCGCTACGGCCTCGGCGCCGCCATGATCATTGCCGGCATCGTCGTGCTGATCGTGTCTCCGCGCGGCTTGGGAGTCGACGGCTTCGCGATGGCGGTCGGCTCGGGCCTGTCGGTGCTCCTGGTCAACTTTATGTACCGCGTCAGCTTGGCCAGCAACAGGGACCGTGACGACGAGGAAGCAGCTCGCACGTACCTGCAGGAGCACGGGCGCTGGCCAGACGAGTAACCCCGACGCCCCAGCCACGGGAGCGGGAGCGCTCATCGACCCGAGTCGGCGTGACGTGAGCCCGAGCTTCGACACGACCATCTTCCGGTCGAGTCTGGTGGCTCAGATCCCGGCCCGGGGTCGATCGCTCACGGGTGGCTGCTGAGCGGCTTGCGCGGCACCGAGGCAGAGTTTCTCGTCGCGGCGCACTGGCCCACACTCGTGAACGGCCTGGTCGCGGAGTCGCCCAGCGCCGGCGTCGCCATCGCGATTCCCGGCACCTGGATCCCCAGCGCCCCGCCCGCGGCCGTGAGCGCTCACGGGCCGTGATCGCGAAGACCCCCAATTTTCTCGAGCTTGCCGGCACGGTTGCCGTGCCTGCGGGCAAGCGTGGTACCCCGTGGGATGAGGTTCTGCGACGCACCCGCGGCCAGCGGGCAGGGTCGCGACCCTGAGCGCGTTCGTTGATACCAACGTCCTGATCCGCCATCTGACCGGCGATCCGCCGGAGCTGGCCGCGCGTGCAACCGCCCTGCTGGCAGGGAGCGAGCTGCTGCTGCTCGCGGACCTGATCCTCGCCGAGTGCGTCTACGTGCTCGAGTCCTTCTACGAGGTCGAACGCCCGCGCGTTGCGCTGCTGATGCGCTCCGCACTCGCGCTCCGCACGATCGAGACGGTTGACCCGGCACTCCTACTCCGTGCCCTCGAGGTCTACGAAACCGACCACCTGGACTTCGCCGAGGCGTACCTCGTCGCCCAAGCCGAGGTCAGCGGGATCGGCGAGATCGTGTCGTTCGATCGGTCGATCGACCAAATCGCCAGCATCAAGCGATGCGAACCATGACATCTACCTTCCACGCTGCACCGGCGACAGAAGCCACCTCGCTGCAGCTCCCTCGGCGAGTGCGGTCGACCTTGACATTCAGCATAGTGCTATTCATAGTAGCGTCATGTTCGGGGAGTCGTATCCGCTGCGGAGGCTTCCGCAGTGGGCGGTGATCAAGGACGCTCGCCGACGTCAGCAGCGCCGACACCGGCGGATCGCGGTCATTGTCGTCGCGGCGCTCATGGCCGGAGTCGTCGTGAGGATGATCGCCGACCCTGCTTCCCCCGGCTCGCCGGGCTACGCGGGCACGAGCGACGCTGGCGGTTGGGTCACCGTCGGCGGCGAGGTTCGGGATGTTGCTGCTGCGAACCAGCGCGTGTGGACGCTGACATGCGTGCGCGATTGCGCGAGCGTGGACGCGGACCGGGAGCAACTCATCGAGGTCAACGCCGCCACCGGCCAGGTCGTCAGGCGGTTTGCGCTCACAGACGCGGTCGCGATCGCAACGGGCGGGCGGGGCATCTGGATCGCGCACTTCGCGGCTGGTGCGATCATGCGCCTGGATCCGTCGACCGGGCGCATCACCGCATCGGTTCGGCTCCGGCTCCCGAAGCCCATCGTCAGGCACGACCGAGCGTTCCTGCCCGCCGCCCTCAGCTACGCGGATGGCGAGGTCTGGGTCTCCACCGCGCGCGGATGGATTGCCGAGATCAACGACAGCACGGGCAAAGTCGTCGCGGAGGTCGCCTCTCCCAGCGAAGCGACCAGCACGACAACGGACCGTGACGGCACATGGGCTGCCGAGGAGCTCGACGGCATCGGCTTCCTCGCCGCACAGCGGCACAGCCTCACGATCCGCCCCGTCCGGTGGGGAGGTCAGCCAGTCGCGGTCAGCAGCGTGATCGGCGGCGGGGGGCTGATCTGGGCCACCGGCATGGTCCTCGCGCCGGCCCACGGACCGAACGTCGCGAGCATCATCACGATGATCGATCCCCGCACCGGCCGGATCGTCCACCAGCAGCACATACCCGCAGCCAACGGCGCCGTCTACGCCGCCAACGCGCTCTACCTTGGTGACCTCGCGCACAAGCGTGTCTACCGACTCACGCCCAACGGGGCGCTCCGCGCGTTCGCCGCGCCCCCCCATGCCGAAACCCTGGCGGCCGCAACCCAAGGCAAGCTCTGGGCAACGACCGCCACAAGGCCAGGACGGCTGCTGAGCATCCCGCTCTCCCACCTGACCCCAACCACCGCCGCGGCTCCACCCGGCGCCGATATGCCCTGAACCCGAGATCATTCCGGTCACGTGGATGATGATCTGCTTCAGCGATGGCCCGACCTGCTGAGCGTTCGCGAGCTGGATGGCGTCGAGGGACCGTAGTTCGGGTGGCTGCATCCGTCCTGCGTCGCTGAGCACGCGGTTGTTGACGCGGATGAGCTCGATGCGGCGCTGAAGCTTTCGACTGCCCGTGCAATTCCGGGCGACGTACCTCGCGTGCTGCGGTCTGCGACCCGGGCTACCTACTGGCGACGCGGCAGCCGGTGAGGCGGCCGGCATCGGTGGATCTCGATCCGGTGATCGAATGGCGGCGGCTGCGGAGCGTCGGTATGACCGGCGGCACCGAAGACGACGACGAGGGGACGGTCGAGTTCGCCGCGCACTGCTGGCACGCGGCTCGGAGCCAGTACCGGCGTCACCACAGCGTGTCGCGGGCGCCGGCCGGGTCGTGGCGGCGGAAGGTCCCCAAAGCAATCACCGCCGTTGACGTCGACTGAAGAGTCAAGCGATCGTGCGGTGGCACTCGAGCGGGTCGGGTCGGCATCGTCCGCCGCTCGACCTGTCGCTGGGAACCGAAGCCCTGGTACCCGACCACGCGCGCGTGCCGGTGAAGGTTGATGGCGGCGAGTTGCGCGTCGGTCACCGCGTCGGAGATCAGCGGCCGGCCGCGCGCGGGTCTTGGCGGTGAAACGGAGCACGCCGGGCACGCCGGGCACGCCGGACCGCGAGCTGCTGCCGCCGATGCTCGGGTTCCGGTGCGGCACCCCTCAACCGGTCCCGTTCAGCGGTCGCGGCCTCGTCATCACGCAGGCCCCGGGGTCTGGACCGAGACCGCACCTCCTGCACGTCAGGTCAGAGACCACACCCCTTTCACGTCATGTCTTGACGACCCCTAAGTTCCGGACCCCCCGGGCCGCGGCGGGGGGGTGTGGAACTTGGGGGTCGTAGAGACCCCTCAGCTCCACACCCCCAGAAACCGTCGGGGGGGTCCGGAACTTGAGGTTGCCCGACCGAACGGACCTCAACCCACACGCAAGCGCCGCTGCCGCCACGGTCCCACGATCCCCTGACGCCCGAGCCGCATACGCACGCAACCGACGCCGCGACCGCGCATTCAACTCGAGCAGACATCAACCGGCAGCGCTGCGGTCAACCGGTAGCGCTGCGGCGATCGCCGCTTCAGCATCCCGCGGCCCGCCCGGTCCTGCGCCCACACCCCACGACCTGCACCTCATCGACCGACGATCGCCAAGCGTTTTGGGCAAGCAGCGACTGCGCCCTCCAACGAGTCGCGCACGCCGACTCCTCACGGCGACCGCCGACGCCCCGACGTGGACCGCGTGGGCCAGGGCAGGCGGGATTCGGAGACATAGGGGTTTACCAGATGCGAACTCGCTAGCGATGCTCGCATTCGACTCTAGACTTCTCCGCCTGGTTTCCCGGTCGCCGAAGGAGGGACGAGGAATGGCCGAACGGTCCTTTGCCAACGAGGTCGAGCTACTACGCAGGGGCGCCGGCGAGACGCTGCAGGTCGAGGGCATCCTCGCGGTGACCAAGGCGCTGCTGCAGTCCGGCGTGGCCTATGTCGGCGGCTACCAGGGTGCGCCGATTTCGCACCTGATGGACGTCCTCGGCGATGCGCGGGACATCCTCGATGAGCTCGGCGTGTATTTCGAGAACAGCGCTTCGGAGGCAACTGCCGCTGCGATGCTCGCGGCATCGGTCCACTATCCGTTGCGCGGCGCGGTGACGTTCAAGTCGACCGTCGGCCTCAACGTCGCGTCCGACGCGCTCGCCAACCTCGCCAGCGGAGGAGTCACCGGCGGCGCGCTGATCATTCTCGGCGAGGACTACGGCGAGGGCTCGAGCATCATGCAGGAGCGCGCCCACGCGTTCGCGATGAAGTCTCAGATGTGGCTGCTGGATCCGCGGCCGAACATCACCGCGATCGTCCGTGCGGTCCAGACCGGCTTTGAGCTGTCGGAGGCGAGCAACACCCCGGTGATGCTCGACCTGCGCTTGCGCTCATGCCACATGCGCGGCGCGTTCGTCGCCGAGAACAATCGACGTCCGACGATGACTGTGCGCGACGCCGCCCAGCATCCGACTCGGGACGTCGGTCGGATCGTGCTTCCCCCCGCCAGCTTCGCTCATGAGCAGGAGAAGGTCGCCCAGCGTTGGCCGGCCGCAGTTCGGTTCATCAAGGAGCGCCGGCTCAACGAGGTGATCAACGACGACGCGGCGGATGTTGGGATCATCACTCAAGGAGGCCTGTACAACACGGTGAACCGGTCGCTCGAGCTGCTCGGGTGCTCCGACGCGTTCGGCAACACGCGCGTGCCGATCTACGTGATGAACGTCACCTACCCGGTCCTCGACACCGAGATCGTCGCGTTCTGTGCGGGCAAGCGCGCCGTGCTGCTCGTCGAGGAAGGCCAGCCCGACTACATCGAGCAGAACATCAACGCGATCTTGCGCCGTGCCGGCATCGACACGGAGCTGCATGGCAAGGACATGCTGCCCGTCGCCGGTGAGTACACCTCGGTCGCCGTCACCCGGGGGATCGCAGGGTTCCTGCGGGCATGCCACGCTGACGTGATCGAGCACGAGCCCGCTCTGCTGCGCGAGGCGACAGATCCTCTGAGCCCATTTGCCGTGCGGGTGGCGGCGACGGCGGTCCAGCCGCGGCCACCGGGACTGTGCATCGGTTGTCCGGAGCGCCCGATCTTCAGCGGCATGAAGCTGGCGGAGCGCCAGATCGGCGAGCAGCACCACGTGAGCGCGGACATCGGCTGTCACCTGTTCGCGATCAACGCGCCGTTCGAGCTCGGTGCCACGACGATGGGCTACGGCCTCGGTTCGGCCGGCGCCGCCGCATTGAGCGCGCCCGGACCGGGGGCTGGACGCCGTGCGGTGGCGTTCATGGGAGACGGTGGTTTCTGGCACAACGGGCTGACCAGTGGCGTCGGCAACGCCGTCTTCAACAAGTCCGACCAGTTGCTCGTCGTCGTCGACAACGGCTACGCCGCGGCGACCGGCGGGCAGGATCTCCTGTCCTCGCAGTCAGGCAACCGGACGCGCTCAACGCAGCACCCCATCGAACGGGCAGCGCGAGGGGTCGGTGTGGAGTGGGCCAGGACGATCGACGATACCTTCAACGTCGCCGAGGTCCGCGACACGTTCCTTGAGGCACTGTCGACCGAACAACCCGGCCCGAAGCTCGTCGTCATGCAGAGCGAGTGCCAGCTCAATCGCCAGCGCCGGGTCAAGCCGGAGATGCGCAAGGCGCTACAGGAGGGTAAGCGCGTCACGCGGGAGCGCTTCGGCGTCGACCCCGAGACGTGCACCGGCGATCACGCGTGCATCCGCATCTCGGGCTGCCCGTCGCTGACGATCACGGCAAACCCGGACCCGATGCGGACCGACCCGGTGGCGACCGTGCTCGACAGCTGTGTCGGGTGCGGCGTCTGCGGCGCCAATGCACACGCCGCCGTACTCTGTCCCTCCTTCTATCGCACCGATGTCGTGCACAATCCGACGCTGCGGGACAGGCTGACGGCGCGCGTACGCTCATGGTGGATGGAGCGTGCCTCGCGCGATCTGGAGGCCCGTGCCGCGCAATTCGAAGCCACGGCCTGATGTCGAGCTGGTCCTCCGGCGCGCGGCCCCTGACGATCGCGATCCTCGCGCTGGGCGGCGAGGGCGGCGGTGTGATGTCGGACTGGATCGTCGCCGCCGCCGAGGGAGCAGGTTACGTCGCGCAGAACACCTCGGTGGCAGGCGTGGCCCAGCGCACCGGAGCCACCGTCTACTACGTCGAGCTGTTGCCGCGGTCGGTCGCGCGCCCCGAGTCGTCCGTGCGCGACGAACCGATCATGAGCATCTTCCCGACGCCGGGCGAGGTCGACGTCGTCATCGCCTCTGAGCTGATGGAGTGTGGGCGCGCGATCCAGCGCGGCTTCGCGACGCCGGACCGCACGACTTTGATCGCCTCTACGAACCGCGTGTACTCGATCGACGAGAAGATGGCGATGAGCGACGGCCGCGTTGACGATCGCGAGTTGCTCGCCGCCGCACGGCGCTCGTCCAAGCGGCTCATCGCCGCGGACTTCGCCGAGCTGGCGCAGGACAACGGCTCCGTGATCAGTGCCTCGCTGCTCGGTGGCCTGGCGGGGTCAGGCGTGCTGCCTCTCACCCGGGAGCAGTTCGAGGCGCCGATCCGGGCATTCGGTAGGGACGTCGAACCGTCGCTTGCGGCGTTCGCCGCCGGATTTGACGCGGCTGCCGCCCAGGCGAGCGACCTCACCGGACCGGACTCCTCCGCGTCAGGCGACGCCGTGCTCTCCGTGACGAAGTGGGCCGGAAGCACACCGGAGCCCGAACAGGCCAAGGCAACCGACGAGGGCCGCCGCAATCGGATCGCCGCGACCGACCCAGCGGCGCTGGTCGGTCCGGCGCTGGCGCCGCTGGCGCGCCGGACGCTGGAGTTGCCCGCAGCCGCACGGTCGATGGTCCTCCACGGCCTCGTGCGCACGGCCGTCTACCAGGACGAGGAGTACGCCGAGCGCTATCTCGCCCGGGTCGCTCGCTTCGCGGCCGTCGATCCCGACCGTGACGCCACGGCACGGCTGACACGCGAGGCGGCACGCCACATCGCACTATGGATGTGCTACCAGGACACGATCCACGTCGCCCTGCAGAAGACACGACGAGCACGGATGCAGCGGATTCGCATCGAGGCGAAGGCGAAGCCGGGCCAGCTGTTGCAGGTCCACGAGTTCCTGCACCCGCAGCTCGACGAGATCACCGACACGCTCCCGGCATGGATCGGCGGGAGCTTGCGCAGCTCGCGGCTGTTCCAGGCGCTCGTGCGCAAGCTCACACACAAGGGCATGATCCTCAACACGACCTCCGTGACCGGCTACGCACTGCTGAGCGCGATGGCGAGGGCGCGGCCGCTGCGGCCCCGCTCGCTCCGCTTCCGTCGCGAGCAGCGCGCGATCGAGACCTGGATCGAGCAGGCGCTGGCCGCCTCGACAACCGACGCCGAACTCGCGCGGGAAATCGTCGAATGTCAGGGTGTGCTCAAGGGATACGGCGCCACGTACGCCCACGGCTCGGACAGCTTTGCGAAGCTGATGGCCGCCGCGCAGACGCTGACGGGCGGCGACGACGGCGCCCGCAAACTCGCCGGGTTGCGCGCGGCGGCCCTCGCCGACGAGCACGGCGCACAGCTCGCCGCGGCGCTCGCCGAGCATGCGGTTGTCTGACGCCGCCGGCGGGGTGGCTATCGGGGCACGAACGCGAGCACGCGGGACGGGCTGCCGGTTCCGCCGACGAGCTTCAGCGGCGCGACCACGACCACCGCACCGGTGACAGGTAGCGCATCGAGGTTGTTCAGCGAGGTCAGCCCGTACCGTCCCCCGCCCAGCAGGAAATTGTGGACTGGGAACGGCGGATCCATGCCCCCGGCGGCGCCGGCGTCGATGCCGACTGTCTCAACACCGTACCCGACGATCCCAGGATGCTCGGCCAACCATCGTGCGCCGCTTACGTCGGGGCCCGGGGATACCGGGCCCTCGGGACCGGCATTCAGGAACGCCGCCTCGTCGGTTGCGCGGGCGGCCCAGCCGCTGCGCAGGAAGATCCACGCGCCCTCCGGAATCGCCCCGTGCTGCGCGACGTGCGCGTCGAGATCTTCGGCGGTCAGGAGATAGCCAGGATCGGCGGCGACCTCGGCACGCTTGTCGACGACGACGACCGGGCCCGCCAGGCGGGACACCGGGATCGAGGCGACATCCTCCCCGTCGCGCCCGGTGATCCAGTGGATCGGCGCGTCCAGATGGGTGCCGGTGTGCTCGCCGAGTTCAAGCACGTCCCAAGCCCACGCCGGGCCTGCGTCATCGAAGTGGCTCAACGACCGCCGGCTGAGATGCGGAGTGTTGGCGAACGGCTCCGGAAGGACGAGAACCGGCGTCGTCTCCGAAAGCGGCTGGGTGAGGTCGACGACGGCGACCGAGCCGGCGGCAAGCGCGGCAGCGAGATCGGTGGCGGCGGAGCTGGGCATGCGGATCCTCCTGTCAGGCGCTGGCCGAGAAGCTCTTTCAGAATGCAGGGTCTGAACCGGCGCCGGGTGCACGGCCGCACCGGCGCGGCCCAATATTCTGAAATCGCTTCCGATACGGAAAAATCGGTCGCGGCGATCCTACACAGACTCAGGTCATCAGTTCGTGCCGAGGACGCCAACGTTGCGCGGGCTGTTCGGGCTCCGGGTCAAACGAGCGGGGTGGTGCCTTCACCTCCGTGCGGCCGTCGTTTGGTCGCCGGGACCCGGGTCCGTAGTTGACCGGCCATGGGACGTCGTGTTCCTGATCTGCGGCTGCATGCAGCGTCCAGTACGGGTCGTACAGGTGGGGCCGAGCGAGCGCGCACAGATCGGCGCGGCCGGACAGGACGATCGTGTTGACGTCTTCGTAGCTGGAGATCGCCCCGACCGCCATCGTCGGTATCCCCACCTCGTGGCGGATCCGGTCGGCGAATGGGGTCTGGTAGCTGCGCCCGTATGCCGGTCGCTGGTCAGGCCAGACCTGCCCTGTGGAGACGTCGACCAGGTCGCACCCGTGGGCCAGGAGCATCCCCGCCAGCTCGACCGCCTCGTCACCGGTGAAGCCACCCGGATACCAGTCGGTGGCCGAGATGCGCACCAAGATCGGCTTGGCCGCGGGCCATTCGGCGCGACAGGCATCGAAGACCTCCAGCGGGAACGTGGCGCGCCGCGCGAGATCGCCCCCGTATTCGTCGCCGCGACGATTGGTCAGCGGCGACAGGAACGACGACAGCAGGTAGCCGTGAGCCATGTGGATCTCGAGCAGATCAAATCCAGCCTGCTCGGCGCGCCTCGTGGCGGCGACGAATTGGTTGCGCACCGAATCCATCGCCATCCTGTCCATTTCGCGCGGAACGGGGCTCTCGGCGAAATATGGCAGTGGCGAAGGGGCGAGCAACTCCCATGGCTCGTCGATTGGCACGTGATCGCCTTCCCACAGTGCCTTCGTCGCACCCTTGCGACCGCTGTGTCCGAGCTGGCAACCGATCCGGGTGTCCCCGTGCGAGTGCACGAAGTCCACGACCCGTCGCCATCCTGCGATGTGGTCATCACGGTAAAGGCCGCCACATGCAGGCGTGATCCTCCCCTCCGCTGAGACGCACACCATCTCGGTCATCACAAGGCCGGCACCGCCGATCCCGCGGCTGCCGAGGTGCACGAGATGGAAATCCCCGATCTCGCCGTCGCGCGCGGCGTACATGTCCATCGCTGACACAACGACGCGATTGGCCAGCTCCAGCTCCCGCAGGCGGAAGGGGTAGAACATCGGGGGTCGTCGCGCTTCTGTGCCGAGGCCATCGTGCGGCCCGAACGTGGCGTCGACGGCGTCCATGAAGTGGCTATCGCGCATCCGCAGGTTGTTGTAGGTGATGCGGCGGCTGCGGGTTAGCAGGTTGAACACAAACTGGTCCGTCGGCTGGCCGACATAGCGTGAGATGTTCTCGAACCACTCGAGGCTCGCCTGCGCGGCGCGCTGTGTCGATGCGACACCAGCCCGGCGCTCATCCTCGTAGCCCTGCAGGACATCGATGATCGAGGAATCTGGCGCGGCCTGCTTGAAAGACCACGCCAGTGCGATCGCGTCCTCCATCGCCAGCTTCGTCCCAGAGCCGATCGAGAAGTGGGCCGTATGCGCTGCGTCCCCGAGCAGCACGACATTGTCGTCGTACCAGTGTTCGTTGCGCACCGTGTGGAAGTTCAGCCACTTGGAGTTGTTGCCGATCAGCTCGTGGCCACCGAGCACGTCGGCGAACTGCGTACGGCAGAAGTCGATTGAACGCTCATCGCTCGAGCCGGGCGGTAATTCCAGCATCTCCGAAGCGTCCAATCCGGCCCGCCGCCACGTTGCCTCATCCGTCTCCACGATAAACGTGCTCATGGCTTCGTCAAACGGATAGCAGTGCAACTGGAACACGCCGAAGGCGGTTTCGACGATGTGGAAGGTGAAGGCTTCGAACACCAGGTCCGTGCCAAGCCACATGAACTTCGAAAGTCGACGGTCCAGTGACGGCTTGAACGCACGGCACCGCTCCTGCCGCGATTGGCTGTTGATGCCGTCGGCGCAGACGACGAGGTCGAAGCCCGCCGCTTGATCGTCGAGCGGCGGCGCAGCCACTCGAAAGCGCAGTGTCGCGCCGAGTTCGGTGGCTCGCGCTTGCAGGATGTTCAGCAGCTGCTTGCGGCCGAGGGCGGAGAATCCGTGGCCGCCTGAAGTGCGTCGCTCGCCGCGATAGAAGACATCGATCTCGCCCCAGCGCGCGAAGCTGCGCGCGATCGCGTCGTAGGTGGGTGGGTCGGCCGCTTCGAAGGCGGAGAGCGTTTCGTCGGAGAACACGACGCCGAAGCCAAATGTGTCGTCAGGGGCGTTGCGCTCCCACAGCTCGACGTGATGGCCCAGCCGGCTGAACAGGATCGCCGAGTAGAGACCCCCGGGCCCGCCTCCGCGAATCGCGACCTTCATCGCGCGCTCACCTCCCGCGCGGAGAACAGCCCCCGCGCGATGATCTCCCGCTGGATCTCAGATGCTCCCTCGTAGATCCGGGGCGCTCTGACCTCTCGGTACAGCCGCTCGAGCGGATGACCGCGCTCGAGCGCGCACGCTCCGTGAAACTGCACGGCTGCGTCGACCACCTCCTGCGCGACCTCGGTCGCCATCAGTTTGGCCATCGCGGCGGCTTGAGTGATCGGCCGAACGCCGCTGTCATAGGCCGATGCCGCGGCATGTACGAGCAGCCGCGCAGCCTGCAGGCGCGCGGCCAGGTCGGCGAGTCGATGAGCGACCGCCTGCTGGGCGCTCAGCGGGCGCCCGAACGCGAAGCGCTCGCTCACATACGCGACTGCGGCATCGAGAGCGGCTTGACCCATGCCGATCGCGAACGCGCCAACACTGGGGCGAAAGATGTCGAGCGTCCGCATCGCGACCTGGAAACCTCGGTCGACCTCGCCCAGGACGTGGTCGGCAGGGACGTGGACGTCCTCGAAGCGCAGCAGGCCGATCGGATGCGGCGCAAGCAGCTCGAGACGCTCTCCGGTGAGACCTGAAGCGCTCCTGGGCACGAGGAAGCCGGTCAGGCCTCGCGAACCGGCGTCCGGGGTTGTACGCGCGAACACCGCATAGACATCCGCGTCGGGCGCGTTGGAGATCCACGTCTTGACGCCGTTCAGCTGCCAGCCGTCTCCAACCTGCTCGGCCCGCATCGACAGGGCTGCCACGTCGGTGCCGGCCTGGGGCTCGGACAGGGCAAACGCAGCCACGGCCCGCCCCGACGCCACTTCGGGGATCCATCGATCGACCGCGTCGCGCGCGCGTGCCTGCAGGAGGGGGTAGCCGCCGAGCCCCTGCATCGCAAACGCAGTCTCCGCCTCAGTGCAACCGTAGGCGAGACCTTCGCGAAGCAGGCACAGTTCGAGCACCGAGAGATCGCCGCGCCAGCCCTGATCGTCACGCGCGTACAGGCGTGCGAGCAGGCCCTCGCTTGACAGGCCCGCGAGGAGCTCGCGGTTGACGACGCCATCCGGGCTTCGTCGCGCGATCGGCGCCAACACCTCCACGGCGACGCGGCGAGCATCCGCCAGTAGCGCCTGGTGGAGCGGATCGAGGTGCGCATCGAGTGCCTGTGCGTTCAACATCGACCCCTCGCGGGCACGACCGCGACGGCCATCAACTCGACGAGCGCCTCCTCGTCGAACAACCGAGTCACACCGAACAGCCCCGAGGCGGGATACCGGCGCCCGAAATGCTCGCGCCAGACGCGCCCCAGTTCCGCCAGGTGACGCTTGTACTCGCGCAGGTCGGTGACAAAGATCTGCAGTGAGACGATGTCATCCGGTACTCCCCCGGCGGCGCGCAGCGCCGTCACGACGTTGGCGGCGGCGACGTCGAACTGCTCGACGATCGTGTCGCCGCGGATCGTCCCCTCCGGAGTGAGCGCCGTCTGGCCGCCCAGATGAACGAGCCGGCCGGGCTCGGCGACGACCGCGTGGGCGTAGCCGACGGGCGCGCACAGCGCCGGCGCGATGATGATCTCGTGCGCCACTTACCGTCCCTGCCAAGCAGGCGGACGCTTTTGCGACCACGCCTCGTAGAACTCCCGGTGATCGTCTGACAGCATCAGCAACGCCTGCGTTGAGGCCTCCAGCTCGATGGCACTTGCGAGGTCCATGTCAAGTTCGCGTGAAATGAGCGTCTTGGTTGTGGCGTATGCGAGCGCCGGCCCCTCAGCCAGGCGACGTGCGAGCGCGTCAGCGCGTTCGAGCAGTTCGCCGGGCGGGACGACCTCGCTTGCGAGCCCGATCGCCACCGCACGCTCGGCGCTCACGCGGTCACCGAGCATCAGCAGCTCGGTCGCGCGGCCGAGCCCGACGACGCGCGGGAGCAGATACGCCGCCCCCATATCTGCGCCTGAGAGGCCAACCCGGGTGAACAGGAAGGCGAACGACGCCTCTGCGGAGAGCAGCCGGAAGTCGGAGGCGAGCGCGACGACCGATCCGGCCCCGGCCGCGACGCCGTTGACGGCCGCGATCACGGGCAGCGGGCAGTCGCGAATCGCCTTGATCATCTGGCCGGTCATGCGCGTGAACTCGAGCAGCTGAGCGGCGCCCATCTTCCGCAGCTCACCGATGATCTCCTCGACGTCCCCACCCGAGCAGAAGCCCCGTCCCTCGCCGGTGATGACGATCGCGCGCGCGTCGCCTCGGAGTGGCAGTTCGGCGAACACGTCACGCAGGTCGGCGTAGGACTCAAACGTCAGCGGATTGAGCTTCTCGGGCCGGTTGAGTGTGATTCGCGCGACCCCATCGGCGACGCCGAACCCGAAGTGGCGCCAGTCCTCGGTCAGCGGCGGCGAGGCACGGAAAGGGCTCATGTCTGTATTCCTCCTCCGTCGAGGACCAGGGTCTGACCGTTGATCGCGGCGGCGGCCGGCGAAGCCAGCCATACGACGGCCTCGGCCACCTCCTCGGGCTTGACCAGACGCCCAAGCGGGGCGAGCTTCGCAAGGACCTCGATGCTCTCCTGTAGCGAACGGCCAGTGTTCCGCGCAATCCGATCCGCCGAGATATTGGTCATCTCGGTGTCGGCAAACGCCGGGCAGACCGCGTTCGCAGTGACGCGCGTCCCAGCCAACTCGGCCGCCGCCGAACGCATCAGGCCGATCGCCGCGTGCTTTGACGCGGCGTAGGCGGCCGCGTAGGCGACCCCGACACGCCCTCCGGTTGATGCCACCGTCACGATCCGGCCATCGCCGCGCGCACGCATCCCGTCGATGACTGCGCGGGTACACAGGAACACAGCTGTCGCGTTGACCGCCATCTGGGCGTCCCAGGATGCGCGGCTCGTGCGATGGAGCGGTGCGCTATCGGAGATTCCCGCACTGTTGACCAACACGTCGATCGCACCCAGCTCGTCGAACAGGGCCACCACGGCCGCCTCGTCACAGACATCGCAGCACACGCCGCGCACATGCGCTGCACCCGCTTGCACGTCCGCGAGGGCTTGGACATCGCGACCCACGGCTACGACCTCATGGCCGGCAGCGGCCGCAAAGTGCTCGACGATGGCGCGCCCGATTCCGCGGCTTCCGCCGGTGACGACGACCCGACGCGTCATCACGCGGGAACCCGGAAAGCTGTCTCCGGTCTGCTCATCCCGGCGACATTATACATGGTAGCGCGGTGAGGTGCATACAATTCACTGCCCCGTCGTACTTGACTGTGTGGGGATGGGATGGCGACAGCGCAGCCGACAGATGTCCTTCAGCCTCAGGATCTCGTGCTGACGATCTTCGGCTCCCACGTCCGCCGTGGAGAGGCCGTCTGGTCCGGCGGTATGGTGAAGATCCTCCAGGGCTTCGACTTCACCAGCGGTGCCGCCCGTGCTGCGCTCTCACGACTCGTCAACCGCGATCTGCTCGCCCGCACGCGCCACGGTCGGCTGGCGTTCTACTCCGCCACTCCGCGGGCGGAGGCGCTGTTCGTCCAAGGCGATCGGCGCATCTTCAGCTTCGGGCGCACCGAGCCTGCCGTACCACGGTGGACGGTGCTATGGCACGCGATCCCCGAGGCGGAGCGCGTCGCACGCGCTCGGTTTGCGGCTCAGCTTCGGTTCTTGGGGTTCGGCTCCGTGCAGGATGCAACGTGGGTGGCAGCCCACGATCGCGAGTTGGAGGTGTCAGCGCTCCTGCGGGAACTTGACCTCGAGCGATACGCCTCGGTGATCGTGGGCCGAATGTCCGTCGTGGTGCCACAGGGCGCGCTGATCGCCGCGGCATGGCGTCTCGACGAAGCCGCAGCTCGCTACGGGGCGTTTCTCGCCGAGTTTGGCCCGCTGCAATCGGCACGCGAGCGAGGTCAACTGACGGCGGCCGGGGCATTTCGGCAACGCACGCTGGTGACTCATCGATTTCGCGGCTTTCCGTCGATCGATCCGGAGCTGCCTGCCGCCGTCGATCCTCTGAGGACGGTCCGCAAGCGTGTGGTGGCGTGCTTCGACGAGGTCTACACGGGCCTCGAGAGCGCGGCCGGCGGCTACCTCTGGGAAGCCCTGCGGGTGCATGCCGGGCACGTGGTCTGATCAAATGTCGAGTGTGGCGACCGTTCCGCTCTCGATCGAAGCCCGCGAGCTGGGTGATTCGGGCATCCTGCTGCCGCGGATTGCGCTCGGGTGTGGAAACTTCGGGGGAATCGGCTCGGCGCCCGCGTTCTTCGGCCAGGGGTTGAGCGACGCGCAGGCGCTCGAGCTGATGGACGCGGCCTGGGCAGCGGGGATCACGCACTTCGACACGGCTGACGCGTACGGGGGCGGTCGCAGCGAAAGCACGATTGGACGCTTCATCGACAGCCGTGGGGTGCGACCGACGCTGACCAGCAAGACGTTCAACCCGATGCGCGAGGGGGCGGACCACGGCCTTCGCCCCCACCGGATTGCCCGCCAGCTCGAGTCGAGCCTCGAGCGTCTCGGTGTCGATCGCGTCGAGCTCTACCTCGCGCACGACCATGACCCCGACGTGCCGCTCGCCGACACATGCGCCGCCTTCGAGGAGGCGCGGCGAGCCGGCCGGATCGGAGCCTACGGCGTCAGCAACTTCGGCGCATCCGCGCTCGAGGCGGCACTTGCGGTGGGCGCGCCGGTCGCGATCCAGAACTCCTACTCGCTGCTCGACTGCGGCGATGCCGATGAGCTGCTGCCGATGTGCGCCGCGCGCGGCGTCGCGTACATCGCGTTCAGTCCGCTCGCCGGCGGCTGGCTGACGGGCAAGTACCGTCGCGGCGAGCCGTTCCCGCCCGGGTCGCGAATGACGCAGCGGCCGGAGCCCTACGAGGCGCTCATGAGTTCGAAGGTGTTCGCCGCGCTCGAGGGGCTCCGCGCGCTGTCCGCCGCCCGCGGCACATCGATGGCAGCCTTGGCACTCGCCTGGCTGCTCGACGACCGTCGCGTGGCCCAGGTCGTCGTCGGCCCTGGGCGCCCCGAGCACCTCGAGCCCGTACGCGAAGCCCTGGCCGTGCCGCTCACGGCCGCCGAGCGGGCCCGCCTCGAGGAGTTGTTCTGAGTGAGCAGGGTCCTGATCCTCAGCCATGCTGACGTGGTCGCGGCGCTGCCCCCGGCAGCCTGCACCGAAGCGATCGCCGACGTGCTCGCCGCGAGGGCGCGCGGTGCCGCCCGGATGCCGCTGCGAACCGTGATGTCGGTGCCGGGAGCCAAGGGGTTCATGGGCTTGATGCCCGGATGGCGCGCGGCCGGGGACGGTCTCCCGGAGGAGTTCGGCCTGAAGGCCATCTGCCTGCTTCCCGACAACCCGGCGCGGGGTCTCGACACCCACCAGGGGACCGTGACGCTGTTCGACGGCGAGACCGGTGTGCCCACGGCAATCCTCGACGCGTCAGCGATCACGATGATCCGCACTGCCGCGGTCACCGCGGTCGCCACCCGACTGCTCGCGCGCCCGGACGCCCTAGTGCTGGCGATGCTCGGGGCCGGCGTGCAGGGCCGCGCGCACATCGAGGCGCTCGCCGGCACGTGCTCGTTCGACGAGATCCGGGTCTACTCGCCAACCGCGGCGCACGCGCGGTCGGCGGCCGAGTGGGCCGCGACTCGCGTGCGCGTACCGGTGACCGTCGCGACGGGCGCCGAGGAGGCGGTGCGGGGCGCCGACGTGGTCGTGACTGCGACCAGCTCGCGCGAGCCGGTGCTGCGGCGCGAGTGGCTGGCGCGCGGGACGCATGTGAACGCCGTCGGCGCCAGCCAGCCGAGCGCGCGCGAGCTCGATGTCGCGACGGTCGCGGCCAGCGCGATGTTCTGCGACAGCCGCGAATCGGTGCTCGCCGAGGCGGGCGAGTTCCGCCTGGCGATCCAGGAGGGAGCGATCGCCGGCGAGGAGCACATCCGAGCAGAGCTCGGTGAGGTGCTCGCGGGGATGCATCCGGGGCGATCGGACGCGTCCGAGGTGACGCTGTTCCGCTCGCTCGGGATCGCGGTCGAGGATCTGGCGGCGGCGCGTCGCGCGGTCGATGGGGCGCGCGAGCAGGGGCTCGGGATCGAGGCGGAGCTGTGATCGGGCCGGACGCTCGCATCGAGGTGGAGCCGTGATCGAGCTCAGCGCGATCGAGGCGGCGCGCGAGCGCATCGCCGGGGCGGCGGTCCGGACGCCACTCGTCCGCCTGTACGTCGAGGGGACCGCCGCGGAGCTCTATCTGAAGCTCGAGAATCTTCAGCCGATCGGGTCATTCAAGATCCGTGGCGCGACCAACGCGGTGCGCAGCGCCCCCGCCGACGAGGTCGCCAGCGGTCTGGTGACCGCGAGCGCCGGAAACATGGCGCAGGGCGTCGCCTGGGCCGCGCGCGAGGCCGGCGTGAGCGCCACGATCGCGGTTCCCGAGCACGCCCCCGAGGCGAAACTGGCAGCGATCGAACGGCTCGGCGGGACGGTCATCAAGCTTCCCTACGACGCCTGGTGGAACGTGATCGTCACGAGCCGGCTCGACGGCGTCCCGGGACTGTTCGTCCATCCCGTTGCGGATGATGCGGTGATGGCCGGAAACGGGACGATCGGCCTGGAGATCGTCGAGGACCTGCCCGACGTCGACGCCGTTGTGATCCCCTACGGGGGCGGCGGGCTGACAGTCGGGATCGCCAGTGCGGTGAAGGCGCTCCGCCCGCAGGCGCGGATCTTCACTGCCGAGCCGGCGACCGGGGCCGCGCTCGCGGCGGCGCTCGCGGCCGGTGAGCCGGTCGACTTCGAATACCAGGCTTCGTTCGTCGACGGTTCGGGGAGCCGTCGGGTGCTCGACTCGATGTGGCCGCGAGTGCGGCCGCTGGTCGACGGCGCGATCGCCGTCCCGATCGAGGCGGCCGCCGCAGCCGTCCGCCTGCTCGCTGAGCGCACGCGGGTGATTGCGGAGGGGGCCGGGGCGCTCGCCACGGCCGCGGCGCTCACCGGCCACGCGGGCACCGGCAAAGTGGTCTGCGTCGTTTCGGGAGGGAACATCAACCTGACGAAGCTCGCCGAAATCCTCGGTGGAGACGCGTAGGGGAGGAATTCACATGACGGACGGAGCCCCTGGGGATTACCAGACCCCGGTGCTCGAAGGGCGTGGCGCGACCGATTACGAGCGCTACCTTCGCACCGACGAGCTGCTGTCGCTGCAGAAGACGGCCGAGGAGCGCGTCCATCACGACGAGCTGCTCTTCCAGACCGTGCACCAATCGTCCGAGCTGTGGCTGAAGCTGGCGAGCACCGAAGTCGAGGAGGCGACGGCGGCGATCGAGCGCGGCGAACTGGCCGCAGCGCTGCGGCTGCTGCGCCGGGCGGTTCTGTGCCTGCGCTACGTCACCGATCAGCTCGAGATGCTCAACCAGATGGATCCGTGGGAGTACCAGCAGATCCGGGTCGTGCTCGGGCACGGCAGCGGTTTTGATTCGCCGGGGTTCCGCCGCGTCTCGCACGTCACCCAGCGGCTGTCGGTCGGGTTCGACCGCCTGCTCGAACGCTCGGGCGTCGACTTGATCGAGGTCTACCGGCGCGGCCGCGAGCTCGAGGATCTGCACTCGCTCGCCGAGCTCCTGACCGAGTGGGACGAGCGGATCTGGGTATGGCGCTCCCGCCACTACACGATCGTCGCCCGCGCGCTCGGCGAGCGGACGGTCGGCACCCAGGGGACGCCGGTCGAGGTGCTCGGGAAGCTGATCGGCCAGCGCCAGCTGCCGAAGCTCTGGGACGCTCGCAGCCGGCTCGTCGAGCTGTTCGACGCCGAGCGCGACGGCGCCGGGTAGCCCTACCGGCTGATCCCTCCGCGCGCGGACTCGAGACCATCGACGAAGCGATCCACCTCGTCCGCGGTGTTGTAGTGGATGAACCCGACGCGGATCGCCTGGTCGTCGTAGCCGAGCCGCTTGTAGAGCCCGAGCGAGTACCACGAGTCGTGCGCCCAGACGCCGATGTCGCGCGTTGCCAGATGCGCAACGACATCCGCGGCGGGCACGCCCTCCACGTTGACGAGGAACGTCGGGACCCGGCCCGCCATCGTCGGCAGGCCGTAGACCGTCACCGCGTCCGAGATCGATCCGAGGAAGCGCTCGCCGAGCGCGCGCTCGTACGGGACGATCACATCAAAGCCGCCGACCGCCTTCAGGTAGTCGATCGCCGCGTTGAAGCCGGCCAGGAGCTCGTAGGGCTGGGTGCCGGTCTCGAACCGGCGCCCGAGCGGCGTCGCCGGCGCCGGCCGGACCTTGTACGGCCGCCAGGACTCGAGCACGGACGTCCGCCCGTAGGCGATTCCCAGGTGCGGGCCGCAGAACTTGTACGGCGAGCAGAGCAGCACGTCGGCGTCGATCGCGCGCACGTCGATCGGCTCGTGGGCGGCGTAGTGGACCGCGTCGACCCAGGCGAGCGCTCCGACCGAGTGCGCCAGCTCGGTCACCCGGCGGGCGTCGGTGACCGTCCCGATCGCGTTCGACGCCCAGGCGAACGCGACCACCCGTGTGCGCTCCGACAGCTTGGCCTCGAGGTCGGCGAGATCCAGTGTCGTATCGGCGCCCAGCTCGATGTGCTTCACGACGAGGTCGCGGTCGTGCGCGAGCTCCAGCCAGGGCGCGACACCGCCGTCGTGGTCGAGCGAGGACACGAGGATCTCGTCCCCAGGCGCAAACTCGCGTCCGGCCGTGCGCGACAGGGTGAAGTTGAGCGAGGTCATGTTCGACCCGAAGATCACCTCGTGGGCGTCACAGCCGAGGAAGCCCGCGGCATTTCGCTCCGCCGTCTCGAGGATCGCCTTGACGCGAAGGCTGGTCGCGTAGACAGCGCCGAGGTTGGCGCTGGCCTCGGCCAGCGCGCGCGCGACCGCCTCGCCGACCTCGTCGGGAACCTGCGACCCCCCAGGCGCGTCGAGGAACGCGAATCCCGACCGCAGGGAGGAGAAGCGCGCGCGGACCGCATCGCAGTCGAGCGGGGATGAGCCCGGCCCATCCACGGCCCCTGCGGTGACAGATTCGCCTGCCAATTCGGTCATCAGCCAGCCCTTTCTCGCCGCCGGCGGCTTGCGCTCGCCGGCTCGCACTGATTGGATCAAGAGTAGAAAATCAGACGTCAGGGTCGGGGGCGCGCTAGGGTGCTGTCCACCCGAGGGTCGGGGGCGCACGAGCGCGCTCGCGACGGGAGGACAATCGATCCGTTGGAGGGGCTGTGAGCGTTCGTGTGACCCGCCGTGCGCAGGCTAGCTGGCAGGGGACCGTTGCAGACGGCGACGGCCGGATCGGGCTGGGCAGTGGAGCCTATGAAGGTCCGTTCAGCCTGCGCGCGCGTGTCGAGGACGTCGAGCGCGCGACCAATCCCGAGGAGCTGATCGCGGCCGCCGAGGCGGGCTGCTTCACGATGTCGCTGGCGAACCTGCTGAGCGAAGCGGGACACCCTCCCGCCGCCCTTGAGACGACCGCGCGGATCCGGCTCGAGCAGCTCGACGCAGGCTTCAGGATCACCCTGCTGGAGCTCGCCACGACTGGGAAGGTGCCGGGGATCGACCAGCAGACGTTCGCCGGCCTCGCCGCGCAGGCAGAGGCGACGTGCCCGGTCTCGCTCGCGCTCGCCGGCACGACGATCACTGTGGAGGCGACGCTGATCGATGTCTGACGGTGCTCCGCGAATTTCGGCAGGCGCCCGCGTTGGCGGCTAGAGCCCAGGTAGTCGACGCGGGCTTGGCGCCGCCGCGCCGCCCGGGCGGCGGGACAATCAGCGAGCGCCTGACACTCGGGCACCCGACCGGGTTCGCCGCGCTCGAGCAGACCGTGCTCGAGTGCGATCCGGGCCGCTCGCCGACCCGCGTGACCGGCGCCGACGAGGAGGTGCTGTTCGTGCTCGCGGGTCACGGGTGGCTGCACCTCGACGGCGAGCCCCACGAGCTCGCTCCCGAGAGCGGCGTCTACCTCGCACCCGGCGAGGAGTATGAGCTCGAGAGCGATCCCGAGGCGCCGCTGCAGGCCGTCGCCGTCCGGATCCCGCCGGCGGCCGAGGAGGCCACGATCCCGCCCGGCCCTCGCAGCGTCGTGCGGCGGGTTGAGGATCAGCAGGCAGAGGACGCCACCGCTGAGCGCGAATTTCGAGTCATCGCCGACCCCGACAGTGGGCTGCGCCGCGCCACGCACTTCGTCGGCTACATCCCGACCACGCGAGCGCCGGACCACTTCCACACCTATGACGAGGTGATCTACGTGCTCGACGGGCATGGCGCGTTTCACGCCGACGACCAGAGCTTCCCCGTCGGGCCCGGCTCGTGCATTCAGCTGCCCGCGCGCACCGTTCACTGCCTGGAGAACACCGGTCTCCAGACGTTGCGCGTCGTCGCCGTCTTCCGCCCGGCCGGGTCGCCGAGCGCGGCCTATTACCCGGACGGAACACCGGCCTACGTGCGGGCGCCCAGCCCGGCGGGGCCCGATCGAACGCATCCTTAGAGGAGGAGGCAAACGCTATGAAGGTGAAGGGTTACATCGCCACCGCTGCTCTGATCGCCGGCACCACGGGCCTTGGGGTCTTGGGCAGTACGGCCGGCGCCACCGCGAGTGTCACGGCTCACTCGGCGGCCGCGAGCTGCGACGCGTCGATCGCGATCGAGGGTCCGTTCACCGGGCCGGTCGCGCAGCTCGGCCTCGAGCAGTTGCACTTCGCAGAGCTCGCTGTCGCCAACGACAACGCGGCGAACCACACGAACGTCACCCTGGCGCAGGACGACACGCAGCTGACGCCGTCGATCGCGGTCACCAAGACCAACTCGATCATCGCCTCCAGCGCGGTGGCGGCGGTCGGGCCGGCGGGCAGTCAGGAGGTGGAGGCGGTCGGGCCGCTGTTCGGCAGGGCCGGAATGGCGTTCATCTCGGGCTCCGCGACGCTGCCGGCGCTCGCCGCGAGCGGCAAGAACCCGACGTTCTTCCGCGTCGTCCCGGACGACGACGTCCAGGGCCCGCAGGACGCTCACTACATCATCAACCACCTGCATCCGAAGGCCGTGCTGATCGTCGATGACGACGAGGCGTACTCCCAGGGGCTGGTCGCGGTGATGACGCCGATCCTCAAGAAGGCGGGCATCAAGGTCAACCACCAGACGTACAACGGCACCGACACGGGCGCGACGCTCGCGAACGCGCTGTCGTCGCTGGTCACCTCGCAGCTGAACTCGAGCGAGACCGTGACGGTCCTCCCGTGGCAGGCCGCCGCCAACGCCCAGCAGTTCGGCCTCGACGCCCAGCAGCAGGGCAAGAAGACGACGATCTTCGGTACCGACGGAACCGACTCGCCGTCGCAGTTCAAGATCCCCGGCAGCTATGTGTCGAACTTCGGTCCGGACATCTCGGGCAACCCGAGCGCGCTCGACAAGTCGATCGTCAAGGGTGTCGCGAAGTACGGCCCGTACGGCGCCTTCGGTCTGCCGACCTACGAGGCGACGGACGTCGTCATGAAGGCGATCGCCGCGGTCTGCAAGGCCGGCGGCACGCCGGCCCGTGCGAACGTCCTTTCGGCGATTCGCAAGACGCACCTCGCGGCGACGGCCAACCCGCTCGGGATCCCGATCGGCTTCCAGTCGAACGGAAACCTGGCCGGCAGCTATGGCTACCTGTTCCACATCAACAGTAAGGGGCAGTACGTGGAGATCTCTCCCAAGTGACACTCCGCTTGGGCTGAAGCACAGTACGGCTCGCGGCGCCACCCACTTGCGGGTGGGTGGCGCCGTGCCGCAGCCCGGCTCGCTCACCCCACAAGCTGCCGCACAGCCAGTGCACGAACTGCTCCAGACAACCGTCAACGGGCTCACGACCGGGTTCCTGTATGCGCTGATCGCGCTCGGGTATTCGATGGTGTACGGGATCCTCAAGCTGCTCAACTTCGCGCACGGAGACCTGTACATGGTCGGCGCCTACATCGGCTACTTCGTCATCCAGTGGTTCGGCGGTCCGAGCGCGCTGTCGATTCCGGTGCCGCTGCTGCTCGCGATCATGGTCCTGCTCGCCGCGGTTTCGGTCGGCGCGCTCGGGATGGCGATCGAGCGCTTTGCGTACCGCCCGTTGCGCGACGCGCCGCGGATCGCCCCGTTGATCACCGCGCTGGGCGTGTCGTTCGTGCTCGAGAACACGGTGCTTCTGCTGTTCGGTGGCTTCACCCGCAGCTACTCGACGCCGACCTTCATCTCCTTCAACAGCGGGATCACCGTCGACGGCGTGCGGATCGACTCGGTTCAGCTGATGATCCTCGGCCTCAGCATCGCGATGATGTACGGGCTGCGGCAGCTCGTCCAGCGCACGACGCTGGGCAAGTCGATGCGCGCCGTCGCCTCCGACCGCGAGGCGGCCGAGATGCTCGGGATCAACGTCGACCGCACGATCGCGCTGACCTTCTTCATCGGCTCGGCGATGGCCGGCGTCGCGGGTGTGATGTCCGGCCTGGCGTTCAACCAGATCTCCAACACGATCGGCTTCCTCGCCGGGCTGAAGGCGTTCACCGCGGCGGTCGTCGGTGGCATCGGAAGCATCCCCGGCGCGATGATCGGCGGCCTCCTGATCGGGCTGTGCGAGTCCTTCAGCGCCTCGTACGTCTCCTCCGAGTACACCGACCTGATCGTCTTCGGAATCCTGATCGCGACAATGCTGATCCGCCCGGCCGGGATCCTCGGGCGGCGGGCGCTGCAGAAGGTGTGAGGCCGGCGTGAGCGACCCCGCACAGATCGGGCGCGACGAGTGGGTCGCGCGCTCGGCCGGTCGCCGCGACCAGGGGACCGGGCCGCGGCGCGTCCTCAACCGGCTCGACGCGCGCGTCGGGTGGTGGCCGCGGCTGGCGGCGGTCGCGATCGGCGGCGTGATCGTCGGCCAGCTCCTGACCAACGTCAACCTCCAGCAGGTCGGCTTCAACAGCCTCCTGTACGCGTTGCTCGCGCTCGGGTTGAACGTCGCCGTCGGCTGGGCAGGGCTGCTCGACCTCGGGTACATCGCCTTCTTCGGTTTCGGCGCCTACGGGTTCGCAATCTTCTCGTCGACCGCGCTCGGCACAGGCGGCGCCGGCGGAGCGCACCTGCCGGCGATCGAGATTTTCGCGATCGTCCTGGCCGCCGCCGGGGTCGTCGGGGTCCTGATCGGGCTGATCGCTCTGCGCCTTGACGGCGATTACCTGGCGATCGTCACGCTGTTCGTCGGTCAGGCGTTCATGGAGGTCGTCAACAACATCGACCCGGGCACGTTCGGCGGCGTCAACGGCCTGTTTGACCTCGACCCCATGCACGACTTCGGGGCGCACGTGTCGAGCACGCTCGGGTACTACTACGTCGCCCTGATCGCGCTCGTCCTCGTCGCCGCGGCGCTGCGCCTGCTCGACACCTCGCGCACCGGCCGTGCGTGGCGCGCGCTGCGTGACGACCCGCTCGCCGCCGCAGCGATGACGATCCCTGTCAACCGGCTCAAGGTGATGGCGTTCAGCTTCGGCGCGACCGTCGGGGCGCTCGCCGGGATCCTGTTCGCGGCGCAGCAGTCGACCGTGTTCCCGACGAACTTCACCCCCAACATCTTGATCCTGATCTACGCCTGCCTTGTGCTCGGGGGTGTCGGCAGCATCGCCGGCGCGCTCCTCGGCGGGATCGTCGTCACCGTCGCCGAGCAGATGCTGTCGAGCCCGACGGACGCGGGCTACCTGTTCTACGGGCTGATCGTGCTCGCCTTGATCTACAAGGTCAGGCCCTGGCGCCGGCTCGCTTGGGTGCTCGGTGGGATCGTCGCGCTCGGCTTTGCGGCCCACGGGATCGCGAGCCTGCTCTCGAGCTCGCTGGTCGCAGGCCACCCGGGCTCGGGCGGATGGATCGGTTCGGCCGTGAGCCACTACGTGATCGTGCCGTCCGATCCCGTCGGCTACGGCAACGTCCTCTATATCGTCGTGCTGTGCGCGCTGATCGCGGTCGTGCGCCTCGAGGGCGTCCGGCGCCTGGTGGCGGTGGTGCCCACGGTCTACATCGCCGCCTGCTGCTGGGAGGCGCGGCTGATCGTCAACCCGGCGATCACCACTCAGATCATGATCGGGGTCGTCCTGATCGTGACGATGGCGGCCCGACCCGAAGGGCTGCTCGGCTCCAGGCGCGTGGAGATCGTCTAGTGACATGAACCACAAATTCGGTCCACGACACTGATGGCGGCGCTGCTCGAGCTCGACCAGGTCTCGCTGTCGTTCGGCGGGCTGAAGGCGCTCCACGACCTCGACCTGCACGTCGACGAGCGCGAGATCGTCAGCGTGATCGGCCCCAACGGCGCCGGCAAGTCGACCGTCTTCAACGCGATCACCGGCGTCTATCGGCCGACGGCGGGCGACATCCGCTTCAACGGGGCGTCGATCGTGGGTTTGAGACCGAGCAAGATCACCGGCCGCGGGATCGCGCGGACGTTCCAGTCACTGCGGCTGTTCCTGAACATGTCGGTCAAGGAGAACGTCAAGGCGGCGACCTACGGCCACACCAAGGCGACCCCACCCGAGTCGATCCTGCGCCTGCCGCGGGCTCGGCGTGAGGAGCGCGAAGTCGACGAGCTCGCCGAGCGACTGCTCGCGTTCTTCGGCGACCGCCTCCAGGGCTACCGCTGGGACCAGCCCGCCTACTCGCTGTCCTACGCGAACCGCCGGCGGCTCGAAATCGCCCGTGCGCTCGCGACGAACCCGCGGCTGCTGCTGCTCGATGAGCCCGCCGCCGGAATGAACCCCAAGGAGACCCACGAGGTGACCGAGCTGATCGTCCGTCTGCGCGACGAGCTTGGGGTCGCGATCCTCGTGATCGAGCACGATATGCACGTCGTCGCCGGCTGCTCGGAGCGGGTGGTCGCGCTCGACCATGGCGTCAAGATCGCCGAGGGCAGCTACGAGGACGTAGCCAACCACCCCGCCGTCGTCGAGGCATACATGGGCCGCGACCCGGAGTCGCTGGTCGAGAGCTGAGCTCGCAGTGCTGCTGTCGCTCCAGAACATCACCACCTACTACGGGCCGATGCGGATCCTCGAGGGAATGTCGCTCGAGGTCGGCGAGGGCGAGCTCGTCTGTCTGCTCGGCGGAAACGCATCGGGGAAGTCGACGACGCTGAAGACGATCCTCGGGCTCGTGCGGCCGCGGGCGGGCCGCATCCTGCTGGCCGGCGAGGACGTGACCCGCTGGTCGGTGCCGCGGCGGATCGCGGGCGGCCTCGCGATCGTCCCCGAGAACCGGCGGTTGTTCGGGCAGATGACGGTGCGCGAGAACCTCGAGCTCGGCGCCGTGCTCCAGGACAGCGCGACCTTCGACGAGGACCTCGCGCGCGTTCACTCGCTGTTCCCGCGGCTGCAGGAGCGCCGCGACCAGCTCGCGGGGACGCTGTCGGGGGGCGAGCAGCAGATGGTCGCGATGGGTCGGGCGCTGATGGCGCGGCCGCGGCTGCTGCTGATGGATGAGCCGTCAATGGGGCTTTCCCCTGCGCTCGTGCAGCAGAACTTCAGGATCATCAAGGAGGTCCACGAGTCAGGCGTCGCGGTTCTGATGGTCGAGCAGAACGCGACGATGGCGCTGTCGATCGCCGACCGCGGCTACGTGCTGTCGACCGGCGAGATCGTGCTCGAGGGCCCAGCCTCCGAGCTGCTCGGGCACGACGAGCTGAAGCGCGCCTACCTCGGAACCGCCTGACCGATGGCGATTTCGCGCTCGTGCCAGAGCGGGGCGGCTTCTCGGGCGGATGCGCTCGAACTCGACGACCGCGACCCACTGGCATCGTTCCGCGGCCGGTTCGTCGTCCCCGACGAGACTCTCGTCTACTTGGACGGCAATTCGCTCGGCCGGCTCCCGAAGGCGACGCTCGTCCGCGTCGAGCAGGAGCTCGCCGAGGTCTGGGGCGGGCAGCTGATCGACGGGTGGGAGGCGGCGTGGATGGCATCGCCGGTCAGGGTCGGCGACCTCATCGCCGACGCCGTGCTGGGCGCCGCCCCGGGGCAGGTCGTCGTCGGCGACTCGACGACCGTCTGCTTCTACAAGCTCGTGTGCGCGGCGCTCGACATCCGGCCCGGGCGCAGTCGGATCCTGTGCGACGTCGAGGACTTCCCGACCGATCGCTACGTGCTCGAGGGGATCGCGGCCGCCCGCGGGCTTGAGCTCGTCTGGCTCCGGTTCGACCCGGACACCGGGCCGCGGGTCGGGCCGATCGCCGCGGCGATCGACCAGCGCACGGCGCTCGTCACCTTCTCCCATGTCTCGTACCGCTCGGCGCACATTGCCGACCTGCGCTCGATCAGCAAGCTGGCGCACGAGGCGGGCGCGCTGACATTGTGGGACCTCAGCCACAGCGCCGGGTCGGTGCCGCTCGCGCTCGATGCGCACGGCTGCGATCTCGCGGTCGGCTGCACCTACAAGTACCTCAACGGTGGCCCCGGCGCGCCGGCGTTCATGTACGTCCGGGCCGAACTGCAGGAGCAGCTGCGTCAGCCGATCTGGGGATGGCTCGGGCGCCTGGATCCGTTCGCGATGGCGCCGGGCTATCAGCCGGCCGGCGGCGTCGTCGGGCTGCTCTCGGGCACCCCGCCGGCGATCGCGCTCGCGTGCGTCGAGGAGGGCGTGAAGCTGGTCGCGGAGGTGGGCATCGAAGCGATCCGGGACAAGGGCGTGGCACTGACCGAGTTCGCGATCGGGCTGATCGACGAGCGTCTCTCCGGTCACGGCGTGAGCGTCGGGTCGCCCCGCAACCCCGCGCTCCGCGGCGCCCACGTTGCGGTCCGTCACAGCCATGCGCGGTTGCTGACGGCCGCCCTGCACGAGCGCGGTGTGATCGCCGATTTCCGCGAGCCGGACGTGCTCCGCCTTGGTCTGTCGCCGTTGACGACCCGGTTCGCCGACGTCTGGGACGGCATCGACCAGCTGGCCGAGGTGCTCTCTCTTGCGTCCTCGCATGGCTCGGTCTGACGAATTGCAGCTCGACAATCCCGTGTACGCGTCGCTGACGGGTGCTCACACGGCTTTCGCCGAGGTGCGTGGCCGCGCGGTCTGCTATGCCGCAGATGTCGCGCCATTCATGGCCCTCCCGCCGTCGCCGACGCCCGAGGATTGGGCGGACGCGGCGCAGCTCGCCGGCGATCGCGGCTATGTCGCGCTGGCCGCGCTTCCGGTTGGGCCGGACGTTCCCGTGGGCTGGACGATCGTCCGTGAGTTCGAGGTCGTCCAGATGATCGAAGCGGGCCTGCGCGGCATCGAGGACTCCGAGGCTGTGTCGCTCGAGCTTGTCGATCTGCCCGAGGTGCTCGAGCTCGTCCGCGCAACCGAGCCCGGGCCGTTTGGCGTGCGGACGATCGAGCTTGGGGGCTACCTCGGGATCCGCCGAGACGAAGCGCTGGTCGCGATGGCCGGCGAGCGCATGGCCCTGGACGGATGGCGGGAGATCAGCGCCGTGTGCACCGCCGCGAGCCACCGAGGCCAGGGCCTCGCCGCGCGGCTGATCGGCGCCGTCGCCGCTGGTATCCATGCCCGCTCCGAGCGGGCGTTCCTCCATGTCACGGCGACCAACACGAACGCGATCGGCCTCTACGAGCGGCTCGGGATGCAGATCCGCACCCGCGGTGCGATCCGTGTGCTGACCCCGCCACCGCGCAAGGGTTGATGCCGTGCCCCGTGGCTCCGGCTGCCCGCCTCACTGGAGTGCCGATGGGCGTCAGGGGTGTTTGCCGTTCGGTAACGTCTGGCGCCGCGGCGTTGCGTGACCGAGGTGGGGTGAGGCGCCTGCTGGGCGCCGATCCCTCTCCGGGGCTACCCCGGGGACAACAGCGTTGCCTGGCCATCGCATCGCGAGCCCTTCGCTGCATCCGTTGGAGGCAGGCCGGGGCCCGCACGACGAGCGTGCGCTCGGCGCGCGACGTCGCGATCATTGTGCGGTGTACGACGCGCGAACCCGTGCCTATCTGTCGCGGTGCCTGGCCGATGCGTTCCTGGCGGGCGTGTGGAATGAGCGCGGGCTGGTCGACCGTGCGGGCCGTGCGCTTGATCGCCGTCCGGGGTGGGTGCGCCCAGTCGCCCGGGACGTGCTCGCCGCCTACCACCGCCCGCCCCTCGATCGCCCGCGTGAGCTTGCCCGGTGGATCGATCTGGCGCTTCGAGATCGGTCACTGCCGGCTGACGATCTGGAGCCGCCGCGCATCCGTCGCTGGCTCGTGCCCGAGGCTGGCATGGGGTGGCGGCGTTGGCCGGTGCCGGAGATCGTCTCACCGGGGGACCTGGCAGCGTTTCTGGAGATGGGAGCCGGCCAGCTGGCGTGGTTCGCTGATGCGCGCCGGCTCGAGCGGACGGTCGCTCACGAACGACTGCGCCACTACCGCTACGCGGTTCTGAGCCGGCCGGGGAGGCCGGTGCGCGTGATCGAGCGTCCCAAGCGCCGGCTCAAGGAGGCGCAGCGGCGGATCTTGCACGAGATCCTGGACTGGATCCCGGTACATGAGGCGGCGCACGGCTTTACCCGCGGCCGCTCGGTCCGCACACACGCTCGCGAGCACATCGGGCAGGACGTCGTGATCCGCCTGGACCTCGAGGATTTCTTCCCGTCGATCGCCGCTGGGCGGATCTTCGGCATCTTCCGCACCGCTGGCTACCCGGAATCGGTCGCTCACTCGCTGACCGCGCTGACGACGAACACCGTCCCGGTCGCGGTGTGGGAGACGTTGCCGCGTCCAGCCGGCGCGGCCGCGGTCGTGGCGCACCACCGCCTCGGCCGACGGCTCGCGACTCCGCATCTTCCACAGGGCGCTCCGACATCACCCGCTCTGGCGAACCTCGCCGCCCTCGGTCTTGACAGGCGCCTGACGGGTCTCGCTGGCTCGCTCGAGATCACCTACACCCGCTACGCCGACGACCTCACCTTTTCGGGGCCTGCGCGGCTGATCGGCGCCGCCGGCACGCTCCGACGAGCGGTCGCCGACATCGCGCGTGAGGAGGGGTTCAGGGTGAACCGCGACAAGACGGTGCTCGCGACCCGAGCCGGCCGGCAACGTGTGTGTGGAGTCGTTGTCAACGACCATCTCAACGTGCCACGCGCAGAATACGATCTCCTGAAAGCCATCCTCCACAACGCGCGCGTCGACGGACCCGGCTCCCAGAACCGTCAAATGCTCCCGAACTTCCGCGAGCACCTGCTCGGGCGCGTCGCCTGGATCGACTCGCTGAACCCCGATCGCGGGCAGAAACTGCGGCGCCAGTTCGCCCGCATCACCTGGACCGATGACGATTGATGCACGTGCGCCGGTCACGGGAGTTCCTTGCCGCCCGTGGCCTGTGCGACGCATGCGGGGGCGGGCCCTTGAGCGAGCGCCTCGAGCATTTGGATTCCGTGGGCGGCTGCGTTTGTGGACGGCTCGGCCGCCAGCACAAGGGTGTCACCCGCGGGGATCTGGTTGGGTTCGATCGTGATCGATTGGGGCGGGCCTGGCTGCGGCGGGGTCGACTGCGGTGCGCCGCTGGAGCTCTTCGGTGGAGATTGGAGTCCGCTCCCGTCGGTGGGCGGCGGCGTCTTCGGGAGGAGGTGGAGGGTGGCGGTGCAGCCCTCAACGATCGGCACTGCTCTGGCTCTGACGCCGAGCGCGGCCAGCTGCGCGTTCGCGCCCGCGATTCCGGTGATCTCGGTGATTGTGACGGTGACGGTGCCGTTCGAGTTGCTTGTCACGGCGAACGCCGGTGCGGCCGTTCCCGCGCTCAGCGCGACCGCAGCCGCGGTTGCGACGCCGGCGAGCCCGAGGCTGGCGCCCGCGAGCCGTCGGCGCTGGCTGCGCCGGCGGGTGTTGGCCCGTCCGGGATGGGCCTGCTCGGCCTGGTGCTCGTGCACGAGCTCGCGCCAGAGGTTGTCTTCAAATGTGCTCATCGAGTCGATGCTCCCTTCGCAGCCGGGCGCGCGCCCGGAATAGTCGTGCGCGTAGTACGCCGCGCGGGACGCCAAGCACCGCCGCGGCCTCCTTTGGTGTCAAGCCGGTGAGGTCGACCAGCTCGACCGCTGCGCGTTCCAGCTGCGGCAGCTGCGAGCAGCACGCCAGCAGCGCTCGCGCTGGCTGCTCGGCGTCGATCTTGGCGGCCAGCTCCTCGGTCTCGTCGACCTCCAACACTCGGTGTCCGGCGAGCCGCGCGGCAGCATCGCGGCCGCCCGCCCACTGCTCGCAATGCTCTGCGTACACACGGGTGGCGATCCCAAACAGCCACGAACGCGCCGTCCCCCTGCCGGCATCGAAGCTGCCGAACGATCCGACCGCTCGCACAAACGTCTCCGACGTCAAATCCGCAACGATCTGCACCTCTGCACAACGGCGGGCGAAATACGCGGCGACCGCCTTAACGTTCGCGCGGTAGACCTGCTCGAACTCGCCGGCGCGCCGATCGGACAAGCCGCCAGCGCCTGACACCTTCACGTTGGCGTGTGCGCTCATACCCACAGTTCCCGAAATCGCACCGGCCTGTTACGCGCGCATCACGGCCGGAGGGGCGCGCGCCGGCCGGCGAATCGCCACCGGTCCGAGCCGACGACTGCTTGGACCGCTTGACAGCCCTCCGCGCCACGCCCGTTGATCTCAGCTTGCGTCGCGCCCATCGACCCGGGAAGCCCGGGCGAGCGCGGCCGTCAAAGCCGGCCTGACCGGAGGGCGAGCCTGCGATCAGGCGGCGTCGGCCTCACCGCACCACTGGGGCCTTAGGACTCCTCCGTCGGCTCAGCTTTCGGCTTGACCCGCTCGGGAAGCACGTCGGCATCCCAGTGGATCTCGTTCAGGATCCCGGTGATCACGATCGTCCCGTCCCCGACGGTCCCCGTCCGGTGTCGCCGCGCGGGGTCTGACGGATGCGGGCGCCCGACGTGCGACGAGGGGAGTTCCTCATGTGGCCCGCTGTTGCGCGATAGCGCTCCTGGCGCGAATGGAACGATCAACGTTGGCTCCTCGTGTTGCTGCTGCAATGATCCCACCGGCAGGGGAGCTGTCAAGGAGCCGGCGCTCAGGCCCGGCACCGCGGAGCACGCTCGCGACCGCCAGTCCTCGGCGCGTGTGTTCGCTCCGGCCACTGAAACAGGAAGGATCACTGCATGGGGGCGTGAGAGGTCAGTGCCTGTACGAGCGCGTCAGCGACGATGCCGTGGGCATCGCAGACGCGGCCGATGTGCAGGAGAGAGTCGGTCTCTGCCGCGACTTCTCCGTCACCGAGCCGGAGCACGAGCGGGGTGCCCGGCGAGAGGTCGCCGGCGGCGAGCGCAATCTCGACGTTGACGAGGTCACTGGAGGTGACCGCGGCCACGGCGGCGCATCTGCGGATGCCGAGCAGGGTGAGCGTGGCGCGGTCCTCGCCGCTGCGCATGGCGACCGGGATGCCGGCCCGGCGCGCGAGCCTCAGGCACGGCGCCTGCGGGTTGCTCTCGACGGCGAGCACCGGAATGCGACGCTGGCTCAGGGTCTCGGCGAGGCGGTACCCGACTTGCCCGAAGCCGACGAGCAGAACATGGGCGCGGGCGGGAGCCGCCCGCGATCCGACCAGCGAGGTGAGCCGCGGTCGGCTCAGGCGGCGCACGAGCGCGGCTGTGAACACCGCCACGAGCAGCAGCGCCGCGACCGCGGTGAGCGCCGAGACGAGTTTGAACCAGTCGGGTGCCGCCGCCGACCCCGGCTCCGCTGCGATCGTCGCCACGGACCGGGTGCTGAAGTACAGCGCGTCGATCACCCCCTGGTGCAACGCGAGCATCGAGCACACCGTCTCGAGCACAAGGGTGATGACCAGGCCGGCGCCGGCGCCGGCGAGCAGCCGCAGAGCATCGTCGACGAGCCGCACGCCGCTGCGCAGCCGTCCCACCGGACGCGCTCCGGCGTCGATGCACTGCGTGGCGATCTCGTCGGCGACGAGGGCCGCCGGAGAGAGCACGTGAACCGCCGGCACGGCGTGGCGCAGTTCGCGCGTCAGTGTCGCGTCAAACATCGTCGTCCAGACCGGAACTTCGGGCCTGAGGTGCGCGCTCAGCAAGGACAGGCGCAGCGCGAGGACGTCGTCCCGCGTGACGATCACGACGGCACGCCACGGCGCTCGCCGCAGGGCAGTCGACGTCTCCGCGTCGCTACCAACGCGGGGGTACTCGGCGCCGATGCCACGCTCTGCGAGGCGCACGATCACCGCCTCGCCGAGGCTCGTCGCGTCGCCGAGCACCAGAATCGGGCGCTCGCTGGCAGACGGGGTCAGCGGCATCGAAGCGAAGCCTAATCGAGCGCCCGACGCCATCCACCGCCGGCGGGGCACGCTGAGCACGAGTTTTGGCGCGCCGTGGTTTCCGATCGCGGGCCAGGGTACGAGCTTGGTTTCCTGCGGGCGCTCGCCGGACGCGACGGCTCAGCGCTCCAGCCGGCCCTCTCGCAGGACTACCGCGACCACGTCTCTCAGGTAGGTCAGGTGGTCGCGCATCGCGCGCTCGGCGCGAACGGGGTCGCCTCGTGAGATCGCCTGTGCGAGCGTCCGATGTTGGTCGAGCACCACCTCCTCGACCACGACGCCGGCGATCAGTGTGGCGAGTTGCGGCTGTGCTACGGCGAGTACGGAGCTGGCTAGGGTGCCTGCCACACGGTTTCCAGCGATCCCGGCGATCATCGCGTGCAGACGCGCGTCTACCTCTTCAAGCCGCGTTGGATCTGTTCGGCACTCGGCCACCAACCCATCGAGCGCGCGGATGTCGGCGTCGCTCGCTCGCTGCGCGGCAAGCCCCGCGAGCGGTACCTCGAGCAGAAGTCGAGTCTCGATCAGCTCGTCGAGGTCGACGGATCCGCTGTCGAGCATCGCGGTCACGACCTCGCCAACGGTCCGGGCGATGCCGTCCGCGGGGGGGTCGGCGACGAAGATGCCGCCACCGGGGCCTTTGGTTGCGCGGATCATCTGGGACGCGGCCAGCAGGCGCAGCCCCTCGCGTAACGTTGGCCTGCTGATGCCGAACGTTGCCGCTAAGTCTGCCTCGCGCCCCAGTCGATCGCCGGGGACGAGCCCACGCGCCTTGATGTGCGCTCGGATCTGGTCGGCGACCACGTCAGGCAGGCGCCGATCGCGGTTCGTCGGCGTGTCAGGGTTGACGCCCATCGGTGCGGATTCTGGCCGACGGCGAGCGCAGGTCGGTTACGCGCCGAGTTTTCCCGTCTGTTGTTCTCAGCGTTCCGGCCTTGAGCGGGACGATCCGGATCCGGAGCCCGAGGCGCTGCCGCAGCCTCATCTGGATGGCGCGCGTCTCTGCTGGTCGTGACAGTTCGACCTCGAGCTTGACCTCGTCCATCGCGGACGGATCGTTGTAGAAGGTGATCCGGAATTCGCCGTGCTCATTCTGCTCGCGCAGGCACTGCTCGATCGCGGACGGGAACACGTTCATCCCGCGGATCACGACCATGTCGTCAGACCGGCCGAGGATTCCGCCGCGTAGCCAGGCACCGGGGTGGCCTGCCGGGCATGGCGCCGGTTCGCGGGCGACGATGTCGCCGGTGCGGTGCCTGATCGCCGGGAAGCCGCGGCGGCCGAGCGCAGTCAGGACCAATTCGCCCTGGGTTCCGTCCGGGACCGCGGCGAGCGTCGCGGGGTCGACGATCTCGGCGATGAATTCGTCCTCCAGGATGTGCAGGCCGCCACCCGTCGCACACGGATAGCCGTAGGGACCAACCTCCGAGAGCCCGGCGTGGTCCAAACAGCGTGCATCCCACAGCTGCTCGATCCGATCACGGACCGCGGGCAGCGACGCCCCGGGCTCGCCGGTGCAGATGAGCTGCCCAACCCGCGCGAGCGCGCTAGCGAGGCCGTTCTCGCCGGCGACGCGCGCGAGATGCATCGCATAGCTGGGCGTGCACACCAGCGCCGACACGCCGTAGTCGCGGATCGTCTGGAGCCGCTCGACCGAGCTCATGCCACCGAGCGAGACGGCGATCGCGCCGACTTCATCGAGTCCTGCGTACGACGCCCAAAACTGGATGTAAGGGCCGAACGAGCAGGCAAGGCCGACGATGTCACCTTCACCGATCGCGGCTGCCCGGAGGGACGCGGCGAAGCAGCGCTGCCACCACCGCCAATCCTCATCTGTGTCGAGGATCCGCAGCGTCCGACCCGATGTCCCGCTCGTCTGATGCAGATGGCGATACGAGGACAGCGGATAGGTGAGATTCGTGCCGAACGGCGGATTCAGCCGTTGGTCTTCGACGAGATCGAGCTTCGAGCTGGGCCGGAATCGCCTCAGCCCTTCGGGCGAATCCAATTCGAGGCCGACGTCACGCGAGCCTTGAAACGGGTTTGTGTGCATCACGCCGCGCAGGAGCTCGTTGAGCCTGGCCAGCCGGCCAGGCTCAACGATGGGGGCGGGTTGGCTCACCACTCCGCTTGGCTGTGAGCCATCCGCCACCTGCTCTTGCTCCTGGGTTGCCCGATCTTCCGTCCGGCCGCCGGCGTCAGCCTCCCGGGTTGATGCCTGCGGCTGTTGCGACTTTGCGGTACTCGGCGATCTGCGGGTCGGCTCCGGAGATCGGTGTGCATCCTTCGACGGTGATCATCTTGCCGTTCTTGGGGGTCGTTGTGTAGTCGACGTTGTTGGGGATGTGCAGCGCGAGGTTGCCGTAGGTCCATGGCGTGCAGAGCATCTCGGACGTGTAGTTCTTGATCGCCTCGATCGCTGTGTTGACGCTTTTGATGGTGTAGGCGCCGTGGACGGTCTGGAGTGCTTGGACGAGGAATTTGGCGAGGACGAAGCCCATTTGGCTGAACGAGCCGATGCCGCCCGCGACGGCCGAGCCGTATTTGGCGAGGATCGCCTTGTAGAGCTGCATCTCCGGGCCGTTGTGGTCGTCGGGGTCGGTCAGTTCGGCGTTGACGAACAGTTTGTCGTTCCAGCCCGCCCCGAGCGACTTCGCGAGGAAGTCGGTGTCGCACGGAGTCGAGCAGCCCCAGGACTTGACGTGATCCTCGATCCCGAGCTTCTGGGCGGCCTGCAGGATCACGAGCGCCTCGGGCGGCGTGAAGTTCAGGACGACCGAGCCGTTCGGGCCGGCGTCGTTGACGAGGCTGATCGCGACCGAGCTCGCGTCGGTGATCGGCACGTTCTCGGTCAACTCGGTGATCGGGACGTGCGAGGCCTTCGCGACGGCCAGCGGCCCGGCCGCGATGTACCCCGTTCCCGGGACGTTCGACTGCACGAACACGACCTTCTTGGCGCCGTGCGCGATCACGTACTGCACGGCTCCGTCGGAGCTGTAGCGCGGGCCCATGTTGACGGCGGCGCTGTTCGGTGTCGACCAGCACTCGGGCGCGATCCCGGCGTCCATCTCGAAGATCCCGAGCGACTTCCAGTAGGACTGGTCGAGCGTGCACTCCAGCAGGTCGAACACCCCGTCGATCGCGACCACGTGATCGGCCTGGATCAGCTGCTTGGCATCAGCCGTGATCTGCGACGGCTGCGTCTGGTCGAGCTCGACGTGCAGCACCAGCGGGTGACCATCGACACCGCCGTTCGCGTTCACGCACGCGAAATACGCGTTGATCATGTTCGGCCCATCGGTGAAGTCCGTGCCCGGCTGGTGCGTATCGATCGTGCCCACATTGATCGGGGTGCCGGTCGCCTTGACCCCCGGCTTCGGGCCGCACGACGAGACGCTGACCGCCGCCCGGGCGGCCTCGCCCGCTGCCCCGCCGCTTGCGACACCCGCTAGGCCGACAACGCCGGCCGCTGCAAGGATCGCGCCGGCCACGCGCGACCGCCGCATGTGCAACTGCATATTGACCTCTCTCCTCGAATTGCCCGAATCGACGCCCGGCTGAGAGCCCGGCAGCACGACCGCGGATCCACCGCATCGAACGCTGTGGCGTTTCCGCAATATATGCGGATCCATAGCTTTATGTCAAACGTATTCCGGGCGGGATCTGAACGGTGTGTCGGCAATGAATTCGGCGGACCTCGCACAACACCGGTGTGCCGAACAAAACAGATCAGATCTTTAGGCCAAGCACGATCCGCAGAAGCCGCGACCCGGTAGCTGACCAAGGTGGGGGATGGCGATCGGCACCTTGCTCGGCGCGGAGGCGTCTGCGGATCTTGGGATCGGCCTGCCCGCCCGCAGTGATCGCCTGTCCACAACCCGAGCGGGGGGTGCGAGCTGCTGCACGGCATGCAAGGATGCGGACGCAATGAGGTCGCCGAGCAAGAACCTCGTCCTCGCAGCGATGGTCTTTGCCGTCGCGATGACGTTCATCGATCAGACGATCGTCGCGATTGCGATCCCTCACATCCAGAAGGAGTTGTCGCTCGATTCGATCGGCTCGCAGTGGGTGATCAACGGTTACCTGTTGTCGCTCTCGGCCCTGTTCGCGTTCGGTGGCAAGCTCGGCGACGTGCTCGGGCGGCGCCGGATGGTCGTGATCGGGGTGGTGGGATTTGCACTGGCGTCGGCGATGTGCGGGCTGACACCCAGAGGAAGCATTGCCGAAGGATGGATCATCGGTTGGCGCGTGTTGCAGGGCGTGGCCGCGGCGATCATGTTCCCGGCCTCGGTCGCGATCGTCGTCGCGTCATTTCCGGTGAACGAGCGTGGGAAGGCGATGGCGGTGTTCTTCGGGATCTCGGGTGGTCTGACCGCGATCGGGCCGATCGCCGGTGGCTTCCTCACGCAATGGACCTGGCGGGCGATCTTCTGGGTGAACATCCCGGTGGCGATCATCGCTCTGATCTTGATCTTCATCTCGAGGCCTGACAACGAGGCGCGTCCGGCCAAGCTCGACTATCGCGGCACCGTCCTGATCACCGGAGCGATGGGATTGATCGTGCTCGCGCTCGAGCAGTCGAGCGTTTGGGGCTGGGGCAGCCCGGCGACCTGGGTGTGCCTCGTGTCCGGAGGTGGGCTGATGGTCGCGTTTGTGGCATGGGAGCTGCGGACGCCCGATCCACTGCTGCGTCTGGAGATCTTCCGCGAGCGCGCCTTCTCGGTCGACACGAGCGTGCTTGGCCTGATGTCGATCGTGTTCGTGCCGTTCTTCTTCTTCGCGAGCGTCTATGCCCAGGTATCACTGCGCCAGACCTCATCCCACGCCGGCATCTACCTCATGTACTGGTTCATCGGGTTCGTCGTCGCGGCGCAGATCGGCGGCCGGGTGCTCGACCGGCGCGGGGCGCGACCACCCGTGGTGGTCGGCTCAGCGCTTGGCGCGATCGGCTTCTACCTGCTCGCCGGCAAACTCACCGATCTTTCGCTTCACGCGCAGACCGCTTACGTGATCTTCTCTGGCGTCGGGCTCGGCTTGATGCTCGGGCCGGCGAGCACCGACGCGGTCAACCGCGCCCCGAGCTCGAGCTACAGCGAGGTCACCGGGATCACCCAGACCGCACGTAATTTCGGCGCGAGCCTCGGGCTTGCGGTGCTCGGAACGATTCTGATCAACCGCAATGTCGCCAACGTCGGCGGCGTGCTGACTCGTGCTGGGGTTCCCGGCCAGACCGCCCATCGGATCGCGTCATCTTTTGGTTCGAGCTCATCGGCGGCGGGCGGGGGCGGCTTCGCGCGGGAATCACCGGCGCTCACTCACCAGGTTCAGCTTGCCTTTGCCCACTCGACCCAGACCGTCTTCTACATCATGGCTGGAGTGCTGGCAGCGACCTTCATCGTCACTGTGCTCGCCCTCCCGAGGGGGCGCTCGGCGCTCGCCGAGGACCCTGGATCAGTTGATCATGAAGTCGGCTGACGCTTGCGAGCACGCCCCGCGATCGACAGCTCGGCGGGCGTCGTGAGTTGGGCGACCGATCCCGGACTGGAGGCCCGTCGCGGTCACCGGAGTCTCGCGTTCGGTCAACTGGCGAGGGTGAGATGCGCGGCGTTCTGGGGGACGTCCGCAACCTTTGGCGTGCGGTGGGCCTGCGCTCGTGCCGGGAGCGAGTGATGCCCAGGTACGAGCGCATCAGCGACACGGCCGACCTCGCTGTTGCCGTCAGGTCACCTCGGTTCCGAGCGAGCACGCTCAGCGTCATCAATCTCTCGGAGGGCGGCGTGCCGATCGCCGGCTGTGATCATGTGGCGATTGGCGGGCCGCCCGCCGTGGCGCTGTAGAGCCGTCGGCTCCGATCTCCGGCGCAGCCGATCGATCACCGCTCAGCGCGGCTCACGGGCGGCCGAAGCCGCGCGTGAACCGCGCTGGCGCGAGGCGGCTCCGGATCAGCTGATCGTGATGTTCAGCGTCTCCGACGCCGTCAGCCCGAGCACGTCCGCGACGTGAACCGTGAACGAGTACGAGCCTGCTGTCTTCGGCGTGCCGGTGACCTCGCCGTTCGGCAGCAGGAACAGCCCCGGCGGGAGCGTGCCCGACTTCGAGAACGTGTACGGGGGATAGCCACCGCTCGCGGACAGCGACGCCGAGTATGAGGTGCCGACCGTGCCGTTCGGGACGGTGGTTGGGGCGATGACCACCGCGATCTCCGCCGCGCTCGAGCCCGCGAAGTCCGGAATCGAGGCGGTGCCCGGCGTGCCATCGCTGCCGGTCGTACCAGCCGCCCCCGGACTGCCGGGATTGCCGCCCGGCGTGCCGCCGGCGCCGCCGGCGCCGCCGTCACCGCCGTCACCGCCGGTGCCTGAGTTACCGCCAGTGACCTTGTCACCGAGGAAGGTCGGCATCGTGCCGAGCTGGGCGGTCCCGCCGACCCAGACCGCGCCGCCGGTCGCGTCACCGCCGTTCCCGCCGGCACCGCCGTTCCCGCCGGCGCCACCGCTCCCGCCGTTGCCGCCGGGCCCAGCCGGGGCTGTCCCGCCGGTCGGGCTACCGCCGGCGCCGCCGTCCCCGCCCGGGGCCCCGATCTCGGCGTTCGCGCCGTTGCCACCGGTTGCTGTGCAATGTGAGAACGAGACGGTGACGAGCGTCGGCGACCCGAATGAGTGGAAGCATGCTCCCTGGGCCTTCCCGCCCGCCCCGGCATCGCCCCCATCGCTGCCGCTGGCTCCGGCCCCTCCGTCAGAACCGTCACCACACACGTAGCCGGTTGGGAAATCGAGTGTGCAGCCACCCGGGGCGGATCCGTCGAACCCGAAGTAGCTCCCGATGCCGTAGCCTCCGCCACCGCCGACGCCCGCGGTCGCGGTGTCGGCCGAGAACGTGGTGCTCCCCATCCCGAGCGTCCCGCCATCATCGAGGGCGCCTCCGGTGGCGTCGCCGCCGTTGCCACCCGCACCGGGCGTCCCGGGAAGGCCTGCGACCCCGGCTGCGCCGGCGGTCCCGCTCGACGCCGTGCCGACGTCGCCATAGCCGCCGACCTGGGCACTGATCACGGGTGCAGCGAGGCCGCCGTCACCGCCGGTGGAGCCGACCACGCTGTCACCGGTGAAATGCGTTCCGGTCATGATCAGCTGGCCGGCGTTGTCGACCCCGCCGCCGCTCGCGTTGCCGCCCTTGCCGCCGTCGCCACCATCGCCGCCTGCGGCGGCGTTGCCGGCAAGTCCGCCCGCGCCACCGGGCGCGCCGACCGGATTACCCGAATTGTCGGAGCAGATACCGCCAAGACCACCCTGGCCGCCGCCACCCGACCAGCCTGCGCTCCCGCCGTCGCCGCCGTCGCCGGCAGCGCCGCCGGTCGCGGTATCGGAGGTGAACTGGTCCGCGGCCAGCGTCAGGGTGCCGGCGTTCATGATCGCGCCGCCGTGTGCATCGCCGCCGTTGCCGCCGTCGCCGCCGTCGCCGCCGGCGCCTCCGTTACCACCGTTACCACCGTTGCCACCGCTCCCCGGAGTGCCCGCATACTGGAACTCGATCGCGTACCCGGCGCTGGCACCGAGGCCGCCAGAGCTCGCGGTGGGGATCAGCACGTCGCCGACCTGGCCGCCGCCGCCGCCGCCGACGTAGTCATTCGGGTCGCAACCGGTCCCCGGGCTGCCGTCCGTCCCGGTGATCCCGGCCGCCGCCACGGCCGTCACTGCGGAGCGGAGACCGAACGTGGTCTGCAGGAACGGGACGCCGAGTCCGACGTCGATGCGACGCGCCGAGCCCTCCACCCTCGCGAGCCTGACCAGTGATCGTCCGTTACGGCTGGCATTGGCGCTGCTCGCAGAGCCGGCCGTACCTCCGCCGGCTCCGCCGCTGCCGCCGCCACCGGCGGAGCCGCCGTTGCCGCCGTCACCCCCGTTGCCGCCGGTGCCCCCGATCGCGCGGGAGCTCGAAATCGTCACGTGCCTGATCGTGACCACGGAGCCGGGATCGATCAGGACCGCGCCACCGGTGGCCGCGCCACCGTCGGTGCCGGGATCCCCCGCCGTCGCGTCGCCGCCGGCAGTGCCGTTGCTGCCTGCCTCGCCGTTCGGGGCCCCGCCGTTGCCGCCGTTGCCCCCGTCGCCGTCGACGCCGTCGGCACCGGTGCCGCCGTCCACTCCCAGCGCTCCGAGCGCCAGCCCCTTCGTCAGCGTCACGTGCGACAGCGTCAGGTGACCACCTTCGACGTGGAAGATGCGCGTCTGATTGTTGCCCGAGATCGTGACGCTATGGAACAGGCCGGTGACGAAGTCACTCTGCCCGGACGGGATCACGATCTCCGAGGACAGCGTGATCGTCCCATTGCACCGGATCCACACGAACCCGCCCTTCGCGATCGCAGCTTTCAGCGCCGACTCGGTGCAGGTCGTGACGGGCGTGGCGCTCGCCGGCGCGGCCGCCACAGTCGCCGCGACTCCCGTCGCCAGCAGAGACGCTGACAACTGCGCCAGCGCCCGAACCGGCGTTGCCCGCCGATGAGCCATAAGCCATCCCCCCTAGTAGTCTCGAGTGCCGCCCGCAGCCCGCGGCGCGCGCCGGCGTCAGCAGTATGTCCAACCGGACCTTCAAAATGCAAGTCTTTGGACCGACGCGTTCAGAAGACGTCGCCGGAGACGGCGATGCGGTTCGGATCACGCGCAACGCGTGAACGTATCCGCGATCGGCGCGAGCAGCTGAGCGGCCCGGCTGGAGCAGTCGGGACGATCGGCTGGGGCGCAGCGTGGCTCTTGGGCCGCGCGCGCCGCTCAGGACGATCCGTCGACGGCCATCGGGGAGTGGCCCACGAGCGATGAGCCGCAGACGAACACGACGGACAAAACGGTCAGCGCAGGGCCAAGGACACCGAGGTTGAAGGCATCGACGAGCAGTCCGATGACGGCTGAGACGCCGGCCCCGCCGGCCGTCGCCGCGCCGATCTGCCAGGTGATCACGCGCGCGGCGTGGTCGTCGCCCACGCGACGCGGAGTAAGCGCGACGAGGGCCGGGAAGATCCCGGCAAGCGCGCCGCCGAGGGCAACGAATGCCGCGACCTTCAGAGCGACGACCGGCACCAACCAGATCACAGCCGCCGCCACCACGGACAGGCCGCCTCCCACTTGGACGACGGCGTCGTTGGTCGGCGGGCGCGGGGCGATTGCAAGCGCGATGCGCACGGCTGTCAGCGCCCCCCAATACGCGAACGTCGCGACGCCGGCTGCCGACGCCGACATGTGCAGGTGGTCGCGGTCGAAGACCGTCTCCCACTGACCTGCGGCGACCTCGATTCCCGTGTACACAAAGAAGAGCGCGATTCCGGCGACGACCAGCGCGCCATGTGCCGGCGCGACCCGCGTCAGCGGAAGGGCAGCCCCCGCCGAGTCATCGTCGTCGCCGGGTTTCGCTGTCTGCAAGCGGCGCTGGAGAAGCCATTGCCAGGCGATCAGGAGCTCTGCCGCCACGAGCACGACGTAGGCTCCGCGCCAGGAACCCAGCAGCAACGCCCCGGTCACGAGCAGCGGTCCGATCGTCGTCCCGACACCGTAGGCCCCGTGGAGAAGGTTGAGCAGGCGCCCGCGACCCGACACGCCGATCACGGCGTTGAGGCCGGCATCGATCGAGCCGCCGGCGACGCCGAACAGGACGGCCACCGACAGGACGACGGCGAGAGCCGGCGCCACGGCGTAGCCCCCGGCGGCTGCGCCCGCCGTGACCGCGGCTGCGCCGAGCAGCGCTCCGACCCCGACCTTCCGCATCGCCGAGCTGATGACGCCGGTGACCAGAACCGAACCGACGGTCTGGACGAGCAGAATCAGGCCGAGATCGCCGACCGGCACGCTGAAGGTCCGGCGCATCGCCGGCCACGCCGTGCCGAGCATCCCGTCAGGCAGACCAAGGACGACGAACGTCATCAGGCTCAGAAGGTCGATCCGACGCTGGGACATCGTTCGAGCATGGCGCACTGGAGCCCCCGAATCCGCTCCGGGACGCTCGCGCGTCACGCCATTGGGGCTCGCCGACCTCGCGCACCTGAGCCAGGTGGCGGCATCTGCAGCGCGAGTTCGGCGTGAGCACGGATGGCGTCGGCGACGCGGTCCAGCGTGCCCGACCGTAGCCTCCACTGCTGCCAGTACAGGCTCACGTCGATCGCGCCGGCTGGATCGAAGTTGATGATCTCCGTCCCGTCCCCGGCCTGCAGGTCGGGGACCATTCCCCATCCGAGTCCGAGCCGTACCGATTGAACGAAAGCGGTCGAGCCGGGCACGTAGTGGCGGGGTGGATGGAGCGGTTGGCGTGAGCGGCGTTGCAGGTAGCGGTCGTGCAGTTGATCTGCGCGGTCGAACACCACAACGGGAGCCCGGGCGAGGCTTTTCGGCGTGGCGCCCTCGCTGAACCACCGTTCAACGAAGCCGACCGACGCCCGCGGTCGGTAGCGCATCCGTCCAAGCGGATGCGCCGTACACCCCGCCACCGGATCGGCGGAGGCGGTGACGGCGGCGATCACACTCCCATCGCGCAACAGTTCCGCGGTGCGCGTCTCGTCAGCCCGTCGCAGGTCGAAGGCGACCGGTGGCTGGACGGCGGCGAGTGCCGGCGGCAGCCAGGTCGCGAGGCTGTCGGCGTTGACCGCGAGCGCAACGCCGGGCAGCCCGCGCTCACCGTCCTCACCGAGTTCTCGGGAGGCGTCGTCGATGATCGCCTCGATCTGTCTGGCGACCCTCAGCAGGGTCTGCCCCGAGGCCGTCGGGCGTACAGGTCGCGACCGGATCAGCAGCACGCGTCCAACCGTGCTCTCCAGAGCCTTGATTCGCTGGCTGATCGCCGATGGGGTCACATGGAGGCTTCGGGCGGCCGCGTCGAAGCTTCCCTCGGCGACCGCGGCTGCCAGCGCCCGCTGCGGACGTTGCCTGCCTGAGCCTCGTGCAGGTGCCGAGGTCCTATTCTGATTCGGACTTGCTACGGCTGCCGCGCGAGCAACGCCGCAGGACGAACGCGGCGCACGCGACCGCCGCGGTCGAGCACGCGAATGCACGCCAAGCCTCGGCCCGGCGGCCAGGCAGGCCGTCCATGACCGGCGGCACGTTGGCGATGATGACGGTCGGATCGGTCGGCTACCTCGGGTCGGCGCCTGCGACAGCGGTGTTCGGGCTTGCCTCCGTGTTCCTGTACGTCCTTCCGGCAGTCGTGTTTCTCCTGCCCGTGTCGCTGGTCGCCGCTGAGCTGGCCTCGGGCTGGGAGGGAGGCGTCTACAACTGGGTACGTGAGGGGCTCTCGGCGCGTATGGGCCTCGTGGCGGTGTGGTGCCAGTTCTCGCAGACGATCTTCTATTACCCGGCGCTGCTGGCGTATGTGGGGAGCACACTCGCGTACATCATCGACCCGACGCTGGCGGGCAACGGGATCTACACAGCAGCGATCATTGTGGTCCTTTTCTGGTCCGGTGTGCTGATCTCCTCGCGGGGAGTCGGGTTTGTCGCCGAGCTCTCCTCGAGTGGCACCGTGATCGGAACCCTGATCCCGGGGGCGGTTCTGGTCGTGCTCGCCGCCGTCTTCCTGGTCCAGGGCCATCAACCCGCGGCACCGATGAGCGTCCACCACCTGCTACCGGCGTGGACCGGGCTCGCGAGCATCGTCTTGGTGGTCAACAGTTTCTTCACCTACGCCGGCATCGAGATCAACGCCGTGCATGTGGATGAGCTCCGAGACCCGGGCCGAGAGTATCCGAAGGCCATGTTCCTGGCCACTTTGGTCGTCCTCGCGGTCTTCATCTTCCCCACGCTGGCGATCTCTTGGGTGATCCCGACACACCAGATCAGCCTCACCGCGGGAGTGATGCAGGCGTTCAGCAGTCTGCTGCACCACTTCCACCTTGCATTCGCCGTACCAGTGATCGCGGTCGCACTGGCCGTCGGTGCGCTCGCCGGGATGCTGGCCTGGCTAGACGGCCCGGCAGAGGGACTGCTCGACATCGGGCGCGAGCAGGGCTACCTCCCGCCCTACTTCCAGAAGACCAAACGTCAAGGAGTCGAGGTGCGAATCCTGACTGCCCAGGGGGTCGTGATCACGTTGATCGCATTGCTCTACGCGTTCATCCCGACCGTGTCCGACGCCTACTGGATCTTCGCGGCGATGGCCACGCAGGTCTACCTGATCATGTACCTGCTGATGTTCATCGCCGCTCTCAAGCTGCGGCGGGCGCAACCAGATCACGCGCGCGGCTACCGCGCGCCGGCGCTCGGACTGCTGTGCACGCTTGGCGGCATCTCGTCCATCGTCGCGTTCCTCATCGGGTTCGTGGCGCCATCACAGCTGGCCCACACGAGCCCGGTCGGGTACGCGCTGCTGATCCTGGCAGGGATCCTCATGATCGGGATCCTCCCACCCCTGCTGCTCCTGCGGTTCCGAAAGCCCAGCTGGCACGCCCCCTCAGCCGACGCATGAGCCGTGGGGCGGATCCTTGTCGGCGTGGTCACGGCTGTGGGAGACCCTGATGATCGGCCCGATGCGTCGGCGAAGGATCGCGTAGGCCATCCCGCCGCCGGTCAGCGGCACCAGCAGCCCGATCGCCTGGTGGAGCAGGACAGCGGCGATTGCCGCGTTGTGGGCCACGCCGTAGAGGATCAACATCCCTGCCATGCCGCCGACGGTCCCGATGCTGGCCGGCAGGGGGATCGATCCGCCGATGGCGCCGATGATGTACGCCATGATCACGACCGCAAACGTCGGGACTGGGCGCGCATGGATGGCGAGGAAGGCGGTCCAGAGGACGAGCACGTCGAAACCGAGGTAGGCGAGCACCGCGAGCACGCTTGTCCAGTTGCGATGGTGGAACAGAAGCCGCTTCGTGTCCTCCACGGCGTTCGCGAGTGCCGTGAGCGCGCGTGCGAGCTTGGGGCGCCTGGCCTGGACGCGTTCGGCGTAGCGGTTCGCGCGGCGGGCGATCAGCAGCCCGGCGCCGATCCCGGCCGCTGAGACCGCCGCCGGCAGCACCGTCAGCAGGAGACGCGCCTCGCCGGGCAGGATGCTGGTCGCCAGCCCGACGCCGAACACGATCAGCGCCAGCCCGTCGACGGCCGTATTGAGAAAGCTGAGGTTGAACTCGCGCTCGGCGATCTGCTCGTTGGGCACTCCCAACCGGTGCAGGATCAGCGCTCCGACTCCCACACCTCCCCACGCCCCGCCGGGGAGCAGGAGTCCGCCCGCAAGCTGTGCCCAGGCGACGTCGTCGTCGGTTCGCCGTCCATGGCCGTCTTGATCGAGCAGCTTCTGTGGGTCGACGACCTGGCCCCAGGCGAACACAAACCCGAGCTCAGACAGCACCTCGAGGGCGATCGCGCCGAGCGCCCACTCCCACGACACGTGCTCAAGGCTGCGCAGCGCCTCTCGCAGCGTCGGAATCAGCTTCAGCACCAGGTAGGCGGCGACGAGATACCCAACCAGCTTGAGAGCTGACTTCTGCAGATGACGGCTGGCGCCGCTCAGTGCACGCCGCGCGTGATGCTCCTGCGCGGACCCGCCCAGCGTCGCCGGCATCGAGCCCTCCACCGTCACCCCCGGTGGCTGGGTACGCCGACGGTCGCATTGGCCGGATCGAGCAGTTCAAGCGCCAACGCGGACCAGGCGAAGTCCTCAGCGCCCATGCCGCGCCCGTCGCGGGGGTCGTAGAACTCGCGCAGCCCCTCCCGCGCCACCACCGTCGTGATCCCGCTGGCCAGTATGTTCGCCTGCTGCTCGTACCCAAGGCGCACCAAGCCTCGCCACACAAGCCACGCGCTGTTGACCCAGGTCGGTCCCCGCCAGTAGCGCCGCAAACCATCAAAGTGCTCTCGCAGCGAGAACGACGGCTCATCGAGCGAGACCGAAGGCGGGGCGACCGCCGTCCAGAAACGACGGTCGTCCAGCAGGTACCGCACGAGACGGTGACCGATCTCCTCGGGGAGGTCGGGCAGCGCCAGCGGCGCCAGCGCCGTCCATGTGACCGGGATCCGCTCGCTGATCGACGGCTCCACCGCCGGCAGGAACAGGCCGCTCGGCTCGTCGTAACACCGGGCGATCAGCGCCGGCGTGATCGACGGCCGCCCAAGCGCCAGTTGCGAGAGCCCGTGGATCACATTCGTCAGCACCTCGCAGACGACCGGGTCACCATCCGCGCGCACCGCATCGATCCGAAACTGGCGCTCGCGATTGCGCTGCACGAGTTCGACGAAGCCTGGCAAGCCCTGCGCCCGATCGCGCCAGATCGGGTCAAACTGCGGTGACGCATCCAGCCCGGACTCATCCGGTTGCAGGATCCACACCAGCCCGTCACTCTCGAGGTCACGTTGGTCGCTGACTGCGGCATGGTGGGCAACGACCCGCGGCTCGAGCGCAGGATCGCCGACCGCGATCCGCCACGCGAACGCCAGCGCCGGCGGTTCGATCGTGGCCGTCATCACGTCGTCGCGATGGATCACGTTGTAGAACAGCCTTCGCGGGCCACTGACCGGGTGCTCCCAGAAGATCGTGTGACCGATGAAACCGTCGGGCCTCGCCGCAGCGAGCAGCGTCTCGAGCTCGGCCCGTGAGCGTGCGGGATCAAAATGCCGCCACGCGATCGCCGCAAAGCAAGAATCCCAATACCACTGCCAGCGGTAGCGGCCCGGGCTCGGACGCGTGTACGCGAACGGCACGCCATCGCGCTCACCAACGCTCCAGCTTCCTTCAAGTGTCCCGCGGCAGCGCTGCTCGAGCGGCGTCACGGAGTGCAGCTTCGCAACCGAGCAGGGCCATGTCCAGAGCCGACCGCCTGGCACGAGGGCGAGCAGCGGCGCCCGGGTGCGCGGCATCGCCCGCTTCTCGGCGTTGGGTACGAGTCTCCAGCCGCGCCGACGCCCATCGACGACTGCGCGCGTCGTGCTCAGCCCGCCAACCGTTTACGCGACGCCACGCTGCGCCGACGCCCTGACCGGCTCGCTGGTTCGGCCGCTGAGTCGCTCGATCACCTGTCGCCCCAACTCGTTTCTCCGTTCAGGCTGATCTCGAACCACCGACGGTGCGTCATGCTCTGATCGCGAACCTCGAGGCGAGTCGTGCCGCTGTCGTCAGCCGCTCGAAGCAGCCTGACAGCGGCGGCGACGATCTCCTCCTCGGTGTCGATGCCGATCGCTGACGTCGTCAGCAGAGCACGTTCCAGAGCATTCTCGCCGCCATGAGCGTCGCCCGCGCTCCGCGCGTCTTGCAAGGCCTTGAGCGCGCCGCGCAGATCGGCGGCCTCGTCCGCTGGCATCTCGCTCTCCTGTCGCTCGTCTATACCGTAAGCCTAGCGTGGCCGTCTGAGCTGGTGTGGACGGTGATTCACGTCGAACAAGCCGTCGCTCCTTCAGCGGCGGCGACGAGCAGCCAGAGACGGGGCCGTTCCGGCTCTCGGCGCGTCCGCCGGGGGCAGGTTTGCGTCGTGCTGCAACGTTGAGCTTGGTGGCGACATTACGTTGTAGATGATCAGTCCCGAGGACCGGTTCCGGGAGTTGTTCGATGCGCACTATTCTGGTGGCGCTCGATACGTGCTGGCTCGTGGGTTTCGGGCTGCTGATGCTGACGACGTGATCGCGGCGACGTTTGAGGTCGCGTGGCGGCGGCTTGACAAGGTCCCAGCTGGGGAGGATGCGATGCCGTGGCTGTTGGCTGTGGCGCGGAACCTCTCGCGCAATGCGGAGCGCAAGCTCAGACGCGAGCAGTCGTTCCAACACGACCTCGCGAGCCTTCCCACGTCCGAGGATGAAGCTGACGTCGAAGGGCGTCTGGAGTGGGAGGGGGTCCGGATCGCGCTGGGGCAGCTGCGTCCTGTGGACCGCGACATGATCCTGTTGGTTGCGTGGGATGGGCTGTCCCCGAGCCACGCGGGCAGCGTGCTCGGGTTGCTGCCGATGACCGCTCGCTCGCGGCGTCACCGCGCTCGTCAGCGACTCGCGGCGCTGCTGGACCAGGAGGGCATCGCCGCCCCGCGAGCATCCACGGACTGCCCCGAATGCTTCGGCTCATCTCGATCCGGGCACCGGTCCGGATGCGCGATCGCAGCCGCGCTCACCGAATCGCGACTGGCCCCGATGTCGATCGCTGCGCCCGCTTCAAGCCGCTGACCACGCTGGCCGTCGTCGCTGCGAGCCGTCAGCTCGCCGAGGCCCGACAGACCCACGAGGTCGTCGAGTTGCGGCTGCAGCTCGTTTGGCGGGTTGAGGGGCTTACGCAGCTGGGGTATGTTCGTGGGTATGACATGGCTCCCCACCTCGTCTCCCGCGTCGGCCACGGATCGTGACGCCGTCTTCGCGCTTCAGCCTGACATGACTGAGTGCCTCGTGCAGTTCCTCGCTACCGCCGAGGCCGCGACCAATGCCCGCTTGCTCGGCCTGTTGCCGCCTGCGCATCGGCCAGCTCCTCGGCTGCCGAGCCGCTGTCGAAGGAGCCGACTCGCGCATCCTGGCCGATCTCGAAGCCTGGGATAGCTCCCCCGCGTTCGGTGCGGCCGAGCGCGCCGCTCTGGATTACGCCGAGCAGTTCATGCTCAGCGCCAAGGACGTCTCACCGGAGCAGCGATCCGCCCTGGCTCACGCACTCGGCGTGTCGGAACCGTCGACCTTCGTCTACGGGCTGTACATCACCGAAGCGTTTCTGCGCGTGCTGGCCTTCCTGGACGTCGATCCCACCCCGGACGGAATGGACTGGATCGGCCAGACCGAGCTGACGAGCGACGCCAAGCGCGACCGCGACCACATCGAGTGGGTCGAGGATGAGGGAACCGACACGGATGCTCGCCTGATGGCCGCCTACTACGCCTTCAACCGGGCAACCTGCCGCGCCCACGGCGTCGATGAGCTGACCGACGAGATCGTGCGGCTGCGCAGCGCCGCCTATCACCACTGCCAGTTCTGCCAGAGCGTTCGGCGAGAGGTGGAGTGGCCCGAGGACGTTGCCGACCTGATGGACGAAGCCGTGAACTACCAGACCAGCTCAAAGGTGAGCCCGGCGCATCGGGCTGCACTCGAACTCCTCGATGCGCTCGTGATGGCGCCTGTCGCCGCGGACGCGGGCCTGAGGACACGGCTGCTAGAGCAGTTCACGGCGAAACAGATCATGGAGCTCCTGATGAAGGAGGCGTTTTGGATGTCGAATAAGCCGATGATCTCACTCGGCACCGACCCGGGCGCCGTGGCCAGCGATGCGCTGACCCCCTTCGAGTACGACGACGACGGTAACTTCGTCCTGATGGCCGCGCCGACCTGAGTCCGAGCCTTGGGCTGGCGTCCTGGCGCCGGCCCCACCCGCCGCGATGGTCGTGGCCTACGGCGGCATCCTGGATCGGGTCGGCCTCTACGTGTGGCTCGGTGGTTGGTCGCGCAGTCGTTTCGGTAGATCCCGGATTCCGGCGCCGGACCGCGACGCTAGCTTGGATGGTTGAGTAGGAGGGTTACGGGCTGGCTGAGCTTGGCTCGCCCGCAAGAGAGGAGGCTTGCCCGTGTTCGAACGCGACGACACGCCGGCGTTGTACGCGCTGATGATCACACCTGATTCCGAGCGCTGCCACGTGGCGCTCGAGTTCTGTCGAGAGCACGACGTGCTGGGCCTCGGCTGGGGCGTCGGTTCCGCGCCGGCTGACTGGGATAGCTATCGGGAGCGCGCCGTCGCCCGCGCGGGCGGCATTCACGCCGCGGTCCAGGAGATCTACGACCTGCCCATCGGGTCGCTGGTCTGGGCGCGCGATCCATTCACGCGCGACTACTATGTGGCCAGGGTAACTGGACCGTGGCGGTACCTACACGGGCCAGCAGCGGTCGACGCCGACGTTCAGAATGTGCGGCCTGCTCAGATTGTCCGCTACAAGCCGACCGGCCATGTGCCGAACGCGATCGTCAATTGTTTCGTGGGCAATTGGGTTATTCAGCGTTTGTACGACCAGCTCGCCACGTCCCACAGTGCACAGCTGTTCGACCAGCTGACCTCGACACCTGATCAGCGGCCGCTCACGCTCGAGGACATCCTCGCCAACCACCTCGGCGACGACCAGGTCCGCACGCTTGTTGCCCACTACCTTCACTACCGTCACGGCTACATGCTGCGGCCACCACGCCTGCGATCACTCTCCGGTGCTTGGGAATACGTCGCCCGGGATGGTCTTCGCCGGGAGGCGATCATTCGGGCTGGACGCGGCTTCTCACCCGTACCCCGTGCAGCCGCGATTCCGGACGACGCAGAAATCAAGCTGTTCGCGTTCTCGCCCACCGACACCTACGGCCCCGACCCCCACCCCAACCTCATCGAGATCGCCCGCGACGACATCGTCACCTTCATCCAAGCCCATCCTGACAGTCTCCCGCCTCACTACCAGCAGTGGGCCACTGCGCCTTCAGTGACCACCGGCCCTGTGCGCTGAGCCGCCGTCGAGCGCGCGTTCTGGCAAGATTCCGCACCGCGTTCTGTATCGATGTTGAACGATTGGAGTGACGGATGGCCATTACCGCTTTGCTCGAGATGCGAGTCAAGCCCGAGGCGCTCGATCAAGGGCTTCACGCCCAGCTGCACGCGATTCTGACTGACACGCGAGCGTTCGAGGGCTGCCTCGGGGTGGACGTGCTGATCGACACCGCCGACCCGACGCACATTGTTGCGGTCGAGAGGTGGGCGTCGGAGGAGCGGGATGCGGCCTACAGAGCCTGGCGGGCGGGAGATGGCAAGACCAACCTGGCCTCGTTCCTCGCTGCACCTCCGGCACTGACCAAGTTCAGCGCAGCCGACGATATCTGAGCGGGCCTCCCGCGTCGAGCTGTCGAGTTGCGCCTGCGCTCGGCGAAGTGGACCCGCGGGTCCGCGGAAGGTCCGGCATCGTTGCGGGGTCGCTGCGTAGGGTCTGCCCGACCGCGTCGCCGCGATCGTCACCGTCCTCGACGACTCGACGGCTCCCGCGCATCCACGGTGGGGCTGCCTCTGATCGGTCGTCCAGCCGGCCGCCGGAGGCATCTGAGCCGGTGACCTTGGTTGTGTGCGCTCGCTCGTAGTTGGGTGCGGTGCGTTGCCGCTCTCGTGTCCGGGTTCAGTGGATCGTGATCTGGGTGCGGTGCGCGATCCAGTGGCGATGGTGGAGTCGCCTGAGCGTCAGCGTGAAGTGGCCGTCGGCGATCTTTCGGATCGGCGTGAGGAGCAGGCTGTCGCGCCCGCGGGCGCTCGGCATCAGGTGGCCGGACGCGTAGACGACGGCTCCACGCGAGAGGGTCGCGTCGATCGACACCGAGATCGCGGTGAACTTGACGGGTCCCGACACGAGCTTGCCGGTGCAGCGGTAGATGTGATGCTCGACCCGGCAGAGCACGAGCTCGATCTGACCGGGCTGGCCCGGATTCCCCTGCGACCCGGTTGGTCCCTGCAGCCCGATCGGTCCTTGCGGGCCGTTCGGTCCCTGGGGTCCTGTCGGTCCCTGGGTTCCTGTCGGTCCCTGGGGTCCTGTCGGTCCCTGGGGTCCGGTGGGGCCGGTGATCAGCGCACCGCCTGTTCCGGACAGGTTGACTGTGGCTGGGCTGGCCGGGTCGTTGCTCGTCAGCTGGAGCGTCGCGCTGCGCGCCCCGAGGGCCTGTGGGACGAAGTTGATTGTCAACGCGCAGGTCTGCCCCGGGGCGACAGCACCCAGGCATGTGCTCGATCCGATGATGAAGTCACCCGCGTCGGCACCGGCGAATGCCGTGCCCGTGATGCTCAGTGGCGACCCTCCGGTGTTGGTGATCGTCACGGTCTGTGGAGAGCTGAGCGTCCCCTGCGCCTGGGTGGCGAATGTGAGCGTTGCGGCGCTGAGCCCGAGCGCGGGCTCGGCTCCTGAGATGGCGAGCCCATCCGGGTTGCCGGCGCCGGTGACCAGGGTCGAGGTGACCACCTCGCCGTTGAGGTTCGCCTCTCCGATATTGCCGCTCTGGTCGCCCCAGTAGATGTCCTGGCCGTCATCGGCGAGACCTTCCGTGGTCGACGTATCGGTGATGAGGGCCTCGTTCACGCCGCTGCCGTCGAGGTTCGCTTGCGCGACCGTGTCCGAGTTGAAGTTTGTCCAGTAGATGTGTTGGGCGTCGACCGCGAGCCCGAAGGGGCCGTCGGCACCGGAGATGAAGCTCTGGTTGACGCCGGTGCCGTCGACGTTGGCCTCGCCGATCGTGTTGCCGATGTAGTTGGTCCAGTAGATGTGCTGGCCGTCGACCGCCACCCCGACCGGCCCGTCGGTCCCGGCAATGAAGCTCTGGTTGACGCCGGTGCCATCGAGCTTGGCGCGGCCGATCGTCTCGCTGGTGACGTTGCCCCAGTAGATGTATCCGCCGGCGACGGCGAGCCCGGTCGGGTCGCTGCCGCCGGTGATGAAGCTCTCGTTGACGTCGCTGCCGTCAAGGTTCGCCTCGCCGATCGCTCCGGTGTCGGTGTTCGCCCAGTAGACGTGCTGGCCGAAGACCGCAACCCCGGACGGGCTGCTGGCGCCGGTGATGAAGCTCTGGTTGACGCCGCTGCCGTCCAGATTGGCCGTCCCGAGTGTGGTGCCGTTCGAATTGTTCGACCAGTAGAGCTGCGGCGTAGCGGCTTGAGCAGCCGGCGCGCCCATACCCAGCGCGACGAGAACGGTGAGCGCGCCCGACCGCCACGCCCGGCGGCACACCCAATCCACCGCGCGCACGACGGCGCAGCCCGTTCCCGCGGAGCCGCCACCGGTCGCGTTCGTGATCTTCGACGGGTCGCCGATCGGGCACCCACGCGTTCTCATCCCCAGGCAGGTTCCCATTGATCTGCGCTCCTTCGTGAATCGCGATTGGCCGCAAACGGCGGGTCAGATGATCGGCCGGCCAGACTCCCGCCTCAGCCAGATCACTCCGGTAGACGCACCAGGGCACGCATCCATTCCATCCACGAAGAGGCGCACGCGCTTGCCCGACTATATGATGATAGCTAGAATGGCGTCATGCTCGATTGTGGTGCTGTGTCTTGAGGGTCGATCGGTCCGAGTCGACGGCGGTGTTTGAGCAGGTCGCGGCGGAGATCCGCAGGGCGATCCTGGACGGCGAGGCCAGGCCGGGTGAGCGGCTGCCGCCGGCGAGGGATCTGGCGGCGGAGTTGGGTGTGAACACGAACACGGTGCTCCGGTCGTTGCGGCTGCTGCGCGACGAAGGGCTGCTCGAGTTCCGCCGCGGGCGTGGGGTGAGTGTGGCGGGCACGCCGGAGCGCGCGGCCGTGCTTGAGATGGCGCGAGAGCTGATCGAGCTGGCGCGTCGGCACGGCCTGCGCCGCGACGAGCTCGTGCGCTTGATCGAGAGTCTGTCCTGAGGGAGGGCCGCCCGGCGTGTTGTTGGGGCATGATCAGGGACCGGCGGCTGTTGCGCTCGCTGGTGGTGAGCCGGAGGCGCTGATGCTGGAGGCGCGACGTCGAGCGCGGGTGCGGCGTGCGCGTCGCTTGGGTGTCGCGGTTTTGATGATCGGGTTGGCCGCGCTTGGCTGGCTCGCCGGTTCCGGTGGTCGGGGCGCGGTGCTGGCTGAGAGCTCGAGTCGACCGTTTGTGAACGTCGGAGCATTCGCGCGCGCGGGGGAGCTTGCGTTCGTCTCGCGTGGAAGATTGTGGGTACTGGACGGCCGGCCCGGGACGCTTCGTGCTGTCAGCCCGGCGGGAGAACAAGCGAGTGCCCCCGAGTTCTCGCCGAATGGTCGCTGGCTGAGCTATACGCTCGCCGGCAGCGAGCCGACGGCCGCTCGGGTTTGGGTGGCTCACGCCAATGGGTCCTCGCCGCGGCCCGTCGCGGTCGCCGCTGGGAACGCTCAGGACTGGCTTCCCCACGGCGAGCTGCTCGCGGGAGGCGCGGTCTGGCGGGTCGATCGCCGCGGGATCGCTCACCGGGTCCGCCCCGCTCCTCCCGGACTGATCGCGTGGTCGCCCCAAGGCGGGCGCTACGCATTCGCACGCTGGGGGCGGCCGGCTACGCAGCAAGGGGTCCTCGCGGTCTCCGTGGCCGCTTCGCTCACCGGACCGCGCACCGCGTGGTTTGTCGCGCCCAAGCCAAGCAGGAGCGTTGGCGGCACGCTGTTCATCCACGACGCGCTCGTGCTCCCCGGCACCGGAAGCATCATCTTGCATGCTGAGACCTACTGCTGCGACTGGGCCGACGGCCTCGAGATAGATGAGCTGAGCGGCCCCGGCGCGAAGCTCGTCCGTCTCGGCAGCAACGTCGATGACGTGATGTCGGTTGCGCGGAGCGGCACGTTCGCGTTCACGGACGGCCTCGACCGTTATGCCTGGTCGACCAAGAGGGGTGTGATCTGCTCGCCGGCTCGCGAAACCTGCATCGTGCTGCGGACACCAAGAGGCGTATTGTCGCTCGACCCGGCGTTAGCTCCGGACGGACGGACGGTCGCGTTCGTCAAGGCGCGCGGCAGCGATCAATCGGAGATTGGCCAAGCCGCCACCGAGGCGTGGTACCGCACCCACACACTGTGGCTGCAGCGGCCCGGCCAGGCGTCCATCGAGGTCCCTGGTTCGGGCGGGGCGAGCACACCAGCCTGGTCAGCGGACGGGCACAGCCTGCTGTACGTGGCGGGCGACGGGCTGTGGCTGCTGGCGAGCACCTCGAGCCGGCCCGTGAGAATTGCCGCGCCGCTGTTCGATCCATCGAGCTGGAACAGCTTCTACGGCGAAGTCGACTGGACCAGCCAGTTCGCGTGGGCATCGCCATGATCGCCGAGCCACCCCGCGCGGGACCGTTGCCACCCGATGAATGCGAAGCGCTCTTTCATGAAGCCCGTTCCCGCCAACGACGGCGCCGGACGATCCGTACTGTGAGCGCGATCGTGGTCGCGGGCTGCATCTCAGCCTTCGTGGCGCTCCTCAGCGCAGGTGGGCACAGCGGCGCGATTGCCGGGCGCGATGTCGCCTCCCAAGCTCTTCCGGCGGGTCACATCGTGCCGCTGAAGACCGCGGGACCGCTCGCGGTCGCCCCGGGCGGGGCGCTGTATGTCGCCGACGTCGCAGCTCACCGCGTGCTCGTGCGTCTCTCGGATGGGCGGTTCCGGGTGATCGCAGGCAACGGGCAGGCCGGTTTCTCCGGTGATCGCGGGCCCGCTACGGGTGCCGAGCTGTCGGTCATCACGGACCTCGCAGTCTCGCCGGCGGGCAGCCTCTACATCGCCGATGGTGGCCGCATCCGCGTGGTTGGCCGCGATGGCGTGATCCGCACGATCGCCGGAGACGGCAGGCCGCTGCCAACGACCGCAGATCATCAGCCCCTCGCGGACATCACCGCCGGCATCCCCGCGCTGTCGGCAGCGCTTGGCTCACCGCGCCAGCTCGCCGGCGGGGACTCCTGGCTCGCGATCGCTTTCAGCCCGCGCGGGCAGCTCTACATCTCCACCGGCTACCAGATCCTGCGGCTGACCAGCCGCGACACGCTGGTCCCCGTACGGGCGATCGTCACCACCGGCCTGACAGTGCTGCGCGGTCCGCTGCGGGGCTTCGGGCCGATCGCCGTCGACGGGCAAGGCAACATCGATGTCTCCGGCGTCAACGGCTGGGCGGTCTGGCAGGTCGGGCCGAGCGGGGCCGCGACGCAAGTCGGAAGCGCCGCGGGCGCAAGGCGAAGCGGCGGGAACTACTCGGTGCTCGAACGCGGCCCCAATGGATCGGTCTACGCCGAAGACGGCGCGGAGCTGCTTCGCATCGAAGGCCACTCGCTCAAACCGGCGTATACCTTCACAAGACCGCTCGACGGCGAATACTTCTGGCTCACCTACTACGCGTTGGCTCCGAGCGGAGCCATCTACGCCGACGAGATCCCGGGCGGGAGCGCGTTCGAGGCGCGCCAACAACTCATCTCTCTCAGCAGCCACCACGAAACCCTGCTCTGGGAACAGCCCGCAGGACCCACCCGCTAACCGACCGATCCCAGCGCACGGCCACCGCCGCTCTTCCGCCTACCTACACCTAGGCAGGCGCACCCTCGATCAATCGCGGATCGACCGCACCGGCCTGATCACGCCCGGCCCTACTCGCCCATTCGACCTACTCGATGCCACTGCCCGGACGCTGCGGCGACGTTGGCGCGCTGCTGCACCGTCGCCTGGGGGAGGCACCCGCGCGGCTTCCGCTCGATGAGCCGGACCGGGTCACGACGGCTCACTGGACTCAAGGCGGACGGCAGGGTCCGACCTGCTTCGCCGGCGCTGGCATCGGCCGTGCCCGCTGATGCTCGTAGCCCGGTCCGGGCCTGCGAGTCGGTTGAGCCTCAACAGGGCCCCAGCCTGGGGCGAAGTGTTGGATTATTGAACAATAGGCCCCAGCCTCCCCCTGGACAGGGCTCTGCGAACCCTAAACCCCCCGCTTGCTCCGGAGCGCTGACTCGAGGGCGGCCAGCCGCAAGCACGTAAGCGGTCGCGGCCATGCGAGCCCGCGGCGGAAACACGGGAAATCGGTGATCTGGGCTCGGGCTTGTGGCGGTCGGGCGTTCGTGGCTGTCACGTTTTCCGGCCGGCGCGACACTTTGTTGTTGTGGCCGGGTTTCTCGATGATCGTGAAGGGTTCTCGCGGTTCTATCGCGCGCACGCGCGCGATGTGCTGCTTTTCTTTACGCGGCGGACGTTCGACGCGGAGGCGGCGTTGGATCTGACGGCCGAGACGTTCGCCACCGCGTTCGCATCGCGCGCCTCGTTGCGCGGCGAGAGCGACGTGGAGGCGGGCGGGTGGTTGTTCGCGATCGCCCGCCGTCAGCTTGCGAGGTACTTTGAAGCCGGCTCCGCCTCGCGCGAGCTTGCGCGTCGGCTCGGGGTCGAGGCGCCGGTCGCCGGCGACGAAGAGCTTGAGCGGATCGAGGAGCTGGCGGGGCTCGCGACGCTGCGGGCGGTGTTGCGCGAGCAGCTCACGGGGCTCGACGCGGGGCAACGTCAGGCGCTATGGCTGCGCGTCGTCGACGAGCAGCCGTACGCCCTGGTCGCGAGTGCGCTTGGGATCAGCGAGCAGGCGGCGCGCGCGCGGGTCAGTCGTGCGCTGCGAGCGGTCGGGGAATCGCTTGCGGCGACCCCGTTCAATGTGGAGGAGGGGCTGCGGTGAGTGACGAGCTGCGGGTACTGGACGAACTCGAGCGGCGGCTGATCGCCAGGCTGTACGACGGAGCACCCACGCCGGCGACCGGATCGCCGCGGCGCTCGCGCTGGCGGCAGCTGCGGCTGGCTGGCGCGGTCGCTCCGGGGGTGATTGCCGCGATGGTGGTCGTGGCGGTGCTCCTGGTCACGGGCCCGAGCGCGCGGCCGTCGGCCGCGCAAGCACTCGACCGGGCTGCGACCGCCGCCTCGGCCGGCGATCTGCCGGTGCTCGGGCCGGGGCAGTACTGGTACACGCGCACGATCAATTCGACGATCGCGCCCTACCCGCTGTTGTCCCGGTCGTTTGTCCCGGTGTCCGGCAAGCTGCCGCCGACGGTGCAGGTCGTCTCCCGTCAGAGCGAGGAGACGTGGATCGGGGTCGATGGCACGATCCGCCGGCGACAGGTGACGCTGTCGGTGAGCTTCCCCAACGCCGCGGCGAGACGGCGCTGGCGTCAGAGCGGCGCGTCGTATCCGAGCTTTGGCGCGAACGACTCGATCACCGAGGGTGGTGGGCGCTTTCCGCCCGAGGGTGGGGCCGTCGGTGGGGACGTCGGTGATGGGCTGTTCGACTACCGGCAGTTGCGCGCGCTACCGACGGCGCCGGCGAGTCTCAGGGCGACGCTGACGCGCGCGCAGGCGGCGTTTCTTCGCCGCGAGCAGCGCGGGTACAGGCAGATCAGCACGACACCCGGCACTGGCGTCGAGACGATCACCTTGCACTCGAGCGGCTCCACGGTCGCCGACGCGAGGTCCAGCCAGCTGCTGATGACGATCGCGTCGCTGCTCACCTCGCCGGTCACACCGGCGGTGCGAGCGGCTCTGTATCGCGTCGCCGCGACGCTTCCGGGCACCGTCTACAAAGGCCCCGCGCGCGACGCGCTCGGCCGCTCCGGAGTCGAGGTCCAGCTCGGGCAGGGCACCGGCGGGTGGCGGATGATCTTTGACCCGACGACCGGCGATCTGCTGCAGACGAGCTTGACGTTCGCCCGCGGCGGCTTCGGCGGGCTGACCGACACGGTCGCGGCCCAAGGCGTCGCGAGCTCGATCTACTCGGTCCCCGCCGGAGTTGGTCCGAGCCCCGGACGGCTGCCGGCGCCCCGCACGGTCGCGATCACCCCGCGCACCGGCGCGGCGACAACGACCTTCTCGATGCAACTGCAGGCCTCGCGAAACGCCGCGCAGCGCACGACCGCGCCCGCGCAATTCGTGACGATCAACGGCCCGACCGGCCGCAGCTGCCACACGTACCTGCTCCCGCCGCCGATGGCCCAGCTCCAGCATGGAAAGATCGTCAGAACCACGCGTGGCGAGTACGCGTACCGTTACCGCCTCGGACCGAAGGCGATCGACCGTCGCACCTGGTGCCGGGGCCGCTACGACCTCCAGCTCGGCGCGCAGGACCAGACCGCTGCCTACTTCACCGTCCGCTGAACAGCTCGGCAAACCCGAGCGCGCGAACGGTGACGGGCGCATAGCGACGTTCGGCGGGCACACCACGAGCGCGCCGATCACCGAGGAGATGGTCGAGGCGCTCGCCGACGAGGCGGTTCACCCGGGCAAACACGGCCGCAGGGCCGCCCGTTCGGGAGCCTCGCTCTCGGCGGTGCCAGCCCCACGGCTACCAGGCATAGTCCTCAGGTGCGGCGGCGTAGCCAGGGAAGATCTCGTCCAGCTGGGCGAGCTGCTCGTCGTCAAGCGGCAGCTCGAGGGAGCTCACCGCATCGTCCAGTTGTGTGGGGTTGACCGGTCCGATCACGGGGGCGGTCAACCCAGGCCGAGACAGGAGCCAGGCGAGAGCAAGACGGGCTGGTGCCACGCCACGGTCGGCGCAAAGGCGCTCGTACTTCTCCAACTGGGCTCGGTGCTTGTCCAGCGTCGCCGGTGTCACGCGATCCCCACTCCGGTCTCCGGTGGCCTCCTGCGCGAGAATCCCACCGAGCATCCCTCGCCCGAGCGGTGACCACGCGGTCACGCCAAGCCCGTACGCACGCGCGGCAGGAAGCACCTCTCGCTCGATGTCGCGCGTCGCCAGATTGTAGATGGACTGCTCGCTCACGAGCCCGAGGAAGTGCCGTGCGTTCGCGGCCTCCTGCGCTTGGGCGATGTGCCAGCCCGCGAAGTTCGAGGAACCGACGTAGAGGATCTTCCCCTGAGTCCGGAGAACCTCCATCGCCTCCCAGATCTCGTCCCAAGGCGTTCCTCGGTCGACGTGGTGCATCTGGTACAGGTCGATGTAGTCAGTCTGAAGACGCGTCAACGAGGCATCACACGCCCGGCGGATGTGCAGCGCGGAAAGCCCCCTGTCGTTGGGCCAATCGCTCTGTGGTTGATAGAGCTTCGTCGCCAGAACGGTCCGTTCACGCCGGCCACCACCTTGGGCCAGCCAGCGCCCGACAATGTTCTCCGTCCAGTCTCCTCCGTCTTGGAGTCCGTAAACGTCGGACGTGTCGAAGAAGTTGATTCCATGCTCGTGCGCGCGGTCCATGATTGCGTACGACTCGACCTCCGAGATCGTCGTCCCGAAACCAAGGGTCCCGAGACACAAGCGGCTCACGAGCAGGCCGGTGCGGCCGATGTGGGCGTATTCCATGACAAAGTTCCTCTCAGGTCAAGGCCGGCGTGAAGCTGGGCATCTCACCCATTCTGCATGCCCGACGTCAGCCTCGTCCATTCCGCGAGCTCCGCGAAGTCCGCGTCTCGCCCAAACCGTATTCGCATAGTTGGGATCTGGACCTGCGGCCTCTGGGTCGCGGGCGGCGACGACGGTCTGCGGCCCGGCGTGCATCACCCCCTACAGCCTCCTCTATGGCCTGAGGCTCATCCCTGCCGTCGCGGGCGGAACCGCGCAGGTCGGGACGCCCGTGGTTCTGTCCCCAGCGAGCTCCACCGCCCCTGACGAGGATTTCATTGTCGAGTTCACGGAACGGTAAGTCAGCTGTACGAGGACGGTTACATCGGCGAGGCGTTCGCGTCCCCTTTCGAAGGCATGACCGCGCAGGAGTTCGACTACTCGCCTGACGCTGGCGCGCTCCCGAACCAGGTCTGGAGCGAGTTCGGCGGTGCCCTGTCGCCGAGCTGATCGCGGCCGCCGTCGGAACGGCCACAGGCGTGCCGTCCGAGCCGCGCGTTCGTACATCTAAGGCAAAACTCCGGTTTTGAGTACCGCTTTCAGGGCGTCGCAGGCGGCCTGGTCTCACGTTCCTACCCGAGAACCTTGGCCTTCGCGCGCTCGAACTCCTCGTCGGTCAGTACTCCACGATCCCTGAGGTCGGCGAGCTTGTGGAGATCGTCTGCGGTGCCGCCCGAATTCGGCGCTCGCGTGAACTGGCGGAACGCCTCAATCTGCGAGCGGTCTTGCGCGTGGTGCTCATGCAGCGTGTGCCCGCGCACGATCAGGTAGCCGAGCACGCCGATCAGCGGAAAGACGAAGATGAAGAGCATCCACAGGGCCTTGGCCCAATTGGAGAGGTCATGGCTGCGGAAGATGTCGAAGACCACGCCGATCGCGATCCAGATCCACAGGAACAAGAACGCGAGCTCAAGGACCGTGAGGAGCCCGTCTCCGAACGTGTAGGTAGAAGCGGCGAGTAGCATTTCCGTCCTTTCTCTTGGGGATGCCGAGCACGCTCGGCGAGATCTCTATCAGGCAGTTGGTTCGGCATTGTCGGACGGTGAACCGTTGCTTCGCTCGGACTCCTGCAACAGGTTCGCTGTGTGAGGTCGAGTGATCTGCGGCACGGCCGTGCGCTCGCACGCAAGCGCACGGGCCGATCGCCATCGGTCCGGCCGGGACTACGCAAGGTCGCTCGAAGCGGCCACCAGACAGACACGACCGGTATCGGCGTGGAGCACCGACGCGCACGCCCACCACAGACCGCTGCCACCGTCCTTAGCGTGAGGCACGGGGAACACCTCGGTCTCAGGCCCGAGCGTAACCTTGAGCTTGCCGTGGTGCGCGCGCGTGGCGGTTCCAATCGCTGCTGAGGTGGGCTTCCATCAGGGATCCCTTCGTTAGGTGCAGATCTGTGCCCGGCGACTATCCCGACCTCATGATCCCACGAGAGGCGAGCGAGTCCGGCCACGCGCTGCCCGCTCGGCCTGCCCACGCGTGGTCCCGACCTCGAGCATGCGATTCGACTCGCCCGTCACGGGTGCATGCACCCCACACCCGGGCGGTCCAGTTCTCCGTGAGAGAGCCGTCGCTGCTGCACTGGACGAAACGCGACTCTACGTTGACCGGCCGTCAAGGAGGACTGTCCACGCCTCGATCGAGGTCACCGTAAGCATGCCGTTCTGCGCCCAGTTGTCCTCGGCGAGTCGTCGCCGAACGTCTTCCTCAGATGAGGCGGAGATCGCGTGCAGGATCTCGCGGCCTCCCTCCAGCGGTCCTCCCAGCACCACGAAGCCCTCGTTCACCAGGGCATCCATGAACTGGGCGTGCTCCTCCCAGCCGTCCTGCGCCCGGAGATCGCGCGCCCAATCCCACGGGCCACCGCGTGTCAGACGAACTGCGAAGAACACGACGAGGAGTCTACGACGATGACACCGATGCGCTGCTGCCGCGCTTGTAGCCAGAGGCCTGCACGTCGCGGCTCCTCAGCAGCCGGGCGCCCCGACGTCTCAATCGTGCGGATCGCCGGCCTGCTGTGCCTAAGAGAACCCCGGGACAAGGAACTCGAACGTCTCGTGGCCGCGGGTGCAACGGTAGTAGCGTGCCTTCGAGTGCGGGGGCGGTGGACCGACCGGGCCCGTGCAGATGAAGCCCGGCACCGAGAACAGCGGCCCGCCCGGCGTTGCCTCGAACGTACTGGCGCGGACGGCGGCAACGGCGACCGCGCAAGAGATCCCGCTGACCCGCACGCTTGTGATCGGGAGGGTTTGCCCGACCGAATCGCGCGAGGAGAGGTGCTCGTTTGGACAGCGCTTGAACTGCGCGCCCTGCGCCGGCGCGGCGCTGAGCGCGAGGATCGCGGCGACGACGACGGCCCCAACACCCGCCGCGCGCCGGTCGCCGACGCCTGCCGTCTGGTCTGCCATTGCCGTTCCCAATCTACGCTGACTACGACGGCCAAGCCATCGCGTCACAGAACTGAGAATCGGAGAACGCGGACGCGGCACCGGCGGGCTGGGGCTCGCAACGGTCTCGTGCGACGCATCCGGCGAGCAATCCTTCGTTGCGCCGGCGGTGAGCGTGATCGTGGAACGCTATGTCTGTGGCACAACGACCGGCGGCGTCAGGAGAGACGGCACGACCGGCGGCGCCGCGACGGCGCGACGGCGGTTGGCGATGCTGTCGGTGGCCGCCCAAGCGGCGAAGATGAGGGAGCCGATGATGCCAGTGAGTGTCACGAGCACGCCGGCGGCAGCGGCAGCAGCGACACCGTGCGCGCCGAGGATCAGAACGGTGGCCGCCGGCCCGGTGCTCGGGCCGATCGGCAACTGGCCGACGGTGAACATCACGATCAGCAGCGCCATCGCGTCGAAGATCGAGACGTTCACGCCGATCGCATGGAGCATCAGCCAGTTGCGCAGCACCTGCGCGCACACCGCCAGCAGGGCGAACGTGATCAGGCGGCCACGGCTCGGCATGTGCAGGACGGCGAGCCCGGCCCCAAGCCCGGTCCGATGGCGGTCCGAGACGCGTCTGAGCACAGCAACGAGACCGATCATCAGCGTGATAATGATCGCCGGCACCCACAGCGGGACGCCGAGCGGCGCGACCAGCGTGAACGAGAACAGCGCCACGAGCGCCAACTCGACCGTGATGATCGGCACCTCGGCGGCCACCAGCGCCGGCGCCCGCGGCGTCGTCAGCGGTGCGGCGCGGCGCACCGACGCGATCCGTACCGCCATCCCAACCGAGCCGTTGACAATGCTCGCGACGCAGCCGAACGCGGCCGAGCGAAACAGCACCCGGCGGCTGACCGTGCCGCCGGCGGCCCGCACGCAGATCGCCCACGCCTCGGTGCGGGTCAGCAGCGCGCCGATCTGGAGCAGCACCGAGAGCCCCACCAGAGTGAGCGGCGCCGTCCGCAGGGCCGCGCTGAACTGCGAACCTCGCCCAGCGAGCACGTAGACCAGCAGGACGGCGACGGCGACGGCTCCACCGGCGCTGACCGCGATCCGACGGCGCATCGAGGAGACGCGAAAGTCACGCGCGACGGCGTCATCACAATCGCGGTCCGGCGGGTCCAGCTCAAGGGTCACTCGGATTGCCTACCGGTAGAGGTTCTCAAGATGATGCGGCGACCGAGCGCAGTACGCGTCAGGCCCCTGCCTTCTCATTAACGACCGTATCAGCGGCTGATAAAGCCCCCCTGTGCGCGTCCGGACACCGCACAATCGACACCTGCAAAGGCTGGAGCGCCAGGGTTCTCCGAGCATTCGGCGCGTTGATCGCGATCTCTCGGCAACTGATCGGCCGTCCGCTTAGCCGATGGGCATCGCAACGTCACCGTTGCGATTGGGCCGGTCGTTGCCGACCTGGCGATCGCTGGAGCGCCGCCGTCGGGAAGGGTCCGGGGATGGGCAGGCGGCCGCGGAGCCGCGCTCGCTCGCTTGACGGCGGTACGCGCTCGGCGGACACTTTCAGCGATGTCGCAACGTGCGGCCGATCATCGGGTCGGCGGGAACGCCATCAGGTGGTCAGCGGTTCTGGCGGCGCTGAGCCTTCTCGGGCTGGCGGTTGTTCTGTCAAGGTCGTCCGCGGCGGCTTGGCGCACAGTGTGCCGCCAGGTAGGCGGCGGTGTGGAAAGCACCGACGGGAGGTGGGTGGTGCTACCGCCCTTTCGGATCGAGATCGCACAACGCACTGATGTGTCCATCGCCCGCCGCGTCGACGACTCCGACCGCTTTGTTGAGCCCGCGCGCTTGATGGCCTGCGATGTGGCCGAGGGCGTCGCGGGCACCGCCGTGAGTGCCTGGCCTGACTGGACGGACAACAACGGAATGGTCGGGGTCAGCTTTGGAGTCGTCTGGCCGCCATATCTGGGCCGCTTCCGGTGCACGGGCGTGAGCACGAGTTCCAAAGGCGCGGTCGAAACCTGTACGCACGCACAGGACCGGCACGCCGGACGGATCAGCGTGCAATTCACGATCTCCCGCTGGAAGCCCGCCGCTGTGATCGGAGGCTGAATCGGCGTAGGCCCCTGACGCCCCCAGCAGCCTCCACCCAAGCTGGGCGCCGGGAGCGGTTAGTTCTACGGGGTGCGGTTGGCCGCCACGAAGGCGATCGTGTGTTCGGCCAGCGCGGTGATCGTCAGGCTCGGGTTGACACCGGGGTTTGCGGGCAGCGCCGAGCCGTCGGTGATCAGCAGGTTCTCGTAACCGAACACCTGCCCGCGGGCATCAACGACGCCCTGGGAGGGGTCGCCGGCGATGACCGCGCCCCCGAGGATGTGCGCGGTCGATGGCACGTTGAACAGTGCCTCGGTCGTTCCGCTCTGCGGGATGCCGCCGATGCGCTCGGCCAGCCATTGTGCCGCCTGGTTGGCGGCGGGAATGAATGTCGGGTTGGGGTTCGCGGTGTCCTGCTCGGTCGTGATCCGCACGCCCCCGCCGAAGCGCCGTGGCCGGGGGGTGAACCGCAGCGCGCCGTCGACCGTCTGCATCACGAGCACGATCAGCGTTCGCCGCGACCAGTTAGGCGTGGCGAGCAGGCGCGCGAACCTCATCGGATGCCGGCCGATCGCGGCCAGCCAGCGCAGCGGCCGGGTGACTCGCGTCCCGTCGCCCACCAGCGCGGTGAACATCGTTTTCATCGCGCCGCCACCACGGCCGTAGGTCACCAGTTCGATGTGCGTGTCGGGATCGGGGTAGATGCTGGAACTGATCGCCACCGAGGCAGTGAAGTCGCGCGCGTCGTCGAGCGCGGTGACGGCGACGATCGACTCGCTGTTGGTGCGGACCAAATAGCCGAGGCGCTCGGAGACGCGCGGCAGCGACCCACGGTGCCGGCAGCTGGCCAACAGCCGGTTGGTGCCCAGTGCACCGGCCGCGAGGACGACGCCGCGCGCGGTGATCCTCTCACCGTGGGCGCGACGCAGCGCCCCGCTGCGCACGTGCGTGACCGCATACCCCTCAGACCCGTCGGCGGCGCCCTGCGGCCGCACGTCGGTAACCGTCCGCTCGGCGTCGATCCTCACGCCAAGGCGCTCGGCGAACCACAGGTAGTTCTTGACGAGCGTGTTCTTGGCTCCATGCCGGCAGCCGACCATGCACTCGCCACAGCGGATGCAGCCGGTGCGGGCCGGACCCTCGCCGTCGAAATACGGATCTGGGTGCTCAACGTCGGGCTCACCGAGATACACGCCAACGCGCGTGTGACCATAAGTCTGCTCAACCCCCAGCGCAGCGGCAAGCTCGCGCAACAGGACGTCGCCGTCGGAGTCAAACGTCACATCAGTCACGCCGAGCATCCGCTCAGCGGTGTCGTAGTGCGCGGCGAGATCGGCCTTCCAGTCGGCCAGATCACGCCAACGTGGATCCTGGAAGAACGCATCGCGGGCGCGGTACAGCGTGTTCGCGTAACCGAGGCTGCCGCCACCGACGCCCGCGCCCGACACGATCAGGACGTCCGGGAACAACGTCATCCGCATGATCCCGCGCAGTCCAAGCCGCGGCGCGAAAAAGTAGCGCCGCGCATCCCACGTGCTGCCCGCGAAATCCTCATCGCGAAAGCGCGAGCCACTCTCCAGCACCCTTACCGAATAGCCCTTCTGAGCCAGTCGCAGCGCTGCGACACTGCCGCCGAAGCCCGACCCGACCACGACCCAATCGACGTCCGTCTTCCCCGGCATCACCTCCCAATGTACCCTGCCATGCCCAAGACGGGCACGCGGAATGCAGTGCCGCCCCCCGAGGAGACAACCGCAACGGTCCTCGCCCTGTCGCCGCAGTCCCCCCTGCGGTGCTCGCGGAGGTCGAAGCGATGGGCCGAGCCAGCGTCGCAAGAGCGATCCGGGTGCTCGATACGCCCGTGCGGGATCGTGGGCTCCGCTCCATACCCGGCGCGGTGGGGGCGGACAGCCGCCCTCTCTCGCACCTGTTGCAGATTATTGAGAGAAGACACAGCCGCTCCGGGGTTAGACGATCGGGACACTCACCCGTATCATCTTGTTGTCGGCCAAATGGGGCGAAGAGATCTTGTCGGATGGAGAAGACCTTGCGAGCGACGGCGAGGATATTCTGGATGAGCTCTAGACACGCACGTGCGAGCGCAAGCCAGCAGGCGGACGTTGAAGCTCGGAGCACGCCAGACATGATCATCGAAGATCGACGCGCGAGTCGAGCAGCCCGCGGCTGGATGCGGCTGTCAGCGGCGCCGTGTAGCTGATCAGACGGCATCTGCTTCTCCCATGGCGAGCCGGGCTCGATGGACGCCGCGCCGGTCCGGCTGAACCGACACCAGTCCCGCAGCGCGTTGGAGGTCATCTCCGGCCCGTTGTCTCAGCGCACGCACTCCGGACTGCTGCCACGCTCGCGGACGATCCGGTCGAGCACGTCAACGACGCTGTCGGCGTCGATTCGGCGCTCGGCCTCCATCGCGAGCGCCTCTCGGGTGAACTCGTCGACGACGTAGAGCAGCTTCACCGCCCTGCCGTCATCGGTGATATCGAACTGAAAGTCAAACGCCCACACGTGATCGGGCCGCTCCGCTCGCAGCCGGTCACCCGGCACGGTCGATTCCCCGACTCGCTGGCGCTTGCGGCGCTTCTGCGGCACCCCCAGCCCTTCCTCGCGCCACAGTCGCTGCGTCCGCTTGCGGGTGACCGACCAGCCCTGATCGACCAGATGCTGATGTGCCTGGCGGTATCCCCACCGCGGCCGCTGGCGAGAGAACCGACGAAGCTCCGCCCGCAGCGCCGCATCTTCCGGCGCGACCAGCGGCTCGCGCCGCTGCGTTGAGCGATGCTGACCAGCCAGCCGGCACGCCCGGCGCCCGGAGAACCCCAGCCGCTCCTTGAGCGCAAGGACGGCGCGGCGTCTCCGGGCCGGGCTCAGAAGTTTCCCGACGCCAGCTCCTTGAGGCCCTGAATGTCGAGCGCCTGCTAGGCGACGAGTTGCAGCTTTCTGCGTCCGGCGTGTGGCCGGGTCATTGGAGAAGCGGCTCAGCTTCCTCGGTACGCCTGCCGGAGGCAATGGATTCGGCCTACACGGGCACAAGGTCGAGCGCATTGATGTGGGCTGGGCGCATGACCGCGAAGTGCCGTCGGTCGAGCGTGGCGAGTTTGTGCTCGTGGAGGCGCTCGACGACCGCCAACACCGAGGCATCGACGAAGCCGACCCGAAGATCTTGGTAGGTGGCCATGATCTCGCTGACCCGCAGATAGTCGACGGCTGTGATCGCTTCGATCTCGAACGCGCCGGCCCGGACGTCACCCAGGAGTCGCGCCATTGGCTCCGGCCCGAACTCGCGAGTCAGGAAGTAGTCGAGTTCGACCAGAACGGGAGCCGGGATGACTCGTGCCTCGCCCGTCTCGGCGATCAGCGCTGCACAGGCGTCGTGGTGCTCGTCGCGGGCATCGAACGCGGCGACCAACGGGCCCGTGTCGAGGATTAGCGAAATGGCTCCGGCTCGTACTCGTCGTCGCTGGCGCGACGAGACAGATCGCCGCGCTGTGAGCGCACCATGCCGATAACGTTCGGTGCCGGGGGCCGGTGTTCGGGTCCGAGATCGCGCTCGAGCGCGTCTCGGAACAGCTGTGCGACCGATACGCCCCGCTCGGCGGCTGTCGCGCGCGCACGATCGAGGAGCCTTTCGTCGGCTTGGACCATGATCCGCTTCATGCCATCATGATAGCGCCCCCGGCAGCCAATCCGGCGGTTGTGCCTACGCTGCGCAGCGAGCCGCGCAGTGCGCTGCCAGCGCAAAGCGGTCACGGAGCGGCACCCCTGGGCATCGTGGGGCAGGGAACGGAACGGAATGTCAGAGCTCGAGCAGGTGCCCGAGGCCATCCTGCGCGAATTCTCGACGCGGCGCAATCGCATCCTTGAACGCGAACACGAGCTCGTTGCGGCGGGAGTGGCGGTCGGCGATCGCGGACGGGAACGGATCGCGTTCGACACCCGCGAGGTCAAGCGCGATGTCCATGAGCCCGATTGGCGAGCCGGTATCAGAGCCCAGGCCGCCGAGCACGGCTTCGGCCAGGACCAGCTCCAGGACCTCGCGCGACTTCCCGCCGCACCGCCGGCCGAGGAGCTCGATCCGTCGGCATTGGCGCACGATCTGTTCGGGTCAAGCGGCTTAACCGCAAGCGCCAACACGTTCGCGGAGCGCGATGTCGTGATCGCTGTCGCCACAGCGGCCGGCCAGGGTGCAGATGCTGCGCGCTTGCGCGAGATCGCCCGCGAGCCCGCAGGAGCGCCGCGGACTCGCGAAGGTTCATCGCGGCCAGCCCGATGGCTACCTGCACATGAAGGAGGAGCGCCGAGAGCTGACCGTGTTCGCCGGCGAGCAGCCGGGCATGGACGCCGAGCGCGCGGCGATCGAGCGATGGGGGCGAGCGACCGACGAGTTCGGGCCGGAGGAGGCGGTGATGGTGTGCCGTGAGAACCAGCGGCGGGAGCGGTTGAACCAGCTCGCGCGCGAGCATCTGAAACGGGTCGGTGAACTGGGGGAGGGCGTCGTGATCGCCGGTCGCGAGTGGTGCGTCGGCGACCGTGTGATCGCGCGGCGCAATGACCGTCGGCTCGATGTCGACAACGGCACCCGCGGGACGATCCAGGCGGTCGATGCGACGACGGGACTGAGTGTGAGAACCGACGCCGACCGGACGGTGCGGATCGACCCGGAGTACGCGAGCGGCCACCTCGAGCACGCCTACGCGCTGACCGGTCACGGCATGCAAGGCGGCACTGTCGAATGGGCGGCAGTCGTCGGCGGGCCCGGCGACTTCACGCGCAACTGGTCCTACACCGCGCTCTCGCGCGCCCGGCAACCGACCGAGATCCTGCTGATCGACGAGCCCACACCAGCGAGCGCCGAGCGCGACGCCATCGCGCCAAACAGCCCAGGGCGGGAGCGCGGGCCGCTTCAGCGCATGGCTCTGCGCATGCGCGAGCGTGACGGCGAGGATCTTGCGATCGAGCAGCTCCCAGAACCGCCTGACAGAGCATCCCCGTTGAACCCGCATGCCTATCCAGCCAGAGCACCGGATGCGATCGGGCGAAGCAAGTCGCGCACCGGGTCAGCGCCGCAGCGGTGGGTCTCTGAACTGCGCCCGCAGATCCGGCAGCTCGACCGCGAGCTGGCCGACGTCGTGTCCGCGCTCGACGATCCGGCGATCCGCGACGCCCGAGCCGTCGTTGAGTTGCGCGGGAGGATCGGCCGTGTCCAGGCTGCTGCTCAACGGGAACCAGGAGGGCGTCGTTGGCGCGATCGGGAAGGCAGGAGAAACAGCCAGGCCGATGCAGAGCGTCGCCTCTTCGAGCTCGGTCGTGAGGAGGCGCAACTGCTTGAACGCGTCCCGAATCCCGAGGAGCTGCTCGAGAAGGCCGCGAAGCTACGGGAGCGCCAAGCCGATCTGATCGTCCGAGCCGGGGATCTGACCAAGGCGGCGATCGAGGCTGAGTTGGGTAGCGATCCACCGTGGCTGGCGGCGACCCTGGGCAGCGAGCCAGAGGACCGGGCGCTGCGCGGGCGCTGGCAACGCACGGCGCGCGAGATCGCCTCGCACCGCATCCGCCACGACGTCACCGACTCGCTCCAGACCGGCATCTCGGACAGCGACCACGTGCTGCGTCAGTCGATCGGCGACACGCGGCGAGCGCTCGGGCTCGACGCACCGGACCGCGGGCTCGGCTACGACGCCGGGTACTGATCCAACGGCCGAACAATCTGTGGCAAAACGCCCGCTGGCGTGCTCAATAGGCATGAACGCGCTCACTCCGCGCGAAAGCTCGTGACATGAAGCCGAACGATCGATCCAGGCGAGCCCCGCGCTACGCCAGGCCGCGGACATGAGCGAACGACGGCTCACCGCTGACGACGTGCTGACGGTTGCCGAGGTCGCTGCGCTGCTTCACGTGCCGACATCGACGGTGGCGGACTGGGCCCGCCGCGGCATCGTGCCGAGCTTGAAGCTCGGCCGGCGCCGGATCTTCATCCGCGAGCGCATCGAGGCCATGCTCCTCGGCGACGAACGCACCGCGGACCAGCGAGTTTGGTAGCCAAGCCTGGTAGCCACGGGCTCCAAGCGGACCTCGACGGCGCTACCAGAAAACGGAAAACTGCCGATTAACAGCGACTTTGAGGCGCGCCCGAAGGGATTCGAACCCCTGACCTTCGGTTCCGTAGACCGACGCTCTATCCAGCTGAGCTACGGGCGCGTGCAGGCGGAAAGCCTGGATATATCGGGAACCGGTCGGTCGCGTTCTCGTCTGGTCTCCGTCCCTGGGGCACCTGACCGCACCGATGCCCCAGATTGAGACCGAATGAGACCCACGACCTCAGGCTCCGAGCCAATCGTAGCGCCCGAAGCGCAGGCAGCCGTGTCCCGTACCCTCCGGCCGCGCTGCCATGTCCGGGCCGGCCGACGCCGGGCATGCCCGGGTGGGCGCGCACACAGGGCCGCGGCTATCGGCGGCGCCAGCGCGCGCGTGCCCCGGAGAACGGATCGCGTCCTCGGCGGCCACGGCCGGCCACGTGGCCGGCGGCGAGGTTGCCGGCGGATGTGCTCGCGTCCGAGGACGGCTATCGTACGAGCTGACGCTGTTTCCTTCGTGGTCGGCCGGGCGCTGGCTCTGCGACGCGTCCGTTCTAGCGTCCTGCCACGAACCCGCCAGTTTCATCTGAAAGCAGGTGCGTTATGACCGACCATAGCTCCGTCACCGAGGTGCCCGACCACCTGGCTGTCCCCACGGGCCCGAAGACCAGCGTGCTGCGTTTCGCGCGCATGGCCGGTTCCTCCATCGCCGCCCGTGACGCCGCCCCCTGGGTGACGGACTTTCTCAACGCCGCCTACTATCGCCGGCCGGTAGCCGAGCGCCAGGTCGACGACCTGCGCCTCGCATTCAGCATCCTGACGACCTACTGGTATCGCAAGCCCTGGGAGAGTCGCCTGCACGTCACGGACCTGGCCAGGTTCCACAAGGCGTTCGGCTCCCACCGGCTCTCCTCCGGCGGCACCTTGGACCGTGCCGCCCTCGAGGCCGGTGCCGGTGCGCTGATCGGCGGTTGGTTCGCCACCGCCTACGCGGATGACGAGCGCCGCGGCTGGGGCATCGCGTTCCCGAGCGTCGAGGACAAGGCCGCCTATAACTACGCCAAGCGGGCGGCGCTCGCCCGGCTCGGGCGGCTCACCCCGGAGTCAGCGCCGCCGGCTGAGCAGGTCTGGCACACCTATCCGCCTGTCGAGGTGCCGTCCGCCGAAGCGGTCATCGGCGCGCTCAGCAGCCCGGAGACGTGGCCTGATTACGCATCGGAAATCGGGCGGTTCACGCCATTGAGGCGGGGTGGGCTCTCGAACCAGACCTTTGAGATCGAGGTCGCTGCCGGGACCGGCGCCGGCTTCCCGATCTTCACGCGCGGGTACGTGACCGTCACCAAGCTTGTCACCCCCGACACCCCGGATGAGCTCACCGCCTGGTTTGCGGCGCTGGAGCACGGCCTGGCGGCCTACGGCGAGGATGAGCCGCGGGCCGTACCTGACGGCGGCACGCCGCTCATCGGCTTTGACCTCACGACCCACCACGGTCACTTCATGGGCTCGGGCCACGACCGGCTGCTGCTCTACACGCACGACGGTAAGGCCTGGGTGCGGGCCGCCGGCACCTGGGACCCGATGCCCTGGCACATCAACCAGGCGTATCGGCTGGCCGGACGCGACGCCCAGCACGCGTTCTGGGGGCAGGGCAACATCGCCTCCCAGAGCCTGCTGCACCAGCTCGCTGAACGCGTCGCCTGAGCTGAGCTCCCGGCCCCGCAAGCCGGGAGCGCCAGCGCGCTGCAATCGCGCCGTCGACTGCGAACAGCGGACGGCTCGGCGCAGTGGCGAGCGTCTCCGGGCCGAGCCGCCGGCTGGATCCAGCGGAGGGGGCGGGATTCGAACCCGCGGAACCCTTGCGGGCTCTCTGGTTTTCAAGACCAGCGCATTCGACCACTCTGCCACCCCTCCGGGTGCGGCAGCCACCGATGGTAGTGCTCGAGGCGGCTCGTGAACCATCTCGGTCGCGGTAGCGTATGTACGACATGAGCAAGCTCTCGACTGTCCGGATGTACCTCCGCCGCACCGCCAAGCTGTCGGAGCCGACCGACATCTACGACCACAGGGTCAAGCTGCTCGACGGTGGCGACCTGGACCTCACGACCCTGCGGGGGCACCCGACGCTGTTCGTCAACACCGCTTCGAAGTGCGGCTTCACGCCTCAGTACGCGGGCCTTCAGGCGCTCTATCAGCGCTACGGCGATCGCGGCTTGCAGGTCATCGGCTCGCCGTCGGCCGACTTCGCCGATCAGGAGTACGAGGAGTCGGCGGAGATCGGTGCGTTCTGCCAGCGCAATTACGGCGTCACGTTCCCGCTGACGGAGCGGACCTCGGTGCGGGCGGATCCCGACCCGCTGTGGCGTGAGCTCGGGAGCCAGCCGAACTCGAAGCCGCCGCTGTGGAACTTCACGAAATACCTCGTCGACGGCGACGGTCGCCTGATCGCCCACTGGCCGTCGACGACGAAGCCCGAGGACCCGAAGATCGTCTCTGCGATCGAGGCCGCGCTCGCGGCGCGCGAGGCGGCGGTCTGACGGACAGGGCGGGATTCGAACCCGCGAAGGAGGTTTCCCCCCTTACTCGCTTAGCAGGCGAGTGCCTTCAGCCACTCGGCCACCTGTCCCGGAATTCGGTCATCGGCAGTCTAGAGGTTGGCGCACGGGGGGCAGGGCACGTCTTCCGAGACCGCGGTGTCGGCCGCCGGCCTGGCGGGCCGGCGGCCACCAGGGCTACTGATCGCGTCGCGGCGCGGTGCCGAACACGTAATCCCAGAACGGGGCGCTGACGCCGTAGCCGCGCTCGTGATCCTGGAAGTGGTGGCGCATGTGGAGCTCTCGCAGCTTGCGCCCGAGTGCGGTCCGGGGCCGGTGATGATGCACGTGGTAGTGGAGCATGTCGTACATCAGGTAGCCGGTCAGGAAGCCTGCCGCGAAGGTCAGCCATCCCGGGCTGCCGATCACGGCCGAGAAGCCGTAGAGGAAGATCGCCGCGAGCGGGGCGCTCACAGACGGGGGCATCACGAGCCGCAGGGGGTCGTTCGGATGGTCGTGGTGCACCCCGTGGATGATCCAGTGGATCCTGGCGAAGACGCCGCTGTCCGGCGCGAAGTGGAAGACGATCCGGTGCAGCCAGTACTCGGTCAGCGTCCAGAAGAGGTATCCGCCGATCAGCCAGACGGGGGCCATCGCCCCGACCCCATGGACGAAGCCGAGCACGATGAGGACGATGATCGTCGGCACGTACAGGATCGGTACGACCGCCGGATGAATCCGCGAGAGCTTGTCGAGGAGATCGTTCTCGAACATCCGCGGCGATGCGCGCAGGATCTCGCTGCGGCTCAGGCCCTTGAGCTCGTCGGTGTTCACAGCCATGGCCCGGAACCTTAACAAGGCGATGTCCGGCCCTGAAGGAGTCCGCTGGTGGACTGCGAGAATCGCGCAGAATCGGAAGCCGGCGACCTACCGGTGCCCGCTGTGCGGCGAGCAGCTGCCGGCGCTCAGCCAGCACATGTTGCTGTTCCCGGAGGACGACCACGCACGGCGCCGTCATGCACACACGGCCTGCGTCATGCGCGCCCGTAAGGCCGGGAAGCTGCCGACCCGCGACGAGTGGGAGGCGGCGCAGCGCTCCGAGCTCGCGCCGCGCCGGAGCCTGCTCGCCCGTCTGCGCTCGCGTCGCTAGGCGACCTGCTGGGCGTGCGGGCGCCGCTCGGCCCGCCGCTGCTCGGCGAGCAGGATGTGGTGTGCCTTCAGCCCCAGGCTGAGGCGCTCACGGCCGTCCGACTCGTAGGGCGACAGCCGCGAGACCTCCTGTACGCGCGCCAGCCGGTAGCCGACCGTGTGCCGGTGCAGGTTCATCGCCTCGGCCGTCTCGGTCGTGGAGCCGTTGTGCGCGAGGAAGGCCTCGAGCGTCGCCAGCAGTTCGGTGTCGTGGGCCTCGTCATACCGCTCGACCTCCGCGATCGTGCTCGCTCGGAGCCGCTCGAGTTCGGGCGGGTTGCTGAGCAGCACCCCGACGAGCAGCCGGTAGGTGTCCTCGTGCACGGTCAGGTGGGCGCAGGGATCGCAGAGCAGTTCGAACAGCACGGAGGCCTCGTGCAGCGCATCGTGCAGCGCTGCCGGTTCGCTCCGCGGCGCCGACAGGATCAGCCGCCCCGCGGCGGTGCTCGCCCCGATCTCACCGAGTTCCGGCGGCAGCAGACCGAGGACGCGGCCATCGCCCACGTCGGCGACCAGCCCGCCATGAGCGTCCGCCACGAGCGCCGCGAGCACGTCGCTCGCCGCACAGACCCCGATCGCTCCGGCCGACAGGTCGCAACCGAGTCGGCGCGCATTCGCGAGCAGCGAGTCGATGTCGCCGGGTACGTGCAGCTCGAGCATCTGGAGGAAGGCGCGCTTGGCGCGCTCCGCGTCAAGGCCCGAGGCGTCGCGCATCAGTGCCGTCACCGCGGCGGCCGCGGCTGCGGCCTCGAGCCACGACTCAGGGTCGAGGCCGTTGTCGGTGAGTGCGACGACGACGCCGACGACCTCGCGTCCGATGCGAATCGGAACCGAGTGGCGGAGGCTCGGCGGCGCCTGCGCCCGGTCGCCGTCGATCAGCGCTCCCGCGTAGGTGTTGATCGTCTCGAGCACCGTGGCCGAGCTCGCTTCAGGTGGCCAGGCGACGATCGAGCCCAGCCGCGGCAGCGCGATCGCCACGGAACATCCCAAAGCGTCGGCGGCGGATCGGGCGACACTCTCCAGATCGTCTCCCGCCACGGCGGCGGTGACGATCGTCAGCGGGCCCGTCCGGGGAGCGGCCGCGGCCGCCCCCCGGAGGTACCCATCCGTCATACGGTGGCCGGCTCCCCGGTTCCCGTGAAGCCCGGGATCCCATTCGGGAATCCGAGCGATGGAATGTCCGACGGGTACACCTCGTGGCCGTGCTCGGCGACGTCGCCGATCTCCATGTTCTCCTGCGACATGCGCAGCGGGATCACGAGCCCGACGATCTTCAGGAGGATGAAGGTGAGGACTCCGGAGAAGACGATCACCCACAACCCTGCCAACGCCTGCCACTTCAGCAACGTGAAGCTTCCCGTGTAGAGCAGTCCCTGGCCCGCGAAGCTCGTGTCCTTCCCGACTCCGTAGTACACGATCATCCCGGGATCGGCGAAGATGCCCGTGAGCAGACCACCGGCCAGGCCGGCGAAGCCGTGGGTGTAGATCACGCCGAGCGTGTCGTCGACGTTCCGGAACGGCCGCAGGCGGCTGAGATAGTTCATCGCGAAGTAGACGAGCGTCGAGGCGATCACCCCGAGTGCGATCGCACCCCACCCATTCACGTAACCGGCTGCGGGTGTGATCGCCACGAGTCCGACGATCATGCCGTTGACACCGCCGATCAGGCTCGGTTTGCGACCTGTCAGGTAGTCCCATGCCACCCAGATCAGGAACGCCACGGCGGTACACAGGTTCGTGTTGACGACCGCCGCCGACGCCGAGTTCCCCGCGAAGTACGGGTCTCCGCCGTTGAAGCCGTTCCAGCCCAGCCACAGTAATCCCGCCCCGACCGCGATCATCGCGACGTTGTTCGGAGCGTCGATCTCTCTGTCTCGCTGGAGTCTCGGGCCGATCACCGCCGCCGCCACGAAGCCGGTGATACCGGCGGAGAGGTGGATCACGTAACCGCCGGAGAAGTCGAGCGCTCCCTTGTGGGCGAACCAGCCGCCGCCCCAGATCAGGAACGCGTCAACCGAGTAGACGCACGTGGTCCAGAGCGCGACGAATGGTACCCAGGCCTTGAAGTTGACACGGCCGAGCACCGATCCCAACGACAGGATTGGCGTGATCGCCGCGAACACGAACTGGAAGTACACAAGCGACGACATCGGGAACCGGAAGTTCGGCATTCCCCCGCTCAGCAGGGGTATGTTTGCTCGCCCCTCTTCCTGAGCCGGGTTCAGCACATCGCCCGGCTGGCCCAGGAACGTGGAGAAGAATCCGGTTCCGTGGCCGATCGGGTGGCCGAACGACATCTTGAAGGCCCACAGGACCCACACCACGAGCACGATCGCGAACGTCGCAAAGGTCAACATCATGCTGTTGATCGACCAGCGCTTCTGCATCGCGCCGCCATACAGCACCACGAGACCCGGAACGCTCATCAAGCCGACGAACGTCGCGGCGGTCAACTGCCAGGTGGTGTCCCCCGAGTTGAGCCATGTTGGGGATGGGAGATACAACGGATTTGTCTCCTGTCGGTTGGTCGGGAAACCGACCACGACGGTCGGCAGGGCCGAGCGGCCCACGGTGAGGAAAGGTTGTTATGTCGTCGGGCTGGGAGCCATAGCCAGGAGTCCAGCGATCAGTCGGGGGCTTTCGACATGTGGATAACCCGCACTGACGTCAGCCCCTCGGGCGGTCCGCTGGTCCGATCCGCACGGCCTTCACGCGTCCGGGCGCGCCCAGCGGGGCGCGCCCGTCAGAGCTCGACCGCGATGCCATGCGCGAGCACGAGCACGGACCCGCGCGCCGAGTTGAGCGCGTTGCGAGTCGGCCCGGCGAGCGCGACGTGCCCCGGTTGCGAGCCGGGTTGCGAGCCGACAATGATCAGATCGGCCTGCACTCCGGTGCTGACGCTGGCGCCGAGCTTCCCCGCAAGCGCCTCCGCCGTCTGGCTGGCAGCAGGGTCGGAATCGGCTCCGATCACTCCGATCGAGCGGATCGGCTCGCCGAGGCGGGTCCGAAGACCCGCCTGCGCAACCGCGATCGCGACAGGTCCACCCTCGAGCAGTCGCTGCGCGGTGTTGCCGGGCTCCGCACGCCCGGGAGCGGTTCGGTAATCGGACCCGAAGACGATCACCGACGCACCTTCCGACTCGGCGAGCTGCTCGAGCCCACCGCCGGTCGAGGCGCTGAAGATGACGTGCTTGGCGATTCCCGGATCGCCGAGCAACTGCGCGCCCGTCTCCAGTCGCCGATCGGCGTCGTACCGGGCGAGCTCTTCACGCACCGGGTCGAACTCGCGAGAGTGGCGTACGTATGCCAGGGCGATCGATGCGCCCCCGGCGGCGAGCGCCTTGCCAAGGGCCAGCGCGTCGTCGTCGTTGGCCGTGCCATCGTAGGAGACGATGATGTCCGGACTCATATGGCCGTGAATCCTGCGGCAGCGAGCAAACCACGGCATTGGCCGTCCGGACAAGCATCCGTCCGGCCGGCTATCCCGACGGAGTGATGGCGTTGACCCACGCCGAGGTCGAGTATGTGGGGCTCGCTGTGGGTTCGTTCGTCAGCTGGCTCGGCCTCCCGGGTCCGGGCGAGCCGTTGCTGATCGCCGCCGGCATCCTCGCTGCTCGCCACCGGCTTGCGCTCGAGGATGTCCTCGTGGTCGCATTCGCCGGAGCGATCACGGGTGGAATCGCCGGGTGGCTCGTCGGAATGGCGGCGGGCCGCAGGGTGCTCGAGCGGCCCGGGCCGCTGTACCGGGCGCGCCTGCGAGCGCTCGAGCGCGGCGAGGAGGTGTTCGCGCGCTGGCCCGCGGCCGCGGTGCTCCTGACGTTCAGCTGGATCGCCGGCATTCACCGGGTCCGGACGGGCACGTACATGCTGTGGAATGCGGTTGGGGCGGTGACGTGGACCGCCGGGATCGGGTTCGGCGCGTACTTCGTCGGTCCGCCCGTCGTCGACGTGGTCGACGACTCCGGCTGGATCTCGGTGATCGGCGTCGTCGGCCTCGTCGCGGCAGGGGTCGCACTCGAGGTGACGCGCCGGCGTCGGACCGCACCCTGATCCGGCGCGAGGCAGTCGTCGCCCGGCTTGGGCGATCATGCCGTGGCCGGCGAGCGCGAGTTCGCCGGCACATCGCCCGTTGTGTGGATGATCGCCGGCCACGTCGCGAACAGGAGCAGGGTGGGGGACAGCCGACAATGGGTGCGCAAGCGAGTCGTGTTCGTCTCTGACGACTCGCTGTTCGTGGAAACGACAAGCCTCGGATTCAGGGCTGATCCGAGGTTCCTCGTATTCCACTGCCTGCCGTCGGCGCGGCCGCTGCTGCAAGCCGGGCGCATCGGTGCCGATGTCGTGATGATCGACGCTGCCGCGGGCTCAGGGGATTGGCTTGACCTGATCACCGAGTTGTCCTCGCAGCCCTTGGCCCCGCCCGTGCTCGTGCTGAGCGATCTGATCGACGGGGAGCGAGATCTGGCAGCGCTCGACGCGGGAGCGAGGATGGTGCTGTCCAGGCAGATCCTGGGCGGGTCGCTCGTCGGCTTGGTCGCGGCGCTGACCGCCGGCCACGTACTGGTTCCGCGGGATTCGGCCCAGCGGCGCGCCGACGCAGCACCGACGAGGTGGCTCGCGCGCGCGGTCTGAGCTCGAGGCTGATCCTGTCCGCAAACGGCAGCGTTCACGCGTATGAACGCGCAATGGGCCAGATCGTTCATTGACCTGAGGGGGCACCGAACCGAGAATCGTCGAGCTGGAGCCTGTCGGACGAGACCGGCGGCTCCGGGGGGCGCCGCAATGCGCTGCCGGATGACGCACCGGTGGGCGAGCGCGTAGCGGCTAGGACTAGACGCCACAAATCAGGGGGAATGTATGACTGATGGACGCCTGCCCGCGCTTGCGGGCACTGTCGGCTTCCGCGCGCGGACAGCCGTGGACGAGTCGCCGCTTGCCCGCGAGCGGGTTCGCAACGCGGTGGCCCGGGCCAGGGAAGGAGACGAGGAGGCAGTTCGCTTCCTCTATCTCACGTACGCCGACAACGTGTACGGATACGTGCGATCGATCATCCGCGACGATCATGAGGCGGAGGATGTCACGCAGCTCGTCTTCGCGAAGCTGATGACATCGATCCACAAGTACGAGGATCGCGGTATCTCGTTCTTCGCGTGGCTGCTTCGAATGGCGCGCAACCTGACGATCGATCACATGCGAGCCAACCGGATGATCCCGAGCGAGGCCCCGTTTGACGTCGATCGCTCGAGCGGCGTCGACATCGACCAGCCCGAGACCGTGCGCAACGCGCTCGGCACACTGCCCGACGATCAGCGCCAGGTCGTGTTCCTGCGCCACGTGGTCGGTCTTTCCCCCGGTGAGATCGCCGATCAGATGGGACGCAGCGAGGCGGCGATTCACGGGCTCCACCATCGCGGGCGCCGGGCCCTCAAGCGTGAGCTCATGGACATGGGAGCGCTGCCGATGACGGTGCGCGCCGGCTGATCGAAGCACTGACGCACGTGCTCGAGCCGACGACGCCCTGGTCGGCGTCGTCGGCGCCTGTCCACGCTCAGGCCGAGCGCGAGTTCGGTCCCCGCAGGGCAGGGCTCGAGTGTCCGGCGTCTGCGAATCCCGAGGTGATCATGAAATCCGATCGTGGCAGGCGCGACACGCATGCTGCCCAGGCTCATGCCCAATCCGAGCGTTCGGCGCTGCGCGCTGAGCCTACGCACGTCGTCGACGGAGTCACGCTGCACCAGATTCGAAGGTATGGCAAAAGAGCATGGCCACATCCTCCGTTGTTCGGTCGACCGTGAACACGCCGACCAGCATCAAGCGGGCGCCTGAGGCGTACGCCGCCGCCGAACTCGCAAGCCCGGAGGTCCGCTCCGTCGCGCATACGTGGCCGGCGGTTGAGCCGATCGAGCGCCGGGAGCCGAACCCCCGGCGGCTGTCACGCGAGACGATCCAGCGTGCATCGCTCGTCGCTGTGGACGTCGCTTGCGCGACCGTGACGCTCGTGGTGATTCGCCGTGCCTTCGGGAACGCGAACGTCACGCCTGCGTTCGTCGGCTCGCTGTTGGTCGTGTTCCTCTGCAAACTCGCGGGGCTCTACGACCACGACGAGCTGCGCCTGACGTCCTCGACGATCGACGAGATTCCGACGCTGTTGAAGCTGTCCGGGCTGTTCGCCCTCGGGATTGCCATCGCGACGCCGATCGTGACGGCCGGCGAGCTGCCCGGCGCCGAGGTGGGCGCGGTGTGGATCCTGCTGTTCACCACCCTGATCTGTGGACGTGCGCTCGCCAGGTCGTTCGCGCAGCGGACATCCCCGCTCGAGCGCTGCCTGGTGATCGGCGACCTCCGCAAGGCCGACCGGATTCGGGACCGGCTCGATGCGGAGGGAGCCAAGGCCGTCGTCGTTGGTGCTCTGCCGATCGCGGGGTGCGATCTCGCCGAACTCGTGGAGCTCGGTGGCGGGAACATCTTGTTCGGACTCGTTGACGAGCTGCGGGTGAGCCGGATCATCCTCGCTCCCGATGGGGCGATCGACGAGCACGTCGCCGAGTTGATCCGCGTCATCCGGGCCGCCGGCGTCCGTCTGAGCGTCGTTCCGAAGTCACTGAGCGGGATCGGCTCGAGGTTCACGCACGAGGAGCTGAATGGGCTCTGGCTGATCGGTGTCGGGCCCTTTGGCCTCTCGTCCGGGGCACGGCTGCTGAAGCGCAGCTTCGATCTCGCGGCCGCGGCGGCCGGGCTCCTGATCATCTCGCCGCTGGTGGGGTTGATCGCGCTCGCGATCAAGCTCGACTCGTCAGGCCCGGTCTTCTTCAAGCAGATTCGCGTTGGGCGCGATGGCAAGCCCTTCCGGATGATCAAGTTCCGCTCGATGGTCGTCGACGCAGAAGCGCTCAAGGAGGCGCTCCGGTCGCGGAGCGAAGTGGGCGAGGGGATGTTCAAGATCGCAGACGATCCGCGCATCACCCGGATCGGCCGCCTCCTGCGCCGGACGTCGCTGGATGAGCTTCCGCAGCTGCTGAACGTGCTCCGCGGGGAGATGAGCCTCGTTGGTCCGCGTCCCCTTGTGATCGATGAGGACGCAGCCATCCTCGGCGTCGATCGCAGCCGGCTGCATCTGCCCCCGGGAATAACGGGCCCATGGCAAGTGCTTCGCAAGCGCGTGTCCCGCGAGGACATGATCGAGATCGACTATCGCTACGCCGCTGGTTGGACGCTGTGGTCTGACGTGAGAATCCTGCTCCGCACGATCTTGCATGTCGTGAGGCAGGGGAACTACTGATATGCGGAACCGGCGTGGAAGGTGCTCAGTGCCGGTCGTTGTCGTCCGTCGACAGGCAATCCGTCGACGGGGCGACATGGCCGGTGGCTGCGAGACGCGCGATCGGGTTGACACGCGGCGAGTCGGGCAACGCGGGCTCGCGTTGCACCGTGAGAGCTCCCGGGCGAGGACAGAGCATGACCGGCGGACCGGTTGCCGATGGTAGTCGCGTGAGTCCGCTCGTGCTCGAGGGGGATCACGAAGCGATCACCCATCTTCGGCGGCCGCGATCGGCGACCGGCCGAGTCCCCGCGCGCGTGAGCGAATCCGCGAGCGTCGGGCCGTCATCGTTCTCGCCGCCGACCGATCGCGACTCGACGACCGACGTCCAGTTGGCGCCGGTGCTCCTGGCTGACGCGACCTGGTACGGGACGCTGGCGGCCGCCCGGGATCTCGGCGCGCGGGGCGTGCCGGTGAACATCGGGTACGACACCGCGACCGCCCCCGTGCGCTGGTCGCGCTACACGAAACGATCCGTGCGCTGCCCGCCCATGGCCGACGTCGACGCGTTCGTTGCCTGGCTGCACGAATACGGCGAGCGCAACCCTGGATGCGTGTTGTATCCAACCAGCGATGACCTGGCGTTTCTGATCGCCTACCACCGAGACACGCTCGGCAGGCTCTACCAGCTGTTCACGCCGTCGCTGGCCGCTCTGATGTCAGTCCTGGACAAGAGTTCGCTGGCGGGCGCGTGCCGTCGGGTTGGGATGGCGACTCCTGCGACCTGGGTCCCGCGTGGACGTGACGACCTCGACGCGCTGGCCGGGGACCTCCCGTACCCCGTGCTCATCAAGCCCCGGGCGCGGGTGCTCGCAGCCGGCTCGACGAAGGGCGTTCGCGTCGACCATCCCCGTGATCTCATCGACGCCTGGTTCGGGGTGCGCGCCGGAATGCGGTTCGATCGCCGGGTGCTCGAGGTGGCGCCTGACCTGGGGTTTCCGATCGTTCAGGCCCTGCACGTTGTCTCGGAGCGCATCTACACGGTCGATGGCTTTGTTGACGGCGACGGCGACCTGCTCGGCGCGCTGGCCTGCGTGAAATGTCTGCAGTTTCCGCGTGGCTCCGGCCCCGGGGTGTGCTTCGAAGCCGCCGAGCTTGATCCTGCGACGCTGTGCAGCCTCGCGCGGCTCTGTCGCGATACCGGGTTCTCAGGCGTATTCGATGTCGAATTCGCGATCGACGGCGATCGGCTGCTGCTGATCGATTTCAACCCGCGGTTCTACAACCACATGGCGTTTGAGATCGAGCGTGGACTGACCCTTCCGTGGTTCGCTTACCTGGCCGCGACCGGCCAGGAGAGGCAGCTCCGCGAGCTCGCTGCCTCAGCGACGCTGACCCCGCCGGAGCGCAGTGGAATCTACGTACATCGCCTGCCGATGCAGCTGATGCTCCTCGCGCAGCGCTTCAGCGGGCAGATGAACGGGAGCGAGTGCCGGGATTGGCGGCGGTGGATCCGCACGCATCGCAAGGCCGGGTTGCACGACCCCGCCTCCGCGAAACATGACCGGCTCCCAGCTCTGCTGGACGTCGCTCAGCACTTCAGCTACCCGAGATCGCTTGTTCGCAAGGCCGCGCGCGGGCGATGACTGCAGGCCTGAGCGCCTCCATATTCACGCGTAAGAACGGCACCGGCTCGGCCGTTGATTGAGCAAATGGTGACCACAATCAGCTACCAACCGGATGCGCCTGTCGACGCGCCGTCGCCGCTGCCGACCGTCGACCTCATGGGCCTCCGGTTTGCGGCCATCTCCGAACAGCAGGCGATCGAACACCTGCTCGCGCAGCTCGAGGGCGGGCAGGGCGGGTGGGTCTGCCCGGTCAACCTCGACGTACTGCGCCAGTGGCACGGCTCCTCCGACGTGCGCGGGCTCGTGGCGGGAGCCGATCTGGTGGTCGCAGATGGGATGCCGCTGATCTGGGCCAGCGTTCTCCAGGGGACGCCGCTGCCCGAGCGTGTTGCGGGCTCGACGATGACCTTGACGCTCACGGCGGCTGCCGCACGCGTCGGCGCGTCCGTGTTCCTGCTCGGGGGAAACCCCGGGACTGCGGAACGTGCGGCGCATGAACTCATCGAGCGCGCGCCGGGAATGTGCCTGGCGGGCACTTTGTGCCCGCCATTTGGTTTTGAGCGTGATGAACGCTGGCTCGGTCACATCAGAGAGACGCTGGTCGAGGCCGAGCCGGACCTCGTCTTCGTCGGTCTCGGGTTTCCGAAGCAGGAGCGGCTGATTGCGGAGCTGCGCGCCCTGCTGCCTTCGGCCTGGTTCATTTCGTGTGGCATTTCCTTCAGCTTTGTCGCGGGCGATGTCCAGCGAGCGCCGAGAATGCTTCAGCGGTTCGGTCTGGAGTGGCTCCACCGGTTGCTGCAAGAGCCACGCAGGCTGTATCGGAGGTATCTGCTGGACGGGATTCCGTTCCTGGTTTGGCTGCTGAGCTCCTCGCTGGCCGCTCGAGGTCGGCGTCTACCCACGATTCCAGAGGCGGTGTGAGCATTGCGTGCTATCCGAGCTAAGGCGCCGCTCCGAGTGAGCTTCGCCGGAGGTGGCACCGACGTTGCGCCCTTCCCGGAGCGCGAAGGTGGGCTGGTACTCAGCGCCACGATCAATCGGTATGCGTACGGTGCCCTGATGCCGCGCGCCGACTCCGAGATCACGCTGGAGAGCATCGACTTTGACATGCTGCTGCGCTACGGGAGGGAGGACGAGCTCTCGTTCGACGGCCGCCTGGATCTTGCAAAGGCCGCAATTCGCCGGCTTGGGCGTGGCGGGTTCGACATCTTCCTGCATTCGAACGCGCCGCCTGGCTCGGGCCTGGGCTCCTCATCGGCGGTGATGGTCGTGCTGATCGGCCTCCTCAAGGAGTTCCATCGGACGGCGCTGACCGACTATGAAGTGGCGCAGCTGGCGTTCGAGCTGGAGCGCGTGGAGCTGGGCATTCGCGGCGGACTCCAGGACCAGTATGCGGCGGCCTTCGGGGGCTTCAACTTCATCGAATTCGAGCGGGACCACGTGATCGTCAATCCGCTGCGCATCTCCCCGGACGTGGTCCACGAACTCGAGCACAACCTGCTGCTCTGTTACACGGGAGTGACCCGCTCGTCGGACCGGATCATCGAGGACCAGACTGATCGCTGGACAGGCGGGGACGACGACGCGCTGGCCAGCCTGCGGGAGAGCAAGGAGCTCGCTGTCGCCATGAAGAACGCTCTTCTGCAGCGGCGAGTCTCCGATTTTGGCGACTTGCTCGGGGCGGCGTGGGAGCACAAGAAGAAGTTGTCGCCGAAGATCAGTACCGACTTCATTGACACCGCCTATGAGGAGGCCCGCAAGCACGGTGCCCTTGGTGGCAAGGTGACGGGCGCTGGAGGTGGCGGCTACATGCTCATCTGCTGTCCTTTCCAGCGCAAGCATCGGGTGGCTGAGGCTCTTCGCAAACTGGGGGTGGAGGTCGACCAATTCGAGTTCGCCTCCAATGGACTGACGACTTGGAGTGTCAATGAACGAGCCCATGCACTCGACGAAGGCGACCAGGGACGGTCACGAAGCTACGAGCCGGCGCTCACGTGAGCTGATCGAGCAGCGCGTGGCCGACAGCATCGCTGTCAAGCGCGCGATGCTCGAGCCGGAGTTGGTCGAAGGACTGGTGCGGCTCAGCCACGAAGTGACCGCGAGCTTCCGAGCCGGAGGAAAGCTGATCCTGTTCGGAAACGGGGGGAGTGCGGCTGACGCCACTCATGTGGCCGCCGAATTCGTGGGCCGTTTCGCCTTCGACCGCGAACCGCTTGCTGCGATGTCGCTTTCGGACAACGTGTCGTCCGTGACCGCGATCGGTAACGACTATGGATACGACTCGACCTTCTCGCGCCAGATCCGGGCGTTCGGCGCTCCGGGCGACGTGACGATTGCGCTGTCGACGAGCGGGACCTCGGTCAATGTGATGCGGGCGATCGAAGCGGCCCGCGAGTCGTCGTTGTTCGTCGCGGTCTTCACTGGGACCAATGGCAGCGAAATGGCCGCCCTCGCCGACATCGGCTTCATCGTCCCCTCTGCGGTGACCGCCCGCATTCAGGAAGGCTACATGCTGTATGCGCACATTCTGTGCGAGGGCGTGGAGCGCGAGTTGTTCGGAAGGGCCGGATCGGGCGGCTAGTGCACTGGTGAGGCGCAGTCGATGCCGGTAAGCGCCGTCCTGCTCGATCGCGACGGCACGATCAACGTGAAGGCAGCCGAGGGCGAGTACATCACGCGCCCCGACGAGATCACCCTGCTACCGGACGCCGCCGCGGCGATCGGACTGCTGAACGCGCGGCGCATCCCGGTCGCCGTCGTGACGAACCAGCGCGGGATCGCGCTCGGGCGAATGACCGAGACCGACCTTGAGGCCGTTCACTGCCGTCTGGCAGAACTCCTGGCCGCCGAGGGCGCGGTGCTCGACGCCGTATTCCACTGTCCCCATGACGTCGGGGAATGCGGTTGCCGTAAGCCTGGAACGGTCATGTTGGAGCAGGCCGCCCGATATTTCGGGTTGGACGACTTTGCGCACGTCGTGATGATCGGTGATTCGGCCACGGATGTTCTCGCTGGGCGTCGGGTCGGGGCGCGTGCCGTGCTCCTCGGGAGCCCTGACGAGGCGCCCGCCGGCTGCGAGTGCGCGCCGGCACTCTGGGACGCCGTTCGCACCGTGATCGCGTGACTCGCGGTTGACGGGCTTCTCCTCGGCGCAGCGGGATCCGGCGCGCCCCCGGGCTCGATCGACACCCAGCCGGCTGTCTCAGCCGCTGGCCGCCGCCTGGGCCCCCGCATGAGCTGCGGGCGCCAGCAGGTAGCGCGCGAAGAACGCGGCCACCCGCGGAGTGGTCGCGGCTCCACCGGGGAACACCGTCTGCTCGTGACCTTCGCCCTTGACCAGCCACAATTCCTTCGGAGGTCGGGCGCTGTCGTAGTTGATGGTCGCGGCGCGCGGGTTGACGTCCGTGTCTGCGAGCCCTTGGATCAGCAGGATCGGACGTGGGCTGATCCGCCCGATGGCAGCCACCGGCCGGACCTGTGCGAGGTCGGCGCCCGTCCGCAGCTCCAGGAACCACAACGCGAGCGGAGAGTACATCCGCCTGGGGTGCAGGATGATGTCGCTGAGGCGAGGCTTCATGTACCAGGACAGACTTGGCCAGCTGGCGACCGCCACCACGGCTCTGACGCGCGGATCGGTCGCGGCCTCCAGAATCGTGATGTCGGCGCCGATCGAGAAGCCGAACTCCCCGATCTCGTTCGCGTCGACGTAGCGATGGCGGATGACCGTGTCGATCACCGATCTCAGGTCCTCCGTCTCGAGGGCGCCCCAGGTGCCCTGGCCCGTGCTGCCGTCTCGCCCGCGCTCGTTGTACGTCACGACGTTGAAGCCGGCGTTGTGGAGCATGTTCGCGACGGGGAGCATCTCGTCCTCGTCGCCGCCATAGCCGTGAGAAAGGACGATCGTCGCGCCGTATCGCCCCCGGAAGAATCGCCCCACAAGAGTCGCGCCGGTCCGGCTATGGACCGTGATCGGCTGCACGACCCTCGCGAGTCCGGGGTAGCTCGCCAGGTTCCAGGCGTAATGCGACGGCGGGCTGGCCATCAGGTGGTCCGATGCGCGCCATGCGAGGACTGCGAGGGCCGCGCACAGCGCGGCGACGACCCCGACGAAGGCGGCCACGAGCCGCAGCCATCGCCGCGACGCACCAGAGCGCTTTCCCACGGGCAGCGACTCGTCGGAAGTGCTAGCAGTCATCGGGAACGAAGGAACAACGGCCGGCGGACGGCTGGGCTTTCGCGCGCCGGGGCTCGAACGGGCCGGCCCGGCCAGTCGCTCTGTCGGCCTGATCTGCATAATGCTCCGAGTTCGTGACCGCGATCCAGCCGACCCGTAGCCGTGCTTAGACGGCCCCGAGTGGGCGCGGCCGTGCGCTGCCTCGTGCCCCTGCTCGTCTTTGCCGCCGTTGCAGCGCAGGTCGCTCTCGCCGAAAGCCACCGCGATGGAGCGCTCCGGCCGCCCGTGCGGCGCAGCGCTCCCAGGATCACCGGCCGACCGCTGCTGGGAGAGCTTCTGAGGGCCAGGCGAGGCCGCTGGATCGGCGCTGCCGCGCTGCGCATCACGTGGAAGCGCTGCAACGCGCAGGGGGCAGCGTGCACGTCGATCCTGCATGTCGACCGGCACGGACCCCGTGACCTTTACCGGATCAAGAAGGCAGACGTTGGCCACCGGCTCCGGGTCACGATCGTCGCGATCAACGGCGCGGGCCGCAGGGTGGCCAACTCCCCGGCTACGCCGTGATCCGGCGCGGCAGTCCGTGGACGACCGGTCCGAGCCAGTCCGACGTACACCAGCCCAACTTCCACCGCGCCGACGACGACCACCACCGACCACCACGACGACGGCCAAGCCGGCGACAACGGGCGGGACCCCCACGACCACCACAGCCGCACGACGACCTCGACACACCAACCTCAACGCCGCCGCCGGCTAATGGGCTTCACGTCGTTGGCGACGGGGTTGAGGACGGTGGACGGGTCGTCGGTGGTGTTGCATGGGGTTGATCAGTCGGGGACGGAGTATCAGTGCGCTGAATGGGTATGGCATCTTCGATAACGGGGCGTCGTCGGTGGTGGGGTCGTGCGTCAGGATGCTGCGGATTTGTCGGTGATGCCGTCGTGGGGGATCAATTCGGTGTTCATCGGTTTGAACGAGGATTGCTGGTTGGGGATCAATGGGTCGGGTGATCGCGAATTGGTCTTCGGATAGCGGCCAGGATTACGTTGAACGCGATCAAGGCCGCGGTCTCGGCTGCTGAGGGCGATGGGTTGTATCCGGTGATCGGGTTCTACTGGGGTGATCCTGGGTCGGAGGTTTCGAACGGGAGTGATCCGAATGGTGGTGGTCAGCCGGCGTTGCCGGATGCTGATCATGCGCCGTTGTTCTGGGAGGAGGTCGCGAACACGTTCAAGGATGATCCGAATGTGATCTTCCGTCTTCAGGAGGAGCCGCATCCGTCCGCGACGGGTGCGTTTGGCGCGGGCGCGAATACCGATGGCAATGCGGGGACGTCGTTGTATAACTGGCAGTGTTGGGCGCATGGGTCGGTGCAGTTCTCGACGGGCAGCGTCGTCGCTCCTTATGACACCGCTCCGACGCCGGTCTCGTCGAACGACAACTGCGATGAGTACGCGACGAACGCGACGACGCTCTATCAGACCGTTGGGATGCAGTCGCTGATCAACATCATCCGGGGGACGGGCGCCGACAACGTGATTCAGGTGCCGATGCTCGGGTACGCGAATGTCTCTGACTGCAACTATCCGACTCAGGCGCCGGCTGCGTGCGGGTTCCTGGACTCTGCTGATGGCGTGAAGGTGAGCGATCCGATCGCGTGGCACAGATCCCGCTGGTTCGCAGTTGATGGCCGATTGGGATATCTACCCCGACGGCAATCAGGCGTGTGGGACGGTCACGTGCTACAGCGACACGATCGCTCCGATCGCCGCGGTCATGCCTGTTGACGTGGGTGAGATCGGGCCGGTGAACGGGAGTCAGGCGGGCGCGGTGACGCTGTTGAACTGGATGGACGCGCGGAGCCCGGAGGGGAGCTATTACGCGTGGGCGTGGGACACGTGGTCTGATCTGATCGCCAGCTACGGCGGCACCCCGGACTCCCCCTGGGGCACCGCCTACAAGAGCCTGATCTCAGCGACCGCAGCGCCGACGAACACCGCGGCGCCTTCAATCAGCGGTACCGCGCAGGTCGGCGACACGCTGACCGCCAATACGGGCGGCTGGACGAACAGCCCGACGAGCTACGCCTACACGTGGAAGCGCTGCGCCGGCAGCACCTGCTTCAACATCTCTGGCGCCACCTCGAGCAACTACACGCTGCGGGCTGCGCAGGCGGGTGCCACCATCGAGGTCGTCGTCATTGCGACGAACACCGTCGGCGCGAGCGCACCGGCCACATCTGGGACGACCAGCGCGGTTCTGCCCGCTGTCCCGGTCAACACCGTGCTGCCATCGATCGGCGGTACCGCGCAGGTCGGCGACACGCTGACCGCCAGCGCCGGCAGCTGGTCGAACAATCCTACCCGCTACAGCTACACCTGGGAGGCGTGCTCGGGTTCCACCTGCGCCGGCATCTCCGGCGCGGGTACCGGCGACGCGTACACGCTCCAGGCCGCGCAGGCGGGTGACACGATCGAGGTCGCTGTCACCGCGACCAACGCCGGCGGGACCGGCACACCGGCAACCTCCGCCGCAACCAGCACCGTCCTGTCAGCGACTGCGGTGCCGGTGAACAACGTCTTGCCTGTGATCACGGGCACGGCGCAAGAGGGGCAGACGCTCTCGGCTAGCGCGGGAAGCTGGTCGGGCAGCCCCACGAGCTACGGCTATCAGTGGCAGGATTGTTCGGGGTCGACGTGCACGAGCGTTGTCGGTGCCACGGGGTCTGCGTATACGCTGGGTTCGACCGATGTGGGTGCTTCCGTGGTCGTGCAGGTCACGGCTACGAACAGCGTCGGCTCGGCGACGGCGAGATCGGCCGCGACCGTGGTCGTGACCTCCTCCGGCGGTACCGGCGGGCTTGATGGGCTTCATGTTGTGGGCACGGAGCTGCAGGATGCGGGCGGGGCGTCGGTGGTGTTGCATGGGGTTGATCAGTCGGGGACGGAGTATCAGTGCGCGAATGGGTATGGCATCTTCGATAACGGGGCGTCGTCGGTGGTGGGGTCGGCGTCGGATGCTTCGGATTTGTCGGTGATGCCGTCGTGGGGGATCAATTCGGTGTTCATCGGTTTGAACGAGGATTGCTGGTTGGGGATCAATGGGTCGGGGATCGCGAATTGGTCTTCGGATAGCGGCCAGGATTACGTGAACGCGATCAAGGCCGCGGTCTCGGCTGCTGAGGGCGATGGGTTGTATCCGGTGATCGGGTTCTACTGGGGTGATCCTGGGTCGGAGGTTTCGAACGGGAGCGATCCGAATGGTGGTGGTCAGCCGGCGTTGCCGGATGCTGATCATGCGCCGTTGTTCTGGGAGGAGGTCGCGAACACGTTCAAGGATGATCCGAATGTGATCTTCCGTCTTCAGGAGGAGCCGCATCCGTCCGCGACGGGTGCGTTTGGCGCGGGCGCGAATACCGATGGCAATGCGGGGACGTCGTTGTATAACTGGCAGTGTTGGGCGCATGGGTCGGTGCAGTTCTCGACGGGCAGCGTCGTCGCTCCTTATGACACCGCTCCGACGCCGGTCTCGTCGAACGACAACTGCGATGAGTACGCGACGAACGCGACGACGCTCTATCAGACCGTTGGGATGCAGTCGCTGATCAACATCATCCGGGGGACGGGCGCCGACAACGTGATTCAGGTGCCGATGCTCGGGTACGCGAATGTCTCTGACTGCAACTATCCGACTCAGGCGCCGGCTGCGTGCGGGTTCCTGGACTCTGCTGATGGCGTGAAGGTGAGCGATCCGATCGCGGGCACAGATCCCGCTGGTTCGCAGTTGATGGCCGATTGGGATATCTACCCCGACGGCAATCAGGCGTGTGGGACGGTCACGTGCTACAGCGACACGATCGCTCCGATCGCCGCGGTCATGCCTGTTGACGTGGGTGAGATCGGGCCGGTGAACGGGAGTCAGGCGGGCGCGGTGACGCTGTTGAACTGGATGGACGCGCGGAGCCCGGAGGGGAGCTATTACGCGTGGGCGTGGGACACGTGGTCTGATCTGATCGCCAGCTACGGCGGCACCCCGGACTCCCCCTGGGGCACCGCCTACCAATCGCTGCTCCTCTCCAGCGGCTGAACACGCGGCGGTCGCGGCGCGCCCTCTGGCGCTCGAGCAGCGCGACCGGCCGCCGGTCGGCCGCCCGAGAGCGCTTGTCCCCGCGCATCAACGACAACCAGACGCTCGAAGCCGGGCTCGGAGCCGCAGGGCGCCTCGCGCGGCGCAAGTATCGCCGGAACCCGCACGTTCATAGATGGACTGCAAAACCGCCTCGGGCACGACGTCCGCGGCGAGTCGAGGTCAACGAACGATGGTGCGACTGGTGGATACGTGAGCAAAACCGCAGGGGTCGCGCCGACGAGCGCGGGCCGACCGCCGCTCCCGGAGGAGCGGGAACAGGCGAGGCCGAATCGGTCGGCGCTGGTATCCTCGCCCTCCGTGCAGGCCGATCCGGATCCGGCTCAGGCGAACCCCGGTCTGCGGCTGTTCGCAGTGCGGCTCGTCAACTACCTGACGAACCACGTGATCGCGCGCGTGCCCAGCTACACGGTCCGCCACCTCTGGTACAGACGCGTGATCGGCATCGACCTGGCGCCGGGCGCGTTGATCCATCTGGGCGCGTACATCACGTTCCAGAGTCTGCGCGAGACCCGCCGGATCGGGGCGCGCATCGGTCGCAACTCCCGGATCAACCGCGATTCCCGGCTTGACCTGCGCGGTGGCCTGACGGTGGGCGAGAACGTCAGCATCTCGGCGGAGGTCTTCATCCTGACGGTCGCCGGGCAAGCGACCAGTCGCGGCTCGGGTGAGCGGAAGCCCGTCACGATCGAGGACAACGCGTGGATCGGAAGCCGTGCGATCGTGATGCCGGGCGTGACGATCGGACGCGGAGCGGTTGTCGGAGTCGGAGCGGTGGTCGTGCAGAACGTGCCGCCGCTCGCGATCGTGTTCGGGTCGCCGGCCCGCCCGGTCGGCAAGCGGCCCGAGGAAGAGGCGGACTACTTCTTCGGCGGCCCCCCTCCGCTGTTCGAGTAAGTGGGCGATGCCATGACAGCCGCGGCGGCTCGCTCCCCGGTCGAGGAGGTTGTCGACGGTCAGCTGGGGCTTCCGGAAGGTAGCCGCGCAGACCCCGTTACGGGCGAACCGGTCAAGCACGGCGATGCGCGTCCGCTCGCCCGCAACCTGTCCGCGCTTGCCAGCGGGCAAGTCGTCACCTGGACGATGACTTTGCTCTGGACCGTCTTCGTCCCGCGCGCGCTGGGGCCCGGGGGTTACGGGATCATCGTGTCCGGCCTTTCCGTCTCCGGGGTGCTGTGCCTGGTGCTCGGCCTGGGAAGCCCGAGCTACCTGGTGCGGGAGATCGTGCTCGACATGGAGTCGGCACCAAAGCTTGTCGGCACGGCAATCGTTCTGCGGCTCTTCCTCGTTCCGATCGTCGGCACCGCGGCGGTGGTGTTCGCTCACGTCGCCCACTATGGTCACGACGCTCGAGTCGTCCTGTACCTGGCGACGGCAATGAACGTGCTGATCTTCCTCGCCCAGCCGATGCAGGCGGGCTTCCAGGCGATTGAGCGGATGCAATACATCGCGTACATCGACGTGATCAACAAGACGGCTCAGAGCCTGATCGGCATCGCCCTCGTCGCCGTCGGTTTCAGGGCAATCGGCGTCGCGGCCAACATGGCAGTGATCGCCGGCATCGTCGTGCTCCTCAACGCGATCTGGCTGCGGCGATTCTTCAAGGTGAACTTGCGCACGAACCTGCGTTGGCTGGGTCGGGTGGCCAAGCACAGCGCCGTCTACTTCACGACTAGCGTCTTCGGGATGATCTACTTCTGGATCGACACGATCATGCTGTCGCTGATGACGCACGCGCGTGTGGTCGGCTGGTACGGGGCATCGACGGCGCTGTTCCAGACGCTGATGTTCCTGCCGGTGCTCGTCTCGACCGCGTGGTTGCCGCGGTTCGTCAGAGCGTTCGGCGAGAGCAACGAGCAGCTGGTGCGGACCGCTCGCGGCCCGCTCGAGTTCATGCTCGTGATGAGCGTTCCGATTGCGGCCGGCGTAGCCCTGATCGCCCACCCGCTGATCGACACTGTCTACGGCGCAAACTTCCGGCACGCCGGTGACGTGATGTTCGTGCTCGCGTTCTGCGTCCCGCCGATCTACATGAACATCATGCTGGCGCAGGTGTCGATCGCTCAGAAGCGGCAGAAGCTGTGGACCTGGATGATGATCGGCTCCGCGATCTTCAATCCGCTCGTCAACCTCGTGCTGATCCCGTGGAGCCAGCACCGGTACGGTAACGGCGCGATCGGAGCGGGGATCGCGCTCGTTCTGACCGAGTTGCTGATGGACATCGTCGGCTTCGCGATCGTCGGGCGCCAGGTGCTCGACGGCCGCTCCGCCCGCCGCTGCGCGCTCGCGATCCTCGCCTCTGCCGGAATGTGGGGGGTGGCCTACGCGGCGAGGCCGCTGGGCACGCCGCCGTCGATCGCGCTCGGCGTGGCGACGCTGGTCGTGCTGATCTTCGCGCTGCGGATCCCGACTGCGGACGAGCTGCTGCTCCTGCGCTCCGGGCTCGACCGGCTGCGCCGGACCCGGCCGGCGCTGGGGAGGAGCTGAGTCGATGTCGGCGGAATCGATCGGACCGGACCGGATCGAGTCGTTGCTCGAGCAGGCGACGCGCTCCGAGCTGCCAGATCCGGCCGTGTGCGCGAAGCTGCGCGCGCGAGTACCTCAGGTCGGCGGATCCCGCCAGCGCCTACGCGTGGCTGGCGCGCGTGCCCGACTCGCCGGGGTCGTTCACCGCCTGGGCGGCCGCCGCGGGGCTGCTGGCGAAGGTCGAGCAGGCGGCGGCGCCGCCGGTGCGACGCAGCGTCCGGGTCGCCGTGGCGGGCAGCTACACGACGGCCCAGCTGGTGCCGCTGCTGCGGCTCGCCGCGCTGCGCCGCGGCATGCACGTGGCCGTCCACGAGACCGGCTTCGACACGTACCGGCAGGAGATCCTCGACCCGTCGAGCGAGCTGCACCGGTTCGATCCCGACTACGTCGTCCTCGCGCCACACGAGGGGGCGGTGCGGTTCCCGCTGCTGACCGAGGATCCGCGAGGTCGCGCTCAGCGACGAGCTCGCGCAGTGGACCGGGCTTTGGGATGCGATCGGTGCGAACTCGCACGCGACGGGTCGTCCAGCACAACTTCGTGCTGCGGCCCGACACGGCTTGGGGGCACGTTTCGGGCCGGGTGCCGGGGTCCCGGGACGAGTTGCTGCGAGCGCTGAACGCGCGGCTGGCGCGCGCAGCCGGCGACCGGGTCGTGGTGGTCGACTGCGACCGTCTTGCCGGCGCGTATGGGAAGACGCGCTGGTTCGACGACCGCTACTGGTTCATGGCCAAGCAGGCTGTTGCGCTCGACGCGCTGCCCGCGCTCGCCCGTCACACCGCCGCGATGCTCGCGGCTGCCGAGGGGCTCAGCTCCAAGTGCCTCGTGCTCGATCTCGATAACACCCTCTGGGGTGGCGTGATCGCCGAGGACGGGCTGGCGGGGATCGAGCTCGGGCACGGACCGCGTGGCGAGGCGTTCGTCGCCTTCCAGGAGTACGTGCGGGCGCTCCACGCTCGCGGCGTGACGCTGGCGGTCGTCTCGAAGAACAACGAGCACGATGCCCGCGAGCCGTTCGAGACCCATCCCGACATGCGCCTGCGGCTGACCGATATCGCCGTGTTCATCGCCAACTGGCAGGACAAGGCGGCCAACCTGAGAGCGGTTGCGGCTGAGCTCAACATCGGGCTCGACTCGCTCGCATTCGTCGATGACAACCCCGCCGAGCGGCAGGTCGTCCGCGAACTCGTGCCCGAGGTCGAGGTGATCGCCCTCCCGCCCGATCCGGCCGACTACGTTCGGGCCGCTGTCCGGCTCGCTTCTGTTCGAAGTCGCGACGGTGACGGCCGAGGACTTGCGGCGCGGCGAGCACTACCGGGCGCGGGCCGCGGCGGCGGCCCTCGAGCAGGAGGCCAGCTCGCTCGAGGAGTTCTACGCGGGACTGGAGATGGAGGCGTTCATCGCGCCGTTCGACGAGCTGAACCTGCCGCGGATCGTGCAATTGATCGGCAAGACCAATCAGTTCAACCTGACGACCCGGCGCCACGGTCCCGCCGAGGTCTGCGCCTTCATGGATGACGAACGTTACGTGACGCTGTATCTGAGGCTGCGCGATCGTTTTGCCGACCACGGCCTGGTCGCGCTGATGATCGCCGAGCAGCGCGAACACGTGCTCGACATCGACACCTGGCTGATGAGCTGCCGGGTGATCGGGCGCACGGTGGAGAACAAGCTGCTGGCGCAGTTGTGCGAGATCGCGTCTGCGCGGGGATGTAACGAGGTGCGCGGCACGTTGATTCCCAGTGAGAAGAACGTCGTCGTCCGCGATCTGTTCGAGCGACTAGGCTTTGAACGTCTTTCGGTCGAGGAGGACGGCCGGAGTAGCTGGACCTACGATATAACCGGCAAGGGAGTCCCCGCGAATGAGCACATCAGAACGGCAGCAAGTGCAATCGGTCACAATTGAGCGGATCGAGAAGGTTGTGCGCGAGCTACTGCTCGACGACGAGATCGTCCTCGCCGCTGACACGCAGCCGCGCGACGTCGAGGCATGGGACTCGCTCGCGAACGTCAGCATCATGTTCGCGCTCGAGGAGGAGTTCCGCGTCCGTCTCAGCGATGCGCTGGCGGCCGGGTTCGAGACCGTCGGTGACCTGGCGTGCCTGATCGAACAGGCTCAGGCCTGACCTGGACCCCGCTCGCCGTGAGCGGGCCAGCGTCGCAGGTCCCGCAGGCGGGGGTTGTTAGCGCCTTGCTAAGACGAGGCTCTGTGATCTTCGCTGGATCACGCCGGCGCAAGTAGGATCGTCCGGTCGCCGTTGTTCCGGTAAAGCAGAAAGTCGACCCCGAGGGGGCCAACAGCCGTGGATTCAGCCAAGAACACGACCAAGCCGACGACCTATCGCGGAACGTTTCGGCGCCACCGGGTGCTGCTTTCGCTGCCGCTGGTGCTCGGCGTCCTCGGCGCGGCCGCGTTCATCGGCACCCACACCACGAGCTACACGTCGAACGCGAGTCTGTGGGTCGATACGGCGCCGCCGACCCCGTCGTCCGTGGGCCCGGGCGCCGCGGGTCTCGCTCAGCAGCCCGCTCAGGCTGAGCAGAGCCTGCTCGGAGAGCTGATGACGACGAACCAATTCGCCGTCGCGGTCGCGAATGGCTCCTTGCTCGGGCGCGCGATTGGCGACCCGGCCGAGATCGAGGCCAAAGCAGCCTCGTACGTGACGACATCGCAGGTCGGGTCGCTCGTCACCGGGCCGCAGGTGCTCGCGCTCAGCTACACAGCTTCGTCGCCGACGCTCGCCCGCAGTGTGCTGCAGGCGATCATCAGCGAATTGATCCATGAGGGCAGCGGGCTGGGTGCCGCTCATGTCCACGCGTCGATCACGTATTACAAGGCGCTGCTCGCCGAGCAGAGCAGCATCGTCACGTCGGCGACCGCCAACGTCACGGCCTACCTGGCGCAGCACCCGAACGCCAGCCCGCAGACTGATCCGAATCTGAGCTCGCGCGTGGCAGCCGAGAACGCAGCGAATCAGCAGCTGTCGCAGACCAAGAGCGCCCTCAGCCAGGCGCAGGGGGCGGCCAGCAATACGAGCGCCTGGATGGTCGACGTCGTCGACACGCCGAGCGCTGCGCTGGCCTCCGTGTTCAGCAAGAAGAAGATGGTCGAGGTGGTCCTAGGTGGCCTGATCGCGGGCGGCTTGATCAGTTTCCTTGGCGTGCTTTCGCTCCTCCCGAAGGCTCCGAAGGAGCGCTGGGAGGATGAGCTGCCCGCGTCCGGCGCGAGTTCTCAGCAGTGGGTGGGCGAGCCGGTCCGGGCGGGGCTCACCCTCACTGGCACGGGCGACCGCGTGCGCGATCGAGAGGAGGCCGCGCCGAGCCGGGGTCAATCGGAACCGGCGCGAGGCCGGCGTGGTGCCGGAGCAGTCGTGTGGCGCCGCTGAGACGCGGCGGGTGCTGCGGTTCATCTGCGACCGCATGTTCGGCTTCGACGTTCACGATCTGGGCACGGACTGAGCGATGACCTCGTGGGGAGCATTCCTACTCTGCAGCTACATCGCGCTGGGGGCGAGCAGCCGCGTGTCGCGGCGGCAGGCCGGGCGGTTGGCGCTGGTGGTCACAGCGGTGGTCGTGGCGATCGCGATGGTGAGCTACACGCACAGCACCCCCACCGACAAGTACTACAGAGACGTCGACTCGACCGTCTATGCGACGGGGCAGCCCGCTCCGGCGCTGGACCAGAACACCGCCACGACGGAGGATGAAACAGGGGTCCAGGCTGCGACGCTGGGCAACACGGTCCTGGGCACGATCGGCACCGGAGGGGGCTCGTGAGCGCGATCGGGGACGCGGGCCCCCTTCCCTTCAGGGCGGCGAGAGTGCCGACCCTCAAGCTCCGAGCGGCGCTGGTCGCCGGCGGACTCGCCTTCGGCCTGGCCGCCGGCTACCTCGGGACGTCGGGCCATGTGACCCGGGTGGCGGCGCTGGCCGTCATCCTGCTGCCGGTTGCGATGTGGCGACGTCCGTACATCGGCCCCGCGGTGCTGATCGCAGCCGCGATCCTGATCGAGCAGAGCGGCCAGATTCCGGCCATACCGATCACGCAGAAGATCCCGCTGTTCCAGGCGATCGGGCCGGGCCACCTCCAGGGGGCCGACATCCTGCTGCTGACGCTGCTCCTGATCATGTTCATCAAGCGGCAATCGCTGCGGCTGCGGTGGTGGCCGCGATCGCACGTCAGCGCCGCGATCGGAGGCGTGCTCCTGTGCGTCGTCCTCGCGATCGTGATCGGCCACGAGCACGGAGGAAGTCTGCGGATTTCATTTATGGAGGCTCGGCCGTACGTCTATCTGGCGGCGGCCTATCTGATGACGGCGGCGCTCGCCCGGTCGGATCCGAGGGCGATTCAAGCGACGCTGTGGGCAGTCGTCGGGTCGGTCGCCTTCAAGGCGGCCCAGGGTACGTATGTGTGGATCCGCCATCGTCACATGTATCCGAAGCCGGAGGCGTACATCGGGCACGAGGCGTCGTACTTCTTTGTGATCTACATCGTCCTCGTGCTGGCCCTCTGGATGTTCCACCAGCGCGGGCGACTGCGCGTCGTCGCGACCTCGCTGCTGCCGCTCGTCCTCTGGACCCTGGTCATCAACGACCGGCGGGTGGCGTGGGAGATGATCGGCGGCTCGGTGCTGTGCTTCGGCATCATCGTCTATCAGTCGCTGCCTGGCCGGCGAGCCCTGCTCGGCAAGTGCGTCGTCGCGTTGCTGCTCCTCTCGGCCGTGTACTTCCCGGTGATGTGGAACAGCACCGGCTCCCTCGCGCAGCCGGCGAGGGCGCTCAAGTCCCAGATCAAGCCCAGCTCCCGCGACGCATCCTCGGACCTGTACCGCGTTCAGGAGGATGCCAACCTGGAGCTGAACATCCGCCAGGCGGGGCTCCTCGGCAAGGGCTTCGGGGTGAAGATCGACTACGCGCTGCCGATCACCGATATCGCCGCGATCGACCCGCTGATCCCGTACATCCCGCATAACGACGTGCTTGACGTGATGATGCGGATGGGCCTGCTCGGTTCGATCTCGATGTGGCTTGTGATCGGAGCCGGGATGATCGCCGGGATCCGTCAGGCCCGGAGCCGCGTACGCGAGGTCGCGATCGTCGGAGCTGTGGTGGCGTCCTCGCTGGTCGCGTGGGCGTTGATGGGCGCTGAGGACCAGGGGTTCTTCATGTACCGTCTGATGTTCATATCCGGCGTGCTGTTGGGGTTGGTCGAGGCAACGCATAAGCTGTCCGGTGCGGGCACGCGTGGCCCGGCCTCCAGTTCATGAGCCGCGTGCGGCTCCGCCTTCCGTTGCTGGCCGCCCTGCTCGTCTGTGCGGTCGTCGCCAGCCTCTTGATCGTTGAGCACGGGTCGTCGACCGCGACGGTCATCATGCGCAGCGAGAGCCACCCGCAAACGATCTGGGAGCCCTGCAACCGCAACGCTCACAACCGCCGGCGATCGACCTTCGATCCGCTCTCCGACAGCGCGGCCGCAGCGCTCGTGACGCCGGAGCCAGAGACCCGGCCGGACAACGACAGGCCCTACACGCTGGACGGCGTCAGCTATCCGGCGCCAAACTACTACGTGCCGACGGCGGTGCAGGTCCGCCAGTTCCGGCTCGCGAAGAACCCGGCCGGACAGACGAATCTGCAGTTCAACCCCTACTACGCGGATGTCGACGGCGACGACGGGCTGCGCGACCCGACGACCGACGAGCTGATCCAGTGGGCCGCTCATAAGTGGGGCATCCCCGAGGACTGGCTGCGCGCCGAGTACGTGCACGAGTCCTACTGGAACCAGTTCATGCTCGGCGACGACACGCCCGTGAGCGCGAGCTGGTACCGGCTCTACCCGACACAGTCGCGTCTGTCCGGCTCCGACAGCGCCTACCAGTCGCTGGGGATCACGCAGGTGCGCTGGGCCCCGGACGGCAACCTGCATGCCGGCACCGAGCCGCTGCGGTGGCTCTCGACCGCCTTCAACATCGACTATCAGGCGGCGACGCTTCGCTTCTACTACGACAACCCGCAGGGGACTCGTACCGCATGGAACGATCCCAGCTACCGGCCCTGTCAGGCGTGGAACAGCGTCGGCGCCTGGTTCAGCCCGTATCCGTGGGGCAACGCGGGTCAGGCTGCCTACGCGGTCGCGGTCCGTCAGATCCTGGGCCAGCGTGGCTGGACGTCCGGCTCGTTCGAGAGCTGGACGCCGGGCTCGTTGCCCCCGGGGATCAAGTTGCGATGACGGCGGTGGCCGCGACTGCGCTGGCCTCGGTCGTGATCCCCGCCCATAACGAGGCGGGCGTGATCGGGCGGTGCCTGGACGCGCTGTTCGCCGGGATCGGCCCCGGCGACCTCGATGTCGTCGTCGTCTGCAACGGATGCCGGGACGAGACCGCCGCGGTCGCGCGCGGATCCGGCCATCTGGTCCGCGTGCTCGAGCTGCCCGAGCCCTCGAAGGTGGCGGCGTTGCGAGCAGGTGATCTGGCCGCGCGAGGGTTCCCGCGCCTGTACCTCGACGCTGACGTGGTGCTGCCGGGCCCCTCCGCTCGTTCGGTTGCGCTCCGGCTGGCCGGTGGCGCCCTCGCCGCACGTCCGCCGATCCGGTACGAGACCGCCCGCTGCTCGCGGCCGGTGCGCAGCTACTACCGAGCCCGCGCGCGCATCCCTGCCGTGATGCGCTCGCTGTGGGGCGCCGGCGTCTACGGGCTCTCATCGGAGGGCCGGTCACGCTTCGGCGTGTTCCCCGATCTCGGTGCCGACGATCTCTGGATCGACCGTCAATTCGAGCGCCACGAGATCGAGATCGTCGACTGCGCCCCCGTCGTCGTCGCCGTGCCGAGGCGGACCCGCGACCTGCTCCACGTCCTGCGCCGGACCTACCGCGGCAAGGCCGAGACGGCACCAGAAGCAGGGGCCGACCGGTATGCCCGGGCGACGACGTCCTCGGCCCTGCGAGATCTGCGGAAGCTGGCGGCCTCGGGGCCGGTCGCGGCTTCAGACGCCGCCGTCTACGCGGCCTTTGCGATCAGTGCGCGGGCCGCAACCGCGATCAGCGCCCGCCGGGCGGCCGCGCACGGATCCGGGTGGGAGCGCGACGAGAGCTCCCGCGCGACGGTGTGACGGGCAGGCGCACATTCGTGTGCGCCTCTCAGCCCCGCTCGCCCACGGCCTCCTCGACGGCCCGCAGCAGCGCCGCGCGCCATTGATCGGGGCCGTAGCGCTCCTCGACCGCGGCTCGCCCGGCCGCACCTAGCCGGACGCAGCGCTCCGGATCGTTCCAAAGCTCCAGGATCGCGGCTCGCAGTGCGGCCGGATCGCGCGGCGGCACCCTCAGGCAGTTGACGCCCGGCTCGAGCAGCCCCGTCTGCCCGGGCGTGTCCGTACAGATCACCGCCTTGCCCATGGCGAACGCTTCGAGAATCACGGTGATGCCGCTGTCGTTGTCGGAGGGCAGGATCGGGACCACGACGAAGCGCGAACGGGCGTAGAGGTCGCGCAACTCAGCGTGCCGCTTTCGGCCGATCGTCACATTGGCAGGGATCGAGCGATCGCCGACATTGCGTTCCCAATCCTGCTGGAGGAATCGCGCATTGAACAGGCCTTGCCCGGCCGCCACATGGCACGGGAGATCGAGCCCGCGGATCGCCTCGAACAGCGTGCCGTAGTCGCGCATCTCCTGTCCGACACTGCAGATCATCTCGGTCGGGCGGTCGCCGGGTTGCCAGAAGTCGGTGTCGACCGCGTACCGGGCCTCGACAAACCGCTCCGGCGGGATCCCAAGCTGCTCCTCGGCGAACTTTCGCTGCAGGGGTGAGGGTACGATCACGCGGTCGAGCCCGCTGCGCGTGAGGCGAACGAACCGAGCGGCTTTCTGTGACTTCGACGGCCAGATCAGGATCGCGACTTGCGCTGGCCTTCGCCTGCGCAGGCGTAGCGCGGCCGCCAGGACCGCGCTGTGTCGCTCGCCCCAGGTGACGATCGCGTCGCAGCGATCCTTGGTCAGGGTCAGCTCGGCCGCCTGCGCGATCAGCAGCGGCAGCCTGCGTAGCAGCGCGCCACGGAGCCCGGGCAGCGCCTCGAAGTAGCGGTCGTCGATCAGGGTGGCCCCGATCATGTCCTCGGCCGAGACGGTGTCGGGGAGCTCGCCCGCAGCGATCAGTCGTCGCAGCTCGGCGTCCGGCGGCTTCTGCTGCCGGCTGGTGAAGACAAATGTCCTCATGAGCGACGGTGTGGCGAAGGGGGCGGCGGCGCGGCGCCGCGCATCACTCGGTCGATGGACCTGCGTCGCGGGCCGCGACGGCTTCGGTGACCGCATGGACGAGCGTCGCCTGCCACCGATCCTGTCCGTGCTGAGTCGCGACGAGCTCGCGCGCGGCCGTCCCCAGCCGCGCGCACTCTTCGGGATCGTTCCAGAGCCGCTCGATCGCGCGCCGCAGCGCCGCCGGGTCGCCCGGCGGCACGCGCAGACAGTTGACGCCGTCCTGCAACACTCCGACCTGCCCCGCCGTTTCGGTGCAGATCACCGCTCTGCCCATCGCGAACGCCTCGAGGATCACAGTGATCCCGTTGTCGTTGTCGGAGGGGCGCAGCGGCACCACCACGAAGCGCGAGCGCGCGTAGAGCTCGCGTAGCTCGGCGTGCGACTTGCGGCCGATCGTGACATTCGCCGGCAGCTCGCGGTCGCCGACGGTCGAGCGCCACTCCCGCTCCAAGAAGCGCGTGTTGAGCAGACCGCTGCCGGCTGCGATGTGGCATCGCACGTCGAGCGAGCGGAGCGCGTCCACCAGTGTCCCGTAGTCCCGCATCTCCTGGCCGACGCTGCAGATCATGTCCCCGGCGCCCTCCATCGGGCGCCAGAAGGCGATATCGGCCGGAGCGCGGGCCTCGATGAACCGTTCGGGCGCAACGTGCAGCCGTTGCTCCACGAAGCGCCGCTGGACAACGGGCCAGACGATGAACCGATCGATCCCCGGCGTCGCGAACCTGAGCAGCGCCGCCTTCTTGGGCTTCGACGGCCACAGCAGGATTGCGACATGCGCCGGCCGGCGCCGGCGCAGCCGCAGCAGCACCCCGATCACGATCGCAGGACGGTCGCCCCACGTCAGCACTGCGTCGTAGGCGTTCCCCCGTCGCAGCACCTCGATCGCCTGGGCGGCGAGCAGCGGTAGCCGCCGCAGCAGCCGTCCAGTGAGGCCCGGCAGGGCGGCGAAGTAGCGGTCGTCGACGAGCGTCGGTCCGAGCGCATCCTCGGCCGAGACGACGTCGGGCATCTGATCGGCCGCGATCCGGCGGCGGAGCTCCGGCTCGTCGGGCTTGCCAGGTCCCGCGATGATCATCGTTCGGCCTGCGAAGGCGTTCTGCGCGTTGGGTTCCATCGGGCTCGTGGTGGACGTCGCGAGGATGCTCATTGCAAAACAAACGCCGCGGGCTGGGAGGATCTTCCGGCCGGCGTGGTGGTCACGAGGGACGCGCCGGAACCGTGCGTGGCGGCGAGGAGTGAGGCTGGGGGCGTCCGTCCGCTGGTCTGAGCAACCGGCCGTAGAGCCGGTCAAGCTCGTCCCCCGAGATCTCCCAGGTATAGCGCTCCTCCGCCAGCCGTCTGGCGGCCGCGCCAAGCCGCTGTACGAGCGCGGAGTCCTCGAAGCACTCAACGATCCGCGCGGCGAAAGCGTCCGCGTCGTCGGCGACCAGCAGATGCTCGCGGTCTGTCACGTCGATCCCCTCGCATCCGAGCGAGGTCGACACGATCGCCTTGCCGAGCGCGAGGCCCTCGACGACCTTCAGCCGGGTGCCGCCGCCGATCCGGACCGGCACGGCGACGACCGCCGCGCGTTGCAGATGCGGGCGAACGTCCGGGACCTCGCCCGTGAGTTCGACCCCGTCGCCGCTGAGGCCGCTGGTGGCCGCCGTCCGAGCGCGCCCGACGATCTCGAGGCGCGCATCCGGGCAGCGCGCGCACACGCGCGGCCATATGTCCTTGACCAGATAGTGGGCCGCATCGAGGTTCGGCCGGTAGTCGAGGATCCCGTTGAAGACCACCGTGCGGGGCTCGACGGGATCGCCGCCGGGCATGAAGCGCTCGACGTCGACCCCATTGGGAACCACCGCGGTGGCAATCTCCGGCGCGACCTCACGAACCACGGGCTCCTCGCGCGCGGATGTGACGACGCAACCGTGTACCTGCCTCCAGGCGGCCTCCTCGAACTTGCGGAAGCGCATGTATTCGAGCTGATTGAAGCGGCGGCGCAGCAGCGATCGCTCGCCCTCGCACATCCGCCGGAAGACCTCCCACTCGATGTTGTGCTCGTCGAGCACCAGTGCCGGCCCAGCCGGAAAGCGCAACCCCGATAGGAGGCTTCCCTCGAGCTGGATCACGTCGAAGGACTCGCGCGCGCAGAGGGCGTCGAGCGCAGCCTGCAGCTGCGGTGATTCCACCTCGCGCGACGCGAACGGCGTTGCTGACGCGAGCGAGCGCACCTGGGCGAAGCGCTTCACCCACTGCGGCGGGGTCCGGCGCTCGACCGTGTGCACCGCCATTTCCTCGCGCAATGCGGCAACCCCTTCCGCGTCGTCGGGAAGGGCGTAGCTGAGCAGGGTGACCCGATGGCGTCTGCCGACCTGCCTGAGCAGTTGGTAGACGCGCATGTTGACTCCCGACCGCGGCGGGTAGGGAAACTGGACCGAGACGATGAGGACATTGAGCTGCTTTGAGTCCACCGCAGGAGCAACGCGCAACGGGTCGCCAGATTTGCGCGGCGAGCGCGGCTCCTGCCCCGCCGGCGCGTCGCGCCGGTCCCCTTCACCGTCGCCCGCGTCGTGCCGGAGGACATCCACAGTCGATTGTCGGCCTGGACGAGTGCCGGCCGTGAGCGGGTGGGCCCGAGGCGAGCGTGTCGATCTGACAGGGTAGGCTAAAATCCGCGCGAGCCAACCCTGGGAAGGTGCCATGAATGCCTACGACTGCTTGATCCGAGTCAATGAATAACTCCCGCCGTGATGCTGCAGCCTCGATGGCGCGTAATGCGGCGCTCCGGTGGCTTCCTCGGGGCCCCGCAAAGCGGGTGCACGGCACCCTGTACCGCGCTCGATGGGGTTATCCCCCGCCGCCCTCGTGGTCGGATTGGTCACGCTATGAAGACATCCTCAAGGTAATCAAGCATCACAGGATCGCTGAGGTCCCGGGCGACGTTGTCGAGATCGGCGTGCTGCTGGGGGGAGGGACCTACAAGCTGTGCCATTACTTCGGGAGAGTGGCTCCATCCAAGCGAGTGATCGCCGTGGACATCTTCGATCCGGACTTTGACGTGACCGTGTCCGGTGACGGCCGGACGATGGCGGAGCTGTACGCGGAGGCCCTGCATGGCCGCGCTCAGCGCGACGTCTTCGATGAGGTCACGCGTGATTGCAATAACCTCACCGTCCTGGCCGCAGACTCGGCGTCGGTTGAGCTTCCGACACAGGCCATCTCGTTTGCCTACGTTGACGGCAATCATACCGCCCAGTACGTCCGCAGCGACTTTGAACTCGTGTGGTCGCGGCTGTCGCCCGGCGGGGTGGTGGCCTTCGACGACTACGGTCTGGATTTGACAGAGGTGACCAAGACTTTGCACGAACTGGTTGGCCAGCACGCCACCGATGTCGCGCGAATGTGGACATCGGGGGCGAAGACGATCTTCATCCAGCGGGAGCAATGCGTC
>CAVPLN010000008.1:0-255448 GCA_963705995.1 uncultured Solirubrobacterales bacterium
GGCGCAGCGCGGGGGCCGGCGCTCGTGTCAGCGCCTCGCCCACGAGCGCCGGGAAGTCGACGTGCTCGGCGGTGCGGTCGGAGGTGAACAGGATCGCCATGTCCGCGTGGCCGATCACGTACGACAGCTCGCGGGACTTGAAGCGCTCGTTGAGCGGGACGGCGCAGAGGCCCGCCCGCGCGATCCCGGTCAGGAGCGCGATGAAGTCACCGCACGGCTCGAGCAGCAACCCCGCGTGCTCGCCCGGGCGCCCGCCGGCGGCGATCACGAGGCGGGCCATCTGATCCGCCCGTGCGTCGAGCTCGGCGAAGCTGAGCGACTCGTTCGGGAACTCGATGCGAGACTGCGGCCAGCGTGACGCGGCCCGGCGGACGAACGCGCCGACCGTGTACTCCGGCGGCTCGTCACTCACCGCGCACGGCCGTTCCATGCCGCCGCACTCTACTCTGCGTATGTTGCGCCTGGATGGTCGAGTGATTCGCGTGGCGGGCACCGCATTGACAGCGATGTCAATGCCAATCATTATCATGTTATGAGTCCACGTCCTCTGCAGCTCGACGGGGTGCGCCGCGCTCCACAGAGCTCGCTCGCCCGCGGGCGCAAGATCTCCGAGGTCCTCGCCCGCGACATCCTCAGGGACGCGAACCGGCGAGGGCTCGGTCCGGGCGCGCGGCTCGAGACGGAGAGCGAGATGATCGAGCGCACCGGGGTCGGGCGCGCCTCCGTCCGTGAAGCGCTCCGCATTCTCGAAGTGCACGGCCTGATCAGGATCAGATCGGGGCCCGGCGGGGGCCCGACCCTCACGCAGCTCTCGAGCCGTGACTTCGGCAGGATCAGCGCGCTGTACTTCATGGCCGACCATGCCACCTATCGGGAGGTGATCGAGGCCCGAGCGCCGCTCACGGGCGTCGTCGCGCGGCTGGCCGCCGAGCGCGCGGGTCCGGCCGGCGCGCACCGGCTGCGGCAGTCGATCACCGCCACGCGCGCGGCGGCGGACCTCGACGACCGGCCCTGGGCCGACGTCGCGAGCGGCTTTTACGCGACGATCGCCGAGCTCTGCGAGAACAGGGTCGCAGCGACGTTCTGCCTCGCGCTGATGAGCATCTATCTCGAGCACCTGCCGCCGATGCCGCTCGGCGCCAGGCATCGCGAGCGGATCGTGGCGGTGCACGAGGAGATCGCGACGGCCGTCGAGCGCGGCGACGGTGCGACCGCCGAGCGCCTGATGACGGGTCACCTCGAGCGCTTCGCCGCCAACGTCGCGACGGCCCACCCGACCTTCATGGACGAGGTGGTGGACTGGGAGTGAGCGAGCTCGCCGGCCGCTCACCCGGGCTCCCTCCCCGGCGCCCCGACCCCCACCGGACGCTCGAGTTCGGGATCATCCTCGGAGACGTCCCCGACAGCGTCCCGCCGCGGGAGCACCTGGAGCAGATCGTGCGCCAGGTGAGGGCGGCGCAGGAGTCCGGGTTCACGTACATCTGCATCGGCCAGCACTTCCTCTACCGGTCGTTCCGGTGGCCGCAGCCGATCCCGCTGCTGGCGCATCTGGCGGCGATCACCGAGCCCCAGATGAAGCTCGTCGCGAGCGTCCTGATCGTGCCGTTCTACCACCCCGTCGTGCTGGCCGAGGAGCTGGCGACGCTGGACATGGTCAGCGGCGGGCGGCTGATCGCCGGCGTCGGCGCCGGCTACCGGCAGGAGGAGTTCGAGCTGCTGCAGGTGCCGTTCGACGAGCGCTTCGCCCGCCTCGAGGAGGCCGTCGAGCTGATCAAGCTCGCCTGGTCCCGTCCGAGCTTCAGCTTCGAGGGTCGCTTCTGGCAGCTGCGGGACGCCACCACCCACGTGCGACCCGTCCAGGAGCCGCGCCCGACGATCTGGTTCGGGGCGATGGGCCCGGCCGGCATCCGCCGCTCGGCCCGCCTGGGTGACGGTTGGATGATCACGGTGGAGACCGCGTGGTCGGACGCGGAGGCGAGTCTGGACGTGTTCAGCGCCGAGCGCCTGCGGCTCGGTCTGCCGCAGGTGGCGGTCCCGATCCGGCGCGAGATCGTCGTCGGGCGCGACGCGGAGCACGCGCTCGCGATCTACGAGGAGCGCGCGCTCGACCGCTTCCTCGCCTACGCGGAGCGGGGCGCCGGCTTCGTCGCCGAGGACCGCGGCCGCTTCTCGGCGGAGTTCCGCGAGTGGGCGCGGGCGCGGGCGGTGATCGGTTCGGCGCCGGAGTGCGCCGAGCGCCTGCGGGCGCTCGACGCCGGCCGGATCGGCCCCGTGATCGTCCGGCCGAGCTGGCCCGGGATGACGCCGGACGAGGTCGACGCCTACATCCGCGAGGTCGGGAATACGGTCGTCCGCCCGGTCCGGGCGGGCTGAGGACTCGTTGCTGCACCAGCCCCACTTCCGAATGGGACTGCCAAACGAACAGGAGGAGCCGGTGAGCATCGCAACGTCGCTCGAGGGACGTGTCGCCCAGCTGGAGGATCGCGCTGCGATCGAGGAGCTCGCCGTTCTCTACGGCTACGTGATGGACGAGCACGACAGCACCGGCACGCGGGAGCTGTTCTGCGAGGACGCGTCACTGCGCTCCTCGGACGGCGTCATGAACGCGACCGGGATCGAGGACATCGTGACGATGTTCGAGGGCCGCTACGCGGTCCTGGGCCCGACGAATCACTTCGTCCACGGTCACGTGATCCGCTTCGATCACGAGGACCGCGACAGTGCCGTCGGGCTCGTGGCCTCGCACGCCGAGGTGGTTCGAAACGGCGCCGCGATGCTGGTCGCGCTCCGGTACGAGGATCGCTATCGCCGCGTCGACGGACGCTGGCGGTTCGCCGAGCGCGAGATGTCGTACATGTACTACCTGCCCGCCGCCGACTACGCGACCGTCCTGCCCGACCCCGGAGCCGGCGTCCGCGCGTACGGGGACGAGCGCCCGGCACAGTGGCCGCGGCGCTGCCACGGGGGCGGCGCGCGCGAGTGGCTTGCCGGCTGGCTCGCCGGCTAATGACCCGGTCGCAGCGGCGCGAAGAACGCGCGCAGGTCCGCGACCACGTCGGTGGGCCGCTCGGACGGCGCGAAGTGACCGCCTCGCTCGAGCACCGTGAAGCGGCGCAGGTCGGTTCGCTCGGCGGCCATCGCTCGCGGCATCATCAGCAGGTCCCGGGGCAGCACGCAGAAGCCTGTGGGCACGTCGATCACACGCTGCCGCTCGTGAATGGGTGGCGGTGGCGCGGGCGTGAACTGCTCGTAATACAGGCGCAGCGACGTCGCGATCGTGCCGGTCAGCCAGTAGATCGACGCGGTCGTGCAGAGGAAGTCGCGATCGAACACCGACAGCACATCGCCTCCGCAGTCGCTCCAGTCGCGCCGGCGCGACCAGAGCCACGCCGCCGTGCCGGCGGGCGAGTCAGCGAGCGCGTAGGCGATCGTCTGCGGCTCGTACTGGTGCACCGTCCGGTGGCTCTGGATCAGCGGCCGCGCCTCGGCGATTCGCTTGACCATCCATTGCTCGTCCTCGGCGAACATGTCGGGCGTCAGCGCCCGCAGGTTGACGCCGGGGAGCATCGGCAGGGTCAGCCACACGCCGTGGAGCACATCTCCGTGCACGTGGCCGAGATCGGCAGTCACGATCGCGCCCCAGTCGCTGCCGCCGGCGGCGAACCGCTCGTAGCCGAGTACGTCGCGCATCAGGGTCACCCACAGCTCAGCGACGCGCCGGGCGCCCACTCCCGTGCTCGTCAGCGGGGTCGAGAAGCCGACGCCCGGCAGCGACGGGACGATCACATCGAAGCTGTCGGCCGCCTCGCCGCCGTGGGATGCCGGGTCGCAGAGCGGGCCGATCACCTCACGCCAGTCCAGAAAGGTCCACGGCCAGCCGTGCGTCAGGATCAGCGGCAACGGATCGGGGCCGGTTCCGCGGGCGTGGACGTAGTGCACCGGGATGCCGTCGATCTCGACCCGAAACTGGGGCAGACGGTTGATCTCCGCCTCCTGCACGCGCCAGTCGAACTCCTCGCTCCAGTAGCCGACCATCTCCTCGAGCCAGCTCCGCTCGACGCCGTAGCGCCAGTCCTCGTTGCCGAAGTCGGGCGCCCACCGCGTCGCGCGCAACCGCGAGCCCAGGTCGGCGAGGCTCTGATCGGGGATCTGCACCGCAAACGGGACCGGCTCCATCACGCGGCTCCTCACTGTTCGGGGGGACGATGGATCTCGGGCTGACCGGAGCGTCCTGCCTCGTCACCGGGGCGGCGAGCGGGATCGGGCGCGCAACCGCCGTCGCGCTCGCGGCCGAGGGGGCGCGGGTGATGCTCACAGATCGTGCGCACGAGCCGCTGGCCGAGGTCGCCCGCGACTGCCGAGCGGCGGGAGGCGAGGCCGACCATCAGACGCTGGACCTGACCGCACCCGGGGTCACGGAGCGGCTGCTCGATCGGGCACAGGTGCGTTTCGGACCGCTCGACGTGCTGATCAACGGTGTCGGCGCCAACTGGTACCGGCGCCTCGCCGAGTTGACCGACGAGGATCTCTACGCGCAATGGGAGCTGCACGTGATGGTCACCGCCCGCCTCCTGCGCGCCGCGGCGCCGGCGATGGCGCAGCGAGGTCGCGGGAGGATCGTCGTGATCAGTTCGGTCTCCGCCAAGCAGCCCTCGGCCGTCAACGCCGCCTATTCGGCGACGAAGGTCGCGCAGGTTGCCCTGGTGCGCGCGTTCGCGCAGGAGTACGCGGCGAGCGGAGTCGTGATCAACTCGGTCCTCCCCGGCCCGGTGGACACCCCCCTCTGGCGGGCGGCCAACGAGGAGCTGGCAGCGGCGCGCGGGGTCGCGGGTGCGCAGATCGAGCGCGACACCGTCGCTGCCCTCCCGCGGCGGCGGATCGCCTCGACGGAGGAACTCGCCGATGTGATCGTGTTCCTCGCCTCTCCGCGCGCCGCCAACGTGATCGGCTCGGCCTGGACGGCCGACGGCGGATCGGCGCGGCAGCTGTTCTGAGACGACGCCCGCCTCAGCCCGCATCCCGGCCCTCGCCGGCGACGAGCAGCGCGTCGACGGCGCGCACTCCCCGGCCCCGCGGCAGCACGATCAGCGGGTTGACGTCGATCGCAGCGAGCCGGTCGGCGTGCGCGGCCGCGAACCGCGAGAGGGTGCTGAGCGCCTGTGCGGCCGCCTCGACGTCGGCCGGTGGAGCGCCGCGGAACCCGTGCAGGAGCGCCGCCCCTTTGAGGCTGCCGAGCATCTCGAGCGCGTCATCGACATCAACCGGTGCGGGTCGGAGGGTCACGTCGCGCAGCAGCTCTGCCTGGACACCGCCGAGCCCGGCGAGCACGAACGGCCCGAGCTGGGGATCGACGTCGATCCCCGCGATCAGCTCCACGCCCCCTTCGATCTGCTCCTGCACGAGCACGTCCCCGCTCGGTTCGTGCCCGAGGTGCGCGCACGCATTGCCCCAGACCTCGCCGAACGCCTGCGTGACCGCCTCCGGCGTGCGCAGCCCGGTCGCGACGGCGCCGATCTCCGAACGGTGCGCGATCTCGGGGCTGTCGATCTTGAGGACGACCGGGAAGCCGAGTGACGCCGCGGCCTGCGCCGCGACCTCCGGGCTCGACGCGTGCAGCTGCCGGGGAGCTTCGATCCCGCAGCTGCGGAGCACCTCCCACGCATCGTCAGACCAGGGCAGGGCGCTCACGGGCGCCACCGCCGTCGCGCGGCGCGCGTGGCGCCGGCGGAATTCGGTGTACCCGCTCAGCCCCGCGATCGCCGTGCAGAGATCCTGAAGCGAGGTGAAGGTTGGGATTCCTGCGCGCGCATAGACCGCCGCCTCCTCGGCGCGCTGCACCTCGCCGTCCAGGCCGTAGACGACGAGCGGGCTCGCGCCCGCCGTCCCCGCGACCTCCGCCAGTGACTCCGCGGCGCGCTCTCCAGCCGTGCCGGTGAGGTGCTTGCGCGCGTAGACGACGGTGTCGAGCCCCGGCTCGCACGAGAAGACCGCGTAGGCGATCCCCGCGAGCGCGGGCTTGGTCGCGATCTCCCCGGTCAGGTCGCACGGGTTGAAGCCGCCGCCGAAGCGCATCGCCGCGTTCAGCTCGGCCTCCGCCCCGGCGGTCGTCTCGGGTACGTCGAGCCCCGCGCTGACCGCCTTGTCGGTGACGAGGCTCGCGCCGCCGCCGGAGACCGAGATCACGCCGACACCCCTCGACCGCGGTGCGCCACAATTCACGTAGAGCTTCGCGACGGCGACGAGCTCGCTCAGCTCGGCGACGCGGAGCACGCCCTCGGCGCGGAACAGCGCCTCGTAGGACGCGTCGTGCCCGGCGAGCGAACCCGTGTGGGCGATCGTGCGGCGGGCGGACTGAGCCGACGCGCCCGCCTTGATCACCGCGATCGGCTTGCCGAGCTCGGCGGCGAGCGCAGCCGCTGCCCGGAACTCCTCGGGGCGGCGGAGCGTCTCGATGAAGCACAGGACGAGCTCGACGCCGGGGTCCTGGACGACGAACGACAGGTAGTCGGCGAGGCCGAGGTCGGCCTCGTTGCCGGTCGAGATCGAGTAGCGGCAACCGAGCCCGGCGTTCCTCAGCCGCGCCAACAGCGACGCGGCCGTCGCACCACTCTGGGCGACGACGGCGATTGGGCCGTCCGGGATGCCGTCGCCGAGCACGGGCTGGATCGAGACGACGGTCGCGCTCCCGAAACAGGCCAGACCGTCCGTGTTCGGCCCGATCAGCCCGATCCCGCGCGTGCGCGCGAGGCTCGCCAGTTCCTGCTCCAGCGCGCGACCTTCGGGACCGGCTTCGCTGAAGCCCTGCGCGACGACGACAACCAGCCGGGCGCCGGCGTCGGCGCACGCCGCGACCGCCGCGAGCGCCCGATCCGAGCCAAGCGCGACAAGCGCGATGTCGACCGGTCCCGGGACGGCGTCGAGGGCCGCGTAGCAGCGAATCCCCTCGATCTCGTCGCGGTTCGGGTTGATCGGGTAGACCGCGCCGGCGAAGCCCGTCCGCCGCAGCAGGTCGATCGGCCTCCAGCTCGGCGAGAACTGCACGCTCGATGCTCCGACCACCGCCACCGACCGGGCGTCGTGGAGCGCGGCGAGGACCCCTTCGCGACCGGTCACGGACCGCAGCGGGAGGTGCGCCATCAGGGGATGGCGCGGAGCGACTCGAGCCGGTCGACCGCATCCTCGTACTCGACGACGAGGTCGTAGATCACGTCGGACACGCGCCGCACGCGGTCGATCTGGCCGGCGACCTGACCGACCGGGATCGGCGTGATCTCCTCGAGCCCGGCGGCGACGATCCGGCGCTGGTGCGGGGCGACGAGGATGCGCTGTAGCGGGGTCGGCAGCGTCGGCGGCGCCGAGGGCTCGTCCCACGCCTCCATCCAGGCGTTGCGGATGAAGCGCGTCGGCTTGCCGCTCCAGGATTTCGTCCTGATCGTGTCGGCCGAGGTCGCCTTCAGGATCCGTTCGATCGAGCGCTCCTCCAGGTCCGACTCGGCGGTTGCGAGCCACACCGAACCCAGCCACACCCCCTGCGCCCCGAGCGCCAGCGCGGCGGCGACCTGCCGGCCGTTCGCGATCCCGCCCGCGGCGAGCACGGGGACGCCCCCGGCGGCGTCGACGATCTCGGGCGTCAGCACCATCGTCGAGATCTCGCTGTTGTGCCCGGCGCCTTCGACGCCGGCCGTGACGAGGATGTCGGTGCCGACCGCCAGATGCTTGGGGACGTGGCGGGCGGAGCCGACCGTGCCGGCGATCTTGGCGCCGTTCGTGTGGGCCCGCTCGACGATGTCGACCGGCGCCGGCCCGAGTGCCGAGCTGAGGACCTTGACGCCGTGACGCAGGGCCACCTCCACCTGCGGACGGGCCCAGCCGTGGGTGCTTCGGAGCTCCATGTTGCGGAAGATCGCGGGCGGCGGCGAGGCGTTCTCCCGCAGCGGCGGGATCCCGAAGCGCTCGTCGAGGCCGTCGACGAAGCGCTGCTGCTCGTCCGGGATGCGGGTCGCGAGCTCCGCCGCGTCGCCCTCCTCGACCGAGGCCGCCATCAGCACGTTGACCCCATACGGGCGGCCACCGAGCCTCTCGTCCAGCCAGCGGAGCTCGAGTTCGAGCTCCTCAGGGCTGTAGGTCGCGGCGCCGAAGACGCCGAGGCCGCCGGCGAGGCTGATCTCGGCGACGACGTCGCGGCAGTGGCTGAAGCCGAAGATCGGAACCTCGATCTCCAGCAGCTCACAGATTGGTGTGCGCACGTTCCCTCTCCTACGACTGGTCGACGTCAGCGGGCTTCTTCAACATCAGGCCGGTTCGGTGACACCGGTGAATCAGCACGTCCTTCTGGTTGTAGCCCCGGTGCTCGAACCAGACGATTCCCGAGTCGGTCCGGCTCTTCGACTCGCGCTTCTTGAGGATCGTCGTCTCGGCGCGGAGCGTGTCACCGTGGAACACCGGGTGAGGGAACTCGACGAGCTCGTACCCGAGATTGCCGAGTGTCGTTCCGAACGTCAGCTCGAGGACGTGAAAGCCCCCGATCAGGGCCATCGTGAAGAGGCTGTTCATCACCCGCTGCCCGTGGATCGACTTCTTCGCGAACTCCTCGTCCAGGTGCAGCGGTTGAGGGTTCATCGTCAGCGAGGTGAACATCACATTGTCCATCTCTGTCACCGTTCGCGTGAACGGGTGACGGTACTCGGCGCCGATCTCGAACTCCTCGAAGTACAGGCCGCGCATTCATCCACCTCCTCGGTTGTCGTTGCACTCGGCGCCGTCACCGTCACCGTCACCGAGCGTCCTGACGGTGGACGCCAGCGCCAGCCACTCCCGCGCCGTCTCCACGTGCGCGATGTCGATGTGCACACCGCGGTAGACGACCGCCCCCTGGCCCTGGGCGGCGGCCTGCTCGTGGGCCTCGATCAGGCCTTCGTAGAACGCGATCTCGGCGGCCGACGGCGTGTACACCTCGTTGACGGTGGCGACGTGGGACGGGTGGATCACGATCTGCCCGCGGAAGCCGAGTTGCCGGCCGCGCCGCGAGAAGTCGGCGAGGCCGTCAAGATCGCGGACGTCCTCCCAGAGGCCGGTGATCGGGTGGATCTGGGCGGCACGGCAGGCCAGCAGCACGCGGCTTCGCATGTACAGCGTCTCGAGCCCCTCGGGCGTCCACTGATAGCCGATCTCCCGCGCGACGTCCGCGTGCTTCGGTGCCGCGCCGATCATCGCGCCGACCCGGGGGGACGCCGCCGCGATCTCGGTGCAGCCGATCATCGCCGCGACCGTCTCGACCGGGACGATCAGCTCCAGGCCGCTCGCGCCCGAGCGCGTCTCGAAGTGATCGAGCAGGGCCTCGTAGCGGTGGATGTCCGCTTCGCTCTCCACCTTGGGAGCGAAGACGCCGGTCAGGCCCGGCAGCACGGTCGCCTCCAGGTCGGCCCCCGTCAGTCGCGTCGCCAGGCCGTTGCAGCGCACGAACAGGCCGACCTGCGCACCTTCGGCGTGCAGCCGCGCGACCTGACTCGCGACAACCTCGCGGGCCTCGACCTTGAGCGTGTCCGGGACCGCATCCTCCAGGTCGAGGACGATCGCGTCGGCTCCGGCTGCGATCGCCTTGTCGACCCAATCGGATCGGTGTCCCGGGAGGAACAGGATCGAGCGATACGGTCTCATCGCCTGCGGCTCCTGATCAGTTCGGTCAGGCGCGGGACGAGCGTGTGCACATCGCCGACGACGCCGAGATCGCTGACATCGAAGATCGGAGCCGAGGGATCGGCGTTGATCGCGACGATCACCTCGGACTTGTCCATCCCGACTCGGTGCTGGACGGCGCCCGAGATCCCGAGCGCGATGTAGAGCTTCGGCGCTACGACCCTGCCCGTCTGTCCGATCTGGCCGGACGGCGGCCACCATCCGGCGTCGACTGCGGCTCGCGAGGCTCCCACCATGCCGCCGAGGACCTCGGCAAGCTCCTGCGCCAGCGCGAAGCCGTCCGCGGATCCCAGCCCGCGACCGCCGGCGATGATGATCTCGGCGTCCGTCAGCGACGCCTCACCCGTCTCGTCGAGCTGGCGGTCCACCACCGCCGCGAGTGTCGAGTGCGGCTGCGCGACGACAGCGAGCGGTTCGACGCGCAGATCGCGCGCACCAAGCTCGACGGGCTCGAACGCGCCGGCCCGGAACAGCGCGATCTGGGGCGTCCCCAGCCAGGCGACCTCTGCGTACACGGAGTCCTCGAGCGCGGGACGCGTGCCGACCAACCGGCTGCCGTCCCGGCGCACGTCGACGAGGTCCCAGTTGAGTCCCGCATCGAGCCGCGCCGCGAGGCCTGCGGCGACATCGGCCGCGAGTACGGAGTTGGCGAGCAGGATCGTCTCGTAGCCGCGCTCGCGGATCGCCTGGGCGAGCGCGTCGACGCACGCTTGGGGAAGTGCTCCCGTGAGCCCCTCGCCGGTCGCCACGAGCACGGTCCCCGCACCGAAGCGCGCCGCGAGTGGCGCGAGCGACGCGGCGTCGCCGCCGACGAGCAGGGCGGTGACATCCGGGTCGCCGAGCGCCGCGGCCTTCGCCAGCAGGCCGAGCCCGCCGGCGTCGATCCCGCTTCCCCGTGGCTCGAGGAACACGAGCGCTCCCATCAGATCAGGCCCAGTTCGACCAGGTGGTCGACGATCGCCTGGGCGCCATCACCTTCACCATCGAGCTTGCGCCCGGAGCCCCGCTGTGGGGGCGCCGCCAGTGCGAGCACCTCGGTGCGCGAGCCGGCGCTGCCCGCGTCGGCGGGATCGAGCTCGAGCTCAACCAGCGTCAGCGTCTCGAGCGGCTTGCGGCGGGCGCCGACGATCCCCGCGAGCGGCGGCCGCCGGGCCTCGTGGATCGTGTCGCTGACGGCGATCACGGCGGGCAGTGGAGCCCGGATCACCTCGTAGCCCGACTCCGTCTGGCGCCGCACCTCCGCAACGCCGTCGGCGACCGTCAGCGAGCCGGCCTGCGAGATCAGCGGCCATCGCAGGCGCTCGGCGACCGCGGCTCCGAGCAGCGCTCCGTCCCCATCGGACGACTGCTGCCCGAACAGGGCGAGCCCGGCCTGCTCGCGCGCGATCGCGCGCGCGAGCACGAGGCTCGTCGCGACCAGATCCGAGCCGGCCGCCGCTTCGTCGCTGACGAGGGCCGCCCGGCCGGCGCCCATCGCGAGCGCCCTGCGGAGCGAATCGACCGCCGCCGCCGGGCCCATCGACACGAGCACGACCTCGTCGTCCGAGCCGGCGGTCTGCAGCGCCGTCTCGACGGCGATCGCGTCATATCGGTTGAGCGTCCCCGGCCCCGACCGGTCGAGCCGCAGTGACGAGCGGTCGATCGCGGGCCGCCCCTCGGGCACATGCTTGACGCAGACGACGATCTTCATCGGGCCGCGCTCCGATCGGTGACCATGCTGCGCAGCAGTTCGCGGAGCTCGACCTTTCGCACCTTGCCCGAGGGCGTGTAGGGAAGCTGGTCGATCAGCTCGATCACCTGCGGCCGGGCGAACGCGGGCAGCGACGCCTGGCAGTAGCGCTCCACGTCCTCGACCGACAGAGCCGTGCCCGGCGCGGCGACGACGAAGATCGCGACCTCGTCCTCGCCCGCCTCGAACGCGGACGGAGCGGCGACGGCGGCGCAGTCCTGAATCGCCGGATTGGCGAGCAGCACCTGCTCGAGCTCGTAGGAGGAGATGTTCTCGCCGCGGCGGCGGATCGCATCCTTGAGGCGGTCCACGAAGTAGAACCACCCCTGCTCGTCGCGGCGGACCGCGTCGCCGGTGTGGAACCACTGGTTGCGCAGCGCTTCGGCGGTCCTGTCGGCCATCCCGAAGTAGCCGGACAGCATCGTCCACGGCACCTTGCCGCGGACCAGGAGCTCGCCGGCCGCTCCGACCGGGACCTCCTCGTCGGTCTCGGAGTCGACGACCCGGACGTCGAACCAGTCGCGGACCAGCAGACCGGCCGCACCGGCCGGCCGGTCCTCGCCGTACGGACTGAGCACCGGCAGCGAGGCCTCCGTCGAGCCGAAGCTCTCGACGAACGCTTCGATCCCGAACCGCGTCTTGAACGGCTCGAGGATCGACGTCGGCGTCGGGACCGCGTAGATGCAGCGCAGCTGGTTGTCCCCGTCCTCGGGACGCCGCGGCTGCTTGAAGATGAAGTCGGTCATCACGCCGATCAGGTTCGTGACGGTCACCCCGCCGTCGCGGATCTGATCGAGCCAGCCGGAGGCGCTGAAGCGCTCCTGGAGGATCACGCGGCCGCCGGCGATCAGCGCCGGGTAGGTGGCCATGAACTGCGCGTTGCCGTGGAACAGGGGGCCGACCGCCATGTACGTATCCGCGGCGGTGAAGCGTGTCATCGCCATCGTCTGCTCGGCGAAGAACGTCAGTTGCGAGTGGGACATCATCACGCCCTTCGACAGGCCGGTCGTCCCCGAGGTGAAGAAGATCGCCGCCAGGTCGCGGTAGTCCGGCTCCGGAAGCTCCGCATCCCCGTCGGCCAGCAGCTCGGAGAACGGACGTCCGTCGCGGCCCGCGCGCCGGATCGCGGCGACGGTGGCGCCATCGTCGTCATCGCCGAGGACGTAGAGGCGTTCGATCGAGCTGAGCGCCTCGTGGTCCTCGAGAAAGCGCGGCGCGAGCGCCGCGTCGACGATCGCGAACTTCGGTGCCGTCGTCCGCACCTGGTGATGCAGGAACGCCCCCTCGTACGCGGTGTTGAGCGGCACCTCGACCATTCCCGCGCACGCGAGGCCGAACCACGCGAGGACATACTCGGCGCAGTTGGGGGCCATGATCACGACACGATCGCCGAGCCGGCCCCCGGCGGTGGTGAACGCGCGGCCGATCCGCCGCGCGGCGTCGCGCGTCTCCGCGTACGTGAAGCGAGCACCGGCCGACGGCAGCTCCAGGAACACCCGATCGGGGTGCGCGCGAGCCTGCTCGTCGAGCACCCGTGGCAGCGTCCAGGTCGTGCGATCGGGACGGGTGGGATGGAGCGCCTCGTAGTAGCGCACCGTCATCGCCCGGGTGGGGCGGACGCGCCCCGGAAGTTCGGCGGGCGCTTCTCGAGGAACGCGGTCGCGCCCTCGAGCATGTCCGGCGATCCGATCGCCTGAACGAGCATCCCGAGGCCGCTGAGGTAGCTGTCGCGACACGCGTTCCACCACACGTTGGACGAGACTTTCGCGATCTCGAGATAGCGCGGGCTCATCGCCAGCAGCTCGAGCGCCCAGCGGGTCGCCTCGTCCTCGAGCCCCTCATCGGGCACGACGGCGTTGATCCAGCCGAGCTCGAGCGCCTCTTGCGCGGAATACCGGCGGCAGAGGAAGGCGATCTCCTTGGCCCGCTTCTCGCCGACCGCCGCCGCGAGCATGTTCGTGCCTCCGAGCACCGGGGCGCTTCCGACCCTCGGGCCGGTCTGGCCGAAGAACGCGCTCTCGGCGGCGATCGCGAGGTCGCACGCCACGACGAGCTCGTTGCCGCCCCCGACGGCGGCCCCGTTGACAGCGGCGATCACGGGCATCGGATGCGCTCTGAGCGTGTCGAACAGTTTCAGCGAGCCGCGGTAGAGGCGCCTCAGCTCGCTGGGGTCCGCTTCGCTCAGGTTCGCCAGAAACCCGCCCGCGCAGAACGCGCCCTCGCTGCCGGTGATCACGACGACCGTGTCCGCCTCGATCCCGGCGACCGCCCCCGTCAGCTCCTCGAGCATCTCGAGGTCGTAGGCGTTGCGTCGTTCGGGGCGGTTGAGTCGCAGCCACGTGACCGACTCGTGCGGCTCGACGATCAGATCAGGCATCCCGATGCTTCCACCCACTCCACGCGCTCAACGGCTGATGATCATAGCAACTATGATCATGGATTGCCGGGCCTTGCCCTGGCTCGTAACATACCAACCGTTTGGTTGATTTTGGGATGGTGACATGGGGACGGAAGCTGAGCAGGAGCAAGCACCCGCGGAGATCCTCGGGACGGGTGTCGAATACGGGCCGTTGACGCTGTCGACCCGTCTGGTGATCGCCCCGCACACCGTCAACTTCGGCTTCGTCGAGGGGCGCCCGGACGACAGTTACTTCGCGTACATGACCCGCAGGGTGGCCGGCTTCGGGCTGACCTGGGTGCCGATGGCGGCTCCCGATCCGCTCGGCCGAGCCGAGCCGAGCCAGCCCTGGTTCTGGAACGACGGCTACATCGCGGACATGGCCCGGCTGGTGGAGGCGCTGCGCGGCGCCGGCACCGAGCCGGGGCTCCAGATCTGCCACGCCGGACGCCAGACGAGTCCGACCCTGATCGACGGCAACACCCCGGTCGCCCCATCGCCGGTGGCCGTTCGCAGCATCTACAAGACGATCCCGCGTCCGTTGACCGTTGGTGAGATCGCCGGCATCGTCGAGGCGTACGCGCAGGCGGCCACACGCGCGGTCGCCGCCGGGTTCCGCGCGATCAACCTTCACTTCGCACACAGCTATCTCGTCCACCAGTTCCTGTCACCGGACTCCAACCATCGCGACGACGAGTACGGCGGCAGCCCCGAACGCCGCCTGCGGTTCGCGCGTGAGATCGTCGCGGCGGTCAGTGCCGCGGCTGGGTCGGGCGTGGCGCTCGAGGTCCGGCTGAACGGACGGGACTTCGTCGAGGGAGGCCTCGAGATCGAGGACTCGGTCGCGATCGGAACCGCCCTCGTCGCAGCCGGCGCTGACGCGATCAACGTCACCGGCGGCGTCTACGGCTCGCACCCGTTCAACCTGCTGCTGCCGTTCGACGGCCAGGAGTTCGTCGGCCACGCTGCGGCGATGCGAGCTGCGACCGGCGTGCCCGTCACCGCCGTCGGGCGGATCCGCACGGCGGTCGAAGCCGCCCGTGTCGTCAGCGACGGCGCCGCGGACCTGATCGGCGTGGGGCGCGCGGTGATGGCGGACCCCGATTGGGCCCTGAAGGTCCTCGGGCGCCTGCGCGCGCCGGTGCGGCCGTGCCTGATGACACTCGACGGGTGCTCGGAGCGCCTGCGCCACTTCGAGCCGGCGACGTGTCAGGTCATGCCCGAGGTCGGCCGCGAGCTGCGTGCAGTGCCGCGCAGCGCGCCCTGCCGGATCGCGGTCATCGGCGGCGGGCCGGCCGGCTGCGAGACGGCGCTCTACGCGACCGAGCAGGGCGACGAGGTGTTGCTTCTGGAGGCGGCCGCCGAGCTCGGCGGGGCGCTGGCGCTGGCGGCGGCGACCCCCGGCGGCGAGCCGTTCGGCGAGCTCGCCGGCTTTCATGCCGCCGAGCTCGCGCGCCTCGGAGTCGAGGTGGAGCTCGGACGCCCCGCCGACGCCTCACGCCTCATCGCCTTCGCGCCTGGGTACGTCGTGATCGCGACGGGCGCCCGCCCGGGTATCCCGGGGTTGCCGTACGCCGAGGGTGCGGCGCTCGCGACCGACGAGGAGGTGCTCGCCGGCGAGACGCGGCCAGACGGCCGCGTGGTGATCCTCGGCGCCGGCCGCCGGGCGATCTCAACGGCCCTCTTCTGCGCCGATCACGGCGCCTCGGCGGTGACGATCGTCGACCACGACGCGACCCGTGTCGCCTACGACGCCTCAGCGCTGATGCGCCGCGCCTACAAGATGCAACTCGCGGCTCGCGGCATCGAGGTGGTCCCCGGGCCGGTCACGGCGGTGACCGGCACCGCGGTGGCGATCGGCGACGAGCTGCTCGCGGCCGATCTCGTCGTCCTCGCGGTCCGGCTCGTGCCGGTCCGCGACGCCGCGAACCTGGTCCCGGCCGGCGTCCCCGTCCACGTCATCGGCGATGCGAAGGAGCCGCGCTCGGTGATGGAGGCGATCGTCGAGGCGCGCGACTGCATCGACCAGGTCCATCGCGCCGCGAGCTGACCTGCTGCCGGCGCGCGCTCAGGCGAACTCGCGCCGGCGAGCCCCGGTCGGGTCGAGCGTCCGGATCAACCGCACCTGCTCGGCGCTCGGAGCGGGCGTCTCGGGCACGTCGCGATCGAGGATCAGCTCGAACCCGGTCGCCGCGACGACGTCCTCGACCGTGACGCCGGGGTGGACGCTGCGCAGGCGCATCCGCGCCCGCTCGGGGTCGAAGTCCATCACGCACAGGTTCGTCACGCAGACCCTGGGGCCACCGGTCAGGCCGAGCGACTCGCGAAAGCCCGGGCCGTCGCCGTAGCCGAGGCCGGACCGGAAGTCCAGCCGCTCGACGAACGTGCGCGGATCGTGCGTCGTCGACCACAGGTAGATCCGCGGCACCACGCAGCCGAGATCGGCCATGCCGCCGCCGCCGGGCAGCCGGATCTTCGGATCCGCGTACGATCCGATCACGGTGTTGTTGACGTTGCCGTACGCGTCGATCTGCGCGCCGCGGAAGCAGAAGCTGTTCAGGCGCCCTGCTTCGGCCCAGGGCCAGAAGTCAGCGGCCGACGAGTGCAGCATCGTCGCGCCTCCCCAGAGGCGGTCGGACAGCGTCGACTCCGGGATCTCCTGCGGCTGGGGATCGACGGCGATCGAGCTTGCCGCCCACACGAGGTTCGGGGCGTGGGTGGCGCGCGCAAGCAGGATCGCGCAGACGGGCACGAATGAAACCGCCCCGTTGAAGATCACGGTGTCGTCGCCGAATTCGACGGCAAGCGCGGTCACGACGAGCTCGTCGAGGCTCGCCCCGGCCTCGCTCATCGGTCGGCCTCGCTGATCGGTCGGCCTCGCTGATCGGGCGCCCCGCGCGCCCGCGCGGGCGGCGCGCCGACGTGCTCGGCGAAGAACCCCGCGAACGTCTCCGGCGCGCGGGCGGCGCGCTGGTAGCTCTCGTAGAAGGCGCCGTCGTACGGGTAATCGGGCCAGGCGGCTGTCGGCCAGGCGCCGCGTGGCGCCTCGATCACGTGATCGACCGCGTATCCCGGATAGCTCGTCCGCTCCGGGGCGGCGCGGAACGCGTCGGTCGAGACGATCCGCTCGGCCGTCACGATCACGGTCCGCGCCGCCTTGACGACTTCGGAGTCGAACCAGATCAGCTTCGGGTTGACCCTGGCATTGCCGGCTCGGTCGGCCTCGTGCACGTGCACGACCGCGATCTCCGGCTCGAGCGCCGCGCAGGCGAGGAAGCGCCGGCCGCTGCGCTCGTCGACCATCTCCCAGGTGCGCTCGGGGTGGAGTGCGGGCATGTCGGTCCCGAGGCCCGCTCGGGTCGGCATGAACGGCACGCCGGCGGCTGCGGCCTGGAGCGCACAGATCAGTGTGCGCTCGCTCCATTCCTCCACCTCGATCGTCCCGTCCTGCGCGGCGCGGCGGAAGCTCGGCGCGAGGCCGAAGCCCTCGAAGCTCGTCAGTCCCATGATCAGGCGGCGGACGCAGCCGCCGGCGATCAGCCAGTCGGTCGACATGCCGCCGACGACGGCGATCAGTTCGAGCTCGCGCGTGGCGGCGCGCACGAGCTCGCGGCAGAACGCCATCGGCGCGCAGTTGAGCGACAGCCCGCCGATCGCCAGACGCGATCCATCGGGTACGAGCGCAGCGGCGTCGGACAGCGGAACGAGCTTGTCGCGGGCGTTGCGCATGTGATGCAGTATCTCGCGGCCGGGCTTCTCAATCAACCAATCGTTTGGTAGATATCAGGCCGAGGAACGAGAGCGTCCCGATGGCCGATCAGCACGACGACACCAGCGCACCTCGCGAGACCCTGCCACTCGCCGGGAGGGTCGCGGTCGTGACCGGTGCAGGACGCGGGATCGGGCGGGCGATCGCGCAGCGGCTCGCGCGCGACGGAGCGGACGTGTGCATCACCGATGTCGACGCGGGGCCCGCGCTCGAGACCGTCGCCACCCTCGAGCAACTCGGCGCGCGGGCGATCGCCGTCACCGGCAGTGTCGCCGACTTCGCACACTGCCAGTCGGCGGCCCGCCAGGCAGCCGACACGCTCGGGGGCCTGCACATCCTCATCAACAATGCCGGGCTGACACGTGACGCGATGGTCCACACGATGTCCGACGAGCAGTGGGACGCCGTCAACGACGTCGTCCTGAGGGGTACGTTCAACTGCATCCGCGCGGTCGCGCCGTGGTTCCGCGACCGCGATCACAGCGTTCCCAGGCGGGTCGTGAACATCGCCTCGGTGACCGGGCTGCACGGAAGCGTCGGCAATGCGAACTACGCCGCGGCGAAGGCCGGCGTGATCTCGCTGACGCGCACCGTCGCGCGCGAGTGGGCGCGGTTCGGTGTCACCGTCAACGCCGTCGCTCCCGGTTACATCGAGACGCGCCTGACCGCGGTGCGAGAAGATCCCGATGCGCCGTTCGGGATTCCGGCTGAGGTGCGCGACGCCCTCCTGGGGCGGATTCCAGTCGGGCGCGGCGGCACGCCGCACGATGTCGCGCACGCGGTCGCGTTCTTCTGCTCGCCCGACTCGGACTATGTCACCGGCCAGGTGCTCGAGATCGACGGCGGGCTCCCCGACATCACGCTCACGAGATGACCGGCAAAGTTCTGAGCGGCGCCGAGGCCGCCGGTCTGATCCGGGACGGTGATCACGTCGCGATCCAGGGCATGGGTACGCAGGGGATCCCGATGACGATGGTTCGCGAGCTGATCCGCCAGGGCCGGCGCGACCTGACCGTGACGAGCGTCGTCGCCGGCATCGGGATCGACTGGCTCGCGTTCAAGCGCTGCATGTCGCGCTTCTGCGGCCCGATCGCTTCGATGGAGCGGTTCGGGCTCTGCCAGGGCTTCCGGCGCGGCGTCGAGGCGGGCGAGATCGAGTTCGAGGAGTACTCCGAGACGGGGATCCTGGCGCGGCTCGGCGCAGGCGCCCGCAACCTTCCGTTCGGTCTCACGCGCGGGATGATCGGGACCGACCTGGTCGCGCTGCATCCCGACACGATCCGCGAGATCGCCGATCCCTTCACGGGCGAGCGCGTGCTCGCGATGCGCGCGCTGGTGCCCGACGTCTGCATCCTCCACGCCCACCGGGCGGATCCGAAGGGCAACGTGCAGTACCGCGGCGGCACGATCTGGCCCGACGTGCAGATCTACCCGAAGGCGTGCCTGCGCACGATCGTGTGCGTCGAGCAGATCGTCTCCGAGGCAGCCGTCCGGCGGCGCCCGCACGAGACGGTGATCCCACATTTCGCCGTCGACGCGATCGTCGAGGCGCCGCACGGCTGCCATCCGACCTCCTTCTTCCCGGGCTACGGGTACGACGATGCCTTCCACGAGGCGTGGGTCGCCGCGTCGGCGCGCAAGGACGCCGCGGAGGCGATCGCGTTGATCGACCGCTACTGCGCGGCGGCGACCCAGCGCGAGTACCTCGACCTCGTCGGTGCCGACGCGATCGCGCGGACCGAGCGCTGGAGGGAGCTCGCGTGACGCCGTCTGCGCCCGAAGCCGAGCCGTACGGGATCGACGAGCTGATGGTCGCGACGCTCGCCCACCAGTTCGCCGACGGCGATCAGGTCGTCAACGGCGCGGCGTCGTTCATCCCGGTCGCCGCGTTCATGCTCGCGCGCGCGACCCATGCCCCGGGCCTCGTCTGGCTTGCCGGCGCCGTCGGGCTCGACGCCCTCCCGCGGCGGATCCCGGCCTCCACGCTCGAGGCGAGCCTCTGGCATCGAGCGGCGATGTACATGCCCCAGTACGAGGACTTCTGGTCCTACGCGCTCAACGGGCGTTGGCTGACGACATTCTGCGTCCGTGGCGCTCAGATCGACCGCCACGGCAACGCCAACAACTCGGTGATCGGCTCCGACTACCACCGGCCGCGGGTCCGCCTGCCAGGGTCGGCGGGCCTCGGCGACATGGGCTCGATCGGCAAGCGCCTGATCTTCTGGATGCCGCGGCACGACCCGCGCACGCTGGTCGAGCGCGTCGACTTCATCACCTGCGCCGGCTGGCTGGGCGGCGGCGACGAGCGCGAGCGCGCAGGGCTCGCGGGCGGGCCGGTCGCCGTGATCTCGAACCTCGGCGTGATGGACTTCGAGCCGGAGTGCAGGGCCATGCGGCTCAGCTCCGTGCACCCGGGCGTGACGGTCGAGCAGATCCAGGCCGCCACCGGGTTCGAGCTGCTCCTGCCGGACGGCGAGGTCCCGCAGACGCCCGCGCCGACCGCCCGCGAGGTCCGGTTGGTCCGGCGGCTCGATCCCGATCGCAGCCGGATGCGCGAGTTCGGCTGAGGCGTCACTCCGGAGCGATCGCCACGACGCTGTCCCAGGCGCCGCCGAGGGTCGCCTCCAGGTCGAGGCTCGGATCGGCGACCCAGGTCGAGAATGCGGCGATCGAGACGCCGAGCGCGACGTGGCCGAGCGTCACCGGAGCGAGGTCGCTCGCCGTCCCGCCGGTGCGGTGAGCGACGTACTCGGCGATCACCCGCCGCCAGGCGCTGTAGCGGAGCGCCGAGTGCGCCTGGAGCGCCGGCACGGTCGTGATCAGCCGGATCCGCGTGCGCAGCTCGGGGAGCTGCTCGGGTGGGTAGCTGTTCGAGGAGATCACGGCCCGGCGGATCGCGAGCGTGATCGGCGCGTCGCCGTGAGCCTCGAGGTCCGCGCGCAGCCGCTCGAGCACCAGCTCGAAGTCCCCCCAGACCATGTCGTTCTTCGAGGGGAAGCTGCGGAACACCGTCCGCCGCGCGACGCCCAGCTCGGCGGCGATCTCGTCGACGGTCGTCTCATCGAAGCCGCGCTCGGCGAACAGCCGCAGCGCGACGGCGCTGATCTCGGCAGGCGTCTTGCGCGGCGGCCTTCCGCGCCTGGCGGGTGCGGCCCGGGAGTCGCTCATCGAACGCTGCGCCTTGCAATGTGGCACCCGATGCGATTATTCTCCTGCACCTCGATCACGTTCACGTTCCGACGGGAGGGTAGGGAGATGGCGACCGATTTGATCATCGATCCAGCGGCTGCGTCCGGCGCGCTCGAGCCGGTCGAGCTTGACTCCGCCGGCGACGAACGTGCTCCCGCCGCACCGTTGATCGAACGCGAATCGCTCGTCGAGGACGTCTCGATCGACGGGATGTGCGGCGTCTACTAGTGGCAACCGGCGTCGCGGACGCCGCCGGCTTGCGGCCGGCGGCGTTCGATCTCACGCAGCCCTGGCGGCTGAACCCGAAGGTCTCGCTGCGGCCTGAGCCGTTCGGAGCGCTCGCCTATCACTTCGGCACCAGGCGGCTCTCGTTCCTCAAGTCCGAGCGGCTGCTGGAGGTCGTGAGCACGCTGGCCGAACACGCGGACGCCGGGAGCGCATGCCGCGCCGCCGGCGTCGGCGACGGCGAGCTGGAGCGCTACGAGCAGGCGCTGGCGACGCTCGCGCGGACCGACATGATCGTCAGGCGGGGGTAGCGATGGCCGTCACGACAGCGCCGCCGCGGACGACGCCCGAGCTGATCGGTCACTTCGAGTCCGGTCTGCGGGCGCCGATCTGCCTGACCTGGGAGCTGACCTACGCCTGCAACCTCGCGTGCATCCACTGCCTCTCGAGCTCCGGGCGGCGCGACCCGCGCGAGCTGAGCACCGAGCAGTGCAAGGCGCTGATCGACGAGTTCGCGCGGATGCAGATCTTCTACGTGAACATCGGGGGTGGCGAGCCGACGGTCAGGCGCGACTTCTGGGAGCTGCTCGACTACGCGACGGCCGCGGGCGTCGGGGTCAAGTTCTCGACCAACGGCAGCCGGATCACACCTGAGGTCGCCGAGCGGCTCGCCGCGAGCGATTACGTCGACGTTCAGATCTCACTCGACGGCGCCACCGCCGAGGTCAACGATGCGGTCCGAGGGCCTGGGTCGTATCAGCTGGCGATGCGGGCGATCGAGCACCTGGCTGCGGCGGGGATGCGCGGCTTCAAGATCTCGGTCGTCGTCACCCGGCACAACGCCGGTCAGCTCGACGCGTTCAAGGAGCTCGCCGATCGTCACGGAGCGCAGCTGCGGGTCACGCGCCTGCGCCCCTCCGGCCGTGGCGCCGACACCTGGCACGAGCTGCATCCGCTGCCCGACCAGCAGCGAGGCCTGTATGACTGGCTCGTCGCGCACGGCGACGAGGTCCTGACGGGCGACTCGTTCTTTCACCTGAGCGCGCTCGGCGGCCCGCTGCCGGGCCTCAACCTGTGCGGCGCGGGACGCGTCGTCTGTCTCGTCGACCCGATCGGCGACGTGTATGCCTGCCCGTTCGCGATCCACGCGGCGTTCCTTGCGGGCAACGTTCTCGCCGGCGGCGGGTTCGCCGAGGTCTGGCGGCAGTCGCCTCTGTTCCTCGAGCTGCGTGGTGAGCAGGCCGGGGGCGCCTGTACCCGCTGCGCGTATTTCGATTCCTGCCGCGGCGGCTGTATGGCCGCGAAATTCTTCACCGGCCTGCCGCTCGCCGGCCCCGATCCCGAATGCGTGCTCGGGCACGGCCAGACCGCGCTCGATGCGCTGGGCGGCGAGGCGGCGCCGCGGCCGGCGCAGGATCACTCGCCGCCGCGGCTGCGGACCTGCAACGAGAGCCCGCTGGCCGGGTTCGAGATCTCACAACACTGATCCGGCGGAGGCGGCATTGGCACAGGCTTGGTTCGAGACCGTGGCGGTCGCGCAGCGCCGGGCGAAGCGGCGGCTGCCCGCGTCCGTCTACGGCGCCCTGATCGCCGGCTCCGAGACGGGCTTCAGCGCGCGGGACAACGTCGAGGCGTTCGGCGAGCTCGGGTTCGCGCCGCACGTGGCTGGCATGGCCCCGCAGCGCTCGCTGCAGACGACGGTGCTCGGTCTCGACCTGTCGATGCCGGTTCTGATCTCGCCGACCGGGGTGCAGGCGGTGCATCCCGAGGGCGAGGTGGCGGTCGCGCGCGGCGCGGCCGCGCGTGGAGTCGCGATCGGGCTCAGCTCGTTCGCGTCGATGCCCGTCGAGGACGTCGTCAGGGCGAACCCGATGACGCTGTTCCAGGTCTACTGGATCGGGACGCGCGACGAGATCCTCGCGCGCATCGAGCGGGCGCACCGGGCGGGGTGCGTGGGGCTGATCGCGACGTTCGACTGGACGTTCGCGACCGGGCGCGACTGGGGGAGCCCGTTCATTCCGGAGAAGCTCGACCTGCGCACGATGCTGCGGCTGGCGCCAGATGCGCTGATGCACCCGCACTGGCTGCGCGACTGGATGCGCCACGGGCACATCCCGGGTCTGACCGTGCCGAACATGGCGATCGAGGGCGCCCCGGTCCCGACCTTCTTCAGTGCTTATGGCCAGTGGATGGGTACCCCGCCTCCGACCTGGGATGACGTTCGCTGGCTGCGCGAGCAGTGGGACGGCCCGTTCATGCTCAAGGGTGTGATCAGGGTTGATGATGCGCGTCGTGCGGCCGACGCGGGCGTCACCGCGATCTCGGTCTCCAACCACGGCGGCAACAACGTGGACGGGACGCCCGCCTCGATCCGGGCGCTCGAGGCGATCGCCGGGGCCGTCGGAGCCGAGGTCGAGGTGCTGCTCGACGGCGGCGTTCGCCGTGGCAGCGACGTCGCCAAGGCCCTCGCCCTCGGCGCGCGTGCCGTGATGATCGGCCGGGCGTACCTGTGGGGCCTGGCCGCGAACGGCCAGGCCGGCGTGGAGAACGTCCTCGACATCCTGCGCTCCGGGCTCGATTCGACCCTGATGGGCCTCGGACACAGCTCGCCTGCGGATCTCACCCGCGACGACCTGCTGACCCCGCCGGAGTTCTCGCTGACGCTGGGAGCCCCGGCCCCCCGGCAGGGCTGAGACCCGTGGCTCGCGTCGCGGTCGTCACCGGCGCGGCGCGCGGAATCGGTGCCGCGACCGTCTCAGCGCTCGCGGCGGCCGGGTGGTCCGTCGTCGCGATGGACCTCGCCGCGGACGATCCGCGCCTGCCCTACTCGCTCGGCACCGAAACGCAGCTGCGCGCCGCCGTCGCCGGCTGCGAGCGAGCGGTCGCCCACGTCGGCGACGTGACCGATCCGGCGGCCGTGACCGCGGCGGTCGAGCTCGCGCGCGCCACTTTCGGTGGCCTTGACGCGTTCATCGCCGCCGCCGGTGTGATCGCCGGCGGCGTGCCGCTCTGGCAGGTCCCGGCCGAGCAGGAACGGGCGGTGATCGACGTCAACCTGATTGCCGTGCTGTGCGCGGCGCGGATCGCGATTCCGGCGATGCTCGAGCGGCCGGCGCCGCGCCACGGCCGCTTCGTCGCGGTCTCGTCGGCGGCGGCAACTCGCGGTCTGCCGATGCTCGCCGCCTACTGCGCGGCCAAGGCCGGTGTCGCTGGTCTGATCCGCGGTCTGGCCGCCGAGCTGCGCGGGGCCGGCATCACCGCCAACGCGATCGCGCCCGGCTCGACCGCGACTCCGATCCTCGACGAGAGCGCGCGCCTGTACGGGCTGGAGGGTGCCGAGGCCTTCTCCTCGCAGCAGCCGATCGAGCGTCTGCTCGACCCTCGCGAGGTCGCCGCCGCGATCTGCTGGCTGGCCGACGAGGAGCGCGACGGTGTGACGGGTGCGCTGCTGCCGGTCGACGGCGGCCTCGCGCTGTGACCGTCGCCGCGCCGCAGCGCGGCGACGCGATCGCCGCCGCCGCGCTCGGGGTCGCCCTCGACCGCAATGCGTGGCGCTCGCCGGACGGCCGGACGCTGTTCGGCGGCGATCCGGTCCGGGTGCTGCGGCTGTCGAGCGCCGGCGCCGCCTCGCTCGACCGCCTGCTCGCAGCGGGCACCGGCCACGAGCTCGACGCCCGCGAGTTTGCGGGGCGCCTGATCGACGCCGAGCTCGCCCACCCACGGCCCCGGCCGGCCCCCGATGCGGCGCTCGCAATTGCCGCCGTCGTCCCGGCCCACGACCGGCAACCTGAGCTCGATCGCTGCCTGGCGGCGATCGACGTTCGGACCGTCGTCGTCGATGACGGCTCGCTCGACCCGGGCGCGATCGCCGCGACCTGCGCGCGGCATCGCGCGACGCTCGTGCGCAACGGGCGCAGCCGCGGCCCCGCCGCTGCGCGCAACCAGGGCGCCGCGGCGGCCGGCGGCGAGATCGTCGCGTTCATCGACAGCGATTGCATCGTGCCGGAGGGCGCCTTCGCCGCGCTTGCCGGGCATTTCGGGGATCCCCGGGTCGGCGCCGTCGCGCCGCGGATCCAGCCGGAGGCCGAGGGTCGCTCCGCGGTCGCACGTTACGCGCGCTCGCGATCCCCGATCGACATGGGGCGCGAGCCCGCGCTCGTCGGTCCGGGCCGGCGCGTGTCCTATCTGCCGAGTGCGATGCTGCTGGTGCGCCGCGCCGCGCTCGAGGCGGGCTTCGACGAGGAGCTTCGGTTCGGCGAGGACGTCGACCTGATCTGGAGACTGTGCGACGCCGGCTGGCGGGTTCGCTACGACCCCTCGGTCGTGGTGACCCACGTGGAGCCGGAAAGGTTCGCGCGGATGCTGAGGCGCCGCTTCGGGTACGGGACCTCCGCGGGCCCGCTCGGCGTGCGGCACGGCCGGCGTCTGAGTCCGTTCGCGGTCGGCGACCCGTTCGTGCTCGCGGCCGGGCTGCTCGCGCGGCGCCTGCCGCGGCCGGCGGGCCTGCTCGTGCTGCTCCGCGGCGTCCGCCTCGCGCGGCGCCTGGCGCGTTCCGGGGTGCCGCGCACGCAGGCCTGGCTCGTCGTCGGGCGCTCGCTCCTGTCGATGCTGCTTGCGACCGGCAACTACCTGGCGGCGATCGCGGCCCCGGTGGTCGCGCTGCTCACGCTGACCGCGTGGCGCCGCCGCCGCCTGCCCGTCGCGGCGCTGGTCGTGACGGCGCCCGCGGTCGCCGAGTGGCTCTACAAGCGCCCGTCGCTCGACCCTCCGCGCTGGATCGCGCTGCGCCTGATCGACGAGCTCGCCTACGGTCTCGGCGTCTGGCGGGGTGCACTTCGGGCTCGGACGCTGGCGCCGCTGCTGCCCCGGATGCGGCGCCGCCAGACCAGCTGAGGCGACCGCGCGGATTCATGTATCAGGAGAGTCGCGGCGCTGCTCCTTGGACATGCATGGAGAACGCACCGCACACAGGTTCGCCGCGCGCCGCCGAGGCCGGCGCCGGACGCGAGGCGCCATGCTCGGCCCGTGCGCGCATGGCTCGCGCTGCCGGGGGCAGCGTGCCTGCTGGAACAGGCGACACGGACGGGGGCGCAGTGATGGGCTGCTGCGGGACGGGGCGGCGCGCGCTGGCGGCGCGCCATGGGGACCCGAACCTCGGCGGGCGGAAGTCAGGGGGGCGTCATCGGGGGTGACGCGATCAGGGGGCAGGGCAGCCGAGACACAGCGGACGGGCAGGCCGGCGTCGATGGGGGTCGGCGCCGGCCCTGCCACGCCGAGGGAGGGCGCCGCGGCGGCCCTCGCACGGGCGCTCGAGCGGCGCCGCTTGCGCTGACGCGCAGCGGGCGATCGCAACACGACCGATCGAAGGCGGGGGAAGCGACGTGAGCATCGATGTCGTCAGGGCGGCGCGCCAGCGGCCCAACCCGGAGGAGCGCCGGATCGGCGCGATCTCGGCCGAGCGGCTGGCGGGCCTCAGCGGGGTCGCGGCTTCAGAGCTCACGGGCCAGACCGTCTCGTCGCTCTCCCAGCGTCTGCGCTGGGCCGTCGATCCGGAACTGTTCCTGTTCGCGTACGTCTGCGGCCAGGTGGTCACGACCGATCCGGCGACGGGCGGGATCGTCCCGGTTCCGGGCGCGACCGTCGAGATCTCGGGCACCGTCTGCGACTACTGGGGCTTGTTCCCGGAGCCGTGGCCTTATGGATGGCTGTTCCCGGCGGAAGGCCGGCGCGAGCTGCTGGGGACCGTCACCACGGACGCGTGCGGGAACTTCTGCTTCTGGGTCCCGCGCTTCGACCTCGAGTGGATCCGCCGCTGGCGGCTCGAGCGCGTCTGCTTCGAGGAGCTGTTCGTCAGGCCGACGATCGGCGATCTCGTCGCGCGGGCGGGCGGTCAGCTGAGTCCCGACCCGGGGCCGGTCGCGACCCGCCTGCGGCCCGGCGGCGACCTCGCCGCGACGCTCGGCCCCGTCGCCGGCTCGCGCCTGAGCGCCGCCCGTGCGGCCGGCGGCTTCGGCGACAGTACGCGGCAGCTGTCGGGACTCCTCGCCCTGCCGGCCTTTCCGCAGGGCCTGGCGCCGCCGCTGCCGGCGTGCGCCGAGGAGGCGACCAGCCAGACGGCGTTCGCGGCGATCGATCCGGGCCGGTACGTCGGTCCGTTCCTGCGCTGCATCGATCTGCCCATGCCCGAGTGGTACCTGTTCCTCGCCGTGCCTGACATCGGTCTGACGGTGATGCAGGGCAGCCAGGTGATCTACGAGGGTGCCTTCGACATCGCCTGGGGCTCGAGCCCGATCCCGCCGGTCACGATTCAGGCTTCAGCGATCGCGACCGGTTCGGCCCTCTGCTCCGGACCTGGCGTCAACGCCGGCGAGGTGTTCATCGCGCCGGCGGATCCGGCGGGGCGGGTGGCACCGTTCGCGCGCCCCATCTGCTCCAATGTGGGCTCCGACCGAGCCGAGGGCAGCCAGCAGATGCGCATCGTCGACCTCTCACACGCGATCGAGTCGACCCCCGAGGAGTACCCCGCCTTCCTCCGGGTCGAGGTCGCCCACGCCGACCACGTCGCCGGGGCGGCGCTGTATGAGACCGTCTTCGGCGTTCCGCGGCGCCTGATGCGGGACGGTGAGGGCGCCGCGGTCGAGGATCTGCGCCTGAGCACCCATTCCGCCACCCATGTCGACGCGCCGTGGCACTACAACTCGACGATCGACGGCGCGCCCGCGCAGACGATCGACGAGCTGCCGCTCGAGTGGTTCTTCGGGCCGGGAGTCGTCGTCGACGCCCGCCACAAGGGGGAGGGCGACGCCGTCACGGCTGCCGAGATGCGAGACGGCATCGCAGCCGCCGGGCACACGCTGGCGCCGGGCGACATCGTCCTCGTGCGGACGGGTCGCGATGCCTTCTACCACGAGCCCGATTACGCCGCTCGCGGGTGCGGCGTGACGCCGGAGGCCACGCGCTGGCTGTACGAGCAGGGCGTGCGGGTGATGGGCATCGACGGCTGGAGCTGGGACCGTCCGCTCCACCTCCAGGCCCAGGAGGCCATCGCCCGCGACGAGAGCGGGATCTTCTGGGGCGCGCACCAGCTCGGCCTCGCCTACGCACAGATCGAGCGGCTCGCGAACCTCGGCGCGATCCCACCGACGGGCTTCACCGTCGCCTGCTTCCCGCTCAAGGTCAAGCGTGGCAGTGCCGGCCTCGCGCGGGTCGTCGCGATCCTCGACGACTAGCACCAGCACCAGCACTACCACCAGCACTAGCACCAGCACGATGCACCGGCACGATGCACCGGGCATCGGGGCGACCGCAACCGGCTACCCCTGCCGATCCGCGAGGCGGTGGGCCGCCTGCGGGTCGTTGTCGGGAGCCTCGGCCACCCGAGCGCGAGCGAAACTTCCCGACCCCCCGGCCAGTTGGAGGGGGTCGGACCTGGGCGCTCACTCAGTGCGCGCCCAGGTACAACCCCCCGGTGGGGAGACAGGGGTTGGGAATTTCCACTCACCCGCCCGCGCGACTCGCCCCACCGGCCGCGCGACTCGCCCCACTCGCCAACTCGGCGGTGCGACTCGCCCCCTCTTCAATGCTGCACCAGCAACTAGCCGCGCGCGATCTCGCTGACCGCCTCGAGCAGGCGCTGGACGTCGCCGGCGTCGTTGTAGAGCACGAGGCTCGCACGGACCGCGCCGCCGCTGCGATCGAGCCCGAAGCGCTTCATCAGCTCGTAGGCGTAGTTGTCCCCGTTCCAGACCCAGATCCCGGCGTCGCCGAGGCGCGCGGCGACGTCCGCCGGATCGTGGCCGGCGATCACGAACGAGATCGTCGGGGTGCGCCGGCGCGCGTCTCCGAGCAGGCGCACGCCGGTGACGGCCTCGAGCCCCGCCAGGGCCTGTGCGAGCAGCCGTTCGAGATGCGCTTCGATCGCTCCCATCGCGGCGAGGATCCGCCCGCGCCGCCCGCCCGAAGCATCCGTGAGCCCGGCGATCCAGTCGATCGCCGCCGTCGCACCGGCGAGCAGCTCGAACGGTGGCGTGCCACGCTCGAACCGGTCGGGCACCGAGTCGGGCGATGGCGCGAGCTTCGCCGGCCGTAACGTCGCCAGCAACCCCGGTGCGCCGCAGACGACCCCGAGGTGCGGGCCGAACAGCTTGTAGGTGGAGAACGCATACAGGTCGGCGCCGAGCTCGCCGAGATCGATCGGCCCGTGCGGCGTCGCGTGCACCCCGTCGACATAGACGAGGGCGCCCGCGGCGTGCGCGCGCTCGGCGATCGCGCGGACATCGGGCTTCGTGCCGATCGCATTCGAGGCCGCGGTCACCGCGACGACCCGGGTGCGCTCGGACAGCAGTTCGTCGAAGGCGTCGGGCGCGAGTTCCCCGCTGGCCGGATCGAACTCGGCGACCCGCACCGTCACGCCGCGGCGGGCCGCGGCCAGCGCCCACGGCCGGATGTTCGCATCGTGGTCGAGCGATGTGACGATCACCTCGTCGCCCGGCTGCCAGGCGCAGGACAGCGTGTCGGCCATGTGAAACGTCAGCGTCGTCATGTTCGGCCCGAAGATCACGCCGCCGGGATCACCTCCGAGCAGGTCGGCGACCGCGCGCCGGGCGGCCGCGACGGTCTCGTCGGTGCGCGCGCTTGCGGCAAAGCTCCCGTGCGCATTCGCCATCGACAGTCGCATCGCCTCGCCGACTGCGCCGATCACGGCGGCCGGCGCCATCGTCCCGGCCGCCCCGTCGAGCGGGGCGACATCGGCCGCCAGTCCCGGGAACTCGGAACGGATCCGCTCGATCGAGCGGTTCAGAGGCTGCCCGAAGGTGTCCGCGCCCATCCGCGGATGATGGCGCGCCTCACGCAGGTGTGACGTGCCGACCCCCTCCGAACAGCTGCGCTGCCGCTGTTAGAGTGACCCGTTGTGGACTCGGAGCGGGCCGTAGCGGCAGCGGCAGCGGCAGCGGCAGCGGCAGAGCACCGGGCGCCTGGCAGGCGGCCTCGCGTCACCGTCCGCGCCGTCGTCGCGACCCTCGCCGTCGGCCTGCTCGCGCTGCTGGGCACGCAGATCTCAGCAGCGCTCGCGCGCGGCAAGCACTCGCGGGCGCTGGCGGGTCCGGCCCTGACCGTCGACGCCGGTGGTCCGGGGAGTCATTCGATCGATCCGGACATCTACGGGCTGAACTTCGCGCCGGCGTCGATCGGCACGCAGATCTCGGTGCCTGTCGATCGCTGGGGTGGCGATGCGGTCGACACCTACAACTGGGAGATCGGCGCCCAGAACCCGGGCGCGGACTACTACTTCGAGAACATCGCCGACTGCTGGAACACGACCTACAACTGGTGCTCGGGGGACAAGGTCAACCCGGTGCGGGCGTACAAGACCCAGATCGCGAACGATCGGGCGATCGGGGCGACGACGCTGCTCGAGCTGCCGATGGTCGGCTACGTCGCCAGGAACGCGCCGGTCGCGCAGCCGCTGACATGCGGCTTTCCGTCCTCTGTGTACCCCGATCAAGACTCGTTCGACCAGTACGACCCGGGCTGTGGCAACGGGCAGGATCAGGGCAAGCAGCTGACCGGGCAGCCCAGCCTGGACGGGGTCCCGATCACGGCCGCCTTCAACCGGCGCTGGGTGGAGTCGCTCGTCAAGGAGTACGGAACCGCGGCGAACGGGGGCGTCGGGATCTACGAGCTCGGCAACGAGCCCTCGCTGTGGGGTCAGACGCATGCGGACATGCACCCGAAGCCCGAGACGGCCGCCGAGCTGTGGGCCAAGTCGCGCGCGCTGGCAACGGCCGTCAAGCAGGTCGATCCGAGCGCGCAGGTTCTCGGCTTCTCGGAGTGGGGCTGGATCGGCTATTTCTGCAGCGAAGCCGACACCTGGGGAAGTGGCTGCAACGAGTCCGGCTGCACGACCTCCGCCGACTGCGCGAACCACGGCCATCTGCCGATGGCCGAGTGGTACCTGCGCCAGTTCGCCCGCTACGACGCCGCGACGCACGTGCGCCACCTCGACTACTTCGACGTCCACTACTACGCCCAGGGCGGCGACTCGCCGGACATCACGCGGTCGCTGTGGGATCCGACATACACCGATCCGAGCTGGATCGACGCGCCGATCGCGCTGATCCCACGGATGGAGTGCTGGATCAACGGGCACGTACCGGACCTCTGCCCGAACTCGGCCGGCTACTACCCCGGGACCAAGCTCTCGATCAGCGAGTACAACCTCTCACTGCAGAACGCAGGCGCCCAGACGAACGCGATCATCCAGGGCGACACGCTCGGGATCTTCGCGCGCGAGGGTGTCTCGCTCGCGACCAGGTGGTCGATGCCGTACGACGGCGACGAGATCGACGACGCGTTCCTGATGTACCGCAACTACGACGGCAACGGCTCCAAGTTCGGTGACACCTACATCGACTCGGTCAGCTCGGATCAGAGCCAGCTGTCGGTCTACGGCGCGAGGCGCTCGAGCGACGGGGCCTACACGATCATGGTCATCAACAAGACGACCGACGCGCTGACCAGCGATCTCGCGCTCGACGGCGGGATCGAAGGCTCCGTCTCGGCGTGGCAGTGGGCCGGCGGCTCGATCTCGCAGGTCGCGCCGGCGCCGGCGATCAACTCCGGTCAGGTCGCGGCGACCTACCCGCCGCTGTCGATGACGCTGTACGTGATCTCGTAGCTCTCAGCGCAACTGCTCGACCGGCAGCGGTGACGGCGGCTTCAGCTCCTCGAGTCGCAGGAGCGTCGTCATCCGGGCCGCGCCGGCGCGGCTCGACAGCCGCGCGAGCACGCGCTGCAACTGGGCGACGTCACGCGCGACGATCACGAGCATCGCGTCCGTCTCGCCCGTCACGAGATCGGCCAGCAGGACCTCGGGGAGTGCGCGGACGGCCTGCGCAAAGCGCCGCTGGCTCGTGTCGTCGTGGCGGTCGAAGGTGACGGCGACGTACACCTTGAGCGGGAACCCGGCGGCCTCGTGATCGAGCCGCGCCTGGACCGCGCGGATGATCCCGGACTTCTTCAGACGCCGCACCCGATGCAGCGTCGCGGTCGGCGAGAGGCCGACCGTGCTCGCCAGCTCGACGTTCGGCCGGTCGGCGTTTCGCTGCAGCTCAGCGAGCAGCTTGATGTCAATTAAATCAAGTAAGGCGGCCATTCAACGACAGATTTGATCGCTTCTGAGTCGAAAATGCAAGCTCCATTCGGGATGTTGCTATCCCTGACGATATGGGACCGCTCAGCAGCAACCGCCGTTTCTCGCTTGCCGCACTGGCAGCAGCGGGCGTTCTCTGGGGCCTCAGCGTGCCGCTCTCCAAGCTCGCCCTCGGCTGGCTCTCGCCGGCCTGGCTGGCGGTCGCCCGGTTCGCCGTCGCCGCGCCGCTGATGGCGCTGCTGGGGCGCCGCGGCCTGCGGGCCGCCCTCGATCTGCGCGTCGCGGCCGTTGGCGCCGTCGGCTTCGGAGGCGTGATCCTCCTGCAGAACGCGGGTGTCGCGCGCACGAGCGTCAGCCACGCATCGGTCGTGATCGGAGTCGTCCCCGTCCTCGTGGCGCTGATCGCGGCGCGTGTCGGAGGTGCCGGGGTGCGTCCGCGCGCGTGGGGCGGCTATCTGGTCGCGGGGCTGGGCATCGCGCTCGTCGCCGGTTCCGCCGGCGCCGGAGCCACGCTGGCGGGTGATGGGCTCGTCCTCGCGTCGGCGGCGCTGTCGGCGGCGATGATCGTGATGCAGCCGGGCCTCCTGGCCGGTCGCGACCCGGCCGCCGTGACGGCCGTCCAGTTCGCTGCCGGCGGGTTGCTTGCGCTGCCGGTCGCGCTCGCCGGGCGGGTCATGCCCGTCGCCCCGCCGTCGCTCGCCCCGGTCGTTGCCTTGCTGGCGCTGTGCGTCGCCGGCACGCTGCTGCCGTTCTGGCTGTTCGCCTACGGTCAGGCGCACGTCGACGCCGAGGTCGCCGGGGCGTTCGTCAACCTCGAGCCCCTGGTCGGCGCGATCACCGGCTGGCTCGCGTTCGGGGACCCGGCCTCCGTGATCCAGCTCGCAGGCGCGGCGGCGGTGCTCGTCGGGATCGTCCTGTCGACGCTGCCGGGCGCGGTCGCCGACCGCGGCCGGCGCGATAACGTGGCTGCCGTGAGAACCGCCGGCGACAGGCCACGCGTCCCGATCGGCAATCGCATCGGCACCCGCGCCCGGCCGGCGTGAGCGACGCCGCCGTCACCGAGGTGCGCCCGCTCGAGGCGCTGATCGGCCCGGCGATGCGGTGGGATCCATCGGGAAGGTCATGGCTTCCGGCACTGCTCGAAGCGACTCCGCACGCTCGCGAGCGGCTCGGCGAGCTCACCGAGCACCCGGGCTCGATCTCGATGACCCTCTCGGTGCGCGCGGTCAGCGGTCGCCTCGGCTGCTTCGAGTATCCGGCTGCCCCACCGCGTGAGCTGCTCGCCTGGTTCATCGATCACCCCGAGGCGCTGACCGAGCACGCCGACGAGGCGGCCGCCGCCGAGACCCGCCGCCTGCGCGGGTGCCTGTTCGCCGATGATCCCCCCGGATCGCGGGTGCGCGCCCAGGAGCGGGCTCGCGAGCAGCTCCCGGTGGGCTCTCCGTTCGGCACCGCGTGGTGGCGCTTCGAGGATGCCGCAACGCCCGAATGTGTGCTGATGACCGACCGGCTCGTGCTCACGGTCCAGAGCGACGGGACCGATCCACTCGCCCCGGCGACGCCCTGGTACCCGGCCCGCACGCGCCTCGTGCGCGACCTCGAAGCCGCCCGTGGGCTCGCGGCCGGCCGCCGCCACGCCTCACTCCTGATCGCTGCCGGTCCGCATCTGCGCGACGCGGGGTTCGCGCGCCTGCTGAAGGACGGCACGCCCCACCTCGGCGAGCAGGTCCGTCGCGAGCTCGGCGACGCCTTCCTCGGCTGCGTCGCCTGGTCCGCGGCCGAGCGAGCCCTCGCGCCGCCGGGTGCGCGCGGCTAGTGGTCGGCTAGTGGTGCGCTCCGGCGTCGCTGGTCAGGAGCGTGCGAGCAGGCGCCGCCGGGCCGACTCGCCGGCGGACCCCGCCGGCACCGCGACGACATTGCCGCCGGGCAGCGATCCGGACCTGAGTGCAGCCAGCGCGACCGGTGCGAACTGCGAAAAGGCGATCGGGCCGACCGACCAGCGCGGTGGCCGCCGGATCACCGGTGCGTACAGCTCGTAGCCGAGTTCCGCGAGCAGTTCCGCGGCCGCGGCCGGTGTCTCCCCGGCCTCTCCCCAGCTGTCCGGGCACCAGTCGAACACGAGGGCGGGGCGGGCGGCGTCGATCAGCGCGCGGGCCCCGCGCAGGACGCGCGCCTCGCTGCCCCCGGCGAGCACTCTGACGAGGTCGACGCCGGTCCCGAGCCGGGACAGGAGCACGTCGTCGAGTCGGGTCGGATCGTCGGCGAGAACCTCGACGCAGACGCGGTTGAGCTCCGCCTGCCGGCGGATTCGCTCGCCGCCGTCGTCGGAGCGCGCGACCGCGAACACGCGTCCGGGGGCGCAGCGGACGCCCATCATCGCGCTGACGACGCCGGTGCCGGCGCCGACGTCGATCGCGGTCGAGCCGGGTCCGAGCAGGCGCTCGATCGCCGCCTCCACCTCCGGGGCGACGGTTCCCCACAGGTAGACGCTGAGCTCCTCGGCGTATCGCGGGTCGACCGCGATCCGTGTCCCGAACGGCCCGGCGGCGACCACCGGCGAGCGGGCGGCCCGACGCCTCAGCCCCGGGATCACGATCCGGCCACCGCCGCGGACTGGAAAGCGGCGCCAGGCCGACGTCTCGAGGGTCACCGTGCGGAGCGTCGCACACCTCGCGACCGCTGGCAACTCGGCGGAACTACTGGTTAGGGGGGCCAAAGCGGGTGGCTGTCGCGGGCTCCCGGTTACCCTCCGTGGTCATGACGCAGACGACCCCGGAGGCCCGCGAGCGGCTGGTGAAGGCGTGGCGCGGTGAGATCGAGGCCGGGCGCATGTACGAGCTGATCTCCCGCCGGTTGCCGGAGCGCGAGGCCGATGTCCTGCGCCGGATGGCCGCCGCCGAGGCGAGCCACCGCGAGCGGCTCGAGCAGCGGATGCGCGAGATCGGGATCGAGATCCCGCCGCAGACCACCGTCCGGATCTCCGTCTGGGGGCGCCTCCAGGCGCGGATCGCCCCGGTCGACCGCCTGCTCGCCGCGCGCGAGGCGGCCGAGGACGAGGAGGTCGGCGATCTCTATCGCCGTCCCACCGGCGATGAACAGACCGACTTGCTGCTTCGCGAGATCCGCCACGAGGAGCGCGGCCATTACGAAACGGTCGGCGAGCTGCGCTCGGCGGGCGTCGACGGCGGCGCGGTGGCGCGCCAGCCCACGCTGACACCGCACCAGGAACATGCGAAGTCTCGGCTCGACAAGATCCTGAACCGCGAAAAGGGCTGGCACAAGTCGAGCGGCGGCTGGATCGGGGGCGCGATCTACGGCGCCAACGACGGCCTTGCGGCGGTGTTCGGGATCGTCGCGGGCGTCTCGGGTGCGACCAACGGCTCGAGCTTCGTGCTGACCGCGGGTCTCGCCGGGGCGATCGCGTCGGCCCTGTCGATGGCGACGGGCGCGTACCTCGCGGAGCGCTCGGAGGCCGAGGTCGCCGCGGCGAATATCGAGCGCGAGCGCCGGGAGATCGCCGAGCACCCCGAGGAGGAGAAGGAGGAGCTCTCGCTCTTCTACCAGCTCAAGGGGATCGACGAGGAGACCGCCGACGCGATGGCCGAGCAGCTCTCCCGCAACCCCGACGCGATGCTGCGCGCGATCGCGGTCGAGGAGTTCGGGGGGATGGGCGACGGCGGTAACCCGGTACAGGCGGCGTTCGCCGGCGGCATCTCCACCGGGCTCGGCGCCCTCCTGCCCGTGATCCCGTTCATCTGGATGACGGGCACCTTCGCGATCATCCTCGCCGCGATCATCTCGCTGATCGGTCATTTCGCGGTCGGTGCCGCGAAGTCGCTCGTGACGCTGCGGACCTGGTGGTCGGCGGGGTTCGAGATGACGCTTGCCGGGCTGATCGTCGGAAGCACCACCTTCCTGATCGGCCTCGCCCTGCCGACCTGAGCGCCGGGGTCGCGATTCAGTCGAGCAGCTCGCGCAGCTGCCTGAGCTCGGCTCGCAGCGCCGCGACCTCGGCCTCGAGCGCGTCGACGCGCTCGCCGAGCCGGTCGCGCACAGGGCTCGCGGCCGGCACCGCCGGGACCGCCGGCACCGCTTGCGCCGGCTCGGTCTGACCCCGTTCGGCAGAGGCCGGTCGCGGCACGAACTCGGCCGTCGCCGCCGGCTCACCCCCGCCTGGGCCGCCCCTCTCGCCCGCGCCACCGAGCAGCTGCTCGAAGCGGTCCTCCTTCTGGCCCGGGCGTCGCGGGGCCCGCTGGGAATAGCCGCGCTCGGCGAGTGAGGCGAGTACCGCCTCGACGGCGTCGAGCGACTCGAAGTGCACCATCCGCTCCGTCCTGCCCTTCAGCTCGCCGGGGGTCTGAGGGCCGCGGAGGATCAGCACGCACAGGATCGCGAGCTCGGCGGCATCGGTGCCGAGCACGTCCTCCGCCATGTGCCGGTACTTGACCGCGCGGCTCGAGTGACCGCTGGCCAGGCGCGTGAGCCCGTAGCGGGCGAGCCGCTGCGCCGCTTCGCGGACCGTGTCGTCGTCATACGCGACGACCGGATCGCGGTTGGTCGACTGGTTGCACGCGAGCCGCAGCGCGTTCAGCGTCAGCGGGTACTGGTCGGGCGTCGTGAAGCGCTTCTCGATCAGGCAGCCGAGGACGCGCAGTTCGGGCGGGCTCAGCTCGGACAGGTGCACGGCTGCGAGCGTAGAGCAACTCGTGAGCGATGGATCTAAAGCGTGCCAGGGTGCGCCTTGGATCCATCGCCCCCTGCGGTCAGCCTGCGTCGACCACCCTGAAATCCACCTCACGCCGGTGCGGCGCCACCGACCAACCGTCGGCCCGAGACCACCGCACCCGGGTGCCGTCCGCCAGCTTCGCGGTCGCCCGCCCGCAAGCGGGCGACCCCCACAGCGTCGCCACCAGCGGCCGCTCGGACTCGGGCACGTCTCCGAGCCCGCGCTCGACGTGCGACGCGGGATACGTGACGATCAGCGATCCCTCGCGCACCCACACCGGGATCTGTCCCAGCGGCGCCGGCACGACGACCTCGCCGCCACCGTCCACAAGCCGGCCCGACCATGTCTCGATCCATCGCCCGCGCGGCAGCGGCGCCTCGCGCTCGCGGGCGCCGTCCTCCAGCACCGGTGCGACCCACAGTGACGGCCCGTAGCCGTAGGCGTCGCCGATCGTCCAGCCGCGCGGGTCCTCGGGGTCGATCAGGCACAGCGGCCGCACGATCGGCAGGCCGCAGCGCGCCGCGACGGCGGCCGCGGCGCGGACGTAGGGGATCAGCTGCTCGTGCAGCGAGACGTAGGCCCGGTACTGCTCGAGCACGCGGTCACCATAGTTCCACGGCTCCTGCGGCATCCGCGAATGGGCGTGCATGAGCGGCGTGAAGCAGCCGAACTGAAGCCAGCGGACGAGCAGTTCCGGCGGGCAGCGCTCGACCAGCCGGTGGCCGAGATAGCCGCCGACGTCGTGCGACCAGTTCGAGACGCCGCTGCAGGCGGCGGCCAGCGTGGCGACGACGAGCACCCGCAGCGACCAGAAGTCGGAGGCCTGGTCAGCCCCCCAGGTCAGGCCGACGGCGTGCTGCCCGATCCAGCCGCTGCGCCCGAACAGCACCCCCCGCTCGGGCCACACCTGATCGAGCGCGCGCTGGATCGAGCGGCGATGCAGGCCGCCGAGGCCCCACGCCCGCTCGATCCCGCGGGTGCCGTCGGCGAGCCGCGCGTCGTCGCGGACGTAGTACCCGTCGCCGTCGTCGACCTTGATCCCCTCGACGCCGAGCGCCAGCACGCGCGCGACCTGCTCGCGCCACCACGCCTCGGCCGCGTCGCTCGTGAAGTCGACGAGCGAGCCGGTTCCCATCCACCACTGCCCGACCCACGGCTCGCCCTCCGCGGTCCGCACGAAGTGCCCGGCGTCGGCACCTTCGGCGTAGTTGGGCGCCGGCTCGCGGTGCGAGCGCTCCGACTCGGGCTGCGGCGGAATCTGGCCGTCGCGCGAGTCGGTGTTGACCCACGGCGTGCACCACAGGACGGTCCGCACGCCGTCCTCGCGCATCCGCCGGATCAGTCCCGGGCCGTCGGGGAACTGCCACGGGTTGAACTGCCACGAGTTGTACTGCGTCGCCCACGGCGAGTCGATCACGATCGCATCGAGCGGGATCTCGCAGCGGCGGAAGCCCTGCCAGTCGTCGATCACGTCGTCCTGGTGCTCGTGGACGTCGCGACTCTTCCAGAAGCCGTAGCCCCACTCCGGGAGCAGCATCGGAAACCCGGTCTCGCGGCACAGCGCGCGGAGCCGCGCCGCCGGCGTGCCCTCGCACAGCAGTTCGATCCGCAGCGGCCCGGCGCCGGCGCGGGTCGAGACCGATGTGCGCTCGCCCGTCATCTCGAAGCGCGTGCCGTTCGCCTCGGTCATCGCCAGGATGCCGTACCCGCGGCTGGACAGCAGCCACGGTACCGGCGCGCAGTCGCCCTGCGGGATCCCGCCGGCGGCGAGCATCTCCGGTGGGCAGTCGGGACCGGTGTAACGGCGGTCGGCGCCGAGCTGCACGGCGCGCCCACCCTGGTCGAACTGGGGGCAGTGGCGGGCGCCCAGTCCGACGAAGTGCTCCTCGCTGCGGCGGTCCCAATCGAGCCCGACCCTGAGCGGCACCGGCTCGGCGACACTGAGCTCGAACGACAGGCGGTCGTCCGCCGCAAACGTGAGCGCGAGCGAGCCGGCACGCCCACCCTCGAACACGACCTCGAACGCAACTCCCCGCTCCTGCGGGTCGGAGGAGGCTCCGAGCGGGCTCGGGCCGACCGTCCGCTGGCCGGCACCCCGCGGAGTCGCGCGGGCGGCGCGCTCGACCGGCGCCAGCTCCTCGTGTGCGATCACGCCCTCGGTGAACTGCACGAAGTGGTCGTGGGCCGTCCCGTCGGCCACCCATGCGCCGAGCGCGCGCAGCAGCCGCCGGCCGTCGCGGCGCACCGTCAGCGCGAACGGTTGCAGTGTCATCTCGACCTGCAGCCGGCCGCAGACGATCTCCGCGCGCGTCGCGCTCGTGCTGACGAGCACCGGGCTCGCTGTCGCGGTCGGGGCGATCCCGCAGCTCATCGGACCACACCTTCGCCACAGAAACCCTGCTACATGCAGGCGTTCACGACAAGTTCACAGAAGCTGGTCAGGTTCTTCACGAGTCTCGGCCCGACAAAACCGATGCTCATGTACATGTACGAACGGAACGGAACTGATCTGCACGTGAGCCGCGCCGACATGCACGTGCACTCGACGGCATCGGAGCTGTCGAAGCTGGGAATCCAGCGCTCGCTGAACCTCCCCGAGTGCGCCACCGAGCCGGCCGAGGTCTACGAGCTCGCCAAGCGCCGGGAGATGGATTTCGTCACGATCACCGATCACGACACGATCGCCGGCGGCCTCGAGCTCGCCCACCTGCCGGACACGTTTCTTTCCGAGGAGCTGACTGCGTGGTTCCGTGGCGAGCCGCAGGCCGTTCACGTCCTCTGCTACGGGATCACCCCCGACGACCACGAATGGCTCCAGGCGCACAACGACAGCGTCGAGGCCTGCGCCGAGTACCTGCATTCCCATGACCTCACCGCCGCGCTCGCGCACCCGTTCTACGCCGTCGCGGCGCCGTTGACCGCCCGCCACCGCCGCCGCCTCGCGCAGCTGTTCCCGATCTGGGAGACCCGCAACGGCTCCCGCGCGAAGGAGCTGAACCTGCCGGCGTTCGTCTACATCGAGACGCACGGCGGCACCGCGATCGGCGGCACCGACGACCACGCCGGCATCGACATCGGCCGTACCTTCACCGAGACTCCGGCCGCTGCCACGCCGGTCGAGTTCCTCGCGCACATCCGCGCCGGCCGCGCGATCGCCCACGGTGACCAGGGCAGCGCCGCGAAGTGGACCCACGCCGCGATGTCGCTGGCGATCCGCTCGCTCGGCCAGAGCGATTTCGCCGGGCGCCCGGATCCCGGTGCGGTCCTGCGGATCACCGAGCGCGTGATGAGCGAGGGCGCCGTCCGCTCCGGCACCGATCGCCACGATCTCGGCCCCGATGACGCCCGGGCGCTCCTGCGTGCCTGGCTCGCCGCGATGAACCTCGAGGTCGACGAGCGCAAGCTGATCACCCACCTGCAGGACGGTCAGCTGAGCCACGCCGATCTCTACCGGCGGGCCCGACGCATCCACGAGACCGAGCTGCGGCGCGTCGTCGGGCAGACCGTCGCCGCGATCGAGCGCGGGCCCGGCGAGAGCCTCGTCGCCGAGCTCGCGCGCGCGGCCGGCGAGCTGTTCGACGCCTGCGTGCCGGCGATCCCGTACGCCGCTGCGGCTGCCTTCCTCGGCCGGGAGAAACGGCGGCTCGCGCGCCACGACGGGGATCGCCCCCGCGTCGCGGTCGTCGCCGACGGCCTCGGCGCGATGCACGGCGTGACCCATACGATCAGCCAGCTGCGCGACCGCGGCGTGCCGGGCTTCGAGGTGGAGGTGATCGGCACCGATGCCGACGTCGATCGCAGGCTCAGCGCGGTCGCCGAGGTCGACGTCCCCTTCTACGAGGGGTTGAAGCTCGGCGTCCCGAGCGTCACCGCGATCACCGACGCCCTCGCCGACGGCCGCTACGACCTGATCCACGTCTGCGCGCCCGGTCCCGCCGGCGCCGCGGCCTGGCTGCTCGCCCGCGTGCTGGAGCTGCCGCTGGTCGGCAGCTACCACACCGAGCTCGGCTCCTACGCCGGCCTGCGCTCGGGCCAGGCGCAGCTCGAGCTGATCGCCAACTTCGCGCTCGCCCGGTTCTACGGGGCATGCGACGTCGTCCTCTCGCCGAGCGCGGCGACGGACGCGCGCCTGGAGCACCTCGGGATCGACTTCGCGAAGATCGGCCGCTGGGACCGCGGCGTCGACCTCGCGCGATTCGACCCCGGCCTCCGCGACCCGAACCTGCTTCCCGGCGAGGTCAACGTTCTCTATGCGGGGCGGCTCACGAAGGAGAAGGGCGTCGATCTGCTCGCCGACGCGTTCGACGCGGCGTACCGCCGCGATCCTCGCCTGCACCTGGTGCTCGCCGGCGGCGGGCCGGAGGAGCAGGCGCTCGCCGAGCGTCTGGGCGAGCGCGCCACGTTCCTCGGCTGGCTGTACGGCGCCGATCTCGCAAGCGCCTACGCGAGCGCCGACATGTTCGTCTTCGCCAGCCGGACCGACACGTTCGGGCAGGTCGTCCTCGAGGCCCAGGCGAGCGGCCTGCCGGTGATCGCCGTCGCCGAGGGCGGCCCGGCATCGCTGATCGAGTCCGGTGAGACCGGCGTGCTCGTCGAGGCCGACGCGGACGCGCTCGCCGGCGCGATCACCCACCTGACCGGCGCGCCGCTGCTGGCGGAGCGCCTGCGCCGGGCAGCGCTGACCGCGGTCCGTGCGCGGACGTGGGAGGCCTCGCTCGACCGGCTCGCCCAGGGCTACCGCCTCGCGCTCGCCGCCGAAGCCCGCCGCACCCGCTCGGTCGCGTGATCGTTCCGGCAACCGGGCCGAGTCCAGCCGCAGCCGCACCCGCACTCGCGTCCGTCGCGTAAGCTCGCCGCGAGTGCCGATCACTGACGCCGTCATTCCCGTCGCCGGCCTGGGCACGCGGCTCCTGCCCGCGACCCGTTCGCAGCCGAAGGAGATGCTGCCGGTCGTCGACCGGCCGGTCGTGCAGTACGTCGTCGACGAGCTTGTGGCCGCCGGGATCTCGCGGTTGCTGCTCGTCACCGGCCGGCGCAAGCGGGCGATCGAGGATCACTTCGACGCCGATCCCGAGCTCGACACCGCGCCCCTGTTCGATCCGCGCGCAGGCCTGCAGATCTTCTACACGCGTCAGGCCCGCACGGCCGGCCTCGGCGACGCGCTCCGCTACGGCGCCGCGCTCGCGCGCGACGGCGGCGGCGTGGCGGTCGCGCTCGGGGACACGATCATCGAGTCGGCCCGCCCGCACGGCGTCCTCGAGCGGCTGACCCGAGCCTACGACCAGGGCGGGGTCGCTGCCGCCGTCGCGGTCGAGCGGGTCGCTGACGGCGACGTATCCCGCTACGGGATCGTCGAGGGCGCCGAGCGCGGCGGCCTGATCGAGGCGACGCGGGTGGTCGAGAAGCCGGACCCGCGCCAGACGCCGAGCCGTCTTGCCGTCGCCGCCCGGTACGTGCTCGGGCCGACGGTCTTCGAGGCCCTGCGCGCCGCGACGCCCGGCGTCGGTGGCGAGGTGCAGGTCGCGGATGCGCTGACCGCGCTGATCGAGCGGGGGGAGCGGGTGGTCGCCGTGCCGCTCGAGCCCGGCGAGCGTCGCCACGACATCGGCACCGTCGAGAGCTACTGCACCGTGTTCCTGCGCTACGCGCTCCGCGATCCGCGCTTCGGCGACAGGCTGCGTGCGCAGGCGGCCGAGCTGCTGGCCGCCGCGGATGAGTGAGCCGGCCCGCGGGCGCGCGCCCGCGCGCGCCGCGCTCGCCGGCAACCCGTCGGATGGTTACGGCGGCGCCGTGCTCGCCGTGACGGTCGATGCGCTCTGCGCCGAGGTGGTGGTCTCGGAGGGGGTTCGCCGCGGCTTCACCCCCTCCGTCGAGACGGATCTCGTCGATGCGACGATCGCCCGCTTCCACCGCGATCTGGCGCCGGGCTGCGCCACCGGGAGCTGGGAGCTCGCCACGTCGATTCCCCGGTGCGTCGGGCTCGGCGGCTCGAGCGCGATCGTGATCGCGACGCTCCGGGCGCTGTGCGGGCTCCATCGCGTGGTGCTCGAGCCGGATGCGATGGCCGCGCTCGCGCTCTCGATCGAGGTCGACGACCTCGGGATCGCCGCGGGGCTCCAGGACCGGGTTGCGCAGTGCTACGGCGGCCTCGTGTTCATGGAGTTCGGGTCGAGCCCGCCGCGCTACGAGCGGCTCGACTCGAGCCTGCTGCCCCCACTCGTGCTCGCCTGGTCCGAGCGGGCCGCCGAGAGCTCGGGCGTCGTGCATGGGGATCTGCGGGCTCGCTACAGCGCGGGCGACCCGGACGTTCGTCGCGCGATCGCGGAGCTGGCGGATGCCGCGCGCGCCGCCCGGGACGCGCTGGCCTCGGGCGACCTGTCGACACTCCGGCGTTGCGCCGACGCCAGCTTCGCTGCCCGCGCTCGGATCATGTCGCTCGACCGGCGCCACGTCGAGCTGGTGGAGATCGCACGCGCGGCCGGCGCCGCCGCCAACTACACGGGCTCGGGCGGCGCGATCATCGCGCTCTGTGACGATCGGCGCCACGGCGCCGCAGTCCTCGGCGCGCTGGCGGCCGCCGGCTGCGGCACGCTCGCCGTCTGAGCGCTGCCGGTCGCCGGTCCGGTCGCGGCCGGCTCGGCCCTTATTCCTCGAAGGCCGGATGCCGGGGGTCGGTTCCGCGCCGGCCGACGACGAACCACACGGCCGTGGCGGGGACCTCGCCGCTGTTGGCGAGCAGGTGCGGCTCGTCGGAGCTGAACGAGATCGCATCGCCGGGGCCGCAGCGATACGTCTCGAAGCCGACGGTCACGTCGATCAGGCCGCTCAACACCAGCCCGTACTCGCGCCCGGCGTGCCGGACGAGCGCGTGGTTCGGGTTGGATGCGCCGCCGGGCTCGTACGTGACGTGCAGGAAGTCCACCAGGGAGTCGTGAATGTGCGTGAGGCGTTGCCACTCGACGCCCGAATCCAGCTCGAGGCGAGCCCGCTCGCTCGGGTGCAGCAGCGGGCTCGGCGCCACCGAGGGTCGCGCTCCCTCGTCCCGGATCGGCATCGGCCGGGGGCCGGCCTGCTCGATCGCTCCCGGTTCGACGGCGGCGCTCCGGGGCTCGACGTCGGCGTGGTTGTCGAACAGCTCGTCCAGCGACAGGTTGAGATCCGAGACGAGCGCGTAGAGCGTGCGCACCGACGGACGCGACTTGCCGGTCTCGATCTGCGAGAGCGCGCTCGCCGAGATGTCGAGGCGTCGGGCGAGCTGGCGCAGGCTGAGCCCAGCCCGCTCGCGTGCCTCGCGCAGGCGCTGGGGCACCTCGTCGCCCCCGAGCTTGGGGGCGCCATCGCTGTGGCCAGGCTCGTCCGCAGGCGAGCTCGCGGGCGGCGCGGCGATCCCCGAGCGCGCGGCACGAGATCGCGAGTTGCGCGGGGTCGTTGCCATCGCCGCGCACGTTAGCGCGTCCTCAGGTGTCTATCCAGCCTTAACACTTACCCGACCACTTGGGCTCGAACTGGTTCGGAACCGTGCACAAGGCCCCGCGCGCCGGACCGTCCGTGCCCAGAACCTGTCAACCAACGGTTGACACCACGCCTGCGCCGATTCCGTTCGGCTTCGCTCCGTGCCGAACTGTGGCGGCACCGGGGACGCTCACAACCGGCTAGGCGCTTGCGCCAAGCCGGCTCTTGACCGAGGAGGCGACGGCCTCCGCGGCCGGCAGAAACGCATCCTCCAGAGATGGGCTGTACGGGATTGGCAGGTCAGCCGTCGTGAGCCGCCAGATGTCGTCGATGTCGTGCAACCCGTGTTCGGCAGCGAACGCGACCACCTCTCCGGCCCAGCCACCGGTGAGCGGCCCCTCCTCGAGCACCAGCAGTCGGTTGGTCTTGGCCAGGGAGGCGAGGACCGTGGCATGGTCCAGCGGGCGCAGCGACCGCAGGTCGATCACCTCGGCGTCGATGCCGACCTCGCTCAGGTCTTCCGCCGCGAGCAGGCAGTCGTGCACGCCCTTCATCGCGGACACGAGCGTGACATCCGCTCCCGGCCGCAGCACGCGGGCGCGGCCGATCTCCGCCACCTCCTCGCTGTGACCGGCGATCTCCTCCTTCATCGAGTACAGGCGTTTGTGCTCGAGGAAGAGGACCGGATTGTCGTCGCGAATCGACGCCTTCAGCAGCGCCTTGGCATCGCTCGGCGACGATGGCGCAACGATCTTGAGACCCGGCACGTTGATGAACCACGTGGCAGGTGACTGCGAGTGGATTGCCCCGAACCGGCCGCCGGCACCGATCGCTGAGCGTACGACGAGCGGAACGCTCGCCTGCTCGTTTGAGATGTAGAAGTACTTGGCCGCCTGATTGACGAGCGAGTCCATCGACAGCGTGAGGAAGTCGCCGAACATGATCTCGATCACGGGCCGCAGCCCGCACACGGCGCTCCCGAACGCGGCCCCGGTGATCGCCAGCTCTGAGATCGGCGTGTCGAAGACTCGATCGGGGCCGTGCTTGTCGGCGAGTCCCGGGAGTGGCCGCGAACACGCCCCCAGCGACGGCGACGTCCTCGCCGAACAGCACGACGCGCTGATCACGTGTCAGCTCCTCGTCGAGCGCGGCGCGGATCGCCTCTCTGAATTCGAGCGTCGCCATCAGCACACCTCCTCAGAGGACCAGGCGGAGCGGTTGCTCCAGGTTGGCCCGAACGTCTCTCAGGAACGCCGCAGCATCGGCTCCGTAGACAATCCGGTGGTCGCAGGTCAAGGTGATGCTCATGCGCTGCACCGCCGCGACGGCACCATCGCGCAGGCGAACGTGCTCAGCCAGCGACCCCACCGCCAGGATCGCGGCCTGGGGCGGGTTGATCACGGCCGTGAACTGGGAGATGCCGTACATGCCGAGATTCGACACGGTGAATGTTGCTCCGCTGAGCTCCTGCGGACTGAGCTTCCCGGCGCGGGCGCGCGCCACCATCGCCCGGGTGTCAGTTGCGATCTGACCGAGTGACTTCGAATCGGCGTCGTAGACCGTCGGGACGAGCAGCGCATCGGTGACTGCCACCGCGACGCCGACGTTGACGCGATCGTGGAACTCGAAGCCGTCCTCGCGATAGCTCGCGTTGACCTTCGAATGGCGGCGCAGCGCGAGCGCGCACGCCCTGATCACGAAGTCGTTGAGATCGGAGCGTCACCGCCGTCGGACAGCGCCTCCAGCTCGGCGCGCAGCGCCAGCGTCGCGTCCATCTCCACCTCGGTTGTGGCGGTGAACGCGGGTATCGCGCGGGCCTCGACCATCCTCCGAGCGATCGTCGTCTGCGTTGCTGTCAGGGGACGCCGATCGGCGGTGCCCGGAGCAGAGCGCGCAGACGCGGCCGCACCCGACCCCGCCGTCGCAGGCAGCTCGCGTTTCGCCGGCGCAGCCGCCAGCACGTCGCGCTTGACGATCCTGCCCGCTGGGCCCGTCGGGGCAACGCTGCCCAGTTCGACGTTCAGTTCCTGTGCCAGTCGCCGTGCGACGGGCGAGACTCGGAGCCGGACCTCGGGCGACGCGCGAATCTCGGGTGACGCGCCGCTGACCACGCGCGCCCCGACCTCGCCGATCCGGGCGATCACGGCTCCGACGGGGAGCGTCTGCCCCTCCGGGGCGAGCACCGCGAGAGGGCCGGAAGCCTCAGCCTCGTAGCCCATCGTGGCCTTGTCGGTCTCGATCTCGACGATCTCCTCCCCGACGGCGACCTGATCTCCGTCGTGCTTGAGCCAGCGTACGATCGTGCCCTCCTCCATCGAGTCCGAGAGCCTCGGCATCGTCACCACAGCCGCCGCCACGCTCAGTCCTTGAACTCGCGAGCCGGGCCGGGAGTGGGCATCGGCGCCGACAGTGCCTGTTCGCTGATGCGCGCGATCTCAGCCTCGACGTCGCTTTCCACCGCCGCGATCTCGTCCTCGCCGGCGCCCAGCCGCTCCAGCAGTGTCGACCGCATCACCGTCAGCGGATCTCGAGCGCGCCAGGCCTCGAGCTCACCGGGCTTGCGGTAGCGCCCGGGGTCACTGCGCGAGTGTCCGACGAAGCGGTACGTGAGCGCTTCGAGGAATTGCGGCGAACTGTCCGCGCGCGCACGCTGGACCGCCTCTGACGCGGCCTCGCGCACCGCCAGCACGTCGTTCCCGTCGATCGTCCGTGAGGGAATCTCCAGCGTCTCGGCGCGCGCGCGGATCTGACCGGCGGTGACGTCCTCCCATGGAGTGAACTCACCGTAGAGGTTGTTCTCGCAGATGTACACGACGGGCAGCGACAGCACCTTCGCAAAGTTCAGGCATTCGTGGAAATACCCCTGATTGGTCGCGCCGTCCCCGAAGAAGGCGACGGCAACCCCACCATTGCGCTTGAGTGCGAGTGCCGCCCCGGTCGCCGCCGAGATGCTGCCGCCCACGATCCCGAAGCAGCCGATCAGGCGGTGCTCGAGGTCGATCACGTTCATCGAGCCGGCGCGGCCGCCGCACACCCCGGTCGCGCGGCCGAGCATCTCGTCCAGCAGGCCCTGAGGCTCGACTCCGAGCGCGATCGCATGTCCATGTCCGCGGTATGTCCCGGCGGCGCGATCGGCTGGCCCGAGCACCGAGCAGACACCCACGGCCACCGCCTCCTGTCCGGAGTACAGATGCGTGGTTCCGTGGACCTCACCCTTCTGAAACAGGGACTGGACGGTGTCCTCGAACCGCCGGATCAGGGTCATCCGCCGGTACAGCGACAGCGCCAGCTCTGTCGTGACCTCATCGCTGCGGCGGGCGCTATCTGTCGAGGGCTCGCTCATCGGTGCCTGTCGCCACTGCGATCGCGTTCGCCGGCATCGGTCACTTGGGCGCCGGCGTGAGGTTATCGTCCTTCACCAGGTCAGCCCCGCGCACGTACTGGCGGCCCGCGACGAGCAGTTCCTCGGCGGGGAAGCGCGTCAGGATTTCGGGGCCCTCCGCTGTGACGACGATCTCCTCCTCGATTCGCGCCGCGGAGCGGCCGTCGCTCGCGGGGCAGTAGGTCTCGAGCGCGAACACCATCCCCTCCTCGATTTCGGCCGGCGCGTCGAAGGAGTGCAACCGCGAGATCATCGGCGCCTCGTAGAGCCCGACGCCGAGCCCGTGGCCGAATTGCAGCCCGAAGCACGCCTCCTCACTCGCGAACCCGAGCTGCTCAGCGGTTGGCCAGACGCTCGCGATCGCGTCGGTCCTCACCCCCGGCCGGACCAGCTCGATGGCCGCATCGAGCCATTCGCGGCACTGCTTGTAGGCATCGAGCTGAGACTGGGTCGCGCCTCCGACGCAGAAGGTGCGGTAATAGCACGTCCGGTAGCCCATGAACGAATGGATGATGTCGAAGAACGCCTGATCGCCAGGGCGCAGCAGCCGGTCCGAGAACACGTGCGGGTGCGGGTTGCAGCGATCACCCGACACGGCATTGATCGCTTCGACCTGTTCGGAACCGAGCTCGAACAGCAGCCGCTGGGCCTCGGCGACGATCTGGTGCTCGCGGACTCCCGGCCGCAGCATCTCGTAGATCCGCTCGTAGACCGCGTCGACGATCGCGGCCGCGTGGTCGAGCAGCGCAATCTCGTCCGGGGTCTTGATCCGGCGCGCGGCGAGCATCACCGGCTGCGCATTGGCCGTCGGAATCTGGAGCCGATGCAGGGAAGCGAGCGTCTCCATGTCGGTGAGGTCGATGCCGAGCGGCTCGCGCTCGAGGCCGTGCTCGCGAAGCGTCTCGTGGATGTGACGCGCGAGCATGTCCGGGACGCCGGTCTCCTCCGGCATCGCCCCGCGCATGCTGGTCACACCGGCGCGCCAGCTGGAATCCGGTAGCCACGGTGCATACAGCTGGTGATGCCTGGCCGCCGACCCGAAGTCCCACAGGACGGGGTCGCCGACCCGCGGAAGCAGGACGCAACGTGCGCTCTTGTCACGCGCCCACTCGCCGATGTGCGTGCTCGTCACGTAGCGGATGTTGTTCTGATCGAACAGCAGCACCGCGCCGAGGTCGCTGCTGAGGAGGGATTCGCGAGCGCGAGCGAGGCGCTCGCTGCGCAACCGCGGAAAGTCGATGCGCTGCTCCCAATCGACGGCCATCGTCGCTCCACGCGAAGCGATCATGATCGCGCTCCCGCAGTCAGCGCGACGCCGTCGGAGCGCGTGACGCTGTACAGGGACCGGGGCTCAGCCACGGCGAGACTGTAACGTCGCATCAAACGAACGTCAAGTGAGACTGGACACGCCAGGTCTGCGCGACTTCGTGAGCCCTTAGCACGCACGGTCGCACGCGCGAGCGGCCCGGTCGGCGTTGCAGATGACGGCGCCGGAAGCGTTGTCGAGCGGCGCCATGCCGCGTGTGTCGGCGCGGATCAGGGTCAGGTCGGCCTGCTTGCCGGCAGTCAGGGCTCGCTGCCCAGTCCGAAGGCGTGCGCGCGCTCGATCGTCGCGAACTCGAGCATGTCGCGACAGGTGAGTTCGCTGTGCTCCCCGCCCGCGAGGCCGCCGCCGGCCTCGCGCGCCGCATTGTCGAGCGTGCGCTTGGTTCCGATCGCCGTGCGCATCAACCCGAACATGTGGCCGCGCCTGGACGTGCAGACGTCGATCGAGAGGCTCGGGCGCGCCCCAGCCGTTATGCCGCGTCAAGCAATAGCGAACACGGCTTGGGGGCGCGTGCGCACGTCAGTAGCCGCCGTAGCCAAACCCGTAGCCGCCATACCCGTAGCCGCCGTACCCATAGCCGCCGTACCCATAGCCGCCGTAGCCGTAGCCGCCGTAGCCGTAGCCGGAGCCGCCGTAGCCGCCGCCGGAGCCGGAGCCGTCACCGGATCCCGACGACGAGGAGACCGTGCTTCCGTCCACATAGGTGATCGTGAACGCGCTGCCGTTCGACTTCAGTGCCGACGGCGCGGCGCTGCCGGAGCCGCGCAATTCGTAGGCCGTGTCCGCCGGGCCGAAGCCGCCGCCGCGGCCGAACTGGGAGCCGCTCGCTGAGGACAGCGCGATCGCCTCCGAGGTCCACGCGGAATCGGAGATCGGACCGGTCTGGCCGTTCGCGGTCGCCGACGCGTTCGTGAACTTCACACTGCCGAAGTCGCTGAGCGGCAGCGTCGAGCACTGCGTGAGGTTGCCGCTGGCGCACTCGGACGGGGCCTCCGCGATCCACTCGGCGGTGCTCGTGTCCGGCGTCGCGTCCGTCATCGTCAGTGTCTTCGTCACCGACTGCCCGGTCGTGCGATCGGCGACGTAGACCGTGACCTGGCTGCCGGTCACCGCGACCCTGCTCGAGATGCTGTCGCCGGGTGTGATCTTGAGGTCGAGCTTGACCGGCGCCGACGGCACCAGCTCGTACCAGGCGTAGTAGACCGCCTTGCCGCCGGCGCTGCAGTCGGCCTGGGTACCGGCCTGCTCGAGCGCGCTCGACTGCGTGCTCGCGCCCCCGAGCCCGACCCAGAATGCCGAATAGGTGCTCTCGCCGCTGCTGCACTTCGACGTCGGAGCCGTCCAGTCTCCGGAGACGGCCGAAAAGCCGCTGGCGCTGCTCGCCGCGGCCTCGTAGCCCGCCCAGTTCGCACTGACGGCTTCGGACGACGGCGCCGCCGCCGCGGCCGGCGCCGCCAGCGCCAGGCAGGCAAGCGTCGGGATCGCTGCAAGAAAGGTTTGTGCTCTCATGCCGATAACTGTGAGCACTGCCCCGAAGAATCGCCTAGCGACGACCGAAGATCGTCGTAAGACGTGTTGAAGAATGGTCTCAGCATCGGTCTGGGCCCGGCACTGACCCCACAATCCGTAGTAACTACGGATTTAGAAGTCTGCGCCCGCGCCCGATGCACTGAATAACTAGAAAACGGCAAACCCATCGTGAGGTGGGGACGCAAAGCCAGGGGTCTCGGGGGAGACAGCCCAGCTGCCTAAGGGACGAATCGAGACTTTCAGCGACCTGGAGGCATGATGCCGTACCTGATTCGCCGGCCGCGCGCCCGCCGTTTCTTATCCACCTTGATCGCCGCCACGGCGGCGGTCACGCTCCTTCCCGCTGCCGCGAGCGCGAAGGTCACTCAGTGCACCGTCTCGGCGTCGGGCCAAACTCAGGAGTTCGCCTCGTTCGGCGACAGCAGCTGGTACACGCTGGCCCCGAACGGTGCGTTCGCCTCGGGCTCGTCCGGCTGGACGCTGAGCAGCTCGTACGTGCAGGGCGGCGAGGGCGGGTTCGCTCACAGCCTCGTCGTCGGGGCGGGCGGAACCGCGATCTCCGCACCTTTCTGTGTGAGTAGCCTGACACCGACCTTCCGCTTCTTCCAGCGCCAGGTCGGCTCCGGCTGGTCGGAGATGAACGTCTACATCCTGTGGACCGCCCCGAACGGGAGTGCGCAGTTCACGTGCGTCGGCAGCGTCCAGCCGAACGGCACCTGGCTGCCGAGCTCGGTCTACGGCCTCGGTCAGATCCTGCCGACCGAGGACGGGAGCAGCTTCTCCGTGCGAGCCGAGTTCATTCCGGCGGCGGGCGGCAGCCCGGTCGCGATCTACGGTCTCTACGTCGACCCGTACAGCCGCGGCTGAGCGGCCCAGGTGGACCACGTTCTTGGGGGGCGGCGGCTTGCGGGCCGCCGCCCCTCTGCGTGAGACGATCACCGCAGGCCTCGCGCCGGTCTGATCTGACGCCACCGATCCGTCGCCTTCGCGAGGAGCGACGCCGCCGGCGCCGAACTGAACAGTGTGAGCACGGGCCGGCTCGAGGCGTTCTCCGACGGTGTGATCGCGGTTGCGATCACGCTGCTCGTGCTCAACCTTCCGATTCCGTCGGGCCCGAACGTTCATCTCGGGCACCTCCTCAGCAGCCACTGGTCGCAGTTCGCGGCCTACGTCGTCTCATTCGTGACGATTGGGATCGTCTGGATCAACCACCACTCGATGGTGTCGAGGCTGGCTCGCGGCGACCACATGATTCTCGTCGCCAATCTCGCGCTCCTGATGACGATCGTGCTGCTGCCGTTCGCGACGGGCGTGATCGCGGCGTACCTCGGACATACTGGGGCGCGCCAGGCGGACCAGCACCTCGCCGCGCTCGTGTACAGCGGGGCCCTGCTGCTGATGGCGCTGACCTTCTCACTGCTCAACTGGAACATCCTCATGCGTCGACCTGAGCTGCTCGAGCCACCGATGGAGGACCGCGTCCGGGTCCGGGTGTTCAGGCGGGCTGTGAGCGGAGTCCTTCCGTATATCGCGTCGGTTGCCGTCGCGCCCTTTTCCGCCTACGCGTCGCTCGCGATCTGCGGCGTCGTCGCGCTCTTCTACGCGCTCCCGCTGGCGAGCGGACGATGAACGCCGCCACCGAGCTGGCCGCGGTCCTGGGCCCGGCGGCGGTGATCCCCGGCGCCGTCGCCGCCGCGCGCCCGTATCTGGCCGACGCGACCGAGAGCCGCGCGATCCGTGGCCGCGCCGACGCGATCGCCCTCCCCGCCGACCCCGAGCAGGTCGCGGCGGTCGTCGCCTGGTGCTACGAGCACGATGTCCCGATCATCCCGCGCGGTGGCGGCACCGGGTTCGCGGGCGGGGCCGTCCCGATCGACGGGGGCGTGGTGATCAGCCTCGAGCGGCTCGCCGGCCCGCCGCAGATCGAGCCGGGGCAGTGGCGAGCGCGGGTTCCGGCGGGGCTGCGGACGGCCGACCTCCGGCACCGGTGCCGTCAGGAGGGCATGTTCTACCCGCCCGATCCGGGATCGGCCGAGTCCTCGATGATCGGTGGCAACATCGCCACCAACGCCGGCGGCCCGCACACGTTCAAGTACGGGGTGACGGGGGCCTGGGTCAGTGGACTCGAGGTCGTGCTCGCACCCGGCGACCTCGTGCGGATCGGCGGACCGGTGCGCAAGGATGTCGCGGGGTATGACCTGAAGTCGCTGCTCGTCGGCTCCGAGGGGACGCTGGGCGTCGTCACGGGCGCCTGGTTGCGTCTGCTGCCGGCGCCCGAGGTGGCGCTGCCGGTCGTCGGGCTCTACGGGACGCTGGCGGCGGGCTGCGCCGCCCTGGCATCGGTGTTCGGTTCCGGCGTCGTCCCGAGCGCCGTCGAGTTCCTCGACGAGGGCGCCCTTGCCGCGTCCCTCGCCGGCCTCGTCGACCGCGCCCATGCCCTCCCGCCCGATGCCGCCGGGCGCACGCGCTTCATGCTGATCGCCGAGGCCGACGGCAGCTCCGCGGAGGCGGCGTCCGTTCGACGCGAGTTGCGCGAGGCGATGGCGTCCGAGGCGATCGCCGTCTACGCGCCGACCGCTCCGCGCGAGGTCGCGGCGCTCTGGCGCTGGCGGGACGGGGTCTCGCTCGCCGTCACGGCTCGTCGCGGTGGCAAGCTCAGCGAGGACATCGTGGTGCCGGTGGACCGCCTCGAGGAAGCGGTCGCGGCGACGGTCGAGATCGGCGCCCGCCACGCGCTCGAGGCCTGCAGCTGGGGGCACGCCGGGGACGGGAACGTCCACGCGACCTTCCTGATCGACCGCGAGGATCCCGACCAGGTGGGACGCGCCGAGGATGCCGCCCGCGAGCTGTTCGAGCTGGCGGTCGGGCTCGGCGGATCGATCTCGGGGGAGCACGGCGTCGGGCTCGTCAAGCGGGGCGCGCTCGCGCTGCAATGGCCGCCCGCCGCCCTGGCGCTGCACGAGCAGATCAAGCGCGTGTTCGACCCGAAGGGGCTGTTCAATCCGGGCAAGAAGCTCGCCCGCTGACGCCATCAGCTCTCGATGAGCGGCCCGTACGCATCGGGTCGGCGCGTCGTCAGGAACGGGAACAGCGCCAGCCAGTCGCGCCGCTGGTCGAGATCGAGGTCGGCGACGAGCACCGCGGGCTCGTCGCGCGGGGCCTGGACGAGGATCCGGCCGTAGGGGTCCGAGATGAAGCTCGAGCCGTAGAAGGTCAGCCCTCGCTTCGCTCCGGTCGGCGCTTCTGAGGTCGTCTGCGGGCTTCCGGCCCGCAGTAACGGCGGCGGCTCGGTCCCGATCCGGTTCACGGCCACCATGAAGGTGCCGTTTGAGATCCCGTTGCCGACGATCACCTGCTGCCACAGGGGCTGGGTGTCGAAGCCGGGATGGTCGGGCTCGGAGCCGATCGCGGTCGGGTAGATCAGGATCTCCGCGCCCGCCAGCGAATAGGCGCGGGCCAGTTCCGGGAACCACTGATCCCAGCACGTCGGCAGGCCGAGCTGCGCCTGGCCGCCGTCGACCGGCAGCGGCGCGAGCGCAAAGGCGTCGTCGCCGGCCGGGCCCGGGCGGAAGTAGCGATCCTCGTAGTACCCGGCGGTGATCGGAATGTGGAGCTTGCGCGTCCGCGCGACGAGCGTTCCGTCGGGGCTGACGAGGACGGCCGTGTTGAAGCCGAGTCCATCGCTGCCATCGGCGCGCTCGAACAGCGACGCGTGTACGTGCACGCCGCTCGCCGCCGCGCACCGGCGCGCGAACGAAACGGTCGGGCCCGAGCCCAGATCCTCCGGCTCGACGCCGAGTGCGGCAGGCCCGTCGGCGGTGATCGCGAAGTACGGCGACAGCGTCAGCTCCTGCAGGCAGACGAGCCGGGCGCCCGCCTGTGCCGCGGTCGCGATCCCGGCGGCGAGCGCCGCTTCGTGCTCGGACCGGTCCGGATGCCAGCGTTCCTGGACGAGTCCGATCCGCACCGGGCGCCGCTCGGCCGGGCGGGCGCGGGCCGGCGACGGGAGTGGCTCGAAGGCCGTCATCAGCTTCATCGGCTGCTCACCTCCGGGCCGGGACCTGCTGCGTGATGCAATGGGGGCCGCCGCCGCCGAATGCGATCACGGCGCCCGGGACGGGCACGACCTCGCGCCCGGGCAGCGCGCCCGCGATGATCGCGAGCGCGTCGTCATCACTCGCCGCGCCGCTGACGGGGACGATCACGGCGTCATTGCAGATGTACAGGTTCAGATAGCTCGTCGCGATCGTCTCACCCGCCACCTCGACGTACGGCAGGTGTGGCAGCGCGATCACCTCGACGCCCGCCGCGTCCAACCGCCGGCGGTTCTCCTCGCAGTTCGCGAAGTTCGGGTTGCCCCGCTCGACGGTCTGCAGCAGCACCGTGTCGAGCGCCGTGTAGGCGGCGATCAGGTCGACGTGGCCATCGGTGTCCCGATCCTCGAGCAGTCCCTGGCCGAGCCAGAGGATCCGCTGCGCCCCGAGCTGGCGGGTCAATTCGAGCTCGATCTGATCGCGCGAGAGGGTGGGGTTGCGCGACGGGTGCAGCAGGCACTGCTCGGTCGTGAGGATCGTGCCGGCGCCGTCGGACAGGATCGAGCCGCCTTCGAGCACGAGCGTCGCCTCGCGGACGCGGTCGCCGAGGCGCTCGGCGATCAGCCGGCCGATCACGGCGTCGCGGTCCCACGGGGTGAACTTCTCGCCCCAGGCGTTGAAGCGGAAGTGCACGGCCGTGCGACCGCCACCGTCCTCGTCGACGTAGATCGGGCCGGAGTCGCGCAGCCACGAGTCGTCGATCGAGAGCTCGACGACCTCGACGCCCTCGGGGCAGGACGCGCGCGCCTGCTCCGCCTCCTCGCCGGGGTTGGCGATCATCGTCACCGGCTCGAACCTGGCGATCGCCGCGGCCACTGCCGCGAAATCGGCGCGGGCCTGCGTGAGCGTCTCGTGCCACAGCGAGCGCCGGCACGGCCAGCCCATGATCGTCCGCTCGTGCGGCTCCCACTCGGCAGGCAATCTCATGCGCGTGCAGCCTAGTGGGTTCCGCTGGGGCCCACGGATCGTTGCTCCAGGATCGGTGGCCCAGGCCGATCAATGGGGCGATGAGTCTTGCTGCCGTCGCTGCTGCACTGTTGATCGGCGCCACGGGCGCCACGGGGCCGGCGAGTGCCCGTCAGCCGGCCCTCGCGCCTGGCCACATGAAGGTCGTCATCTGCACGACCGTCAGCAGGCGCAGCGGACATCGCACACATTCGATCAGGCACTGCACGACCGAGGTCGTGATGGGCACGATCGAGTCGACCGCTTGACAGCGGCGGCGCGGCTCACGTGAGGTGGCGGCGGTGCGCCAGCGCCGCCGCCTGCGTGCGGCTCGAGACGCCGAGCTTCGCGAGGATCCGCGAGACGTGGACGCTGGCGGTCTTCTCGGCCATGTAGAGCGACGCGCCGATCTGGCGGTTCGTCGCGCCCGCGGCCACCAGCGAGAGGACCTGGAGCTCCCGCGGAGTCAGCCCGAACGGTGCCGCATCGGTTGACGGTTCGCCGGCGCCCGTTGCCTGGTCCGCGCCGGCCTGCGGGTCGGCCCCCGGAACGGCTTCGGCGCCCCGGCGCTGCAGCCGGCCGCGCGCGATCAGCGCCTCGAGCTCGGACTCGAGCCAGCGGGCACCGAGCGCCCTCGCCTGTTCGAGCGCCGTTCCGGCGGTCCCCGCTGCGTCCGCCCGTGCGCCGGACTCGACCTCGGCCTCGGCCTGTCGCAAACGCGCGCCCGTCGCCAGGTAGGGACGCTCGAGCGCCTCCCAGGCCACCGCGGCGCGCGACCACAGACGCGCGTCGCCCCGCCCGCGCGCCCGCGCCGCCTCGGCCAGTCCCACCTCGCGCCACGCGCGCTCGACCGGGCCGCCGGCCTGCGCCGCCGCCTGCAGGCGCTGCAGATGGATCCTGGCGCGCGCGCGGGCGTCCCGCGCGGCGGCCGCGTCGCGCAGGTCGCGGGCCCGCTGCGCGCGGTCCGCTTCGACGCCGAGCCCGACGGCGGTGACGCGGGCGATCCGCATCACGTCGTCGGTGCAGACCTCGAGTTCGTCGAGAGCGTTCGTGACTGCGGCCTGCGCGGCCTCGAGATCGCCCTGACGGCGGTGGCGATCGGCGAGGAGCGAGCCGAACAGCCCGTGCCACTGCGCCTCGCGTGAGGCTCGCACGAGCGGGGCGGCGCTCTCGAGGCAGGCGGCGGCACGATCGTTGTCGCCCTCGCCGAGCGCGAGCTCCGCCTCGCTCAGCTGGCGGAAGATCAGCGTCGTCCCCGTTGCCTGTGAGGCGGGCGGTCGCAGGTGCTCGCGCGCGAGCGCCCAGTCGCCGGCCTCGAACGCGAGCACGCAGACCGTCAGCGACAGCCAGTCGTGCCCGCGCGGGAGTCGCTGCGGTGTTTCCGCCAGCCCGTCGCGCGCGATCTGGAGAGCCTCTCGCGTCCGTCCGGCAAGGCTCAGGAGGTCGGCGAGGTTGCAGTGCGCGGTCGCGACCGCGTCGAGGTCGTCCTCCTCGCGCGCGAGCGCGATCGCCTGACGCAGCTGCTGCTCGCCGCGCTCCACATCGCCGAGCGCGATCCGCGCCGTGCCGAGCGTGTTCAGGACCTCGCCCTCGGTGCGCCGGTCGCCGGCGGCGACGGCGGCCTCCAGCGCGGCCTGCCCCCCGACCACCGCGTCGCGGTAGCGGCCCCGCAGCACCTGGGTCCGCGCGATCCAGGACAGCAGCGAGGCGCGCTCGCACTCGGCCCCGTCGCCGGCGAGGTGAACGCGTGCGCGCTCGGCCGATTCGAGGGCTGCGCCGGCGCGGTTCAGATGCCACTGCATCCGCGCGAGCCTGGCGAGCTGCGCCCCGTACCGGATCGGCTCGCGGTCCGGGTCCAGTTCCCCGAGCGCAAGCTGCATCAGCTGCTCGCCGCGAGCGCGGTCTCCGGCGAGCGCATGAGCGCGCGCCGCCAAGGCCAGCAGCTCGACGTGATCGAGGCTCTCGGGATGGCTGTCCGCCGGCACCCGCGGCCACAGCTCGAGGGCGCGCTCGGCCGCGACGGCGACCTCGCCCCACGCGTGGACCCGGCGCGCCACGAGGGCTGCGGCGACCGTCGCCCGCAGCGCCGCGGCCTGCTCTCCGGCGGCGGCATAGTGGGCGGCGACCGTCGCCACGCGCTCGACCTCGTCGTCGGCGCCCGCGGCACCTCCCTCGCGCTCGAGCCACCGCGCCAGCGCGATGTGCAGCTCGCCGCGCTCGCCCGGGAGCAGGTCGTCGTACACGGTCTCGCGAAGCAGCGCGTGCCGGAAGCCGAGCTGCCCGTCGTCGCCCGGTTGCAGGACGTGCTCGGCGACCGCCTCGCGGAGGCCGTCGAGCAGCCGCTCGCCTTCGATTCCGCCAGCCGCGGCGATCGCCGGCTCGCGCAGCCGCTCGCCGACCGCGACGGCCCGCACGACCGCGCGCGCGTCGGCCGAAAGCCGCTCGATCCGCCACAGGAAGGCGTCCCGCAGGCTCTGCGGGGTCGCTCCGCGGCCATCGAGTCCGGCGGCGAGGAGCTCTTCCAGGTACAGCGGGTTGCCCTCGGTGCGCGTCAGCAACCGGTCGATCACATCCGCTTCCGGGGTGCGCCCGAGGATGTCCGACAGCGCGGCGGTCAGCTCGTCGCGATCGAACGGGCGCAGCTCGAGCCGGCGGGTGCGATCGAGCCGCTCGAGCTCCGCGAGCAGCGGTCGCAGCGGGTGGCGGCGGTGGAGCTCGTCGCTGCGATAGCTCAGGACGACGACCACGGGCTGGTCGCGCACGCTGCGCGCGAGGAATGCGGCGAACGTGCGCGTCGAGCGGTCGGCCCAGTGCACGTCCTCCAGGATCAGGACGACCGGGCTCCGGGCGCAGAGCAGGTCGAGCAGCTCGAGCAGCGCCTCGAACAGACGCACCTGGCCGATCGCATCGAGCTCCGAGCCGCTCGCGGCCGGAGCCTCGTCGTCGCCGATGCTGGGCAGGAGCGACGCCAGATAGCGGCGGCTGCCGGACGAGAGCTCGGCCAGCGACGGATCCCGCCGCCGCGTCAGCGGCCGCAGCGCGGTCAGCAGCGGCGCGTACGGCAGCTCGCCGTCGCCCTGCTCGAGGCATTCGCCCCGCAGCACGAGCGCCCCGTCGACGACGCGCTCGAACTCAGCGAGGAGCCGGGTCTTGCCGAAGCCCGACTCGCCGCCGAGCAGGATCAGGCTCGGCCGGCCCGCTGCCGCCTCACGGAAGGCCAGCTCGAGCTCCGCGAGCTCGCTGCTGCGGCCGACAAACCGCCTGCTGGTCAGCCGTCCCTGCATGGCTGAAGTATCGCCGCCAGCGACTCGGGTGGCGGGCGCCGTCGCGCAGCGGCCGCCGCCGCTCGGCGCGCTCGACGGTTTCACGAGCCTCGGTTTTCTGGACGAGCTGGATGAGGGATGGGTGCATCTCGCGCTGCTCCTTGGTCGGCTCTCTTCACGTGGTCGAGAGTCGACTAAGACAGCGCCTCCCACATCGGCAGTTCGGATCGGGTTGCGGCTCCGGGGGCCTTACGGTCCACTTAGTGGACGGTTTCGCAAGTACGCGGCGTTCGGCGGCGTCTGGACGCGCCTGGCGGGCGGCGGCGAACCCGCCGGACCACCAGTACGACTTGGTTCGCCGCCCCCCGCCATCCACGCCCAGCCACTCGCCAACCGTCCACGTACTTTCGAAACCGACCACTTAGCGATCGTCCGTAAATTAGGTGCAGGTCTTGGGGTGCCGGTGCACCACCAGGCGGGCCGTTTGATGCTGAGGCGGCGATCGAGCAGCGCCACCGGCTGATGTCCGCTCAAGTTGCGCGGTCGCGGTGTCGGTTGTGTGCGTATGGGGCTCGGGCGTCTGGGGATCGCGGGACCGCGGCGGCAGCACGTGCGCGCGTGTGGTTGAGGGCCGTTCGGTCGGGCAACCCTAAGTTCCGGACCCCCCCAACGATCTTGGGGGGTGTGGAGCTGAGGGGTCTCTATGACCCCCAAGTTCCACACCCCCCCGTCGCGACCGGGGGGTCCGGAAGTTAAGGGGAAAGCGCCGGGATAAACCGGCATGGAGTAGGAGATGAGAACGCTCTACATCGAAGGCTTAGCGAGTCACGGTGGCCCTGAGTCATGCGTCGGCTGTTCGCGAGGATGGCGGCGAAGCGTTGGCAGGGGGCGTGTGGGCAGGCTATTGAGCCGCGAAATGCGAGATCGGGATGCCGACGTGCTCCCTAACGACGGAAGGCAAGACCGCTGGCGGCGTGATCGCGAGCCGTTGGTGGGTCCCGCGCGGTCAGAGAGCCCAGGCACGTACGACAGGCTCCATGCGCGAGAACCGGGAGGTCTCGTGGTTGCCCTGCTGGTGGTGGTGATGCCCCGTCCTGGATGGTTCGCGGGGTGGCAGGCCGTTGCCGGTCGGGGTCGTGAGGGGAACGCTGAGGCGGTCATCCCTTGATGCACGATCACGAGAAGTCAGACAGGCTCGTAGTACCTGCGAAGCTGCCGAACAAGCCCGGGGTTCCGGGGGCGGAGGTGGTGGAGGGAAGGGGTCTGCCCGAGGGGAACACGGCCGGTGAAACACGTCCCGGACGCGGTGCCGGACTGGGCGTGTCAAGTGATCTGGGGCGTGTGCGCCAGGTGGCGCGGAGGGACAGGGATGTGCGGTTCACCGCGCTCCTTCATCACGTGACGGTCGATCGGTTGCGGGTTGCGTATAGGGCGATCAGCCCGAACGCGGCCGCGGGCGTTGATGGCGTGACGTGGCGGGACTACGGGCTCGATCTCGAAGCAAAACTTCTTGATCTCCACGCTCGGGTTCATCGGGGTGCGTACCGGGCGAGGGCTGTTCGGAGGGTGTTCATACCGAAGGCGGACGGGCGGCTGCGGCCGCTCGGGGTCGCCGCGTTGGAGGACAAGATCGTCCAGCGGGCGGTGGTCGAGGTGTTGAACGCTGTCTATGAGCAGGACTTTCTCGGGTTCTCGTACGGGTTCAGGCCGGGGAGGGGTCCGCATGATGCGTTGGACGCGTTGGCGGTCGGGATCACGCGCAAGAAGGTGAACTTCGTGCTCGACGCGGACATTCGCGACTTCTTCACCCGGCTTGATCAGAGCTGGCTTGAGAAGTTTCTCGAGCATCGGATCGCGGATCGGAGGGTCCTGCGGCTGATCCAGAAATGGCTCAGGGCAGGGGTTATCGAGGACGGGGAATGGTCAGAGACCGAGGAGGGAACCGCGCAAGGAGCGTCGATTTCGCCGCTGCTCGCGAACGTGTACCTGCACTACGTGTTTGACCTGTGGGCCGACCAGTGGCGGCGGCGGAACGCGCGCGGGGATGTGATCCTGACGCGGTTCGCGGACGATTTTCTGGCGGGCTTTGAGCATCATGAGGACGCTGAGCGGTTCCTTGCCGATCTGCGCGACAGGTTCGCGGAGTTCGGTTTGGAGTTGCATCCGGACAAGACGCGGCTGATCGAGTTCGGACGGTACGCCGCCGAGCGACGTCAGGCGCGTGGCGACCGGAGGCCTGAGACGTTCGAGTTCCTGGGGTTCACGCACATGTGCGCGAAGTCCCGGAACGGGCGGTTCAAGCTCCAGCGAGTCACGAGCAAGAAGAAGATGCGCGCCAAGCTCAAATCGGTCAAGACCGAGATGCGCAGGCGGATGCACCGCCCGATCCCCGAACAGGGACGCTGGCTCGCGAGCGTCCTGGCCGGGCACTACCGCTACTACGCGGTGCCCGACAACAGCAAGGCGCTCAACGGCTTCCACCACGAGGTCATCCGGCATTGGCGACGGACGCTCGCGCGTCGCAGCCAGAAGGGCTACATGACCTGGGACCGAACCCGCTGCCTTGCCGACCGATGGCTCCCGGAACCCCGCATCCTTCACCCCTGGCCCAGCGCGCGGTTCGACGCCAGAACCCAAGGGAGGAGCCCAGTGCGTTGACGCGCACGCTGGGATCCGTGCGGGGGGCCGCCGGCAACGGCGGTCCCTACCGCGATTCGTCAGGACGTGACGTGCAGGGGGTGTGGTCTCGGTGGAGACGTTCAAGCCTCGGCTGCCACCGCCGTGCTCCCCGGGGGCTTGGTGATGGCGAGGCCGCGATCGCTGAGCGTGATCGGTTGAGGGGGCGAGGCCGCGATCGCTGAGCGTGATCGGTTGCGGGGCGCCGCACCGGAACCCGAGCATCGGCACCAGCGGCTCGCGGTCCGGCCTGTTCCGTTTCTCCTCCAAGAGCCGGGCGCGGCCGGCCAGCGATCTCCGGCGAGGAGACCGACGCGCAACTCGCCGCCATCAACCTCCACCCCCACGCGTTCCACGGCGACTGGAACCGGACCATCAAATCATCATCTAATTGATGGACGGTCCCTCAGTCGACCTGGCCGCGCACGGGCGGCCCCTTACGGATGGCTGCGAACCTCCAGCTCCACACCCCCCCGTCGCGACCGGGGGGGTCCAGAAGTCAGGGATGCGTCGCGACATCACGTGAAGGGGTGTGGTCTCGGTCGAGACCCGGTGCGGTCCGGGCGATGCCGCCGGCCTTCAGCGCAACTTCAGCGCCGTGCGGGAGTTAGCGAAGGTGTGAGGCGCCGGATCTGGCTTGTCGTTGCCGTCCTCGGCATCGTGCTGCTCGCAGCGGCACCGGCTGGAGCTGCGGCCAATCCGAGCCTGCTCACGCCTGCGAGCGAGTTCGGCTCCGGCGAGTTTGGCGCGAGCGTTGCGATCTCGGCCGATGGCAGCGTGATCGTCGCCGGCGCGCCCGGCGACAGCTCCGGCCGGGGTGCTGCGTGGGTCTTCGAGCGCTCCGGCGCCGCCTGGCATCAGGTCGAGAAGCTGAGGGGAGCCGGCGAGCGTGGCGACGGCGCGTTCGGCACGAGCGTCGCGATCTCCGGAGACGCGACGACGATTCTCGTCGGCGCGCCCGCTGACGGCGGGTCCGCGGGGGCCGCATGGGCGTTCGTCCGGTCAGGCTCCAGGTGGCTCCCACAGGGCCCGAAGCTGACCGGGGCCGGGGAGCTGCCGTCGCCGGCGCTGTTCTCGATCCCGGCGACCTCCGGGGAGTTCGGCGCGGCGGTCGCGCTGTCGGGCAACGGTGACGAGGCGTTGATCGGGGCGCCACTGGACAGCTGCCAGGCCTGCGGCGCGGTCTGGTCGTTCGCGCGCACGGGCTCGACCTGGTCGCGGCAGGGGCCGAAGTTCGCGCCGAACAACGAGGTTCTGACTGGGTCGGGTGTGATCCCGGCCGGGTCCGGCTTCGGGTCGTCGATCGCGCTGTCGGCGAGCGGAACCACTGCCGTGATCGGCAATCCGAACAGCGCGCCGTCAGCCGGCGGCGGACCGAACGGCGGCGCGTGGATCTTCGAGAACTCGGGGAGTGGCTGGACGCAGGCGGCCGGCCCGCTCAGCGATACGGGCAGCTGCTGCCTCGGTCGCTGGGGGTCGAGCGTCGGGATCTCCGCGGACGGCACGGTGGCATTCGTAGGCAGCCGTGTCGGCCTGAGCCTGGAGTACGCCGCTCAGCCGTCGGGGTGGCTGGGTACGGGTGACCCGTTCCCGCTGGGAGCGGGTGGCTCGAGCTTCGCCACCGCGGTGACCGCGCTCGCCGGCGATGGCCGCGTGGTCCTGCTCGCCGGAGCCGGTTCGGCGCTGCCGGCCGAGCTGCTCGTCCCACAGGGCACGGGCTGGACGGTGGCCCGGCAGGCGGTGGCCGCTCCCAGCGCCGGGACGGTCACGAGCGCAGCGCTCTCGAGCACCGGATCGATCGCCGTGCTCGGCGCTCCCGCCGTCGGCGGCTTCAGAGGCTCCGTCGTCGTCGATCAGTTCACCGCGTCCGGACTGCTGCCGGGCCGGTCCTCAGCGGATCGCGACCGCGGCCGGCTCGCCCGGCGCGTCGCTCGTCGCCGGCTCAACGGCTTCCTCGTGCAGGTACATGCCGCCGCGCATCAGTGAGGCTGCCGCTGCGATCAGGCAGGCGATGATCGCGAACGCGAAGGCCGCGTGCAGACCGTCGCGGAACGGCCCGGAGATCAGCTGCGGGAAGAACGATCGGCCGGCGAGGATCGCCCGGTTATGTGCCGAGATCGACGCGAGCACCTTCGCGCCGGCCAGGTGGTTGATCGGGTTGTAGCCGAGGAAGGCGGCGAACAGGACCGAGACCGGGGGCGTGCGGCCGATCGCCTGCGCGCTTGTCGCGGAGACGCCGTGGGCCTCGAGCCCGGAGGCCAGCGTGTGCGGGAGCGAACCGGCGAGCCCGATGATCATCAGCGAGAAGAAGATCCCGACCGACAGCACCTGGGCGCCGTTCATGAACGTTTGGTTCATGCCGCCGCCGGTGCCGCGATCTCCCGGCGGCAGGCTGTTCATGACCGCTGCCCGGTTGGGGGAGGCGAACATCCCCATCGAGATCCCGTTGAGCAGCAGGATCAGCGCGAACACCGGATACGAGAAGTCCGTCGGCAGCAGCCACAGCAGCGCGAAGGTCACCGCCGCGAAGATCATCCCGCCGGTCGCGAACCCGCGCGCGCCATAGCGGTCGGACATGTAACCGAACGTTGGGCCTGCCATCAGCATGCCGACTGTCAACGGCAGCATGTAGAGGCCGGCGCGCAGCGGCGTCTGCGTGAAGTTGACGCCGTGCTGCGGCAGCCAGATGCCCTGCAGCCAGATGATCAGCATGAACATCAGGCCGCCGCGGGCGAGCCCGGCCAGGAACGTCGACAGCGTGCCGAACGTGAACGCGCGGATCCGCAACAGCACGAGCGGAAACATCGGACTTGACACGTGGCGTTCGATGAACACGAACGCGACGAGTGCCACGAGACCGGTGCCCATCAGGATCAGGACCCGCGGGCTGGCCCAGCCCGTCGCGCTGACTCCGTACGGGCGGATCCCGTACGTGATCGAGACCATGATCAGGACGAGGCCGATCGCGAAGGTCGCGTTTCCGGGCCAGTCGATCCGTGCGCGCCGTGGCGTGCTCAGCTCGCGCAGCTTGAGGTATGCCCAGACCGTCCCGAACAGCCCCACGGGCACTGAGATGAGGAACACGAGCCGCCAGTCGATCGGCGCCAGCAGGCCTCCGAGAACGAGCCCGATGAACATGCCGCTGACGCCGACGATGTTGTTGATCCCGAGCGCCATCCCGCGCTGGTTGGTCGGGAACGCGTCGGTGATGATCGCCGCCGTGTTCGCCATCAGGAACGCCCCGCCGACGCCCTGGAAGAGCCGGAAGATGATCAGGTAGAGCGCGCCGTCGGTCCCGGTCAGCCAGTCGACGGCGAGGACCAGCGACGCGACCGTGTAGATCGACGAAGCCGAGGTTGTAGATCCGGACCCGCCCGAACATGTCGCCGAGCCGGCCGAGGCTGACGATCAGCACGCTGGTCACGATCAGGTAGCCGAGCACCATCCACAGCAGGTAGAAGCTGTTGCCGCTGGCCAGCGGGTCGAGCTTGATCCCGCGGAAGATGTCCGGCATCGCGATGATCGTGATCGACGCGTCGAGCGTTGCCAGCAGGACCGCGAGCGTGCAGTTCGAGAGGGCGATCCACTTGTAGCTGTCACCTGTGGAGGTGCGCGCCATACCCCGGAGGATACACAGGTAACCTTCGTATTCCCAACACCCTATAGTCAGCTGATCGTCAATGGGTACCGGGACCGATACCACTCCGCTCGCCGGGGAGCTTCGCGTCGTGCTCGGACGGCTGATCCGCCGTCTGCGCACGCAGAACGGCTTTCCGCCCACCCAGATCGCCGTGCTCGGCCGTCTCGACCGCGACGGGGCGCAGTGCATCGGCGACCTGGCGGGCGCCGAGCGCGTGCGCCCGCAGTCGATGAGCCAGACGCTCGCCGAACTCGAGGCCGACGGGCTCGTCGACCCGGCGCCCCGACGCGCGCGACGGGCGCCGCACGCTCGTCGAGCTGACGGCCACCGGGCGGACCGCGCTCCGCAAGGACCGCGCGCGCCGCGACGGCTGGCTCGCCGAGGCGCTCGCCGGATTCTCCGACGAGGAGCGGGACCTCCTGGAGCGGGCCGTGTCGCTGCTCGCTCGCCTCAGCGAGATCGTAGATCGTCGTCAGTCGAGGCCGACGAGGGCCTCGCGGGCCCAATCGAGCCCCACGCGGTATGCGCTCGCGTACATCATCAGGTTGTCGCACAGCGCGGGGTCGCGGAAGTCGCCCCGCTCGTAGCTGATCAGCGAGCTGAGCAGCTCGCCCGGCGCGCCGGTGTAGTGGGCGAGCGCGTCGCAGACCTCGTCGGTCAGCGGAAGCTCGGTGAGGATCTGCTCGATCGGGATCCGGAACATCGCGTCGACCGTCGACAGCAGTCCGATCGTGAACAGCTCGTCGCTCGCGGTCAGGTCGCCCAGCTCGACGCCGACGAGCTCCAGCGTTCGTGCTCGCGTCAGGGCCAGCAGCTGCAGCTCGCGCGGGATTTCCTCGGCGCCGCCGAGCGTCGCGACGATCAGCGCCCAGCGAGACAGCCCGCGGGCACCGAGCATCGCAGCGGCATGGCTGATCGACCGCACGCGGCCGGCAAGGCCGAAGTACGCCGAGTTGATGTAGCGCAGCAGCCGCACCCCAAGTCCGAGGTCGTGCTCGATCACGGGCACCAGCTGGTCGAGCTGGGCGTCCCTGCCCTGGAGGCGCGTGAGCTCGAAGAGCGTCTCCAGGTTGCCGATCGGGACCGACTTGCCGAGGACGAGGTTGGGAGTCTGGAAGAACCGTCCGGTGAACCACTCGAAGCCGAGCGCGCGGGCCTGCTCGCGCTGGACGTGATCATCGACGTTCACGGCGAGCGCGATCGCGTCGCGCTCGAAGATCGGCGCGAGCGTTGTCGCAAGTGCCTCGGGCTCCCAATCGGCGAGGTCGAACTCGATCGCGGTGAACAGGTCGAGCAGGCTCAGATCCAGGTGCGGCCCTGGGAGCCGGTCGAGCTCCAGCGAGAACCCCTGCGAGGCGGCCCGCGCGAGGACCTCGCGCACGGCGGGCTCCACGGCATCCTCGTAGCCGATTCGCAGCAGCACGAGATCGCGGCGCACGGGTGGGATGCCGTGAGCGAGCAGCATCTCCCCTGTCACGGGCAGGTGCGCCATGCTGCCCTGGACCTGCTCGTCGCTGCTGATCACGCTGAGCACCTCGTCGACCAGCGCGACCGCCTGATCGGCGGTCGGAAGGACCGGACCGTCGTCGCCGAGCAGCGCGTACGCGATGCGGTAGCCGGCTACGCGGTCGCGCCCGTCGATCACGGGTTGGCGCGAAAGCAGCAGCCGTGAGTCGGAGGCTTCGATGTCTACGCTCTCTCGCGGAAATTCGACGGCCACGCCCCATTGGTCGGCAATCTGGCCGCGAGGTTGAATCCTGACATCACTTCGCTCTTCCCGCTGGCAGGAAGAGATGCACGCCGGCTGGCGGGAATGACCCGTCCGGCGGCGGGATCATCAACACGGCGGCGCTCGCCGCCGGGACCTGGACGGCGAACCGCCCATGGCTGGGGGGGACCCTCGTCAGCTGTGGGCTCTCCGCGAGCGACCCGGTGCTCGTCGGCGTGGCGAACGCGGCGCCGCCGAGCGTGACGCCGCTCGTCGCCGCCAGGGCGGGGGCCTGGAGCAGCTCGACGCTTGCGTCCGCCTCGCTCCCGGGCGCGGCGACGACGATGCGCGCCGGGCGAGCGGGGTCCTCGTTGATCAGCACGACGTGGACCGCGCCGCCCGAGGTCCGTGCGGCCCAGACTCGCAGGCTCGGATGGCGGCGCGCGCGGACGGCGAGCAGGCGGGATCCGGGTGGCGCCGCCTGGGCGAAGGTCAGGAGGCCGTAGTACTCGGGGTTGACGGTCGCCGACCAGGCACCGTGCTCGTCGCTGAAGCTGAACAGGCGGTAGGCGGCGGACGGGAACGTGTGGATGTTGACGCCGTCCGCTCCCTCGCGGGCGAGTGCGAACAGCGTGTCGAGCACCCACAGCGCCGACGCGAACGTGTCGCTGACACCGGTCTGGCCGGCGCATGCGACCGAGTTGAGCTCGTCGACCCGGAACTGCCTCCCAGCCGCCGCCGCCATCGCCGCGAACGGCGCGATCGTGGCGGCGAGCCCGGCGCTCGAGCTCCGGCTCAGCAGGTTCGGGATCGTCGGATACTGGCTCGAACCGGGCGATGTGAAGCAGCGGTTGAGCGGGTACCGGTGGTACGTGACGATCGAAAGGCGCGGCTGCGATGCGAGCAGGCCCGGCAGTCCCGGCATCCAGTCGGGCGAGCCGATCGCGGGGCCGGCGAGCGGCAGCGGCGGCAGCGCGGCGGCGATCTGGGCGAACTCCGCCGCGTAACTCGCGAAGTCGTATCCGGCGGGACGGCCGTTCACGAGCGCGTACGGCGTGCTGTACCACGGGAAGGCCGGGTACAGGTTCGGCTCGTTGCCGATCTCGAGCGCCTCGATGTTGGCTTCACCGACCGCCTGGACGAGCACCGCGGCCTCGTCGGCGGCGAGCGCCGGGTCGTCCGCTTCGAGGTTGATGCCGAGGATCAGTTTCGCCCCGAGCGCGCCGGCGAACGCGCCGACGCTCGCGAGCCACTCGGGGGTGAGCGCGAACGACAGGCCCGGCGAGCTCGCCAGCCCCGGTGCCGGGAACCACGTGTGGTCGGTGCTGTCGCCGCCGATCCGGAGCACCGGCGCCTGGCCCGGATCGAGGTTCCGGATCAGCTGTGCGAACACGCCGTTCTGGTCATCGGGCGGGCCGGTCACGGTCGCCGCTGACTGGAACTCCATCGAGAGGCCGACGAAGCCTGGCGCGATCGGTCTCACCGGCGACGGCCTGCCGATCTGCACCGTGAGCCTGAGCGGGGCGCGGGAGCCCTGCGCGAGCGCGGCGGGAGCGGACCCGAGTGCCGCCGCCGCGGCCGTCACGGCGGCGGCGAGCCGGACGGGGCGGATCACCGCAGATCCAGCCGCGCGAGCACGTCCGCGGGGCTCAACCAGCCGGGCTGGTGATGATCGCGCACGGTCTCGTGTGCCAGGTCGGCCAGCAGGCGGTTGACCGGTGCCGCCAGCCCCTGCTCGCGGGCGCGCATCACGATCTCTCCGTTCAGGTAGTCGCTCTCGACGCGTCCGGTGCCGCGCATCACGCTCTGCCAGGTCGAGCCGCCGCCGCGCGGTCGTCCGGCGATCTCGGCCATCCCCCACCGCTCCCAGCGGCCCCGCGCGTCGGCGACCTCGTCGTCGTCGCACGGGATGCCGGCGGCTGCCAGGACGGCGCGGCCTTCGCTCCGGACGCGCTCGAGCAGTTCGCCGGATTCGCTCTCGGTGCCGCAGACCGCCTGGACCGCGTTGCCGAGGTTCGCGATCAGCTTCGCGTGCTTGCGGCGCATGATGTCCGCACGGGGCCGGGAATCGAACTGTGAGGCGGCGAACGCCTCACTCACCCGGACGCACAGCTCGTCGGAGCCCGTCGGATAGCGGCCGACGTCGAGCTCGCCCGTCAGCCGCGACCCGTACGCGAGCACGACGCCCGGCTCGACGTGCGCCGTCGGGCACATCACGAGACATCCGAGCACCTCGTCGAACAGGCGCAGCGCGACGCGTTCGTTCTCGACGCCGTTCTGCAGGCAGACGACGGGCACGCCCCCGGGCGCCGCTTCCCGCAGCGCGAGCAGCGCCGGCCACGTGTCCTGGCTCTTGACGCACAGCAGGACGATGTCGCCCGGCCCGACGGCGGCTTCGATCGGGTCGCCGGCCACCGGGATCGGCAGCGTCACCGCTTCGACAGGGGTCTCGAGCCGCAGCCCGGCGGCTGCGATCGCCTCGCGGTGGGCGCCGCGAGCGATCAGGACGACGTCGTGACCGGATTGATGGAGGCGCGCGCCGACAACGCCGCCGATGGCCCCCGCCCCGAAGATCACGAACCGCACGAATTCGCAAGAGTACCGGTGTGCTCGACATCGCCACGCCGCATGGCCGCGCCCGGGTGCGGCTCGAGGTCGCGCCCGCAGCCCGGGCGGCGCTCGTGCTCGGGCACGGCGCCGGAGGCGGAATCGACGCTCCGGACCTCGCTGCTGCGGCCGCGGCCGCGCTCGCCATCGCCGTCAGCGTCGCCCGTGTTGAGCAGCCCTACCGGGTCGCCGGTCGCAGGGCACCCGCTCCGGCAGCCCAGCTCGACGCCGCCTGGCTGGCGGTGCTCGCTGCCCTGCAGGCCGGCCCGCTGGCCGGCCTGCCGGTCGTCGCAGGCGGTCGTTCGTCAGGCGCTCGCGTCGCCTGTCGGACCGCGGCCGCGGCCGGCGCGACGGGTGTCCTGTGCCTGGCGTTCCCGCTGCATCCTCCGGGGAAGGCCGGCGATCCCACGAAATCGCGGCTCGGCGAGCTGAGCGCAGTCGGTGTTCCGGTGCTCGTCGTCCAGGGCGAGCGCGATCCGTTCGGGATGCCGCCGGCGGCCCCCGCCCGGGATGTCGTCGTCATCCCCGGAACCCACTCCCTGAGGGCGCACGGCGCCGTGCGTGACGCCGTCACCCCGTGGCTCGAGCGGTTGCTGGACGTCTAGTGAACCGCCGCGACCGGTTCGGGGCGCGCCGGCAGCGGCACGCGCGCCGCGCTGTAGGCCTCGGGCGCGTCGAGCGTCTCCGCGGCGAGCAGCGCGCGGGTCAGCGACTCGAGCTGATCGCGGTGCTCGGTCAGGAGCTTCGTCACCTCGGCGTGTGCCTCCTCGACCAGCCGGCGCACCTCCTCGTCGACCAGCCATTGCGTCTGTGGCGAGGTCTCCGAGGCGCCGGGCAGGAGGTACCCGCCGGTGCCCTCAGACGGTGACAGCGCGATCGGACCGAGCTTCTCACTCATGCCCCATCGTCCGACCATCCCGCGAGCGATCTGAGTCAGCTGCTGGATGTCGGACTCGGCACCGGTCGTGATCTGTCCATAGACGACCTCCTCGGCGGCGCGCCCGCCCAGAGCGACGCGGATCTTCGCCTCGAGGTCTTCTCGCGAGTAGCCGACACGATCGACGTCCGGGGTCGAGAGTGTGACTCCGAGGGCCATTCCGCGCGGGATGATCGAGACCTTCCGGACCGGATCGGCGCCCGGGCTCAGCATGCCGACGAGCGCGTGCCCCGATTCGTGGTAAGCGGTGCGCTCGCGGTCCTCCTTGGTGAGCATGATCCCGCGCGGCGCGCCGAGCATGATCTTCTCGAGTGACGCGGTGAAGTCCGCCATCTCCACGCGGTCGTGGTCGCGCCGGGCGGCGAGCAGTGCCGCCTCGTTGGCGAGGTTCGCGAGATCCGCGCCGACCATTCCCGGGGTCGAGGCGGCGAGGGCGTCGAGGTCGACGTCCGGGCCGAGGGGCAGGCCGCGGGTGTGGACCTCGAGGATCCGCACGCGCCCGGCCTTGTCGGGTGCCTGCACCGCGACCCGGCGGTCGAAGCGACCGGGGCGCAGCAGCGCCTGGTCGAGGATCTCCGGACGGTTGGTCGCCCCGAGCACGACGACCGCGATGTTCGACTCGAACCCGTCCATCTCGGTGAGGATCTGATCGAGCGTCTGCTCGCGCTCGTCGTTGGCGCCGGTCACGCCCCCGGCGGAGCCCGCCCGCGTGCGGCCGACGGCGTCGAGCTCGTCGATGAAGATGATCGCCGGAGCCGCTTCCTTGGCCTTCGCGAACAGATCGCGGACGCGCGCGGCGCCGACGCCGACGATCGCCTCGATGAACTCGGACGCGGCGATCGAGAAGAAGGCCGCGTGCGCCTCGCCCGCGATCGCCCGGGCGAGCAGCGTCTTGCCCGTGCCGGGGGCGCCGTACAGGAGGACGCCGTGCGGCATGCGCCCGCCGAGCCGCTGGTAGCGGTCGGGCGTCCGCAGGAAGTCGACGATCTCGGTCAGCTCGGCCTTCGCCTCGTCGATCCCGGCGACGTCATCGAACGTGATCCGGATCTGGTCGGGGTCGACGCGGCGGGCTTGCGAGCGTCCGAAGTTGCCGATCGCGCTCATCCCGCCACCGCCCGCCATCGAGCGCCGCGCGATCACCACGAACAGGCCGACGAGCAGCAGCGTCGGCCCGAAGCCGAGGATCAGGTCGGCGAGCAGCGAGGTTCCCGACGACGGCGATTTCGCGTTGACGGTGACGTCATGCGCCTCCACCAGGTCGCTCAGAGCGGTCTCGTCCCACCACGTCGGGACCTGCGTCGAGAACAGCTTCGTCGCGGTCTTCGAGGTGGCGGGGTACCGGAGCTTCTCGGTGAACGTCCCCTGGACGGTGTCGCCGGTCGTCGAGATCGACTTGACGTGCCCATCCTGCACCTGCGTGAGGAAGTACGGGCTGAACGGGACCGTGATCCGCGGCTGGCCGGGCGGCTGGAAGACGAGCACCGACAGCCAGTTGAGCGCGAGCAGGACCGCGCAGAAGATCCAGAAGCCGCGCAGCCGATGTGGTGGCGTCGGTTTGTGCTCGGCCGGCGTGCCGCGTCCGTCGGGGGCGGGGGCCACGCGCCATCCCTGCTTGTCACGAGGCATCGGCGCGGGCGTGCCGGACCGGCCCGGCGGCCCGGCCGCAGGGCTGCGACGTGCGCTCTGTTCACCGGGGCGCGGCTTCGGCATGGCGTCCATTTTGACCGGTCGGCGATCTCCGCATGCGCCGGGTGAGCGACGGGGGGGTCGCGAGCCCTGAGCTACGCTGAGTCGATGGCGCGCAGGCCGACGAGCAGATCAGATCGGACGTCGACCTCGCGTGTGACGCGGTGAACGCGGCCACGACCACGCCGCGCCACGACCGCGCCGGCGACGATGCGCGCGCGCAGGTTCCGACGGGCATCAGGTCGCGCTACCCGCGGCCGCGAGCGTGGATCGACCCGGACCGCAGCAAGTCGTGGCTCCTGCGCGCACGGCCGATCGTCCTGTCGCACAAGCTGACGCTCGGCGGCGCGCTCGGGCTGTCGTTCGTCGCGCTGCTCCTGCAGGTGCAGATCCCCAACCTGCTCAACAAGGCGGTGACCAACTCGCTGATCCCCGCGCTGGTGCACCGCCCCGCTGTGCCGCTGTCGCATTACAGCTGGATCGTGCTGTGGCTCGCGCTCGCCGCCGGGGTGTCCGCGTACGGGTCGCGCCTCCTGCTGATGCGCACGGCGTTCGCGATCGAGTTCGACCTCCGCAACGTCCTCTACGAGCACCTGACCCGGATGGAGTTCGGCTTCTACGACCGCGTCCAGTCGGGCCAGCTGATCTCGCGGGCCAACTCGGACATCCGCTCGGTGCAGATGTACCTCACCTTCGGTCCCGCGATCATCGTGCAGTGCGCGATCGCGCTCGTCGCCTTCATCTACATGCTCGCGATCAACGTGCCGCTGGCTCTGATCGAGTTCGCCACGGTCCCGCTCGTGTTCGTGCTGAGCGTGCGGATGCGCCGGTCGATGTTCCCGGTGTCGTGGCTGATCCAGTCGCGGCTCGCGGAGGTCGCGACGATCGTCGACGAGAACATCAACGGGGTCCGCGTCGTCAAGTCGTTCGCGGCTGAGCCGCGCGAGCTGTCGACCCTCGCCCGTGCCGCCGACCGTCTCCGCTGGGCATATGTCAAGGACGCCGATCTGCGAGCGCGGTTCACGCCGGCGGTCCAGAACCTGCCGCAGCTCGGTCTCGCGCTCGTCCTGCTCGTCGGCGGGCTGCTCGTGATCCACGATCGCCTCGGCGTCGGCGCGATCCTCGCGTTCAGCGCCTACGTGGTGATGCTCCAGGCGCCGTTCCAGATGCTGGGCATGCTCGTGATGCTCGGGCAGCGGGCCTCGGCCTCGGCCAAGCGGATCTACGAGGTGCTCGACGAGCAGCCGACGATCGTCGACGCGCCCGGAGCGCTGGAGCTGCGGAGCTGCCGTGGTGATGTCAGCTTCGAATCGGTCGACTTCGCGTACGCGGACGGCCCGCTCGTGCTGCGCGACTTCAACCTGCATCTCGCGCCGGGCGAGACGGTCGCGATGGTCGGGCGCACGGCGAGTGGCAAGACGACCGTCTCGCGCCTGCTGCCGCGCTTCTACGACGTCGACGCGGGGGCGGTGCTGGTCGACGGGCATGACGTGCGCGAGCTCACGATCGCTTCGCTCCGGGCCCAGATCGGCGTCGTCCTCGACGAGCCGTTCCTGTTCTCGGTCTCGATCCGCGAGAACATCGCCTACGGCCGTCCGGACGCGAGCGCCGCCGAGATCGAGGCCGCGGCCCGCGCGGCCGGCGCCGACGACTTCATCGCGGCGCTTCCCGACGGATACGACACGGTTGTCGGCGAGCGCGGCTACACCCTCTCCGGCGGTCAGCGCCAGCGGATCGCGATCGCCCGGACGCTGCTCGTCAACCCGCCGATCCTCGTCCTCGACGACGCAACGAGCGCGGTCGACGTCCAGGTCGAGCAGGCGATCCACGAGGGCTTGAAGGTGCTGATGCAGGGGCGCACGACGCTGATCGTCGCCCATCGCCTCTCGACGATCGGACTCGCCGACCGCGTCGTCCTGCTCGACGGCGGCCGGATCGTCGCCGACGGCACTCACCAGGAGCTGATGGAGACGAACCGGCTCTACGTCGAGGTCCTCGCCCAGACCGAGGAGGCGGAGCGCGAAGCGACCGGGCGGCGGCGGGACCGATGAGCTTCGGCGGCCCTGGCGGCATGATCGGCGGCGGCGCTCCGATCTTCGGCGGCGGTGGCGGTTCGCGCAGCGCGGCGGCGCCGGGCGGCGGCCTGCCGTTCGCGGGGATTCCGTCCGAGCTGCAGGTCGGCGTCGACAGGCTGCTGGCCGAGGAGCCGGACCACGGCGAACCCGATGTCCGGTTCACCTACACCGACGACGACGAGCGCGGCCGGCGCCTCACGCTGCGGGCGTTGATCTTCGCCCACTGGCGCCTCGGTGCGTTCGCGCTGGTGCTCGTCGCGGTCGTCAGCGTCGTCAACCAGGCGGGGCCGCTGCTGATCGAGTACGGGATCAACCACGGCATGCTCCCGCACCACCGCAGCGTCACCGTGATCGTGGCCGTCGGATCGATCTTCCTCGCCTCGATCGCCGTGACCGCGATCGCGCAGCGCTACCAGGCGCGGGTCACCGGCCGGCTCGCCGCGAACGTGATGAACGATCTGCGTGTTCGTGTCTTCCGCCACCTCCAGCGTCTCGGGCTCGACTTCTACACCGACGAGAAGGCCGGCGTGATCATGACGCGGATGACGAGCGACATCGAGAACCTGCAGCAGCTGCTCCAGGACGGCCTCGCCCAGCTGGTCGTCCAGGGTCTGACGATGCTCGTGATCACGATCGTGCTGTTCACGCTGAGCGTCACCCTGACGCTGATCACGCTCGCGCTCGTCGTGCCGCTGCTGACCGTCGCCTCGCTCTGGTTCCGCTCCGCCTCGGAGCGCGGCTACGATCGCGTCCGCGACGGGATCGCGGGCGTGCTCGGCGACCTCTCCGAGACCCTGCACGGGATGCGGACCGTGGCGGCCTACAACCGCCAGCGCTGGAACATCGTCCAGCACCGCAACGTCGTCGGCGACTACCGCGCGGCGAACTACTACACGGCGCAGATCAACGCGGTCTACGGCCCGGGCACGCAGCTGCTCGGGTTTCTCGGGCAGGCGGCGCTGCTGGCGATCGGCGGCGAGATGGTCATCCACCACACGCTCAGCATCGGAGCGCTCGTCGCGTTCTTCCTCTACCTGAATCGCTTCTTCGCCCCGATCCAGCTGCTCGTCCAGCAGTACAACACCTTCCAGCAGGGCCAATCGTCGGTGCTCAAGCTACGGACGCTGTTCGCGACCCACCCGAGCACGCCGGAGTCGCACGAGGCGACCCCGCTGCCGCCGATCGCCGGCGAGATCACGTTCGATCACGTCACGTTCGGCTACGACCCGGAGCTGCCGGTCGTCCGCGATATCGACCTGCGAATCGCGGCGGGGGAGACGGTCGCGTTCGTCGGCCGCACCGGGGCCGGCAAGTCGACGCTCGCCAAGCTGATCACCCGCTTCTACGACCCCACCGAGGGCTCGGTCCTGATCGACGGCCATGACCTCCGTGACGTGACGCTCGACTCGCTGCGGACGCAGCTCGGCGTCGTTCCCCAGGAGCCCTTCCTGTTCGTCGGCAGCCTCCGCGACAACATCGCCTTCGCCCGCCCCGATGCCGGCGATGACGTGGTCTGGGAAGCGGTCCACGCGGTCGGGCTCACCGACGTCGTCGAACGGATGCCGGACGGCCTCCACACGGTCGTGCACGAGCGCGGTCAGTCGCTCTCGAGCGGCGAGCGCCAGCTGATCGCCCTCGCTCGCGCCTTCCTCGCCCAGCCTCGCGTGCTCGTGCTCGACGAGGCGACCTCCAACCTCGACCTGCTGTCGGAGACGAAGATCGAGGCGGCGCTGGACGTGCTCCTCGCCCGCCGCACGGCCGTGCTGATCGCCCACCGGCTGACGACGGCGATGAAGGCCGACCGGATCGTCGTGATCGAGGACGGGCTCGTGGTCGAGCAGGGGTCGCACGAGCAGCTGCTCCAGCTCGGCGCGCGCTACGCCGAGATGTACGAGACGTGGATCAGCCACGCCGAGCTCGCGGCCTGACAACATCCCGCTTCGTGCCCGCGCAGCTCGACTTCGACGTCCTGATCATCGGCGCCGGTCTGTCCGGGGTCGGCGCCGCCTGCCACCTGACCAAGCGCCTGCCGGGCACCAGCTACGCGATCCTCGAGGCGCGCGAGCGGATCGGCGGGACCTGGGACATCTTCCGCTACCCCGGCGTGCGCTCGGACTCGGACATGTTCACGCTGGGCTACAGCTTCAAGCCCTGGCTCGGCCGCAAGGCGATCGTCGGCGGACCTGACATCAGGAACTACATCGAGGAGGCGGCGCGCGAGCACGGGGTCGTCGACCAGATCCGCTTCGGCCACAGGGTGCTCCGCGCGGACTGGGATTCGCAGACCGCGAGGTGGACGGTCACATGTGAGCGGCCCGCGATCGGCGACACGATCAGGTTGACGGCCACGTGGCTGCAGTGCTGCAGCGGCTATTACGCCTACGACGGCGGCCACACGCCCGACTTTCCCGGCAGAGAGCGCTTCAGCGGCCAGGTCGTCCATCCCCAGGCCTGGCCGGAGGACCTCGACTACGCCGGCAGGCGCGTGGTCGTGATCGGCTCGGGCGCAACGGCGGTGACGCTCGTCCCGGCGATGACCGACAGGGCCGAGCACGTGACGATGCTGCAGCGCTCGCCGAGCTACCTGGTGTCGCTGCCCGACAGCGACCCGATCGACGACTTCGTCCGGCGGATCCTGCCTGACATGCCGGCGTACAAGCTCGTCCGCCTGAAGCACGCGCTGCTGACGCAGGTCTCCTACAACCTCTCGCGCAGCCACCCCGGGCTGGCCCGGCGGCTCCTGCTCAAGGGCGTGGCGATGCATCTCCCGGAGGGCGCCGATCTGAAGCGGGACTTCACCCCCAGGTACAACCCCTGGGACGAGCGCGTGTGTGCGGTCCCGAACGCCGACTTCTTCGAGGCGCTCAGGCGCGGCAGGAGCTCGGTCGTGACCGACTCAATCGAGACCTTCACCGAGACGGGGATCCTGCTGAGCTCGGGCACCGAGCTTCAGGCCGACATCGTCGTCACGGCCACCGGCTTCAACGTCCAGATGCTCGGTGGAGCACAGGTCGTTGTCGACGGCCGGGAGGTCAACCCCGGCGACACCGTCGCCTACAAGGCGATGATGCTGAGCCGGGTCCCGAACGTGGCGTTCACGTTCGGCTACACGAACGCATCCTGGACCTTGCGCGCCGACCTCACAGCGGTGCACATGTGCCGGCTCCTGCGCTACATGGACCAGCACGGTTACGACTACTGCGAGCCGGTCGAGCCCGACGGGCCGGAGCGCCGGCCGTTCCTGGACCTGACCTCCGGCTACATCCGGCGTGCGATCGACCTGATGCCCAAGCAGGGCGCCCGGCACCCCTGGACTGTCAACCAGGACTGGTTCCGGGATCTGCGTATGTACAAGCGGGCGCCGCTCGTCGACGAGGGCATCCGCTTCCGCCACGCCGGCGAGGTCGCCGGCGGCCGGGCCGCTCCGCTCGCGCAGGCCGCCTGGGTGTGACCGGTCGACCGATCCCCGGGCCCGCAAGCCCGGGGATCGGCGTCACGATCACTTCTGCTTCGTCTTCTTGTGCTTGGCCGGCGGGCGCGTGAACGTGACCGTCCGTGTTCCGATCACGGTCGTGCCCGACGTGACCGTGACGCGTGCGGTCAGCCGCTTGTGGCGCGCCAGCAGCGCCTTGCCCGCGGCGTTCAGCTTCAGCGTGTAGCTCGCCGCCCTGCCGGCGGTCAGCGTGCCCGAGGCGGTCGCGACGACGATCGTCTTCGTCGTCACCGTCGGCCTGCCGGCCCTGGCCGCGACGGCGATCACCCTGCCGCGCCTCAGCTTCTCGGTGACGCTCGCGGTCGCCGCGAACGCCGGGCAGCCGGAGGTCCCCCCCGGGCACGACAGCTCGAGCGTGGCCTTCGCAGGGCCGCCCGCGAGCCTGCCGATCGCGAGCTCGCCGGCTGCGAGCGCGGGGGGTGCAGCGGGCGCGGCGGATCCGTACTTCGCTCCCACGAACGCGGGGCTTGCCGTCTCCTGGCTGTAGTCCGCGGAGAAGCCCCCGCTGACCGAGCCGAACGTTCCGCTGACGGCGCCGCCCTCGAGCCCGATCACCGGGAACTCGGTTCCGGCCGCGGGCGTGTAGGACTCCAGGCTCGGCGCCAGCGTGCCGCCCGCGTTGAACGTGCCGGGGCCGGCGAGGCTCCCGCGCATCGTCAGCGTGCCGACGCTGGAGCTGCTGATCTGGGGCGCGAAGGTGCCGTCGTTGGTGAACGATCCGCCCTGGACGACCCACGTCGCACCGGGGGCGACGGACGTCGTGCCCCGGTTCGTCGTCGCGGTCGCCGACGGCTGGAGCAGGGTGCCGCCGGTGACGGTTGCGGTGCCGCCGGGTTCGTTGACGAATGTGTCGAGGAGTTGGTTTGAGTACTTGGTGTCCTCGGCGGTCGATTCGAATGTGGCGTTGTTGTCGAATTCGTCGCCGTAGAGGATCGCGGCGCCGCCGGTGGTGGTGCTGGAGCCGTCGGCGTCGAGTCTGACCGTGCCGTTGTTGACGACCGCCCCGGGGTAGGTGTTGTTGGGGCCGCCGAGCGTCAGCTGGGTCGTCTGGCACTGATTGCCCGAGCAGTTGTACGTCGTCCCCTGGACGTCGATCGTCTGCCCGGCGGGGACCACGCCGGCGAGGTAGCCGCCGCCCACGATGTATTGGAAGCCGCCGCTGCCTGCGGTGACGGCTTGCGCCGCCTGGCCGGCGGACGGCGAGCTGTCGACGACCTGCCCGCCGCCCTGGACCTGCACGAGGTTGCCGCTCATGCTGTTGACCGAACCCTGGTTCCAGGTCGCGCTCCCGAACAGGTTCGTCGTGCCGCTGTTGACGAACGAACCCGGGTCGTTGAAGGCCGTGACGGCGGAGAGGTTGAACGTCGCGCCGCTGCTGACGGTGAACGTACCCGCATTGGACAGGGTGATCGAGTTGCTGTTGCCAAAGCCGCTGTTGTTCGGCGACGGCACCCCGAGCGTTCCGCTCTGGACCTGAATCTCCCCGTCGTTGACGACGGTGGGCCCGCCCAGATAGTTCTCCCACTGCTGGCCTGTCGGCAGCGACGACGTGTCGGACTCGCTGAGGATCGTGCCCGCGTTGACGACCGACACGGGGTTCGCCGGGGTGTTCTCCTCGGTCAGCCACGCGCCGGCGCCGTCGGGCCCGTTCCCGGCTGCTCCCGTTCCCAAGGCCGTTCCGTCGAGGATCAACTCGCCGCTGCTCGCGATCTGGCTGGTACCCGCGGCGAGGTCGAGATCGACGTCGTTCGTCGTCTCGTTGTTGCGATCGACCGACGCTTCGCCCTCGATCTCAAGCGTCTGCGTGCCGCTCGCGCCCCCGCCGAGCGTCAGCGACCCGATCTGCACGCCTGCGGGGTACCCGGTGCCGTTGTCGGCGAACGGCACGAGCGTGACCGTGTAGGTCCCCGGCGCCGTGATGCAGACGCTCTCGGTCGCGTGGTTCGCGTCCGTGCCCGGGACGCCGGCCGGCGTCCAGTTCGCCGGGTTGCCCCAGGACCCGTCGCCACCCGCTCCGGTCCACGTGTAGCTGCAGCCGGCCGCCTGGGCCGCACCGCTCATGCAGGCGAGTGCCGCGGCGCATGCCGCAACCCCCAGCCCAAGTCTCGTTCTCAACATCCCCTTGATTCCTCCGTTGAATCGTTCGTTGCCCGGCGCGTCGTCCGAAGCTAGCCACGGGGCGTGAGATCAACGTGACATGGGACGGGAATCCGGCAATTCGGGCGGCTCCCCGAACTCGCCGGAGGTCGAATCGGGGCGCCGCTATCGTCCTCGCCGTGCCGCTCCCGCAGTCGATCCGCAGCCTGGTCCCGGACTCCGTGCGCGAGTCGGCCGCGCTCCGGGCGCTCGCGCTCGGCAGCGGGCTGATCCCTCCGCGGCCGATGCATTCGGCGCCGGAGGGCGAGCTGCTGGCGCGGCTCGCCGGCGATCTCGACGCCCACCGCGTCGTCGAGATCGGCGTCTACGAGGGGTCCTCCGCCGTCGTCCTGTGCGCGGCGCTGCCGCCGCAGGCCGAGCTCCACCTGATCGACCCGTTCATCGACGAGCATGGAACATCGCTCAATTTCGGCTGGCGGGCGAACCCGACCGCGACCCGGCTCGCGGTCCGCCGCGCGGCTCGGGCGGGTGGCCCCTCGGTGCGCTGGCACGTCGCGCGCAGCCAGGATGTCGGGCGCAGCTGGGGCGCCGGGCCGGTCGATCTGCTCTTCATCGACGGCGACCACAGCTACGAGGGGTGCCGCGAGGACTGGGACGTCTGGCATCCGCACATCCGGGTCGGCGGGATGATCGCGTTCCACGACGCTCGTGGTCCGCGCTGCAGCGAGGGCCCGCTGCGCGTGGTCGCCGAGCTCTTCCACGAGCGCCCCCCGTGGGAGTGGCGGATCGTTGAGGAGGTCGACCGGATCGTCGTCGTCCGGCGCGACGCCTGAGCTCGGCGCCACGGTCAGCGCTCGTCGGGCGCCTCAAGCGAAGACCTGTCGTCCGACGGCCCTTAGGGGTCTGTCGTGAGCCCTTAGCTGTCGAAGCCCAGCCCGGCGCGGTCGAGCGCCCGCAGCCACAGCCCCCTCCGGCCCTCGCGCCGGTCGGCCGCCGCGAGCTCGCGCTGCGTGAGCCGGATGACCACCGAGCGCACAGGCTCGGGCGGGAACGGCAGCGGCCGGCGGCGGACGAGCGCCAGCCGCGTCGCCTCGGTCGTGCGCTCGTCGAGCAGGTCGAGTGCGGTCCGCGCCCCCCACCGGCTCGCGCCGACGCCCAGGCCCGTGTAGCCGAGGGCGTAGACGCAGCGGCCGCCGAGCGCGCGGCCGAAGAACACGGAGAAGCGGCTGCACGTGTCGATCGCGCCGCCCCAACGATGGCTGAAGCGGAGGCCCTCGAGCTGCGGGAAGGTCGTGAAGAAGTGCTGCGAGAGCTTCGCGAACGTCGCATCATGCTCGTCGAGGTGCGGCCCGACGGGGCCGCCGTAGCGATAGACGGCGTCGTAGCCGCCCCACAGGATCCGCTCGTCCGGGGTGAGCCGGTAGTAGTGAAACTGGTTGCCCGAATCGACGATGCCCTGCCGCCCGTCCCACCGCACCGCTGATCGGCGCCCGCCGTCGAGCGGCTCGGTGACGAGCACGTAGTCGTAGACGGGGGCGATGTAGCGCCGGACCGCCTTCAGCAGCGGCGGATACGCGCTCGTCGCCAGCAGCAGCCGCTGCGCCTGCAGGACGCCGCCGTCCGTGCGGACGCTGAGCCGGCTCCCGTCCCGAGTGAGCGCGCGCACGCCGCTGTGCTCGTGGATTCGCACGCCGGCGGCGACGGCGGCACGCCGGAGTCCGTCGACGAGTCGCCCCGGATCGACGAGCACAGCGCCGCTGCGCTGCCAGAGGCCGCCCAGGTACGTCGGCGAGTCGACGAGCGCGCGCATCCCGGGGCCGTCGAGCAGCTCGACCTGATGTCCGTGGGCACGCGCCAGGTCGGCCTCGTCGGCGAGCTCGTCGACGTGGCGCCGTTCGAGGGCGACCGCCACGAGCCCAGTGCGCTCGAGCGCCACGTCGATGCCGTACCGCGCGAGGTCACCGATCAGATCGCGGAGGTTGTCGTGGCCGAGCGTTTCGAGCTGTCCGATCTCCTTCGGGAAGCGCCGCAGACCGTTGCGCAGGCCATGGGTCAGGGTCGCCTCGACGAAGCCGCCGTTGCGCGAGCTCGCGCCCGCACCGCAGCGCATCGCCTCCAGCACGACGACGTCGCGCTCGGGCAGGAGCTCCTTGGCGTAGAGCGCAGCCCACAGCCCCGTGAAGCCGCCCCCGACGATGCAGAGCTCGCAGCTCGAGCGGCCGGCGAGCACTGCGTGCGGGTCGCGCCCGGCCGACGCCTCCTGCCAGAACGGACGTGGTTCGGCGTCGGCGTACGCGGCGCGGTGCGCGGCGCTCGGGGCTTGGGTCGGCCAGGGCGAGGGCAAGTGGTTCAGGCGCCGGCTCGCAGGTGCTCAAGGACGGCAGCCGCCGTGCGCTGCCCGCTGTACATCGCGCCCTGCAGCGAGGCCGTATCGCGGTGATCGCCGCAGACGAACAGCCCGTCGCCAAGACTGACCCTCTGCTTGAGCTTGAGAGGTGGCTTCTGGAGCGGCTGACCGTGGGGGATCACGTCGGTCCGCAGTGGTTCGAGCTCGCCGGTGCCGACGTCGAACCAGCGAGCGAGCTGCTCCCGCACCCGCTGGGTCAGATCCGGATCGAACGCTCGCGAACCGGGGACCGCCGCGGCGATCAGCGTCCGGCCGGCGGGGGCATACGAGCGCTGCACCTCGGTCATCACGACGACGTTCAGCGCCGGTCCGGCCATCGAGCCGTCGAGCAGCAGCCACGCCCCGCGGATCGGGGCCTCGGGGGCGGTGAGCCAGCAGCAGGCGACGGCGCGGGACCCAGGATCGTCGACGCGCTCTCCGAGCAGGCGGTGCGCTTGGGGGCCTTCCGTCGCGACGACGATCGCCCGGGCGTCGACCGGCTCGCCGCCGGCGAGCCGCACCGATCCGGGCTCCACCGATGCAACCCGCGAGTTGAGTCGCACGCCGTTCCCCGGAAGCCGGGCGGCGAGCTGGGCGGGGATCGCGCCGATCCCGGCGCGAGGCAGCCCGGTCGAGCCGGCCGCGAGCATCCGCAGCACGATCTCGAACCGTCGCGAGGAGACCTCCAGCTCGGGGTCGAGCTGGATGCCGGCGAACAGGGGCTGCCAGAACGCGGTCACGTACTCGGGGGTGAAGTGCGCCTTTGCGAGTCGCTCGGCGGTGCTCGTGTCCCTCCGGCGCAGAAGCTCGCGCGGCGACCGCGCCCGCACGTCGAGGATCAGGGCGGCGGTCAGCAGCTTGTCGGAGAGCGTGCCGATCGGCGAGCGAACAGTGCCGATCGCCTCGCCGGGCCGGCGCAACGGGTCGCTGAGCTTGTGGAACCGTCCGCCGGAGTGGACGAGCGCGCCGGGAACGAACTCGCCGAGGCCGAGCGCGGCGAGGTCGAGCCGCTGCTTGACCTGCGGGTAGGCCGTCAGCAGGATCTGGAAGCCGCGGTCGAGCAGGTAGCCGTCGACCGCGTCCGTGCGCAGCCGCCCGCCGACCGCGTCCGCCGCTTCGAGCACGGTCACCTCGAGGCCCGCCCGTGTCAGGTCCTGCGCGCAGACGAGTCCGGCGACCCCGGCGCCGACGATCGCGACGTCGCTCATGCCGGGATCGTAGGTCGCGCCCGAGTCGCGTGGAGACCGGCGGTCATGCGGCGCGCGGCGGTGGCGGTCATGCGGCGCGCGACGGTGGCGGTCATGCGGCGCGCAGGGGCGGGCGGCCGTCCGGCCCTCCGTCCTCCGGGCCGGGATGATCGCGCTCAACGCGGCGGGGGCGCAGTGAGACGATGCGTGCCAACTCGGCCCCGGTACCCGCGTCCGTCGCCGACCCCGCCTTCCCCGGTGACGGTGCTCCAGGCGTGAGGTCGGCTTCGCGGACCGCGCGCAGCCGGGCGACTCGACGCTTGTCCCTGGGTGTGTGCGACGACGAACTCATCTCTCACCTGTTGACGTCTCGTACCGAACTGTCGAGATTATATGCAGATCTTCTGCCATTTCAGCCGTCGTGATGTCGAGATCATGTTGAGATAGTATGCACGCGTGGATGCCACTGCCGGCAAGTGGAGGATCGGTGAGCTTGCACGCCGCACCGGCCTGACGCCCGCGGTGCTCCGCGCCTGGGAGCAGCGCTACGGCGTGATCGAGCCGCAGCGATCACCCGGCGGGACGCGGCTCTACTCAGAACGCGACGCGGAGCGGATTCGCGCGATGCAGCACAACATGGCCGCCGGGCTGTCGGCCGCGGAGGCCGCCCGTGCCGCCCTCGCGGCACGGTCCGACCAGGCAGTCGCGGAGGCCGGCTCCTCAGAGCTCGGACGGGATGCTCGGGCGCTCCACGCCGCTCTCACCGAGCTCGATCGCGAGCGTGCCGAGCGGGCTCTCGATCGGCTTCTCGCCGCATTCACGTTCGAGACGGTCGCGCTTTCGGTGATCCTGCCCTACCTCATCGATGTCGGCGAGCGCTGGGAGCGCGCGGAGGCGTCCGTCGCCGAGGAGCACCTTGCCACGCAGATCCTGCGCGGGCGGCTGCTCGGACTGACACGCGGCCGGCCGTCCGGCAGCCGGGCTCGGGCGGTGCTCGCCTGCCCGCCGGCCGAGCACCACGACATCGCGCTGGTGATGTGCTCGGTCGCGCTCGAGCGCCAGGGGTGGCGGGTGGCGATGCTCGGCGCCAACACACCGATCTCGAGCATCACCCACGCCGCCGAGGTGATCAACGCCGACTGCGTGGTGCTCGCCGCCACCACCCCCGAGCCGATCAGCGCCGCCGGCGTCGAACTCGCCGGCCTCGCGGCCGGGCGCCCACTGCTGCTCGCCGGAGCCGGCGCGGGCGCGCAGCAGGCTCGCGACCTCGGCGCGCTGTGGCTGACCGGCGATCCCGTCGGCGCCGCCGCGCGCATCGATCGCTGGCTCGCCCGTCGCCGCGACGGACGCGGCGGTGACCAGATGGCGCTCTGACCTGACCCAGGATCGCGGGTCGAACTTGTTCGAACTGTGAGGCTGTTGCACAGGCCGAGGTGAGCTGCGCCGCGTTGTCGCAGTCTGGCAACGCCACCGCGTCGTTGACGGCGTCGTACGGCTTGGCGGCAGAGCCGCCGGCCGCACTTGGATACAGAAAACGCCCTGGGAGGGCACTTCTTGTATCCAAGTGCGTGTCAGGGCTTGGTCCCGGCCTTGCGCCGTGCCAGGGCGCGTGCGCGGACCAAGTCGGACGTCAGCTGGTGACCCACCCACTTGACGCTTGCCACTTTCTGATCGCGCGCCGGCGTGCTGCGACAGCCTCCTGTCCGAACATATTCGACCCGCCACCCGGCGTCGGCGGCGATCAGGCGCGGATCCGGGCGTTCGACGGATCGTGGAGAACGGTCTCGACGAGTTCGGCCTCGACCGGATCGCCGAGCACCTCCACCTCGACGTGCGCGCCGGTATCGAGCTCCGGCGGCAGCGACGCGAGGGCGAGGTTCCGTCCGAGTGTGAACGCGTACGCGCAGCTGCGCACCCGCCCGATCACGCGCCCGTCCGAGGTGACCGACTCGCCGCCGTACAGCGGCAGGTACTCCTCGCCCCCGACGGCCAGCGTCCGGACCTGGTGCCGCGGCCCGAGCACGCGCGCGCGGGCGAGCGCGCCGGCGCCGATGAAGTCGTCGCGACTGCGGTCGACGCAGTACCCGACGCCGCCCTCGTACGGCGTGTCGGCCGCGGTCAGGTCGGTCCCGAAGTAGCGGTAGCCCTTCTCGATCCGCAATGACTCGAGCACCCGGTAGCCACCGGCGCGGATCCCGTGGTCGGCGCCGGCGCAGGCGAGGCGATCCCAGACCTGGACGGCCCATTCCGGCGCCACGTACAGCTCGAACCCGAGCTCCCCGACGAACGTGATCCGCTGCACCAGCACGCGTGCTCCGGCGATCCCGACCTCGTGCGCGGTGCTGAACGGGATCGCCTCGCCGGACACGTCATCGGACGTCACGGCGGCCAAAACGTCCCGCGCGCGAGGGCCCCAGATCCCGATCACGGCATGCTCGTCGGTGACATCCCGGACCGTCACGCGCCCGCCGGCGGCGTCGAGGTGCAGCTGCAGCCAGCCGAGATCCGAGTCGACCGCGCCCGCGCCGGTGATGATCCGGAAGCGGTCCTCGGCAAGGCGGGTGACCGTGAGATCCGCGACGACCCCGCCGGACGGGCCCAGGAACTGCGTGTAGACGACCCGTCCGACAGCCCCGTCGACCCGCCCGTCGCACACGCGGCGCAGCAGCGCCCGCGCCCCCGGGCCGCACACGTCGATCTTGCCGAACGAGGACAGGTCGACGATCCCGACCCGCTCGCGGATCGCCGTGTGCTCCTCGGCGAGCAGGTGAAGGTAGGGCGGCCGCTCCCACCCGAACCGCCGCTGGTCCTCGCCGGCGCGCCGCCAGCGCCGGCCCGGCTCGAAGTAGTCCGGCCGCTCCCAGCCGTTCTTGGTGCCGAACACGGCCCCGAGCTCCTCCAGGCGGACGTGCAGCGGGCTCAGGCGCCGGCCGCGGCCCGCCTCGGGGCTGTCGAACGGGTACCGCAGCCGGTAGTAGTACTTGTAGACCTCGCGCGCCGTCTCCTCGGCGTAGACGGTGTCGCGATACACGCGTCCGAACCGCCACGGCCGGTAGGCGTCGACGTCGAATTCGGTCTCGCCGGTCGTCATCCACTCGGCGAGGCTCTTGCCGAGGCCACCGGCGGCGCCGAAACCGTTCAGCGACATGCCGGCCGCGAGCCAGAAGCCGGCGATGCCGGGCATCGGGCCGAGCAGCGGATTGCCGTCCGGGGTCATCGCGTCCGGATGGCAGAGCAGCCGGATCACCCCCGCACGCTCGAGGAACGGGAAGCGGCGGATCGCCCCCTCCAGCAACGGCGCGAAACGGTCCATGTCCGACTCGACGGGACTCGAGCCATGCTCCCATGGCACTCCGTCGGCCCAGCGGGCCGAAGGGTTCGGTTCGTAGCCCCCGACGAGCAGCCCGCCCGCCTCGCCCTTGCCGTACACGAGGTTGTCGGGATCGCGAAAGCACGGGGCCTCGCGCGGGATCTGATGCCCGCCGACAGCCTGCATCGAGACGTGCTGATGGTCGACGGGCACCGACGGGGCGAACGCGCCGACCATCGCCGCGACCTGCGGCGCCCAGATCCCCGCCGCATTGACGACGTGGTCGGTCTCGATCCGGCCACTCTCCGTCAGGACCGCGCGGACGGCCCGGTCGGAGGCGAGCTCGATCCCCGTGACCCGGGTGCGGGCCCGGATCTCGACGCCGAGCGCGCGCGCCGCGTCGGCGACGGCGTACGTGGCGATATGCGGATCGACCCAGCCGTCATCGGGGATCCAGACGCCACCGAAGATCGGTGCCCCGTCCGCTCCGGGCAGCCGGTCGAGCACCTCGCCCGCCGAGATCAGCTCCGACTGAAAGCCGACCCCCGCGGTGCGGCTCGCCGCGCGGCGCAGGTCGAGCCAGCTCTCCCGGCTCGAGGCGATCCGGACGCTGCCGACGCTGGCGAACACGTCGAGCTCGCGGTACAGGCCGACGGAGTAGCGGCGGAAGCGCATCATCGTGCCCGACGGGTTGAACTGGGTCACGAGTCCTGCCGCGTGGTGCGTCGATCCGCTCGTCAGCTCGCGCTTCTCGAGCAGCAGGATGTCGGTCCAGCCCGCCTTCGCAAGGTGATAGGCGACGCTGCACCCGGCGATGCCGCCGCCGATGATCACGACCTGCTTGCGCATGCGTTCGCGGATATCATGGCGCGCCACGATGAGCTTGGCCACGCCGCTCGAAGAGGTGCTCGCTCTCGTCTCCGAGCTCGCCACAGGCCGGCGCTCGGTGGCGGAGCTCCCCGGCGGCCTCACGAACGCCAACTACAAGGTCACGACCGACGCGGGCGCCTACGTGGTCAGGCGCTGGGACAACGACACCGGCCTGCTCGCGATCGACCGCGACAACGAGTACGAGAACTCCGTGCGCGCCGCCGAGGTCGGGGTCGGAGCGCCCGTCGTCGCCTACCTGCCCGAGCACAACACGATGGTGGTCGGCTTCATCGAGGGCACGACGATGAGCGCCGAGCGGCTGCGCAGCGGCGAGCATCTCGACAAGGTCGCGCAGGCGTGCCGGCGGCTGCACGGGGCGCGGCAGTTCCGCGACGACTTCAACATGTTCGAGACCCAGCCGCGGTACCTCGCGATCGTCGAGGAGCGCGGATTCCGCCTCCCGGAGCGCTACCGGGAGTTCGCGCCCCACGTCGCGGCGATCCGCGACGCGTTCGCGGTCCGCGAGGAGGGAATCGTCCCGTGCAACAACGACCTGCTTGCTGAGAACTTCATCCTCACCGGCGACGGGTTCCGGCTGATCGACTACGAGTACTCGGGCAACAACGACCCCTGCTTCGAGCTTGGCAACATCTGGAGCGAGTCGAACCTCTCGCCGGCCCAGCTCGAGCAGCTCGTGGCCTCGTACTACGGCCGGCCGCTGCGCCACAAGGTCGCGCGCGCGCGCCTGTGGGGACTGATGTCGAAGTACGGATGGACGCTGTGGGCCTCGATCCAGGATGGGGTCTCCGACATCGACTTCGACTTCTGGGGGTGGGGCATGGAGAAGTACGAGCGGGCCGTGCTCGAGTTCGACAGCCCGACGTTCGACCAGCTCCTCGAGGAGGCGCGGCGCAGCGACTGAGGTCGCGCTCGCGCACTCGCTCAGATCCCCAGGCGCTGATCCGTTCGAACGGCGTCGAGGCCGGCGATCGCAAGCTCGCAGCCGGCTTCGTCCGGATCCCGCGGCGCGAAGCTCGCGAGCCTCGCCCCGGGGTGGAGCACGTCGACCAGACCTCGGCTGATGCCCTTGTGCAGAGCGCAGATCGCCTGTCTGTTCTCGCGAACGGCGGCGCGATAGGGGCAGTTGCGCAACCGGATCACGGCCCCTTCCTGCGACTGCGATACGACCGCCGGCTGGAATCCGAGCGCCGCCAGCGTCGTCTCGAGCTGGGGCGGCGGGCCGCTCTCGGCGGCTGCCAGCTCCCGGCCGATCTCCCGCCCGGCTTGTTCGAGTCCGGGGAGGCCGCCCCACGGGTGCGGCGGCAGGACGCGGGCGAGCCAGCGTCCAAGGTCCTCGTAGCCGCTGGGCGCGCGCCCGAACGGTGCTGCGTCGGGCGAGACGGCCCAGGTGTCGGCCGGACGGCCGCGAGACGGCGACGAGCGCCCCCGGACGACGAGCCGCCGCCGCTCGAGCAGGTCGAGGTGCGCCCGCACGCCGTTGATGTGCAGATCGAGAAGCCCTGCGAGCTCCGCGGTCCTCACCGGCCGTCGGATCTGCGTCAGGTGGGCGAACAGCCGGGCTCGCGTCGGCTGCGACAGAGGATCGTCCGGGTCGGGCGGTGCGCCGAGATCCATCACGCCCGTAGTTTTACACAGTCAGCGTGTGAGAAGTGTCGCAGTTTCTGGTAGCGTCTTTGCACACTCTGACCGTGAAAAAGTGGAAACCCTGGAGGATCAGCCGTGACCTACGTGATCAACGAACCATGCATCGGCACCAAGGACGCGAGCTGCACCGAGGTCTGTCCCGTCGACTGCATCCATCCGACACCGGACGAGCCCGGCTTCGCCGAGGCCGAGCAGCTGTACATCGATCCGGACGAGTGCATCGACTGCGACGCCTGCGTCGAAGCGTGCCCGGTCGACGCGATCACGAGCGAGGACCAGGTTCCCGCGGAGTGGGCAGCCTACATCGAGAAGAACGCCGCCTACTTCCGCGATCGGCGATAGTTGGCCTGGATGGCGAGCGGCGGCGTTCCTCTGACGGTTTCCCGCCTCGAGCGCTGGACCGAGTTCGGCGCCGGCTGGCGCGTCCATTCACTGTCGGCGCCATTGCCAAGCAGGTCAGGCACCTGACGCGCGGCGCTCGCCGCGGGCCAACAGGTCACTACGATGGTCCCGTGGTCGCCCCAGCGCGCCAATTGGTCGGCGGGCGGCGTGGGTCTCGGTCGGCCCTGATCGCGGTCCTCGTGACCGTCTCGGGGCTGCCGGGCGCCGCTGCCGCCGCTCACGATCGCCCAGCGGCGCTGGTCCGCGCGCCGGCGCGTCTCGCGGCGGTCACGGAGACCGACCCGCAGACGACCTGGGCGGCCTGCAACCAGAACGCCGGGCTCGACGAACCGTCCACCTTCAAGCCGCTCTCCGACTCGGCCGCGGCCAAGCTCGTGACACCGGAGCCGGAGACGCGGCCGTACAACGCCCGCGCCTACACGCTCGACGGCAAGGCCTACCCGGCGACCAACGATTTCGTGCCGGGCTGGCTCGCGATCTGGAAGTTCCGCGCGACCAAGAACTCGGCCGGGCAGACCGCGGTGCAGTTCAACCCGTATCTCCAGTACGTCGACGGTCGTGACCGTATGACCGACCCGTCGACCGACGATCTGATCCAGTGGGCGGCGCACAAGTGGGGGATTCCCGAGGACTGGCTGCGGGCCGAGTACGTGCTCGAGTCCTACTGGAACAGCTTCCAGCTCGGTGATGACACGACCGTGTCATCGACCTGGTATGCCGAGTATCCGATCCAAGCACAGGTGCCCGGCACATCCAACGTCTACCAGTCGATGGGCATCGCCCAAGTCCGGTGGGCTCCCGACGGGTCGCTCGGAATCGGCAGCAATCCACTGCGCTGGGAATCGACCGCGTTCAACATCGACTATCAGGCGGCCGTCATTCGCTTCTTCTATGACGACCCGGACGGCGCCCGCTCGCGGTGGGGCGATTCCAGCTACGTGCCGTGCCAGCAGTGGCCGAGCATCGGCGGCTGGTACGACCCGTACCCCTGGAACAACGCCGGCCAGGCGCAGTACATCGCAACGGTCCAGTCGTACGTCTCCCAGCAGATCTGGTCGACGCCGAGCTTTCTCGACTGGCAGCCGACGAGCTTCCCGCCCGGCATCTCCTTCCCGTAGATCGCCGATTCCGCCGGGGTGCCGCCCGGCTCTCGGGCTGCGCCGCCCCGATGCTTGATCGGTACCAAATCTTGACTGATTCCAAGATTGGGATAGACTGACGCGCGGTGACCCCGGAGACGCCTGCCGACAGAGCTGTGCTGCTCCGCCGGCACGGTCTCCAGGTCACGCCCCAGCGCCTGGCGATCCTGCGGGCCGTGTCGGTCCGTCCGCACAGCACGGCCGATGACATCGACAAGGTCGTGCGAGCCGAGATCGGCGCGATCTCGCGTCAGGCGGTGTACGACGCCCTCGGGACGCTGACCGAGAAGGGCATCATCCGGCGGATCCAGCCCGCCGGGTCGCCCGCGCGCTACGAGGACCGGGTCGGCGACAACCACCATCACCTGATCTGCCGCACGTGCGGCCGGATGCTCGACGTCGACTGTGCCGTCGGCGAGGCGCCGTGCCTGGCGCCTCCCGACGCGTCCGGCTATGAGGTCGACGAAGCCGAAGTGATCTTCTGGGGCCGCTGTCCGGAGTGCGTCGCAGGCACGCCACGGGCGCCGAGATGACACAACCCGCTGAACTGAAACAGTGAAACAGTGAACAGTGACAAAGCGAAACATGAGGAGGACCGACATGCCTGACGGCAATGGAAACGGCAAGTGCCCTGTCGCGCACACGGCGCTCGGGAGCAGGTCGAACCAGGACTGGTGGCCGAACCAGCTCAACCTCAGGTTGCTGCACCAGCACTCTCCGCTGTCCAACCCGATGGGCGAGGATTTCGACTACGCCGCAGAGTTCGCTGCACTCGACCTCGAGGCGGTGAAATCGGATGTCTTCGAGGTGATGACGGCTTCGCAGGAGTGGTGGCCGGCCGACTACGGCCACTATGGGCCCTTCTTCATCCGGATGGCGTGGCACAGCGCCGGCACCTACCGCACCGCCGACGGCCGTGGCGGCGGCGGCACCGGGGCCCAGCGCTTCGCTCCGCTCAACAGCTGGCCGGACAACGCGAGCCTCGACAAGGCGCGCAGGCTCCTGTGGCCTGTCAAGCAGAGGTACGGCCGCAAGCTCTCGTGGGCCGACCTGATGATCTTCGCCGGTAACTGCGCGCTCGAGTCGATGGGCCTCGAGACGTTCGGGTTCGGCGGCGGCCGCGAGGACGTCTGGGAGCCAGAGGAGGACATCTACTGGGGGCCCGAGGACACGTGGCTCGCAGATCAGCGCTACAGCGGCGAGCGCGATCTCGCCGAACCGCTCGGTGCCGTGCAGATGGGCCTCATCTACGTGAATCCGGAGGGACCGAACGGCAACCCGGACCCGCTCGCCGCCGCCGCGGACATCCGCGAGACGTTCGCCCGGATGGCGATGAACGACGAGGAGACGGTGGCGCTGATCGCCGGCGGCCACACCTTCGGCAAGACGCACGGCGCGGTCGGCGCGCAGTACGTCGGCGTCGAGCCGGAGGGCGCCGGACTCGAGGAGCAGGGCCTCGGCTGGCGCAACAGCTTCGGCACCGGCGGCGGCGCCGACGCGTACACGAGCGGTCTCGAGGGCGCGTGGACGACGGCGCCGGCGACATGGGACAACGGCTTCTTCGACAACCTCTTCGGTTACGAGTACGAGCTGACGACAAGCCCCGCCGGCGCCAAGCAGTGGACGGCGGTCGACGCGTCCGCCCAGGGCACGGTGCCGGACGCGCACGATCCGGCCAAGCGCCACGCGCCGGTGATGCTGACGACGGACCTCACGCTGAAGCTCGATCCGATCTATGCCCCGATCTCCAAGCGCTTCCACGAGCACCCGGACGAGTTCGCGGACGCGTTCGCGAGGGCGTGGTACAAGCTCACCCACCGCGACATGGGGCCGGTCTCGCGCTACCTCGGTCCGCTCGTGCCGGCCGAGCAGCTGCTGTGGCAGGACCCCGTTCCCACGGTCGATCACGAGCTGATCACGCAGTCCGACGCCGCTGCGCTGAGGGACCGGATCCTCGCCTCGGGGCTGTCGATCTCACAGCTGGTCCGGACCGCCTGGGCGTCGGCGGCGACGTTCCGTGGCACCGACATGCGCGGCGGCGCGAACGGCGCGCGGATCCGCCTCGCTCCGCAGCGTGACTGGGAGGTCAACAGCCCGGCGGAGCTGGCGCACGTGCTGCAGATCCTGGAGGGCATCCAGGCCGATTTCAACGCCGCGCAGCCGCCTGGCAAGAGCGTCTCGCTCGCCGATCTGATCGTGCTCGGTGGGTGTGCCGCCGTCGAGCAGGCGGCGGCGAACGCAGGTCACGACGTGACGGTTCCGTTCGCCCCGGGGCGCACCGACGCCCGCCAGGACCAGACGGACGTCGAGTCGTTCGCAGTCCTCGAGCCGACGTTCGACGGCTTCCGCAACTACCTGAAGGCGGACCAGGGGCTGCCGGCGGAGCACCTGCTTGTGGAACGGGCCAACCTGCTGACGCTGACCGCCCCCGAGATGACCGTCCTCGTCGGCGGCCTCCGCGTTCTGGGCGCGAACCACGGCGACCGCGCGCACGGCGTCTTCACCGACCGGCCGGCAACGCTGACCAACGACTTCTTCGTGAACCTGCTGCGTATGGACACCGTGTGGAGGGCGTCCGGCACCCCCGACGGCGTCTACGAGGGGCGCGACCGCGCGACCGGCGAGCTCACATGGACGGGCACCGCGGTCGACCTCGTGTTCGGCTCCAACTCGCAGCTCCGAGCGCTCTCGGAGGTCTACGCCTGCGAGGACTCGGCCGGCAAGTTCGTGCGCGACTTCGTGTCCGCCTGGGCCAAGGTGATGCACCTCGATCGGTTCGACCTGGCCTGATCCTGCCGCTGGGTTCCGGTGACCGGTCATGCGGACCGGTCACCGGCCCACGACGTGCTCGGGCGGAGAATGTCGCGTCATGCGAATCGAGGCCGTCGTGTTCGACATCGGCGACGTTCTGGAGGTCAATCCCCGTACGGGTTGGCCCGCGCGCTGGGCCGCCCGGCTGGCCCTGGATCCGGCCGCGTTCGACCGGTCACTCGGGGCGCTCTGGGCTCCCGGCTCGGTCGGTGAGGCCAGCCTCGAGGAGATCGAGCAGCGAACGGCGGTGGCCTTCGGGGTCGACTCTGCGACCGTCGCTTCGCTCATGGAAGACATGTGGGCCGAGTATGTTGGGACGCTCAACGGCGAGCTGTGCGACTACTTCCGCCGGCTTCGGCCGCGCTACCGCACGGGCATCCTGAGCAACAGCTTCGTCGGTGCGCGAGAGCGCGAGGAGCGGCTCTACCGGTTCAGCGAGCTGTGCGACGAGATCGTCTACTCGCACGAGGAGGGCGCCGCGAAGCCCGATCCTCGGATCTATCACGCCGTCTGCGACCGCCTCCGCGTCGCCCCGGCGGCGACCCTGTTCCTCGACGACGTGCAGGAGAACGTCGACGGCGCGATCGCCGTGGGAATGCGCGCGATCAGGTTCCGCGACACCGCGCAGGCGATCGCGGAGCTCGACGCCCTGCTTGCCGCCTGAACCCCTGCGGGTCGCCCTCGCCGTACAACTCGAAACCGAGCCGGTCGAGATCGGTGTATTGTCGGCCGATCGGACCGTGGCGGCGATGTCGATGAGGATCACGTCGCTCGACGTCCGCGACATCCGGTTCCCGACGTCGCTGTCGCTCGACGGCTCCGACGCGATGCACACGAGTCCGGATTACTCATGCGCGTATGTGACGCTCGAGACCGACTCGAACGGACTCACCGGCTGCGGTCTGACGTTCACCAACGGGCGTGGGACCGAGGTCGTCGTCGCGGCGGTTCGCGCGTTCGCGCCGCTGGTCGTCGGCCGTACGCTCGAGGAGATCGTGGCGGATATGCGCGGTTTCTGGCGCAGCCTCGCATCGGAGGATCAACTGCGCTGGCTGGGACCCGAGAAGGGCGTGATCCACCTCGCGACGGGGGCGATCGTGAACGCTGTCTGGGACCTGTGGGCGAAGGCCGAGGGTAAGCCGCTGTTCAGGTTGCTGCTCGATCTCGAGCCCCAGCAGATCATCGATGCGATCGACTTCCGCTACATCGAAGACGCGCTGACGCCGGCGGAGGCCCTCGAGCTCCTCACCTCGATGCAGGCAGGTCGGCCCGAGCGCCTCGCTGAACTGGAGCGCGTCGGCGGTTACCCGGCGTACACGACCTCGGCCGGTTGGCTTGGCTACGGCGAGGACAAGATCGTTGCACTGGCGCGCGAGGCCGCGGCTGCTGGATTCACGCACATGAAGATGAAGGTCGGTCAGGACCTCGCTGCGGATGCGCGGCGCGCGGCGCTGATCCGCGAGGCGATTGGCCCCGGCGGCACCCTGATGATGGACGCCAACCAGTTCTGGGGAGTGGACCAGGCGATCGCCGCCATGGACGTCCTCGGCCGGTTCGATCCCTGGTGGATCGAGGAGCCGACAAGCCCCGACGACGTCCTTGGGCATGCCCGCATCCGGCGCGAGATCGCTCCGATCCGCGTCGCCACGGGCGAGCACGTCCAGAACCGGGTGATCTTCAAGCAGCTCTTCCAAGCGGGGGCGATCGATGTCTGTCAGATCGACGCGTGCCGTCTCGGCGGCGTCAACGAGGTGCTCGCGGTGATCCTGCTCGCGGCGAAGTTCGGGATCCCGGTGTGCCCTCACGCCGGCGGCGTCGGCCTTTGCGAATACGTCCAGCACGTGGCGATGTTCGACTACATCGCGGTCAGTGGCACGACCGAGAATCGCATCGTCGAATGGGTCGATCACCTGCACGAGCACTTCCGTGATCCGGCCGTGGTGGTTGGCGGGCGCTACACGATTCCGACGGCACCGGGCTACAGCATCGAGATGCTGTCGGACTCGCTCGACCGTTACGAGTTCCCGTCCGGCCCGGTGTGGAGCGCGGGGGCTGATGAGGGTGAGCCGATCGCAGCTGCGTGAATCCACGCGTGCGGAGGGTCGTTGGATCGCGGTGCCGGTGTTGCGGCCTGACGGAGTTGTTCGCCACCGGACGGACGGACGCCTTCGTGGCGAACCGATGGCCTGAGTCCGAGCCGTGCCTATCGGGCCAGCCGTCCCGATCCAGGCGGGTTTGGCGTGCCACCGGCGTCGTCGAACTGGGCGATCAGTAGTTGGATAATCGGTGTCGCGAGCCGGGCGTAGCCGGTCGTTGCGGGCGAGCGTGCTCAATCCGTGCAGCGCGGCCCACAGCACCTCGGTCAGCATTGCTAACCCCAAGCGCCGCCGCCTCCGCGTTCATCGCGAAATCGATCGCGCTCGCGCCGAAGTACCGGACCGAACTGCTGCCCGGCAAACCGAAACCCTGAATCGCGAACCCTGACAGACAACCGTCAGCCAACAACAAAGCGACGCGCCTGACCACCACAACCATCACCCGTTGGCCGTTGGCGCCTCGGCTCATCTCTGGTCGACAACGACGTTCCGGTGTCGTTGCCGCTTTGCTGTGAACCGCTTTGCGCGCGGCGCGGGGCCGGTCGATTCGCGAACGACTAGCTCTGCCGGGACGAGATTCTGACGCGGCGCTGTTTCCTTGCCCGTGAGCTTGTCGATCAGCATTTCGGCTGCTAGGCGGCCCGCTTCGAAAGCGGGCCAGTCGACGCCCGTGAGCGCCGGGGTCAGCACCTCGGCAAACTCGGCCGCGATCACCGAGACGACGGAGAACTCGTCGGGGACGCGGAGGTCGGCCGCGCGGAGGGCGCTGAGCAGCCCGGTGAACTGCCAGCCGGTCGTGATCGCAGCCGTGCATTCGGGCTCTGAGGAGAGCAGCCGGGACGCGATTGCGAATGCGTCGCGCGGAGTGTGTGAGGACGGGACATGGATACCGCGGATGCCAAGCTCGGCCGTTTGGCCTTCGAACGCGTCGCGGGCGATTAGCGCTGCCATGTAGCCGGCGGCGAGCAGGTCGGGTGCGAAGTTGAAGAGGGCGACGCACGTGTGTCCCAGCCGCGCGAGGTGGGCGAGGCTCGCTTCGATAGCGCTACTGAAGTCGAGGTCGACGAAGCTGATGCCGGCTAGATCGCCTGTTCTGCCGATCAGCGAGAAGGGATAGCCCGCCGCCTTCAGCCGTTCGATGCGGGGGTCTTCGCGCAGCGTCTCCATCAAGATGACGCCGTCGGCGCGACCCTGGGCGACGAGCTGCGTAACGACCTCCGGATCGGTCGGCGCGGTGGAGAGGAGCAGGGCGTAATCGCGTGCGCTCGTCGCCTGTGTTGCTCCGGCGACGAACGTCTGCTGGATCGGCACGAGCTGCCATTGCGGCGAGGGGAGGTAGAGCGCGATCGTGTGTGAGGCGCCGCTCGCGAGGGCACGAGCCGGGCCGTGCGGCCGGTAGTTGAGCTCCTCGATCGCCTCGAGGACGCGCTCGCGCATCTGCAGCGAGACGGAACGCTTGCCGCTCAGCACGTATGAGACGGTGCTCAGCGCGACGCCTGCACGCTCGGCGATGTCTGCCATCGTCACCGGTCTGCCGTCGGCCATTCCTGGGATTCTCGCACCGCCTTCGGCTTATCCGTCCCGCGGCCCTTTATCGAAGCGCTTCGCTGCTTCTCAACGCTCAAAGCTGCAGGGCGCCGAGCGGCCTCTCTGCCGCGTTGCCCCAGCCATTCCGGGCCTGGACAGCTCGGGAGGCCGCGGTCGGAGCTTGCGTCATCACAGCGTTGCGATCTAGACAGGCGCGAATATATCTGATACTGTCGAAGCGCTTCGAAGGATTGAGGCGGCGACTCCTGAGGAGAGGGTGTGACATCCATTCAGACACTCGGCGCGGCTGTCCTGCCCACAGCTTCCGCGCACGTGAGACTCCGCCCGATCGACGGATGTGGCGTCGTTATCCGCGACGGGCTGCTCGCGGACCGGCAACGTGTCAACCGGGAGGTGACGCTTCTTCACGGCGCCCAGGAGCTCGAGCGCGCCGGGACGCTCGACAACCTGCGGATCGCGGCGGGATTGATGTCGGGCGAGCGGCGCGGCATGGTCTTCAGCGACTCAGACGTCTACAAGTGGCTCGAGGCGCTCGCCTGGGAGATAGGACGCGAGCCGTCGCCCGAGCTGGAGGCTCTCGCGCGCGAGGCGATCGGCCTCGTCTCTGCCGCCCAAGAGCCTGACGGCTACCTGAACAGCTGGTGCCAGGTCGTCGATCCGGCCTGGCGCTGGAGCGACATGAAGATGGGGCATGAGCTCTACTGCGCGGGCCATCTCATTCAGGCTGGAGTCGCATTCGCAAGAGCGACGGGCGACACATCGCTGATCACGGTTGGTTGTCGCTTCGCCGATCTGATCGACGAGTCCTTTGGCAGTGACGCCCGAGTGGCCATCGATGGACATCCGGGAATCGAGGTTGCGCTCATCGAGCTTTACCGGCAAACGGGGGCGAGTCGCTACCTGAAGCTCGCCGACACGCTCACGACCCGCCGAGGCGCCGGGATGTTTGCGGGCGATCGATTCGATCTCAGCTACTACCAGGACGCCGAACCCGTCCGCGACGCGCGCTCGATCGGCGGCCACGCCGTGCGCGCGCTCTACCTGGCGGCCGGCGTCACCGACCTCTACGCCGAGACCGGGGACGGTGCGCTTCTCGCGTCGATGTTGCTGCAGTGGGAGGAGCTGGCCTCGACGAAGACATACCTGACCGGCGGCATCGGCTCGCGCCACGACGGCGAGGCGATTGGCGATCCTTACGAGCTGCCACCCGACCGCGCCTACTGTGAGACGTGCGCGGCGATCGCCAGCATCATGTGGAACTGGCGGATGCTCCTCGTGACCGGCGAGAGCCGTTTCACGGACCTGCTCGAGCGGACGCTCTACAACGGCTTCCTCGCCGGTCTCTCGCTCGACGGCGGTTCGTTCTTCTACACGAACCCGCTGCAGTCGCGGAAAGGGAAGCGCCGCCACCACTGGCACCCGGTCGCGTGCTGCCCGCCGAACATCATGCGCCTGCTCGCGTCGCTCCATCACTACCTCGCTACGACCAGCGACAGCGGCATCCAACTGCATCAATATGCGCCCTCGACGATCCGTGCTGTCGTGCCGGACGCGGGAACCGTCGAGCTGGCGGTCGAGACTGGCTACCCATGGTCGGGGTCCGTGATCGTGGAGGTGATCGCCTGCGCCGACGCTGAGTGGACACTCTCGCTCCGGGTGCCGGGGTGGGCGCGCGGCGCCGCCCTCGACGGCCAGCCGGTTGCGCCGGGCTACACGGAGCTGACGCGGCGCTGGCGTCCCGGCGATCGCGTCGCCTTGGAGCTTGACGTTTCACCCAGGCTGACGGCGCCAAATCCGCGGATCGACGCGGTTCGCGGCTGTGTTGCACTTGAGCGCGGGCCGGTCGTCTATTGCTTTGAGGGCCGCGACCTTCCGGCGGGTGCGAGCCTCGCCGACATCGCGTTGCAGACGGACACGGCGCCGGCCGATAGCGGTCCGCTGGCGCCCCTCGGCGGCTTCCCGGGCGTATCGGTGTCAGGGGTTGTCCGCGACCTCGATTGCTGGAGCGGGATCGAGTACGTCGACGTTCGCGAGATCCCGCGAGAGGGCACGCCCGCACCGGCGCAACTTCTCGCGGTCCCTTATTTCGCATGGTCAAACCGGGGCGACGGCGAGATGCGCGTCTGGCTTCCCAAATCCGAGTGACAAGAAGGCGACGTGGCGACCCTGGCCCTTGAGCGAGTGACGAAGGTTTTCCCGAACGGCGCCGAGGCTGTTCGCGGGCTCGACCTGTTCGTCGAGGAGGGGGAGTTCGTCGTGCTGGTCGGGCCCTCAGGCTGCGGCAAGACGACGGCCTTGCGGATGGTCGCCGGCCTGGAGGAGGTGACGTCGGGGACGATCAGCCTCGACGGGAAGGTCGTCAACGACATCGCGGCCCGCGAACGGGACGTGGCGATGGTCTTCCAGAACTACGCCCTCTATCCGCACCTGACCGTGCTCGACAACATTGCCTTCTCCCTCAGGGTGCGAGGCATCTCGAAGCACGAGCGCCGGCAGAAGGCGCAAGACGCGGCCGACGTGCTGGGGCTCATGGAGGTCGGCCTGCGCAAGCCGGCACAGCTCTCGGGCGGCCAGCGCCAGCGCGTCGCGATGGGCAGGGCGCTCGTCCGCGAGCCAGCCGTGTTCCTGATGGACGAACCGCTGTCGAACCTTGACGCCAACCTGCGCGTGCAGATGCGCGGCGAGGTCCTGCGCGTCCAGCGGCGTCTCGGCGTCGCGGCCCTCTACGTCACGCACGACCAGACCGAGGCGATGACGATGGGTGACCGTGTCGCCGTCCTCCGCGACGGCACGCTCCAGCAGCTGGCCACGCCGCTGGAGCTGTACGAGAGGCCCGCCAACCTGTTCGTCGCCTCATTCATCGGCTCGCCGCCGATGAATCTCTACGAGGTCGAGATTTCGGGGCCCGCAACCGAACTCGTGCTGTCACTCGGCTCGCAGCGGTTGGCCCTTCCGGCCGATATCGGACATCGTGCCCCAGGCTTGGTCGCCAGCAGGGCTCGCAAGCTCGTGGTCGGGATCCGTCCGGAGCACCTGACCGTCTCCGATGGTGTGGGCACTGCCGGAGAGGCGACACTCGCAGCGCGTGTCGAGCTCGTCGAGATCCTCGGCAACGAATTGCTCGTCCATTACTCGACCGACGCGAGGACAGTCCGCAACCGAGCGGGTGTGTGGACGGCAGACGCCACCGTGCAAGGGGAGATCGCGGGCGCGGCCGCGGCAGAAGGCGTCGCACGCGTCGATCCGCGCGTGCCGGTCGTGGCCGGAGATCGGGTCACGCTCGCCGTTGACGTCGGCCGGATCAGTTTCTTCGACGCCGAGACCGGAGACGCGATCGGAGCAACCGCTCGTGCGGTGATCCCGCCACAAGCTGCGCGTGAACATCAAGGGCGTACTCAGAGACAAGGAACGTGAGTTGGCAACTTTCATAGCCGGCAAGACCGGCTTCACAGTCCTCGATAGCGGCGAGGTGCTCCAGGTTGACGCGTGGGGGGAGAGCGGTGCCCGTGTGCGGTCAACTCTCGGGGCGTCCGTCACGGCTACGCCCGGCAGCGCCTTGGACGAGGTCGGAGCCACCGCTGCCGAGGTCGAGCTCAGCGATGGCCGCGCGCGCATGCGCAACGAGGACCTGGTCGTCGAAGTTTACGAGAACCCTGAGCAGCGGTTCGTCCGCTCCCCGCCGCTCGTGCGTTTCCTACGGGCGGACGGTGAGGAGCTCTTTGCGGAGAGCGTCCCCCATTTCACGTCGCCTGCGCAGCGGCTGTACGGCCGTGGCGGGGGCGACCTCTACGCCTGTGAAGTCGCGTTCGACGCCTACCCGGAGGAGCGCTTCTACGGCTTTGGTCAGCACCAGCACGGTCTGCTCGACCAAAAGGGAGCTGTCATCGACCTTGTCCAGCGCAACACAGAGGTCACCGTTCCGTTCGCGCTTTCAAGCCGCGGGTACGGGTTCATGTGGAATATGCCAGGGGTGGGCCGTGTCGAGCTGGCCGCCAACCGCACGCGGTGGGCGGCCGACGCAGCCAGGCAGATCGACTACTGGGTGACGACTGGCTCCACCCCGGCCGAAATCGTCAGCCACTACGCAATGGTAACCGGGTTGCCTCCAATGCTGCCGCTCTGGGCCTCAGGTTTCTGGCAGTCGAAGTTGCGCTACCGCGACCAGGAGGAGCTGCTCGAGGTCGCGCGCGAGTACAAGCGCCGCGGCCTGCCACTCTCGGTGATCGTCTGCGACTACTTCCACTGGACGCGCCAGGGCGAGTGGAAGTTCGACCGGGCGGAATGGCCCGATCCACAGGCGATGGTTGACGAGCTACGACAGCTCGGAGTCGAGCTCATGGTCTCGGTTTGGCCGACGGTCAACCCCAACAGCGACCAACTACAAGGAGATGGACGAGCGCGGCCTGCTGGTGCGCAGCGAGACCGGCTTGCCGCTGCACCTCGCGTTCTGGGACAAGGGCACCGACGGCCAGGCGTTCATGCGCTTCTACGACGCGACCAACCCCGAAGCTCGGGGCTACATCTGGGAGAAGGTCAGTCAGGGCTACGGGCGCTACGGCATCCGGGCGTTCTGGCTCGACGCGTGCGAACCAGAAGCCCTCGCCGACGAATCCGACCACGCCCGCTACTTCATCGGCCAAGGCTCGGAGTCTCAGGGCATCTACCCCCGGGAGCACGCCCGCGGCTTCTACGAGGGGCTACGAGCCAGCGGCGAGGACGACGTGCTGCTGCTTTGCCGTTCTGCGTGGGCTGGCAGCCAGCGCTACGGCGCAGCCGTGTGGTCGGGCGACATCGAGTCGACTTTTGAGGCCCTGGCGGCACAGATCCCGGCCGGAGTCAACATGGGCATCTCGGGGATCCCGTGGTGGACGACGGACATCGGTGGGTTCCGCCATGGCGACCCGACCAGCGCCTACTTCCGGGAACTCATCGTGCGCTGGTTCCAGTTCGGCGTCTTCTGCCCGCTCTTCAGGCTCCACGGTGTCCGTGATCCGGGCCCCCTCGTCGGTTCGGGCCAAACCGGGGCAGCCAACGAGGTGTGGTCGTTCGGCGACGAGGCATATGCGTTGATCCGCGACCAGCTCGAGTTGCGCGAGCGCATACGCCCCTACGTGATGGAGCAGATGGCGAGCGCCAGCGCCACCGGGATGCCCGTGATGCGCGCGCTGTTCCTGGAGTTCCCGGACGACGAAGCCGCTTGGGCGATCGAAGACGAGTACATGTTCGGGCCGGATGTGCTGGTGGCCCCGGTCACGGCACTCGGCGTGCGAGAACGCGACGTGTACCTGCCCATCGAAGCCTCGTGGCTCGACGCCTGGACGGGGGAGCCCATCGAGAGGAACGGTTGGGTGAGCGCCGACGCGCCGCTCTCACGCATTCCGGTCTACCTCCGGGCCGGGCGCGGCCTGAAGACCCTCGCGGCGGGGGAGAGCGACTAGCCATGTCCGGGCGAGCCGCTCCGGGCAGTATCGACAGCCAAGCGCAGGACCCTTTGCCGGCGCCCTCGAGACCCGGTGCGCCGGCGGCCCGTCGATCCGCACCTCGGCGCGGACGGCTCTCTCAGCTGTCCGGATCGCGCAAGCAACAGCTGGCTGGCTGGCTCTTTCTGGCTCCCGCGATCGTGTACGTACTGTTCGCATTCGCCACACCCATCGTCTACAACGTGGCGCTGAGCTTCGAGCACGACTCTCTGTCGACGATCGGGAGTATCGGTGCTCCCTGGGCCGGATTCTCCAACTACACGGCCATGTTCCATGACCCGATCGCGGAGAGCGCGATCGTTCACACACTCGTGTTTACCGTCGGCTCCCTCGCCGGGCAATTCATCATCGGCCTCTCTCTAGCCCTACTGTTCAGCAGCCAGTTCCCTGGGCGCACCGTCGCACGCTCCCTCGTCATCGTCCCATGGCTGGTGCCGCTGATCGTCACAGGGGTCATGTTCCGGTTCATGTTCCAGCAGGAGGGTGGCGCCATTAACCAGGTGCTGGTGGGCACGGGTCTCATTCACAATCCGGTCGACTGGCTCGGGACGACCAACTACGCCCTGCTGACGGTGACGATCGCCAACATCTGGCTCGGCGTGCCGTTCTTCACGCTCCTGCTTTACAGCGCGCTCCAAGACGTTCCGGCGGAAGTCAAGGAAGCGGCAATGATCGACGGAGCCAATCCATGGCAGCGACTGCGTCTCGTGACGGTCCCCATCATCCTGCCCGTTATCGAAATAACGATCCTCCTTGGGTTTGTCTTTACTGTCAAGGTGTTCGACTTGGTCATTGGGATGACCGGCGGCGGTCCGGCCAACGCCACACAGCTGATATCCACATGGTCTTACGCTCTCGGGTTTCAGCAGTTCAACTTCGGTGAGGCAGCGGCGCTCAACAACGTGCTGCTCGTGGCTGCGCTCGTCTGTTCGCCACTGTATCTGCTGCTCAGCCGAGATCAGCTGCGTCGCAGCTCTGGAGCGGGAAGATGAGCACGCGGCAGAAGAAGACGGCCGTGCGGTGGCTCAGCACGCTCGTGGCGTTCACCGCCGTGGCGATCATGCTGTTTCCGATCTATTCCATCATCGTCGCGTCGTTCGAGTCGACGGTCACCCTGTTCAGCACCCAGTTCCATTTCTTCCCGTACCACCCGACACTCGCGAACTACAAGACGGTCGTTCTGGGCACACAGTCCGGGCCCGCCGCGTCCGTAACGACATCAGGGAGCCAGCTGGGGCATGTGCTGACAAGCCTGGAGATCGCTCTCGGGACGGCGCTCCTGACTCTGGTGATAAGCGTACCCGCAGCGTACGCGCTCGCAAAGTACCGCATGCGTACCACGATCCTGTTCATCGGAGCGCTGCTCCTCGCTCAGATCGTTCCATCCATCGTATTGGCCACCTCTCTGTTCGCAATCTTGCTGAAGGTGCATCTGGTGAACACGCTGCCAGGCGTGATTATCGCCGACGGTACCTACGCCGTCCCGTTTGGCATCCTCGTCCTGCGGGCTTTCCTGTTCAGTTTGCCCAACGAGCTGATGCACTCCGCGAGGGTCGACGGCGCCTCGGAGTGGCAGACATTTCGCCTGATCGTGATCCCGCTCGCTCGGTCCGCCATCATCACCATCGCGGTTTTCGCATTCCTGGCCGGTTGGGGCGACTTCATCTTCGCCCTCACAACCCTCAACGGTGCCAGCTTCGAGCCCATAACGCTGGGGATTTACAGCTTCCTGGGCAACTACCAGGCCAACTGGGGTGCGGTCATGGCCGCAGGCGTCGTCGCGCTCGTGCCGGCCGGAGTGTTGCTGGTGATCGCGCAGCGCTACATCGCGACAGGACTCACCGCCGGCGCGGTGAAGGGCTGACGATGCGCGCGATGAGGCGCCCCACGAAGAGCTCCAGCAGGGGGCCGCCGTCGGCTTCCGACGGCACCACACAACCTGCCAAGAACGTAGTGCACTGCAGCGAAATACCAAGAAAGGGAGGGAAAGCAAGTGACTGTCTCAGTCAGAAGCGTACGTCGAGCCACGTTCGGAGTTCTCCTCGTGGCGGCGCTGTGTGCCGCGATGGGACTGATCGGCGCACCCGCTCACGCCACGACCCACATCACGCTCACGGAGGAGGACTACTTCTCCACATCGAACCAGGTTGGGGCCCTGACGGCGTACAACAAGGTGTTTGAGCGCGCACATCCGGGCGTGACGATCAAACGCGTAGCCGTGCCGTTCGCCGATCTGGACTCCAAGCTGCTGACGCAAGCAGGGTCACATGACCTGCCGAACATACTCGCGAGCGACAACCCGTTTGTCGCGGCGATGGTGGCAACAGGGCAGATCTTGCCTCTGAACAAGTTCGCAGGCTTTAGCACCAAGGGTTACTACCCGGCGGTGCTCGACGAGGGCCTGATCAACGGCAAGAACTACAGCCTGCCGGTCGCAGGCGAGAACTCGATCGCGCTGATCTACAACATCGCCGACTTCAAGGCGGCCAATATCACGAGCCCGCCGAAGACGTGGACGCAGCTGGAGGCCGACGCGAAGCTACTCACGACCAAAGGTGGAGCAGGGAGCGGAGGGGTGTCCGGATTCGGGATCACCTGCGACAACTGCAGAAGACACAACGTGGCAGTGGGAGCCCTTCTTCTGGGGCGACGACGGCACGTTCACCTTCTCGGACATCAGTGGCACGCCTGGAAAGCAGGCAATGACGCTGCTGCAGACGCTGCTCGCTCCGGGCGGCGGAGGGTACGACGACGGGTGCAGCAATTACTCACAGACCCCGTCTGAGACCGACGACTTCATCGCGGGCAAGCTCGCGATGATGCTGAACGGCCCGTGGAACTTCCCGTCGTTTAGCGGGAACAAGCCCCCGGAAAACTACGGCCAGTACTACGGTGTCGCAGCGATCCCCGACTGAGTCGGCGGGCCAGAAGGCCGTCGTGCCGCTCGGTGGCGAGGACTGGGAGATCAGCAAGAGTGGAAGCACGGCCGACCAGCAACTGGCGTTCGACTACATCGAGGGCCTGCAGTCACCTTCGGAGGAGTTGAACCTCGCGAAGCAGTTCGGCTACCTTCCGGCACGGATCTCGGTCGCCAAGACGTACGTGAAGGAGGCGGGCCCCGCAGTGGAGCGTGCTCGCGACGCAGACCCTGTACGCGCATCCGCGCACGCTCGGTCTCGGCACGAAGTACAACACGATCTCCACGGCAGTGTGGGACGCGATCTCGAGTGTCTCGGCGAACCCGACCAGCGGTGAAGTGACGAGTGCGCTGTCAACTGCCCAGACGGCCATCAACGGTGCTCTAGGCAAGTAATCAGCACGGCGCAGTAGGTGGCGCCAAGACCCAGCAGGCCCGGTGCCGCGGCTTTCCCAGCAGCTTTGAGCGGCGGTGCCGGGCCGGCCGTGTGTTGCCGACCCCAACGATCATGAGCTGGCCGGCGCGAGCGACGCCGGCGAAGGACGTCTGCGTCTAGGCGAACGTGAGGCGGGGTTCACTGGCGAGCACGGCGTCCATCCGCTGCATCATCTGCTGGTGGACCGCGTTCCCGTATGCGGTCTGGAACTTCGGTGGATCGAATCGCTGCCCGATCGTTTCGGCCGCGACACCTCGGTCGTCAGGCGACCGCCGACAACGACGGCTGCGACACCATGCCCGCGACCTCTTGGGCTTGCGAGCGACGTGTACTCGGACACTTGTCCCCGGTCGGCGCAGCGCCGCCGCACCCCGGTCCGCGGTCCCGTCTCGCGCGTTGGCGGTCAGGCGCGGGAGGAAGGGGCTATGCGGCGTGTTGCTGGCCTGTTTCCCCAGCGGGCCGCCATTCGTCCAGCAGGGTTTTGGCGTGGTCGATTGGGACGGGTCGGGAGAAGAGGTAGCCCTGTCCGGTCGGGCAGCCGAGCTGGCGGAGGGCGTCGAGCTGTGCGGCGTCCTCGATCCCTTCGGCGATCACGTGGACTCCGAGCGCTCGGCCGAGCTCCACGGCGGCGCGGACGATCGCGACGCCGTTGGGGTCCTGGATCGAGTCGATCAGGCTACGGTCGAGCTTGACGAGGTCCATCGGGAAGCGCTGCAGGCTCCCCAGGGACGAGTAGCCGGTCCCGAAGTCGTCCAGCGCGAGCCTCACCCCGAGCGCGCGGAGGCGCGCGATCGTGCGGCGGACGCCGGGATCAAGGACGAGGCTTTCGGTGATCTCGAGCATCAACCGCCCCGGGGCGACGTGGTGTTCGTTGAGCTGGTGTTCGACCTCGTCGACGAGCCCTGCGACGATCTGCACCGCCGATAGGTTCACCGACATGTAGATCTGTTCGGGCCAGTGGGTCAGCTGCCTGCAGGCCTGGTCAAGTACCCAGCTCCCGATCGGGACGATCTGCCCGGTGTCCTCGGCGACGGGGATGAATTGGTCGGGGGTGACGAGCCCGCGCTCGGGGTGGTTCCAGCGCAGCAGCGCCTCGAACCCGACGATCTGATCGGTGATGAGATCGACCAGCGGCTGGTAGTGCACCTCGAGCTGGTCGCGTTCGATCGCGTGGCGCAGGTCGGCTTCGATTGCCATCCGTTCCAGGAGGTGCGTGCGCAGCGCCGTGTCAAACACCTCAAAGCGTCCCCCGCCGAGCTCCTTGGCGCGATACATCGCGGCGTCGGCGTCGGCGTCGGCGTCGCGCAACAGCCCCTCAGCCGATGCTTCGCCGTGTTCGCTGACGGACACGCCGACGCTGGCGGTGACGAACATTTCGCGGCCATCGATCTCAAACGGCTCGAGCACGGCGTCAACGAGGCGCTGCGCGACCGTGGAGATGCTGTGATCGGTGCTCGTGCGCGTGCACAAGACGGTGAACTCGTCCCCTCCCGCTCGCGCGACGAGATCCTCTTCCCGCATACAACAGGTCAGCTGCGCGGCGACCCGGCGTAGAAGGACGTCGCCGACGGTGTGCCCGAGCGTGTCATTGACCGTCTTGAAGCGGTCCAGGTCGAGCGCCAGCACACAAACCTTGTCATCGGTGCGGCGGATCACCCTCCGCGGCCTGCGGACGGCGCCGCTCGACGCTGCGCGTCACATCGTCGGGATGCGTGAACTCGAGGATCGACCGGCCGACCAGCTGTGCAGGCTCGCGGGCCACGAGCTGGCAGATGGCCGCGTTGACGCGAACGATCCGCAGCCGCGAGGTCAGGATCATCATCCCGATCGCGGCGTCATCGAACCCTCGCTCAAACCGCTCGCCCGCGACGCTGATCGGAGCATGAGCCGGCCACCGCAGGAACGCGAACCCCACCACCGCCACCCCGCCCACCGGGACCACCACCGCCACCACGGCCCCGACCACCGGCGCGAGAGCGAACCCCGAAAGCACCCCGCCGGCGAGCATCCAGACCGCGGCTACGCCGCCCACAGCCACGCTAATGCCGACCGATCTCGGATCGGCGTCCAATACCGCGTGGAAGCAGCGGCGCGCGAAACGCATTCTCCCCGCCACAATCGGCCCCGACAGCCGATCATTGAGCACGCTTGGAGCGCTTCCACGAACGCGTGATGCTCACAACGGATCACGGCCGCCCGCATGTCCGTACCGGCGAACTGATCGATCTTCATGCGAACTTCGGCGAGTGGATTCGATCAGCGATCATCGGCAGTCGCTCGTCATCAGCACGCCCGCGCAGCGACCACACGCAGCATCGCGGGTCAAGACAGCAGCGGTGACGGTCGATAAAGGTGGGAGGTGCACCAACGGCTCGAGGATCAGACGCGGGTGGGCGATCGCGAGGCTGTGCTTCGGACTGGCGAGGCGGTGCTTGAGACGCTGTTGGCCGCGCATTCGGACGCGGTTGTGGTTGCCATGGCTGACGACGGGTGGCGGGTGCCGCTGCCCGAGTCCGTGCCGCTTGGCTCGCACCATGCGCTGCCGGTGCCGCACGCGCGGACCTCGATCCTCGATGTTGTGGTCGGCGCGGACCGGATCGTGGTCGTCAGGGCGTGGGATCAGATGCAGCGCGACGGGATCGCTGTCGCGTCTGTGCGCGCGCTGATTGATCCAGAGACCCGATTGACGCTGACCCTGGTCGATGGGCGCGATCGGCACGGCGTCTGTCTGGCGGTGTTGACCGATGATCGCTCCAAGCTCGACAAGCGCGCCGAGGTTCTGGCCGGGCCGCTGCAGGTGCCCGACCGCCCTCGGCGGGCCACGATGCACAAGAACCTGATGGCTGTCATCACCGAGGTCAATGCCAGCGTCACGGCGATGCTGGGCTGGGCGCCCGAGCAGCTGCTGGGCCATCGCGCGAGTGAGTTCGTCCATCCCGAGGACCAGGAACGCGCCGTGACCAGCTGGATGCGCCTCGCCTCGACGTTCACCAGCCAGCGCGTCCGGTTGCGCCACCGCTGCGCCGACGGAACGTGGCTGTGGGTCGAGATCGAGAACATCCATAACGGCGCCGAGCGCTCGGAGGAGGTCGACGTCATCGCTGACATCAGTGACATCTCCGACGAGATGGCAGCCCACGAGGCCGTGCGCCGGCGCGAGCAGCTCTTCAGCCGACTCGCCGAGTCGCTGCCGACAGGCGTGCTTCAGTTGCGAGCTGACGGCTCGGTCGCGTACGCCAACACGCGGCTGAGCGCGCTCCTGCACACCCGCCGACCGACCACGCTGTCAGACCTCTTGGGCACCGTCGCGCGTGGTGATCGCGCGGCGGTCAAAGCCGCCGTGGAGCAGGCGCTGGAGCAGCAGCTCGACTGCGAGCTCGAGGTCGGGGTCCTGCATCCACGAGTGCCGAAGCAGCGGCGCTGCTTGCTGACCATTGCGGCCGTCCCCGACCAAGACGGCCAGCCCGGCGTGCTGGTGTGCGTCAACGATGTGACCAAGAGCGCCCGCTTGAGGGAGGAGCTCAGGCTTCAGGCTACCCACGACCCTCTGACCGGATGCCTGAACCGCTCGGCGGTCATCGAGGCGCTGGAGCGGCGGCTAGGCGAGCGCAACGAGGGCGTCGTCGTGATCTTCGTCGATATCGATGGTTTCAAGCCGGTCAATGACCAGCTCGGCCATCCGGCCGGCGATCAGCTGTTGATCCACTTCGCCCGTCGTCTGCAAAGGCTCTCCCGCGGACACGACCTCGTCGCGCGGCTCGGCGGCGACGAGTTCCTGCTCGTCTGCCACGGCCGCGAGCTCCCGGCCGCGGCCATCGCGATCGCTAATCGAGTCCGTCGCGCGCTCGACCAGCCCTTCATCCTGCCCAGCGGCGCGATCAACCTCCGCGCAAGCCTCGGGGTTGCCTGGCCAGCATCCGGCACCACGGCCGAAACGCTCATCACCAACGCCGACACGGCCATGTACCAATCCAAACGCAGCGCCAACGGCGAACCCGCCTGCTTCGCCGACATCGCCGATGCAAGCGCATAGCCCTCCTGGCCGCAGACTCCGAACACCATCGACCACCGCACGTGTCCAACCGGACGCTGATGCCGTTCGGAGCCGTCGCGCGCAGACCGTCCCCGCCGGGTCCAGCGGGCAACCAGGCGTGGCGGCGCTCGCCGGATTCCCGGATCCGCGTTGTTGGAGCGGTGGGAGTCAGCGCTGGACGCGCGCGCCAACGCCGCGCACGAGCGCCTCGACCTCCGCGAGGACGGCGGATGACGTGTCGCCCGGGCGTCGTCATTGCGAGCGCGCCGTGGGCGGCGCCGTATTCGGTTGCGAGGTGCAGGTCGTGAGCTCGAGCAGTCCGTAGATGAGGCCGGCGGCGAAGCTGTCTCCGCCGCCGACGCGATCGAGGATCTCGAGGCCGGGCCGTAAGGTGGCTTCGACGAAGCCGTCCGCACGGGACCAGGCGATCGCGCCCCAGTCGTTGACTGTCGCGGTGCGGACGGTGCGGAGCGTGGTCGCGATCACCTTCAGGTTGTCGTAGGTTCTGGCCGCTTCGTCGATCATCGCGCGGAACGCCGCGGCGTCGAGGTCGGAGAGCTCCGGGCTCGATGCCGTGGACCTCGAGTCCGAGGCAGGCCGTGAAGTCCTCCTCGTTTCCGATCATCACGTGGACGTGAGGTGCGAGGCGGCGGTTGACCTCGCGAGCGCGTTCGACACCGCCGTTCGCCTTCCACAGGCTCGGGCGGAAGTTGAGGTCGTAGGAGATGACCGTGCCGTGCTGTTCGGCTGCCACGAACGCCTCCTCGACGACCGTCGGGCGTCGTGTCCGAGAGTGCGGCGAAGATCCCGCCCGTGTGCAGCCAGCGCACACCGAGTGTCGCCGAACAGGTGGTTCCAGTCGATCTGACCGGGTGCCATTTTTGACGCCGCCGAGTTGCCGCGGTCGGACACGCCCAGCGCGCCGCGGACCCCGAAGCCCCGCTCGGTGAAGTTGAGTCCGTTGCGGACGTCGCGACCGATGCCGTCGGATGGGAGCCCAGGCAGCTGCGAGGTGTCGACGCCGCCCTGCAGGATCAGGTCCTCGAGCAGTCGGCCGACGGCGTTATCGACGAGCGCGGTCACGATCGCTGTTCGCAGGCCGAAGCAGCGGCGCAAGCCGCGGGCGACGTTGTACTCGCCGCCGCCTTCCCACACGCGGAATGAGCGCGCAGTCGCTGATCCGACCCTCGCCGGGATCGAGCCGGAGCATCACCTCGCCGAGTGACACGAGGTCGTAGCGGCAGCTCTCGGCAGTGCGGATCGTCAGATCGGCCATGCGCGGGCCCCGGCGACGCGGGCTATCGCTTGTGCGGTCAGCCGCGTCACCTCATCGACGTCGCCCGCGCCGGCAACCGCGGGCGACACCATCCAGCTGCCGCCGGCGCCAATCACAGACCGACGGCTGAAACAAGCTGAGGCGTTATCAGCGGTCAGTCCGCCGGTCGGGATGAAGCGGACGTCAAGCCGCCCGGCCTTCAGGGCGTGGCCGAGCTGGTCGGCGCGCTCGAGTCGGAGCGCTCCGGTCACAGGGATGATCCCTGCGGCGCAGGGACGTTCGATCGTGACGGAGTCTGTCAGCGGGCCAGCCATCCGCCATCCACTGCGATCGTCGTGCCGCAAACGTAGTCCGAGGCCGCCGAGGCGAGGAAGAGCGTTGCGCCCGCGAGGTCGCTCGCTTCGCCCCAGCGTCCCGCGGGGATCCGGTCGAGGATCGCGTGGTTGCGCGCGGGATCGGCCCGGAGTGCTGCGGTGTTGTCGGTTGCGATGTAGCCGGGAGTGATCGCGTTCACGTTGACTCCGTGCGCGGCCCACTCGTTCGACAGTGCCTTGACCAGTCCGGCGATCGCCGACTTGGCTGCCGTGTAGCTCGGCACGAGGATCCCTCCCTGGAAGCTGAGAAGCGAGGCGGTGAAGATCACCTTGCCGCTCCCGCGCTCCACCATCTGGCGTCCCAGCGCGCGAGCAAGCACGAAGGGCGCCGTGAGGTCGACCTGCAGGACCCGGTCCCACATCTCGTCGTCGTGCTCGAACACTGGCGCTCGGGCGATCACGCCGGCGTTGTTGATCAGGATGTCGATCGGCGGCATGTCCTGATCGAGGGTTGCCGCGAGCCTCCCGACCGCCCTGCGATCCGCCAGATCGACCTGGAACCCAGTGAAGCTGCGGCCGGCCGCCTCGACGGCGCGCTGCAGGGCGCTGCCGCTCGGCTCGAGCTGCGCGCTCACGCCGATGATGTCGGCGCCGGCGCCGGCGAGCGCGTGTGCCATCGCGAATCCGATTCCGCGGCGCGCACCCGTCACGACCGCGAGCTTGCCGCTGAGACCGAACAGAGCCCGCGGGTCGAATGTGTTGACGTCGGCGTCCATGTCAGCGCTCTCCCTGGCAGTCGATCAGCACCTTCATCGCACGGCCCGATTCGAGCTCGGCGAACGCACTGGCGACGTCAGCGAGCAGGTCGACGCGGGTGATCAGCTCGTCTGCCGGAATCGCGCCGTCGTTCAGGAGCCGGACCGCTTCGACGAAGTCCGCGCGCTCGTACACGCGCGCGCCGATGATCGTCAGCTCACGCCAGAACACGCGGAACAGGTTCACCGGCGGCGGGGTCGAATGGATCGCGACGACGACCAGCCTGCCTCTGACCGCGAGGGACTGGATCGCGGTCTCGATCCCGGCGACTGCGCCGGAGACCTCGAAGGCGACGTCCGCGCCGGCGCCGTTGGTCCAGTCCGTCACGAATTGCTGTGCGTCCATCGCCGCCGGATCGAGCGTCTGGAACCCCAGCCTCTGGGCGAGCGCCAGCCGCGGCGCGCTGAGCTCAACGACGACGACTTCGGCGCCACGGGCGCGGGCGGTGCAGGCGACGAGCATGCCGATCGGGCCGCCGCCGACGACGAGCGCGCGCTCGCCCTCGCGCACGTCCGCTCGCGACACGTCGTGCACAGCGACTGCGGTCGGCTCTGCGAGCGCCGCACGCTCCAAGGTCAGGTCCGCCGGCAGCGCGATCAGGACCTCGGCCGGCACCGTCCAGGTTGTCTGCATCGAACCCGGGGAGTCGATGCCGAGGAAGTTGAGCTTGTGGCAGATATGGCCGTGTCCGGCCCGACAGGCCGGACACTCGCCGCACGATCCGAGTGGAATCACGGTCACGCGGTCGCCAACGACCCAATCCGCGACCTCGTCGCCGATCGCCGACACGGTGCCGGCCATCTCGTGGCCGAGCACAGCTGGACGGGTGACGCGGCCGTCCATCGCGCCGTGCAGGATGTGGAGGTCGGTTCCGCAGATTCCGGTGTAGGCGACATCGACGGCGACCTCACCCTCGCCCGGAGGTTGCGGTTCCGCGTCGACGACCGTCAGCGTGCGATCGCCGACGTAGCAGGCTGCGCGCATGGCATTCATCCCATTCCTCGATCGGTGTCAGTTGTGCGTTCGGCTGCCCGGCGCATTACGGGTGTGCCGCAGAACCGCGCCGCGGCTCGGATCGCGGCAGCGCTCACGTCTGGTTGTCGCCGTTGTAGATCAGCGCGAGCCGGTCTGTCTCGCCACCATGACCATCCGGGCGCTGAACGATGTACCTGCCCATCTCAGCCTGCCAGCGGCGATCGACCGGATCGCCTGCGAGCTCCGCTTCCGCACGTTCGAAGTCATCGCACTCGACGACGTGGAGCAGATCCAACCCGTGCCGGAAGATGAGCCATCGTCGGATCCCGGCCTTCCGCTGGACCTCCTGCAGTTCGGGCCAGATCGTCGCGTGCGCCCGCTCGTACGCCGCTTCCATCCCAGGTTTGAGCCGCGTACGCAACCCGACATACTCCGCCACCTCGGTCTCCTTCATTGCGTTTGCGCAGCTGATCTAGCAGTCAGCCCGCGCTAAAGATCGGGTCAAAGGCTAGCAGCACCCTTGGTGGCGCGTGGCCCTGCGAGATAAGATCTCGATACGATGAATGTGATTGCCGATAGAGATCGGGTCAATCGCCGATCTCGGGTCGAGGGCGGGTGAGCGAGCGTGGCGCGGCTCCTCGACGCTCACGTCCACTTCTGGGATCCGAGCGCTCGCCACTACGACTGGCTCGCCGCTGCGCCGGCGCTACAGCGGCGCTTCGAACCTGGGGACCTGGACCCGGGAAGGCATGAACTCAGTGGTGTCGTGTTCGTGCAGGCTGACTGTCGGGACGACGAGGCGCTCGACGAGCTCCATTGGGTCCAGGCGCTGGCGGCGCGGCAACCCCTGATCAGGGGGATCGTCGCCTACGCTCCCCTTCACCTTGGGGCGGCCGCGCGCAGCCACGTTCGTGCGCTGGCGGATGAGCCGCTCGTCGTCGGCGTTCGGCGGCTGCTGCAAGGCCAGCCGGCGCAGACGATCACATCCCCGGAGCTCATCGCAGGGGTGCGGCTACTCGCTGAAGCCGGGCTGACCTTCGACCTGTGCGTCACCCACGACCAACTGCCGCAGGTCCGTTGGCTCGTTCGCGCCTGTCCGGAGACGGCGTTCGTGCTCGACCACCTCGGCAAGCCGGCTGTCCGATCGGGCATCCTCGATCCGTGGCGTGCGAACCTCGAGAAGCTCGCCGCCTTTCCCAACGTCTCGTGCAAGCTCTCCGGACTCGCGACCGAGGCTGCTCCGGGACGCGGCGCCGACGACGCTGAGCCGTACCTGGTGCACGCGCTCGAGACGTTTGGGCCGCGTCGATGCATGGTCGCGAGCGATTGGCCGGTAGCGACCCTCGCAACCACCAGCGAGCGCTGGTTTGACGTGGTGCTCGAGGTCCTCGCGGATCTACGCCGCGAAGATCGGGACGCGGTCCTCGAAGGGACGGCGCGCGCGACCTACGGTCTGGCGTGATCGGATGTCGCCCGGTGCGCGTCCCGCAGGCAGCTACGATCGGCTGAGCGTGGCGTTCACCGAGACCCCAGTGGAGGACGCATGGCGGCGCCGGTGACAGACCAGGCGATGGCCAAGATCAAGGACCTGATCCTGTCCGGCACATATCCTGCGCATGCGAAGCTTCCGCGCGAGCAGGACCTGGCGGCTGAGCTTGGCCTCTCCAGGAACTCGCTGCGTGAGGCTGTGCGCGCGCTGACCGTGATCGGCGTTCTCGACACCCGCGTCGGGGACGGGACGTACGTCACGAGCCTTGATGCCGGCGCGCTGCTCGAGGGTCTCGGATTCGTCGGCGACCTCCTTGAGGGGGCCACGCTGATGGAGGCTCACCAGGTCCGCCGCATCCTCGAACCCGTCGCAACGGCGATGGCGACCTCGCGGCTGGCTGACGACGACTTCATGGCGCTCCAGGCATGTCTTGCGCAGATGGACGGCGCGACATCGATCGAGACGCTGATCGAAGCGGACACGGCGTTCCACCGGATCATCATCGACGCCGCGGGGAACGCGACGCTCGCGTCCCTGATCCAAGGGTTATCCGGCAATGCAATTCGCACTCGCCTCTGGCAGACGATCACCGAGCACGGAGCCGCGGAAATCACAAAGCAGCGTCACCACGACATCTACGCGGCGCTGCGAGCCGGCGATGCAGAGCAGGCCCGCGCCGCTGACCTCGTACACCTCGCCGACGTCGAGCGCTGGCTCGAGTGGCTCGCACAGGAGCAGCCCGTCGGCACCGGCGACAGCGTGGCGGGCTCAGCGAAGGCCAACGGGTACCGGCCCGCCGTCCACGCCGTCACGGATGGCGGCGCGTCCCGCGGGCGCGGCGCATAGCGTCGGATCCGCCGGACAGCCAGCCTCGGCCGTCCGGAACGACCACCCGTTCGAGCCGGCCCCGGGTTTGACGTCTCGTCGCGCGCCCTGGCGTGAGGTCAGGCCCCGGCGATCTGGCCTTGCCGACGCTCGGCCCATGCGGAGTCGATGTGCGCCGCGATGCGGCTGGCGGCCAGTTCGCTGTCGCGCGCGACCAGGGCTGCGAGGATCCCGCGGTGCTCGGCGGCGGTGCGCTTCAGCGTCGCGGCGGGCGACGGGTCGTTGAGCAGGGGCCTGCGCCCCCCGTGCGCGTGGATCGTGCCGACGATCGCCCGCCCGATCTCACTGCCCGACGCCCTCATCACGACGCGATGGAACGACAGGTCGAGCTGCTGGAAGAGCGGGTAATCATCGAGCGCCTTCGCCATCTGCTCGACGTTGTCGGCGAGCCACGCGAGCTCGTCGTCGGTCAGTCGCTGCGCGGCAACCTGGGCCATGTCGGCTTCGAGGACGCGCCGCACCCTGACGAGATCGTCGAGGAGGGTCGCGTCGTGGTCATACTCGAGCGCGATCTCGAGCACGTCGGCGTCGAGTAGGGCCCACGACTCGCGCGGCTGGACGGTGGTCCCGCGTCCCTGCTCGACTCGCACCAGACCGCGCTCCTCGAGGAGTTTCAGAGCTTCTCTCATCACGGTTCGGCTGAAGCCGAACTCCTCGCCGAGCGCTCCCTCGGTCGGCAGGACCGAGCCGGGAACGAGTTCGCCGCCGACGATGCGATGAGCGAGCTGGTCGACGACGACTGACGCGAGGCGGGCCGGGCGCGAAGGCCGGTGACCGTCGCTTGCCGTCTGGATCCTCACGTTAGCCCCAGGCCGCGCTGACATCGTCGTACATCATATGAATTTACAGGGCTAACGGGTGCCGCGACTGCGTTTTCGACCGCAGCCGCCCCGCGCACGCCGCGGCCACTTGACACTGATTTGTCATTCGTATTATGATCATACGTCACATGAGAATCTCGGCAATTGACGTCGAGCTGATCCCCGTCCCGGCGGTCAGCCCGACCTTCGCCTGGCGCCGCGGGCTGCGCGGTTCGCAACCCGCTCGCACGACGGCGATCCTACGGATCACGACCGAGGACGGGGCGATCGGCGAGGCGTACCACGAGTGGAGTGGCCCGATGCTGGCCGACATCGTCGACCGCATTCTTCGCGAGGAATTGATCGGCGAGCGGGCCGACCGGCGCGAATGGCTCTGGCATCGACTGTGGGAGCTTGACCGCACCGAGGAGTTCCCGATCTGGCTGTTCGGAATCGTGGACGTCGCACTCTGGGATCTCGAGGGGCGCGTCCTCGGCGTCCCCGTCCATCGCCTGCTCGGGACCTACCGCGACGCGATTCCGGCGTATGCCTCGACCATCACCTTCTCGACGGTTGAGGAGTACCTCGACGTCGCCGACCAGTGCCTCGCGCTCGGATACCCGGCGATCAAGTTGCACGGCTGGGGGGATCCACGGGCCGATGCAGACCTCTGCCAGCGCCTGCGAGCGCACGTCGGTCCGGACGTCGATCTGATGTATGACGGGTCAGCCGGCTTTGACCTTCCAAGCGCCGTGTACGTCGGGCGCGCGCTCGCGGAGGCGGGTTACCTCTGGTACGAGGAGCCGATGCGGGAGTTCAACGTGACGGCATACCGCTGGCTCGCCGAGCGGGTCGAAGTGCCGCTGTGCGTCGGGGAGACCTCGGACGGAGGCCATTACAACACCGCCGACTTCATTTCTGCAGGTTGCGCAAGCTACGTCCGGACGAGCGCCAACCATCGCGGCGGCATCACCGGAGCGATGAGGATCGCGCACCTCGCCGATTCGTTCCAGCTGCGTGCGGAGGCTCACGGTCCGACCGAGCCCGCCGTGCACCTCTGCATGGCGATCCCGAACTGCACCTACTACGAATCGCTCGTGACATCCAACCCGGTGACGCGCGAGCGGCGCGTCGGTGCTGACGGTCTTGTCCGTGCGCCGACCGAGCCGGGTATCGCACTGCCGGATTTCGTTCGCGAGGCGCGTGGCAAGACCCACGCGTGAGAGCCGTGGGCGAGTCGAGTCAACGACGGGAAGGAGAAACCATCATGAGGTCACCTATCAACACACCGCTCTGGCGGAGCCGCTCGCTCGGGGTGCGCGCCGCTGTCGCGATGCTGGCGGTCGTGGGCGTCGGGGGCGCGTCGGCGTTTGGAGTGTCGGCTGCGTCTGCGAAGAGTAAGGGTACACCGCTGGTCGTCTGGTACGACGCCGCTCGCGCCGCGTACGTCAAGGAGTACCAGCAGACCCATCCGGGCGCCAACATCAAGTGGGTCCTGTACAGCGGTGACAACAACGGCGACGGCACGTTGCAGTCGAAGTTCGCGCTGTACAACCGCGTCGGCTGGAAGGCCGGCGAGTCTCCGGATGTCGTCTTCGACGAGGAGAACTATGAGGCGGGCTGGCTGGGTGAGCCACCGTTCAACGACCTGCTCAACTTGGCGCCATACATCTCCAAGAGCGTCTGGAGCCAGGACGAGGGCTTGGGCGACTGCCTCATCAACGGCAAGCTGCTCTGCCTGCGCAACGACAACGCCGCGAACGTGCTGTGGGTCAACACGAAGCTGTGGAGCCAGTTCTTCCCCGGCCAGTCGCCACCGACCACGTGGGCCCAGTACGCGGCCGACGGTCAGTCGCTGGTCAAGAATCATCCCGGCTACTACATCGGTGAGTATGGCCAGCCGTGGGATGCGGAGACGTACCTGTGGGGCAACGAGTGCCCGATCAACGAGTCGCTGGGCAACCAGAAGCTCCTCGATGACCCGGGCTCGCCGAACTGCACGACGATCGTGCACCTGCTCGACTCGGCTCTGGGCGCGTTCACGAAGGACGGTCCGTTCACGACGGCCTGGACCAAGGATCAGACCGCGCAGCACATGGTGATGGACGTCGGCGCGATCTGGCAGGGAACCGCAATCTACCCGTCGGGTACCAGCTCCGAAGGACCCGGAACGAACGTGATGGAGGCGTTCCCGACGCCGGTGGCGACGAACGGTGCCCACGTGACGGGCTCGATCGGCGGTGGGCTGTGGATGGTGACGTCGCACACCACGCAGCCGAAGGCGGCCGTAGCGCTCGCGGTGTACATGGACACGAGCCCGAAGATCCAGGAGAACCCGGCAGTCACGGAGGGTCTGCCGGCCTATGCGCCCGATCAGAACGGGTGGCTCAAGTCGCTCGATGGGGTCTTCGCCAACCCGTCGGCTACGATTGCCACCATCAAGAAGGCCGCGGCCGAGATCTGGACTGGATGGAGCCCGGTGCCGTGGAGCGTCGAGTCGATCTTCGACAATACGGTCACGCCGCAGCTCGAGGCCGGCGGCACGTTTACGGCGGGGCTCGCAACGCTCGCCGGGAACATCAAGTCCGCTGCGCAGAGCGCAGGCTGGCAGGTCAAGAGCTAGGTAGAGAAGTCAGTAGGTAAGCGACCAACACGATGACCGTCCCTCCGGCACCGGCTGTCCCCAGCGGGCGTGCGACCGCCCGCCGGGACAGCCGGGCCGGGAGGACGCGTGAGCGTCCACCGGCAGGCGCATCTCGCACGGCCGGATATTTCTTCGTAGCCCTGTACTTCGCGCTGCTGGTGCTGCTCGGCATCGCACCCGCGGCCTACGCGATCTACCTCGCGCTGAGCGGTGCCACCAGTCTCGGCGCGAATTTCAGCGCCGCGGTCAACGACTACAGGTTCTTACCGGCGTTCGAGCACATCCTCGAGTTCATGGCCGTGTGGCTCGTCAGCCAGACGCTGCTCGTGATCGGCCTCGTCCTGATGCTCCACAACCTGGCGCAGCGGGTAGGCGCGGTCTTTCGCTTCCTGTTCTACATCCCAGGAGCTTTGGCTGGCGCTGCGAGCGTGATCGTCTGGGTGTTCATGCTCGACCCGACCGCCAGCCCGTTCGCGTTCGTGCTGCACTGGCTCGGCTACGCGCAGTTCGACAACACGATCGCACCGGGCAACCTCCCGGCGATCTTCGCCGTGATGGCCTTCTGGACCGGCGCCGGAGGGTGGATCGTCGTGATGTACGGCGCGCTCAACAACATTCCCCACGAACTGATCGAGGCGGCCGAGATCGACGGCGCGAAGGCATTTCAGACCGCGTTCCTGATCAAGCTCCCACTGATCCGCAAGTGGGTGGTCTACATGCTGGTCCTGTCCTTCGCCGGCGGGACGCAGCTGTTCGTCGAGCCAACTGTGCTCGGCTCGGCGGCACTGGGTGTCGGGATCACCAAGTACTGGTCGCCCAACGAGCTCGCGTGGTTCGTCGCCTCCCAGTACGACCAGTTCAACGAAGCCGCCGCGATCTCCGTCATCCTGCTCGTGCTCGGCCTCGCAATCGCCGCGCTTCTGGTCTGGCGCGGAAAGCTGTTCGAGGTCGAGTGATGGCGCTCCCTCGACGTTACGCGACACGGTTCGTTGCTCTGGTCATCCTGCTGTTCTTCACGGCCTTCTTCTTCGTGCCGATGATCTGGCTGTTCCTGGCGCCGACCAAGACCGACGGCCAGCTCCTCAGTGAGTCGCCGTTCGCGTTCGGCAGCCTGAGCACGCTCGCGCACACATTCGACCGGATCGTCACCTACAGTGGCAACAGCCTCCTGATCTGGCTGAAGAACTCGGCGATCTACTCGTTTGGCGGCACCGCGCTCGCGATCCTGGCGGCGATTCCAGCCGGCTACGGGCTGGCACTGACGCAGTTCATCGGCCGGCGCCTGCTGCTGTCGATCACGCTCGTCGTGATGATCATGCCGGCGACAGCGCTCGTGCTGCCGCTGTTTCTGGAGATCAACAAGCTCGGCCTGTACGGCACGATCTGGTCGCTGATCCTGCCGTTCGGGTTCTTTCCGTTCGGCGTCTATCTCGCCTACATCTACTTCTCATCGACGATCCCCAAGGATCTCCTCGCCGCGGCGCGGATCGACGGGGCGACCGAGTGGGGCGTGTTTCGCCACATCGCGGTGCCGCTCGCGCGGCCGATCATCGCCCTCGTCGGATTCTTCGCGTTCGTGGCGTCGTGGAACAACTTCTTCCTGCCGTTCGTGATGACCTATGACAACTCGCAATACCCGCTTCAGATTGGACTGCAGCAGCTGATCGGCTCCACTGCGTCGTTCAACCCCTCGAACTTCACCGGTGGCAGCAGCGTCGAGATCCTCCACCGACCCGACCTTGCGATGGCGGTCATCATTGCGATCGCGCCGGTGCTGATCGTGTTCCTGTTCGCGCAGCGAACGCTCGTGTCGGGCATGCTCGCCGGATCGACCAAGGAATGAGGAGAGGGGGTTCAGGCGCGACGAGGTCACGGGCTCCCTGGCTGGAGCGACCGTCGGCTGGCACGGCAGGCCTTCAGCAGCGTCGCACGATGAGCGCATCCATCACACAACGTCAATAAACGTAAGCATCGGAACGCAATGGCCACGGTAACTTTCAAAGACGCGACACGTATCTATCCAAAGAGTGAGACGCCAGCGGTCGACAATCTGAACCTCGAGGTTCACGACGGCGAGTTTCTCGTCCTCGTCGGACCGTCGGGCTGCGGGAAGACGACCAGCCTGCGAATGCTCGCCGGCTTGGAGCACGTCGACGAGGGCTCGATCTTGATCGACGAGCAGGACGTCGTGAAGCTCGCGCCTCGCGATCGCGACATCGCGATGGTCTTCCAGAACTACGCCCTGTACCCGCACATGAACGTCGCGGAGAACATGGGATTCTCGCTGCGACTCGCGAAGGTCCCAAAGCAGCAGATCGTGGACCGCGTGCGCGCCGCCGCCAAGATCCTCGACCTCGTGGACTATCTCGAGCGCAAGCCCCGCCAGCTGTCCGGTGGCCAGCGCCAACGGGTCGCGATGGGACGCGCGATCGTCCGCGAGCCACGCGTGTTCCTGATGGACGAACCCCTGTCGAACCTTGATGCGAAGTTGCGCGTGGCGACGCGGGCCGAGGTCGCGGCGCTGCAGCGCAACCTTGGCATCACGACCCTCTACGTGACGCACGATCAGGTCGAGGCGATGACCATGGGGGACCGGGTCGCCGTCATGAAGGATGGTGTCCTTCAGCAATGTGACACGCCGCGGATGCTCTACGACGAACCGGTCAACGCCTTCGTCGCCGGTTTCATCGGCTCACCTGCGATGAATCTGCTGACGGCGACGGTCGAGGGCGGCGCCGTGAGGATCGGGTCGACGACCCTCCCGGTCGCCGCCGCCGTTCCGCGGCCTCAGGGCTCGACCGTGACCGTTGGCCTGCGGCCGGAGTCACTTGAGCTTTCGAGCGCCGGGGAAGGTTTGCCGGCGGTTGTGAATCTGGTCGAAGAGCTCGGCGCGGAGGCGTTCGTATACGCCCATCTGGCGGACGGCGACGGCGGCGCCGTCACGGCCGCGACCAGCGTCATCGTCCGCGTCGCACCGAACGAGGCGCCGGTGAAGGGTTCGTCCGTCGCGATCGTGCCGAAGCCCGGGTCGATGCTCTTGTTCGACTCGGACTCCGGTGCGCGACTCGTCAAGCCGGCCTGATCGGAGGGGTCACGGAAACGGCGGCGGACAGCGGCGGCCCGGTGAGCGACGAGCGCTTTCTGGTCACAGGCGCGTACGGGTGCATTGGTGCCTGGATCGTGCGCCAGCTCGTCCGCGAGGCCGTTGCCGTGATCGGCGTCGATTCAGGTGACGACGACAGCCGCGTTCGGGAGCTCCTCTCCGCCGAGGAGCTCGCGACGGTCCGCGTCGTCAAGGCCGACGTTGCCGACCCGGCTCAGGTCGCGCAGCTGTTCGCGCTCGAGCCGACGCACGTCATCCACCTCGCTGCCCTGCAGGTCCCTGATTGCGCCGCCAACCCGGTCCTGGGAGCGCAGGTCAATGTCGTCGGTACGGTGGCACTCTTCGCGGCGGCGCTCGCCTACGGTCTGTCGTCGCCGATCGTCTACGCGAGCTCGGTCGCGGCGTTCGCCGCCGGCGACGGGACCGGACGGGCGCCTGTGCACCCGAGCGCGCACCCTGACACGCACTACGGAGTCTTCAAGACCGCCAGCGAGGGCGTCGCGCGAGTGTTCGCGCTCCAGGGCTCGCTGAACAGCATCGGACTGCGGCCGTGCGTGATCTACGGGCCCGGGCGCGACCGCGGGCTCACGTCGGCGACGACGGCGGCGATCCGCGCGGCCGTCGATGGCGAGGGCTACACGATCCCGTTCGGTGGGCGCGTCGAGCTCCAGTTCGCCCCTGACGCGGCGGCGGCGTTCGTGGCAGCCGCCAGGACGCCATTCGCGGGCGCGGCCGTCCTCAACCTCCCGGGGACGACGGTCACGATCGAGGAACTGATCTCCGAGATCGAGCGCGCCGTACCGGAGGCGTCGGGGCGGATCGGATTCGCCGGACCCCCGCTCCCGTTTCCAGCCGCACTCGATTCCACCGAGTTCGCCTCGGTCATCGGGTCGGTGCCCGTGACGCCGTTCGCTCAGGGCGTCGCTGCGACGGTCGCGCACTTTCGTCGATCAGTCGCCGCGGACGCGAAGGATCCCGCTGCCTGGCTGACGCGCGAGCACCCGGAGGGGAACGAGCGGGCGCGGTGACCCGATGACGCGCTCGTCGGTCGGCAAGAGCGGAGTGACCGTCACTGCACTTGGGTTCGGCGGTGCGTCGATCGGCAATCTCTATCGGGCGATCGACGATCAGACGGCAAGCCGGGCGGTTGACGCGGCGTGGCAGGGGGGCATCAGATACTTTGACACCGCTCCCCACTACGGGCTCGGCCTGTCCGAGCGGCGCCTGGGAGCGGCGCTGCGAGAGCGGCCGCGGTCCGAGTTCACGGTCTCGACGAAGGTCGGCCGCCTGCTCGTCCCCAATCCGTCCCCGACCGGGTCGGACCTGGAGGCGGGCGGGTTCGCCGTGCAGGACACGCTCCGCCGCGCCCATGACTACAGCCGCGATGGCGTGCTGCGCAGCCTTGAGTCGAGTCTGGCCAGGCTCGGCATCGACCACATCGACATCGTCTACGTTCACGATCCCGAGGATCACATGGAGCCGGCGCTGCGTGATGCGGTGCCGGCGCTCGTGGCACTCCGGGACGAAGGAGTGATCGGTGCCGTCGGGGTGGGCATGAACTTCGTGGAGCCTCTGCGCCGCTTCGTCGCCGAGACCGACGTCGACGTCGTGATGGTCGCCGGTCGCTGGACCCTCGTGGACCGATCGGCCGCGCCGCTTCTGGAGGATTGCGTCGATCGCGGCGTCGCGGTCGTGGCCGCCGCTCCGTTCAACTCGGGCCTCCTGTCCCGTCCGGAGCCTGCCGACGATGCGAACTTCGACTACGGACCAGCGCCCCCCGAGGTGCTCGCTGCCGCTCGCGCTTGCGCGCGGGCGTGCGCTGCACATGCCACGACCCTGCCGACGGCGGCGCTGCAATTTCCGCTCCTGCACCCGGCTGTGTGCTGCGTCGTCGCCGGCGTCCGCACAGCCGAGCAATGTGCGGTGACCCTCGAATGGGCCCGCACCGAGATCGACGCGCAGCTTTGGTCGGCGCTGCCCGAACCGGCGCGGTGACAGTGCCGGGCGAGGGTGAGCGAAACTTCCCGACCCCCCGGATCCGCGGAGGGGTCGGACCTGGGCGCTCACTCGGCGCGCGCCCAGGTCCGACCCCCCAACAGTCGGGAGGGGGTTGGGAACTTCCGCTCACCCGCCACGACCATAACTCTGCACCCACTGGCTTTGATTTCGGGGGGTCAGGACCGAAGGGGGAAAGCGGTGGGATAAACGAAGCGCCGGGAGAAACCGGCATGGAGCTGCGGATGAGCGAGCCCTACATCGAAGGAGCAGCGATCCACGGTGACCCCGAGTCATGCGCCGGCTGTTCGCGAGGGCGGCGGCGAAGCGTCGATAGGGGGCGTGCGGGCGGGGTTGTCAAAGCGGCAGCCGCGTCGTTCGAGCGGCCCCATGTCGAGCCCGGGCGCCCGCTCTTCCAGGCTGCGGGTCGGCAGGTGGATCTCGAGCTCTGCCGCCGCCAGATCCCGGTCCGGTTCGGCGAATCGCCGGCGGGGTCTCAAGGTGGCGGTGGGCTGAGCGATTATCTGGGGTGATGTGAGCGAATCACCTCCACTCGACCTCGCGACGCCGACCGCCGGCGCGACCGACGAGCGCGCGGTCAAGCGCATCCTGTTCGTCGTTGACGAGCCCGCCGTGCGGGAGAGCTTGGTCGCGGCGGCGCACGGGTACCGGCACGATTGGCAGGTCGAGTCCGCCGGCGGCGGCGAGGCCGCCCTGTCGGCGCTCGCTGAGCAGCATGCCGACGTGGTCATTGCCGACATGCAGATGGCCGGCATGGACGGTGCGACGGTTCTCGCTCTCGTTCATGACCGGTGTCCGTCGACGATCCGGATCATCCTGTCGGGGGACGCAAATCCCCAGGTTCTCGTCAGAGCGTCGGCCGTGGCCCACCGTTTCCTGGGGAAACCGTGTGCGGTCGATCAGCTGGGTGCGTTGATCGAGCGCTCCCTGGCGCTGCGCGAGCTCACCGATCATGCCGCGGCCCTGCGAGCCGCGACGGCCGCGACTTCGCTGCCCTCCAGTCCCGTGCTCTATACGCAGATCAGGCAGGTTCTCAGTGATCCGGCCTGGGCGCCTGACGACGTCGCCGCCGTGATCGAGCGCGACGCGGCGATGACCGCCAAGGTCCTCCAATTGGCGAACTCCGCCTTCTTCGGCATCGGCCACAACGTCACCCGCGTGCGTGATGCGGTTGTCTACCTCGGGGTCGACACGATCAAGTCGCTGGCTCTCACCGCCGAAGCGTTCGGCCGCCTGGCGCCGGTCAAACTGGACGGGTTCTCGATCGAGGAGTTCCAGAGCCACGCGATGCTGGTGGGCAAGATCGCCTCGTCGATCCTCCCGGCAGGTCACGAACAGCAGGAGGCGATGACCGCCGGTCTGCTCCACGACATCGGCAAGCTCGTCCTGATCGCCGAGGACCCCGGACGCTGGATCTCGATCACCCGCGAGGCCCAGGAACGCGGCGTCGGCCCACACGAGATCGAGCAGGAGCAGCAGCAGATCACGCACGCCGGCACCGGCGCGTACCTGCTCTCGCTCTGGGGCCTGCCCGACGGCGTCGTCGAAGCCGTCGCGCACCATCACGACCCTGGCTCGTTTCCCGGACTCGCGCTCCACCCCGTCGCCGCTGTCCATATCGCCAACGTCATCGCCCACCAACTGCACCCCGACGCCCGCGATAACCCACCCCCCGGCACGCTCGACGCGACGTTCCTCGACGGCCTCGGGCTGCAACCCCGATCCGAGCTCTGGCACCAGCTCTCCGCTCGCTGGGCCCGGCACCTCGACATCGACACGACCCAGGCCTAGTGTCCTGATCGCACCGGCGATCTCAATTCGGGACGCGGACGTCCCGCCGGACGCTCGGCGTGAGTTCGCTGGCTGATTTCGAAGCGCGTGCGCGCGCGCCGGCGTCGTCCGGGCAGATCGGTGCGGGCTTGCCGAAATGGAACCCCTGGCCGTGGGTGACTCCCAGCTCACGGCAGCGGCGCGCGACGGCCGCGTCCGTCACGTACTCCGCCACGGTCGGCAGCTTCAGCCCGTTGGCGACGTGGACGATGGCCTCGACGACCAGCTTGTCGACGGCGTTCGACCCGAGTTCCCGGACGAACTGCCCGTCGATCTTCAGCACGTGCACGTCCAGCGCTTTGAGGTAGGAGAATCCGGAGAACCCCGAGCCGAAGTCGTCGAGCGCCACGCGCGCTCCGAGCGCGCGCAGGCCCTCGCACAGCGCGCGTGCGCGGTCGAGGTTGGCGATCACGTCGGACTCGGACAGTTCGAAGACGAAGTCAGCCGCCTCAGCGCCCGCCGCGGACAGCTGCTCGGCGATGTAGTCGACCAGTCCCGGCTCCCCGATCGTCTGCGCCGCGAGGTTGACCGCCAGGCAGCGTCCCGGTCGGGTGGCGCCCAGGCGGGCCGCCTGGGAGATGACCCAGCGGTCGATCGCCGGCATGTAGCCGAACCGCGCCGCCGGCACCAGGAAGTCGTTCGGTGGGATCAGGGCGCCGTGTTCCCCGCGCATGCGGATCAGCAGTTCGTGGATGACCGGCTCGTCGGTTCGCAGGTCGACGATCGCCTGCTCGTGCAACTCGAAGCCGCCGCCCGCCAGCGCTTCCTGCAGCCGCTGCGACCAGGACAGGCCGGTCAGGACCCGCTCGCGAATCGTCGGACAGTAGACGTCCACCCGGTTCCGGCCCTGCCGCTTGGCCTCATACAGCGCCACGTCAGCGCCGATCAGCGCATCCTCGGTGGAGGCCACTCCGTCGAGCATGACCACCCCGGCCGACGCCGACAGCAGGTACCGGTGTTCGGCATGCTCGAACGCGCTGTTGGAGATGAGCTTCGTGAGCGTCTGCGCCAGGCAACGGGCGGCCTCGACGTCCACGCACGGGACAATCGCCGCGAACTCGTCTCCGCCCAGGCGTGCGACGACATCACTGGCGCGCAGCCGTTCGCGCAACAGGGTCCCGACATGGGTGATCACCTCGTCGCCGACGCTGTGCCCGAGCGAGTCGTTGACGAACTTGAAATGGTCGAGGTCGAGCATCAGCAGCGCCGCGCGCTCCCCATAGCGAGCGCACCGCTCGAGCTGGTGATGGAGTTCGGCTTCGAGGTGGCGGCGGTTGTGCAGCCCGGTCAGCGGGTCCCGCTCTGCCAGGTAGACGAGTCTTTCCTGGGCTTCCTTCCGGACCGAGATGTCCCTGGAAACCCCAAACGTGCCGACGATCGCGCCGGTCGTGTCGCGCAGCGGCATCTTCGAGGTCGACACCCAGGCGACGTGCCCGTCCGGGAAGGTCTCCCGCTCCTCGTAGTCGAGCATCGGCCGGCCGGTCCGGATGATGCGCGTTTCGTCACGCAACGCCTGCCGGGCGTGCTCGGCCGAGAACACATCGAAGTCGGTCTTGCCAATCGCCTGCGCCGGGCTTTGGAAGCCGGATCGCTCCGCCAGAGCGTTGGATACTCTGAGGAACCGCCCGTCGAGGTCCTTGAAGTAGACCTGGTCGTTGGTCGATTCGAGGAACGCGTCGAGCAGCCGGCGCTCGACCGCGAGTTCCTCCTCCGCGCGCTTGCGCGCGGTGATGTCCGTGGCTGCGGCGACGCCGTGGACGGTTCGGTCCTCGCCGCGGCGGAAGCGTGTCATCTGGGACCTGCAGTCAGTTGGGACAAGGGCACCTGATGTCGTCGCGCCAGAAGCCCAGAGCGATTCGGTTGGTCGGGCATCGCCCCGCAATCCTTGGTTTCGGTCACCGTCCTTGCAACTTGAGTTCCCGGGGAAAGAATCCCTTCGGGACTCGAGCCTCTGCGGTGGCGTGGGCACGCCTGACCGCCGCCGCCCTGGCGGCGGACGCGTCCGCGCTGGCTACCAGCGGTCGTGGACGTGCGGGCGGATCAGGCGGTCGTACACGTCCCGGACGCCCGCGAGCTGGTCATCGCGGAGCGGGGCGAGCGCGGCGCTCGCGGCGTTGGCGCGCACCTGATCCTGGCTGCGCGCCCCCGGGATGACGGTGCTGACCCCCGGCTGGTCGATCACCCAGCGCAGTGCGAATTGAGCGAGCGGGACGCCCGGATCGACCAGCGAGCGGAGCTCGCGCACGGCGGCGAGGCCGACCTCGAACGGCACGCCGGAGAACGTCTCGCCGACATCGAACGCTTCGCCGTGCCGGTTGTAGTTGCGGTGATCGTCGGCGCCGAACACGGTCTGCTCGTCGTAGCGTCCTGACAGCAACCCGGAGGCGAGCGGGACCCGCGCGATGATGCCGACGCCGGCAGCGGCCGCTGCCGGCAGGACCTCCTCCAGGGGCTTGTGCCGGAAGCAGTTGAGGATGATCTGAACGGTCGCAACGTGCGGCCGGGCGATCGCTGCGAGCGCCTGCGCGCACGTCTCGACCGAAACCCCGTACGCGCGGATCCGCCCGGCGCCGACCATCTCGTCGAGCGCGTCGAAGACGCCGTCGTCGGTGTACACCTCGTCGGGCGGGCAGTGCAACTGCACGAGGTCGAGCTCGTCGACGTCGAGATTGGCGCGGGAGCGATCGTTCCAGTCGTGGAAGTTGCGAACGTTGTAGTTCTCTCGCAGCTGCGCGACGCGGCGCCCCATTTTGGTCGCGATGAACACTTCGGGATTGGCGCGGCGCAGATCGGCGCAGAACTGCTCGCTGCGACCGTCGCCGTACACGTCGGCGGTGTCGAAGAAGGTGATGCCCTGATCGACGCCGGCCTGCAAGGTCCCGCGCGCGGCGTCGGGACTGACCGAGCCCCAGTCGGCGCCGAGCTGCCACGTGCCGAGGCCGACCACGCTCACGCTCCGGTCGAGCCGCCTGATCGAGCGCTGCTCCATGCCCGCAATCGTCGCACATGTGCCTGCCGGACCCGTCCGCGACTGGAGTCTTGACAGAGCCGCGGCCAGCGGACAGGATCGGAGCCGTGCCGGCTGACGTCGCCGTCGATCTCGACGCGTACCTCGATCGGATCGGGGTGCGGCGGAGCGCGTCGCTCGCCCGCCTGCACACCGCGCATGTGTGTGCGATTCCGTTCGAGAACCTGGATCCCCATCGCGGCGTGCCCGTCGCGCTCGACCCCGCCGGCCTGCAGCGCAAGCTCGTCACGGCCCGCCGCGGGGGGTACTGCTTCGAGCACAACCTGCTGTTCAAGGCGGTGCTGGAGGCGCTTGGAGCGGAGGTCGAGCTGATGCTCGCCCGCGTGCGCTGGGGCGCGCCGCCGGGCGTCGTCAGGCCGATGTCGCACCTGGTCCTGCGGGTCACCGCGGACGGGGCGACGTGGCACGCGGACGTCGGGTTCGGAGCGGGCACGCTGCTCGAGCCGATCCCGTTCGGACCGGGCGGGCCGTACGAGCAGCAGGGCTGGCGCTTTCGCGTCGTCGAGGAGGGTGACCTGCTCGTTCTCCAGACCGCCGGCGGGGGCGAGTGGCACGACGTCTACGCGTTCTCCCAGCGGCCGGTCCCGGCGATCGACGTGGAGGTCAGCAACTGGTTCACGTGCACGCACCCGAGCTCGGCGTTCGTCTCCGGACTGATCATCGCGCGCCAGCTGCCCGACGGGACGCGCGTGTCGCTCAGTGACTGGAACGGACTCGGGCTCGTGCAGCGAACCCCGGCCGGCGCCACCGTGAACGCCGTCGAGCGCTCCGAGATCCCGGCGCTGCTCGAGCAGCGGTTCGGCCTCGGCGGCTTCACGCTGACCGATGCCGGCCGCGTCGCCCTGGGGTGAGTGCGGCGCAGCACAGCCCGGTGGCCTGCGGGCCACCGGGCCGGCCCGCGATGCTCAGGACTTGGGCTGGGGCTGCTCGGGGACGAAGTGACCCTGCCGCAGCAGGTACTCGTGCGGACCGGTGACGTTGAAGTCGGCGTTCTGGACGAGCGACACCGCGTAGGCGGTCCAGAACTGGGCGGTTGGCGGCGCCCCTGGGCGGCAGGCGCCACCCGAGTTCCCCGGAACGGCCGTCCAGAAGAAGGCGTCCGCGTATCGATAGCCGGTGCTCGTCGTGAACGGACCGAGTCCGCGCCCGGCGGGGTTGCAGAGGACCTCGTTTCCGTCCTGCACGAGATCCGGCGGCGCGAGCGGCCCGCGGCCGTTCTCGCCGGTGTTGATGACGAAGTGAACGCCGCCGAGCGCACGGGCGATCCGCTGGCCGTACGCAAGCTCCCTCGTGGTCCAGTCGAAGTGCGTGGGGTTGAGGACGAAGCCCTGAGCGTCCTTGACGCCGGCCGCGGCAAGGAAGCGCGCGTCGGTGCGCCAGGGGCTGGCGTCGGCGGCGCCGCCGTCCAGGTACAGCGCGACGTGCGGGTCCTGTTCGAGGATCTGGATCGCGGGCGCAAGCTCATCGTGGAAGCGGATGTACCGCTCGCGCCCGGTCAGGCAGGGAGCGGTGATGATCGAGTCGAGCTCGAAGAACAGGACCACGTGGAAGTTGCCGATCCCCTGCGCCAGGCCGCGGACCCAGTTGAGGTACCGGCTTGCGAACGCCGCGGTCGCGGTCGAGCCGCACGCGCCGTGCACGAGCGAGTACGTCGTCAGCTGGACGGTCGTGCCCGGCTCGCGCCGCTCAGCCTGCTCGAGGTAGTGGGCGACGACGCCGGCAGGGTCCGCCGGCGTGTTCCAGAACCAGAACCGGTATCCGGTCGGTGCGTTCGCGAGCACGGAGAGGGCGCTCGCCCACGCCGGGTTGCTGTGCCGAAGGCTCATCGCGGCGGCGCCGGCGGCGCCGGTCGGGCCCGGCGTGTAGAACTGCGCGCCCTGCAGCGGATCGATGCTGCCGACGTTCGCGGTCGTACCTGAAGTCGAACCGGCGGGCGTCGCGCCGAGCAGATCTGAGGGGTTCTTCGGATCGAGCGGATCGTCCCGGTCGATCGTGATGACCGCGTTGTTCGGCGTCCCGAGATGCTGGGGCCAGGAGCCGAACAGGTAGGCGAGCGCATGGACCGGCGGCGCGTTCATGCCGAGGTCGAGGATCTTCACCTTGAACGAGTAGCTGGTCTGGCCTGACTGGAAGCTGGCGACGCTGTTCGGAACGGCGACGAAGTCGAGCCCCGACTGTGCATCCTGCTGCTTGACGCCGTAGCGGACGAATTCGGTGCCGGTCGGATCTGTCCGCGTGATCGTGATCGTCAGGTACCCCATGTCCTCGTGCGCCGTATAGGCGGCCTGATCGAGCGCGACGGTCCCCGGCGCATCCGTCGCGACGCTGGCGGCGGGCAGGGCTAGCAATCCGAGCGCGGCTGTGAGGAGGGCCGAGGCGAGCACCCGGAGCGAGGGCAGCCGGCGTGCGCGGCCGAGATCAGTGACGTGTGGCATGGGCATTCCTGGGACGTATGGCGTGGACGTTCCTGGCGTCGACGGCGACGGCTGAGTTCGCCGCGCCGTCAGCTGCGCTATGCCGGATATCGGCACTTCCTCGACTTTCTCCACGCCCAGATGTCATGGAATCAACCACTCGGCCAGTTGAAGCGATCTCGCCCGCACGGCCCGCCTCCAGCCTTCAGTGAAGCTCCGCGCCTGTCGCGAGCCGTCGCGCCAGGAGCGGTGCCACACGATAGCGCGGCTCGCCGAGCTCGCGATGGAGTGCTCGGAGCACGGCGACGACGTGCACGAGTCCGAGTGCGCCGGCCCACGCCACCGGGCCGCGCGGGTGGTTGACGCCGAGCGTCATCCCCGCGTCGACGTCGGCAGGGGTCGCGTGACCCTCGCCGATCAGGAAGGCCGCCTCGTTGATCAGCTGACACACGATCCGCCCGCTGACGAGGCCCGGTGCGTCGTCGACCCACTCGGTCAGGCGGCCCAGCGAACGGAAGAACTCCTCGGCTCGCTCGACCGCCACTGGGTCGCTGACGGTCGTGCGCGTCAGCTCGACGAGCCGCGAGCCCGTGAACGGAGCGAGCGCATGGAAGCCGACCGCCGGCGGATCGGTGGCGTGCAGGGAGCCGGCTGCGAGCAGCCGCAGGCGCGGCCCGGCAGCGTCCGAGTTCGCGGGATCGCACAGGATCGTGAGCCAGGGTTGTCCGCCCGGGTGCGCCGCCCAGCCGGCTTCGGTCGCGCGCGCGCGCAGCTCGCGAGCGAGCGGGAGCTCGCCGGCGATCGCGACCGCCCGCTGCCCGCCGCCGCCGATCGGGGGTGGCTCGGGATCTGCCGCGCGGTGGGCGCCGTCGCCCGGCTCGTAGGCGTACCAGCCCTGCCCGGTCTTGCGCCCGAGCTTCCCCGCCGCGACCATCCGGGCCTGCAGCGGTGATGGCTGGTATCGCGGCTCTGCGAACGTCTGCCGGTACAGCTCGCTGGCGACCGCGAAGTTCGTGTCGAGGCCGATCAGGTCCATCAGCTCGAATGGGCCCATCCGGAAGCCGCCGCCGAGGCGCATGATCCGGTCGATCTGCTCGACCGATGCGATCCGCTCGCCCAGCAGTCGCAGCGGCTCGAGTGAATACGGCCGGTTGCAACGATTGACGAGGAATCCCGGGATGTCGGCGGCGTCGATCGGGTTCCTGCCCATCGCCGTGGCGAGCGTTCGAGCGGTCGTGAGCGCGGCCGCCGACGACGCCGCGCCGGACACGACCTCCACGAGCCGCATCGCCGTCGGCGGGTTGAAGAAGTGCAGGCCGACGACTCGCTCAGGCCGGGCGACCGCCGCGGCGATCTCGGTCACGGACAGCGAGGACGTGTTCGTCGCCAGCACGCAGTCGGGACCGACGTGGCCGGCGAGCTCCGCGAACAGCTGCCGCTTGAGCTCCAGCCGCTCCGGGGCCGCTTCGATCACGAGCCGGCACGGCGCCAGATCGTGCAGATCGGCCGCCGGCTCGAGCCGTGCTGCGATCTGGCGGGCCTCCTCGGGGGTGATCCGCCCCTTCTCGGTCGCTCGCCTCAGCGCACCCGTGATCCGTTCGACGCCCGTCCTCGCCGCGCCCGGTACAGCGTCGTAGATGAGCGCCCGCGCTCCGGCCTCGGCGGCGAGCTGGGCGATCCCGGCGCCCATCGTGCCGGCGCCGACGATGCCGATCGGATCGGGGAGGCGCGTCGTGCTCAACCCTCGCGACTCTATTCGAGGACCGGCTCGGCGGGAGGTACGCGGTCAGCGCGCGCGCAGTCTCGCCTCCAGCCGTTCGAGCTGGGCGCGGTCCGGACAGTCGATCACCATCGGCCCCGATCCCGCCCAGCCGACCGCGAGCCGGCGCCGGCGGCCCCGTCCGATCAGCTCGACTGACTGAAGGCCGCTCAGCCGGCGTTCCAGCCGCGGTTCGAGCGCGGTGCGGCCCCGGACGAGGAAGATCAGACGCTGGTTGGTGAGCGCGACGAAGCCGTGCTGCTCGTTGACGTCTGCCAGCGCGAATTCGACGACGAGCTCGCCTTCGAGCAGTTCGACACCCCAGTCGTCGAGCGCCTGGTCCGTCGTGCGCACCACGTCGGGTCGGCGCCGCAGCAGCTGTGCCAGCCCGCCGAGCTCGTCGCCCGAGCGCTGAGGTGAACGAGGACGTGCGCGTCGTGAGGCGTCGGGTGTCAGGACGAGCGATCCGTCGGGACGTTCCTCGGCCACGAGGTAGGCGCCTTCGCGGTCGCCGCTGACGTACACGCGCGCCGGGCCGTCGCTCGCCATGGCGGGAAGTCTCGCACGGCCCCGGGCCCTGCGATCGCGACCGCTCAGGCGCGAGCGCCTGCGGCCAGGCGCCGCAGTTCGACCAGCTCGTCCTCGACTGCCTCGATGATCGCCTCGGGATCCGGGACCAGGCCCGCGTCGACTCGCAGCCCCACGAACACGCGACCGTCGTAGCTGAAGATGCTGACACCCATCCCGATCGAGCCCGCGGCCGGCACCCACGGGATCACTCCGGCGACGCGCGCGCCCGCGAGTGAGACCGCCTCACCCGGGCCGCGGACGTTCGTCAGCACGAGCGAGCATTTGGCCGCGAACATCCCGACGAGCCGCTGCTCGATCTGTGGCGGGGTGAGTCCGACGAGGCTGAGCAGACCGTATGCGACGGCCCCTTCCGGCGAGTGCTTGATCGATTCCATCCGGCGATGCACGGCGTTGAGGCGCTGCCGGCGTCCTCGGAGTCCGACCGGAAGCGACAGGTAGACGAGCCCGAACTGGTTACCGAGATCACGGGGGAGCGGCTCATCGAGTGGGCGCAGGTTGAACGGCACCATCGCCCGCAGCTCGTCCGCATGGCCGCTCCGGTCGAGCAGATAGCGCCGCAGCGCGCCGCTGACTGCGGCGACGACCACGTCGTTGACCGTCGTCTCGGTGGCGCGTCCGACGACCTGGACGTCCGCGAGCGGGAAACCATCCGTCCAGCACACCTTCTGGCGGGTCCCGAGTTCGCCGCGAAAGACGTCGCCGTGGTCGGGCGGGGTGAGCAGCAGCTTCGCCGCTGCGCGCGTATCCTGCGCGCCCGCGCTCACCAGGTCGCCGATCTCCGTTCGCGGGTGGGCGAGCACGTCGACGCCCTCATGCATCGCCGCGCCGAGGAGCTGGAACCCGCCGGCGACCGCACGAGCCAGCGTGCCCCCGGAGGCGGGAGCGCCATCCTCGGAGCTGTCCTCGCCGATGCCGGCGTCGGGGGCGTCGTCCGTCATCGACAGCAGCACCCGCCCCAGCGCGATGCCATCTGCGATCGCGTGATGGATTCGGGAGAGCATCGTGGTGCCGGCGCCCGCGCCCTCGATCAGGTACGTCTCCCAGAGCGGTCTCGAACGATCGAGGGGAGTCGAGATCAGCTCGCCGACCAGATCCTGCAGCGCCGCTCGGTCGCCCGGTGCGGGAACCGTGACCCGGTGCACGTGGTTGGAGATCTCGAACTCGGCGTCGTCGGCCCACCGCGGCAGCCCCACGCCCGCGCGCGGCTCGACCACCCGCTGCCGGAAGCGCGGGAACCGCTCCACCATCCGCTCTTGGATGATGTTCTCCAGCAACTCTGCGTCGATCGGCCGATCGAACCACAGGACCGAATTGACGACCATCGGGTTCGTCAGCCGGTCCATGTGCAGCCACGCTGCGTCCGCTCCACTCATTTGCTGCTGGGTCATCCGACTCCCTCCGGCCTTTTGTCCAACTCAAGCCGATCGCGCCGGACCGGTCATCCGGCTGTTCCACGACCCTCGATCCGTAGCTTGCCCACGCTCCGGTCGCCCAGCCACCGGCGAAGGCTTCAGGGAAGCCCTCCGCCCGCGGGTCGATGGCCCATATTCTCTTACAATAGTTGTGATAGATTCGCCCGGTTGTGAAGCTCTCCGCGGTGACCGACGGGTTGCTCTGCACCGACCCCCCGTCGTTGCTGGCCGGCCGCTGCAGCGCCTGTGGTGCGCTGCGCTTTCCGGTGCGGAGCACCTGCGCGAGCTGCCAGCACGATCAGCTCGAGCCGGTTCCACTGTCGCGGACCGGCGTCGTGTACACGTTCACGATCGTGCGGGCGTCGCCGCCCGGGTACGCCGGCACGGTCCCGTACGCGCTGGGTGTCGTCGAGCTGCCGGAGGGGATCCGCGTGACCTCGACCCTGACCTGTCGCGACCTCGACAGGATCGACATCGGCAGCCGCTGCGCCTTCGAATTGCTCGAGCTTCCCGGCCCCGAGGGAGAGCGGCTGCTGTCCTACGCCTACCGGGTGTCATGAGCGCCTCCGTGATCGTCGCCGGGGTCGGCATGCACCCCTTCGGCCGCTTCGACGGCAAGCCCGCCGTCGAGATGGGGGTGGACGCCCTCCGCGACGCGCTCGCCGATGCCGGCCGCGCGTGGTCGCAGATCGAAGCTCTGTTCTGCGCCCACATGTACGCCGGGACGGGCGCGGGTCACCGGATCGCCCAGATCCTCGGCGCCACCGGGATCCCGATCATCAATATCGAGAACGCCTGCTCGGGCGGCGGAGCGGCGCTGCAGGCGGCTCGGTACGCGATCACGAGCGGGGAGTACGAATGTGTCGCGGTGGTCGGGATCGAGAAGATGCCGCGCGGCTTCATGGACATGGATTACTTCGACGAGTGGCGCCGTCGCATCGGTCACGCCGTCAACCCGGCGCAGTTCGCGTTTGCGATCCGCCGTCACATGTACGACTACGGCACCACCGAGCGGCAGCTTGCGCTCGTCGCCGAGAAGAACCACGCCCATTCGGTGCACAACCCGCGTGCGATGTACACGCGGCTCGTGCCGGTCGACGAGGTCCTCGCGAGTCGCGAGGTCGTTGACCCGATCCGGCTGCTGATGCTGTGCACTCCCAACGAGGGCGGGGCGGCTGCGGTGCTGACCGGGGGGGAGCCCGCGAGGGGGCAGGTGCGGATCATCGGCCAGGGGCTGCGGACGGCTCGCCGGGCCCAGGCGATCGGCGAGCACATGCCCACCGATTCCTCCGTCGAGCCCGACGACAGCGTCACCCGCCGGGCCGCGCGTGACGCGTACGAGCGCGCGGGTCTCGCGCCGGCGGACATCGACGTCGCGGAGGTGCAGGACACCGACGCGGGCAATGAGATCATCGCGACCGAGGAGCTTGGCTTCTGTGAGCCGGGGGGCGGCGGTCCGCTTGTCGAGTCCGGAGCGACCCGCCTCGGCGGGCGGCTGCCGGTCAATCCGTCCGGCGGGCTCCTGTCAAAGGGCGAGCCGGTCGGAGCGTCGGGGCTGGGCCAGGTGTTCGAGGTCGTCGAACAGCTGCGCGGGCGCTGCGGGGCGCGTCAGGTTGCGGGCGCGCGCATCGGCCTCACGCACGCCCTCGGCGCCGGCGGGAACTGCTCAGTGGTGCTGTTCGAGCGCGTCTGACGCGCGTCTCGCACCGCCCCGTTCAGATCACCTCGAGCCCCAGGTCGGACCCACCGCCGTCGATCGACCAGATCTGTCCGGTGATCCACGATGCGGCGTTCGACAGCAGGAAGAGGATCACGCCGGCCACGTCGTCCGGCGTTCCGACTCGGCGCATCAGGTTTGCGCTGGCCGCGTCCGGCCGGCTGTCGAGCAGCGGGCGCGAGAAGTCCGATTCGAATGTGCCGGGCGCGATCGCGTTGACTCGCACCCGTGGCGCGAACTCGACGGCCATCTGGACCGTGAGGTGGTGAAGCGCCGCCTTCGACACGCAGTACGGCCCGAAGCTCGGAACGGGGCGCAGCCCGCCCGAGCTGCCGACGTTGACGATCGCGCCGTCGCGCAGCCCGCTCGCGATCGCGCTGACGGCGAAGCGCCACGGACCCAGCACGTTGGCGTGGAGGATGCCCTCGAACACCGCGGCCTCCGTGTCGACGAGCTTCGCCGCGACCGGGCTGATCGCGGCCGAGTTGACGAGCAGGTCGATGCGCCCGAACCGCTCGACGGCCTCGGCGCAGACCCGCTCGGCGAGTGTCAGGTCCCGGAGGTCGCCGGCGACCGTCACGAGGCGCTCCGGGCTGTCCAGGCGAGCTGAGAGAGACGCCAGCCGAGTCTCGCTGCGCGCCACGGCCACGACGGATGCTCCATGCTCGAGCAACCGCTCCGTGACGGTCGCGCCGAGCCCGCGTGAGGCGCCGACGATCACCGCGACCTGGGAATCGAAGGCGAGCGGTCCGGGCGTCATCGCCCCTCGACCAGTCTCCTGGCGCGCCCGGCGATCGGCGGCAGCCCCTCGATGTACGTTTCGAAGTACGGGTTCTCGGCCCGCCCGTCGATGTACCGCCGGAGGTTCCCCTCCATCAGGATCACCGCCTTCCACAGTGCCAGCGCCACGTAGAAGCGCAGGTCGGCGGCACGCGTGCCCGTCTGCTCGGCGTACCGGTCAGCGATCTCGGCGCGTGTCGGGTATCCGGGGGCGCGCGTCCACATCGATACGTCGTACAGCGGGTCGCGCGGGTCGTCCTGCTCGGCCCAGGTGGCGAGCAGGTAGCCGACGTCGGCGAGCGGATCACCGATCGCGGCCATCTCCCAGTCGAGCAGCCCGACGAGCTCGGCACGGTCCGTGCGCGTGCGGAAGACCGCGTTGCCGGGCCGCGCGTCCCCGTGAACGACACCGGTGCGCGACGACTCCGGCACGTGCTCCCGCAGCCACAGCGTGACCAGCTCGAGATCTGGCAGCGCGCGGGTCCGGTTGTTCTCCCACAGGTCGGAGAAGCGCGAGATCTGGCGCTCCACATAGCTTCCCGGGCGACGGAACCGAGCGAGTTCCGGCAGGTCGATCGGAACGCGGTGCAGGGCCACGAGCGCGTCGACGAACTCCTCGACGATGCTGCGCCGTCCGGCCGGCTGGTCGACGTCCAACGGGATCGCGCCGGGGCCGGGGACGAATCCCTCGATCAGCTCCATCACGAAGAACGGCGCTCCGACGACCGCGACATCGTCGGAGCCGTCGATGACCACGGGGACCGGGATGCCGACCGGCCGCAGCGCGCGGATCCACGACGCCTCGCGCAGGACGTCGTGGGTGGATGGCGCCAGCGGCCCGTGCGGAGCACGACGGAGCACCCAGCGGTCGCCGCCGCGCGAGAGCATGAACGTCGGGTTGGAGTGCCCGTCGCCGAGTGGCTCGAGCCGGACGGGGCCCGCCCCCAGGCCTCGCTCGTCGAGCCAGCGCTCGAGCGCGGCCGGGCGGTCGTCCGGCGGGATGCCTGACTCGGATGCCGGGCCGTCACCCGGCGGGATGCCTGACTCGGATGCCCGGCCCTTGACTTTCACGTCAGTAAGCAGTCTAGACCGCGCACGGCTGCCTCCGGTCGAGTGCGGGTCAGTACCAGTCGACGAGCTCGTCCATCAGCCCCGGATGGTTTCGCTCGAAGAACTGGGCAAGGACGACCATGTGTCCGCGCATCAGCCGCTCCGCTGTCACCCCGTCGCCACGGATGATCGCGCGGGCGATCTTGCGGTGCGTCGAGCGGACCTCGTCACGGTTCTCCTCGGGGACACCGAAGCCCGTCACGCGATCGGCATAGATGTCCTTGAGCGCGCCGGCGACGAGATCGAGGAGGGGATTGCCCGACATCCGGCAGACGAGCGAGTGGAAGTCATCGACGGTCGCAAACCACTCGGCGTCGGTCGCCACTCGGTAGTGCTGCTGGACGATCTCCTCGAGCTCGTCATTGAGGGCTGGGTCGTGTCGCACGGCCGCGAAGCGCGCCATCATCGGCTCGATCGCGAGCCGCGCCTCGACCACCGCTCCGAGTGTGACCCGCTTGATCTGGAAGAAGAGTGTCGCCATCCGCCCGAAGTCGCCGGAGTCGACGTCGGCGACGAACGGTCCGCCTCCCGGTCCGGGCTTGATCGTGATCAACCCCTGGGTCTCGAGGATCCGGAGCGCTTCACGGAGCGAGGCCCGGCTCACTCCGAAGCTCTCGAGCATCGCCGACTCCGGCGCGAGTGGCTCCCCGGGCTGCTTCTCGTTCACGACGATGTCGCTGACGATCTGACGGGCGATTCGGTTGGCGACCTTCTGACCCCGCCCGACATTGCCCCGATCGCTCCGGCGACCGCCGCGGACCGGGACCGGCTGGCGTTCCGTAGGCACGCCCACAGCCTAACCGACGGTTCGGCGAGGTTCGTGACGGCTCACGCGGCCGGAAACGCAATCCGTTATAATGCTTCCTATGAATAGCAGTGCCGAGTCTCGCGACCTGCTCGTGCTCGGAGGTGGCATGGCGGGGCTGTCGGCTGCGGCACGCGTCGCTCAGGCGGGTGGCACGGTTGCGGTCGTCGAGAAGGGCGAGTCGACCGGCGGCTCGGCCGTGGTCGCCGAGTTCCTCTGGACCGCGCCAGACCTCGACGTCCTCCGCCAAGCGGTTCCCGAAGGAGACCCGGCGCTCGCCGAGCGCTTGATCGAGCGCCGCTGGGAGGCGCTGCAATGGGTGCAGGACACCGGTGTGAGCGTTGGCACATCGGTCGAACTGCTCGGTTTCGGCACCGGCCACCGGGTCGACATGGCCGGACTGACACGTGCACTCGATCAGATCGTGCGTCGGGCTCCGGGCTGCGAGGTGATCGTCGAAGCCGAGCCGATCCGGCTCCTCTCCGAGGACGGGCGGGTGACGGGCGCCGAGATCTCGCTGGCCGGCGGGACCACGCGCGCGATCACGGCTCGCTCCACGCTCCTCGCCATGGGCGGATTCGGCGGCAACCGCGCGATGCGCGAGACCTACCTCCATCCGAACGCGGTCGACATCCCGCTGCGGGCGAATCCGCACAGCGCGGGGCGCGGTCTCGAGCTCGGACTCGCGGTGGGGGCGGCATTCGGAGCCGACGACGCGGGCTTCTATGGACACCTGATGCCCGCCGGAATCGCGATGCCGCCGATGGCGAAGATCGCGACCTACTCGTTCTTCCACTCCGAGCACGGCGTGCTGGTTGGTCGCGACGGCCGCCGCTATGTCGACGAGACGCTCGGCGATCAGCTCAGCAGCCTCGCGACGATCGATCAGCCAGGTGGTCGCGCGCTGCTGATCTGCGACGAGCGCGTTCATCGTGACTGGATGCTGAGGCCGTATGTACCGGGGCTCGCGGCCCCCGACAAGTTCAACCTCGCATACCGCGCCGGCGCCCGGTGCGCGACTGCGGCGGACCTCGACGAGTTCGCGAACCTCCCCGGGGAATGGGGTTATCCGGGCGAGGTCGTACGGGCTGCGCTGATCGAGTTCAACGAGCAGTGCGCGGCGGGGACGCCGTCCCCGTCCCGCGTGCGCGACGGCAACGGATTGACAGAGCCGCCCTACTACGTGCTCGAGGTGATGCCGGCGCTGACGTTCACCTTCGGCGGCCTGCTGATCGATCCTGAGGCGCGCGTGCTCGGCGCTGACCGCGAGCCGATCCCGGGGCTGCTCGCGGCGGGCGCCGATGCCGGTGGCCTGCACGTGCGCGCCTATGCCGGAGGTCTCGCGCCGGCGATGGTGTTCGGCATGTGTGCAGCGGACACCGCACTCGAGCAGGCTCGGGCGCTCGACCGATGAGCACGATCGAGCGCTCGGGGGCGCCGGCGGCCGCGACCCTCCTGTCCGCGCTCCGAGCGGGCGACCTCGACGCCGCGGTCGCCGCCGTGCCGGATGGAGCCCTGACCGCGCTTCCGGGCGTGGGAAGCGAGACGGCGCCGCGCCTGATCGCGACGGACAGCGCCGGTCTCCGGGCCGGGCTCGAGGCGACCTTCGCCGATCGAACCGCCGAGGTCCTGCTGCAGCTGACCTCCGGGAGCTCCGATGTGCTCGTCGAGGGACGCCTGCTCGCGCGTGACGGTGCCGCCACGGGCACCTGGCTCGCCAGCCTGCAGGTCGTGGCCGGCGCCGTCGCGCGCCTGCTCGTGTACGTCTGCCCGCTCGTCGAGCCGGCACGGACCTGGGGGGTGACGTCGAGTTCGACGGGCGACGCCCGCGAGCTGGTCGACCGCTATTTCGAGCACCTCGACCGCGGCGAGTTCGAGGCGGCGGTCGCCTGTTTCTCCCGCGATGCGCTCTACTCCCACCCGCCCTACCAGCCCGGCGGCCCACGTGCCGAGTTCCGCGGGCATGCCGAGCTGCTCGCCGGGTTCCAGCGGCGCGGCGTCAAGCCCGATCGGAGCCACCGCATCGATGTCTCGGTGCAGGACGGCGCGGATTACATGCTCGAGGGGTGCACGACCGATCGAGCCGGGAGCCGCACCTTCATGTCGAGCGTGTCGCTCGACTCGAGCGGGCTGATCCAGCGGTACCTGGCAGTGGCGTGCGCGTCGATGGTGCCCCGCGTCGGACCCGCCACCTGACATCACGAAAACGAACTGGATGAGGCGCAGTGACGATCTTCACCGCATTTGACGACATCAGAGTTCTCGATCTGACAGTGAATCTGGCAGGGCCGTTTGCCACGCAGATCCTGTCCGATCTCGGGGCGGAGATCATCAAGGTTGAGCGGCCGGGGCGGGGGGACGACAGCCGGAGCTGGATGCCGCGCTTCGCGAACGACGACGGTGTCGTGTTCGCGGCTGTGAACTGCAACAAGCGCAGCATCGTGCTCGACCTGCGCTCGCCCGCCGACGTCGAGACGGCACTCAAGCTCGGTGAGACCTGCGACGTCGTGGTGGAGAGCTTCCGGCCCGGGAAGGCCGATGAGATGGGCTTGGGCTACGCCGCGTTCAAGGAACGCAACGAGTCCGTCGTCTATTGCTCGGTGTCCGCGTTCGGCCGCGGCCAGGCCGGGAGCAAGCTTCCGGGCTACGACCCTCTGATCCAGGCGTTCTCGGGGATCATGAGCATGACCGGGCATCCCGGTAACCCGCCGACGCGGGTGGCGGCGTCGTTGATCGACCTGTCGACGGGCATGTGGGCGGCGCTCGGAGTCTCGACGGCGCTCGCCGAGCGCTACCGGACCGGCGCCGGGCAGTACCTGGAGGCGACACTGGTCGACACCGGGTACATGCTCATGTGTCATCAGATCTCCGGCTACTTCGCGACGGGCGAGGTTCCCGGCCAGTACGGATCCGGCTCGCCGATCAACGCCCCGTACGAGGCGTTCAAGACGGCGGACGGCTGGGTGATGATCGCCGCGGGAAACGACAGGCTGTTCGAGCGCCTGTGCTCGGTGCTCGGCGTCGGCGACCTGGCGACGGACGAACGCTTTTCGACGACGCGTGGACGCACCGCTCCGGAGTACCGCAACACGTTGCACGAGCTGCTCGAGGCGCGAACCCGGATGCAGACGAGCGAGCACTGGATGGAGGCCGTCCACGCCGCCGGGGTGCCGATCGGTCCGGTTCAGCGCGTCGACGAGGCGGCCAACCACGCGATCGTCGCGGAGCGCGAGCTGCTCGTCGTGCCGGAGGGGTCGGACGATCCGAAGATGCGCCTGGTCCGCCTGCCGTTGACGTCAGGCGGCGAGAATCCGCCGGTCCTCACCGCGCCGCCGAGGCTCGGTGAGCACACGCAGGAGATCCTCGCCGAGCTGGGCTTGCCGGCCTGAGACGGGCCGACCGAGCGGGGATGACCGATCCAGGATGACCGCGCCGCTGGCAGGCGTCACCGTGATCGACGCCGGGACATTCCTCGCGGCGCCGTATGCGGCGCAGGTCCTGGCCGGATTCGGAGCCGAGGTGATCAAGGTCGAGCGACTCGAGGGCGACTCGCTGCGGGCGCTCCCACCCTTCGCCGACGGGATCAGCGCCGGCTTCACGTCGGTCAACGCGTCGAAACGATCCGTCGCGATCGATCTCGGCGACGAACGCGGTCGCGCCGTCCTGCAGGATCTCGTCCGCCGCGCCGACGTGCTCGTCCACAACATGCGCGCCGGCCGTGACACTGCCTACGGCCTCGACGCGCAATCCTGCCACGACGTCAATCCGCGGCTCGTGCACGGGGCGATCAGTGCCTTCTACGCCGTGCACGGCGACCGTCCCGGCTACGACATCCTGTTCCAGAGCGAATCCGGGCTGCTCGATCTGACCGGGGAACCGGACCGGCCGCCGTCCCGGATCGGCGCCTCCGCGATCGACCACGTCACGGGCGTGTGGATGGCGGCCGGTGTCCTCGCGGCTCTGAGCGGCCCGCGCGATCGGGCAACCGTCCGCGTCTCGATGCTCGACGTCGCCGTCGCTCTCCTCAGCGACCGGATCAGCGCGTACACCGTCACCGGTGAGTCGCCGACGCGCATGGGGGGACGGACCTCGGTCACGACACCGCTCGGCCCGTTCGCCACGGCCGACGCCTACATCGTCGTCGGCGCCTTCACGGACCCGAGCTTCGCGCAGCTGGCTGAGCTGCTCGGGACCCCGGTCGCCGGCGACCCGCGCTTCCAGAGCCAGGCCGGGCGGCTCGCCCACAGAGACGAGCTCGAGGGCATGATCGAGAACGCGCTGCGCGCGCGGGGCGCCGACGAGTGGATCGCGCTGCTCGACCGAGCGGGCGTTCCGGTGGCGCGCGTGTACACGCTGGGGGAGGCCGTGGCGCGGCACCGCGAGCTGAGCGACACGGGCCTCCGGCCGGTCCGTGGCGGCGACTCGCTCGAGGTCGTCGCGATGCCGGTTCAGGTCCAGGGCTGCGGCTCCGCCCCGCTCGACCTGCCCGGCCCTGTCGGCGCCGACACCCGAGCGGTGCTCGTGCAAGCAGGGGTCGCGGACGGCGAGATCGACGAGCTCCTGGCCGCGGGCGTGATCGGATGAGCCTGCCGCGCCCGCTCGACGGCGTCACGATCGTGGACTTCAGCCTGTATCTGCCCGGGCCATACGCGACGCGCCTGCTGGCCGATCTCGGCGCCGACGTGATCAAGGTGGAGCCGCCGAGCGGCGATCCCGTCCGGCGCTTCATGCCAGGTGTGTACGAGTTCGTCAACCGGGGCAAGCGCGTGCTCAGCGTCGACCTGAAGATCCCCGACGGCGTCGAGCTGGCGCACGAGCTGATCGCAGCCAGCGAGGTCGTGATCGAGGGCTTTCGCCCAGGCGTCGCCGAGCGCCTCGGAATCGGGTTCGAGCAGGCCCGTGCCCGGCAGCCGGACCTCATCTACTGCTCGATCAGCGGCTACGGACAGACCGGCTCGCTCAGCGAGCGGCCCGGTCACGACCAGAGCTTCCAGGCCGGCGCCGGCGCCTACGGAGGCGTGCTCGCAGCCGGGATGGATCCGGCCGCGCCACACCTCTCGATCGCCGACCTCGGCGGTTCGATGTTCGCGGCGCTGACGATCGCAGCTCAGCTCGCCGGCAACCGCGCCCGCGGGCGCGGTGCCGTGCACCTCGACGTCGCGCTGTACGAGGCGATCACGCACCTCGCTGCGACGAAGTGGGCACGGGTCCTGCGCGACGGCGTCGAGCCGGCGATCGAGGGGCTCGGGAACTACGCCCCGGGTTCAGGGCTGTTCCGGGCGCGTGACCGCTGGATCATCCTCAACGCGCTGGAGGACAAGTTCTGGAACGGCCTCTGCGAGGCGCTGGCCTCCGATCAGCTGCGCCAGGCTCCGTACGACACCCACGAGCAGCGCATGCGCCACCGCGCCGAGCTCCGCGAGCGCATCGCTGCGCTCGTGGCCGCACGGGAGACCGCTGAGCTGATCCCGCTGCTCGAAGCTCACGACGTGCCGGTCGACATCGTCAGGACCGGGAGCGAGGTCGTCGCGGACCCGCACTTCCGTGAGCGCGGCCTGATCGTCGACGCCGGCAGCGAGCTGCACGTCGACTATCCCGTTCAGATCGATCAGCGGCGGCCGGCCGGCGGGCGTGGCCTGCCGTCGGCGCACGATGCGCACGACGTGCTGGCGCAATTGGGAATCTCACCCGCGCGCGAGGCCGAGCTCCGCCGCGTCGGCGCTCTGCGGGAGTGGTCCTGATGGGCCGGCCACGGGAGGACTCGGTGTCGCATTCCGGCGCCGATCGCCAGGTACGTACACATGAGTTGGGTCACCCCGGGAAACCGGCGATCGAGCGAGGAGCTGCCGATGTCTGACCGCGTGGAGTTCGAGCACGCGTACTACGAGCGTGCGGCCGACGGAGTCGCCGTGCTGACGATGAATCGTCCTGATCACGCGAACGGCGTGGTGCCGGAGATGGCGCGCGACATGCTCGACGCGCTCACGCAGATCGACCGCGACCGGACCCTTCGTGTTGTCGTTCTGACCGGCGCGGGCCGGCAGTTCTCAGCCGGTGCGGACCTGGGCGCGATGAAGCGCTATCTCGACGAACGCCTCCAGATCGAGAACGAGCCGTACAACGCCCGCGCGATCTTCCCGGTCACGCAGCGGATCGCGAGCTGTCGCATGCCTGCCATCGCCGCCGTCAACGGGGGCGCCACCGCCGGCGGCTTCGACCTGGCGTTGGCCTGCGACCTGCGGATTGCGTCCACGCGCGCGAAGTTCGGTGAGACGTACATCAAGATCGGGATGGTCCCGGGCAACGGCGGCACCTACTTCCTGCCGCGCCTGGTCGGCTCTGGCATGGCAGCCGAGCTCGCCCTCACGGGCGACGTGATCGACGCCCAGCGTGCGCTCCAGATCGGGTTGGTCAATCGGGTCGTCGAGCCCGAGCAACTGCTCCCGGACGCCGTCGCGCTCGCTGCGAACATCGCCTCACGCCCCTGGCGCGCGCTCGAGGCGACCAAGCAGGCGCTTCGCCAGAGCTGGCACATGGACCTCCAGACGGTCTTCAACACGAGCTTCTGGTCGGTCGCGGCGCTCACCTACACAGCCGACCTCAAGGAGGGCGTCAACGCCTTCCTGGAGAAGCGAGACCCCGAGTTCGGCAAGCACGAGCCCGAGCGGCTGCACGGGGACGTCTGGTAGGCCGCGGCGCCGGGCGGCGGCTACGTGCCCGGGTCTGGCTCAGGGCGCTCGGGCTCGAACTCGAGCTGCGTCTCGTCGGCTCGCTGTGCGAACACGGCTGTCACCGGCATGTCCGCATGCGGCGTCTGGGGAGCGGAGCGGGCGAGGCGCCCGTACACCATCGCTCCTTCGTCGAGGCGGACCGACAGCACCGTGAACGGCACATCCTCCGGCGTGCTCACCGATCGCGACACGACGACCCACGAATACACCGTCCCGCTCCCCGACGCCTCGATCGCCTCGACGATGCTGCGGCGCCCGCAATCGGGGCAGTGCGCCATCCACGGGACCCATGTCGCCCCGCAGTCGCAGCACCGGTTGAGCAGGAGCCGCCCGGTCGCGAGGCCGCGCCACCAGTCGGCCGGCCCAGCGGGACCGGCCTGCCCGACCGCCGCACCCGTGTCCATGTCAGGCCGCTCGGTCACTGTGTCGCCAGCACGAGTGCGGAGCCGTCCATCATCGCGCCGGAGGTGACGACGCAGGTACGTGGTTGCCGCGCCGTGTGCACGGCCCCACGGCCCTGGAGCTGGAGCACGGCTTCCGCAAGTGTGTTCATGCCGTGCAGGTATCCCTCGGCGAGCAAACCGCCATTCGTGTTGATCGGCAGCCGGCCGTTCGCCCCGGTCTCACCCGAGCGCACCAGTTCGACGCCGCCGCCCCGGGGGGCGAGCCCGAGTCCCTCGATGTTGATCAGCACGCTGCTGCTGAAGCAGTCGTAGATCTGCGCCATATCCACGTCGGACGGGCCGATTCCGGCCTCTGCCCACAGCTCGTCGGCGAGTCGGGACGTGTAATTGCGGGTCAGGTCCGGCCACAGGAGGGCATCGCCGGCATCGAGCCCGGAGCGGTGCGGCAGTCGGTAGCCGCCTGACAGGAACGTCACCGGCCGGTGACGCAGGTGGCCGGCGATGTCGCTGCGCGCGACGAGGATCGCGCAGGCGCCGTCGACCTCGATCGTGCAATCGAACATCCGGAACGGTTCGGCGACCATCGGCGCGTCCAGGTAATCGGTGTACGAGAGCGGCTTGCGCATCACCGCACGCGGGTTCAGGGCGGCGTACAGCCGCTGCGCGACGGGCACGACACCGAGATCCTGCGGCGCGTGTCCGGTCTCGACGAGGTAGCGGCGGGCCCACAACGCGATGTTCTGCGCGTACGCGTCGAAGCCGATCGCGTAGCGCTGCTCGGCGGCCGCGCCGGGGAGGCGTGCCTGGCCGACGCGGGCGCCCGAGCGCCCGTTCAGGGCGCGGTAGATCAGGACCGCCTGCGCCGCGCCGGTCGCGATCGCCTGCGCCGCCGCGATCGCCAGGTAGCACGGCGCCTGCCCGCCGAGTGCGCTGTCGCATGCCCATGTCAGGTCGCCCAGGCCGAGGCCGGTGGCGACGGCCTGCACGGGCACCGAGTCGTTGTTGTAGCTGAACGAGAAGATCCCGTCGATCAGTGACTCGTCGATGCCGCAATCGTCGATCGCGCCGGAGCACGCCGCCAGTGCGAGGTCGAGCACGGAGCAGCCCGACTGCCGGGAGAGCTGCGAGTAGCCGACCCCGACGATCGCGGCGCTGCTCCAGACGTGTCGTTCGATCGGCATCGGCGGCCCTGCTACTCTACCACGGTTGCTTACTTACGCGTCAGTTGGTAACTCCTGTGGAGGGTCTGGCGGATGACCGGTGAGACGAGCCGATCGGATCAGTTGCTCGTCGAGCACGTCGACCGTGCCGGCGTGCCGATCGCACTGCTGACACTCAACCGCCCCGACCAGTTCAACCCCGTGGGCGAGGAGATGATCGCCTCGCTCGAGCGCGAGATCACGACGGTCTTCGCAGGCGGTCGGCATCGGGCGCTGGTCCTGACCGGCGCCGGGCGCGCGTTCTCGTCGGGGGGCGATGTCAAGCGCTACCAGGTGCTGTTCCGGGATCGCGAGCGGTTCGAGCGGTTCGTTGCGGCGTTCGGTCGCGTCTGCCTGCTGCTCGAGCGCTCCGAGATCCTGACGGTCGCGATGGTCAACGGCACGTGCATGGCGGGCGGGATGGAGCTCGCGCTCAGCTGTGACCTGATCACCGTCGCGCAGGACGCCCAGATCGGCGACGGCCACCTCAGGTTCAGCCAGATGCCCGGGAGCGGCGCTCAGCGATTGGTGCGCGCGATCGGCCTGCAGCGGGCTCGGCACTGGCTGCTCTCCGGCGATCTGCACGCGGGATCGTATGCCGCCGAGGTCGGACTCGCCGCCTTCGCCGCCCCCGGCGAGGAGCTGCGTGAACGGACGCTGGACGAGGTCGTCCGCATCTGCCGGGCGAGCCCGCTCGCCCTCGCGCGCGTCAAGCACCTGATCGTCACGGCGCTGACGGTGCCGCTCGACGAGGGCCTCGAGATCGAGGCCGCGACGGCTGTCGACTACGCCACCGGCAGCGAGGACGCCGTCGAAGGGATCGTCGCGTTCGCCGAGCGGCGCCAGCCGAGGTTCACCGGCCGCTGACGGCGGTCGAACCGGTCCGCAGCACGCGCACGATCTCCGTCGCCGCCTCGCTCGGATTCCCCCACACGCCTTCCCGGTACCAGCGGTAGACCCACGTCGCCGCACCCAGGATCGTGTTGACGGCGAGCCGTGGGTCTCCGGGAGGGGCATCGCCGGCGGCCATCGCTTCGGTGTACAGCCCGACGAGCCGGCGCGTGTAGGCGCGGCGCCGCTTCCGCACTTCGGCCCTCACCCGGTCCGGCAGCTCCTCCTCCTCTTCGAACACGATGCCGGCCTCGACGGGATGGCTCGCGACGTACCCGGCATGGGCCTCGATGTGCCGCCAGAACAGCTCGATCGCCGGAAGCGGTTCGCGGTCCACCGCTTCGGCGACATCCGTGAGACGCTCGAGTGCCCTGAACTCGATCGCGACGAGGATGTCCTGCTTGGCCTTGAAGTGGTAGTACAGGGCGGGGCGGGTGACATGGAGCAGCTGGGCGAGATCCTCCAGTCGCGTCTTGCGGTAGCCGTCCCGCTTGAACAGCTCGGCCGCGGCGTTCAGGATCAGATCGCGCGAGAGCCTGCCGGACTCGACCCTCTCAACGTCGCCGACGCGCCTCGAGCCTGCCACGGCCGCCCACCTGTCGAAGTTTCGCCACCGCCTCCTGTCAGGGCCATTCTTACAGACATGTAAGTACGGATCCCTGTTCGGCGTCCGGAGCGGTCCGCCGCGATCGCATTACGATCCCGGTCATGGCGCACGCGCGGGGAGTGCCGCATGTCGGCGCCGAGGTGACGGTCATCTACCTCGCGGCGACGGCACGGGGTGTCGTCGCCGAGGTCGAGGACGACGGCCGCCGCCTGGTCGTCTTGACCGACGACGGGGACGTGCTGACGTTCGCACTGGCCCGCACGACCGGGAGGTTCGTCACCGCCGGTCCGGAGTTGGCGCGGCTCGCGTTCGGTCACGACGAGGACTGACCGGCCCGCCCTCGTCTCGCCGCCGAGGCTGCCGGCGCCCGGCGCGTCGAGCATGCCGCGCACAGCCACGCCGGCTCGTCGGCGCGGCCGAGCAGCTCGTTGACGCGCCGGCGGAGCGGCAACGGTGGGAGGGGCTCGCCGCAGCCGGTGCAGGCGTCGAGTGCCGCGGTCGCGACGGTGACGGCACCGGCGTCGAGGCGGTCGACGTCGATCGCGAGCCGGACTGCGAGCGCGTCCTCGGGACAGTTGCGCACGCATACGCCGCAGCCGCTGCACGCGCGAGCATCGTGGGTGAGCGACGCGACGGCGCCCGTGTCGACGCGCACGATCGCCCCCGTCGGGCACGCGCTGGCGCACGCGCCGCAGAGCGAGCAACGGTCAGCGTCGACCTCGAGGACGCCGAGCGGCGAGGCCGGTGACTCGACCTGCAGGTGCTGGTTTGACGGCGCCGCCAGCGCGGCCACGCTCGCCTGCGGCTCGCGGAGGCGCAGCGAGCCGGGCCCGACTGGGTCGGAGACGCTCACCTCGATCCGCGCGCTGAGTGCGAACACGTCGGCGATCCGGGCGCAGCAGGGCCCCTCGCACGGGGCGGCCGCGACCTGCACGCCACGCGCGCGCAGTGCCAGCAGCCAGCCGGGGGTGACGATCCCGAGCGTCGGCAGTTCGATCAGCCCCCAGCCCTCGGGGGCGCGCGCGCGAGCCGAGCGGCACGCGATCACGATCCGGGGGAAGGCCGGCACGAGCGACTCGAGCTGCGCTTCGATCTGCTCGCGCGACGCGCCAGACAGGTGGATCGCATCCACCGGGCAGTCCCGGACGCATCGGCCGCAGGCCGTGCAGGCGGAAGCGAGCACCGTCACGCAACCGTCCGATGCGTCGATCGCGTCCTCCGGGCAGCCGGCGACGCAGACGCCGCAGCGCCGCACCCCGACGCAGACGGCGGGCTCGACGACCGCGATCGGCTCCTTGACGGACGCTGAGCGCAGCATGAACAACGCCCGGCGGCTGATCGGCGCGGCCGTGGCGGCAGGCCGGCCGGGCTCGTCGGGCGCGAGCCGTGCGAGCTTTGCGACGGCGCCGGTCAGCAGCGCTGCGGCTTCGGTCTCGGAGCGGCCGGCGAGAGCCACCGCCTCGATCCCGAACGGATCGATTCCGGCCTCCGCGAGCGCGCGGATATGGTCTTGCGACGGACGACCGTCGCACAACGCCAGCACGACCCGGTCGCTACGGAGGCGCCCGATCGCTGCGGCGCCCGCGGACGGGTCGTCGCACAGGCGATCGATCACCACCGCACTCGAGCGGGCGGCGAGCGCGCCGGCGATGCGGGCGTCGCCGCAGACGAGGACCGGGATCGGGTCAGTCGGCGAGCGCGTCGGTCCAGTCACGAGTGATCGCCGCGAGCGCCCGGTAGAACGGCAGCGTCGTGTCGGCCGCGACACGCTCGCAGAATGGATGCATCCACCGCGCCAGGTGTGTGTCGATCAACTCGGCCGCCGCCTCGGCTTCGTCCCGGGCGAGGGCAGCGGCGACGGCCTCCCATTCGATCATCACGTGGTCAGGGAGCTCGTGCGAGTCCTCGCGCACGGTCAGGCCGATCGCGGTATAGAGATCGGCCACCGCGAGCGCCGCTGGACCCATCACGGAGCCGATGTCGAGCCGTCGCGTGCCGGCGCTCCAGAGCGATTCGTAGGGAAGGCATGGTGCAGGTCCCGGGCCGACGAACAGCCGCTCGTACTCGTCGAGCAGCGCGTGCGGGTCGGTGTTCTGCGCACCCTGGCTGAGCTCGTCGATCTGGCCGAGGTCCAGTCCGAGGTCGGTCGCCACGCGGGCGGCGACCTTCCACAGCTCGCCCCACTCGTCCCGCGCCTCGTCGGTCGGCCGGCTCCACCAGCGCGAGAGCAGCGCCGCCGCATCGGCGCTGACGTCAGTCGCGGCGATCATGCCGCCGCCTCCGCGTCGCCGAGCGACCGCAGCCACTTGTACCCGACGGTCAGCAGCAGCGCGAGGAACGCCATCAGACCCACGACGATCGAGTATTCGACCCAACTCGGGTGGTACGCGCCGGTCAGCTGGAATGAGCTGCCGCCGACGTTCGTGCTGCCGAGCGAGACGCCCGGGGCAAACCACAGGATCGGCTTGAGCAGGCCGCCGACGACGAGCTCGATCCGGAATGCGTACACGCCGACCAGGATCAGCGCGGCCGCAAGCCCCAGTCGCCACGGCTTCAGTTTGCCCGACCAGACGAGCAGGAGGAACGGGATCAGCCCGCCGACCAGCCACTCCAGCCAGAACAGGACCTGCCAGCTGCCGCCGGGAAGGAGCATGTCCAGCACGGCACGATCCCTCGGGATGTTGCCCCAGAGGATCGTGACGTAGTCGGCGAACACGAGGAACAGATCGATCGCGAGCGTCGTCGCGAGCAGTTTGCGCACGGTCGACCAGGTCTCATCTGCGAGGGTGAGGCGGTCAAACCGCTGCGCGACGAGGGCAACGAGCGCGATCAACGCCGTCCCCGACAAGATCGCCGAGGTCACGAACAGCGGCGCCATCAAGGCCGTGTTCCAGAACGGTCGCGCGAACTGCGTACCGAAGATCCACGCCGTGATCGAGTGCAGCAGGACGGCGGCAGGGAGGCCGACGTAGGCGAGCACGCGGAGCGTTCGCCGGCGCCTGCTCTGATCGCCGCCACGGCGGGTCATGACCGTCAGGTCGACGACCGCGAACACGAAGTAGACGGTGACGATGATGACGTCCCAGATCATCGGCGAAGTCCAGTTCGGGTAACGGAACAGCTCCCACACCCGTTCGGGCCGGCCGATGTCAGGAATGAGCTGCATCGCCGCGACGAGCACGCACGCGGCGGCGCTGAGGACGCCGATCCGGGCGAGCGGCCGCAGACTCCGGGCGCCGAACACCTCGGCGGAGGAGGCCATGATCAGGCCACCCGCCGAGAGACCGATGAAGAAAGCGAACGTCGTGATGTAGAGGCCCCACGAGACCTCGTCGCGCATGCCGGTCGCGATCAGGCCTTGGGTCAGCTGATAGATCCACGCGCCGAGCGCCCACAGGGCGAGCACGGCAAGCCCGCCGATCCAGAGCTTTGCGGGCCGGCCGAAGCCGATCCGCGGCACGGGCTGCGGCGCGGTCCCATCGATCGTGCTCATGAGATCGTCCTCTCGTGCTCGACGGGCAGGTAGTAGACGTGCGGGTCCGTCCCGAGCTCGCCGAGCATCTGGACGGCGCCATCCTCGTTGATCAGCGCCGAGACCTCGCTCGACGGATCGTTGACGTCGCCGAACACGCGAGCGCCGGTCGGGCACACCTCCACGCAGAACGGCTGCTCTCCAACGTCGATTCGCTCGACGCAGAATGTGCACTTCTCGACGACACCGATCGGGCGGTCTGGAGTGAACACGAGGCGGCCATCGTTGATCCTCCAATCCTCACCGTAGCCGACCGTGAAGCCGGGGGCGTACTCGCGGTCGCCCCAGTTGAAGACCCGCACCCCGTACGGGCAGGCGGCGATGCAGTAACGGCAGCCGATGCAGCGATCGAAGTCGATCAGGATCGAGCCGTCCTCGCGCTGGAAGGTCGCCCCGACGGGGCACACCTTCAGGCACGGAGCGTCGTCACAGTGCTGGCAGGCGACCGGCAGGTACGCCAGTTCGAGCTGCGGAAAGGTGCCGGACGGGACGTCGATGTTGTCGCTCGCCGGTGCCGTCACCGCGTCCGAGTTGTCCGCGCCGCTGAGGTCGTTCGGGGCTGCCGTCAGGATCCTGTTCCACCAGAAGCCGAGCGGCTCGTTGTTGATCTCCTTGCAGCCGACAGCACACGTCCAGCAGCCGATGCAGCGCTCGAGGTCGACGACCATCGACCACTGCTTGCCTTTGTCAGCCATGGTCGCTCACTCTCCTTCCCGCTGCACCTCGACGAGGCAGTCGTAGTAGGCGGCGTTTGACTTGAAGTTCGGGATCACCGCCTGGGCGGGGTTCGCGATCTGATGTGTCAGGTTGTTGGGGTGACCTTCGATGTAATGCTTGACGCGGATCGTGTCCCAGCCGCCCTGGTAGCAGTTCACGACACCGGGCTTGATTCCCTCGGTCAGGCGCGCCCGCACCTTCATCTGGCCGCGATCGTTGAAGATCTTGACGACATCGCCCGTCTCGATCCCGCGCTTCTTCGCGTCCCTAGGATTGATCTCCAGGAACCCCTGCCCGTCGTTGTTGATCTCCTTCAGCCAGGGCAGGTTGACGTACTGCGAATGCGTCCTGAACCGCGTGTGGGTCGAGAGGAAGATCAGCGGGTATTTCTCGAACAGGGGATTCGTCGGCGTCGCCTCGATCGGCTCCTTGAAGCCGGGAAGCTGCTGCTCGAACGGGATCATCCGCTCGACGTAGAACTCGATCCGGCCCGACTTCGTCGGGAATTGCTTCTCGTAGAACGCCACGTAGGGGACGGTCACCGTGTTGAGGTGCGGCGCGCCCTCGCGCAGCATCTCCCAGGTCAGGCCCTTGACGGTCGGGTCGGCACCCGGCTGGCCGATGTGGAGGATGTCGGTGATGTATTCGTCCGGCGTCTTGTCGAAGTACTTCCCGTACCCCATCTTCGTCGCGACCATCGTCAGTGCGTCAAGGTCGGACTTCGACTCCCACAGCGGCTCGATGATCTTCGGCATGTACTGGAGGTAGTAGTTGTTCGACGAGAGGAGGTCGGTCTTCTCCAGGTAGGTGCACGCCGGCAGGACGATGTCGGACAGGTCCGCGGTCGCCGACATCACGTAGTCCGAGGTGACAAGGAAGTCCAGCGACTTGAGCGCCCGGACGACCTTGTTGCGGTCCGACATCTGCTGCGCGAAGTTGTCGATCATGAACCAGGCGGCGCGGATCGGATAGGGATCTCCTTCCAGCATCGCGTCGCACGCCTGCATCGGCTCCATAAGTGAGAACAGTTCGGTGCCCTCCGGCTGCCAGAAGTGCGGGAAGTCGAACGCCGTCGTCGTCAGGCCACCGGCGAACGTCGTGATGCCGCCGCCGTGGACGCCGATGTTGCCCATCAGCATCTGCAGCGTCACGAGCGCCTGCATCGACAGGTCGCCGCGGTACCAGTGCGAGAGCCCGAAGCCGCAGCGCACTGCGAGCGGGCGGTTCTGCGTCCACAGCTCGGCGAGCTGGAGGACCTGGTTCGGCTCGAGGTCGGTCATCGACCCGACCTTCTGTGGCGTATACGGCGCCATCGCCTCGGTCAGCAGGGTGAGCGCGGACCTCGCGCCGTTGTGCTCCCCATAGAGATCGGGGTCCTTGGCCTGCTGGATCGGCTTGAGCTGCCCGTCGGCGGCGTCGATCACCAGATATGACTTGCCATGCCGGACGAACAGCTTCGTCACGGGATCGACCAGGAACGGCGCGACCGTGTACGCCTTGAGGTAGGCGGCGTCATAGAGACGGTGCGCGAGCGCGTAGTTCATCACCCCGTCCATCAGCGCGGCGTCGGAGCCCGGACGGATCGGGACCCAGATGTCGGCCTTCGCCGAGGTGGGGGTGAAGCGCGGGTCGACCGACACGACCGGCACGCCCTGCTTCTGCGCGTCGGCGATGATCCGCCAGTCCGGCAGCGACGTCTCGGCGACGTTGTTCGCCCACAGGACGATCGCCTTCGCGTTCAGGAAGTCGGTGATCTCGTGGCCGTCGAAGATCCCGCCGCCCGTCAGGTCGGGATCGGCGAGCACGTAGTTCCAGCCGGCCGGCGTCGAGGCGTCGCCCTCGCTGTCGCCCTCGAAGTCGCCGCCCGAGGCGCCGATCACGCTCGCGAAGCGCAGGCTCGCTCCGTCGACACCCTCGAGGATCGCGAGCGAACCGGTGTAGGGTGCGATCCACACTGACTTCTTGCCGTGCTTGGCCTGCACGCGCTCGAAGTTCTCGGCGATGATCGAGGTCGCGTCATCCCAGGGGATTCGGCGCCATTGGCCCGAGCCGCGCTCGCCCACACGCTGGTAGGGGTACTTGAGGCGATCGGGGCTGTAGGTGTTCTGCACCTGCGAGATGCCGCGCAGGCAGACCCGCGGCCGGAAGGTCGGCGCCGGATCCCCCGCGATCGTCTCGGCGCCCCACGGCGCGCCCTGGATCTGGCGGACCTTGCCGTCGACGACGGTGACGGTGTGCCCGCAGGCGCCGTCGCAGTTGTTCGAGTGGCCGGTGCGGTAGGTGATCCGCTTGCCCGCGACCACCCCGGCGCTCGCGTCCGGCGTCTCGACGAAGTAGCGCAAACCGCCTCCGACGGTCATTGCTCCGGCCGCACCGGCCGCGCCCTGGACGAACCTGCGCCTCGTGATCGCTCCCATGCTCGCTCCTTTCTGAGCTGGCATCGCGGATATCGACGCAACCGTAGGGCCCGCCGCCGGCTGCACCATCCGGTTTCCAGGGCGATCCAGGGACGGTTAACTACTGTTCTGTGTGTAAACCCGGCCGGTCGCGCGCCGCGTCCTATCCTTGGCCTCAGTCCATGGGCCCGAGCGAGTCCCATCCGGCTGCCGGACGTATCTCGAGCGCCTCGCGGGAGGCGCTCCTCGGGGTTCTGTGGGCGTCGCGTGTCCCGCTTGACACTGCGGCGATCGCCGGCGAGCTGGGCCTGCACGCCAATGGGGTCAGGCGGCGTCTGTGGCAACTCCGTGAGCTCGGGCTCGTGGAGCGGGAGCGGATCCAGGTCGGGGTGGGGCGTCCGCGCGACCGCTGGCGAATCGCGCCGCGGGCGTATGCGGAAATCGAGCGCTCGCACACGGGCTGGCTGATCGCACGGTCGCTCGCCGGAGCGATCGCGAGCGGCGGGCCGGATCCCCGGGAGCTCGAGAGCGCCGGCGAGGAGCTCGGTCACCAGCTGATCGCACGATGGGGCGCGCGCCCCGGCTCAGATCCGCTCGTGTTCATCGACCGCGCGCTGGAGGCGCTCGGGTTCACCGCGGACCGGACGATCGACGACACCACCGTCTGCTACCGCCTGACGACCTGCCCCTACGCCGAGCTGGTGCGGGTCAATCCAACGGCTGTGTGCACGCTCCACAAGGGCGTGATGCGGAGCCTCCTGGCCGCCGCCGAGCCGGAGGCGGTCCTGACCGCCTTCGAACCCGGCGACCCGAAGCGGGAGGGCTGTCTGGTCCAGGCCCGCCTGCCGCCGCGGGCGCCCGGCGACGACGGAACCCTCCAGACCTGAGCGGGATCGGCCTGCGGCGTCGCCCGTTCGTCTGCGCGACCGCCGGCCCTCACTGTTCGGCGGGCGCGAACGTCGCCGTGCGCTCCTGGAACGCCGCGATGCACGCGTCGCGGCTCTCGAAGCCGGCGGCGGCGAGGCCGGCCAGGAAGCACGCGATCGGGGCGCTCGTCCGATCGCCGGTGCCATGGGCGGCGGCACCGGCGAGAGCGAGCGCCGCGTCGATCTCCGCCGTCGTCAGCGGCGCGATGCCGGCCTGCTCTGCGAGGTGGTCGACCAGTTCGGCGCGGGTGGCGGTCATGCGGTTCTCCTTCGGACGGGTGGCTGACGTCAGTGTGATCATGGCGCGAGTCGCCGTCCGGGGCCATCTCGAAGGCGGCTGCTGTAGCCTCATCGTCGCTGCCGCTGCGGGGTCGGCGACAACCGGACCGATGACCGCCACCGACGACACCATTGCGGGAACGCGCCCGCCCGCCGTCGTCACGCGCGCCCTGACGAAGCATTTCGGCGAGCGCCGCGCGGTCGAGCAGGTCGATATCGAGCTGCCTTCGGGTGTGGTCAGCGGCTTTGTCGGGCCGAACGGTGCCGGCAAGACGACGACGATCCAGATGCTGCTCGGGCTGGTGCGTCCGACGAGCGGGACCGCTCATGTGCTCGGGCATCCCGTCAGCCATCCGGAGGCGTACCTGCCTCGGGTCGGCGCGCTGATCGAGTCGCCGACGTTCTATCCGACGCTGAGCGGCACGCGGAACCTCCAGGTGCTCGCCCGGCTCGGCGGGCTCGCCGACAGCCGGATCCGCGAGGTGCTGGACATCGTCGGGCTCGCCGACCGCTCTGGCGACGCCGTGCGCGCCTACAGCCTTGGCATGAAGCAGCGTCTCGGGGTCGCCGCGGCGCTCCTGCCCGACCCGCAGCTCGTGATCCTCGATGAGCCGACGAACGGGCTCGACCCCGCCGGAATCCGTGAGATGCGAGCGCTCATGCGGGGGCTCGCGGACCGCGGGATCACGGTGTTCGTCTCGAGCCACCTGCTGTCGGAGATCGAGGCGATCTGCGACCACCTCGTGATGATCAACCAGGGCAGCATCGTGTTCCAGGGCGGCACCGAGGCGCTGCTCGAAGCCCAGCACTCGAGCCTCCTCGCGACGCCCGAGCACGCTCGTGATGTCGATGCGCTGATCGACGTCTGCGCCCGTGCCGGCTATGCGGCGCACGGCGAGGGCGAGCAGGTCCGCGTTCAGGCCGGCGAGAGCTGGGCGGCAGAGCTCAACCGGCAGGCGATGGCCGCCGGGATCACGCTGAAGGGCCTCGAGGCATCGCGCGCTTCGCTGGAGGAGGCGTTCTTCGCAATCACGACCGACGCGCCCGAGGCGGATGCCTGATGGGCCGGAGCTTCCGGAGCGAGTGGGTCAAGCTGCGACGCCGGTCGATGCTCGCCTTCGGTCTCGGCGGCACGGTGTTCTTCGCAGCCGTCGCCACGTTCTTCTCGTTCGCACGCGCGGTCCGCGTGCTCGGGCCCGGGTTTCATGGCCACGGCTTCCGCATCACCGTCGCCGAGCTCTCCCAGCCGTACGGACTGGTCCATGGGATCGTGGACGCCTCGACCCTGATCGGCATCGTCTCGCTCGCGCTGTTCGCCGGCGCCACGGCCAGCGAGTACAGCCAGGGGACCCTCCGCAACCTGCTCGTGCGCCAGCCCGGCCGGATCCGCCTGCTGGCCGGCAAGTTCCTCGCGCTGATGCTGTTCGCGCTGATCGGGATCCTGCTGGCCTTCGTCGCGGCGATCGTGATCGCCTATGCGGTCGGCCCCGGCAAGGGCGTCTCCACCTCGGCCTGGACCTCGAGCACCGGACTGAACGACACCTTCCAGGCGCTGCTGCACGTCTACCTGATGGCGGTGGGCTACGGCATCCTCGGCACCGCGCTCGCGGTCGTACTGCGCTCGCCGGCCGTCGCGATCACGATCGGCGTGGCGTACGCGCTGCCCGGGGAGGCGATCATCGACGCGTTGTGGAGCGACGGCAACCGCTGGCTCCCCGGGCAGCTGCTGAGTGCGATCGCCCACGGCGGCAACGGCTCCACTGGCTACCAGCGCTCCTTGCTCTGGATCGTCCTCTACGCGGTCCTCGCCGTCGCCGGAACCCTGGTCCTGTTCCGGCGTCGCGACGTCTGACGCGACGTCTGACGCGGGGTCAGGCGCGGGGTCACCAGGCTGGGACGCAGACGACAATCATTCGACAATCGGCCCCAGGCTGGGACGGGGAGGGTTGCGACGGCGACTTCTGGCTCGGGCAGCCGGCGGCGACAACCACGCCGTCAGGGCCACAGTGCGGCGGTCGCGAGCCGGGCGCCGGCGGCGAGCGACTCGAGCTTCGCCCATCCGATCTGGGGATGCACCCGCCCGCCGAGGCCGCAATCGGTCGAGGCGATCACGTTCTCGCGCCCGACCCCCTTGGCGAAGCGCACGATCCGGTCGGCGACCACCTGCGGATGCTCGACGACGTTCGTCGCGTGACCGACGACGCCTGGCAGGATCAGCTTCCCCGGCGGCAGCTTGACCTCGCGCCAGACTCGCCATTCGTGCTCGTGACGGACGTTCCCGGCTTCGAATGAGTACTGGCCCGCGTTGACGGCGAGCATCGTGTCGACGATGTCGGCCATCGGCAGGTCGCCGGTGTGCGGTCCGTGCCAGCTGCCCCAGCACAGGTGAAAGCGGATCCGGTCAGCCGGCAGCCCGCGGATGGCGTGATTGAGGGCCTCGACACGCATGTGATTGAAGCGCCGGTACGCCTCCCGGCTCGGTTCCGGATGGATCGAGTCGAAGTTCTCGGCGATCGCCGGATCGTCCAGCTGGAGCATCAGCCCGGCCTCGATGATCGCCGTGTACTCCTCGCGCATCGCGTCCGCGATCGCGTACAGCATCGCCTCGTCGTCCTCGTAGTACTCGTTCCCGAAGCGCATGCAGCTGGCGGGGGCGACCGCGTTCAGGAAGCCGTCCGCGAGCCCGGCCGCCGCCAGTGCCGCCTTCATGTTGGCGATGTCGCGCTGGATCAGCTCGCGGCCGATGTAGGTGATCGGCCCGCTCGCGATCGGCGCCCGCGCGGCGCTCTCCGGGGGCGGTAGTGAGACCCCGGCTCTCGGGTCGCTGTACGCCTCCCGGAACTGCGTCCATTCGCGCCGTTCCCCGATCGCGCCGACGACCAGCTCGGAGCCCTTCGGTTGCGCCACGCTGACCTCGCGCAACGACATCTCCCTGAGTTCGAGCCCGCCGAGACGCTGGAAGACATAGGTCCACCATGGGCCGTAGTCGTAGTCGGCGCCCATCTCGTGACCGAACTCGCCGTCGTTGACGACGTCGACCCCGGCTTCGACCTGACGAGCGACGATGGCACTCACGGCGTCAGCGAGGGCGGCGCGGTAGACGCCGTCGTCGACGTCGTCGCTGGGAGTTCGAGCGTGGTTGAGCTCGATCAGCCGCGGAGGCCGAGGCAGGCTGCCGACGTGGGTCGTCAGGATCCGGTCACCGCTGTCGGTCATGGCGTCCTCGCTGTTGATGTGAGCAATGAATGGCACCTGGGGCCACCACGGGCACGATCTCCGGGCCCACGCCCGGTGGCTCGTCGATGGCCGTTCGGTCCTGGGCCGGACCGGACGGGACGGAGGCTACCGCGCCGACGAATGATCGAGCCTCGTTCCGGTCGCGCTAACGCGGGGCGCGCGACGGGCCGACGTAGTCGAGGTGGGGCTGCATCGCGCAATCGGATCGTCGCCGGTCACGCCGGCACGTCTGGCGTCCCCAGATTGGCTCGGCGGCCGGCGGGCGACGCGGGCGACGCGGGCGACGCGGGCGACCGCACGGCGCCGCGCGCTCGTGGCGAGCATCGTCGTCGTTGCGGGCGGTGCCGTGGCAACGCCACCCGCGCTCGCGCAGAGCTCGCAGGGCGCTGCGCCCGGGCTCGTCACGTTTCCCTCGCTGACGGGCGGCCAATCACGCGGCAGCGTCCTGACGGCGGGGACGGGCACCTGGAGCCCCGCGGCGCAGAACCTCAGCTACCAGTGGCAGAGCTGCACGGCAGCCAAGAGCAATTGTCAGGTCATTCCCGGCCAGACGTCGAACACCCACATGGTCACCCAGAGTGACGAAGGCAGGATCATCGAGGTCGTGGTCGTCGCGTCCAATCCGTACGGATCGTCCACCGCCGTCGTGCAGACCGGCGTGATCACCGACGACCTGCCCCAGAATGCGGCGGCCCCCGCCCTGCTCAACATGCCATCGCTGGGCGTTCTGCGCGCCGGCACGGTGCTCGAGGCCACGCCGGGTACCTGGAGCGGCGAGGGAAACACGTACAGGTACCAGTGGCAGGCCTGCAACGAGTACGCCACGAACTGCGACAGCATTCCGCGCGCAGTGGGCCCCAGCTACACGACGACGGGCAGTGACGAGAACGTCCGCATCCGCGTTCAGGTGACCGCCTCCAACGTCGACGGCTCGGCGACGGCCGCGAGCGCGGCAACCAGCGCCGGCCTGACGCCGCCGAGCCGCTACAACGCCACGCCGTACTGCCCGGTCTCGCAACAGAAGCCGATCTGCGCCTGGACGCAACCGCTGCTCCGCGACCCGAACAACCTCTTCGCATCCTCACCCTGGGAGCAGGGGCAGCAGGCAACGAGCGAGCAGTGCACCTACTGGGCGAACGAGAAGCGACCCGACATCGCGCTCAACGAATCACCGTCCGATCCAGCGCCCACGCAATGGGACGCCTACAGATGGGCCGCCCACGCGCAGCTTGAAGGTCTCAAGGTCAGCTCGGCTCCGGGCGTCGGCGACGTTGCCGTCTGGCCCCCCGCCACCCCCGGCGGGCCTGGGCATGTGGCTTACGTGGAGGCCGTCAGCCCGGGCGCGACGATGATCGTCGTCAGCGAGATGAACGCGGGCTTTCCCGACGGGGACACCCGCCTGGTGGACAGCAGCGCACTCGCCGGCGTCAAGTTCATCGGCCTCCCGCCAGATTCGACCCCACCGAGGCCTGCTGCCGGAATTGTCGACTGGGGTTCTGAACACACGGTGCAATCCGGCAGCGGCGCCGCACCGAGCCGGGCAAGCCGCAACAGATCAGCCCGTGCCGGTGGATCGGGCCGGTGAGTCGAGCCGCGGCCAGTCGGGCACCGGCGGTGTGAACGGCGGCCAGTCGGGCACCGGCGGTGTGAGCGGCGAGCTCGGCCGCTGGTCGACCTCCGGACCCACGAGCTACCCGGTCACGCGGCTGAGTTGCACCACTGACCGGCGCTGCCGCAGAGTCGCTGGCAGCCAGACGACGCTCGCGCTGAACGCCGGCGACCTCGGGCGCAACCTCGGGGTCTCCGTCACCGCGACGGACGCCGCCGGCAGCCTCACCGCGGTGACCGTCCACATCCTCTGTTGAGCCCTTGGTGATCGTCGCTCAATCAGGTGGCGGTTGATCGTCTCGGTATCGATGCAGTTCGCCGGCGCTCCTGCTCCGATCGCCGCAGCGAGCGTCGTGTCGATGTGCTCGAACTGGGCGTCGCGGTCGGGATGCTGGTCGCCCTCCAAGGCAGTGTGCGCTCGCTGCGGGCCTCGGATAGCTCTCCGTGACCGCCCCGCGCCCCGGCCCCGGCCCAGGACCGCGAACCGTCCGGCCGCATGCGGCTCGGGTTCACTCACTTGACAGCCAGCCGCCGGCCAACCGCGTTCTGCGCCGTCCCACGCGCCCACGCCACCGCACGTCGAGACCACACCCCTGCACGTCGAGACCACACCCCTGCACGTCGAGACCGCACCCCGGCGCGTCGAGACCGCACCCCGGCGCGTCGAGACCGCACCCCGGCGCGTCGAGACCGCACCCCGGCGCGTCGAGACCGCACCCCGGCGCGTCGAGACCGCACCCCGGCGCGTCGAGACCGCACCCCGGCGCGTCGAGACCGCACCCCGGCGCGTCGAGACCGCACCCCTGCACGTGATGTCACGATGACCCCTAACTTCCAGACCCCCCCGGTCGCGACAGGGGGGTCTCGAACTAAAGGGTCGGCCTTGAGACCCCTGCGCTCCATACCCCCTGAAATCGATCGGGGGGTCAGGAACTTACCGGTCTCATCCACGCCTCCCGATCCGTCATTTGACTGTTCGATGGGTTGCTCGACCCGCTCCAGTCGCCGTGGAACGGGTCGCGGGTGAGGATTAACCCGGTTGCGAGTTCTGCACCCCACAACCAGAAGAAACCTGCACCTGATTCACCGACACTCGCTTGGCACCGGCCCGTCGTGACCGCCGCGCTGGTCGCCCGGTGCCGCCGTCTACCTCGCTTCGGCGATCATGATCGTGGCGCCACCGCTCGCGAATCTCGGGACGTCAGCGCCTGCCGCCTGTCCTTCGGGGCTCTGCATCGCCGCTTGCAGCAGGTCGGCGTCCTCGAACCAGAGCTCCGCGATGAAGTAGTACGGCGCGGGCGAACCATCGGGCGTCCCGAGCACTTTGCCGGTCTCGAATCGCTGGAGATGGGGAAGCTTCCGCACGAGCGGAATGTGTACGTCGGCGTAGTGCTGATCGAATGCCGCCTGGTCCGCTGGTTCCCCGTATGCAACCACGAGCTTGACCATTTCTGCCTCCCTGATCCAGATCGAACGTCCGCGCCAGCCTACCGTGGCGAGAAGGCCCCGTGCTGATTCGGACGGTCGGTGGGCTAGCGTCTGCGGGATCGTGACGCCGGCCCGCGTTGTGGCCGTGGTCGTCGCCGTGCTCGTCGCCGTGACGGGGTCGACTGCGGCGAGCGCTTCGGCGCTCGCGCAGACCGGCGCCCGGAGCGCCCGCCTGGTGATTCGCACGTTCGCGCGCGCCAACCCCGCCGCGCCTTGGCGCCCGGTGTTCGCTGCCTGGCAGGCCGAGACCGGCTCGGGCCACCTGCTCGCGGCGGCCGTCCGCCGCGAAGGCGCGACCACGCCACCCCGATCGGAGTGTTCGGGATCGGGCTCACGATGTACGGCAACGACCCGAACCCGGGCGGCCTGCATTACGCCTATCACCAACTGGTCTGCTGCGACCGGTGGGACGAGGATCCGTTCTCGGCGCAGTACAGCCGCTCCGTCCACGTGCCGTGCGACGTCACGCCCGCGTTTGCCGCCTGCTCGGAGGCGTTGTGGACGGAGACGACCGCCTATCCGCACTTTGCGTCATCCAGTTCAACGCGACGCCCGTGATCAGCGGAGCGGGCGCGCCGGGATCGGGCATCTTCCTGCACAGCTGGCTCGACGGCCCGACCGAGGGGTGCGTGGCGTTACCCGAAGCGCGGCTGCTCCAAGTCCTGCGCTGGCTGCGGCCGTCGGCACACCCGGTCATCGAGATCGGGACCGACGACTCCGCCCAGCCGTCACCAGCCATTCACGCCCAGCCGCTCGCCAACCATGAACGGATTTCCGAAACCGGCGACTGAGCCGCACGGCATCGACGCCTGTCGCGCAACCGCGCGGGTGCGTGCGCCGGCGCTGCCGGCAGATGCCGGGTGCGACAATTCGCTATGCCGATGAGCCTGCCGTGGCCGATCCGAAGTCTCGTGGCGGGTGCGGCCGGCACCGCTGTGATGTCGCTCGCCTACGACGTTGAGCGCCGCCTGCGACCGCGGATGCAGGGTCCGCTCGACTACGACGACAGCCTCGTGCCGGGCCAGATCATCGGTGGGATCATGCACCTGCCGAACGTGACTGACCGCGAGGAGTACGAGCTCGGGCTCGGCCTGCGCTGGAGCTACGGTTCGGCGTTCGGGATGTGGCACGGCCTGCTCCGGCGTCACGTCCGCGAGCCGTGGGCGAGCGTCGTGTTCGGCGTGACGCTGATGACCGCGACGCTGACGCTGTTCCCGCTCTTGGGACGCACGCCGCCGCCTTGGCGCTGGCCGCCGAGCGTCCTTGCGACAGCCTTTGGCACCCATGCCGCGTACGTGGGAGCCGTCGCGCTCGTCGACGACCGGGTCTAGCCCCGCGGGCGGTTCGCGGCCGCCACGAGCTCAGGCTGGAATCCGCGCCGACTGTGATGCGTACCGGATCGCCGCCTGCCACGCGTTGCGGTGCGCGGTCGATTGGGTGCCGCGCTCGTCTGTGGCTGCGGCTTGACACTCGGGCCAAACGACGAGCGCCGGAGGGTGACCAGCAAAGGTTACCTACGGACTCTGACCAATCATCACACGACGATCGGCAAGCTGAACTGCCGGCGGCGCCCGTCCGCGGCGACGATCCAGGCCTGCGACCGTGGCGCCGGCGCCCGTCCCCACTGCTCGCCCGCACGTCCACGAGCCCGGTCGATCCCTTCCACACGCCCGAGCAGCGGATCGCGACGATCGGCTCTCACATTGAACCGTGACGCGCGACGCGGACGGATGCCGGATCGTATCTTGGCGCGGTGCTCGCTAGAGTCGGGCTGTATGGTTCCGGGGTCGGTTGGAGAGGTCAGCTTCACGCTTGCTCCAGACGGGAGCGTGACTGAGTGGAGTGTCGAGGCAGCGGCGTTGTACGGTTACACGTCGGACGCGATCGTCGGCCACTCGGTTTCCGTGCTCGAGCCCGCTGCGGAGCGCGGTCACTTCGTCCGGGAGGTGCATGACTGCCGCGGCCCACTCTGTCGGTTCGCCGGCGTTCACGCGGCCAGCGACGGACCGCGTTTCGCCGTCGAGGTCACCCTCGCCCCCCAGCGCGGAGCCGGCGGTGAGGTCGTGTCGGTTGCCTGCCTGGTCCGTGCCACGCCGACCGGCGACTCCTCTCGCGATGAGCTGAGCCGGATCGCTGATGCTGCTGAGCAGAGCAGCACGGCGATCGTGTCGATCGACCGCGACGGGTATGTCAGGCACTGGGGCGCGGGGGCCGAGCGGCTGCTCGGCGTTCGCGCCGAGGACGCCATCGGGCACCGCGCCGAGGCGCTGGGCCGCGCGCTCGGCCTGCCGGAAGATCGGACCCAGGAGGCGCGAGCGACGTTCAAGACGATGCTCGGGGGCGCGTCGGCGTTGCAGCGCGACCTCCAGAGCCGGCGGGCCGACGGCAGCCCGGTCGAGATCCGCAGCACGTTCCTGCCGTGGCGCGCAGGCGAGGAGATCGTCGGGATGACGGTCGTCATGTCGGATGTCACCGGCCGTGAGGCGGGTGTGCTGGCGACGGCCCGGCTGGCGGCGATCGCCGATGGGTCGGCCGACGCGATCATGGGGCTCGACCGTGACGGGCTGGTGACGAGCTGGAGCCTCGGTGCCGAGCGGGTCTTCGGCTACGCCAAGTCAGAGATCCTGGGGCGCTCGATCGACCCGATCGTGCCCGAGGCGCAGCGGGCCGAGTTCGCCGCTGCGGTGCGGAGGGCCTTCGCAGGTGAGCGCCTGGACGGGTTTGAAACGGTCAGGCGGCGCAAGGACGGCTCGGTCGTCGACGTCTCCGTATCGGTCGGGCCCGTCCACGATGCCGAAGGACATGTCACCGGCATCAGCGCGGTCATTCGGGACGTCACCGAGGTCCACCGGACGCGCCTGGCCAACGCCCGGCTGGCATCGATCGTCGCTGCGGTCGGCGATGCGATCGTGTCGACGACGCTCGATGGTGTGATCACGACCTGGAACGCCGCCGCCGAGCGGATCTATGGCTATTCGGAGGCGGAGGCGATCGGCCGCAACGCGTCCATGCTGCTCGCCGAGGGCCAGGATGCCGAGCTCGCCGGCGTCCTGATCGCCGCCGCCGAGGGGTCCGCATCGGCAGTCCGGTACGCGACGCGGCGGCGCAAGGACGGCACGCTCGTCGAATTGGCCGCCAGCACCGCGCCGCTCACCGACGCGACCGGCAGGATCGTCGGCGTCGCGTCGGTCTCGCACGACGTCACCGACCAGCGCCGGATCGAGCGCGAGCGCGAGCGGGCTCTGCGGGACCTCAATGAGGCTCAGCACATCGCGCGGATCGCCTCCTGGCACCACGACTCCGCGACGGGGGTGGTGACCTGGTCTGACGAGATGTACGAGCTGTTCGGGCGCGACCCCGCCGACGGCCCGGCTTCGGGCCTCGAGGTGCTGGCCTACATCGGCGCGGACGACCTCGATCCGGTGCGCGCTGCGATCGCCGCGCGTCCCGGCGATCCTGGGTTCGATCGCGATGTACGCGTGCGGACCGCCGACGGCGCGCAGCGGATCTTCCACCTGCGCAGCCGACCCGATCCGACGAATCCCCATGCCTACATGGGCACCTGCCAGGACGTCACCGCCGAGCGCGCCGCCGAGTCCGAGCGCGCCGCGCTGCGCGAGGCGAGCGTCGCGGCGGACAGCGCCAACCGGGCCAAGAGCGAGTTCCTGGCCCGGATGAGCCACGAGCTCCGGACCCCGCTCAACGCGATCATGGGCTTTGGCCAGTTGCTGCAACTGGCCGTCACCGACCCCGAACAGCGAGAGGACGTCGACCACGTCGTCAAGGCAGGCCGTCACCTGCTCATCCTGATCGACGAGGTGCTCGACATCGCGCGGGTCGAGGCCGGCCGGATGACCGTCTCCCCCGAGGCGGTCGCGATCGAGCAGTTGATCGCCGACACACTCGCGCTCGTGCGCTCGCAGGCCGCCGAGCGACAGGTGGCCATCGGGTCCGAATCCGCGGGCGGTCCGGGACTGCACGTCATCGCCGACCGCAATCGCCTCAAACAGGTTCTGCTCAACCTCCTGTCCAACGCGATCAAATACAACCGGCCCGGCGGGCGAGTCGTCGTCCGCTGTGCGCCCGCCGGCACCGCCCGGGTCCGGATTGCCGTCGCGGATACCGGCATCGGGATCGGCTCCGAGCATCTGGCCAAGCTGTTCGTCCCGTTCGAGCGCCTCGGTGCCGAGCACAGTCAGATCGAGGGGACCGGCCTTGGGCTGACGCTGGCCAAGGGGCTCGTGGAGACGATGGGCGGGACGATCGACGTCGAGACCGCGCCGGGGCAGGGCAGCACCTTCACGATCGAGCTTGCCGCCGTCGACCATCCCGACCTCGTTGCGGCCGCCGACGACGCACCCGACCTACCTGCGCTCGCTCGGCCGACCGGCGCGACGCGCCGGATCCTCTACATCGAGGACAACCTCTCCAATCTCTCGCTTGTCCAGCGCATCATCGCCCGGGCCGGCGGCGCTGAGGTCATTCCCGCGATGCAGGGCGGCCTTGGCCTCGAGCTGGCCCGGAATCACCGGCCCGATCTGATCCTGCTCGACCTTCACCTGCCCGATATGGAGGGCATCGAAGTGCTCAAGCGCCTCCGCGCCGAGGACCCCGAGGTTCCTGTCGTCGTCTTGACCGCCGACGCGCGTCCCGGCCAGCACGACCTCGTCCGGAGCCACGGCGCGACGGACTTCCTCACGAAGCCGATCGAAGTGAACCGGCTGATCGCCGTCGTCGCCGCCGTGCTCGCCCGCCGCGAGGGCGCAGACAGCGCCTGAATCCACGGATCGCCGGCGGCGCCCAGCACGCGCATTATCAGGGTGCGGCGGCGGTCGGCGTTCCGTCGGTGCCTGCGGTGATCGTGGCTGTGGCTTTCGTTTCGGCGATCTGGAGGAACCCGTTGTACTCACGTTGCACGTCGGCCTGGTCGCGGGGTTCGGGCACCGATTCAAGGCTGGACTGGTGGATCATCTGTGCTTGAGCGAGCAGCAGTTGGCGCTGCTCGGGCAGCGTCGTGTGGTCGACGATGTTGGCGAGCGCTTCGAGTTGGCGGATCATCACGGCTGGCATGCCGCGGCTGGCCTGACGGATCTTCTCGAACGCGCGCTCAACGAGGCTCGAGTACTGGACCTCGGCGGTGATCACGCGCACAAACCCGTGGCTGTCGCGGTGCACGGCCACGGGGTCCCACCGCGTGGTGATCTTGCAGAGGCCGTCCCCGAGCCAGTCGATGCAGGTCAGCGCGGTGAAGGTGTCATTGACGGCTGGTGATAGCGCCCTGATGGCGATCTCGACCAACTGGTCGATGGCGAACGAGAGGTCCTGAGCGAGTGTGCGGGTCGGCCCGGTGATGTGAGCCCGACGCAGTGCGGCTGCGACCGAGTCGGCAGCTCCGGCGGGCCAGACGGTGGCCATCGGCAGGTCCCGTACGACGAACTGACCGGGACGCCGGTGTAGACGGATCACGGCCCCCTTCTCGGCGGCCAGGCCGATCAGCGTCTCGTGCCGTACGAATTGCAGGTAGCCGCTGGTCGGCGCGAGGACCGTGCCACCGCCCTCCTCCATGCGACGCAGCAGTTCGGGGACCGACGGGCCCGCCTCGAGCGGCACGGTGTCGTCGCGGGACTCGATGTCGATCGCGTCCGACAGGTCGCCGGCGATGCTGGCGATGACGTACGGCAGTTGGATCGAGATCGCGATGTGGTGGATGAAATAGATGAGGACGCCCATCGACAGCGTCACCAGCCCGATCGCGACGCTGATCGACAGATGCGGGTTGAAGGTCGTAGGCCCGCTCCCGGCACCGATCGAGATCAGCACGAGCGTCGCGTAGACGAACGTCGCGACGAACGTCCCCAGCGTCACCTGGGTCCCGCGATCCCGGATGAAGTTGCGCAGCATCCGCGGCCCGAATTGGGTGGAGGCGAGCGTCAAGGTCACGATCGTGATCGAGAACACGATCCCGACGACTGTGATCACTGACGCGGCCAGCGTCGTCAGGATCTGCCGCGCCGTGTCTGGGGATCCGAAGATCAACCACCTGGGGAGCGAGAGGTTGTGGTGGAAGGCCGCGCTGTCGACGGCGTGCGTCCCCACATATAGGAGGACGGCCCCAATGACCTCCAGGAGCGGGACGAACCACAGATTCGTGCGGAGGGCCTCTCGGCGCCACTGGGACCGGAATATGAGGGTGAGCATGAGCGAGCGTTGGATGATCGGCGGTTGCACGGAAGCACGGCGCCGACCAGTCTTCCCGGCTCACCAGATCGTCATCGTAGTGGCACCTGCGCTCCCGCATCGTTGTCGGCGATGTCTTCTTGGAACCAATCTGCCTATGGAGCGCCCGTCCGCCGCTCGCGGCGGTGACGATTTGGGATCGGGCGGCAGGTTGGTCGTTCGCAACCATGGTCCAGTGACTCGCCGCGAGTGCCATCGACAGCCGGGAATCGAAAGCACGGACGTTTTCGCCGATGCTGCACCCAGCTGACCGCCAGCGTCCGGGCAGCGGAGGTCTGGATGACGACGGAAATGACTGCGCCGGGGCCGGTCCCGACGTCGCCCGGGATTTCGCGGTTCCCAAGAGCGCGATCGGCTGGCTCGCCCACTCAGCACCGCCACGGGCGGGTCGTCGAGCAACGGGCACCCGCTGCGTGATCCTGGGACAGCTCGTCTCGACAAGCCCCTCCCGGCGACGGCGTCGTCGGCGATCGCTCAGCGGTTGTGGTTGACGACCTCGACGTTGTGCCCGTCGGGGTCCAGGATGAACGCGCCGTAGTAGCCCGGGTGGTACACGGCGCGTTCGCCGGGGCCGCCGTGGTCCTTGTAGCCTGCGGCGAGCGCGGCGGCGTGGAACGCCCTCACGGTCGCGTCGTCCTGCGCCGGGAACGCGAGGTGGACGTGCTCGGTCAGCGGCCGCTCGTCGCGGGTCAGCGAGAAGCTGAAGTTCCCGCCGACCATCTGGACGTGGTCCGGCTCGTCCACGCCGATTCGCAGCCCGGCGTGTGGGGCGATCGTCATGTAGAAGCGCTTGGATGCGGTGGGGTCGCGGACGCGGATCCAGAGGTGGTCGACGCGGCCGTCGGGCACTCGGTCCTCGCGCCCGGTGTGCACCGCCTCGGCGCTGTTACCGTCCGGGTCGAGCAGGAAGCCGCCGTAGTAGTCCGGGCCGTAGATCGTGCGCAGGCCCGGCGCGCCGTCGTCGCGGTAGCCCGCGTCGATCCCCGCCTGCCAGAAGGCGTCCACGGCCTTTCGGGACGGTGCTCGGAAGCCGACGTGCAGGCCGCGCGTCACGGGGTGCTCGCCGTCCGTCGCCCCGATGTCCCAGTCGTCCCACTCGACGAGCTCGGTGTCCGCGTGGCTCGGTTCGGCGCCCAGCGCGGCGAGGACGGTGCGGTAGAAGCGTTCCGACGCGGCGAGGTCCGCGACGGCGATTGCGACGTGATCGAACATCCCTCAAACGGCCGCTTTCTCAACTCGCAATCGCAGGTTCACGACTTGACCGGATGCCGACACGTCGAGCGTCTGGAGTGAAGCACGACGCGTCGAGCCACCGAACAACCGCACTCCGTCCCCGACGAGCTCCGGCACGACGTGCATGAGGATCTCATCGACGAGGCCAAACCCGAGGCACTGATTGACAACGTTGGCCCCGAGCACGAGCACGTCGCGGCCGCCGGCAGCCGCCAGCGCGGTCCCCACCGCGTCCCTGACATCACCGGTGAGGAAGCTGTAGGACGGGTGGGTCTCGTCGGTCGGTGGCGTGTGGGTGAGGATGAAATGCGGACCCGTCCAGCGTCCGTCGAACAGGCCCCGCGCCTCGGGGCGCTGCACTCGCCGGCCGACCTCGTAGACGCGGCGGCCCGCCAGCACCGCCCCCGTCCTGGCGATGACCTCGTCCACGACCGCGCCGGGCATGTCGCCGACGTGGCTAAAGACCCAGCTCATGTCGTCGTCTGGGCCCGCGATGAACCCGTCCAGCGACACCATTGTATGGACGAGGACGTTGCCCATCACCACCTCCGCAGTAGCCATCGACAGTACCACCGGGATCGGTCGCCAAACTCATCGGCCCCGCAGCCTCGGTCGGACATTGGCGCAGACCGACACATGCTCTCGCGATTCCTCGACGATCCTGCACAACCTCGTGCGGACCCCGTGCGGACCCCGAGCGGGGAGTGTCTGCGTGGAGGCGGGGGATCGCTGGGCCACGGCGACGACCTCGCCGATCGTTGGCCTGCATGCTCTGGTCCTGGGTGCGCTTGGCGCCGAAGTCGACCACCTCGACCGTGCGGCTGGTCTCGGTCTGCATGGAGCCCGATCAGCCCAGATATCTCCCGTGCTGCGGTCTGGGAGTCCTCCGCGAGCTTTCTGACCTCCTCGGCGACGACAGCGAGCGCCCGGCTTTGGCGAAGTACAGGTCGCTCGCCGCGTTCACGTCCTCCGAGCTTCCGCTGAGCACCAACCTGCCCAGCTCGCTCCCGACGATCTTGTACTGCGGAAGCACGGAGTCGAACTGCGAAAGACCTGCTGCTCAATCGGGCCCGCTGGTGACGCTAGATGACGGGTCTTCACCGTGCTGGCTCGACTCGCCCCCGCACAGATCCCGTCGTGCACTGCTGGCGCACCGGCCTCCTCCCTCGGGTACGAGCGTCGAAGCGGTCGTCTGGCGATACCAGGGTGCCACGGGCCCGGGTGGCCCGTGAGCCACCCGCGGCTAAACGTCAGCATGACCGCTCTCGCAAGGCTCAGCGAGCATCCGAGCTGTCGCTGTCTTTGATATTCGCGGCAGCGCATGGCGCGGACGATCAGCAAGCTCCGCGGCCTTGCGCGGCGCCGCCACGCTGCTGCGTTCACGCGCCGTGTTCACTACCCCTATTCCAGGCGCTCACCTCGGTGAAAGCCGATGGCACGGGCACCGCTGTGCTGCTGACCGGCGTCTCGGCGCTCGATCGGCGCCACGCGTCGAAGCGGTCAGGATCGCTTGCCGTATCAAGGACACAAGTCCGCCGGTTCCGCCCCGAGGCGGAGCGGCTGCTCGATGTGGCCGGCACGGCGGAACACGGGGGGAACTACCGATGTAACAACCCGCGTGCCGCCGTTACATTTAGGGCGTATGTCGGCGTTCCTGTCTCTCCGGGACGCGAAGCGCCGGCACCGACTGCCGAGAACGACGCGGACAGGCCGTGTCGCGCAGGGCGTTGGGCGGCTCTGTCCCTCTAAACCTTTTGGTGAGCGATGATCGAAACAGCCCGAGGCAGCTCGTCTGGCTCCGGTGCCGTCTGGAGGACGTCGCCGCCTTCCCCGGAGGCGGTTGAGACGAGTCGGCCGGCAGCGGTGCCGCGGCGCGCGACGGACGCGGCGGCGAGCAGGCGCGCAGCGGTCTATCTCACCTGCCCTCGGTGCGGGCTGAGCATCCGCCGCCGGGTGGAGTGGTTGACGGTTGAGCATTGCCCGCGATGTGTCCGCCGAGCCGGTCTGCTTGTCGACCTGTTCGTCTCCACGGGACCGAACGTCGATTGGTACCCGCAACGGCCCGCCGCTGACGACCGAGGGAGCAGACAATGACACCGCTAACACTTCATCGGCCGAGCGAACACGCTCGCACCGACATGCCAACCGTCAGCGTCCGTCACCGCGCGCACGGCGACTGGCAGGTCACACTGCCCGGTGACCTGCGCCCAGTCCGCTGCGAGACGCTCGAAGAGGCCCAACGCATCGCACGCCTCTCCGCCGAGCACAGAAGCCCGTGCGAACTGATCGTCTACGACGCCTACCAACGCATCATCCACCGCGAAGTCATCATCGGCGATGACGTGCGCGGCCGCACCGCGACTCCGGCGCGCGCGGACAACGAGCCGCTCGCGCCGCCAGCACACGCAACGACGGCGCTCCGGCTCCACTAGAGTTGCGCGTCTGAAGTTCGTTGTCGTGTTCTGCTGGGAGGATTTCCTCTTGGGTCGGCGCGATGCGTAGTAACCCAGGGCGTCCTTCGCTTCCTGCTCTGCGCTGAGCCGGCTCGGACCCGTCATCACCGACGAACGCACCCGCTAATTCAACTCAGCCGGATTGATCGACCAGGGGAAGTCGGGGTCTCGCGCCTCCACCGAAGCGCGCGGGAATGAATGAACCCTCAGTCGGAAGCCGAGACCCGCGACTCGACTCGGTGCCTGCCGGTGCGCTCGCGGTGCTTGCATCCTGGCCAGCAGCACGGTCGGCGCTTGCCTTCCTCGAGCTCCTCCTGAGTCCGTCGGATACGCCGCTCACGGGTGCTCGTCTGCTTGGCATCCTCGACCCAGCAGATGAACTCGTTGCGAGCCAGAGGCGTGATGTCCTTCCAGGCATCGAGCGCCGTCGCGTTGGCGACGAGCGCCTGACGCAGGTCCAACGGCAGCTTATGAACCACCCCACCGGGCGCTCTCGTCGCGGCCACGAGCCGATGGTACCCGGCGATTTACGCGCCGACAGGCCCGCGGCGCCCCTGCCGGATTGATTGAAACGCGCTAGGCGTCTCACGGCCGTGGCAAAGCGCAGTCTTCACCCGCGTGTACGATGACGCTCGTCTGGGAGGTCCGGTAGGCCGCAACTCATCCACCGCAGTTCGATTGCAGCCGAGTGTCGCGCCGATCGACAAAGGGAAGTGATCCACCGAAGGCTGCTCACGCAGGCATGAACCGGATGCTTGACGGTGACCGCTGCCAGCCGCGCGATCGCCGTTCTACTCGCCCCAGCCCTCGTATGGTGCGACGTGCCCGTCTACTTCGTGCCAGTACTGGCGGAAGTGATGGCAGCGACCTGTCGCCTCATCGAGCTGTGCGATGAAACATCCGATCAGAGTGGCGATCTCACCGGGCTTGCTCATGGTCGTCCAGAACTCGCCAACGACGTGCTCGCCCTCAATTACGGGGGTCATGCTGACGCTGGCGACGCCCTCGGCTTCGTGCTCGCGACGGATGTAATCGAGCAGTTGATCGCGGCCGACGACGGTCTCGTCCGTGGGGTGCTCGACGTAGATCGCGTCCTCGGTGAACAGGTCGGCGAAGCCTTCGTAATCCCAGGCCGCCCACGTGCGACCGTAACCCTCGACAAAGGCGATCGCCTTCTCCCGGTCCATATGGCGCAACGTAACCCGTGGCCCGGACATCCGCTCTGGTCAGCAATGTCGCGGAGCTTTAGCAGCCAATGCACGCGCAAGCCCGCAGTCGCTCGGGGCTACTTCCGACAGCGGAACGACGACGGGCGGCAATGCCGCGAGTTGGCTCCTGTCGGCCCCGTAGCAGGCGCCCGCGACCACCCGAACGTGGTGGCTCCTCTGCCGCTGCAGGAGTTCTCAAGGCCGGTGGCTGCATTGACCTCGACGACCGCAGAAGCAGCCATCCCGTCGGGTAGCTCACGGAGCGACGATCGTCGGCGAGAAGGACGCTCGCCGGCTGGTCACGAGCGCGCGCGTGACGGATGCCCTACGTGGTGCCCTATACTGTCTCGCGTGCGCAAGACGAGCGTTTATCTCAACGATGAGCAGGCCGAGCGCCTTGCCCGGCTTGCGCGCCAGGAGGGTCGATCCCAAGCCGAGATCCTCCGCGAAGCGATCGCGGCCTACCAGCCGCCACCATCGCGGGACAGAGAGTTCGCTCTCGCCGCCGGCTTCACGAGGATCGATGGGGATGGACGCCCGATCTCGCAGATCCCCGAGCACGAGTTGCTCGAGGGGTTCGGCGCGTGACCCTGCTGATCGACGCGGCACCGCTCGTTGCGCTCGCTGATCCTGGCGAGCCGCAGCGCGACAAGATCCTCGAGACCCTCGGTGCCGAGCTCGGAGCACTCGTAATCCCGGCACCGACCACGGCAGAGATCGACTATCTCCTCGGCCAGCGGTTCGGCCGGGCCGCGCGAGGCGCGTTCCTGGCCGACCTCGCCGCTGGGCGTTTCACTGTCGCTGGCTTGGACCCTGACGACTACACAACGATCGTTGGGCTCGAAGCGCGCTACGAAAACTTCGATCTGGGGCTCGCTGACTGCGCACTAGTCGTGCTCGCCGAACGCTACGGCACCGACCGGATCCTGACGTTCGACGAACGGCACTTCCGGACCGTTGCTCAGTTGTCCGGGGAGCCATTCACCGTCCTGCCCGCCGACGCGTGATCCGGCTTGCCGACCGTCTCTCGTCGGCGCGCCGCTCCAAGCGGCCGACGCCTGCTTTCGATGCGCTGGCAAGCAAAGCGGCCACGCCATCAGGCGGCCGCCGCAGCGGCATTCCAGGCACCCGATGCGATCGATTGTCGCGTCGACGGTCGCCGCCGAAGCCTGACGGCTGGCCTGGCGCTCAGGCGGTCGGTTAGCGAGGTGTGCTCTCAGCGCTGGCGGCTCAGCTCTGCTGGTCGCCGGAAGCGAGGTGGACTAGCTACTTGCCGAGGAAAAACTCGTGACTGGTGACCGGGCGCGGGAATGAAACGGCCGCGCTGGTCGAGGGCGCGGCCGGTTCGTAGTGAGTGGGCTCAGGTTCGAGCTTGCCGGGAGTGTTTCACCGCTCCCGGACGGCGAGCGTGTCTGTGTTATAGGCGAGGATCGCCCATCCGGTCCAGATCTGCTGGCCTTCGTCGCCTTTCAGGCGGGATCGGTCCAGGCCGTAGCCGCGTTTGAGGTGGCTGACGCGTCCCTCGGCGCCCGTTCGGTAGCGTTGCATTCGTCGTTGGGTGCGTTTGGAGCCGGGCTGTTGGCGGCCAGAGATGAACACCCGCTTGGGCGCGAGGTCTTCGAAGGCGTCGCTGGTCGGCCCGATGTTGAAGCCGCCGTCGAGCGCGACCTCTTTCGGGGAGATCCCGAGCCGCTTGAGCTCGGAGACGGTGTCGGGCAGGAGCGTGTCCTCGCCCGGGTTCCCGATCTGGGTCACGGCCGGCAAGATCAGCCCGCGCGCGCCGCGCCTGGTGTTCTCCGTCACCTCGCAAATCTGGCTCACGTACCCAAATTCCGTCCGCTTCCCAAGCTTCCCTTTGCGGATCGGCCGGGCGTCCGGGTCGGCCAGCGACACCAGCCGGTCTTTGATCGGCTCCCCAGCGACGCGCTGCTTGATCTGCGAGGCGACCTTCTCGCAGCGGTCTGCGAGCTGCTCGAGTTGCGCGGCTGCCTTCAGCTTCGCTTTCGCGCCACGCCCGCGCGCCCGACCCCGCGCGATCACCACCAGCCGCCGGGTCTCCGCGATCGACGCCTCCAGCAGCTTGCCGGTCTGCGCGGTCAGCTTCAGCACCTCGGCCTTCGCCTCCCCGCTGCGCCGCCGGATCGTGCGGGTCACCGCTCGTAACGTGCGACCCATCACCCTTGAGCGATCCCGCACCCGCCGCTTCTGTTCCTTCACCAGCTTCGCGAGCTTCTTGCCTTCCCGCGCCAGCGCGCGGACCCCATCCGAAGCGAGCCCGGAGTCGGTCGGGTACTTCACGTCCGCCTCGATCACCGTCGAATCGATCCTCACGGCCCTGGGCCGGAACCGCTTGGACCGCGTCGCCGCAACGATCAGCACGCGCGTGATCTCGTTGACCGTATCCGGCCCGATCCGCCTGGTCAACTTGCGGACCGTCGAGTCGTCCGGCACCCGCTCCGACAGGCTGATCCGGCAGAACCTGCGTAGATGAATCGAGTCCGACACCTCCGCCATCAGCGACCGGTACCCCCACCGGTAGCGCGCCTTGAGCACCATCAACCTGACGTAGGTCTCCATCGGAATCGTCGGACGGCCGTCGGTCAACACCGCCCGCCGCTCCTCGATCACCTCGCGGCGGAACCGCTCCACGATCGGGCCAAGCACCGCCGGATCGTCTAGCAGCCGGTCCAGCGCTGCCAGATCCTCCGGCAACTCGCGCACCTCGATCGGCAACGCCTCGTCCCACAAGCACTCCTGCTGCTCCGCCAAAAGCGTCAGCACACGCCCTCCTCAGATCGACCCGAAACCCGCTCACAAGCAGGGATTTTGTCAATCCGACCGGACGGAACCAGCCCCTCGGAGGACCACTACTTTTTCCTCAGGAAGTAGCTAGGCGCTCGGCCGACATCCCTCTCCGCCCGCTTCCTGGCGCCCGGGCATCCCTGCGAGAGGCCGAGCGCCGCAAGCTCCCTTCGCGCCGCTTCCCTACAGTTCGCCTGAGGCGAGAGGACCCCCGACCAGTGTCAACAACACCCGAGATCCGCACCGACGCCGTCCGCGACCAGCGGATCGAGCGCGTCGTGCCCGCTGACGGCGCCGCAGGAACTGTTCGACGAGCTGCCGCTCGACGACGCCAGGACCGAGACCGTGCTGGCCGGTCGTGCCGCCGCCCACGCGGTCCTCGACGGCGAGGACGACCGGCTGCTCGTCGTCGTCGGGCCGTGCAGCGTCCACGACCCCGACGCCTGCCTCGAATACGCCCAGCGGCTCAGCCACACGGCCCGAGCGCTCGACGTCCGACCTGCTGATCGCGATGCGGGTCTACTTCGAGAAGCCGCGCACGACGATCGGCTGGAAGGGGCTGATCAACGATCCGCACCTCGACGGATCGGGCGACGTCAACACCGGCCTGCGGGTCGCCCGCCGGCTGCTGCTCGACGTGCTCTCGGCCGGACTGCCGATCGGGTGCGAGTTCCTCGACCCGATCACCCCGCAGTACATCTCCGACCTCGTCTCCTGGGGGGCGATCGGCGCCCGCACGACCGAATCCCAGATCCACCGCCAGCTCGGCTCCGGGCTCTCGATGCCGGTCGGCTTCAAGAACCGCACCGACGGCAACGTCCAGGTCGCGGTCGACGCCGTCCGCGCCGCGGCCTCGCGCCACGCGTTCGCCGGGATCGATCGCGACGGACGCTCGGCGATCCTCTACACCCGCGGCAATCGCGACTGCCACATCATCCTGCGCGGCGGTCGCGGCGCCCCGAACTACGGCCCCGAGCACGTCGCGGCCGCGACCGAGCTGCTGGGCGCCTCGAAGCTGCCCAGCCGGGTGATGATCGACCTCTCGCACGACAACTCCGGCAAGCAGCCCGAGCGCCAGCCCGCCGTCGCCGCGGCGATCGGCGAGCAGGTCGCGGGCGGCAGCACCACGATCGTGGGCGTGATGCTGGAGTCGTTCCTGGTCGCCGGCAGCCAGGCGCCGGGGCCGCCCGGGGCGCTCACCTACGGCCAGTCGATCACCGATGGCTGCATCGACTGGGACGACACCGTCACGGTCCTCGACAACCTCGCCGCCGCGGTGCGGGCTCGTCGCGCATGCGCGTCGCCGTCGTCGGCCTCGGCCTGATCGGCGGCTCGGTCGCGCTCGCGGCCCGCGAGCGCGCCGGCGCCGTGGTCAGCGGCTGGGACGCGGATCCGGCCGCGGTCCGGGCCGCGCTCGAGCGCGGCGCCGTCGAGATCGCCGCGGGGTCGCTCGCCGGGGCGGTCGCCGAGGCGGAGGTGGCCTTCGTGGCAGTGCCCGTCGGTGCACTGCCACGGACCGTCGGTGAGGTCCTGGCGACCGCTCCCGCCGGCTGCGCCGTCACCGACGTCGGCTCGACCAAGCGCACGATCGTCGCCGGCACCCGCGACCAGCGGTTCGTCGGCGGCCACCCGCTCGCCGGAGCCGAGACGGCCGGGATCATGCACGCCCGCGCCGACCTGTTCGAGGGGGCGACCTGGTACCTGACGCCGACCGAGGCGACCAGCGGCGTCCTGTTCGAGCGCCTCCACAAGCTCGTGGCCGCGCTCGGGGCGCGGCCGACGGCGATCGAGGCCGACGCGCACGACCGCATGCTGGCGCTCGTCTCGCATCTCCCGCACGTGCTCGCCAACGTGCTCGTCGGCGAGGCGGCCGGGGCGCTCGGGTCAGACGGCGAGCGGCTGCCCGCGACGGGCCCGAGCTTCCGCGACGCGACGCGCGTCGCCGGCGCGCCGAGCGCGATCTGGACCGACATCTACCTGTCGAACCGCGACGCGCTCGTCGAGCGGATCGACGCGACGCTCGCGCGCCTGGCGTCGGTGCGGGACGCTCTGGAGCGCGGCGACGCGGGCGAGATCACCGCCTGGAACGAGGCGGCGGCCGTGGCCCGCCGGCGCCTGCTCGAGTCCGAGCTGGCCGGCGGCGATCTGCACGAGCTGCGCGTGTCCGTGCCGAACCGGCCGGGCGTGATCGCGACGCTCGCGCTCGAGCTGGGCCGGGCCGGCGTCAACATCCCCGACCTCGCGCTGTACCCCGCGCCAGATATGAGCGAGGGCGTCGTCGCGATCTGGACCAGAGGGGACCAGGCCGAGCGCGCGCAGGCGATCATCGCGGGCCTCGGGTTCCCGGTGGCTCCCGCGTGAGCGGCGAACACCCAGCGTTCGCCGGCCCGTGCGTGCGGGTGAGCCCGGGGCGCCCCGCGGCCCGCTGGCAGGTCGAGGTGCCGGGCTCCAAGAGCCTGACCAACCGGGCGCTGCTGCTCGCCGCCGTCGCCGCGGGCCGCTCGCGCCTGCGCCGCCCGCTGCTCGCCGATGACACCGAGGTGATGGCCGGCGCCCTTCGCGCCCTCGGCGCGGGGGTGGCCCGGGACGGCGACGGCTGGGCTGTCGAGGGGCTCGACGGGGCGCCGCGCGCGGGGGCCGGCGGGACCGACGTGTGGTGCGGGATGGCGGGCACCGTCGGCCGCTTCCTCGTGCCGATGCTGGCGGCCGGTCACGGCCGCTTCGAGGTGAACGCCCACGAGCAGCTGCGGCGGCGCCCGCTCGGCCCGGTGCTGTCGTCGTTGCGGGCCCAGGGGGCTCAGATCGGCGGCGACGCCTTCCCGCTGACGGTCGAGGCGGCGGGGCTGCGCGGCGGGATTCTCGAGGTCGACACCTCGGTCTCGAGTCAGTTCCTGAGCGGGCTGCTGATGGCGGCGCCGCTGGCGCGGGAGCCGACGACGCTCCGGTTCGGAGCGCTCGTCAGCCGCCCGTACGTGCGGCTGACGCTCGAGGTGATGAGCGCCTTCGGCGTCACCGTCGGGTCGGACGACGGCGAGCTGCGGGTGGCACCGCAGACCTACCGGGCCGCCGACTACGCGGTCGAGCCCGATGCCTCGACGGCGTCGTATTTCATCGCCTGCGCGGCCCTGACGGGGACGATCGTGACGATCCCGTGGCTCGACCTCGACGCCACCGGGCAGGGGGACACCGAGCTCGTCTCGCACCTCGCCCTGATGGGCGCGCAGGTCGTCTCGCGCAGGCCGCTGACGCTGGCCGGACCGTCGCGCTTGCGCGGCGTCACGGTCGACATGGGGGACAGCTCGGACGTGTTCATGACGCTCGCGTGCGTGGCGCCGTTCGCGGACGGGCCGACGACGATCGAGGGGATCGGGCACGCGCGCGCGAAGGAGTCCGACCGCGTCGCGGCGACCGCTTCGAACCTGCGGCGCCTGGGCCTCCGGGTCGACGAGCGGCCCGATTCCCTGACGATCCATCCGGGCGCGCCGGCGGCGGATGTGCGGCTGCCGACCTTCGACGACCACCGGATCGCGATGGCGTTCTCGCTGATCGGCACCCGCGTTCCCGTCGTCCTCGAGGACCCGGACGTCGTCTCGAAGACGTGCCCCGAGTACTTCGAGCTGCTGCGCGAGACCGGGGTGGCGGTGGAGCGATGGTGATCGCGATCGACGGGCCCGCGGGCGCCGGCAAGTCGACCGTCGCGCGGGCGGTCGCGTCGCGGCTCGGCTACACGTATCTCGATACGGGCGCGATGTACCGGTGTGTCGCGCTGGTGGCCTTGGAGCGGGGGGTCGAGCCGTCCGACGTCGCGGCGGGGTTGGCGATCTCAGTTGGCGACCGGGTGCTCGTCGACGGGCGCGACGTCACGGAGCTGATCAGGGCGCCGGAGGTTTCGCAGGCAGCCTCGGTGGCGGCGTCCGAGCCGGCGGTGAGGACCGCGATGGTCGCGCACCAGCGCCGGCTGCTGGCCGCCGGCGATTGGGTCGCCGAGGGCCGCGACATCGGCACGATCGTCGCGCCGGGGGCCGAGCTCAAGGTCTTCCTGACCGCCGATCCGGCCGAGCGCGCCCGCCGGCGCGCGGCCGAGCTCGGGGCGGACGCGGCGGCGGTTCTGGCCGAGCAGACGATCCGTGACGAGCGCGACAGCACGCGCGCGGAGTCGCCTCTGGAGCAGGCCGCCGACGCCGTGCGGCTCGATACGACGGCGCTCACGCTGACCGAGGTCGTCGACCGGATCGCGGCGCTCGCCGCCCGCGCCGCGGCGGCACAGTAGGCTCGGACGAAGAACATGAAGGTCGCAATCGTCGGATATCCGAACGTCGGCAAGTCCTCGCTGGTCAACCGCCTGACCGAGTCGCGGGAGGCGGTCGTGCACGAGCGCCCCGGCGTCACGCGCGACCGCAAGGAGATCTCGACCGACTGGAACGGCCGCTCGCTGACGCTCGTCGACACGGGCGGCGTCGACCTCGATGACAGCGACGACCTCGCCCGCCTGATCCAGGGCCAGGCGCGGGCGGCACTCGCCGACGCTGATCTCGCGGTGCTCGTCGTCGATGCGCGCGCGGGCGTCAGGCCCGGCGACTTCGACATGGCCGACCTGCTGCGTCACGGGACGCTGCCGGTGGTCGTCGCCGCCAACAAGATCGACTCGGTCAAGGACATGTCGCTCGCCGCCGACTTCCACACGCTCGGACTCGGCGACCCGATCGCCGTCTCCGCTGCGCAGGGCCTCGGCACCGGCGATCTGCTCGACCGGATCGTCGAGCTCGGACCGCCCGAGCCGCAGGACGGCGCGCAGGACGTCGCCGAGGAGCCGATCCGCCTGGCCCTGATCGGGCGGCCGAACGTCGGCAAGAGCTCGCTTGTCAACCGCTTCCTCGGCGACGAGCGCGTGATCGTCTCCGAGATCGCCGGCACGACCCGAGACGCGATCGATCTGCCGCTGACGTTCGAGGGCCAGAAGCTGATCCTCGTCGACACCGCCGGACTGCGCCGGCAGGCGAAGGTGGGGGAGTCGCTCGAGTACTACACATCGCTGCGCTCCCGCCGGGCGGCCGAGCGGGCCGACGTCGCGCTCGTCGTCTGCGACGCGACGGACGGCGTCACCGCCCAGGACTTCCGCGTCGCCGAGATGGCGATGCAGGTCGGCTGCGCGACGGCGCTGGTCCTGAACAAGTGGGACCTGGTCGGCGAGGGGACCTCCGCCGTCGGCCCCGACGAGCTCGATCACGAGCGGGTCCGCGTCAACCGCAAGCTCCGGCTGCGCCCGCGGCTGCTGACGGCGAGCGCTCAGACCGGTCGCAACATCGAGCGGCTGCTGGTCGAGGCGGTCGGGCTCGCCGAGCGCCGCCGCACGCGGATCCCGACGCCCCAGCTGAACCGCTTCATCGCCGACGTCGTCGCCGCACGCCAGCCGCCCGCGGGGAAGCGCGGTACCAACCAGCGGCTGCGGATGCTGTACATGACGCAGACGGCCGAACGGCCGCCGCGCTTCTCGATCCAGATCAACTCGCACGCGCTCGTCACGCGCGATTACGCCTATTATCTAGAAAATCGAATGCGCGAGCGCTACCGGATGGAGGGGATCCCACTGGTGATCGACTTCGTCGAACGGGCCGAACGGCGAGGCCGCACCACTGGACGCCGGACACCTTGACACACCGTTGGTAACCTTCGCCGACCTAGACCGCCGACCGATCCTCCGGAGCCCCCTTCACACTCCATGACTGCGCTTTCCGACAACGAATATCTCTTCACCTCCGAGTCCGTGACGGAGGGTCATCCCGACAAGATCGCCGACCAGATCTCGGACGGCGTGCTCGACGCCGTGCTCCGTGACGACCCGACCGGGCGGGTGGCCTGCGAGACGCTCGTCAACACCGGGCTGATCGTCGTCTCGGGTGAGATCACGACAGACACGTACGTCGACATCCAGGATGTCGCCCGCGAGACGGTCCGGAAGATCGGCTACACCGACGCCGCCTTCGGCTTCGACTACAAGACCTGCGCGGTCATCAACGCGATCGACAAGCAGTCGCCGGACATCGCGCAGGGCGTCGACAAGGCGTATGAGGCGCGCACCGCACCGGGCGATGAGGACGCGCTCGATCTCGCCGGCGCGGGCGACCAGGGGATGATGTTCGGCTACGCCTCGAACGAGACCGAAGAGCTGATGCCGTTGCCGATCGCGCTCGCGCACAAGCTCGCCAAGCGTCTCGCGGACGTCCGCAAGGCCGAGATCGTCCCCTACCTGCGGCCCGACGGCAAGACGCAGGTCTCGGTCCGCTACGTCGACGGCAGGCCGGTCGAGATCGAGAAGCTGCTGATCTCGACCCAGCACCGCGAGGGCGCCGAGTCGCTGATCAAGGAGGACCTGTGGGAGCACGTCGTCGAGCCCGTCCTGCCGGCCGACCTCTACGACGCTCGCAAGCTCCATAAGCACTTCCTCGTCAACCCGACCGGTCGCTTCGTGATCGGCGGGCCGATGGGCGACTGCGGCCTGACGGGCCGCAAGATCATCGTCGACACGTACGGCGGCATGGCTCGCCACGGCGGCGGCGCCTTCTCGGGCAAGGATCCCTCCAAGGTCGACCGCTCGGCCGCCTACGCGGCCCGCTACGTCGCCAAGAACATCGTCGCCGCCGGTCTCGCCGACCGGGCCGAGGTGCAGGTCGCGTACGCGATCGGGGTCGCGCACCCGGTCTCGGTCATGGTCGAGACGTTCGGCACCGAGAAGATCGGTCGCGGCCAGATCCTGTCGCTGATCAACGAGCACTTCGATCTGCGTCCGGGCGCCTTCCGCAGCTACCTGAAGCTGCACCGGCCGATCTATCAGAAGACCGCGGCGTACGGCCACTTCGGCCGCGAGGAGGCGGACTTCACGTGGGAGTCGACCGACAAGGCGGCGGCTCTGCGCGAGGCCGCCGGACTCGGCGCGGCCGTCGGCGCCTGACCGGGGCGGGGCGCCTCCTGACCGGGCTGGGGCGCCTCCTGACCGGGGCGCCTCCTCAGCGCCCGTCAGAGATCGATGGGCGGTCCGACCGGGTCGCCGCGCTGCAGCCGGTGCAGCGCGCGATCGACCGTGCGCACGATCCGGCGCGGATCGGCGACGCCGCGGAACGCGAAGTCGTACTCGGCGCCGCCGGCCGTGTCGAAGTCGACCGTTCCGACGCGCAGCATCCGCTCGAGCAGCGACTGCGACAGGTTGACGTTCTGAACCCGTTCGAGGCGGGTTTCGTGAACGTCGCGCTTCAGCAGCCCGTAGTCGATCGTCAGCCGCTGATCGGTGATCGTGTACGTGGTCGCGAGCCGGCGCACGAGCCCGAGGGCGAGGACGGCCACGAGGACGACAACGACGGCGACCACGATCCAGAGCACCTGCACACGCTCGTCGATCAGGTCACCGGCGATTCCGGCGGCGGCGCCGCACAGGACGGCGAGCACGAAACCCCCCACGTGCAGTGCCAGCATCGAACGCCACGACGGGTGCCCGTGAAAGAAGGTCTGCTCGCCCGCGACCGGATCCACGCCCACCGAGCTTAACGGCTCGGTCGCACGACCCGATCGCACGACCCGATCGCACGACCCGATCGCACGTCCCCGGCCGGCATTACCCTCGGCCAGGCCGATGAACGAGCAGCGCGAGCGCCCCCATCGATGATCGCCAAGGTGCTCCCGCTCACCTCGACGCGGCACGTGCACGGCCTCTTCGACTACCGGGTGCCACCGGCGCTCGGGGCGCTCGAGGTCGGGTCGATCGTGCGGGTGCGGTTCGCGCACCGGGCGCTGCTGGCGGTCGTCGCGGAGCTGTCGCCGACCTCGGAGCTGCCCGATGATCGCCTTGCAACGGTCGAGCGGGCGCTGCCCGAGCGGCTGCCGGCCGAGCTCGTCGAGCTGGCTGTCTGGATGGGGCACGAGTACTGCTCGACGCCGGCTCGAGCGCTCTCGATCCTGTTGCCGCTCGGCGCGAGCAGGGGGTTCGGCGAGCGCCAGGTGCTCGTCGCGGCCGCGACCGCCGCGGGCCTCGCGGCGCTGGACGACGGGACGCGGCTGACCGCCTCGCAGCGCGAGGCGGTGGCCGCCCTCGCCCGTCGTGGCGAGACGCCGGCGCGCGAGCTCGGAACGGAGGTGCTGCGCCGGCTCGAGCGTCGCGGTCTCGTGACCGTGCGCCCGGCCGTGCGTGCGCGACGACCGAAGCGCCACGCGATCTCCGCCGCGCCGGCGGCCGCCCCCGCGCTGACCGAGGAGCAGCGGGCCGCGGTCGCGCCCGTCCTCGCCGCGCTCGCCGCCGTCGCCGGGCCGCCGGGCGGGAGGGCCGCGTCCGAGCACCGCTTCCTCCTGCACGGCGTGACCGGCTCGGGCAAGACCGAGGTCTACCTCGCCGCCGCACAGGCCGCCCTGCAGGGCGGCCGCTCGGTGATCATCCTCGTCCCCGAGATCGCGCTCACGCCGCAGGCGCTCGCGCGCTTCGAGGCGCGCTTCGGCGAGATCGTCGCGGTACTCCACTCGGGCATGTCGGACGGTCAGCGCCACGACGAGTGGCTGCGCCTCTCGCGCGGAGAGGCACGCGTCTGCGTCGGACCGCGCTCCGCGGTGTTCGCGCCGCTCTCGGACATCGGCCTCGTCGTGATCGACGAGGAGCACGAGAGCTCCTACAAGCACGAGGGCGACCCGCGCTACGACGCCCGGACCGTCGCCGAGCATCGCGCGCGCACGCACGGCGCCGTGCTGATCGCCGGCAGCGCCACCCCGAGGCCCGAGAGCGTGCCGCGCCACGAGCGGCTGCGGCTGCTGCGCCGCGTCGACGGACGGCCACTCCCCGAGGTGGAGATCCTCGACATGCGCGGCCTGCACCACCCGCTGCATCCGCAGACGCGGCTCGCGCTCGCCGACCTCAAGCGCGAGCGCGGCAAGGCGATCGTGCTCCTCAACCGCCGCGGGTGGTCGAACTTCCTCTCGTGCGGAGACTGCGGCCGCGTCTGGATGTGCCCGAACTGCGAGGTCGCCCTCGTCCTGCACCGAGCGAGCGCGAGCATCTCCTGCCACCACTGCGGGCATCGCGAGCGGGTGCCCGCGCGCTGCCCCGACTGCGGCTCGGTGTCCGTCGCGCGGCATGGGGTCGGGACCGAGCGTCTCGAGCACGAGCTCGTCGCCGCACTCGGCGATCCGGAGTTTCCGGTGATGCGGCTCGACGCGGACTCCTCGGGCGTCGAGGCGCGCGCGCGGACGCTCGAGCAGTTCGCCGCGGCCGGTGCCGGCGTGCTCGTCGGCACGCAGATGGTCGCGAAGGGGCACGACTTCGCCGACGTCCGCCTCGGCGTCGTGCTCGACGCCGACGCGACCCTGCGCTTCCCCGACTTCCGCGCCGAGGAGCGGACCTTCGCGCTCGTCACCCAGCTTGCCGGCCGCGCCGGTCGGGGCGGCAGCGGGCGCGTGCTCGTGCAGACGATGGCGCCGCGCGCCCGGCCGATCGTGCTCGCCGCGGCGCACGCCTCGGACCGCTTCCTGTCCGGCGAGCTGCAGCGTCGCGAGGCGCTCGGCTATCCGCCGTTCTGCACGCTGATCCGCGTCATCTGCGCCGCGCCGGAGCCGTCGCAGGCAGCCGCCGCGGCGGCGGCGCTGCGCCTGCAGGTGGAGCCGCCGGGCGCGCGGGTGCTCGGCCCGGCGCCGCTGTTCGCGCTGCGCGGGCGCGCGCGGGCGCAGCTCGTCGTCAAGGCGACCGAGCGGCAGGCGGCGATCGATGCGGTCGGCGCCGCGGTCGATCGCGTCAGCGCCCTCCGGGAGCATCGCGACGTCAGCATCAGCGTGGACGTCGACCCGCAGTAGGCACCGGCCAGACCCTAAACTGGCCTCGAGATGTCCGATGCGGTACACGAAGTCGACGGCGGCGAGCCGCTGCTCGGTGACGAGGAGGCGGCCGGCGAGATCGACGCGCAGGAGGCGGCCGGCGAGATCGACGCGCGGGACGCGGCCGGCGAGACCGAACCGCATGAGGAGGCCGAGGATGCCGAGCTCGACCCGGAGATCGCCGCACGGCGCCGGGACGCGCTCGCCCACGTCCGCAAGTGGGGCGACCCGGTGCTGAAGATGACCGCCCGGCCCGTCGACCGCTTCGACGAGACGCTCCGCGACGAGATCGAGCGGATGGGCGCGCTGATGAACGACGCCCTCGGGATCGGGCTCGCCGCGACCCAGATCGGGGTCCTGCACCGCGTGCTCGTCTACCGCGTGCAGTCGCAGGCGGCCGTCTCCGCGCTGGTCAACCCCAAGGTCGAATGGCACAGCCGTGAGGAGGAGATCGCCGAGGAGGGCTGCCTGAGCCTGCCCTCGGTGCTCGTCGAGGTGGAGCGTCCGGTCCACGTCCGCGTCACCGCCCAGAACGAGCACGGCGAGCCGATCATGGTCGAGGCCTCGGGGCTCGAGGCCCGCGTGATCCAGCACGAGATCGACCACCTCGACGGGGTCCTGATCCTCAACCGCACGTCGCGCGATCAGCGCAAGGAAGCGATCAAGTCGCTGCGCGAGTGGCAGGCTCGCGCTGAGGCGTGATCGGGTCGCAGCGGCAGCCGGCGCTGGCGCCGAGGCCGCAGCGGGTACCGGCGCCGGACGGCCCTGAGTCCGCAGCCACTTGGATACAAAAAGCGCCCCCCCAGGGCACTTTTTGTATCCAAGTGAGCGTTCCGGGCGGGGATCGATGCGTTCCGGGCGGGGATCGACGCGTTCCGGGCGGGGATCGACGCGTTCCGGGCGGGGATCGACGCGTTCCGGGCGGGGATCGATGAACACCGTCTACATCGGCACCTCCGAGTTCGCTGCGGCCGTCCTGCGCCGGTTGTGCGAATCGCCGCACCGGCCGTCGCTGGTCGTCACGCGCCCGGACCGCCCGCAGGGTCGCGGGCGCAGGCTTGCACCCCCGCCGGCGGCGCTCGCGGCCGCCGAGCTCGGGCTCGAGCTGTACCAACCCGACTCGATCAACACCGAGGAGGCCCGAATGCGGATCGCGGCGCACGCCCCTCGAGCGCTGTGCGTGTGCGCCTACGGCGCGCTGATCCGGGAGCCGCTCCTGTCCGCGCACCCGATCCTCAACGTGCACCCGTCGCTGCTGCCGAGATGGCGCGGAGCGGCGCCGGTCGAGCGCGCGATCCTGGCCGGCGACGCGCGCACGGGCGTCTCGATCATGCTCCTCACCGAGGGCCTCGACAGCGGCCCCGTCTGCCTCCAGGAGGCCGAGCCGATCCTGCCCGAGGACGACTACGGCAGCCTCGCGGCCCGGCTCGAGGCGCTCGGCGGTGAGCTCCTGATCCGGGCGCTCGACACCGACCCGGCACCCGTCCCGCAGCCCGAGGAGGGGGTCACCTACGCGGAGAAGCTGACGCCGGAGGACCGGCGGCTCGATCCGTCGCAGCCCGCGCGCGAGCTCGCGCTCCGGGTGCGGGCGCTGACGCCTCAGATCGGCGCTTATCTCGAACAGCCTGACGGCAGCCGCCTCGGGGTGCTGAAGGCGCGGGCACTACCGCCGGCCGCCGCCGGACCCGGCGCCGGCGCGCCCCTGCCAGCCCCGCCGGCCCCGGGTGAGCTGCGGCTCGACCCGCCCCGCCCCCTGTTCGGCTGCGTCGACGGGACGCTCGAGCTGATCGTCGTGCAGCCTCCGGGCAGACGTGCGATGGCGGCCGAGGACTACCTGCGCGGCCACCGTCGATGAGCGCGGTCTCGCCGGCGCGCGTGTGCGCATTCCAGGTTGTCCGGCGCGTGTTCGAAGCGGGCGCGTTCGCCGACCGCGCGCTGCACGCCGAGGCCGGGGGCCTCGACGGGCGCGACCGCGCGCTTGCGACGACGCTCGCCTACGGCACCGTCCAGCGCAAGCGCACCCTCGACCACATCCTCGCCGCGCTCACGTCGCGCCCGCTCGAGCAGCTTGATCCGCCCGTCCTGGCGGCCCTGCGGCTCGGCCTCTTCCAGCTGCTGTTCCTCGAGCGGGTCGCCGACCACGCGGCCGTCCACGAGTCGGTCGAGCTCGCCAAGGGCTCGAGCCGCGGCGGCGCGCAGCTCGTCAACGCCGTCCTGCGGCGCGGATCGCGCGAGGGAGCCGGACTGCTCGCCGGGTTGGACGACGACACCGTCGAGGGCGCCGCGATCCTCCACTCGGTCCCCGACTGGCTGGCGGAGCTGTGGTGGCGCGAGCTCGGGCCCGAGCAGGCTCGCCTGCAGCTGCGGGCGATCAACCGGCCGGCCGAATCGGCGCTGCGGATCAACACGCTGCGGGCCGGGCTCGATCTGACGCTGCCCGTGCGCTCCGAGCCGGCCGGCCCCGAGCTCCCCGAGGGACGCGTGCTCGCCGATCCGTTCGACGTGTTCGGCTCACGCGAGTGGAGCGACGGGCAGGTGATGCCGCAGTCGCGCGCCTCGATGCTCGTGGCGCGCGCGCTCGGACCGCAACCGGGAGAGCGCGTGCTCGACCTGTGCGCCGCTCCGGGGGCCAAGACCACCCACCTCGCCGCCCTGATGGGCGGCGAGGGCGAGCTCGTCGCGGTTGAGGTGCACGAGGGCCGGGGGCGGGCGCTCCGGCAGACGTGCGCACGGATGGGGGCGGCGAACGTGACGGTTGTGTGCCGCGACGGCCGCGAGTTCGAGCCGGACGGGGCAGGCTACGACCGCGTGCTCGTCGATCCCCCGTGCAGCGGGCTCGGGACGCTCCAATCCCGCCCTGACCTGCGCTGGCAGGCCCGGCGCGGCGATGTCGCCGAACTGGCCGCCAGGCAGGGTGCGCTGCTGGCGGCCGGCGCCCGCGCGCTGCGGCCTGGTGGCACGCTCGTCTACTCGGTCTGCACCGTCAGCATCGCCGAAGGCGCTGGGCTCGTCGCCGATTTTCTCGCCGGCGCGCCGGATTTCGAGCTGGGGCACGAGCGTCAGCTGCTCCAGCATCGAGACGGCACGGACGGGTTCTACATCGCCCGCATCGGCCGTCACCGATGAGTCACCGCCAACCGCCACCGGCCCGTTACGCTAGATCCGTGGAGGACGCCCCCGTCAAGCTCGGCCCGGAATGCCCCGCTTGCGGCGAACCGTGGCTGCGGCCGAGCGCCGTGCCCGGTCGCTACCGCTGCCTCAACTGCATGCACCGCTTCGAGCTCGTCTCGGTCTGCCCGAACTGCGGCGAGCATTCGACGATCGTGCGCATGTCGAGCACCGCGATCGTCAGCTGCAACCACTGCAAGGGCAGCATGCTGAGGGCCGTGTAGGTGCCGGAGACCGGGCTGCTGCGCGCGCACACGGTCGCGCCGTCGATCCTCTCGGCTGACTTCGGCCGCCTGCGTGCCCAGGTCGCGGACGTCCTCGCCGCCGGTGCGCGGGTGATCCACGTCGATGTGATGGACGGCCACTTCGTCCCGCCGATCACGTTCGGGCCGGTCGCGGTCGGCGCGATCGCCGACGAGGTCCACGCGTCTGGCGGGATCATCGATGTGCACCTGATGATCGAGCGGCCCGAGCGCCAGATCGCGGACATCGCGAGCGCCGGTGCGGACAGCATCACGGTGCACGTCGAGGCGACGCCGCATCTCCACTACGTGCTGGCCGCGATTCGCGAGGCGGGCTGCACCGCCGGCGCGGCGGTCTGCCCGGGAACGCCGGCGGACGCCCTCGCCGAGGTCGCCGCCGAGTCGCTCGATCTCGCGCTCTGCATGAGCGTCGACCCCGGCTGGGGCAACCAGCGGCTGATTCCCGCCTCGTACGGCAAGCTCGCCCGGATGCGCGCGTCGCTCCCGGCCGCTGTCGCGCTCGAGGTCGACGGCGGCGTCCACGACGCGACGGCGGCGGCCTGCGCGCAGGCGGGCGCGAACCTGCTCGTCGCGGGCTCGGCGGTGTTCGGCGCCGCCGACCCGGGTGCCGCCTGGCTGGCGCTCGAGGCGCTGGTCGAACCTTCGAGCTGATCCCGGCTCGAGGGCACGCGGGCCGGCTGCACCCGCGCCGGCGGCGGCCTTTCGCTAGGGTCGGCGGTGATGAGCGGTTCCAGGCAGGGAAGGCGCGTCAACACGCTCGTCGCGGCCGTCTGCGCCGTGACGCTCGCCGCCGGCGTGGCGGCGTGCGGCGCCGCCTCCGACCCCGGCGCGGTCACGGCGAGCGTCTTCGTCACCTCCGTCTGCAAGGCGGTCGGGCCGTTCGAGCACGAGATCGCGGCGAGCTCGGCCACGCTCACGCCGGCGCCGACGAGCAGCCCGGCGCAGCGCAAGGCGATGGTCGAAGGGTTTCTCCGGACGATCGCCGCCGACGCGCACGCGGCAGCTGCCGCGCTGAGCGCGGCCCACCACCCGGATGTCAAGCAGGGTCGCGCGATCGCGCGGACATTCGTCGCGATCTTCACGCGCATCGAGGGTTCGATGCACGCGGCGGCGACGACGGCGAGCACGCTTCCGACCGGCAGCGCCGGTGCGTTCCGGCGGGCGGACACGAGGCTCGGCAATTTCGTCCGGAGCTCGATCACGAACGATCTCGGCTCCGGGCTGCAGGTGCTGCGCAACCGCGCGCTCGAGACGGCGGCCGTCAGGGCGCCGGCCTGTCACGCGCTCTCCTGACGCGCGCCGCCATGTCGCCATCCGCGCCGGTGAGGGTGGGACGTTGACGAGAATAGTTCGACAATCGGCCCCAAGCTGGGACGGGGACGCGGCCACGGCGCCGAGTTAGCGCCGCCACGAGGCCGAGTTAGCGCCGCCACGAGGCCGAGTGAGCGCCGCCACGGCGCCGAGTGAGCGCGATCCGGTCAGGAGCCGGGGGCGACCGGCTCCGGAACCGGCGCCGAGCGCTGGTAGCGCCACCACAGCAGCGTCGCCAGCAACCCGGTGGCACCGAAGTAGCCGACCTCGACGCGCATGACGGGGTTGGCGATCGTGTGGAACGTGATGAACAGCACGAACGCGGTCGCCGAGATCAGCCAGGCGGTCGCGGCGATCCGGGCCCGGCCGCGCGCCAGGAGCGCCTGGTTGAGCGTGCCCGAGGCGAGGTGCAGGCCCATCCCGAGCCCGACGATCATCAGCCCGAACCGGCCGTAGCCGCCATTGCCGGTCGCGATGTGCATCACGGGCGGCCCGATCGCCAGCAGCCCGAGCGCGACCGCGCCGGCGAACCCGGCGATCACCAGCAGCGTCACGCGGACCGCCTTGCGGAACTCGTCGGCCGACCCGCGCGCCTCCATGCCCGTCAGGTGCGGGAGGATCGACGTCTGGATCGCCTGGAAGAGCTGCAGCGGCGCCCGCACGATCAGGAGGATGTTGAAGACCAGGCCGGCGGTCCCGCTCTGCAGGTGGAAGCCCGAATTCGCGGCGACGACGATCACGCCCGCATTCATCAGCGCCTGCTCGGAGGCCATGATCGCCACCACGGCGGCCGCGAAGTCGGCGCCGTGGCGCAGCGACAGATCGGTCGCCGCCCCCTCGACGGCCGCGGCGCCCGGGCCGTCGTAGGCGGCGTCGACGATCTCGATCGACTGCGGCGCGTCGACGCGGACGCGCAGACGGGTGAACGCGAACGGGATCACGCACAGCGACACGCATGGGGCCGCCGCCATGCCCCAGCCGATCGCGTCCTGGCCGTGATCGATCCCGACCACCGCGGCGATCGCGAACACGAAGCGGCTCGTCGCCTCGAGGAAGACGAGCGCGCCGTACAGCGCGAACTGCTTGTTCCCCGCCAACCAGCCGCGCGCGAAATAACTCGCGGCATACGCGAGCACGCCGAGGACAAGGACCCAGTAGAGGCCCTGCGAATGGTCGAGCAGGTCGTTCGCGATCGTCCCGTGCAGGGCCAGCGCGATCACCAGGAACAGTCCGGCGAACGTCGCCTGGATCAGCGCCGGCGTGCGCAGGATGTGGCCGTGCAGCCCGCGCGCGTGCCGGTCGGCGATCGTGCGGCTGAGCAGCTGCTCGATCGGCCGGTAGATCACCGAGCAGATCACGTACATGACCGCCCAGCAGATCGAGATCCGGCTGTACTGCTCGCCCTTCCCGAGCACGTGACTTGCCGTGATCAGGTAGAGGAACGTGAAGATCCCGGTCGACGCGATCCCGATCGACAGGATCCGGGCACCGGAGGCGAACGCCCGCGCGTCGGGCGTCCCCACGTCTGGTGCTCCCACGTCGGAGGGCTCGCGCTCGGCTGTCTGGGCCATCAGCCGACCCGGACCAGCAGCATCGTCCACGGGAACGGGAGCCGGACCTCGACCACCTGCCCATGCCGGCTCAGGAGCTCCACGAAGCCGCGTCGCGACCAGTGATTGATGTGGCCGGGGGTGTTGCCGAGCTCGCGCACGTAGGCGCCGCGCGCGACGTTGATGATCCGCCAGAGCGGCTCGCGCGGCACGGACACGATCAGGTGCCGCGCCGCCACCCGCGCCATCTCCGCGACGACGCGCTCGGGCGTCGGCACGTGCTCGAGCACCTCGGTCGCGCAGACGAGGTCGAACTCCCCGTCGCCGTAGGGGAGGCCCGCGACCGCGTCCCCGGTGACGAACTGCAGGTTCGGTCGCGACCGTCCGCGCCACTCGGCCTCGAGCTTCTCGTCGGCAAGGTCGAGCCCGACGACACGCCCGTCGCCCAGGCGCGCCGCCCACTGCTCGGTGAGGACTCCCTCGCCGCAGCCGAGATCGAGAATCTGAGACGGTGCGGCGAGCGTGAACAGCTCGTCGAGCGCGAGCTCGAAGCCCGCCATCAGGCGCCGCACGACGGGGTTCGTGGAGCCGTACTTGTCGAACGTGTTGCCGGTCGGGACGGCCGTGTGGTCGGTCGCGCTCACAGCTCCAGGCGCTCCCATTCCTCGGTGCTCGACGGGTGCCCGGGCTCGTAGTGCGAGGGCTCGATCCCGAGCTTCAGCTCGATCCGGCGGATCCGCTCGAACGTTCGCTGCGAGATCGTCCGCTGCGCCGCGAGCAGGTCGCCGATCACGCCGAGCGCGCCCAGCAGCATCGCCGCGTTGAAGAGGACGCCGCCGAGGATCAGCGACTGCGTGTGCCCGCTGATCTTCGGATCCTGGATGAACGTCACGAGGAACCGGATGAAGATCGCCAGCGCTCCGAGCCCGAGCACCACGGATCCGCTCCAGAACACGCGCAGCGGCTCGTACTGCGAGTAGATCCTGAAGATCGAGATCGCGTTGCGGCGCACGTAGGCGCCCATCGACGGAAACAGCCGCGATTCTCGCGTCCTCGGGTTGGTGCGGATCGGGACGCTGTCGATCGCGACCGTCAGCTTCCCGGCCTGGATCAGCGTCTCGAGCGTGTAGGTGAACTTCGAGACCGCCTGCACCTGGAGCGCGGCCTCGCGGTTGTAGGCGCGAAAGCCGGACGTGGCATCCGGCACCGTGGTGCCCGAGGCCTCGCGGACGACCCACGATCCGAGCCGCTGCAGCACCTTCTTGAGCGGTGAGAAGTGCTCGATCGTCTTCACCTGCCGGTCGCCGACGACCATGTCGGCGCGACCGGCGAGGATCGGGCCGACGAGCTGGCGGATGTCGGCGCCCTGGTACTGGTTGTCGGCATCGGTGTTGACGATCACGTCCGCTCCGAGCTTCAGGCAGGCGTCGAGGCCGGCCTGGAAGGCGGCGGCGAGTCCCTTGTTGTTCGTCAGCCGGACGATGTGGTCGACGCCGCCCGCGCGGGCGACCTCAACCGTGCCGTCGAGCGATCCATCGTCGATGATCAGCCACTCGACGCTGTCGAACCCCGGCAGCTCGCGCGGCAGTTCTGCGAGCGTCGCTGGAAGCTGCTGCTCCTCGTTGAAGCAGGGGATCTGGATGAAGAGCTTCATCTCGCCAGGACGGTACCGGGAAGGACGGTAGCTGGATGGCCGGGTCGGCCGACCGCGCACGAGCGCGCAGGTCGATACGGACCCGCTGCTCAAGCGGCATATCCTTCTCTTCACAGCATGCCTCCGATCGCCGAGATCGATGCGTTGCACCTGGCGCGGGCCATCGAGCTGGCCGGCCTGGGGGGCGCGCACGTGAGCCCCAACCCGCAGGTTGGGGCGGTGATCGCGCTGGACGGCGAGACCCTGGGGGAGGGCTACCACCGCGAGCTCGGCGGCCCGCACGCCGAGGTCGAGGCGATCCGCGCGGCGGGCGACCGCGATCTCAGCGACGCGACGATGTACGTCTCGCTCGAGCCATGCTGCCATCACGGCCGCACGCCGCCCTGCACGGATGCGATCCGCGACGCGGGGATCGGCCGCGTCGTCGTCGCGTCCGACGACCCCTCCGAGCACGCGAACGGCCGGGGCCTCGGGATCCTGCGCGACGACGGCGTCGAGGTGATCGTCGCCGACGGCGAGCTGGCGGCGCGCGCGCGGCTGCTCAACCAGCCGTTCCGCAAGCACGCTCGCACCGGCCGTCCCTGGGTGCTGTTCAAGTCGGCGATGTCCCTCGACGGCAAGGTCGCCACCCGCAGCGGCGACTCCAAATGGATCTCCAGCCAGGAGAGCCGGCACCGCGTGCACGAGTGGCGCGCCCAGTGCGATGCGGTCGCGGTCGGGATCGGGACGGCGATGGCCGACGACCCGCTGCTGACGGCGAGGCTCCCGGACGCCGATCGGATCCGCCAGCCGCAGCGCGTGGTGTTCGACTCGCTGGCGATGCTTCCCCTCTCGTCCAAGCTCGTGGCCGACGCTCGCACGATTCCACTGACGGTCGTCGTCTCGCGCGCGGCGCCGCGCGCGGCGACGGACATGCTCACGACGCACGGCGTCGACGTGATCTGCGCGACCGGCGAGCACGGCCCGGCCCGGGTGCGCTCGGCGCTCGACCAGCTCGGCTCCTCCGGCGTCACCTCGATCCTGCTCGAGGGCGGGCCGAAGCTCGCGGGCGCGTTCCTCGACGCCGGCGAGATCGACGAGATCCGCCTGTTCATCGCGCCGCTCGTGCTCGGGGGGCGGACCGCCCGCGACCCGCTCGAGGGCGAGGGCGTGGAGCAGGTTGCCGACGCGCTGCGCGTGCACGCGATGTCGTGCGAGCAGATCGGCGGCGACCTGCTCGTCAGCGCCCGGATCAAGGACTGGTGAGGCAGATGTTCACCGGTCTGGTCGCGGATCTCGGAGAGGTCAAGGAGATCGAGCACACCGGCGACGGCCTGCGCCTGACGGTCACGAGCCGGCTCGCGGCCGAGGTCGGTCTCGGCGACTCGGTCGCCGTCAACGGGGTCTGCCTGACGGCGACCGCGGTCGACGGGACCGCGTTCACGACCGAGGTCATGAACGAGACGCTGCGGCTGAGCGGGCTCGGGGAAGCGCGCGTCGGGAGCCCGGTCAACCTCGAGCTCGCGATGCGCCTCGACGACCGGCTCGGGGGGCACATCGTGCAGGGTCACGTCGACGGCGTCGGGACCGTCGCGGAGGTCCTGCCCGACGGCTTCGCGCGCCGCCTCACGATCAAGGCTCCGGAGCAGGTGCTCCGCTACGTCGTCCACAAGGGGTCGATCACGGTCAACGGCGTCTCACTGACGGTTGCGGGCTCAAGCGACGGATCGTTTACCGTGTCTCTGATACCGGAGACGCTCGAGCGCACGAACCTCGGCAGCGCTCAGCCGGGCGACGCGGTCAACCTGGAAGTGGACGTGCTGGCGAAATACGTTGAGAGGCTGATGACCCGATGACCGCGACACGGATCGAGCTGGCGAGAATCGAGGACGCGCTCGAGGACATCGCCGCGGGCAGGATGATCGTCGTGATCGACGACGAGGATCGTGAGAACGAGGGCGACCTCGTGATGGCCGCCCAGTTCGTCACGCCCGACGCGATCAACTTCATGACCCGTCAGGCGGGTGGCTGGATCTGCCTCGCCCTGACCCCCGACCGCTGCGACGAGCTCGGCCTCGAGCTGATGACGCTCAAGAACGAGAGCGCCCACGCGACGCCGTTCACGGTCACGATCGAGGCCCGCGAGGGCGTCACGACCGGGATCAGCGTGCACGACCAGGCGCACACGATGCAGGTCGCGGTCGACCCGACGAAGGGCGCCGACTCGATCGTCAAGCCGGGCCACGTGCGCCCGCTGAAGGCGAAGCCCGGCGGCGTCCTCGAGCGCACCGGACACACCGAGGCCTCCGTCGATCTCGCCCGCCTCGCCGGGCTCAATCCCGCCGGGGTGATCTGCGAGATCCAGAACGAGGATGGTTCGATGGCCCGTGGTGACGACCTCGCCGCCTACTGCTGGAAGCACGGGCTCAAGATGATCACGATCGCCGACCTGATCGCCTATCGCCGGCGCCACGAGAAGCTCGTGGAGCGCGTCGTCGACACGCGCCTGCCGACCGCGTTCGGCGACTTCACCGCGGTCGGATACCGCTCGCTGGTCGACGGCAAGCACCACGTCGCGATCGTCAAGGGCGAGATCGGCGACGGCCGCGACGTGCTCGTGCGGGTCCACTCCGAATGCCTGACCGGCGACGTCTTCCACTCGCTGCGCTGCGACTGCGGCGAGCAGCTCGAGTCGGCGCTGTCGATGATCGAGGCCGAGGGGCGCGGGGTGCTGCTCTACCTCAGCCAGGAGGGCCGCGGCATCGGCCTGCTCAACAAGCTCCGCGCCTACAAGCTCCAGGAGCAGGGCTTCGACACGGTCGAGGCGAATCTCAAGCTCGGCCTTCCCGCCGACCTGCGCGACTACGGAATCGGCGCCCAGATCCTCGTCGACCTCGGCCTCGAGAGCATCCGCATCCTCACGAACAACCCGAAGAAGATCTCGGGGCTGTCCGGCTACGGGCTGTCGGTCGCCGATCAGATCCCGATCGTGCACATCGCCAACCCGCACAACCAGGCCTACCTGCGCGCCAAGCGCGACAAGCTCGGGCACATCCTGCACCACCAGGGACTCGCGCTCGACGAGGAGATGATCCACGACGAGCACGAGGCGGACGAGGCGGCACGCCGGAGTGGTGACGATGGGCTCTGAGGACCGCGTCGCGCTCTGCGTCGCGCGCTTCTACGAGCAGCTCGCCGACGCGCTGGAGGCCGGCGCCCGCGAGGCGCTGGCCGACGAAGGCGTCACGGAGGTCGACCGCTACGACGTCCCGGGCGCGTTCGAGCTGCCCCTCGCCGCCAAGTACGCCGCCGAGAGCGGCCGCTACGAGGCCGTCGTCTGCCTCGGGGCCGTGATCCGCGGTGAGACCGACCACTACGACTACGTCTGCGGCGAGGCCGCCCGCGGCATCAGCCAGGTCCAGCTCTCGACCGGCGTTCCCTGCGGGTTCGGCGTGCTGACGGTCGATTCGCTGGAGCAGGCGCTCGCGCGCGTCAAGGGCGGCGACAAGCGCGACACCGGCGCGCACGCGGTGCACGCGGCACTCGCCTCGCTGAAGATCAAGCGCCTGCTCGCCGAACGGCCGCGCAAGGCCGGATTCTCGGTCGGCTGAGCGGCGGGATGGCACCCGCGCGCTCCTCCGGCGACGAGCCGCAGATCGAGGACCTGATCAAGATCGGTGCGGCCGCGAGCGTCCTCGGGGTCAGCGTCGACACGCTGCGCCGCTGGGAGCGGGCGGGACGCCTCAGCTTCGAGCGGCGCGGCAACCAGCGCTACATCGCCGCCGCCGAGCTCTCAAAACTGCTGCGCGAGCGCGGCGCGACAGCGCTCACGAGTGCGCGCAACAGGCTGCAGGGCACCGTCGTCGCGGTCAAGCGCGACACCGTCATGGCCCAGATCGACATGGTCTGCGGCCCCTTTCGGATCGTCTCGCTGATGTCGCGCGAGGCGGCCGACGACCTCGGGCTCAAGCCCGGCGACACCGCCACGGCCGTCGTCAAGGCGACGACCGTGATCGTCGAGACGCGCTAGCACGGCGCATCAGCAGCGCCGGCTCGGGTCTGGCGGCTTGCGGGCCGCCAGACCCGCAGATCGTGACCCCGCTGCCAGGGTCGGCCGGCCGCCCGGCGCCGTGGGGTCCTATACTCACCGGTCCCATGTCAAAGGTCTGTCACGTCTGCGCCAAGGGCCCCTCGTTCGGCAACAGCCGGAGCCACTCGATGGTGGCCACGAAGCGGCGCTTCGATCCGAACCTTCAGCGGGTCCGGATCGACGACGGCGGAACTCCCCGCCGCGTCTACGTCTGCACGCGCTGCCTGAAGGCCGGCAAGGTCACCAAGGCGCGGTAGCGCCTCGGTGGCCCGCGTCGCGCCCACCACAATCCGGCCCGCCCGGGGGCACCGGTGACCGATCCGGCCATCGTGCGCTTCCGCGCGCTCGTCGAGGCGGGTCTCGCCGCGCTCGAGGACCGGCGCGAGGAGGTCAACGACCTCAACGTGTTCCCGGTCGCCGACGGCGACACGGGCGACAACATGGTCCTGACGCTGCGCTCGGTGCTGCAGGAGCTCGACAGGCTGATCCAGGCGTCGGGGGAGAACACGATCGACGAGATCGGACGCGATGAGATCGTCGCGTCCGTCGCCCGCGCCGCCCTGCTCGGCGCCCGCGGCAACTCCGGCGTGATCCTCTCGCAGCTGATCCGCGGCGCCGCCGAGGAGCTCGCGAGCCGCCCCGGCGAGCTGATCGACCCGGTCCTGATCGGCGCTGCGCTCGCCCGCGCCGCCGACCAGGCCTACGGCTCGGTCCGCGAGCCGGCCGAGGGGACGATCCTGACCGTCGTGCGCGAGATGGCGCACCGGGTGGCCTCGGAGCTGGCGCACATGCCGGAGACGCGGCTCGGGCCCGAGTCCTCCGACGAGCAGCAGGACGCGCTCGCCGCCGATGTGATCGAGCGCGCGCTCGAGGCGGGCAAGGAATCGGTCGAGCGAGGACCCGACCTGCTGCCCGTGCTGCGCGACGCCGGCGTCGTCGATGCCGGCGGCTACGGGCTGACAGTCCTGCTCGCGGGCATCGCGGGCGCGCTCAGGGGCTCGGAGCCGTTCGCGCTCGCGCACCAGGCGCCGGCGCGCGTCACCCACCCGCAGCACGCGTCCGCGACCTTCCGCTACTGCACGAACTTCGCCGTCACCGGCCGCGACCTCGACCAGCGCGCATTCGTCCGCGAGCTCGAGCGCGCTCGGTGACTCGGTGCTCGTCGTCGGCGACGCGACCACGCTCAAGGTGCACGTCCACACCGACGACCCGGACGCGGCGACCGGCGTGTTCGCGGCGCACGGCACCGTCTCCCACATCGACATCGCCGACATGCGCGAGCAGGTCAGGGAGCGCGACGCCCGCCTGGCAGCCGGCGCTGCCGCCGCGATCGACCAGGACGCCGTCTGCGGCGCGCTCGCCGTCGTCAACGGCGACGGGCTGATGGAGCTGTTCGCGGGTCTCGGCGTCGCCGTCCTCGACGGCGGCCCGACGCTGAACCCCTCCACCTACGATCTGCTCGCCGCGATCCACGGGGTGCCCGCCGAGCAGATCGTGGTGCTCCCGAACAGCTCGAACGTGTTCATGGCCGCCGAGCGCGCGGCCGAGCTGTCCGACAAGGTCGTCCGCGTCGTGCCGTCGCGCTCGCTGCAGGCCGGGCTGGCGGCGGCGGTCAGCCTCGATCCGGAGCGCGGCGCCGACGAGAACGCCCGTGCGATGGTCGAGATCCTGGAGCGGCTGCGCACCGGGGGCGTCGCCGAGGCGGCGCGCGATGACGTTCAGGGCCGCTTCCGCGAGGGCGATGCGATCGGGTTCGTCGACGACGATCTCGTCGCCTGGGGCGCGCCCGAGGCGACCCTGCGGCGCATCCTCGAGATGCTCGCGCAGGACGCCGAGCTGATCACCTGCCTGCGCGGCATCGGCGCGCCGCTCGACGACCCGGCGGTCAGGGCCCTGCTCGACGGCGAGGTCGAGCTCGAGCTCTCGACCGGCGGCCAGGAGAGCTACTGGTGGCTGCTCTCGGCCGAGTAGTCGTCCTGCGCTGAGTGCAAGCCGCCGGTGTCGTCGCCGGCCACATCGGCGAGGCTGACGCCGGACACGTGCTCGAGCGCTTCGCGGAGGCGTTCGAGCGGCTCGACGATGTCGTCGCGGTCGGGCTTCTGCTCGAGCGCGAGGCGGAGCGCCGCGAGCTCGCGCGCCAGGAACTCGGTCTCCGCGAGCACCCGGGCGTTCGTCTCCCGGTCGCGCTCGACCACCTCCTTGTCACGGTCGGCCTGCCGGTTCTGGGCGAGCAGGATCAGCGGTGCCGCGTACGCCGCCTGAGTCGAGAACGCGAGGTTGAGCAGGATGAACGGGTACGGATCCCAGCGGCTGATGAACCCCGTGACGTTGAGGGCGATCCAGACGATCACGAAGAGCGTCTGGCCGGCGAGATAGCGACCGGTGCCGAGGAACCTCGCGATCGCCTCCGCCCACCGCGCGAACGCATCGGCGTCGTAGCCGGACCTGACGCTGGCGCCGCGGGGCTTGCCGAGGTTGTCCTTGGACGCCATCGTCAGCGCCTCAGGAGGGGCTGTGGGTCAGGCGCCACTGGCTCGGGAGGACGCGGTCGAGGACGTCGTCGATCGTGACGGCGCCGACCAGCCGCCCGGCGTCGTCGACGACCGGGATCGCGACGACGTCGTAGGCCGCCAGCCGTGCGGCCACCTCGCGGTCGGAGAGATCGGCCCTGACGGGCTCCCACTCCTCGTCGATGCAGCGGCCGACCGGCTTGGAGGGCGCCTCGCGCAGCAGCCGCTGGATCCCGCTGACGCCGAGAAAGCGTCCCGTCGGCGTCTCGAGCGGCGGCAGGCACACGAACACCTGCGCCGCGAGCGGCACCGGCAGCTCCGGGTCGCGCACGCGGGCGAGGGCCTGGGCCACGGTCGCGGTCGGGGCGAGGATGATCGGCTCGGGCGTCATCAGGCCCCCGGCCGTGTCCGGGTGGTAGGTGAGCAGCCGCCGGACGGGCTCGGCCTCCTCGGGGTCCATCGCGTCGAGCAGTTCGGCGCGCATCGCGGCCGACATCTCCCCGAGCAGGTCGGCGGCGTCGTCGGCCTCCATCTCGTCGAGCACGCGGCCGAGTCGCTCGGGGTCGATCCCCTCGATCAGCCGGACCTGCTCGTCCTCGGGGAGCTCCTCCAGCAGGTCGGCGAAGCGCTCGTCCTCGAGTGCCTCGGCGAGCATGCGCCGCCGGCTCAGCGGCAGGCGCCGGATCGCGCTCGCCATCTCGGCGGGGTGCAGGCCGCCGAGTGACGCCGCCTGGCGGTCGACGGGCCGCTCCTCGGCGAACAGCTCACCCGCTTCGGACCAGTCGATCACGTCCGGCTGGCGCTTCAGCCCCGGCATCCGCCGCCCGGCCGACAGCGCGACCGTCGCGACCTCCCACGAGAACGGCTCGGGCGACGGCTGCACGCCGAGGTCGACCACGCGCCGGTCGCCGAGGCGGCGCCCGAGCAGCTCGCCGACGACGAGTCGCTCGCCGGCGCGCAGCTCGAACTGCCTGAGGTTGATCGTGCCCCGCCGCAGCCGGACCCCGCGGGTCTCGATCTCGCCGACGCGTCCCGCGCCGATGAACACGCGCCTGCGCTGGACGCCGCCGACGACGAAGCCGTTGACCCGCGGCGGTTTGCCGCCGAGATCGAGCACGACATCGACGACGTGCCCGACGTCGGAACCGTCGGCACCGACGAGCGGTAGCCGCGTGATCCGCGAGACGTAGACGATCCGTTCACTCATCCTGGTCAAATCGTTCGTTCACTCTGGACAACTGTAAGACGACCGCCGCGCCGGTCAAGCTTTGGGCCCATGCTCGCGACCACGGCTCCGACGGCATTCGGGAGTTCGACCGCGCTCGCGGCCGAGGAAATGCGACGCGCATCTGTTCGCTACCCGGCTCCGGCGCGCCTCGATCGCGAGCTGAGCTTCGACGGCCGGCGCGCCGCCGCCGGAGGCGAGGCGCTCGGACTGGCGACGATCGGCGACCTGCTCGAGCACCTGCCACGCGACCGCCGCGAGGCACGTTCCGTGGCCGAGCTGGAGGCGGGGGAGACGGCCACGATCGTCGTCGATGTGATCCGGATCGCGGCACGACAGGTCCGCCGTCGCGGCATGCGGCCGCTCGTGGAGGCGACCGTCGCCGACGCGACCGGCAGCCTCCGGGTCGCCTTCTTCAACCAGCCCTGGCTGGTCGACCGCTACCCCCCCGGGACGCGCCTGATGGTGCACGGCAAGGCCGACGGCCGCGGGCGCTTCGGCGTCCAGGGCCACGCGGTCACGCAGGAGGGCCCGGCGGGCGGCGGCGCGGTCGCCCACTATCCCGCGACCGACGGGCTCTCCTCGACCCAGCTGCTCGCGCTCGTCCGCCGCCACGCACCCGAGATCGACGACGTCGTCGAGCCGCTGCCGGCACGGCTGCGGGCGCGCGAGCACCTGATCGACCGGCCCGGCGCGCTCCGTGCCGCCCACTTCCCGGAGGCCGACGGCGACCCGGAGGGCGGACGGCGGCGGCTCGCGTTCGAGGAGCTGCTGCTCGCCCAGCTCGCGCTCGCACAGCGCCGGCGCGGACGCAGCGCCGTCGTGTCCGCGCCGCGGATCGATCAGCCGCGCTCGCTGACCGCGCGCTGGCTCGGCGGCGGCCTTCCGTTTGCGCTGACCGGCGACCAGGCGAAGGCGCTCGACGCGATCGACGCCGACCTGGCCCGGGCCGAGCCGATGCAGCGGCTGCTGATGGGGGAGGTCGGCTCGGGCAAGACGGTCGTCGCGCTGTACGCGATGCTGCGGGCGGTCGAGCATGGCCTGCAGGCGGTGCTGATGGCGCCGACCGAGACGCTCGCCGACCAGCACTTCGCGACGCTGCAGGCACTGCTCGGCGCCGAGCCACTGACGGCAGGACTGCTGACCGGCTCGACGCCGGGCGGGCGCCGGGCTCAGCTGCTCGCCCGGCTCGGGACCGGTGAGCTGTCGCTGCTCGTCGGCACCCACGCGCTGATCGAGGAAGCGGTGAGGTTCGCCCACCTCGGCGTCGTCGTCGTCGACGAGCAGCATCGCTTCGGGGTGGCGCAGCGGGCGGCGCTCGACCGCAAGGGCCGCGCCGGCGAAGCTCCGCACGTCCTCCACATGACCGCCACCCCGATCCCGCGCACGCTCGCGCTCTCGCACTACGGCGACCTCGACTTCACCGTGCTTCGCGAGCTGCCGCGAGGGCGCCGTCCGATCACGACGCACCTCTGCTCGACCGAGGCGGAGCGCGAGCGCGCCTACGAGCGGATCCGGGAGGAGCTGCGGGCCGGGCGTCAGGCGTTCGTCGTCTGCCCGCTCGTGGAGGAATCCGACGCTCTGCAGGTGAAGGCCGCGACCGCCGAGTTCGAGCGGCTGCGCAGCGGACCCTTCGCCGAGCACCGGGTCGTCCTCCTCCACGGCCAGATGCGGCCGGCCGCGAAGGCACAGGCGATGGAGTCGTTCGCCGCGGGGGGCGCCGACGTGCTCGTCGCCACCTCGGTGATCGAGGTCGGGATCGATGTCCCGAACGCGACCGTGATGCTCGTCGAGGACGCCGATCGCTACGGGATCTCCCAGCTGCATCAGCTGCGAGGGCGGATCGGACGGGGCACCCACGACTCGCTGTGCCTGCTGTTCGGCCGCCGCGACTCGCTGCGCCTGAAGGCGCTCGCCAACGAGTCGGACGGGTTCGCGCTGGCGGAGATCGACCTGCAGCTGCGGGGTGAGGGCGAGCTCGTCGGCACGCGCCAGTCCGGACTCGCGCTGTACCGGTTCGCCGAGCTGCCGCGCGACGCCGAGCTGCTGGAGCGCGCGCGACTGGCCGCACGGGCGATCGTCGACGACGATCCCGAGCTCGCGGCGCCGGAGCACGCGCTGCTCGGCTGGGCGCTGCGGGCGCGGTACGGCGAGGAGGCGGGCGCGCCGATCAGGGCGTAGGGCGGTGCATTAAGGTCCGGCGATGCGCGTCGTCGCCGGAACCTCGCGAGGCAGGACGCTGCGGGCTCCCAAGGGCGCCGCGACGCGTCCGACCTCCGATCGCGTGCGCGAGGCGCTGTTCTCGATCCTCGAGGTCTCGGCGGGGGGCGCGCCCGGGGACGGGATGGCCGGCGCGCGCGTGCTCGATCTGTTCGCCGGCTCGGGTGCGCTCGCGATCGAGGCGCTCTCGCGGGGAGCCGCCGCGGCGACGCTCGTGGACGTCTCAGCGGCCGCGATCGCGGTGATCCGGGGCAATCTCGGCGACCTCGGGCTCGACGCCGAGGTGGTGCGGCGACCGGCTCTGAGCTTCCTCGCGACGGCACGGGCGGGCGGTCGTCAATACGATCTTGTTTTCCTCGATCCCCCATACCGGCTGGCGAGCGAGCTTGGCCCGCGACTCACGGGTGCGCTGCACGAGGTGCTGGCGCCCGCTGCGAGGGTCGTGGCCGAGAGCGATCGCCGGGCCCCACTCGACCTCGAGCTGCCGCTCCTCACCGAGCGCCGCTACGGAGACACCCTGATCCGAATCCATGGCTCCCGATAACCGCATCGCCATCTGCCCCGGAACCTACGATCCCGTCACCTACGGGCATCTCGACGTGATCAAGCGCGCGTCGGCGATGTTCGACAAGGTGATCGTCGCGGTCGTCAACCTTCCCGTCCGGAAGGGCACGACGCTGTTCACCGCGGAGGAGCGGGTCGGCTTCATCGAGCGCGCCACGAAGCCGTTCGGCAACGTCGAGGTCGAGCCGTTCAGCGTCCTGGTCGTCCAGTTCGCCCGCCAGCACGGCGCCAAGGCGATCGTCAAGGGCCTGCGCGCGATCTCCGACTTCGAATACGAACTCGAGATGAATCAGCTCAACCGCCGCCAAGCGCCGGACATCGAGTCCGATCTACCTGATGTCCTCGCCTCAGTACAGTTTCATCAGATCGACTGGCGTGAAGGAACTCGCCACCTTCGGGGGCTCGATCGAGGATATGGTCCCCGAAGAGGTGGCGGTCGCGTTGAAGGAACGGATCGGTCGCTGACGAAAGAGGCACTCCGATGGACGTACTGGTTCTGATCGACAAGCTGGACGACCTGGTTCACAACGCCAAGCCGATGCCGCTGACCGATCAGGTGCGCGTCGACAAGGAGGAGATCTACGACATCCTCGATCAGATGCGCGCCACGATCCCCGAGGAGATCAAGCAGGCCCGCTGGATCGTCAAGGAGCGCCAGGAGATGCTCGCCGAGGCCAAGCGCGAGGCCGAGCGGATCGTCAAGGAGGCGCGCGAGCGTCAGGAGCGGATGGTCTCCGAGGAGGAGATCACCAAGCAGGCCGAGCGGGCCGCCGAGGAGATCATCGAGGACGCCCGCGCCCGCGAGCGCGAGATCCGCCTCGGCGCCGAGGACTACGCCGACGAGATCCTCGGCACGCTCGAGGTCAACCTCTCGAAGTTCATCGCTGCCGTTCAGCGCGGCCGCGATCGCCTCGCCGGCAAGGACGAGCCGGCCGAAGTCTCGTAGTCTCGGGTCCGTCCGGGGCCGTCCGGGGCCGTCCGGGTCGGTCCGGGGCCGTCCGGGGCCGTCCGGGGCCGTCCGGGGCCGTCCGGGGCCGTCCGGGTCGGAGGGTCCGTCCGGGGCCGGAGTTACCTTGCGCGCCAGTGAGTGCCGCCGGCGTCTCGCCGTTGGATCGCCTCCTTGCGGAGCTTGAGCCCGCCGTGGCGCTGCTCGGTGCGTCGCCGCTGAGGGCCGACCGCCTGCGCGTCCTGCTCGACCGCTCCGAGCTGCGGGCCTGGAGGATCGAAGGCGAGGGACCCCAGCCCGGCGCGCCCGGCCCGCTCGCAGCGCACTGCCCGCTCGGGTCGGGGCCGGTGCTGCTCGCTTCCCGGCGGTCGCTGCCCGCCGGGATCGCCCCGGGCGCGTACGTGGTCGCCCGCTCGCTCCCGGTCGGGCCGGGGCGGTGGGTGCTGCTCGGGCGGATCGCGATCGTCGCGCCGGGCCGGGCGTCGCGCTTCGAGCAGCTCCTCAGGTCGCTGCGGGCTCCGCGCGGCGAGTTCTGGCGCGTGCACGGCGGCGTCGTCGCTCAGGCAGCCCGGGCCGCCTGATCCAGACGGTTCCGTCCGGCGGGCGCGCCATCGTGGCTCGTATGGCACCGATCTGGCTGATAGCGGGACTCCTGCTCGGCGCAGGCGGCGCGCTGCTCGCGCTGCGCGGCCGTCTGCGTGCACTCCAGTCCGAGGCCGCCCGCGGCGCGGACGAGGCGGCTCGCGCGGCGGCGCTCGAGGCACGCGGTGGCGAGCTCGAGCGCAGCCTGGCGCTGGCCGAGGCGGCGCTCGGACACGAGCGCGAGCTCGGCGAGGAGCGGATCGCGGCGGTGCGCGACGCGCAATCACGGATGAGCGATTCGTTCAAGGCACTCAGCGCGGAGGCGCTGCAAGCGAGCATGCAGCAGCTGTCCCAGCTCGCCAAGTCGCAGCTCCAGGCCGTCAGTGCCGAGGCCCGAGGGGACCTGGAGAGGCGCCAGAACGCCGTCGAGCAGCTGGTGGCGCCGCTCCGCGAGCACCTCGGCCGGGTCGATCAGCAGCTGTCGGCCCTCGACCGGGAACGGCGCGAGTCACGCGGCCGGCTCGACGCCCAGCTGCGGTCCCTGTCGGAGACGGGCGAGCGCCTGCGCACCGAGACGGGGGCGCTCGTCACGGCGTTGCGCAAGCCGCACACGCGTGGCGTCTGGGGGCAGATGCAGCTCCGCAAGGTCATCGAGCTCGCCGGGATGGTGCGCCACTGCGATTTCACCGAGCAGACCTCGTTCGCCGGCGACGACGGTGCCCTGCGACCGGATGTGATCGTCAACCTGCCGGGCGGAAAGCACGTGGTCGTCGACGCCAAGGCGCCGCTCCAGGGCATCCTCGACGCGTACGAGGCGCGCGACGAGGAGGAGCGCCTGCGGTATCTCACCGATCACGCGCGCCTGCTGCGCAAGCACGTCCGCCAGCTGTCCGACAAGACGTATTGGGCCGGGCTCGAGACGGCCCCCGATTTCGTCGTGCTGTTCCTGCCGGGCGAGCACCTGTTCAGCGCCGCGCTCGAGGTCGATGCGGGGCTGATCGAGGACGCGATGGCCCGTCGCGTGCTGATCGCGACACCGACGACGCTGCTGGCGCTGCTGCACTCGGTCGCGCTACGGCTGGCAGCAGGAGCGCGTCGCCGAGTCGGCGCAGGCGATCTCCGAGCTCGGGCGCGAGCTCCACGGCAGGCTCGTGAAGCTCTCGACGCTGATCGCGACGCTCGGCAAGCGCCTCAACGGAGCCGTGTCCGCCTACAACGAGACGGTCGGCTCCTACGAGGCCCGGATCCTCCCGGCCGCCCGTCGCTTCGCGGACCACGGCGCCGTGTCCGAGGGCGCGCGGCTCCCGGAGATCGAGCCGATCACGCTGGCCTCCAGAAGCGTCAACGTCGGCCCGGAGGACGTCCGCGCCGCCGAGCTGCAGTCCCAGCGCGAGGTTCCCTCGCTGTTCGAGGAGCCGCGCCGCCTCCGAGCTGCCGAGTAGCTCGCGTAGCTCGGGCGGCGACGGCCGGAGTGAGCGAAATTTCCCGACCCCCGGCGTCTGCTGAGGGGGTTGGGCCGTGGCGCTCACTCCGTGCGCGCTCAGGTACAACCCCCCGGCACGGGACGGGGGGTTGGGAACTTTCCGTCAATCGCCGGCACGCTGCCGGGCATCCCACCAGCGCCGCAGGTCCTCGCGCTGATGGGGGAGGGGATCGGCCGACGGCTTGCGCTGATGGACGAGCCTGACCGCATCGTCGATGTGCATGTCCTCGCGGACCGCGATCACGGCTGCGGCAACGGCGGCCGAGCGCTGCAGCCCGGCCCGGCAGTGCACGTACGTGACGCGGCCGTCGTCGAGCCAGGCGTTGATCGTCGCCACCGCTTCGTCGAGGGGGGCGACCGGCAGCCGGCCGAGGTCGACGAACCGGATCCGCTGCTCCTCGATCCCGGCCTGCTCGTAGGCGTCCGCGACCTCGGCGCGCGCCCCCGGCGCGTATTCGAGGTCCTCCACCAGGTTCAGCACGTTCTGGATGCCGATGAACTCCAGAGCGGCGACATCCGGGCCGTCGGCCGGGACCGCGCCGACGGTCAGGTCCTCGTAGACCTGTTGAAATCCGTATGCGCGAAACCAGCGGGACACTCGGCGGCAATCATAGGTTCGTGGCGACCCGAGCATCCCCACGCATCCGGCGCGGCGGCAACTACGCTGAGCGTGTGGCGATCAGAACCGACATCTTCGATCTCGGCGGTCTGCGCCTGACCTCCGGGGAGGGCCGCCGTCTCGAGCTGCACGTCGCGCTGCCGGCGTTCGAGCTCGGCGGCGAAAGCTACCCGGCGGTGCCCGAGGTCGTGCCCGTGCTGCTCGACATCTCGCGCATGACCGGCAACGGCTACGCGCTGCGGCTGCGCTTCACGGCCTCTCTGGCCGGGCCGTGCATGCGCTGCCTGGAGGCGGCCGCCCCCGAGTTCGAGGTCGACGCCCGCGAGGTTTCGCAGCCCGGGATGGGAGAGGAGCTCGAGTCCCCGTACGTCGCGGACGGGGTGCTCGACCTCGCCGCGTGGGCGCGCGACGCGCTCGCCCTGACGCTGCCCGCCGCGCTGCTGTGCCGGCCCGACTGCGCCGGGCTCTGTCCTGCGTGTGGAGCTAACCTGAACGACGCCGGGCCGGAGCACGTCCACGAGCCCGCCCGCGACCCGAGATGGGCGAAGCTCTCCGAGCTGCGCTTCGAGTCGGACGTGTCCGGGACCTGATCCGGCGGCGAGCGCGGGGCTCCGGCGGCCGATTGGGACGAACGGGGGGTCTTTGGCGGCGGCGAAGTCGCAGCCGTCGCGGCGGCTGCTAGCCTGCGGGCCCATGGCCGTCCCCAAGCAGAAACAGTCTCACTCGCGCACCACCAAGCGCCGTTCAACGCACAAGGCCCACGCGCCCGCCACCAACGCCTGTCCCCAGTGCCACAGCCCCCGGCTGCCGCACCGTGTCTGCCCGACCTGCGGCAGCTACAAGGGCCGCGAGGTGGTTGCGGTCGACCGCTCGGCGCTCGATTAGGTAGCCGCCACCAATGGTGACGGTTGCCGTCGATGGCAACGGAGCCGATCTCGGCCCCGCTGAGGTTGCGGCGGGCGCGTCGCTGGCTGCGGCGCGCGGCGTCCGGGTGCTGCTGTTCGCCGACGCCAAGAGGGTCGGGCCGGTCGCCGACGGCGTCGAGGTGATCGACGCGCCGGTCTCGATCGCGAAGGCTCCGGACCCGGCCCAGGCCGTGCGCTCGTTCCCCGAGGCGTCGATCGTGCAGGCGGCGCGGGCCGTCGCCGCGGGGCGCGCCGACGCGCTCGTCTCGGCAGGCTCGACGGGCTCGGCGCTGACCGTCGGGCTGCTCAACCTCAAGCGTGCCTCCGGCATCCGGCGGCCGGCCCTTGCCCTCCCGATCCCGCGCCCGGGCGATCGTCCCGTGCTGCTGCTCGACGTCGGGGCGAACGTGACCTGCCGGCCGGAGCACCTCGTGCAGTTCGCCCACATGGGCTCGGCCTTCGCGATCGCCGTGATGGGCGTCAGCTCGCCGCGAGTGGCACTGCTGTCCAACGGCGAGGAGCCGACGAAGGGCACGCCCGAGCTCAAGGAGGTCCACGAGCGGCTGTCGGGCGACGGCGGCGCCGGACTCCACTTCATCGGCAACATCGAGGGCACGCAGGTGATGGAGAGCGTCGCCGACGTGATCGTGATGGACGGCTTCAGCGGCAATATCACCTTGAAGCTGATCGAGGGCGTCTCGGGCCGGACGCTGAAGGCGATCCGGACGGCGGCGATGAGCTCGTGGCGCGCGAAGCTCGGCGGTTTGCTGCTCGCCCCCGCGGTCCAGGCGCTCCGCGACGAGATCGACCCCGAGGCGACGGGCGGCGCGTACATGCTCGGACTGCGGCGGATCGGTGTGGTCGCGCACGGCCGCTTCACCCAGAAGGGCTTCGCCAAGGCGATCGACGTCGCGGTGCGCGGCGTCCAGGAGGACGTCGTCGGTCGCACCCATGCCGCCCTCCAGGAGGCTGGGGCTCTGCGCCCGCGTCCGCCCGCGGCGCGGGACGACGATCACGAGGAGGAGTTCGCCCCGTCCGAGCAGGCGGCTACCGTGGTCGGTCGATGACTCGCGAGCAGATCTTCGCCGTGATTCGCGCGCACCTCGCCGATGAGCTCGAGGTCGATCCAGAATCGATCGAGCTGGCAACGCGCTTCCGGGAGGATCTCGAAGCCGATTCGCTCGACCTTTACACGCTCGTCCAGGAGCTCGAGGACACGTACGGGGTGAAGATCTCCGACGAGGAGGCGACCAGGATCCTCACGGTCGGTCAGGCGGTCGATTTCGTGCTCGCGTCGGGCGTTGACGATACGCCCGGATCCGCGACCGCGAATCGGGGCCAGACCGCCGGTGGTGACTGAGACCCGGGCCACCGGCGACCCCGCGGCGCTCCGCGAGCTGCTCGACGCGCTGCCTGCAGAGCTGAGCGGGCGGGTGTTCACGCACGCCAGCTGGACGCTGCGGCGGGCCGACTCGTACGAGCGCCTTGCCTTCCTCGGCGACAGCGTTCTCTCGCTGGCCGTCACATCCGATCTGTACCCGCGCCTGGAGGCCGACCGCTTCGGCGCCGGCGAGCTGACCAAGATCCGCGCACAGGCCGTGTCGGGGCGCAGCTGCCGCGCCGTCGCCGAGCGCCTGGAGATCCCCGAGCGCCTTGCCGCGGCAGCGCCCGCGGGTGCGGCGGCGAGCGTCAACGCACTCGTGAGCACCGAACGCGTGCTCGCCTCCGTGATCGAGGCGGTGATCGGCGCCTGCTACCTCGCGTTCGGCTACGAGCGGACCGCGCGTGCCGTCGTCGAGGCGTTCACACCGGAGCTCGATGAGGCGCTCGAGCACCCGGTCGATTTCAAGTCGGCGCTGCAGGAGCGGCTCGCTCGCCGCGGCGACGTCGTCAGCTATGCGGTGGTGTCCGAGCAGGGTCCTCCGCATGACCGCGTCTTCACGATCGTCGCGACGATCGGCAGCGAGGAGATCGGGCGCGGCAGCGGCCGCAGCAAGAAGGATGCCGAGCAGCTGGCCGCGCAGGTCGCGCTCGAGAGACTCATGACCGGCAACGGAGGCTGACCGCAGGTGTATCTGAAGAGCATCACGCTGAAGGGCTTCAAGTCATTCCCCGATCGCACGCGGCTCGAGTTCGGTCCGGGCACGAGCGTGATCGTCGGGCCGAACGGATCGGGCAAGTCGAACGTCACCGACGCGGTTCTCTGGGCGCTCGGGGAGCAGTCGCCGGTCGCCGTCCGCGGGCAGTCGATGCAGGACGTGATCTTCGGTGGCGCTCCCGGGCGCCACGCCGCCGCCGGCGCCACCGTCGAGCTCGTGCTCGACGACTCCGAACTGTCGCTCGGGATGGGCCCCGAGGTCGCGATCACGCGCCATCTCGACCGCAGCGGCGAGGGCGAGTACCGCCTGTCGGGGGCACGCTGCCGGCTGATCGACGTCCTCGAGCTGCTCTCGGACACCGGACTCGGCAAGGAGATGCACTCGGTCATCTCGCAGGGCCGGGTCGAATCGATCGTGACCTCCAAGGCGCGTGATCGCCGGCTGCTGATCGAGGAGGCGGCGGGCCTCGGCAAGCACCGCAAGCGCCGGCGCCGCGCCCAGCTGAAGCTCGGACACACCCAGGACAACCTCGACCGCGCGCTCGATGTCGAGCGCGAGGCCCGCTCGCGGCTGCGCCCGCTCAAGCGTCAGGCCGAGGCGGCCGAGCTGCACGAGCGGCTACAGCGTCAGATGCTGGAGGTCAGCTGGGAACTGGCTCGCGACGAGCTGCGCGCCCGTGCCGTCGACGTGGAGCAGACAGAGGCGCGTGCCGCCGAGGCTCGCTCCGCGCGGCTCGAGCTCGAGCGCGAGCTTGGGGCGGTCGCGGAACGGCGCCGGCTCGCCGAGGAGGCGCTCGCCGCCCGGTCCGCGCAACGCGAGGAGCTCTCACGCCGCAGCTATCAGGCGAAGTCAGCCGGCGAACGGGTCGGCTACCGCGTCGAGGCCGTCCGCCAGACGGCCTCGACCGTGGTCACTCGGCTCGAGCGCAGCCGCGAGCGGCTCGCGGCGCTCGAGGCCGAAGTTGCCGCGGATCGGCCGGACGAGGAGGCCGTCGCGCGCGTCGCCGAGCTGTCCCGCGAGCTCGAGGCGCTCGAGCGCGATCGGGAGGCGGAGCTCGCCCGGCAGCTCACCGCGCTCGAGCAGCGGCGCGTCGAGGCCGCCGCCGCCGAGGAACGATCAGCTGCGGCCGTCGAGGTCGCGGCCGCCGGCCGCGGACGTGCCGAGGCCGCTGTCGAGGCAGCGCGGGCGGCGCTGCGGGAAGCCGAGCGGACCGTCGAGGCCGCCCGGCGGGACAGCGCCCGCGTCGGCGGCGAGCTCGCCGGCGTCAACCAGTTCCTGCGCAGCCACCAGGCCGCGCCCGGCGGGGCGCGGCCCCTGTCCGACGCTCTCAGTGTCGAACCCGGTTACGAGCTGGCCGTTGCGGCTGCGCTCGATGGGCGGCTGGGTGCCGCCTATGCCGACGACAGGGTCACAGCCGGGCGGCTGCTCGAGCGTGCTGGGCGCGACGGCGGCCGGGTGCTGATCGCTGCCGCCGAGCTGTCGGCGGCCGCCGCGGCCGGATCCGCCTCGGGCACGGAGCCGGTTGCGGGTGCGGAGCTGGTTGCGGGTGCGGAGCCGCTCGCGGCAAGGGTCGCGGGCGAGGACGCGGCAGCGGCGCTGGCGAGAGCGCTCCTGCGCGACGTCTGGGTCGTCGAGGACCTCGGCGCCGTACCGGATGCGTTCGAGGGGGTCGCGGTGACTCGCGGCGGTCGCGTGTTCGCGCCCGGCCTGCACGAGATCCGTCAGGCGCCCGCCGTCGGCGAGGAGCGTGTGCTGGCCGAACGCAACCGTCGCGAGCGCCTGATCGCGGCGAGCGAGGCCGCAGTTCAGGCCGAGCACGCGGCGCGCGCGGACGCCGAGGCGGCCGCAACCGAGGTCGCCCGCCTCGATGCCGAGCGCGAGGCCGCCGTCGCCGCCCACCGCGCAGCGGTCCGGACGCGCGACGAAGATGCCGAGTCGCAACGCCGCCTGGTGGCGGCGATCGGGCGGCGCCGCTCGGCGCCCGACGAAGGCCCGAACGCCGGCCGGCGCGCCCAGCTGGCAGCGGAGTTACGGGCCGAGCACGCGCGGACCGAGCAGGCGCAGCGGCAGCGGGCTGACAGGGAGGCGCGCGTTGCCCACCTCGGCCGGCTGATCGTGCGCGACGACGAGCTGATTCCGCTGATCACCGCGATCGCCGAGGAGCTCGAGGGGATGCACGCGGCGATCGAGCTGCGCCGCGCCGATTTCGAGACGGAGCTCGCCGCCGACCGTGCCGCGGGCGAGCACGTCGCCTCCGAGCTGCGCGCGTGCGCACAGGAGGAGGCCGGGCTCCAGACGCGGCTGCACGCAGCGAGCGAGACCCTGACCTCGGTGGAGGTTCGGGCCCAGCGGGCGCGCGACCTCGCCGACGATGCGCAGACGGCTCTGAAGAGCCTCGCGGCTGAGCTGGAGCTTGCGCCCGAGCCCGCGGCGGAACCGCTGTCCGAAGAGGACCAGGCGACCCTCCGCGGGCGCCTCGAGCGCATCGCCCGGCGCCGCGAGCAACTCGGTCCGGTGAACCCGCTCGCGCAGGAGGAGTACGCCGAAGCGCTCGCGCACGTCGAGGAGCTCGAGACCCAGCGCACGGATCTCGAGACCGCGATGCGCGAGCTCGAGAAGCTGATCAAGGACACCGACCGCCAGATCCGTGAGACGTTCGAGGAGACGTTCGCCGCCGCGGCGCGGAACTTCGAAGAGCTCGCCGTGCGCCTGTTCCCGGGCGGCAGCGGGCGCCTGCGGCTCGTTGCCGAAGCCGATCGGCAGGCGCGGGTGCTCGGGGGGCAGAGCGCCGCCGTCGCCGTGGCCCCGGGCGAGGGCGACGATCTCGAGCCGATCGAGCCCGACGAACCGGAGGACGAGGACCGGGGCGAGGACCTGCTCGGGGTCGAGATCGAGATCATGCCCGCCGGTAAGGCGATGAAGCGTCTCAGCCTGCTCTCCGGTGGAGAGAAGTCGATGACGGCACTCGCGTTCCTGTTCAGCGTGTTCCTCGCCAAGCCGTGCCCCTTCTACATCCTCGACGAGGTCGAGGCGGCGCTCGACGATCTCAACATCGATCGTTTCCTGGACCTGCTCGCCACCTACTCGGAGCGCGCGCAGTTCATCGTCGTCACCCACCAGAAGCGGACGATGGAGGCCGCCGACTCGCTGTACGGCGTGACGATGGGCGGCGACGGTGTCTCCAAGGTGATCTCGCGTCGCCTGCCTGCCCGCGAAGCGGCATAGCGGGCTGCGCGAGCACTAGCCTGTCGCGAGATGGCACGCGAATGGTCTGATCTGTTCATCGCCGACGGCCGCGATCACGCGGCCGAGACCCCTGCCGTCGCCGAGGAGAAGCGGGTCGGACGCTTCCGGCGGCTGCGAGAGAACCTTCGCAAGACCCGTCAGGCGCTGGGCGCGGAGATCCAGGCGACCCTGTTCGAAGAGGTGGACGACGAGACCTGGGAGCGGCTCGAGGAGGCGCTGATCTACGCCGACGTCGGGGCGCGCACGACGGCCCGCGTCGTCGAGCAGCTCGAGCGCGAGGCGACGGCCGGCGGGATCGTCGGCGGCGAGGCGCTCACGAACAGGCTGATCGAGCTGCTGGCGGAGATCGCGAAGACCGGCGATGACCGGATCGACCTGCGCCCCAAGCCCACGGTGATCCTGATGGCCGGCGTCAACGGCACCGGGAAGACGACGACGTCGGGCAAGCTCGCCCACCACCTCAGCCGGGAGCTCGGGCACCGGGTGGTCCTCGTCGCGGCCGACACGTTTCGCGCGGCGGCGGTGGAGCAGCTCGATCTGTGGGCGCAGCGGGCGGGCGCGCAGTTCGTCCGCGGGCCCGACGGCGCCGATCCGGGCTCTGTGGCCTACGAGGGAGTCGCGGTCGCGATGCGCGACGGTGCCGACGTCGTGATCGTCGACACCGCCGGCCGCCTGCACACGCAGGACGACCTGATGGGCGAGCTCTCGAAGATCCGGCGCGTGATCGCCAAGCAGATCCCGGACGCTCCGCACGAGACGCTGCTGACGGTCGACGCGACGACGGGCCAGAACGGCCTGCGGCAGGCCCAGCTGTTCTCGGAGGCGATCGATGTCTCAGGTCTCGTGCTGACGAAGCTCGACGGCACCGCAAAGGGCGGCATCGCGCTGGCGATCGCCAGCGAGCTCGGGATCCCCGTCAAGCTGATCGGGATCGGCGAGAAGCTCGAGGACCTGCGCCCGTTCGAGGCCGGCGAGTTCGCCCGAGCGCTGGTGTCCTGAGCCCGTCGCCCGGCTGCTGTCGGCGCTGGCCGGGCTCGTCAGATAAGCCGAAGCAGGCGCGCGGATCTCTGCGGTCGCACGGCGCACGCTCCCGGCTGTAAGCTCGGCGGTGATGGCTGGATGGCTCGTCTGGGTTCTCGTGGCCTGCGGGTTCGGGGTCGGAGAGCTGCTGAGCGGAGGGTTCTTCCTTGCGCCGTTCGCGTTCGGGGGGATCCTGGCCGCGGGCGCTGAGGCTGCCGGCGCCCCTGAAGCGATCGCGGTCGTCGTCTTCGCGCTGATCTCGGTGATGACGCTCGCCCTCGTCCGTCCGATCGTCACCTCGAAGCTGCTCAGGTCGCCCCCGACGCGCACCGGAGCGGCAGCACTGATCGGCAAGAGGGCGATCGTGCTCGAGCGCATCCACAACGAGGAGGGCGTAGGCTGCGTCAAGATCGACGGCGAGGTGTGGACGGCTCGCGCTCTCGACGACGATCGGGAGATCGAGCCCGGCACTCGCGTCGAGGTCGTCGACATCCGGGGCGCCACGGCGCTCGTCATGGAGTAGGGCGAAAGGAACGAGACAATGGTCGGAGCAATCGTCGCCGCCGTGCTCGTCGTGTTTCTGGTGATCATGGCCGCCCGGACCGTGCGGATCGTTCCGCAGGCGCGGGCGGGAATCGTCGAGAGGCTCGGCAAGTACCACAAGACGCTGAACCCGGGGCCGACGCTGTTGATGCCGTTCATCGACCGGCTCAAGCCCCTGATCGACCTGCGCGAGCAGGTCGTGTCGTTCCCACCGCAGCCCGTGATCACCGAGGACAACCTCGTCGTCGGGATCGACACGGTCCTCTACTTCACGGTCAACGACGCCAAGTCGGCGACCTACGAGGTCGCCAACCCGCTGCAGGCGATCGAGCAGATCACGGTCACGACGTTGCGCAACGTGATCGGCTCGCTGTCGCTCGAGCAGGCGCTCACGAGCCGCGACCACATCAACGCGCAGCTGCGGACGGTGCTCGACGACGCGACCGGCAAGTGGGGGATCCGGATCAACCGGGTGGAGATCAAGTCGATCGACCCCCCCGGCTCGATCCAGGAGGCGATGGAGAAGCAGATGCGGGCCGAACGCGATCGCCGCGCGGCGATCCTCAACGCCGAGGGGGTCAAGCAGTCGCAGATCCTGACCGCGGAGGGTCAGAAGCAGGCTGCTGTGCTCACCGCCGAGGGCGCCAAGACGGCCGCGATCCTGCGGGCCGAAGGCGAGGCGCAGGCGATCCAGACCGTCTTCGGCGCGATCCACCGTGGCGACCCCGACCCGAAACTGCTCAGCTACCAGTACCTGCAGATGCTGCCGCAGCTCGCGCGCGGTGACTCGAACAAGGTGTTCGTGATCCCGTCGGAGTTCACCGAGGCGTTCGGTGGGCTCGGCAAGGCGTTCTCGCAGGCCGCGAGCGCCGGCGGTCTGGGCGGCGCGAGCGCTCCCACCGAGGAGGCGCCGGGGAACGGCAGCCTTCCAGCCGGGGCGGACCGCGGCGCACTTCCCTCGGGCGAGCCGCCGGAAGGCGATCAGGGCGGCCCGCAGGCCGCCTGATCGCGGCAGCGCGGGGACTGGCACCGCTCGTCGCGGGCACTGGTGCCGCTCGTCGCGGGCACTGGTGCCGCTCGTCCGGGGCGCGCCGCGCCGCTAAGCTCAAGGCGTGTTCGACTCGCTGGCAGACAAGCTCCAGGCGACGCTCGCCGAGGTCCGCGGCCATGGGACGCTGACCGAGGCTGACATCAATGCGGCCCTGCGCGAGATCCGCCTCGCGCTGCTCGAGGCCGACGTCAACTTCAAGGTCGTCAAGAGCTTCACGACCGCCGTCAAGGAGCGAGCGCTCGGCGCCGGCGTGATCGGACAGCTCAATCCCGGTCAGCAGGTCGTCAAGATCGTCAGCGACGAACTCGCCACGCTGATGGGAGGCGAGTCGCAGGACCTGCAGTTCTCCTCGCGCCCGCCGACCGTGATCGTGATGGCCGGGCTGCAGGGATCGGGGAAGACGACCGCGACCGGCAAGCTCGCCCGCTTCCTGCGCGAGCAGCACGGTTCCTCAGTCGCGGTCGCGGCGTGCGACGTGTACCGGCCGGCCGCCGTCGAGCAGCTGATCAAGGTCGGCGGGCAGGCCGGAGCCACTGTCTACGAGCAGGGCACCGACCGCAATCCGGTGAAGATCGCCGCCTGGGCGCGCGACCGGGCGATCTCCGAGGGCAAGGACGTGCTGATCATCGACACGAGCGGCCGCCTGCACGTCGACAGCGAGCTGATGAAGGAGCTCGCGGAGATCAAGAAGGCAGTTCGCCCGAACGCCGTCCTGCTCGTCGTCGACGCGATGACCGGTCAGGACGCCGTGCACGTCGCCGAGCAGTTCGGCGAGGTCGTCGACTTCGACGGCGTGGTCATGAGCAAGCTCGACGGCGACGCCCGCGGCGGCGCCGCGCTGTCCGTCAAGGCGATCACCGGCAAGCCGATCATGTTCGCGTCGACCGGGGAGAAGCTCGACCAATTCGAGCGCTTCCACCCGGACCGGATGGCTCAGCGGATTCTCGGCATGGGCGACGTGATGTCGCTGATCGAGAAGGCAGAGCAGGCCTACGATGCAGATCAGGCTGCCGAGCTCGAGCGAAAGTTCCGCAGGCAGGAGTTCGGGCTCGACGACTTCCTCGAGCAGATGAAGCAGGTGCGCCGTCTCGGTCCGCTGCAGAACCTGCTCGGGATGATCCCCGGCATGGGCAAGGAGCTCCGCGGAGTCAAGGTCGAAGAGCGCGAGTTCGATCGCATCCAGGCGATCATCCTGTCGATGACGCCGCAGGAGCGCCGGCATCCGGAGCTGATCAAGGGCTCGCGCCGGCTGCGGATCGCCAAGGGTTCGGGCACGAACGTCCAAGCCGTCAAGGCGCTGATCAAGCAGTTCGAGCAGATGCGCAAGATCATGCGCCAGGTTTCCACGGGCAAGATGCCCGACCTCGGCGCGCTGATGCGACAGGGCCGGTGAGAGCCCGGCTCGGAACCCCCGAGACAGACTCTGATCGGCAGACCCGCTACCCTGCATCGAACTTATGGCAGTCAGACTTCGACTCACTCGCGTCGGCGGACGCAAGAACCCGATCTGGCGGGTTGTCGTCGCCGACCAGCGATCCAAGCGCGACGGTCGCGTGATCGAGACCGTCGGGCATTACAACGCACAGACGAACCCGTCGACGATCGTGATCGACGAAGCTCGCGTCAGGGACTGGCTCGCCCGCGGCGCCCAGCCCTCTGACACCGTCCGCAAGATCCTGCGTACGCAGGGCATCTCGTAGGGCCCTTCGGCACACGTGAGCGACGAGCCCTCGTCCCCCAAGGAACTGCTCGAGTACCTCGCGCAGGGACTGGTCGACGAGCCCGACTCCGTTCGCGTCAACGAGGTCATCGAGGGTGACGGCACCGTCGTGCTCGAGCTGTCCGTCGCGTCGGATGACTACGGGAGCGTGATCGGCCGGGGCGGGCGCACCGCCTCGGCGCTGCGGACCGTCGTCAAGACGGCAGCAGTCCAGTACGGGCGGCGGGTGTTCGTCGACATCGTCGATTAGGGCGCACGACCGTCGTGAGCCCTTAGCCTGGTCCGTGTCCGGCGAGTCCGGTGGCTGGCTGCGAGCGGGCCGTGTCGGTCGGCCACACGGCCTCGACGGCAGCTTCCACGTGGCCGCTGCGAGCCCGGTGCTGCTCGCAGTCGGGGTCGAGGTGATGCTCGGTGCCGATGGCGAGCGCCGCCGGATCGAGCGCCGTGCCGGACACGACGCTCGACTGATCCTGCGGCTCGAGGGGTGCGATGACCGGCCGCAGGCGGACGCGCTGCGCGGGATCGATCTGCTCGTCGCGCGCGAGCAGGCGCCGCCGCTCGGGGAGGACGAGTGGTGGGCGGAGGACCTGGAGGGGTGTGAGGTGCGAGATGGCGATCATGTTGTCGGCGTCGTCGCACGTCTCGTCGGGCTGCCGTCGTGCGAGGTGCTGGAGGTCGCCCGCGACGGCGCCGCCGATGGTGCCGATCCGCTGCTCGTGCCGCTCGTCGGTGACGCCGTCCGCTCGGTGGACGTGGCACGGCGCCGCGTCGATGTCGACCTGGGGTTCCTCGGCGAAGCGTGAGGCGGCTGTGATGGAGATCGACGTCTTCACGCTCTTCCCGGAGGCGTTCGCGTGGTTCGGTTCGCAGCGTCACGTCCAGAACGCCCTCGGCGAGGGGCACCGTCTCAGCTTCGTGAATCCGCGGGACACGACACCGCTGAGCGCCGGGCAAGTCGACGATTCGCCGTTCGGTGGCGGCGCGGGCATGGTGCTGCGGGTCGACGTGATCGAGATCGCGCTCCGTGCCCGCTACGGAGTCGATCCGGTGCACCTGGCCGCCTCCGGGTCCAGGCGCATCCTCGCGCTGACCCCCGGCGGCCGGTTGCTCGACGATCGGTTCGTCGACGAGCTCGCGGCGGAGCCCGCACTGACGCTGCTGTGCGGGCGCTACGAGGGCTTCGACGAGCGCATCCTCGAGCACTTCTGCACCGATCAGGTCTCGATCGGCCGCTATGTGCTCGCGGGAGGCGAGCTGCCCGCGATGGTCGTCTGCGACGCGGTCCTGCGCAAGCTGCCCGGCTCGCTCGGCCACGCCGACTCCGCCCACGAGGAATCGTTCAGCCGCGCGCTCGGCGGCGCGCCGGAGTACCCGCATTACACCCGGCCCGCCGAACATCGCGGTTGGTCCGTGCCGGAGGTGCTCCTCTCCGGAAACCATGCGAAGATTCGGGAGTGGCGCCTCGAGCAGGCCCGAACGCGCGCAGATTCGCGTTCGCTACCATAGGCCGCCGCTGCGTCCGCGCCCGGACGTCCATCTCCTTCCCACCGCGAGCCGGCGTGCCGGCCAGACAGATCCAGCCATGAGCACCGTCATCGAAGCCTTGGAGCGCGCCCAGCTCCGCCGAGTTCCCGCTTTTGACGCCGGCGACCGCCTGCGTGTCCACTTCCAGGTGATCGAGGGCACGCGGCGCCGCACGCAGGTCTTCGAGGGCGTCGTCATCAAGCGTCAGGGCCACGGCGCCCGCGAGACGTTCACCGTTCGCAAGCAGTCGTTCGGGGTCGGCGTCGAGCGGACGTTCCCGCTGCACTCGCCGAAGATCGAGCGCATCGAGGTTGCGGCCCGCGGTGACGTGCGACGCGCGAAGCTCTACTACCTGCGTGACCGTGTCGGCAAGCGCGCCCGTGTGCGCGAGCGCCGCAACACCGGTCCCGAGCGAGCTGTGGAGCGCGAGCTGCTGTACGGCGAGGCGTTCGCCGAGGAGGCCGAACCGATTGTTGCCGCCGACGAGGCGCAGCCGACGGATGCCGTCGAGGGAGCCGAGCTCCCCGCCGCGTCCGCCGAAGCCGCAGCTGCAGAGGCTGACGAGGCGCCGGCTGACGGGGCTCCGGCTGACGGGGCTCCGGCCGCCGTGGCTCCGGCCGACGGGGCTCCGGCTGACGGGGCTCCGGCCGACGGGGCTCCGGCTGACGGGGCTCCGGCCGCCGTGGCTGACGAGGCGCCTGTTGCGGCGCCGGACGCCGAAGCGGAGGGTGACGCCGCCGCCGGCGGCGAAGCGGCCTGAGGGGACGTGACGAGCGCGAGGAAGCCGCTGGCGCGCTCGGCCCTCGAGTTCGTCGTCACCGTCGCGCTGGCGCTCGCGCTCGCCTTTGCGATTCAGGCCTTCCTGGTCAAGCCCTACCGGATTCCCAGCGCCTCGATGGTGCCAACACTCGCGATCGGCCAGCGCATCCTCGTCGATCGGCTCGAACACCCAGCCCTCGATCGGCGACGTGATGGTCTTCCACCCGCCGTCGGATTACTCGAGCTGCGCGGACGCCAACGAGGGCGAGGCGCTCGACGGCGACCTGCATGCACAGGCCTGCGATGTCCCGCAGCACACACCTGCAGCAATCACATTCGTCAAGCGCGTCGTCGGGCTTCCGGGCGATCACCTGCAGATCGTCGACGGCCACGTGATTCGCAACGGCCAGCCGAGAGAGCGATTCGTACATCTCGCCGTGCACGGGGCGACGGGCTGTACCTTCCCCAGGACGATCATCGTGCCCGAGGGCGACTACTACATGATGGGTGACAACCGCCCCGACTCCGACGACAGCCGGTACTGGGGCCCCGTCCCGGGCTCGTGGCTGATCGGCAAGGTCTTCCTGACCTACTGGCCGCCCGACCGGATCGGCGTCCTGTGACGCCACCCGACCCTGAGTTGCCCACCGACCCCGCGTCGCCCACCGCTCATGACCCCGACTCCACTCCTGCGATCGTGATGTCCCGCTCCAAGGAGAAGCCGAAGCGCGGCGCGCTCGGCGGCGTCATCGAGCTTGTGATCACCGTGGCCGTGGCCGTCGGGCTCGCACTGCTGATCCAGGCGTTCATCGTCAAGCCGTACCGGATCCCGAGCCCATCGATGGTGCCGACGCTCGACATCGGGCAGCGGATTCTCGTCAACCGCCTCGACACTTCCCCGAGCCTCGGCGACGTCGTCGTCTTCCATCCGCCGGCGGGTGCGAACCCGGTGCAGCCGATCTGCGGCAATCCGAGCCAGGGGACCGGGACGACCACGGCCTGTGACCGTCCGACTGCCCAGGAGTCCTCGCAGACCTTCGTCAAGCGCGTCGTCGGTCTCCCCGGTGACCACCTCCAGATCAAAGACGGCTACGTCTATCGCAACGGCGTCAAGGAGAAGGCGCCCTACGCGCTCCCGTGTGGCACCGGTCCGAACTGCACCTTCCCCACGACGATCGTCGTTCCGCCCGGCCATTACTTCATGATGGGTGACAACCGTGGCGAATCCGACGACAGCCGATTCTGGGGCCCTGTTCCGCAGAAGTGGATCATCGGCGTCACATTCTTCACCTACTGGCCGCCCGACCGAATCGGCTTCCTCTGATTCGTCTCGCTCGCCGGTCGGCGTGAACGGGTCCGCGGACCGCAAGTCGTCCGTCCACGCGTCCACCGCGAACAGGCCCGCCAAGCGCAGGCCGCCCGGTCCGCGTCTCTTCCGTCACGACCGTGGGCTCGGAGCCCGCTTCGTCGCCGGCGCCGACGAAGCGGGTCGCGGCTGCCTCGCCGGGCCTCTGGTCGCCGCAGCAGTGCTGTTCGACCAGGAGCGGCTGCGGCCCGCCGACATCCGCGCCCTTTCGGGCCTCAACGACTCCAAGCGCCAGACCTCCGCCGCGCGCGCAGAGCTCTACCCGGTCATCCTCCGTCTCGCGGTCAGGGTCTGCGTGGTCTCGCGCTGCGCGCCCGGGATCGACGAACGCGGCCTTCACGTCACCAATCTCGCGGCGCTGCGCGATGCCCTGCTCGGCGTCGCTTGCGATGGTTGCGTCTGCCTCTCCGACGGCTTCTCCCTCGGCTCGATCGGCTTCGCGCATCGCGCCGTGATCGGCGGCGACTCCACCTCCGCCGCGATCGCCGCCGCGTCGGTGATCGCCAAGGAGACGCGCGACCGATACATGCGCCGCGCCGACGCCCGCCATCCGGGTTGGGAGTTCGCGCAGCATGTTGGCTACGCGACGCCCGAGCACCGCGACGCGATTCGACGCCTCGGCGTCAGCCCGCTTCACCGTCTCTCGTTCCAGTCGGCCGCCTACCAGCAACTGTCGCTCGGCTGAGCTGAGGCGGCGTGACGAAATGATTTCGCGTTCTGGCGGCGTCTGCTCGGGCTTGCGGCTCGCTCGGCATCCCGCCTCGCCTGAACGGGCCGCGCCCGAGTCGTCCGGCTGCCTGGCGGGCGGCGGCGAACCCGCCGGACCACCAGTACGACTTGGTTCGCCGCCCCCCGCCATCCACGCCCAGCCACTCGCCAACCGTCCACGTACTTTCGAAACCGACCACTAAGCGGTCGGTCGGCAACCTCAAGTTCCAAACCCCCGTCTCGATTTCTGGGGGTGTGGATCGCAGGGGTGTTTAAGACCCCCAAGTTCGACACCCCCCCGGCGCGACCAGGGGGTCCGGAAGTTAAGGTTGGGAACGGGGTTGGGGGTCGTTCGCGATATCCCCTGACGGGTGTGGTCCGTGTGTAGGCCCCGTTGGGGTGTGGGTGATGGCAGGGCCGCGATCGCTGACCGTGAGCGGTCGAGGCGCCACAACTGAACGAGCGCCAGCGGCGGCGCGGCGGGAGCACCATCAGAACGCGCCCTCCAGGTGCTCGAGTTCGAGCAACCGCCCGCCGCGATCGATCGTCACGCCGATGACGTCGAAGCGAAGCTCGCCGACACGCGGGCGCTCGCTCCGCTGAACGAGCCACTGCGCCGCGATCCGTCGCACCTGCGCCCGTTTGCCCGGCCTGACCGCCTCCAACGGATCGCGACGACCCGGCCGCGCGAGCAGCGTCTTGACCTCGCAGAAGACGAGCCGCTGACCGTCGCAGGCCACGATGTCGAGCTCGCCCCACCGTGTCCGGAAGTTCCGCTCGACGATCGCAAAGCCGCGCCTGACGAGATGCTCCGCCGCAAGCTGCTCGCCTCGCTCGCCCACCGATCTGCGGTTCTCGACACTCACACGGCCGAGGCTACGGCCGCAATTGCACCGTAATTGCCACGCCCTGCACCGACTCTGCACCAATCCGGCCCGGCGTCCGGCCGTTCAAGCAGTTTGCGAGCACCAGGTAGCAATCTCGATGCAAATCGGGTCGTAGGTTCGGATACGTGCTCGCCCGCGTCGCCACCTTCACGATCGACGGAGTCACCCCGCGCCAGGTGCTCGTCGAAGTCGACATCCGTTCCGGATTGCCGTCGTTCACGATCGTCGGCCTCGGCGACACGGCCGTCCGCGAATCGCGCGAGCGGACGCGCGCGGCGATCCTGAACTCCGGCTACGAGTTCCCGCAGAAGCGGATCACCGCCAACCTCGCGCCGGCATCGCTGCGGAAGACCGGGCCGGGCTTCGACGCGGCGCTCGCGCTCGCGATCCTCGCCGCCAGCGGCCAGTGCCGCGCCGACGCGCTCGCCCGCGTTGCCGTGTTCGGCGAGCTCTCGCTCGGCGGCGAGATCCGTGACTCGCCGGGGGCGCTCGCAGTGGCCGAAGGCGCGCGCCGCGCCGGGATCCCGCGCCTGATCGTGCCTCGCGAGCGCGCGCGCGAGGCGGCGCTCGTCGACGGGCTGGAGGTCGCCGGCGTGACGGGCCTGCGCGCGGCGGTCGCGGCGGCCCTCGGCGAGGAGCTGCCGGTGCCTCCGAGCGCCCCTCCATCGCCCCACCGGCCGGCAGAGCCGGATCTCGCCGATGTCCGCGGGCATCAGGTGCCTCTGCTCGCCCTCCAGATCGCCGCGGCCGGCGGGCACAACCTGCTGATGGAAGGGGCGCCCGGGACGGGCAAGACGATGCTCGCGCGCCGTCTTGCCTCGATCCTGCCGGCGCTCACCCGCGCGCAGGCGCTCGAGGTGACGCGGATCCACAGCGTCGCCGGGATTCACGCGGACGGGCTGATCTCGGCGAGGCCGTTTCGCGCGCCGCACCACTCGATCTCCGCCGCCGGTCTGGTCGGCGGCGGTTCGCCGCCGCGCCCCGGGGAGGCGTCGCTCGCGCACCGAGGCGTGCTCTTCCTGGACGAGCTCTCCGAGTTCCAGCGCCCGACGCTCGAAGCACTTCGCCAGCCGCTCGAGGATGGCCGGGTGACGATCGTGCGCGGCCAGCGGGCGCTTGTGTTCCCGACGCGGTTCATGCTCGTCGCCGCGACCAATCCGTGTCCGTGCGGCTACGCCGGCGTGGGCGACCGCTGCCGCTGTGGCGAGGCCGACATCCGCCGTCATGAGCGGCGGCTGAGCGGCCCGCTGCTCGACCGGATCGATCTGCTCGTCGACGTCAGGCGACCGTCGGATGCGGAGCTGCGCGGCGACGCCACGATCACGTCCGAGCGAGCCCGTGAACGCGTCGGCGAGGCCCGGCGACGCCAGCAGGCACGGTTGCGAGGCACGGCGGCGGCCTGCAACGGCGAGCTGGACGCCAACCTCGCGCGGCTGCACCTAGCGCTCGACGCGCGGGCCGAGGCGGCGCTCGGGCGTGCGTACGCATCCGGTGCGCTGTCGGCGCGTGGACGCCTGCGAGTGCTGCGCGTGGCGCGGACGATCGCGGACATGGATGCGCGCGAACGTGTCTCGGAAGCCGATCTGCTGCTCGCTCTCAGCCTGCGCCAGCGAACCGCTGGCGATCGGGAGCCGGCAGCGTGAGCGCTCGTCGCGATCCCGGACGGGCGGACCTCGCCGCCTGCGACGCATGTCTGGAGCGGACGTGGCTGATCTCGCGGCTCGCCGGACACCTGGACGTCGCCCGGGGGCGAATCGCGGAGCTGCTGGAGCTTGATGACGGCGAGCTGCTTGACGCCATCGCAGGGCGCGACCGCTCCGCGATCGACCGGGAGCGTTCGGAGTTCAGCGCCGGATCCGCCCGCGGCGTGGCGGCGCGTGCGGGCCTCACGGTCCTGTGCGCGTGCGACCCGCGATACCCGCTGCGGCTCCACGACCTCAGCGCCCCTCCTGCCGTGTTGCACATCGCCGGGTCCCCGGCACGATTTCTCGCAGCCTGCTCGGCCGATCCCGTTGCGATCGTGGGGACGCGCGAGCCGACCCCTTACGGTGCAGAGGTCGCTGCCGGGCTCAGCCGTCAGCTGACGTGCGCCGGAGTTCCGGTCGTGAGCGGGATGGCCCGCGGGATCGATGCCGCCGCCCATGTGGCGGCGCTCGGCGCGGGCGACGCGATGACGATCGCCGTGCTCCCGGGCGGCGCCGAGCGTCCTTATCCACGCACGAAGCGCGCGCTCTATATCGCCCTGGTCCGCGAGGCCGCGGTCGTGAGCGAGATGCCGCCCGGGACGCCCGTCCGGCGCTGGATGTTCCCGGCCCGCAACCGGATCATCGCCGCGCTCGCCGAGGTGACCGTCGTCGTCGAAGCCGGCGAGCGCTCGGGGGCGCTGGTGACAGCCCGTGCGGCTCGGGGGCTCGGCCGGGCGGTCGGCGCCGTCCCCGGCCGGGTGACAACGCCGCAGGCGGCCGGCCCGCACGAGCTGCTCGCCGGCGGTGCGGCGGTGATCACGGACGCCGGCGATGTGATCGAGCTCCTGTTTGGCGCCGGCGCCGCCGAGCGGATCGTGATGGCAGCGGAGCGGCGCCCCCCGCCGTCGGAGCTTCAGGCCGCGTTGCTCAGAGAGCTGGAGGGCGCGCCCGACGCGATCGCGGCGCTGGCGCGCGCCGGGCTCGGCGTCGACCGCGGCCTGACCGAACTCGCCGCGCTCGAGCTCGCGGGGTGGGTACGCCGGGGCGCCGGCGGGAGCTACACGGTGATCCCGTGACTCCTGGCGTCGCCGGCGGGTCGTGCTCACGCCTGACCGCTGCGCGGCGTGCCCGTGCAGCCGCGGCTCCAGACCCATTCGCTGCGACTTTCTCGATAATGATTGTCGAGATGATTTAGAATTAGGGCGATCGGGGCACCTGCCGCGGCTTCGCTCGCATTTTGCGATCGAGCCCGATTCGCGGTGGGGGCCACCGGCTGACCCTCACCGGCGAGTCCGGTGGCAATGACGATGGAGGTATCTGTGTCGGATCGGAAATGGGGACTGCGGCTCGCGCTGCTCGCGCCCGCGGCCGGATTGGCCGCCGCGCTGGCGATGGCCGGAGGAGTGGGACCGGCCACGGCGGCAACGACGCTGCCGACGCCCGAGTCGCTGACGAACTGCGGAGGTACGCTGACGCCCGATTCGACCGGCGCGTCGCAGGGCGAACCCAACCTGCTCGACTACACGTTCAACTGCAGCACTCAGATCAGCGCGTACACGATCACGGTTGACCGCACTCCGGCCGGCCAGGGCAACATCGACAACTTCAATTCCTCGCCGTCGGTCGTCGAGCCCGATGGGACGGAGAGCACGACCGAGTCGATCACGTGTGAGGCGACGACGCCGTCGAACGGGGTCAACTGCAACCTGGGGGCGGGCGGCCTGATGGACGCCTACGCTGCCGCGCAGGGCTCGTTCGATCTGGTGGAGCCGTACTGCTCATATCTGCCGCCGAAGGCCAAGCCCGGCACTCCGGCCGTGCCGCAGGCGATCGTGTCAGTCGTCGTCACCGACAACACGGGCGCCGAGGACGGTCCCTTCTACCTGACGCTCAGCTCGAAATGCGCCAAGGTTGCGGCGGTCGTGCCGCAGCCGGTCGCGAAGACGAAGGCAAAGAAGAAGAAGAAGTGAGCTTTCAGCCCTCGGGGAGCCCGCGATCGTCTGACATAATCGACGGGTGCGTTTTCTGCGGATGAAGCCGGGACATGGTGAAGTGGTGATCGCAGAAGGCGACGTGGAGCTCCCCGAGGAGGAGCAGTTGCTCGTGGAGGAATTCCGCCGGCAACTTGATGCGGGATTGTGGGCGGCCGTGCCCGTCGCCCACGGCAGCGGCCGTCGCGAAGCGCGGATGGTCCGCGACTTCTCCGAGATTCCCAGAGATGCCGACCGCGTGATCTTCTTCCCGCGCGCGGCCGGCGGCAGCTGACGGCGCTGGCCTGATGCTACTCGCGCTCGGTGCCTCGGCGATCGTCGCACTCGCGCTCGTCTTCGATCTGATCGGCCCCAGGGTCGGCGACCTGTGGGCCCGTCATCGGGCTCGAGCGCAGCGCAACCGGGACCTCTCGTTCGACCCGGGCCGCGAGCTGCGGGCCGAGCAGAAGGCGCGCGAGCTGCTGCGATCGTGCGTCAACGAGGAGGAGTGGGCGATGTACCGCGAGCTCGGCTTCATCCGGGTGTGGGGCACGCGGCAGGACACGGGCAACGGTGCTGAGTACGCGTACCTGATCTATCCGCACCGCCCGATCGTCGCCTATCTGGTGCAGACCGGGCGCCTGCTGAGTGAGTACTGCGTCGGGTTCCCGGATGAAACCCGACCGTATGGCAGCGCCCGGCTTCCGGACTCAGACGACGTCCTCGCGAAGTGGATGGCGCTGACCGGGGACGAGGAGCGTCTGATCGAGACCGCCAACATGCATCTTCCCGGCCGGCAGATCGATCCGACCCAGGTCAGCCGGGATCTGTGGCGGCTGTCTCGCTGGGAGCGCGCCCGCCTGCGGGACGCGGCCACCGGCGCCGGCTCGGCGCCGGTCGACGTCAGCTGAGGGCCTGGCGCGGCGCTCGCGCCCGCGGCGTGAGCGGAGGCGCAACCCGGCCGGCGCGGCGGCGCGACTCCGGCGCAGGCCCCTTTTCGGCCCATCGCACCGAATTCTCAAGTAAGGAACTCGACAAACCGGACTTCGTGCTACATTCCCTTCGCAAAGTAGATCGACATTGTGCAGTTTGTCGCGTCACGTCGGGAAAGGAATATGGACTTGAGAATCACCCACAGGCTCGTCGTCGGCCGCGCACGAGCAACATCCCCTGGATCGCGCCGGGGCCGCGCCAGGAAGCTTGCTATCGCTGTCGCCGTGCTGCCCGTGCTCGCAGCGCCCGCGGCGGCGGGTGCCACGACGCTGACCGGATCGGGCTCGAGTGCGGCGCAGCCGTACATGCTCGCTCTGTTCGCGGCGTACTCCAAGCTCCACACGAGCATCCACTTCAAGTACATCCCCGACGGCGGCAACGCCGGCGTCAAGGACGTACAGGCGGGCCGCTCGCAGTTTGCGATCAACACCCGCCCGCCGCAGCCGAGCGACTCCGGCACGACGTACGAGAAGCTGTTCCTCGACGCGCTGTGCATCGACGTCAACTCGTCGAACAGCATCTCGAACATCTCGATTTCGGGCCTCAAGAACATCTTCGTCGGAACCGACACGAGCTGGTCGCAGGTGGGCGGCTCAAACCTCTCGACGACGATCGACCCGGTCGGGCGCAACTCGTCCGCCGGGCAGTACACGTTCTTCCAGCAGGCGGTTCTTGCACCGGCGACGCAAGCCGGCAACGTCTCGCAGCTGACCTCCGACGGTCTCGTCGAGACCTCAGTCGAGAAGGACCCGAACGCGATTGGATATGTCGGCCTCGCCCATTCGGGCGCCCCCGGTGAGGCCACCGCTTCCGGCGAGAAGCCGATCGAGGTCAACGGCATCGCGTGCGATGCCGCCGACGTGAGGAACGAGAGCTACCCGCTGTTCCGGTACGACTGGGCGGTACTGCCGACATCGAGCCCGAGCATCCCCGTCGAGCAGTTCTTCGACTGGGTGATCAAGAGCGCGGCTGCCGGGCAGGTGATCGACAAGGCCGGTGCCGTCGCCGCCTTCAACGCCGCGGCGCCTCCGGTCAAGCCGGTGACGAAGAAGAAGAGCAAGTAGCACGCCGCCCCTCAGAGGGGCCGTGATTCACGGTCTCCTCGAGGAGGATCGACCGGACGCAGGTGACTGGAGCAGTGTGGCGGTAGTCGACGAGGAACTCGCATTCCTCGCAGAGGAACCCGAGACGTTCAGCCAGGATCAGCGCGCCGAGCTAGGGCTTGGCGCGCTGGTCGTCGGCGTGATCGTGATCCTGCTCGCGATGGTCGCGTTCATCGTCAAGGAGGCATGGCCGTCGTTCTCGCACAACGGCTTCGCCTGGTTCGGCGCCGGCGGCAACGTCGATTCCCAGATCCAGGCGATCTTCAACTCCGGCGACCTCAACCAGGCGCCGCAGTACCTGATTCGCGCCTGGCCACTGATCTGGTCGACGATCCTGACGACCGGCTTCTCCGTGGCGATCGCATTCGTCTCATCGCTCTTCATCGCGGTCTTCATGGTCGAGTTCGCTCCGGAGCCGATCAAGCGCGTGCTCGAGCCCGCGGTCCGGCTGCTCGCGAGCGTCCCGAGCGTGATCTTCGGCCTGATCGGCGTGCTCGTCGTCGCGCCGTTCATCGGCAACCACCTCATCACCCAACACGAGAAGGCGTCGGTCACGCCGGTCATCCAGCTGAACGGCTACAGCCTCCTCGCCGCGGTCGTGATCCTGACGGTGATGATCGCGCCGATCATGATCGCGATCTTCGCCGAGGGGCTGCGCTCCGTGCCCCGCGGCTGGCTCGAGGGGTCGCTCGCGCTGGGGGTCAACCGGTGGCGGACGTTCTGGAAGATCGCCGTCCACGCCGCGCGGCCCGCGCTGATCGCCGGAACCGTGCTCGCCACGGCGCGCGCTCTTGGCGAGGCGGTGATGCTGAGCATGGTCTCGGGCTCGGTCGGCTTCTCGCCCAACCCGTGGGATGGGCTGATCTTCGTCTTCGAGCCCTCTCGCGGACTGGCGGCGACGATCCTGCACAACACGGATGAGCTCAGCTCGCCGCCGATGAGGGCGACACTCTTCGCGTTCGCGGCGGTGCTCCTCTTCTCGAGCCTGATGCTGTCGCTGTCGGGCTGGGCGAACCAAGCAGCCGATGAGTCGCTACTTCCTGACCGGAGGGGTGGCGCGATGAGCGACGCGCACGCGACGCCCGGTTTGACGCCTCCGGTCGGGCCGGCAGGGCCGGCCGGGCAACGCGACGCCGGCGCCAGCGCTGCCTGGCGTCTGAGCGACCGTCTCGGGCTTGGGCTCGCCTGGTTCTTCGGCCTGCTCTTCTGCGCGATCTGCGCATCGATCATCGTCTTCCTCGCGATCGAGGGAATCCGCAACCTGCATCTCGATTGGCTGTGGACCAACCCGTCGATCAACCTCTCCACCGATGCCGAAGCGGGCGGCTTCTTCGATCCGCTGATCGGAACGTTGATCGTCGCGGGCATCGGGATCGCGATCGCCGGCCCGATCGGCGTCGGCGTGGCCGTCTGGCTCAGCGAGTACGGCCGTCCTGCGGCGCTCGCCCGCGTCGTCGAGTCGACGATCGAGATGTTCGCGGGCGCCCCGTCGGTGGTGCTCGCGCTGTTCGGCGTGCTCATCTTCGAGCGCAAGGTGCTCGCCTTCCTGAGCGCGACGAACGGAGGGATCGTGTTCGGCAAGTCGTTCTTCGCCGCCGGCGCGATCCTGTCGCTGCTCGGACTGCCGCTCGTCGTCGCGACCGTGCGCGAAGGCCTGCAGGCGATTCCCAACCACGTCCGCGAAGCGTCCTACGCGCTCGGCAAGACGAAGATCACGACGATCCGTCGCGTGCTGCTCCCGGCAGCGCGGCCTTCGGTGATCACCGGGAACATGCTCGCGATCGGCCACATGATCGGCGACACGGCGATCATCGTTCTGCTGCTCGGGGACACGCAGGTGATCCAGCCGGTCGGCGGCGTGCCGCTGCTCGGCGCTCTGCGCGGCACGGGCAGCACGCTGACGAGCTACATCTTCGACAATGCACCGACGGGCGATCTCAACCAGCCGCAGAAAGCCTACGCTGCGGCCTTCGTTCTGATCCTGATCGTGCTCGCGCTCAACGTGATCGTCGACATCTTCGGACGCCGCGCCCGGGAGGTGCGCTGGGCATGACGGATCCGCCGCCTGTCCGCCGCATCGAGCCGGGCTCGACCGTGACGCCGCGCGCCCCGAGTGGCCGGCTCGTGCCGCTGCACCCGCAGACCGCGCAGGGGGGCGCAGCCGAGGCGCCCGCGGCATTCGTCGCCGCCGGTCGCTCTCCGCGCGCCACGACGGCGACGATCGACCGGATGGAGGTCCAGGAGCTGTCGGTCACCTACGGGCAGCGTCAGGCGGTCGGGTCGGTCTCCCTGCCGATCCGCCAGGGCGAGGTGCTGGCTCTGATCGGCCCGTCGGGCTGTGGCAAGACGACGCTGCTGCGCTCGCTGAACCGGCTCACCGAGCTGACGAAGACGGCCGCGATCGGCGGTCTGATCACCCTCGACGGGATCGACATCCGGCAGCTCGAGGCGACGGAGTTGCGCCGGCGGGTGACGATGGTCTTCCAGCAGCCGAACCCATTCCCGATGAGCATCTTCGACAACATCGCCTACGTCCTGCGCGAGCAGGCCAAGCGCAAGCCGCGGCGGGGATCGCTGCGACCGGCTGTCGAGGACGCGCTCGCCCACGCGGGCCTGCTCGAGGAGGTCAAGGACAACCTCGACCATCCGGCCCTCCGCCTCTCCGGCGGCCAGCAGCAGCGCCTGTGCATCGCCCGCGCCCTGGCGGCGAGGCCAGAGGTGCTTCTCCTCGACGAGCCCTGCTCGGCGCTCGACCCGCAGTCGACAAAGGTGATCGAGGACCTGATCGTGAAGCTCCGCGAGGAGCTCGCGATCGTGATCGTCACCCACAACCTGCAGCAGGCGTACCGGATCGCGGACGACGTCGCCTTCATGTACCTCGGCGAGCTCGTCGAGTACGGCACGGCTCAGGCGCTCTTCCGCGCTCCGCGAGAGGATCGAACCCGGGAGTACGTCAGTGGTGCGTTCGGTTAGGCGCACGCAACGGGGCGTGGCACTGCTCGCGGCCGCCGTCGCAGCAGGGCTGCTGGCCGGTTGCTCGACGACGATGCAGGAGGCCTCCCGGCTGCAGCTCAATTCCGCACGGATCCGCGCGAGCCAGGTGAGCACGCGCGTGACGCGCACGAGCGGCGTCGTCCGGGTGCAGCGACTCGCGCTGCTCAGCGCCAGTGGGCGCGCAGCGTACGTCGTCACCGTCCGCAACAGCGCCGATCGCGCCCTCAGCGACCTTCCGATCAGTGTCGGGTACACCGCGGCAGGCGGCTCGCCGACGTACCTCAACTCAGGGGACACGCTCGACTACTTCCAGTCGCACCTGCCCGTGGTCGCCGCGAGGGGCGAGCTCACTTGGGTCTTCACGGCTGCCCGCGCGCTCCCGCGCGGCGCGCACGCGTTCGCGCTCGTCGGGTCGACGCCGGCGACGGCGGCGCATCCGTCGACGCCGCTTCCGCGCATCACCGCGACCGCCAACGCGACGGCGCTCAGCCCGGGCGGCCGCCTCCGGATCGTGCTCGACAACGCCTCGTCCGTGCCGCAGTACCAGCTGCAGGTGTACGCGGTCGCCGAGCGGGCAGGCGGATACGTCGCCGCCGGTGGCGAGACCGTCGAGCATCTCGGGACGAGCTCGAGGCGGACGATCGAACTTCCACTGCTCGGCAGCCTCAGCCGAGCGACCGTACAGGTTGAGGCGCTGCCGACCATCTTCCAGTGAAGGAGCGAACCATGACCGTGAGCGAGATCAGACGCACGCCGATCGACGAGCCGGCCGCCAGCGCCGCCGCCAGCCGTGGCGACTCGGTGCTCAGCTGCGACGAGTGCGGCTCGCCGGTGGACAGCGTCCAGCGCTACTGCGTCGTCTGCGGCGCCCATCGCCGCGATGTCCGCGATCCTGCGGCGCGCTACCTCAGCCAGGCTTCGGCGCGCGCACGCGCCGTGGCTCGAATCAGCGCACGGCCGACGGCGAGAGCGGCTCGGCGCAGGACGCTCGGCTTCGGGACGGCGCTGCTGATCGCGCTGATTCCCGCCGCCGGGCTCGTCGGCTACGCGATCGGCGATTCGGGCACCAGCGCCCCGGCCGCGGCGACGACGCACCACACGACCGGTGCCAAGTCGAGCGGTACCGGCGCGACCGGCGGCAAGGGCGCGAAGACGACGAGCAAGCTCTCGACGAGCACCGGCTCGGGCTACGTCCAGCAGCAGAACGCTTCGCCGAACTCGGTCTCGGTGCCGTAGTGGCCGTCAGGCTGGCAGCTGTCGTGGACGACGAAACATCAGCCGCCGAGCGCGACGAGGGCGCCGACCGCGACCTGATCGCCCTCCGGGACAGGTTGACCGAGCGCTTCGCGCTGATGCAGTCCGAGCTCGGCGGCCTGTTCTACGAGATGGCGATCCGCGACCACGTCCAGATGGATGTTCTGATCGAACGCGCCGCTGCGCTGCAGCGGGTCGATGAGGAGCTGGCGGAGGTCGAACGCCGGCTCTCCGCCTGAGGGTCCGCCGCGCTGCGCGCTGAGCGGACCGTCCGGACTCCGCCGCGCAGCGCCCTGAGACGACCGCCCGGACTCCGCCGCGCAGCGCCCTGAGACGACCGTCCGGACTCCGCCGCGCAGCGCCCTGAGACGACCGCCCGGCCCAGCAGTGGCTGCATCACTCCATTAAGTCGATCTAACAAGTAGAATTCATGGAGATAGTTCAATACGCCGGCCGCCAGGCGGGCACAGGCGCAGAAGGGGACTCGATTTGAGACACATCGCACGCAGGCCGCGCACAGACCGCGCCGCCATGGCACTGGCCGTCACCGTAATTCTCTCGCTAGCGGGCAGCGCGGCGCAGGCGCAGAGCGCGACGGCGGCCACCACGACGCAGCCGCCGACAATCGCGAGCGCGTTCACACCGACCACCGTCGGAGTCGGTCAGACGGCCGCGATCGGGTTCACCGTCACCGATCCGAACGCTTCCGGGTCGTTCACGAACCTCGCCTTCACCGACACGCTCGGTGGCGGCGCCGTGATCGACAACCCGACCGGCCTCGCCACGAGCGGGTGCGGCTCAGCCATCGCCGTCACCGCGAACCCCGGCGACACGACGATCACCGTCGCGGCCGCGACGGTCAAGGCCGGCACGCCATGCACGATCTCGGTCGACGTCACGAGCAGCACGGCTGGCACCGTCACCAGCCAGACGTCCACCGTCACCTCGTCCGGTCCGACTAGCAGCGCCGGTTCCGCGGCGACGCTGACCGTGCTCGCCGCCCCGACGGTGACGGTCACGAGTCCGGCAGTCAACGCCACCTACGCCTTCGGCCAGAAGGTCACCGCCACGTACACGTGCACGGACGCTGTCGCGGGCGATCTGCAGGGCTGCACCGCGCAGGACGATCTCGGCCACACCGTGGCCTCCGGCGGGCTGCTCGAAACCAGCGTCCCGGGGCAGCACCAGCTGACCGTTCAGGCGTTCGCCGCCACCGGCCTCGTCACCGATCAGACGATCAACTACACGGTCCTGCCGGACAACGTGTTCACGCTGAAGGCGCTCTCGCACACCGCCTCGAAGGTCGGCTTCACGTTGAAGCTGCCGGGTGCCGGCAAGGTCAAGGTCACGGCCTGGAGCGGCAGCAAGAAGCTCGCCACGCTGACAGTGTCGGTCACGGCGGCCAAATCCGTCAAGGTCAACCTGCCGATCTCCGGTACGCCCGGGAAGGTCAAGGTCGTGATCGCCTACACGCCGACGGGCGGAGTCGTGAAGAAGCTCACGAAGCACGTCAGCCTCGGCTGAGCCCGGGATCACATACGCGGGTCGAAAGACGGCAAACGGTTTGCCGAAATTCGACCCGCCCCCCGGGGCCGGGGGCGATCGCCCGCAGCCGGAGACCGGGGGCGACCCGCCCCCCCGGGGCCGTGGGGTGACCCGCCCCCCGGGGCCGGGGGCGATCGCCCGCAGCCGGAGACCGTCAGCTAGAGTCGGCGGCGCGATGACCAGCACGAACGGCTACGACCCCAAGGCGCGCTCTCGAATCCTGACCGACGGCCCCGAGCGGGCCGCGGCCCGCGCCCAGTTGAAGGGCATCGGCTACGACGACGAAGCACTTTCCCGACCGCTTGTCGCGGTCGCGAACACGTGGATCGAGACGATGCCGTGCAACTTCCACCTGCGCGCGCTCGCCGCGAAGGTCAAGGAGGGCATCCGCCAGGCCGGCGGCACCCCGATGGAGCTGAACACGATCGCGATCTCGGACGGGATCACGATGGGCCTGCCCGGCATGCGCGCCTCGCTCGCCAGCCGCGAAGTGATCGCCGACTCGATCGAGCTCGTCTGCGACGCCCACCAGTTCGACGCGATCGTCGCGATCAGCGGCTGCGACAAGACGATCCCCGGCACCGTGATGGCGCTCTGCCGCCTGAACATCCCGAGCGTGATGTTGTACGGCGGCTCGATCCTGCCCGGCCACTACCACGGCAGGCAGGTCACGATCCAGGAGGTGTTCGAAGCCGTCGGCGCCCACGCGGCGGGCAAGATCACCCGCGAGGAGCTGACCGAGATCGAGAACGTCGCGAGCCCCGGCGCCGGCGCCTGCGGCGGTCAGTTCACCGCCAACACGATGGCGATGGCCTTCGAGGTGCTCGGCATCTCACCGGCCGGCTTCTCGATGGTCCCGGCCGTGGCCGGCCGCAAGCACGAGGTCGCGATCGAAACGGGGAAGCTGGTGATGGACCTGCTCGCCCGCGGCGTCCGTCCGAGCGACATCATCACCAAGGAGAGCCTCGGCAACGCGATCGCCGCGATCGCGATGAGCGGTGGCTCGACCAACGGCGTCCTGCACCTGCTCGCGGTCGCGCAGGAGATCGGCGTCGAGATGTCGATCGACGACTTCGACCAGATCAGCCGCCGCACGCCGCTGCTGTGCGACCTGAAGCCGTTCGGCGAGTATGTCGCCCCGGACCTGTTCGAGGCGGGCGGGGTCCCGCTCGTGCTCAAGCGCCTCAAGCAGGCCGGGCTGCTGGGCGAGCACGCGATCACGGTCACCGGAGCGACGGCCGGCGAGCTCGCGGACGGTGCTCGGGAAGCCGAGGGCCAGCGCGTCGTGCGGCCGCTCGATGACCCGCTCGCGCCCGACGGCGGCCTCGCGATCCTGCGGGGCAACGTCGCGCCGGACGGCTGCGTCGTCAAGCTCGCGGGCCACACGCGGCGCCTGCACACCGGCCCAGCCAAGGTCTTCGAGACCGAGGAGGAGGCGATGGCGGCCGTCACCGGCGGCCAGATCGAGCCGGGCGACGTGGTCGTGATCCGCAACGAGGGGCCGGCTGGTGGCCCCGGGATGCGCGAGATGCTCGCCGTCACGGCGGCGATCAACGGCGCCGGCCTCGGCGAGGAGGTGGCGCTGATCACCGACGGGCGCTTCTCCGGCGCCACGCACGGCTTCATGGCGGCCCACATCGCTCCCGAGGCGGTGCGGGGCGGCCCGATCGGCGCCGTGCGCACCGGCGACGAGCTCACGATCGACGTCGCCGGACGGCGGATCGACGTCGCGCTCTCCGACGAGGAGATCGCGGCCCGCCTCGCGATCTACCAGCCGCCGGAGCGGCCGTACCCGGGCGTCGCTCTCAGCAAGTACGCGAAGCTGGTCTCGAGCGCCTCGCTCGGAGCGATCGCCCGCTGAGCGTCCCGATCCGCCGTGGCCGGTCCCCTGCGAGAATCGAAGGGTGGCGGAGATCGATGCGAGCGAGCCGCACGAGCATCCGGCCGGGGCCGCGCTGAGCGTCGGCGCCCGTCCGGGTCCACTGCTGCGCGATCCCGCCCGCGCGCGCGACGGTCTGCCGGGGATCGAGCCGGAGCGGACGACCACCGACTGGGGCCGCTCCGAGCGTTTGACCGCGCTGGCGGACGGCACCGTGCATGCGTTCCTCTACCACTACTGGTTCCGCGTCGAGGTCGAGGGGATCGCCAACGTCCCCGCCGACGGTCCGGCCCTGCTCGTCTCCAATCACGCCGGACGGTTCGCGGTCGACGGCGCGATGATCGGGAGGGCGGTCCGCGAGCAGCTGCCGACCTCACGGTTCGTCCACCTCGCCACGCCGCACACGTATGCCGGCCTGCCCGGGCTCGGGATGGCGCTGACCAAGCTCGGGATCGTCTCCGACCACCCAGCGAACATCCACCGCCTGCTGTCCGACGAGCGCGAGCTCGTGCTCGTCTTTCCCGAGGGCGACTGGGCCGCCGGCAAGCCGCTCGGGTGGCGCTACCGCCTGCGCCGGTTCGACGCGCTCGCCTTTGTCGAGACCGCGCTCAGGGCGCGCGCGCCGATCGTTCCGGTCGCCGTGCTCGGCGCCGAGGAGGCGACACCGAGCCTCGCCGCGCCCGCCGCGCTCGGCGGCCGGCTGCGCCTGCCGATCGCTGCCGCACTGCCGCTGCCTGCGAAGTTCCGCGTCCGCTTCCTGCAGCCTGTGCAGACCGGCGATCTGGGGGAGGATCCGTGGCGCGATCCAGCGCTCGTTGACGGGCTCCGCGAGCAGATCCGCGCGCTGATCCAGGAGAACCTGCTCGAGCTCGTCGCGCAACGGCGCAGCGTGTGGCTCGGGTGAGGCCGATGACGGGCTCGCGCCGGATCCTGATCACGGGGCTCTCGACCCACTGGGGCGGGCGCCTCGCCCAGTTGCTGGAGCGCGATCAGCGCTTCGAAGCGGTGATCGGCGTCGACACCGCAAACCCGCGGCACGCGCTCGAGCGCACCGAGTTCGTGCGCGTCGGCCCGGACGAAGCGCTGCTGCGCCGGATCATCCGCGCCGCCCGGATCGACACAGTCGTCGAGACGCGACAGTGCGCCGACGCGCTCGGGCTGAGCGGCGCTGAGGTGCTCCAGATGGGCCTGGAGGCGACCCGCGTGACGCTCGCGGCCGCCGCCGGCACCGGCACCCCCGTCCGCAAGGTCGTGTTCAAGTCATCGTCGATCGTGTACGGCGCCGAGCGCGACGACCCCGCCTTCTTCACGGAGGAGATGTGGCACGACCGGGCTCCGCGCGGAGCGGTTGAGCGGACCGTCCGCGCCGCCGAGGCGATGCTGTTCGCGTTCGCCCGGGAGAACCCGCAGGCGACCGTCACATCGCTGCGCTGCGCGCCCGCGATCGGGGCCGCGGTTCGCAGCGTGCACCTCGCGCTGCTCGGGCTGCCGATCGTGCCCGGGATCCTCGGCTTCGACCCCCGCTGGCAGTTCATCCACGAGGACGACGTGCTCGCCGCCCTCCGGCACGCCGTCGCGCACGACCTGCCGGGACCGTACAACGCCGCGGCGGACGGCCTGCTGGCGCTGTCGGAGGTCGCCTCGCTACTCGGCAGGCCGTTCGTGCCGCTGCTGCCGCCGTGGGGGACGGTGTTCGGGGCGACGCAGCTCCGCCGGCTCGGCCTGGCGGTGCCGGTCGAGCTCCTCCGCGACCTTCGCCACGGGCGCGGCGTCGACAACAGGCGGCTGAAGTCGTCCGGCTTCAGCTACGGCTCGACCAGCCGCGAAGCGGTCCTCGAGCTGCGCTCGCATCAGCGCCTGCGGCCGCTGCTGGGGGCGGGCGCCGACGGCTACCGGTACGAACGCGCGGTGGAGGAGTTCCTGCGGTGGAGCCCGAGTGTTCGGCGGCTCGAGCCCGGCACACCCGGCACACCCGGCACACCCGGCACACCCGGCACACCCGGCGCGCACGACGCGGAGCTCACGCCGGCGGAACTGCTCGAGATCATCCCGTCGCTCGAGCCCGAGGCGATCAGGCGCCTGCGCGACCACGAGGCCGCCGCCGCAGGCCGCGCCGATGTGCTCGAGGCGCTCGACCGCCAGCTCGAGCTCCGGGCCGGCCTCGACGCCTGAGCTCCAGCACCGGGCCGGCTTCGACGCCGCCTGGCGGCGCCCGCGCCCCCCTTGGGATGAGAGTGCTCTTGCAGCGGATCGAGCCACCCGCTCGGGTCGCTACGATCCAAGTGTGCTGGAGCGCGCTTCGAGCACCGCGGCTGCGCGGAGGCGCCGATGAGGTTCGCCAGGTGGCTCGCGGTACTAGCAGTAGGGGTTCCGCTCGCGGCGGTGATCGTCGTGGGCGTGAAGGTCGACACCTCGAAGGCGCAGATCAGCGCCTCGCCGACGGCGCTGGCGAGGGTCACGCTGCCGTTCGGGGGCGGTCAGATCAAGCACGTGATCGTCTCTCGCACGCTCGACAACGGCGGCGTCCCGGTCACGGTCTCCCACGGCGTGATCACGCCGTCGGCCCTCGTGCCCGCGGGTGAGCGGCTTGCGATCTCAGTCGTCGTCAGCCGCCCCGGCTGGATGTCGTGGCTGACGGGCAAGACCCAGCATCTCGAGCTGAGCGTCGTCGCGCCGACGGCGCGGCTGCGCCAGCACTACGTGACCCTGCACGCGGGGCAGCGGCTCAAGATCAGGTTCCGGACGCCGGTGCGGGTGTTCGAAAGCGGTGCCACCGCAAGCACGCTGCACCGTGACGTGCTCGCGCAGTCGCAGACGGAGATCACGGTCCCGACGACCACGTCGGCGGGGACGGTCGTCGTCGCCGGCGCCCCGCGCGCCTGGGAGCGGCCGCGGCCGACGTTCGTCAGCTGGTTCCCGGCCGGCGCCGGCGCGTCGGCGATCGCGACGCCGTCCCCGGGGACGGCGATCACTCCCCACACGCGGATCACGCTGACCTTCTCCAAACCCGTCGAGAAGGTGCTCGGCACGGCGATGCCGCCAGTGTCGCCGTCGACGACGGGCTCGTGGGTGAAGCTCAACGCGCACACGATCAGGTTCGAGCCGACCGGTTACGGATACGGGCTCGGGGCCCAGGTCGTCGTCGTCCTTCCGTCGCAGGTGCGCCTGCTCGGCGGCACCTCGGTCGGGAGCGACCCGCAGGGACGCTGGGACGTGCCGAACGGGTCGACCGCGCGCCTGCAGCAGTTGCTCGCCGGGCTCGGTTATCTGCCCGTGACGTTCGACCAGACGGGAACGCCGGTCGCGGACACGACCGCCGCTCAGGAGGACGCGGCGGTGGCCCCGCCGGGCGGTTCGTTCGGCTGGCGCTACCCGAACACGCCGGCCGCCCTCCAGAGCGAGTGGCAGGCGGGCACGTACGGGGAGCTGACGAAGGGCGCGGTGATGGCGTTCGAGAACGATCAGGGGATGCCGACCGACGGCGTCGCCGGCCACGACGTCTGGAAGGCGCTGATCGCAGCGACCGTCGCGCATCAGACATCGGACTTCGGCTACACGTACGTCAGCGTCAGCGAGGGCAGCCCCGAGTCGATCGACGTCTGGCACAACGGCAGGACCGTTGTCACCGGCCCCGTCAACACCGGCGTCGCGGCCGCGCCGACGGCGCTCGGGACATTCGCCGTGTTCGAGCACCTGACCGTGACGACGATGACAGGCGTCAACCCCGATGGGTCGCACTACAGCGATCCCGGCATCCCGTGGGTGAGCTACTTCAACGGCGGCGATGCCCTCCACGGGTTCATCCGCGCCTCGTATGGCTTCCCGCAGAGCGACGGCTGCGTCGAGATGCCGTTCAGCGAAGCCGAAGCGGTGTGGCCGTTCACGCCGATCGGCACGATCGTCACCGTCCACGCCTAGTGACCTGAGGCGCGTCCGGGCCGGCGCGCAGGGCATTGCCCGATGACGGCGAATTCCGGCGGCATGACGGCTCCTGCGCCGGCGCTCGCCTGGCAATCCGCGCTCGACGCGCTCTCCGACGATCTGACGCGGCGCGCCGTGGCGCCGAAGACCGCACACGCGTACGCCGCCGATGTCGCACAGCTCGCGCGCTGGGCGACAGATCACGGCCACGAGCCGGCGACGATCGATCTCCGGGCGCTGCGACGCTACATGGCTTCGCTGAGCGAGCGCGGGCAGGCGCCGGCGACGGTGGCGCGCAAGCTCGCGGCGATGCGGGCACTGTTCCGGGTGCTGGCGGCGCTCGGGATCCGCGAGGAGAACCCGGCCGACCTGCTCGGGGCGCCGAAGCGACCGCAGCGGCTGCCGCGTGTCCTGCGCGCCGACGAGGTCTCGATGCTGCTCGATCGGATCCCGATCACGACGCCGCTGGCGCTGCGGGACCGCGCGATGTTCGAGCTCGCGTACGCGTCGGGGCTGCGGGCCGAGGAGCTCGTGATGCTGCCCGTCGGCGCGATCGACTTCGACTCGGAGGCGGTCCGTGTCGAGGGCAAGGGACAGAAGACGCGGATCGTGCCGGTCGGCGAGCACGCGCTGGCGGCGGTCACGCGGTACCTCGAACGCGGGCGACCGGCGCTGGCCGTCGAGCGCCAAAGCCGCCCCGGCCCGCAGGCCGGGGCGGCCGTCACCAGGATCGGCGGTGACCCGCTGTTCCTCTCGAAGTCGGGCAGGCGGCTGAGCACCTCCGATGTCCGCCGGCGCCTGCGCACCTGGGCACAGCAGGTGACAGGCCGTGCTCCGGCGCTGTCGGACGCCCACCCGCATTCGCTGCGACACTCGTTCGCGACCCATCTGCTCGACGGGGGCGCTGACCTGAGATCGATCCAGGAGCTGCTCGGCCACGCCACCATCTCGACGACGCAGGTCTACACTCGGGTAGAGTCGGCGCGCCTCAGATCCGCGTACACACGTGCGCATCCCCGCGCGTAGTAGGAGACCAGGGGCACTACGAGTGGAAACGAATGTGAAGGCGATCGAGCTCAAGGAGCTTTGGAAGCGCTACAAGGCGACCGGTGACGAGCGCGCTCGCGAACGTCTGGTCGTGGCCTACTCGCCGCTCGTCAAGTACGTGGCGGGACGGATGAGCTCGGGCCTGCCGGCGCACGTCGAGGAGGCCGACCTGATCTCGTACGGTCTGACCGGGCTGATCTCGGCGATCGAGCGGTTCGACCTCGGGCGCGAGATCAAGTTCGAGACGTACGCGATCACCCGCATCCGCGGGGCGATCATCGACGAGCTGCGCACGCTCGACTGGGTTCCGCGCTCGGTGCGCGCCCGCGCGCGCGACATCGAGCGCGCGAACCAGAAGCTCGAGGCACGGCTCCAGCGCGCTCCGACCGACGAGGAGATGGCCGGCGAGCTGGGCGTCGAGATCGATGAGTTCCAGGATGCGCTGGTGCAGATCTCGCATTCGACGATCGTCGCCCTCGACGAGCTGTGGAACGTCTCGGACTCGGGTGGCGACAGCGTCTCGCTGCTCGACACGCTTCCCGACCGCGGCGCCCCGGACCCGCAGGCGCTCGTCGACCAGGGCGAGCTGCGTGACCGGATCGCCGACGCGATCGCGGCGCTCCCCGAACGCGAGAAGCTCGTGATCGCGCTGTACTACTACGAGAACCTGACCCTCCGAGAGATCGGGGAGGTCCTCGGCGTGACCGAATCGCGCGTCTCGCAGCTGCACACGAAGGCCGTGCTGCGGCTGCGCTCGAAGCTCGGCTCAGAGCTCGACTGACGCCGCGCCAGCCGCATCCGCACGGGTGGGCTGGCACGCATGTGCGGCCCCCCGGTGTGCGGTAAGGTCGGCCTTTGCTTTGGGGCGCGCCCGCGCTCTCCGTGGGTGCGCTCCGCCCCCCTCGAGTGGAAGGAGCCAGCATGCACAAGGCCGCGGATCGCATCCGGAACGTGGCGCTCGTCGGCCATCGCGGAAGCGGGAAGACCTCGCTGCACGAGGCATTGCTGTTCCAGTCCGGTGCGATCACCCGTCTCGGTTCCGTCACCGACGGAACGACCGTCTCGGACTCCGATCCCGATGAGAAGGCGCGCCAGATGTCGATCTCGGCGACGCTCACCTCGTTCGAGTGGTTGGACCGTCGCGTCAACCTGATCGACTGTCCCGGCGACCCGAGCTTCGTCGCCGACGCCCTCGGCGCCCTGCGTGTCTGCGAGTCCGCCGTGTTCGTCGTCAACGCCGTGATGGGAGTCGAGGTCACCACCACCCGCTTGTGGAAGCGCGCGGCCGAGCTCGATCTCGCCCGGCTCGTGTTCGTCAACATGCTCGACCGGGAGCGAGCCGACTTCTTCCGGACGCTCGAGTCGCTGAAGGCGGCATTCGGTTCCCACGCTGTCGCGACCGAGATCCCGATCGGCTCCGAGCACGAGGTGCGCGGCGTGATCGACCTGGTCGACATGAAGGCCTACGAGTACGACCCCGCCCTCTCCGGGCGCGAGAACTGCACCGAGATCCCGATCCCCGACGAGCTGCTCGCGCAGGCCCAGGAGTACCGCGAGAAGCTGATGGACGAGGTCGCCGAGAACTCCGATGCGCTGATGGAGCGCTACCTGGAGGGCGACGAGATCTCCCACGAGGAGATCGTCCACGCGCTCGAGGAGGGGACCAACCACGGCCGCATCTTCCCGGTCACCTGCGGCGTCGCGACGCGCAATCTCGCGACCAATCGCCTGCTCGACGCGATCGTCGAGGATCTGCCCTCGCCGGTCAAGCACGGCGGTCTCGAGGTCGGCGAGCTGACGCTCGAGGCGGTCGAGGACCGGGAGCTGTTCGCCTATGTCTTCAAGACGCGAGCCGACCCGTTCGCGGGCCGGATCAACCTGTTCCGCGTCTACCAGGGCGTCATGAAGCACGACACGCAGGTGCTCAACACGCGCGCGCATGCGAAGGAGCGGATCGGGCAGCTGATCACCTTCGAGGGCGGGCACACGACCCACGTCGACGAGTTCGGGCCGGGCGACATCGGCGCCGTCGCCAAGCTCAAGGAGACGAAGGCGGGCGACTGGCTGGCCGCGCGGGACGAGCCGATCCAGATGCCATCGATCGCGCTCCCCGCGCCGGTGATGGCGTTCGCGGTCGAGCCGAAGAGCAAGGGCGACGAGGAGAAGGTGTTCTCGTCGCTGCGCCGCCTCCAGGAGGAGGATCCGACGATCGACCTGCACCGCGACCCGCAGACCGGCGAGCAGATCGTCGCCGGGCTCTCGCAGGTGCACGTCGAGGTGATCGTCGACCGCCTGCGCTCGCGCTTCGGCGCCGAAGTCACCCTCAAGCCGCCGCGGGTCCCCTACCAGGAGACGATCCGCAAGCCGGCGACCGCGCACGGCCGCCACAAGAAGCAGACCGGCGGTCGCGGGCAGTTCGGCGACTGCCACATCAAGATCGAGCCGCTCGAGCCCGGGAGCGGGTTCGAGTTCGTCGACGAGATCAAGGGCGGGGTGATCCCGAACTCGTTCATCCCGGCAGTCGAGAAGGGCGTGATCGAGGCGATGGAGACGGGGGCCGTCGCCGGCTACCCCGTCAAGGACGTTCGCGTCCGGCTGTTCGACGGCTCCTACCACACGGTCGACTCGTCGGAGATGGCGTTCAAGCTGGCGGGATCGATCGCGATGAAGCAGGCGCTCGAGCAGGCCGGCCCGGTGCTGCTCGAGCCGATCATGATGGTCACGGTGTCGGTGCCCGAGGACGCTGTCGGCGACGTGATCGGCGACCTCAACGGCCGGCGCGGACGGCCCCACGGGATGGAGGGGACCGGAAGCGGCATGACCGAGGTGCGCGCCGAGGTGCCGATGGCGGAGATGCTCTCCTACGCGCCCGATCTGCGTTCGATCACGGGCGGCCAGGGCGAGTACACGATGGAGTTCCTGCGCTACGAGGAGGTGCCGGCGCACCTCGCCGGCAAGGTCGTCTCCGAGGCTCACGCGGAGACGGTCAAGGCATAGCGGGGCGGCCGGAGGGTCTCGACGGCGTGCGGCCACCGAGACCCTCCGGCGGCGATGCCGGTACCTGCGCACCGATCGTCCGCTAGGCTCGATCCGGAACGTACCGATCAGCACGATGAACACGCGAGACATCCGGACCCAGAGCACGCACAGCGTCTGCGACCTGTGCGGTCGCACGCTGCTGCGTGGCGAGCACGCCGACACCTACATCAACGGTGGCGCGCGGCGGTCGGTCTGCGAGCTCTGCACGACCCGCGCGCTGCACGAGGGGTGGGTCCGCGAAGGCACGCTGCAGGCGTACTCGGGCTCCGAGCCGTCGAAGGCGCGGCGGCGCTCGCTGCTGGGCCGGCTGCGCTCGCGCCCGCGGGACGCGCGCACCGACTCGGCGTCGCCCAGCCTCGACGACGAACTCGGCGACGACGGCTGGCTGCGGGAGCTCGCCGCGACCGAGCCCGTGCCCGCCCCGGCCCACAGCGAGCAGATGCCGGCGCGGTCTGCGACCGATCCGGGTTCGTGGTCGGGCTACGACCGGCGGCACGTCCACGCCGTCCCGAGCAGCGACGACCACAAGATCGCGTCGGCCGTCGACGCGTTCAACAACTCCGAACACCGCCGCACCGTCGCCGGCGTCGCCCGTTCGCTGGGAGCGCCCAGCGTCGCCGTCGTCCCCGATCCGGATCACCCGACGCTCGTACGGATCATCGTGTCGTGGGAGCTCTGCTGGTACCGCTACGAAGTCGATCTCGACGACCACTCCCCAAGCGTCCGGGTCGACGGGCAGGGCTATGAGCTCTCCGAGCTGAGCGGGCGCGAGCTGATCGCGAACGCCGTCGCTGACGATGTCGGCAGGCTCGCACTCGGCTGACCTGCGCGGACGGCGATTCTCCAATAGGATCGGGAGCGTGATCTACTACGTGGTGACCGAAGAGATGGGCGAGGAGCTGTACGAGAAGCTCAAGGCTCAGTACGCCGACGACGACAACGTCACGGTCATCATGGAGCGGCGCAAGCATTCTCGGAGGGGCGCGGGAGGCACGCCGGCGGAGCCCGAGGTCCGCGTCATCCGCGACCGGCGGCGGCGACGGATCGTCGGAGAGCTCCCTCCGACTCCGCCCGGCGAGTAGGTGCCGGGCGCTGCGCGGACGCTGGTCCTGCACGTCGACGGCGGCGCGCGGGGGAACCCGGGCCCGGCCGCGATCGGCGTCGTCGCGTCCGATCCGGAGGGCTCGATCGTCGAGGAGCTGGCCGAGACGATCGGCGTCGCGACGAACAACGTCGCGGAATACCGGGCGCTGCTCCGCGGGCTCGAGCTCGCTGCCGCGCTCGGTGCCGACACGGTTGCGATCGTCAACGATTCCGAGCTCGTCGCCAAGCAGCTGACCGGCGCCTACAAGGTCAAGCACCCGGCGATGAAGCAGTTGCACAGCGATGCGGAGACGGCTCTGCGGGGGTTCAGCAGCTGGAGCATTCGCAGCGTCCCGCGCGCTCAGAACGCGCGCGCCGATGCGCTCGTCAACCGAGCGCTCGACGCCGGCTGAGCGCGGGCGGTAAACTTGAGGACGTGAAGGACGCTCTACAGGAGCTGCGTTTTCGTCTGCATGTGGCGGCAAGCGAACTGCGAAGTGGAGGCGCCGAGCCCGACGCGACCCTCGAGATGATCGAGGAGTGTGCACGGCTCGCGACCGAGGCGGCCTCCGGGGTCGACGGGTATGCCCGCGCGGCGCTGGAGCCGCTGCCGGACCTTCCCGGGCAGCTCCCGCTGCCCGCAGCGTGACGCAGGGCCGCGTGACTGCCCCGGACGGGGCGCCGGACGCGACCGAGCCCACCTACCCGGAGGACATCCGCGGACGCGTCGACGCCTACCTCGGCGAGCTGAGCTTCTCCGAGGAGCCGGCGACGGCCGGGCTGCGCGAAGCGATGCGGTATTCGCTGCTCGCAGGGGGCAAGCGCATCCGCCCTGTGCTCGCCCTCGCGACGGCGGCTGCGATCGGTCGCGAGCCCGAGTCGGTGCTGCCGCTGGCCGCGGCGCTCGAGCTGATCCACACGTACTCGCTGATCCACGACGACCTGCCGGCGATGGACGACGACGATCTGCGGCGGGGCCGGCCGACCTGCCACGTCGCGTTCGGCGAGGACGTCGCGATCCTCGCCGGAGACGGCCTCTACGCGGAGGCGTTCCGGCACCTGCTGAGCGAGCAGGCCGGAGAGCCCGCGAACATCCTGCGCGCGGCGGCCGAGCTGGCCGCCGCGACCGGGGTCTCGGGCATGGTCGGGGGTCAGTACCTGGACGTGGCCGGCACCGCTCCGGGCGGAGGCGCGGGCCTGCGCAGGCTGCATGCGCTGAAGACCGGGAGGCTGATCAGGGCGAGCATCGAGTGCGTGCTGCTGATCGACGGTCGTTTGCAACCTGCCACAATCGGGAGATTCAACAACTATGCAAGCGAGCTCGGCATCCTCTTCCAGATCGTCGATGACATCCTCGACGTGACCGGATCGGAGGCGGCGCTCGGCAAGCAGCGTGGGAGCGATGAGCGCCTCGGGAAGCGGACGTACGTGACCGAGTTCGGGCTCGACGGCGCCCGGGAGATGGCGGAGACGTCCCACCGGCGCGCGCGCAGCGCCCTTCTCGAAGCGGCTCCCGCCGATCCCGCTCAGCTCCTGCAGATCACCGACTTCATCGCCCAGCGCAGCTACTGAAACATGTCCGAACTGCTCCCGCTCATCGACCGGCCACAGGACCTCCACGGCCTCGGCGACGACGAGCTCGTGCAGGTCGCCCAGGAGGTCCGAGCGCATATCATCGACACGGTCGGTGAGATCGGCGGCCACTTCGGCGCCAACCTCGGCGCGTGCGAGATCGCGGTCGCACTGCACTCGCTGCTCGACTCCCCCCGCGACAAGATCCTCTGGGACGTCGGCCACCAGGCGTACCCGCACAAGATCCTGACCGGGCGCCGTGACCAGCTCCAGACGATTCGCCACTACGAGGGCCTCGCGCCGTTCTGTGCGATCTACGAGTCCGAGCACGACATCATGGGCGCCGGCCACGCCTCGACCGCGATCGGATACGCCGTCGGCATCAAGGAGGCGATGCGGCTCGGGCTGGCCGAGGACGGCCACGTCGTCGCGGTCGTCGGCGACGGCGCGATGACCGGCGGGGTCGCGTTCGAGGCGGTCCACCAGGCGGGCGGCCAGGGAACGCCGATCGTCGTGCTGCTGAACGACAACGGGATGTCGATCGCGCCGAACGTCGGCGCCCTGTCCCGCTATTTCAATCGGGTGCGCCTGAACCCGAAGCTGTGGCACGCGCGCGAGGACGTCGAGGGCGGGCTGACGAAGCTTCCGCGGCCGATCGGATCGGCGTTCGAGAAGCTCGGGCCTCACTTCAAGGAGTCGATCAAGGCCTTCTGGGCGCCCGGGTTGTGGTGGGAGGAACTCGACTGGGCCTACATGGGCGTGGTCGACGGCCACGACGTCCGCGCCCTGCGCCGGGCGCTGCGCGAGGCGCTCTCGGCTCAGCGGCCGGTCGTCGTGCACTGCGCCACCGTCAAGGGCAAGGGCTTTGCACCCGCGGAGGACGGCGGGCTGGAGGGCATGGAGCGCTGGCATGCGGCCAAGCCGAAGTCGATCTCTGGTGGCGTGCCCGCGGTCATCAAGCGGCCCTCGCGGGGGCGGCCTGCGCCGCCTGCCTACACCCAGGTGTTCGGTGAGGCGCTCGTCGCCGAATGCCGGCGCGACGAGCGCGTGGTCGGGATCACCGCCGCGATGAACTCCGGCACGGGGCTCAACATCCTCCAGCGCGAACTGCCCGAGCGCTACTTCGACGTCGGCATCGCCGAGCAGCAGGCGATCCTGTTCGCCGCCGGACTCGCGCTTGCAGGGCTGCCGGCCCGTCGCGGCGATCTACTCCACCTTCCTGCAGCGCGCGTTCGACCAGATCGTCCACGACGTCTGCCTGCAGAAGCTGTGCGTCACATTCGCGATGGATCGAGCGGGTCTGGTGGGCGACGACGGCCCGACACACCACGGCGCGTTTGACATCGCCTTTCTGCGCTGCCTGCCGAACATCGTCCTGATGGCGCCGCGCGATGAGGCGATGCTCGTCAATATGCTCCACACCGCGCTGCGTCATGACGGCGGACCGACCGCGCTGCGCTACCCGCGCGGGGAGGGCCTCGGCGTCGCGCTCCCTGCCAGCCCGGTGCAGATTCCGATCGGCACCGGCGAGATCCTCCGCGAGGGCAATCGGGTGGCGCTGCTCGGCTACGGGAGCGGTGTCCAGAAGGCGCTCGACGCGGCCGACATCCTGGCCGGCAACGGCATCTCGGCGACCGTCGCCGATGCCCGCTTCGCAAAGCCGATCGATGCGGGCCTCGCCGCCCAACTCGCCGCCGAGCACGACCTGCTCGTGACGGTCGAGGAGGGGGTGCTCGCCGGCGGCTTCGGCTCCGCCGTCTGGGAGACCCTCAACGATGCCGGGATCGCCGCCCGCATCCTCCGCGTCGGCCTGCCCGATCGTTTCGTGACGCATGGCGCTCCGGCGCTCCTGCACGCGGAGGTCGGCTTCACGGCCGAGCGGATCGCTGAGCGAATCGAGGCGGCGGTCTCGGACCGCAACGCGGTCGCCTGATCGCTCGTGCGGTGGATCAGGCGCCCGGGCCGGTGCCGGAGGCCCACGCACCTCACAACAAATGGCCCGCATCGTTGACGCGGGCCATTTGCCGAGAGAGGAGACAGATGTATCTTCGTGTGGCCGCCGAGGCTGGTCGGCAGCAGAACGTATGTTCCCACGTTTGCCTCGTCGCGACTGTGATCTCCGTCACGCATAAGTGAAGCGCGTCCGCCTCGACAGCCTGCTCGCCCAGCGCGGCGTGTTCGAGTCGCGCACCCGCGCCGCCGCGTCGGTGATCGCGGGGGAGGTGCTGCTGCTGCCCGAGCGCCGGCGCGCCGAGAAGCCTGGCCAGATGGTCGCCGAGGACGTGGAGCTGGAGGTCGCCGGGGGCCCGCAGTATGTGTCGCGGGGCGGCGTCAAACTCGCCAATGCGCTCGACGCACTCGCCCTGGAGGTCAGGGACTCGATGGGGCTCGACGTGGGCGCGTCGACCGGTGGCTTCACCGACTGTCTGCTGCAGCGCGGCGCCGCGCACGTCGTCGCGCTCGACGTCGCCTACGGCGAGCTCAGCTGGAAGCTCCGGGAGGATCCACGGGTGACGGTGGTCGAACGCTGCAACGCCCGGTCCATCCGAGCGGCCGACCTGCCGTACGCTCCCGGGCTGATCGTGGTCGACGTGTCGTTCATCTCACTGACGAAGGTGCTGCCCGCGGTGCTCGCCTGTGCCGCGCCGCGGTTCGACTGCCTGGCGATGGTCAAGCCGCAGTTCGAGGTCGGCCGCGACCGCGTCGGCAAGGGCGGAGTCGTGCGCGAGCAGTCGTGGCGGCGGGAGGCGATCGTCTCGGTCGCCGGCAGCGCGGAGCGGCTCGGGGCCCGCGTCGGCGGCTTCGCGAGCTCCGGCCTGCCCGGTCCCAAGGGCAACCTCGAGACGTTCGTGTGGCTGACCGACGCCTCGCGGCCGGGCGTCGGCGACCTCGTGGCGGCCGTGGGCGCGGTGGACGCATGACGCCCGTCTCCGTCGCCGCGGTCTTCACGCACCGGCGTCCCGATGAGACCAAGCCCGCGATCACGACGCTGGCCGCGGCCGCGCGCGCCTGCGGCGCCCAGCTCAGCTTCAGCCTGGAGGAGACCGTCAAGCACGCGCTGCTTCCGAGCGACGGCTTCATGCTCAACGCCGACTACGGCAGCGGTATCGACATCTGCTTCGCCCTCGGCGGCGACGGCACGATCCTGACCGCACTGCGGCACTTCGCCGGCACCGGGGTCCCGGTCTTCGGCGTCAACTTCGGCGAGGTCGGGTTCCTCTCGACGGTCGACCGCGAAGCCGCTCACGAGGGCTTCCGGCGGGCGTTCGCCGGCGACTTCGAGGTCCTGTCGCTGCCCGGGATCGCGGTCAACGGCGAGCGGTCCGAGACGATCGCGATGAACGATGTCTCGATCATCCGCCGCCCGGGCAGCCGCGTCGCGCAGCTCGCGTATTTCGTCGGGTCGTACGAGATCGGCCGGGTCCGATGCGACGGCCTCGTTGTGTCCACGCCCGCCGGCTCGACCGGCTACAACCTCGCCAACGGCGGGCCCGTGATGGCGTGGGGGGTCGAGGGCTTCGTCGTCTCCTTCATCGCCCCGCACTCGCTCACGGCGCGGTCGCTGGTGGTGGCTCCCGGCGACGAGCTCGTCGTGCACAACCTGTCACCGGAGGAGGCCGTCGACGTGTCGGTCGACGGCCGTCCGGCCGGCCCGCTCGAGGCCGGGGGCAAGCTCGAGGTGCGCTTCATCGACGGCCAGGGGACGCTCGCCCAGCTCGCGGGGGTCACCTTCTACCAGCGCCTGCGCGAGAAGTTCGGCCGGCTCGCGACCGTTCCCTGATCGCCGGGCAGGTTGCCGGGCGGTGCGCCCGCCGTGTTCGTCAGGGGCGGGTGGTACACAGACCTGATGCTGCACGAGTTGCGAGTCGAGAACCTGCTGCTGATGGAGCGCGCCGAGCTGCGGCTCGCGCCCGGCCTGAACATCCTCACGGGCGAGACCGGCGCAGGCAAGACACTGCTGGCCCACGCGCTCGACCTGCTGCTCGGCGGCAAGGCCCGGAGCGGGATCGTCCGGGAGGGGGCGGCAGAGGCGTACGTCGAGGGCGTGTTCTCGCTTCCTGCGGACCTGGCCGGTGGCGACCAGGACGCCAATGCGGGAGGGTTGATCCCCGACGGCGCCGAGGAGCTCGTGCTGGCGCGGCGGGTCTGGCCGGACGGTCGGACCCGGGCGTACGTGTGCGGACGGGCGGCGACAGTGGCCGACCTGCGCGAGCTCGGCAGCCGCCTGCTCTCCTTCTACGGCCAGCACGAGCATCGCAAGCTGATGCTGGCCGCCGCGCAGGTCGACGCGCTCGACGCGTTCTGTGGCCCTGAGCAGTGGGGCCGGCGCGAGCTGATGGCGAGTTGCCACGAGCAGGTTCGCGAGCTCGAGCGGCGGCGTGACGAGCTCACCGCCCTGACCGGAGCGCGCGAGCGCGAGCTCGACCTGCTCGCCTTCGAAGTCGGCGAGATCGAGTCGGTCGATCCGAGCGAGCAGGAGGAGGTCGAGTTGCTCGCCGAGCGCGAGCGGCTGCGGTACGCCGAGGCGCTGCAGGGGGCCGCGGCGGCCGGCGCCGAGGCGCTCGCCCCCGAGGACGGGGACGGTGCGGCGCTGCTGCTCGCGCGGGCGACGACGGCGCTCGAGGCGGTCGCCGAGCATGACTGCGCCCTGGGCGAGATCGCCGTGCGGGTGGCGGCTCTGCGGTACGAGGCGGAGGACGTGGCCGCCGAGCTGCGCTCGTATCTGGAGGGGTCCGAGGTCGCCCCGGGGCGGCTCGAGGAGGTCGAGGACCGGCTCGGTGCCTTCGCCCGCCTGGCTCGCAAGCACGGCGGCACGATCGCCGACGTGCTCGCGCACGCCGAGCGCTGCCGGGCGCGTGCCGGCGAGCTGCGCGACGCCGACACGGCCGCCGGGGAGGTTGACGCCGAGCTCGGTGCCGCCGCCGCGGAGCGCGACCGGGTCGTGCGCGAGCTTCGCGCCGCCCGCGTGGAGGCGGCGCCGCGCCTCGCCACCGCCGTGCGCGAGCGGCTCGAAGAGCTCGCGATGGGCGGTGCCCGGTTCGAGGTCGATCTCCGCGAGCGCGAGGATGGCTGCGGCCCGCGCGGCGCCGACACCGTCGAATTCATGATCGCGACCGGTGCCGGACTTCCGCTCGGTCCGCTGCGCGAGGTCGCCTCGGGCGGCGAGCTGAGCCGCGTGATGCTCGCGCTCCTGAGCGTTGCCCACGGGGCGGATGCGGTGGGCGACGCAGCCGACTCGCTGCTCGTCTTCGACGAGATCGACGCCGGCATCGGCGGCCTCACCGCCCGCGCGGTGGGAGCCCATCTGCGCGAGCTGGCCGCGGGCAGGCAGATCCTGTGCATCACCCACCTGCCGCAGGTCGCGGCGATGGCGGCCCGCCACTTCACGATCGTCAAGGACGCCTCCCGCACGCCGCCCGTCACCACCGTGTCCGCCCTCACCGGCGACGGCGTCGTCGGCGAGCTCGTCCGCATGCTCGGCGCCGACGCCGGCGACCGCGCGGCCCGCGGCCACGCCCGCGAGCTGCTCAAGGCCGCCTGAGCGCTGCTCGGGCCGGAGGGATGCCTCGGGCCTCGGTGGCTTGGGTCTCGGTGGCGTGGGTCTCGGTGGCTTGGGCCTCGGTGGCTTGGGCCTCGGATCCGGCGGCGCGCGACATTCGTCGCCCTCCGGCATTAACGGCCGCAGTGAAGAGGGAGGAGCGGCTCGTGCCGGCGACCATAACTGAGGCAGCCCTTGGAG
>CAVPLN010000009.1:0-4368 GCA_963705995.1 uncultured Solirubrobacterales bacterium
TCCGCCGCGGGGTGGAGCAGTCTGGTAGCTCGTCGGGCTCATAACCCGAAGGTCGCGGGTTCGAATCCCGCCCCCGCTACTCTGAAAAGGTCCGCATTAGCGGGCCTTTTCTATTTGACGTGCGTCGATCTACCCGGAAATAGCCGTCGAGTACCACTTGAGGGTTGAAAACGACGTTCTCAGTCGGGGTCTGGGGGCCCCAGATCGCGGCTGACGCCGCCGACATGGGTCGGGTTGAGCGGGGGAGCGGATCCGCTATGCCGCGACGACGCGCGCGATCTCGAGAAGCGATTCGGGCATGGGCGCATGCAGCTGCCAGGTGATTTGGATCGGCCGCTCGCCCCGGTCTTCAACGAACGTCACCGGCCCGAGCAGCGTGAAGGGCGCTGCCGCGCCGTTGGCGAGGGTCGGGCTCTCCCGCACGAAGAGCAGGACCGAAGTACCGGCTTCGCGTTGCTGGCGATAGCGACGACCCGTTGGGCTGTCGCGGCTCGTCGTGCTTTGTGATTCCCAGTGGAAGAGTCGAGACGAGAGCGCGTAGTCGCGGTAGCGTGTTGAGGGCGAATACCGGGATTCGCTCTTTCTCAGCGTGACGAATAGGACATCCGTGCTGATGTCGCTGAGCCAGCGAACGCCCTCGCGAGAGGTAGGTGGGTCCTCGAAGGTACCGTCACCGAGGGCGAGCAGCGCCTCGTCCCGGGTGTACCGCCCGCGAACGCGTAGCGGGCCGAAGCCGAGCGGTTGGGTCGCGGAGTCGGCTTCGTCTCCGGCGATCTCCAGAACTTGAGCAAGCTCGTCGCGGGCGGCGGGATCGGCCCGAATGGCATCGAGTGCGGCGTCGAGATCGATGAAGCCGTGGCGTCGACCAAAGATGTCGATCGCGAGCATGCTCAGGAGGCGCCGGTCGCGGTCTGAGATCTGTGCTGGCTTCTCTGCGGAGGTCAAGAACCGCCGATAGGTCTCCACGCGATCTGTATCGTCGATGTGCAGGAGCCGATGGATCGCTCGAGCGAGGGCCTCGAGGTGGTCGTTTCCCGCTGCTACCGGGAGCCCCGCGTCGCGGCGAAGCCGAGTCCACGTGCGATCACGTGAACGGTAGAGGTCGGTCAGGCTCCGCTCAGACTCGCGCAGGAACGATCGGAGCGACACATCGCCGAGCCGTCGCAAGTCGTCGACGAGCACCGACCAGCTGCCTGCGCCGGCAGCAGCGCGAAGGCTGCTCAGGATGATCTCGCGACTCTGGCGGTCGAGCTTGATTTCACAGCCAGCCGGGAGGTACGGGAAGTCGTCGTCAACTTGGTCGACGAGTCGTCCGTTGCGGGAGTCGATCAGCGCCCGAAGCTTCGTGTCGAACCGAAAGCGCCGATGCTGCTGCCCGATCAGGTCGACGACAGTAAGCGTCGTCTTGTTTTGGTGCTCTCGCAGACCGCGACCGATCTGCTGAGTAAGCACGGTGGCGGACTGAGTCGGCCGTAGAAGCAGCACAGTGTCGACAGATGGCACGTCAACGCCCTCGCCGAGCACATCGACGCTGAACACACAACGAAGCTCGCCTCGCTCCAGCTGCCTGAGGGACGAGTCACGCTCGGCGGTGTCGGTGTCGCCCCAGAGCGCAACGCTCGGAAGGCCGCGCTCGGTGAAGGCGCGCGCCATGTATTCAGCGTGATTGACGGACACGCAGAACCCGAGTGCACGCATCTGACTTGGGTCCAGGACGATCCGCTCGAGCGCACGCAGCAGTCGTACGACGCGCGCGTCATCACCGGTGAAAATGCGGTCAAGGTCATCGGTCTGATAGCCGCCCCGACGCCATTCCAGAGCGGACAGATCGACGTCGTCGTGGACGCCGAAGTACTGAAATGGCGCGAGGTATCCGTCATCGATCGCTTCCCACAAGCGCAGCTCCACGGCTGTCCGATGGCCGAACCAGCGAGTGATGTCCTCGCCGTCCATCCGTTCGGGGGTTGCGGTCAGACCGAGCAATTCCACTGGCTGCAGGTGCTCGAGCAGCGCGCGGTAGCTGGGTGCGGCAGCGTGGTGAACCTCGTCGATCACCACGACATCGAACGCGTCCGGGCTGAGTTTCTCGACTGCCTCGTTGCGAAGCGACTGCACCATCGCGAAGACGTGCCGGCCGACGAGCGGCAGCTCGCCGTCTCCGAGGATCTCGCCAAAGTCGGGGTCCTTGAGGACGGTGGCATAGGTCGCTCGGCTCTGATCGAGGATGCGTCTGCGATGCGCGACAAACAGCAAGGTTGGCCGACGCCCGAGTTGATCGCAGAGTCGGCGATAGTCGAGCGCCGCCATCACGGTCTTGCCTGTGCCGGTCGCGGCCACGAGCAGGTTCCGGTGGCGGTCGTGCCGGTCGCGCTGGGCCTGCAATTGCTCGAGCATCCGGGCCTGATGTGGCTTTGGCGTCACATCGAACGCGACGTAGCCACCACCGAGATTGCGCCGTCTGGCCCGTCGTTGGCTGTCAAGCGCTTCGCGCAGCCGCTGGCCATCCTGCTCAGGGTCGAAGGCTTCGAAGGCCTCGCTGGCCCAGTAGGTTTCGAACGTTGCGCGCATGCGGTCGACCAGTCCGGGGGCAGCGACCTCACTGAGCCTGACGTTCCATTCCATGCCCTGATGGAGCGCGGTGAATGACACGTTGGATGAGCCAAGGAAGGCCGTCGTAAGGCCGCCCTGTCTGTGGATGATCCAAGCCTTCGCATGCAGCTTGGTTCGCTCCGCCTCGTAATCGACTCGCACCTCAGCGCCAGCCTTGACGAGTTCCTCGAGAGCCTTCGGTTCGGTCGCGCTCATGTAGGTCGTTGTGATCACACGAACGCGTCCCTCGCGCTTGACGACGTCGGCGATCTCGTCGATGAGCGTTCGGATACCGGTCCAACGGACGAAGCTCACGAGGAAGTCGACGTTCGAGGCGCTCGGCAGTTCGCTGCGGATCTGCTGGCCGATTGCCGGTTGGGCATGGCCGTTGACGAGCAGCTCATTCGCCGACAGCGCGATCATCGGGCTCGTCGGGAGGAAGGGCACGCCCAGACCCACGGCTGGGCGACGTACGCCACGAAGCAGCTGCGGCGGCAGGCTGATTCTCTCGTCGGAAAGGTCGATCGCGTTGCCGCTTAGAGCCTGGATCGCCCGGTTTACGGCGATGGCTTGGATGTCGACCGACTCATCGGCGCCATGCATGTCTTCGAGGGCGCGGCGAACGACGTCTCCCGCGTGGCGCCCGAAACGCTCCGGCGCTTCGGCGCCATCGAGCTGGGCCAATTCAACGAGCTCGACGTCGACCTCGGATAGGCGCTCGGCGAGCCGAGGCGTGACCAGCTCGTCACGCAGGCCGGGAGTCTCTTCGGGCACGGCTGCTCAAGATACCCGGCGGCTGAAGAGCGATCGTGGGCGGTTCCTCAGCCGCCGAGATAGACCTCTGATTGATGCCATGCGAGCGCCTCCCTGTCCGGGCGGAAGGCGTCGTCGTCGGGCAAATGGAGCTCGCGTCCGTCCAGCTCGTAGTACGCGCGTCCGTTCGCGTAGTCGTCGCGGAGCTTGCGGCTGACAGCGAGCCGCATGTCGCTCCTGATGGTGACGTAGCCGAGGTCGAACAGCCGATGCAGATCCCGCCTGAGCGGGACGCCGTTGGGGATCGAGTGTGTCCCGCCGGCCGCCCACGGCCTGATGTGCGAAGCATCGATCACGGGGAGCGAATGCTCGGTCGTCACTGCGCACTGCTGCCCGTACGCCTCGAGCACCGCCAGCCGGAAGCTGAACTGTCCGAGGCGTGGGGTGATCAGCACCGGCCTGCCGGCACGCTGCGCGTCGATCGCCTCACGAGCCCAGTCCGTCAAACCGACGCGTCTCGCTGCGGCGCGCTCGAGACATTCCTTCCACATCCGCAGCCCGTCACCTCGGGTCAGATCTTCGGCTCGTCCCGAGACGATGTTGGGGGACCAATTGTTCGGTGCAGCGACCCACTCGTCGGGCGTAAAGAACACTGGTTCGGTGATGGCGACGCAGCCGATCGGACGATTTCGGCCGAGACCAAGCCTGTCGGCGCCGCCGAGTCGGTCGAGTCGCACGAGGAGGTCGTGCTCGTCCTTGGTTCCGTTGGCCTGACCAAAGACGTCCCAGGCCTGCCACACCGGCAGCCGCTCCGCGCGAGCGAACAGGCCGAAACCGCCGATCGCGTGGTGAGGGCGCTTCAGCTTGAAGAAGAATGGAGCGCCGGGCGCGAGATTGAAGACCCTTCCGCTCGGCCGCCAGAAGTTCACCTCAGTGAGCTCCGGCCTGGAACGAAGGAACTGGTACCAGCCGTGATCAGTCGGAGCAACGAAGCCGCGCACGACAACCATCCTCCCTTGCCGCCGG
>CAVPLN010000010.1:0-41378 GCA_963705995.1 uncultured Solirubrobacterales bacterium
AGCGGGGGCAGGATTCGAACCTGCGACCTTCGGGTTATGAGCCCGACGAGCTACCAGACTGCTCCACCCCGCGGCGGACTTCTAGTGATAGCAGATTGCCGTCGCTGTGCGGCCTGTTGGGTCGTCGTTCATGCGATCGGGCCGTGTGCCGGCCGGATGCCGCTCCTGGCCGGCGCCCGTCAAGCGGGAGCCGGCCAGGGGGCGGTACCGATCTCCACGTCAGTCCGACATCCGCGGATCGACGTAGAAGTCGTACAGCTCGGCGTTGCCCCCCGACAGGTTGGCGAACACGAACTGGACGACCTGCCAGCCGGAGAGGTTCCCCGGATGGACCTCGAACTGGGGCGACGGAGCCCAGCTGAGGGAGCCACCGATCGCACCGGAGACGCCCGACTGCAGGACGCTCTCGGTGACGCCTGCGCCGATCGCGTCGGCGTAGACAACACCGACGGCGACGTTCGCACCGCCATCGGTCTCGATCATCGTGCGCGCGAGCGGGTAGTCCGACGCCACGCACACGGGGGCACTGATTGCCACACCTCCGAACGGGAGGTCCAGCACCGAACGGCTCGAACCATCAAGAGCCGTCGTCTGCGCGATCGACGCGGTCCCGTACAGCGCCCAACCCGACCCGTTGAAGCCCGCTGCCCCTTGGCCCGGCGCGAGCATGTACTGGTTCTCGTCCCCCCAGGCCGCGAACGGCTGGGAGAGCGATGGCGTCGAGCAACTGGCGCCCGCGAGCGCGACACCTGCAGCCGACACCCCAGCGGGTGACAGACCGAGCAGCGGCGCCGACGCGAGCGCCGGACCGGCCTGGGCCAACGCGATCGCAACGACAGCGCCGCTGCCGGCGGCAAGCGAACGCCATCTGGATACACGTTTGATCATCTGAGCACGAACCTTCCTTGGTCGCACTGGTAGCTGAGCCATCTCGCCGCGGCGAGACCTCTGGCTTTGCGTCCCCGGCTCGCGCCGAGTTTGCCTTTGTCAGTGATTTTCACGTAGCCCGGATTTCGGTTTATCCACAGGCAACCCATGCTCTGGGGACCAGAAATCTGGACATCTGTTCGAACGCAGCAGGCCTGTGAGGCTCAGTTCCGAGGCAAAGGAACCGATATCCGAGGGTGATGAGCTTGGCGCCAAATCTCACCGAGCAGGAACTCCTGGTCGAGTCCCGTCAGCGCGCCGATCAGCGCTTCGTGTCGCACGAACTCGCGTGCGAGCTCGCGCTCGCCGCCGCGTTCCTCGCGGCCGTCGCCGCGCTGTGGCTCGCGCACCCGCCCGGCAGCTTTGATGTGGCGCCTGCACTGCTGTGCTTCGGCGTCCTGATCCTCGCGACGAAGGTCCGCTTCGAGACCCCGTTCGGCTTCACGGTCGCCACGCAGCTCGCATTCGTGCCGCTGCTGTTCGCGCTCCCGGGCGCGCTCGTCCCGATCGTCTGCGCCGCCGCGCTCGCGCTCGCCCGCATCCCACAGGTCATCAGCGGGCGGGTTCCGCCGGAGCGCCTCCTGCGGGTCCTCCCGAATTCGTGGTTTGCGATCGGGCCCGTCGCGGTCTTCACGATCGCCGGCGTCTCCCCCGCCGCCGCCGGCCCGGCGCTGCTGATCGCGGCGCTCGCGGCGCAGATCGCCGTCGACGTCATCATCTCCGCCGCTCGCACCACGATCGAGCGCGGCGCCGACCTCTCGACCCAGCTCGGCGAGTGGTGGATCTACGCGATCGACGTGGCGCTCGCGGTGACCGGACTCGTCGTCGCCGAGGAGATCGGCTCACAGCCGATCGTCGCGCTCGCCCCGCTGCCGCTGCTGGGGCTGCTGGCCGTCTTCGCGCGCGAGCGCACGCAGCGGATCGAGAGCCTGATCGAGCTCGGGACCGCCTACCGCGGCACCGCCCTGGTGCTCGGTGACGTGATCGAAGCCGACGACGGGTACACGGGCGAACACTGCAAGAGCGTCGTGCGGCTCGCGATCGACCTCGCCGCCGGCCTCGGGCTCGACGCCGAAGCGCGCCGCAACGTCGAGTTCGCCGCGCTCCTGCACGATGTCGGCAAGATCGCGATCCCCAAGGAGATCATCAACAAGCCGGACAAGCTCACACCCGATGAGTGGCGGGTGATCGAGACCCACACGGTCGAAGGGCAGAAGCTGCTCGACCGGATCGGCGGCTTCATGCAGCGCGTCGGCTCAATCGTCCGCTCTCACCACGAGCGCTGGGACGGAGCCGGCTACCCGGACGGCCTCGCCGGCGAGGTCATCCCGATCGAAGCGCGGATCATCACCGCCTGCGACTCCTGGAACGCGATGCGCACCGACCGGCCCTACCGGAAGGCGATGAGCTACGCGGCCGCCTGTGACGAGTTGAAGATGGGAGCGGGCGCGCAGTTCGACCCGCATGTGGTGAAAGTGCTGCTCGCCCTCCTCGACCAGACAGAGGGCGCGGCCGAACGAGCTGCTCGGCTCGCGGCCGCCACGTCGCGTGCCGCGCTCTCCAGTCGCGAGCTCGAGGCGGCAAAGCCGCAGGGCGTCAGGCCTGAGCCGGCGCCCGACCGCCCGCCGCTCGGAGGGCTCGCTCCGGCCTGAGCCGGCGCCCGACCCCGCCGCTCGGAGGGCTCGCTCCGGCCTGAGGACCCCGCGACCAGCCGGCCCGGCGCCGGCGCGGCCGCGAGGCGAAATCAGCCGAAGCTCACGCAGGGACGCACCGCACCGGCGCCGCGCAGGCGGCGGCGTGGCCGCGCGTCCAGCACGGCCCGCGACGTCGCCTGCGCCGCAAAGGCGGGCGCGTACGGTGCGTCACCGTCAGCATGCGCGACGGTTGCGGTCAGACCTGCCTGCTCCGCCGAAGCGGAGCGGGAATCGAAGCGGAGCTGGGCAAGCCAGCCATCAATCACATGGTTCTGGTTCATGCGGCCTCCGGGTTGATCGGGTCGCCATAGTTCGACGCTCATCGAACATACTATCAAAGTGATCCGAAACCGGACGATCTCCTGTGGAACTTCTTCGGTGGTGCCGCCGAACTCATTCGTCGCGATCCGCCGGGCGCGGCCGCCCGTGTGACAACCGGGGCGGATCGGCGTAGTACAGACACGAGACCGGCCCACGACCATCGACCCCGCGCGGCGGCGATCGCCACCGCCGTCTGCATGGCGCTCACCGTCGGCGTCGCACTGGTGGCCGTCGGGGCGGCGGGGTCCGCCGAGATCCCTGCACAGTCCAGCACGCCGGCCGCCCAAGCCCAGCTGGCGGCGGCATCGACCCAGAAGCTCGGCCTCGCCCTCCTCACCGACGCCGCCGGCTCCGGCAACGCGGTGATCTCGCCGTTCAGCGTCGAAGAGGCCCTCGCCATGGTCGACCAGGGGGCCGCGGGCGTGACCGCCCGGCAGATCGGCACCGTGCTCGGCGCGCCCGACGCGCAGGCCCTGGCCGCATCGACGCGGGCTCTGCTCGCATACCTGGCGACGGTCTCGTCGACAGCCGGCGACGGCACGCGCACGCCGCTCCTGACGAATGCAAACAGCCTCTGGCTCGCATCGTCGCTCGGTCTCGACGCACCATTCCTGACGACGCTGTCGACCGAGTTCGGCGCCGCACCCCATCGCGTCGATTTCGCGACGGCGCCGGACAGCGCCCGGCAGACGATCAACAGCTGGGTCTCGGAACACACGGCGGGCAAGATCGGCGACCTCTTCCCGCAGGGCTCGGTCACGAAGGCGACGCTGCTCGTGCTCGCGAACGCGATCTACCTGAAGGCCCGCTGGCTGAAGCCCTTCGACCCCAGCCAGACCAGACCGGGCCCCTTTCATCTCGCCTCCGGCGCGAGCCAGTCGGTCGAGTTCATGACGACCGACGACCCGATCGACGTCCCATGGACGAGGACGTCCGCCGATGAGGCGGTCGAGCTTCCGTATCGCGGTACGTCGCTGTCGCTGCTCGCCGTGATGCCGACCTCGCGGTCGCTCAGAGCATTCCTCGCCACGCTGACCCCCGCGCAGCTGACGCAGATCGCCGCGTCGCTGCGCGCATCCCCCTCCATCGACGTCACCTTCCCACGGCTCGACCTCGATTTCGCGAGCGACCTCGTCAACGACCTCAGCTCGCTCGGCATGCCGGCGGCGTTCAACGCCCCCGGGTTCACGGCGATCGTTCCCCACACGCCGGTCGTGATCAGCACTGTGCGCCACGAGGCGACGTTCAAGGTCACCGAGGCGGGCACGATCGCCGCCGCGGCGACCGGGGTCGGCGTGGTCGGCCTCGCCTACCCCGGTCCGATCCTGCGAATCACGTTCAATCGCCCGTTCCTACTGTTCCTGCGCGACGGCACGACGGGAGCGCTGCTGTTCGCCGCCGCGATCAGCGACCCGAGCGAAACCTGACAGCGACCGCGGCGGTCAGAGGACGGCGGCCGCGCGGGGCTCGCGGCGCCGGACCGAACCACACGTGCCCGGCACGGCGAGGCGGGCGGAGACGAGGCTCGCGAGCATCTGCAGCAGCGCGTCGCCGACGTGGTCCCCGAGCGACGCGAGCACGTCGGACTGAACCCGAGCGACGATCTCGTTCGCGGCCATCACGGTTCGCATCCCGACGGCGGTGACCTCGATCAGGTGGGCGCGGCGGTCGGTCGGCGACGGAACCCTTCGCGCCAGCTCGGCCCGCTCCAGTTCGTCGATCGTCGCAACCATCGTCGTCTTGTCGAGGCCGACCATGTCGGCCAGCGCCTTCTGGGTGTGCGCCCCGGTCGCGGCTGCCCCGAGGACGGCGTGACCACGCGGCGTGATTCCGAGGGGCGCGAACGCGGCGGCCAGCTCGCTCGCCAGCGCGTAGTGCGCCTTGGTCAGCAACCAGCTGAGGTTGCCTTTCAGGCAGTCGGGACAGACCTCCAGCTCGGACCCCTCCGGCCTCAAATGCTCCGTAATGGAGGACATCGCCACGAGCGGGCAAGATAGCAGCGGACGTTGCGACCGCAACAGGTTCGGGAACTGTCCTAACGGACATTAACCTCTGGCCACGTGGAGCATTGCGTTGCGGTCGCGGGGTTCACCCGCGAAGTTGCCCGGCCGGCCGCCCGAGACGTCGCCGTAGGCGAGCCGGCGGGAGATCGCTCCAAGCTCGGGATCGGAGCCGGTGGGCACGTGGTCCACCATCCACGTCTCGATCGCGACGCCGCGGTCGGTCTCGTGCAGCCGCAGCGCACGCGACTGCTGAGGCCAGTCGATCAGCGATGAGGTCTCGACCGTCCAATACCCACCCGCCCGCGTCTCGCGCGGGCGGATCCGGTTGTGATGTGTGTGGCCGGACAGCACGAGCACGACATTCCGCGCACCGTCGAGCGCGGCCTCGATCTCGTCCCCGCCCACCGTCTGGCGCAGCGTCTGGTGCGAGACGAAGATCACGAACCGCTCGCGGGCGCCGGCGAGCGCCGACTCGACAAACTCGACCTGGCCCGCGCCGACGCGCCCGGCAGATCCGCCCTCCCGGCTCGCGAGGTCGAGCCCGACAACGCGCAGGCGGTCGCCGAGGTCATGAACGTAGTCGAGGCGCCCATGCGAGCCATCCAACTCGACGCCGCCGGCCGTCAGGCCGGCGGCAGTGCGCAGACGGCCGGTCACCTCCGCGACGCTCAGCTGCGCCCGAGCCGAGTCGGGCGGCACGGCGACGGTCCTTCCCTGCAGCGCCGCGAGCAGGAATTGATCGACCATCCCCGACAGCGGCGGGCTGTCGGGCGACCCGCCCGCGTGGAGCTCGAAGCCCGGCGGGAGCGAGAGTCCCTCCGGGAGCGTCCACAGCGCCCGGTCGCCGACCGCCAGCGCCTGCGTCAGCGGCGTCGGGACGAGTTCGCCCTGAACGAGCACGTCGTGGTCGCCGAGAACCGGAAGCCACCGGGCACCGAGGCCGCTCGAGCGGACCGGCCGAGTCGCGTCGCGCAGCAGCCCCGGGTGCCGCGGTGCATCGAGCGCGGGCCGGTAGTAGAACGGGTCAGGGTTCACGTCGGACTGCGGGCCGAAGTAGCCCTCGGGCCCGCTCCCCGGCCGAACCTCGCCACCGGCCAGAGCGGCGACCGCCGCGTCGAGCTCGTTGCGCTGGCAGTTGTCGATCAGGTCCCCGCCCTCGATCACGACTTCGGGGCCGAGCGCGCGCAGGGCGGCGACCATCCCAACGAGCACGTGCGAGGTCAGCGCCTCCTGCGGCCGGAAGGTCGATTGGAACGGTGGCCCGAGCCGTGCCAGGAACGTGACGCGCGCGGGCGACGAGGCGTCGATCACGTGCGCGTCGGTGAGATGCGCGAGGAGCCCCAGCGGGCGGCGCAGCGACGCCCTCCCGCCCAGCTCGAACCGCTCGACGAGCGGCTCCCCCGCGAGCACGCGGAGCTCGCCGTCTCCGGCCGGATCCCCCCACGTCGTCTCGCGCGTCGATCCCGACGTCGAAGGCCCGTCCGTTGAGCTGAAGCGCTGTGTCACAACGATGTGATCGTGCCAGACATCGAGTCGAGTCGTGGGCTGAGGGTGCCATTGGTGCAAAGTCGTGTCACTTTTGGTGCAGAGTTGTGACGAACATGTCTTGTTTGGTAGCAGGCGGTTGCCGCATCCTGACCGTGTGGCACCCATCGACCGCAAGCAGCAGTTGGAGCGACGGATCCGTCGTATGTTGGAGGACAACGGCCTCCCGCCGGCCGACGAGGTCCTCTACGGCGAGGGCGAGGTCACGTTCTTGTGGCACGACCGCAAGGTCGCGCTGGTCGTCGAACTCGACACTGACGACTTCGACGACCATATCCCCGAGGGCATCGCGTGCTGATGCCCGACCGCGACCGGTCACAGGTCGGCGAGCGGAGCCGTGGCAGGCCCCGGTCTCGCAGTGTGATCACGACCGCCCCAGGTCGTGGCTCCCGGCCACAGGCGCGCGCGGCCGGCGGGGTCTTCCCTCTCTCCCCCGCCGGCCGCGAGCACGCCACAGTCAGAGTCCACACAGATCGCGAGAACGCACTAGAAGATCTCCCAGAAGTTACGGTGGCGGAGTTCCGGATCGGGCGGGTGCTCGCGGAGGTGACGGATGCGGAGGTACGGCAGCAGCACGCAGGCGAAGACGACCAGCACGGCGAGCCCGACCCACAGCTCGACCGCCGCGCCGATCACCCCGATCAGCAACGCCAGCGGAATCAGCCATGGCGCCAGCCAGCTGGGCAATACGGCTCAGCCTCCCGCCGTGTGCCGGTACCGGGCGACACCGAGGGGCGCGAAGACGGCGAGGATCGCGGCGATCCAGACGAACGCCTCCCAGACGTTCGCGCCGGAGATCGGAACCGCCGCCGAGGGCTCCCACAGGTGGCGAAGGGCATTGACGAGGATCGTGAACGGATTCACCTTGGCGAAGTCGCGCAGGACGAGCGGGAAGGTGCTCGTCGGGACGAAGGCGGAGGACACGAACGTCAACGGGAAGACGGCGATGAAGCCGACCGAGTTGGCCGACTCGGGGGACGAGACGAGCAGCCCGAGGAAGGCGAACACCCAGGAGAAGGCGAAGCCGAACAGGATCAGCATCACGATCCCGAGGATCGCGTCGGGCACGGTGGTGTTGAACGAGAAGCCGATGATCAGGCCGGTGACGAGCAGGATCAGCATCGACAGGCTGTTCGTGACGATGTCAGCGAGCGTGCGGCCGGCCAGCACAGCGGAGCGCGCCATCGGCAGCGACCGGAAGCGATCGATCAAGCCCTTGTGGAGATCCTCGTTGAGGCCGAGCGCGGTGACGAAGCCACCGAAGGCGATGTTCTGGACGATGATCCCCGGGATCAGGAAGTCGGCGTAGTTCGCATAGCCGGTCTGGATCGCGCCGCCGAAGACGTAACGGAACAGCAGCACGAACATGATCGGCTGGACGGTGAACGCCAGCAGCAACTCGGGGGCGCGGGGGAGGCGCACGAGGTTGCGCTCGGCGATCACAAGCGTGTCGCTGATCATCCGCCTCATCGTGGCTCCACCTCGAGCTCGTCCAGTGCAGCATCGCCGCCGGCTCCCTCGGCGGCATGCCCGGTCAGCGTCATGAACACGTCGTCGAGCGTCGGGCGGCGCAGCACGAGGTCGTCGACGCCGATCTCGGCGTCGTTCAGACGCTTGACCGCGGCGGCGATCGTCCCCTTGCGATCCCGGACGCTGACTTTGATCAGACCGCCCTCGACGACGGGGTCCGCATCGCCGAGACCGACCAGCACCCGTGCCCCCGCGGCGAGGTTGGCGCCCTCTTCGAGCGATACCTCGAGGCGCATGCCGCCGACTCGGGCCTTGAGTTCGTCGGAGGTCCCCTCGGCGATCAGATGGCCGTGGTCGATCACGGCGACGGTGTCCGCGAGCCGGTCGGCCTCCTCGAGGTACTGCGTGGTGAGCAGGACGGTCGTGCCGTCGGCGACGAGGCCCTCGATCACGTCCCACAGGCTCAACCGGCTGCGCGGGTCAAGGCCGGTCGTCGGCTCGTCGAGGAACAGCACGGGAGGCTTCGCGACGAGCGCGGCGGCCAGATCGAGACGGCGTCGCATGCCGCCGGAGTACGTCTTCACGGGCCGTCCGGCGGCCTCGATCAGGTCGAAGCGCTCGAGCAGCTCGCGACCGCGGATCTTCGCGGCGCCTCGGGACATGGCATACAGGCGCCCGACCATCGTCAGGTTCTCCTGCCCCGTCAGGTTCTCGTCGACGGCGGCGAACTGCCCGGCGAGCCCGATCCGCTCGCGCAGCTCCGCCGCCTGGCCGGCGACATCCAGGCCGGCGACCGTCGCGGTCCCGGCATCGGCGCGCAGCAGCGTCGTCAGGATCCGCACCAGTGTCGTCTTGCCGGCGCCGTTGGGGCCGAGCAGGCCGAGGACGGTGCCGCGCGCGACGTCGAGGTCGACGCCCACGAGCGCGTGTACGTCACCGAACGACTTGCTCAGCCCGCGCACGCTGATCGCGACATCGCCATCGACGCGCGCCCTCGCGCCGGCGGCGGGAGGGTCTGTGAACTCGTTCGGCATCGCGCAAGACAGTAGCGAGGCACGGTGGGCCGCCGGCGCACCGTCCAGCGGAAGCGCGGGCGGCGGCTGGCATGGCCGTCGCCCGCGCCGAGCTGTCAACGCTGATGCGCCCTCGCGGTCGGCGCGGAATGCCGACGGCCGGTCACCGCGGAATGCCGACGGCCGGTCACCGCGGAATGCCGACGGCCGGTCACCGCAGAATGCCGACGGCCGGTCACCGTGGAATGCGAACGGGGTGTCGCGCCCGGGTCGCGCTCCATCTTCCCGATTGGCTGCGGTTGCTCTCCCACGTGCCGCTCATCCGCAGGTTGAAGCGGCCGACCTTGCCGACGAACGTCGCCACATAGCCCGGGGCGAAGCTGTTGTAGGTCGTCACAAGCCGGATGTTGCGGCCCGTGACCTGCCCGCTGATCCGCGCGAACACGGTCGTGGCGGAGTAACCGGTTCCGGACAGCGAGCCCGAACGCGATTCGGTCACCTTCCAGTACTGCAGGGCGGCGCCGCCGGCGCCGCAGCAGTTCCAGGTCGCATTGATCCGGGCGTTCCGGGTCGAGGCCAATGCCACCGCGGCCACCGCGCACGCCAGCAGTGCGGTCGCGACCGCGACCAGAACCAGGCGCTTTGGAGCCCTCATCATGGCTGAGCTGCCACCTGCGGCTCGCTTGATACCACCATGTCTCATCACAGCACTTCCCCCTTGGTTGAGATGACGAGTGGTTCGGGGAACGTATCAGGCGGGCTTTGCGCAGTGCCGATAGCGGTAGGCCGTGCGGAATGCGAGCCGGTCGTACATCGCGACCGCCGGCGTGTTGTGTTCCATGACCTGGAGGTAGGTGACGGTGCCGGGCGCGCAGCCGGCGAGCAGCCCGCGCACCAGCGCGCTGCCGAGCCCGCGCCGGCGCGCGCGCGGCGCGACCGCGAGACAGAACAGTCCGGCCAGCCCGTCGGACTCGACGACGATCCCGACGGCATCGCGGCCGAAGCGGCCGAAGCGCGCCTGCCCGTCAAGCAGGGCGAAGACCGTTTCGACGTGCGATTCGATGTCCCGGGCCTCCTCGCAACGACCCCAGGCGTCGAGCCAGGCGGCGTCCGCGTGATCGGCGAACTCCAGTTCGAGCGCGTCGCCGCGGGCGGCGATCGAGGCCGCGTCGCCGGCCATCACAAGGACGGGCGAGCCGACCTCCCAGCCGCGCGCGGCCAGCCGGTCAAGCAGCTCACCGTGGAGCTCGAGCGGGCTGACCTGGATCCCGGGGGCGATTCCGTTGCTCGCGGCGAACGACTCGACGCGGGCGATCGCCGCGGCCGCCTCGGCCGCAGTCAGCCGGCGGCAGGGCGGGAGGGCGTGGTTGGACCGGCCCCGGTCGAGTCCGGGGGTTGCCCGCAGGACCCAGCCGTCCTCGAGGCGCTCGCACACGCACGCGGGCCAGGCGATCACGGAGTGCGCCTCGAGCCGGGAGATCAGCCCGAAATCGGTCGCCGCGGCTGGGCTCACTCGTGGCAGGCGCTGAGCACTGCGTCGAGGAGCCCGGGGAAGCGCTGCTCGAGCTGCTCGCGTTGAAGCACGTTGAAGCGGTTCTTGCCGTCGGTGCGAGTGGCGATGATGCCGGCCTCGCGCAGCACGCGGAAGTGGTGGGAGCACGTCGACTTGGTGACCGGCAGCCCGAAGCTGCCGCACGAGTGCTCCTCGCCATCGGCGAGCTGGGCGACGATGCGGAGTCTGATCGGATCGCTCAGGGCCCCGAGGATGCCCGCCAGGTCGGCGTCGCCGGTGCTGGCCGGCGCGAGATCGGGAAGCTCGACCTCAACTGTCTGCATGCTCCAGATGATAGTACGAGAGCCATCGAACGTTCTGTTACAGTTCGACGGAAGTCGTACCGTCCGCCGCCGCCACGGAGAGCTGTCCTTGAGCCCCACCCACCAGCCGCAGCACCCGCACCTGAGAGCCACGCTGCTGCTCGCGTGCCTCGCGCAGTTCATGGTGATCCTCGACGTATCCGTCGTCAACGTCGCGCTCCCCTCGATCCGCCACGCGCTCGACTTCAGCGAGTCGGGACTGCAATGGGTCGTGAACGCCTACACCGTCACGTTCGCGGGATTCCTGCTGCTCGGTGGGCGCGCCGCCGACCTGCTCGGCCGCCGGCGGGTGTTCGTCTGGGGGCTGGTGATCTTCGGGCTCGCGTCACTCGGTGGCGGTCTCTCCGACAGCCGCACGACGCTGATCGTGATGCGGCTCGCTCAGGGCTTCGGAGGGGCCGTGATCGCGCCGGCCTCGCTCGCGATCCTGACGACGACGTTCACCGAGCCGCGCGAGCGCAACCGCGCGGTGGGGATCTGGAGCGCGATGGGCGGCGCCGGCGGCGCTGCGGGCATCCTGCTCGGCGGCGTCCTCACCCAGCTCCTCGGCTGGCGCTGGATCCTGTTCATCAACGTCCCGATCGGCGTCGCCGGCGCGATTCTCTCCCAACGGCTCCTGCTCGAGGGCCGCAACCCGCACGCGAAGCGGAGCTTCGACCTGCTCGGCGCGCTGAGCGTCACCGTCGGGCTGTCCCTGCTCGTGTTCGGCATCGTCAGGACCGACTCGACCGGCTGGAGCTCGGTGAGCACGCTGCTCGCGATCGTCGGCGGCGCCGCGCTCGTCGGCGTGTTCGTCGTGATCGAGGCCAGGTTCGCCACGGCGCCATTGATGCCGCTGCGGCTGTTCTCCTCGCGCAGCCTCACGGCCGCGAATCTGACCGTGATGCTCACGGGCGCCGCGTCGTTCCCGATGTGGTTCTTCTTCACGCTGTACCTGCAGGAGGTGCGCGGCTATTCGCCGATCCACGCGGGCTCGATCTTCCTTCCGATGACGGCGATGATCATCATCGGCTCGAACCTCGCCTCGCGGCTCGCGCTGCGCTTCGGGGCGCGCACCGTCGTCGGCGCCGGGATGCTGATGCTCGCCGTCGGGCTGTTCCTGTTCTCCCGCGTCGGGCTCGGCAGCACCTATCTCGGCGCGATGCTCGCTCCGGGCTTGCTCACCGGATTCGGCATGGCGCTCGCACTCGTGCCGTCGATGATCACCGCGACCAGCGGCGTTCCCCCGCACGAGGCCGGCCTCGCGTCGGGGCTGGCGAGCACCGCTCGGCTGTTCGGCGGCGCGCTCGGCCTCGCGGTCCTGGCGACGATCGCCAGCACGCGCACCGCCGGCGACCTGCGACACCACACGTTCGCCGCAGATGCCCTGAGTCGCTCACTGATCGACGGGTTCCAGCTCGCATTCGTGCTCTCGGCGGCCGTCGCCGCCATCGGCGTCGTCGTCGCCGCGCTCGTGATGCCCGCTGCGGTCAGACGGCACGCGGTCGCGGTTGCCGCCGAGCCGATCCCCGAGGGCGCGGCTCCAGTCGTCACCGCCGAGTTCTGACGCTGGGCGCTGCCGCCCCCGAGCCCCAGCTGAATCCATCGGGGAGGGCAGCCCCGCGCACGCCGCAGACGGCGGCGGCCACCTCGATCGCAGCCTCGACGCCGGAGCACAGCACGTCGAGCTCGATCGTCTGCGGCTCGAGCTTGGGATGCCCGTGCAGCCACGCCAGGATCCCGGCCACGAACGCGTCGCCGGCGCCGATCGTGTCGACGACCTTGACCGGCGGCACGGGGACCGAGCGGACACCATCGAGCGTGATCACGCTGACCGAGTCCGGGCCGTGCGTGATCAGGACGGCGCTCGGCCCGTGGGCCAGCACCTCGACTCCGTACTCCAGCGGATCGGTCCCCGGCGACAGGACCGCGACGTCCTCGACGCTGATCTTGAGCACGTCGACCCGCCGCAGCAGGGAGGCGATCGTCTCGCGGTAACGCTCGAGGTCCGGGGTCGCACGCGGGCGGCAGTTCGGATCGAGGACGACCGCGAGCCCGGCCGGGACATGCTCGACGAGCCCGAGCAGAGTCGAGCGAATCGGCTCGAACACGAGCCCCAACCCGCCGAGCGCGAGCGCCCGGCAACCCTGCAGCAGCGAGTCCGGCACGTCGGCCGGCACAAGTGCCGCGGCGGACGTGCCCTCGATGTAGAAGCGGTAATCGGCGGAGCCGGTCTCATCCAACTGGGCGAGCGCCAGCGTCGTCGGCACGGCAACCGGCTCCGGCGCCGCCAGGACGACGCCCGCCGACAGCAGCTCGCCTCGGAGCCGGACTCCGAACGGGTCCTCGGAGAGCCTTCCGAGGTAGGTGCAGGGAACCCCGAGCCGCGCGACGTTCGCCGCCACGTTGAACGGCGCACCACCCGGGAGCGCCGTCAGCGTTCCCGATGCCTCCGCGATGACGTCGACCAGCGCCTCACCGGCGACGGCGATCATCGCTGGACCGAGTCGCAGACGCTGAGGAAGTGCGGCATGTGCGAGTCATCCTTCCGACGAGCTGGGGCTCCACGGACACAGTGGAGACAACGTTGTCTGGCAACACTAGTCGGCCGCGACCGACGATGCGAGACGTGGCGGCGCTCGGAGGCGAGATCAGCCGGTCGCGGCACTCGGGCCAGATCAGCCCGTCGCGGGAGTCGCGCGGTGCTCTCCGGCGTGCAGCACCGCGAGCACCTCGTCGTGGATCAACCCGTTGGTCGCGAGCCCGGTGTGGCCGTCGATCCGCGGTCGTCCGTCCAGGTCGGTGAAGCGCCCGCCGGCCTCGGCGAGGATCAGGGAATACGGCGTGTAGTCCCAGTCGTACCCGTGCGTATCAACGGAGTTGCGATCCGGGCGAGCGGGTGATTGCCCGCGAGCCGCTCGAGCGGGCCACGCAGATCCTCGGCGAAGAGTGCGGACGAAGCGGGGCCCGGCGCGAGACACGCAGCGCGGTTCCGTTGCGAAAGGCGCCGTCGCCGCGCGACGCCCACCATCGCTCGCCGAGCAGCGGCAGGTCCATGACCGCGGCGACCACCGTGGCGCCCTCGGCGATCGCGATCAACGTCGCCCAGCGCGGCACCGCCTCCACGAACCACGAGGTCCCGTCGATCGGGTCCAGATACCAGCGGCGCAGGGCCGCCCCGCTCGAACCGAGGCACGGACAGCGTTGCCGCAATGTCGGCGAGCTCCAGTGCAAGTTCGAGGTCGGCGGACACCCGCTTCCAGTCTGCCTGAATCGGGCCGCCGTCGCGGGGACCGGTAACAATGCCGGGCCATGGCTCGCGTCTTCGTCACCCGTCAGCTTCCGGGCCCGGCGCTGCGGCGCCTGCAGGCGCTCCACGACGTGAGCCTGTGGCCAGGCCGGATGCCACCGCCGTTCGAGGTGCTGCGCTCAGAGGCCGCGCGGTCGGAAGGGCTCCTGACGTTGCTCACCGATCGCGTCGACGCCGAGCTGATCGCCGCCGCCCCCAAGCTCGTGGCGATCTCGAACTACGCCGTGGGCGTCGACAACGTCGACCTCACGGCGGCGACGCTGCGCGGGATCCCGGTGGGGCACACCCCGGACGTTCTCACCGACGCAACAGCCGACCTCGCCTTCGCCCTGCTGCTCGCGGTCGCCCGCCGGCTGCCGGACGCGATCGCCGGAGCGCGCCAGGATTGGATGACGTGGGAGCCGCGGGCCTACCTCGGGGCCCAGGTCTACGGTGCAACGCTCGGGATCATCGGGCTCGGACGGATCGGCCGCGCGGTCGCCCGCCGCGCCGAGGGGTTTCACATGAAGGTGCTGTCCACCGAGCGGGAGGGAGACACGGTCACGGGCCTCGATCGAGTCCTGCGCGCAGCGGACTTCGTCTCGATCCACTGCCCGCTGACGTCCGGAACGCGCCACCTGATCGATCGGGAGGCGTTCACGCGAATGAAGCCGACGTCGATCCTCATCAACACCGCACGGGGTCCGATCGTCGACACGGACGCGCTTGGAGAGGCGCTCCGCGCCGGCCAGATCGCCGCCGCCGCGCTCGACGTGACCGACCCCGAACCACTACCGTCGGGCCACCGTCTGTGGTCGGCGCCGAACCTGTTGATCGTGCCGCACATCGGGTCGGCGACGCGCGTCGCCCGCGAGCGGATGAGCGACATCGCCGTCGACAACCTGATCGCCGCACTCGACGGGCGTCCGATGCCGTTCCAGGCCAACAGCGACGGCGTCCCCCCGCCCGCGTGACCGCATGCGGATCGCGATCGTCGACGTCGGGACGAATACGACCCGCCTGCTGATCGCCGAACTCGAGGGCGGCCGGGTCGCCCGCGAGCTCGTTCGGATCAGCCGGGTGACGCGCCTTGGAGCCGGAGTCGACGGCAGCGGGCGGCTGGCCGACGACGCGATCGCCCGCGAGCTGACCGTCCTCGAGGAATACAGCGGCACGATCGACAGCCACCAGCCCGACAGGCAGGTGGCTGTAATGACGAGCGCCGTCCGCGACGCGGCGAACGGCCGCAGCTTCGCCGATCAGACCGCGGAGCGGTTCGGCCTCGACGTTCACGTGCTCAGTGGCGATGACGAGGCACAGCTCACGTACCTCGGCGCCACCGACGAGCTCGTCGGCGACGCGCGCACGCTCGTGATCGACATCGGCGGCGGGTCGACGGAGCTCGTGATCGGCCACGGCCGCCGGGTCGACTTCCATGTCTCGACCCAGGCCGGCGTCGTGCGCCAGGCAGACCGCCATGTCGCGCACGACCCGCCGACCCACGAGGAGCTCGAACGGCTCGCGCAGGATGTGCGCGACGTGCTCGCACACGCGGTCGCGCCCGAGTGGCGTGGCGGCATCGCGCGGGCGCTGGCGGTCGCCGGCACGCCGACATCGCTGGCCGCGATCGCCCAACGGCTCGACCCGTACGATCCGGCGCGAGTGCACGGCTTCAGGCTGACGGCAGCGCAGCGCGACGCTGTGCGCGACCGGCTGGTCGCGCTCCCGCTCGAGCAGCGGCGGCTCGTCACCGGCCTGCACCCCGATCGGGCCCCGACGATCATCCCCGGGGTCGTGATCCTCGCGGAGGTGATGCGCCTGTTCGGTCTCGACGAGGTCGAGGTCTCCGAGCACGACATCCTCCGCGGCGCCGCGCTCGCCTACGCGCGCTGAAGAGCGGCGCCACTACCGTCGGGGCGCGGTCGTGACGAGGCCGCTACTGCACGCTCCGGCCTCGCCCCCGGATCTTGCAATAGGGGACGGCGAGCGCGCGGGGGGAGGCGTGTGTCCTGGTCGGCGAGTCGTTGGGGGGTTGAGGTGATTGTCGCTGATCGACTCGGGACGCCGACGTGCACGCGGGGTGTCGGTGGGATGTGCGTCTCGCTTGCCCAGCGGGAGGGCTGGCGTGCGCCATGACTGGCCTTCGGCGCGGTCCGGCTGCGGTTCAGTCGGGCGGTGCGGGCAGCACCGCGACTGCGTGGATCGCGGCGGTGAGCGCCGCGGTCTATGGCCAGCTCTCGGGCAGATGCAGTTTCGCGCGACAGCCGGACAGCGCGAGTCGGCCGAAGACGTGCCGGAGCTGCCGGCGCGGGCGGTTCGGCTCTGGCGAGCGCGCCGTCGAGCAGGAGGGCTTGGGTCCAGACGATCAGGTCGTGCGCGAGCACCACGATTTCGATCGCAGACCTCGTTCATGGCGCCCATCACCGACTCGATCGATCTGTTCGGCTGGCACGGCGCGGACCGCATCGCAGAGTTCGTAGCCCAACCAGAACCGCCCGGCGAGCTTCACCGCCAACGCCACAAACGCCGAGAGTCGCGCGCCCGGTGAGTCGCTGCTCACCAGACGCACCGCATGAGCCTGATCAACCTCAACGGCAGCATCATTCCGCCACGGCCCACCCAGCCGCGGGAACACGAAGCTGAAGATGGCGCAGTGATCCATCGTGCGTGTCCCGTCAACACTGGGTTACCCCTGATGGTCGTGGGAGCGTGTTGGGCTATTGCGCGGTGCCTGACGAAGCCCAGTGCAGCCGCGAGCAGCCCCGTCTAGCGCGCCGCGTGTCGCTGCTCAGTGCCACATCAATGCGTGCGCCCGTGTGCATTCGCGCCCACTCTGTCGCCGGCCGCCCCTCGTGTTGGGCGGTGACCGTGGAGAGCGACGGAACGGGGTTCAGGCCTGCTCACACACGGAACATGCGCACTGCGCAGCGGCACGTCGGTACATCAGGCCGGTGACCCCCATCATGCGTCGTGCGACCTCCGGTCGCATCTCGGCACGCCACCGACCGGGCCCGGCCACCAAATTGATCACCTTCGCCTCTACCGGACCCCACTGGCGCGCCAGCTCAGCAGGCGTCAGACCGCGAGTCTGTGCGACGCGCAACTTGTCTGCAAGATGCCGTATCTCTCTCTCGGGGTCTCTCAAGATATGCTCATATCGCAACACGATGTTGCGAGTAGGCATCGATTCCCGCACTTCCACCTGCCTCTCATGGTAATAGGCCGCGGCGGCGGCCACGCCATCCTCGAGCGACCCCGACAGAGGGTGAAATCTCTCGTTGTCAGTCATGCTCGTGGGATTGCCTGTCCGAACCTTTTCCAGCACGGAGCAGTAGACGTCCCTGGGGTCTCGAACGAGGTGGACTGCGATCAGCGCCGCGTCAAGTCGCAGCAACTCACCAATGACCTCCGTTAGTCGAGGCGCCTTAACGACGGCGAAGCCGTCCAAATGCGTAAGAAGCGTGCGGACCCACCGAACGCAACCTTGATGCACGGTGGCAGCCATGGCCTCCTTCGGATCGTCTGACAAGGACAGCGACGTGGCGCGACTCAACAGGTGGGCCGTGAGGCTGGTTCCGCTCCGTGGCATGCCGGTGACGAGAAAGCGCATCTGCCCTCAACCCGTGCACTACAAACTCGCTGCGGCCGCCTTCACGCCGCTACGCAAATACGTTGATGTGTCAATCCGTCCGCTCCCGCGTCGCCCAAGCCACCAGCTCTGCCAGCCGACTCGCCGACCGGGACGAGAGGACACGACTCCCGACACCGCGGCGCGTCACGATAACGCGGGCGCCCACATTCATGCATCATGGGCGCTTTGCACCACTCCCGAGTATTTCCCCCACGCTCGGGACATACGGGGCATCGCGCTGTGTGCGTGGGGCGAGCGCCAACTCAAGGCGGACGCCACCGGCGGCGACAACGGCAGCTTCCTCGCGCCAACCCAGAATCTCACCGTCGTTCGAGCCAGGTGGAGAGGGCCCGAGCAGCCGGGTCTCGAGAACGTCAACAGCCAGACCTCCGACAACGACAAAAGCAGAGGGATATGGCCACCTGAGCGCTCGGACGGTACGCTGGACGAGCGCTGCATCTCGAAAGTCGACAAGTTCGGAATCCGCGGGCCGGCGCCGTGGCCAGACCGTCGCGCGCGTGGCGTCCTGCGCCGTTGAGGGGACCTCAGATCTCGCGAGCTGGGGTCCCAAAGCAGCGCCCGCGTGAAAGTGCAGGTCCGCCACTCGATGAAACAAAGTCGACGACGTCTCGCGTTCGTGCAGCGTAAAGGCCTCCTGCCGGATGATCGGGCCTGTGTCTGCCCGTTCCTCGAGAAAGAACGTGGTAAGTGCAGACGTGCGACACCCATGTATGATCGTCCAGGGCAGCGGCGCCTGCCCACGTCCGCGAGGAAGCGGCGTCGGGTGCATGCCGATACACCCGAACGCGGCTGCATTGAGGGGCCCCCGAGACGATCCAGCGATGGCTCCCCGAGGGATCGCCAGTACCGATGGCGCGACCAGGCGCGACCAACCGACAACGATTAGATAGCTGGGCGCCGAAGCTTCAATTTCCCCTTGGAGTGAGCGGAGGGTGCCATCGTCGGTCTCGATGTACCGGATGCGATGTCCTTCAGCCATCGGCCGCAGGGTTGCAAAGCCAACCGTGCGATGCTGCAATTCCGACGCGAGGCCAACGACCAACGAGCACTCGAGTGACCCGCACACTGCGCTCTCGCACGAAAGAAGTCCCTCCAAAGCCCGCTGCCCAAAAACGTGGCCGGTGACAAAAGCGAACCTTGTCATAGGCGGCTTCTGACCGTGTCGCCGACGGCCGCATAGGGGACCAACTTGATCGCGGAGCGTTGTAACGCTGTGGCAAAGGCGTCACCGGACACGACCTCGTACTCGTGATGCCGCCGATAAGCCGGATCCGTGGAGGGAACTGTGCCCAATCTGAGAATGTGGACCATGTATTCCGTGATCCCATTGGGAATGGTGCGCAGGCGCGAGGTCACCGCATCGACCGTGCAATGACTCCATCCGAGTCCCATCCCCATGAACCCGTCGGGCCACGAGCAGCCGTATGCGCCATAGATCGGAAGCGCGGCCTCGGCTCGCCGCACTATTCGAATCGCGCGCCTCCTCCTGTCGGGCTCGATGTGGTGGAAGTAGCGTGGATCTTCGATCGGTGCCCGGACTCGGGCAATCCGGTGCCTTGCCATGAGCGGCGCCAAGCACAGAGCGACAGTCGGGTCAGCGTGAACATGATGATGGCCATCGACATGAGATGGGGTGCGCCCGGCGAGCGCACGAAAGCGCTCGATTTGTGCGCTGCACTCGCGAACAAGGTCATCGTCTTCGATCATGCCGCGCTGCAGACGCCAGACAAAACCCTCTGGCCCGTGGAATGCGCCATCAGGCCCGACGAGTGTTGGCACCTCAGCGGGGGGACTGAGGGGCCCAAACGTCGTGAGGTTCACGTGCAACCCAACGCAGAGATCGAGCCGGCGGATCTCGGCGATTGCAGCGCGGGTCCCGGGAGCATTGACGAGCAGCGACGCGCTTGAGATGAACCCGGCGGCGAATCCGGCGAGGATGCTGGCGTGAAACCGCGGATCGCCAAAGTCGTCCGCATTGATTATGATGCCGCGCCCCGACCGAGAGCCCTCAGTGAGCGTTCGCTCCGTTCTAGTCGGTGTTCGAGTCGGCATCTTCTGTCGGATGTCTGGCAGAGACCGCATCGAGGGCTCTAGCCTCCACGACCTCTGGCGCTCCGGGCACACCGTTGTGCACCTCGACTTTGATTATTGCTGCGAAATGCTCGTCCGTGCCTTTGAGCTGGCCCGTGCCTTTGAGCGCGTCGACTGTCGTTGCGGCATGGCTCCCACTTACTGCACGTGCGCCGCCCAAAGTCCCGTAAGCTCTGGAGCCCGCGATAAGAAACGCGCCACGTCGATCATTGAACGGGTTAGTCGTTCGTACTATGAGGCAGTAATCAACGACGACCTGACGGTGTCCATCGCGGGTCTCCAGCTTCGCGGACCATCGCTTGCCCGACTCGTCGTCAACGATCGTATGGTTCTCGAAGTGGAACGGAACTGTGGGGAGTGCCAGGACCCGCCTCGCGATAGCGTTGTTGACCGCCCCGCCGATCACAATAAGGTCCTCGTCAAGGTGTTCTCCCAAACCAGCAGACAGCCGCTGCGTTGTGCCCTGGTGCAGAGTTGACGCGAGATAGTCCTTGAGCTCGGCGGCCGCCTGCGCCTCTGTGGGAAACACCAGGTCGATGTATTCGCTCCCGTGCGATAGACCAGTTGACAGGACCATCTGGCCGCATCCATGGGGTTCCATCCAGCCCCAGAGGTATCCGCCCGGACGCACTAGAGTGACATGCCTGCTTGCCCGTTCCCAGATCTTGCCGGCAGCCACGCCGGCAAACGCGCCGACGATTATGAGAACCGCTGTCACCAATGGCGTCGATGGCTCAACTGGGAGTGCTGCGACCTAGCGTTCGAGCCGACAGCGCAACAACGTTCGCGCGACGCGCAGACCGTCGACTATCCTTAGTTTCTTTCCATCCGCTACAGAGCGCGGCGCGTAAGATACCCGCACTTGCGCAATCTGCCCTCCTCGACGAAGGGTGCGCGCGACGATCTCGGCTTCGATTGCAAATCCTTCCTCTTGCAGGCCTAACGACCGAAAATGGGTGGTATGCATCATCTTCTGGCACGTCATCAGGTCGCCGACCCGAGTTCCGAACATCCAACCAGCGAGCGCCGTCAGGCCCCGGTTGCCCAGGCGGTAGATCAAGGACTGGCCGTTGCGCCAGCTGAGCGGACGTATCCCGATGACGACGTCGGCTCCGCCCGTCAGTAACCGTCGAAGCATTGGTGCAAGGTCGCGCGGATCCAGTTCGAGGTCAGCGTCTAGAACGGCGGCCACCTCCCCTCGCGCGGCGCCGAGAGCGGTGCGAACGGCGGCGCCCTTCCCTCTATTGGTGTTGTGAGTGATCACCGTAACCCGTGGATCTCTTGCGGTGTCGGCGAGAAGTCTGGTGGTGCCGTCGGTTGAAGCATCGTCTACCACGATGAGTTCGAGGTCGTACGGAAGTCGGACGTCAAGGGCCCGGCTAACTGCGTGCAGAACGGTGCGCGCCTCGTTATAGACTGGCATCAGGATTGACAGCTGCGGAGGGGCAGGTTGGTCGTACGGGATGCGGTTTGGCGGGCCCACTGACGTGTCGACAGGCTACACAGAAGTGGCGGCGTGATGCAAATGACGCTTGAGACGAGGCCTTGGTCAGCGGGTGTCCAGCGGCCGTCCTCACCAGGTCTGTGGCGAGAGCGCTGCATGGGCTCGCCAGTCCCGGTTGAAGGTGCGACGCGGCAGCATCGACTGCTGCCACGGAGCGCGGCCAGGACCGGCGGACCGTTGCGCCGCGCGTAGGACGCGGCCAGATCCAGCCGGCCCACCTTGCAAAAGGACACCCAGCCCAGATGATTCGCCGGCAACCATCCGGCGTCCAAGAACACCGGCTCGCATATATTGAACTGCGCTGTCGGCGCCGGTATAGAGACTGACCCCCTTCGCGAATGTGATTTGACTCCACCCTTAGTCCGGGACGTGCAACTAGCACGCGGAGGTGATGGGCGAGCGACGTCGGTGGGCGGCTCGCGATGGTGAGACCGGGTGTGGGGTCGTCGTCCGTGGCGCTCGGCGCTTTGCGCGGAAGTGTCGTGAGCGGCTCCGCCTGTTGCTGGGCAACGGTGACCGGCTGCCTTCTCCTTGTCCGAGTGCGCGGTCATCAACGTCGCGTCAACATCGGAGCGTCAATCGCTGCTGCGCGCCGCGCAACTCCCAGAATCGGGCGCGGGCCTTGGCGTACGCGGCCCGGACCGCGCCGAGCAGCCCCGGGTGGACGCGATCTTCTCGACCATCCGAACCGCGGTCGAGTCAGACGCGACCGTCCCGAACAACGCGTCCTGCTCATGGACCGCACCGAGGTCCGAAACGCACTCGCCGCCGTCGACGAGCATCACCGCGAGATCACGGATCACCCGCCCTGGATCGTGACCGCGACGCCGCTGCTTCACCGCAGTCAACCGCGCCCACAACGAGCTCGTAAGCCCGATCGTGTCAGCGACCTGCGCGATCAACTATCGACTAGCAGGTCGAGTACAGCCGCAACCCCGTGTTCGCCTCTGGCGCGGTGATGGACCGCCTGGTCAACGCGATCGTCGACCGCACGCACTCCCGGCCTTGACGTCCCGAAGGTCCACACGTTGTTCGGCAGCAAAGGCCGCCCGCACCGCAAGCCCGGTCAAGAGCTCTCGGATCGGCAGGCAGTCGTCATCGAGAAACCCCGGTAGGACCTCACGATCTTCACGGTCCGCTTCGGATACTTGACGCTGAAGGCGCACGCCAAAGGCGAACGCGTCCTTCGCTTCGAGGCGATCGCGCATCACACCAAGCAGCTCGGCTGCGGTCGCAGACTGGACAAGTTCCGGCGGATCATCACTCTGCGCTACCGGCTGGTCGCGCTCCCGCTCGAGCAGCGGCGGCTCGTCACCGGCCTGCACCCCGATCGGGCCCCGACGATCATCCCCGGGGTCGTGATCCTCGCGGAGGTGATGCGCCTGTTCGGTCTCGACGAGGTCGAGGTCTCCGAGCACGACATCCTCCGCGGCGCCGCGCTCGCCTACGCGCGCTCAAAGCCGGGCCATGGCGGAGGGCCGGGGGGCGTTGACGGACGACAACCCTAACTTCCGGAGCCCCCGTCCGAATTCGGGGGGTCCGGAAGTTGTGGGTCTTTGAGAACCCTGGCGTCCACACCCCTCCCCGTAGGCGACGGGCTCCGGAACTTAGGGTTGGGTCGTTGAGTTGACGGATCACGTGGCGAGCCGGCCGGGATGGTGGTGGTCGCGCCGGGCGAGAAGCTTGGCGCCTAGGTGGAGGACCAGTCAGCGGGCGACGCCGAGCCGGCCGCTGATGTCGGCGCACTCGGCGCAGACCTCGGCGGGCACGAGCCCGACGCGCATCAGCAGCGCAAAGACCTTGCAGCCGAGGCAGTAGCCGAAGATCGATTCGAGCCCGGCGGCGGGCAGGAGCAGTGCCAGCACGACGTCCGCGGCAGTGTGGTCGCCAGCCACGAGCGCGAGCACGAGCGCCGCCGTCGACATCGCCGCGCCCATACCCTGCGCAAATCGCTTCGGCGGGCCCGGCACGTACCTCTTCTCGCCGAGGCGCGGGGCGATCACGTGCATCGCCGCCCACCCGAGCGGGCTCAGTTTCGGGCCCGTCAGCACCCGTGCCCAGAAGCCATACGTGAGCGGGATCAGCAGCCAGTACCACCCCGACGCGAGCGTCACCACGACGGTCGCGAGCACGAACGCCGCGACGGTTCGAGCGGCCTTCTCGTTGACCGGGTTCGGGAAGCTGAAGAGCCGGCCCATCCCCGGATCATAGCCAAACTACACTGGCTGACTCGACTTGCTCGACAAGGCGTCGAAGCGTTTCTGCGCGGATGCGCCCGGACGCTCTGCGACAAGGCTTGGGTGCCGCACGGTGCAAGCGCCTGCCGGCCGCGGCGCCGGCACGGGTTTTGAACGCCATCGCGACCGGAACCCGCGATCGCTTGAATTGCAGGCGAATTGACAGATCCCGATCCAAGTTTCAACGCGCGAGGTATGCCTGCGGACGGAGACTCGACAAATGTTCGATGGCTTAAATGGACCGAGGCTCGAATAATTTCCGACGGGTTGTGGGTCCGGCTTCCGGTACCCCCGGCCCGCACATAGACTCGAGCGAAGCCGTAGACATCGGCGCCTCCCGCCGCTCGAGTCACACAATCGGTCCAATCTGGCACGTACCCCTGCCCGTCCCGATTGGGCCACACCTGGATCGGAAGCCGCCCGCAGAAATGCGGGCGGTTTTCGTTCTAACGTGTTTTAGCATTCAAACCCGTTCGACGCATCCCCCGGATGCGAAATCTCGCCAACGGACCTCTGGGTGACTTCTAGGCGAGGTTGGCGCGGCGCGGGTACGCGACGCTCGGATCCGTCAGCACGTTGATCAGCGACGGCTTGCCCGAGGCGAGCGATCGCTCGAAGGCGCCGCGCAGCTGGCCCGGCTCGCGGACGAGCTCCCCGTGGCCACCGAGCGCTTCGACGATCTGGTCGTAGCGCGTCTCCGGACGCAGCTCCGCGGCGACCGAGTAGCCGTAGAGGAACTCCATCGGATGCTTCTCGAGCGCCCAGATGCCGTTGTTGCCGACGACGCCGACGACCGCGACACCGTGCCGCGCGAGCGTGTCGAACTCGAGTCCCGCGAAGCCGAACGCGCCGTCTCCCAGCAGCAGTACGACCTGGCGATCGGGGCGGGCGAGCTTGGCCGCCAGCGCGTACCCGGGGCCCGACCCAAGACAGCCGAAAGGTCCCGGATCGAGCCAGCACCCCGGCTCGAACGAATCGACGAGGCGTCCCGCGAACGAGACGAAATCGCCACCGTCGCCGATCACGATCGCATCGCGATCCAGCAGCGGGATGAGCTCGCCGTAGACGCGCATCGGATGCAGCGGCGAGCGAGGATCCGCCATCCCCTCGGCCTCCTGCGCGCGCGCGGTGCGCTCGATCTCGGCGAGCGACGCCAGCCACCGCCGGCGCGGACGCTCGGGGTCGTCGTCGGCCGGAAGCGACCCGACGCTGGTTCTCAGTGCCAGCAGCGTCGCCGGCAGCGCGCCGTGGAGCTCGACCGCCACCGGGCGGGGGTGGTCGCGCTCGGGTTCGGCCGTGTCGACGACGATCACCTCCGCGTCGGGGTCGAAGGCGCCGCCGAACGCGAGCCGGAAGTCGAGCGGGACGCCGATCACGAGCGCGACGTCGGCGCGCTTGAGGGCCTCGCCGCGCGCCCGAGAGAACGCCAGCGGATGATCGGCCGGGATGCATCCGCGACCGAGCCCGTTGACGAACACTGGGATCCGCAGCGCCTCGGCCAGCGCGACGAGCTCGCGCTCCCCGCGCCCCCAGTAGAGCCCCGTCCCCGCCATGATCACGGGGCGCTCGGCGTCGCGCAGCAGCACGGCGGCACGCTCGATCAGCCGCTGGTCGGCGCCGGCGCCGAGCCACGGCTCCAGCGTCTGGGCCTCGGCGTGCTCCTCTCCAGCCGGCGAGAAGACCACGTCCAGCGGAAAGTCGACGAAGGCCGGGCCGCAGCGCGGCGAGACGGCCGCGTGGATCGCGTCGTCGATCAGCCCCTGGATCTCGGCGGGCGAGTCGGCCGTGGCGGCGAGCTTGACGAGCGGCCGGACGAAGGGCACATGGTCGATCTCCTGGAGTGAACCCTGCCCCCACCTGAACGCGGGCGCGCGTCCGGCGAGCATCACGACTGGCGAGCCGTTCTGGGCCGCCGAGCCGAGGGCGCTCATCCCGTTCGTCACGCCCGGGCCGGCGGTCACCGCGCACACGCCGACCTCACGGGTCACCTTCGCCCAGCCTTCGGCGGCGAACGCGGCCGTCTGCTCGTGCCGGGTGTCGATGATCTCGATCCCCTCGGCACGACAGCCGTCGTAGATCGAGAACAGGTGGCCCCCAGAGAGGGTGAACAGCTTCGTGACGCCGTGCGCGCGGAGGCGGCGTGCCGCCAGCAGGCCGCCGTGGAATTGATCATCGCCCATGGCGGCGCAACCTAACACCCGCGCGCGACTCGAGGCGTACGATCAGCTCCTCGGTCCGCCTCGAGGGGGGCGCGGCTGGATCGACGGAAGCAGCGCAGCGCCGCTGCCGGAGCTCACGGCGCGCCTGATCTCGCCCTGACCCGGGCCGCGCCGGTCAGATGCCCGTGAGCTGCGGGCCGCCGTAGAGCGCCTGGGTCGCGGCGAACGTCGACGCGCCGGGAACGGCATCGAGCCCCTGGAACCAACGGGAGCCGATCCGGATCGCGGGACCCGCACCGACGCCGCGCGCCATGAGCCCGCGACAGGTCGAGTCGAGCGCGATGTCATAGCGCTCGTCGCGCGTCGCGCGGAGCGCGCCCCGCGGCGAGATGTCCGCGGCGCGGGCGGCCTCGGCGATCACCTCGGGGTTGGTGAGGTTGAAGCCGCCACAGAAGGCAAGCCGTGAAGCAGCGAGCGCGAAGCGCCGGGCGGCACCATGATCCGCCGCGAAGACAGCCGCTCGCGCCACCGGACGGCAGTCGCGGAGCGGATAGCCGTCGGGCTCGACGAGCGGCAAACGCAACTGCGCCGCCTCCCGCTCAGCGATTTCAAACCGTTCGCCGAATCTCAAGTTAGACTCTCCAGGCGAGCAGGGGACTCCAAGGGAGTATGCGGGGCCGACCAGTGGTACCCACTCGATCTCCCCGAAAGCCCGCTCGACGCGTTCAGTGGCAACGTAGGAGATCGGACAGTCCAGGGCAAAGAAGAAAGCAGCTATGCCGCGTCCGGGCCGGGAACGGTCGGCGCGCACCTCTGCAAGGTTGATGAGCTGTCCCACACCGCCTTTGTCGACGGGCCCCGTCGCGACTGGTAGGAGGGGCGGGGAACCTCAAACATATGTCTGGTTGCATCGCACTTTGAGCCGGTTAAACTCGCAATTCGGTAGGCCCGACCCAGCAAGCGGAGGCAGTCATGCCCCAGGTTCCACCGCCTAAGCGGCACCCCTACGACCAGTGGTCACCTGATGCCCGCGCGCTTGACTTGGTCGGCGACAAGTGGACCCTCCTGATCGTACGCGACCTCGCCTCCGGACCGCGCCGGTTCGTCGAGCTGCAACGCGTACTGCCGGGGATCTCGACCGAGCAGCTGCGTTCGCGCCTGAACCGCATGGTCGCCGATGGCATGCTGACGCGGAAGCGTTACCGCGAGGTCCCGCCCCGCGTCGACTACGAGCTGACCGAGCGAGCACGTGACCTGATGCCGGTGCTGGCGGATCTCGCCCGCTGGGGGTACCAGTGGACGTGGAGCGCGCCCCGCGCCACCGAGCGCGTCGATGTCGGTGCAATCTTCCGCCTCGCGCCAGGTCTGATCGAGCTCAACGGCCACCGCGGCGAGATCGAGCTGAGCGTCACCGACGGACATCGGGACGGTGGCACTGCCACGTACACGGTGACGATCGGAGAGCGGGTCGAGATCGTCGAGCGGCCCGCCGAGCGGCCGGACGCGCGCGTGTCGGGCGACGCCGCCGCGTGGATCAGAGCCTTCGCTCCAGAGCAGGACGAAGGCGCGCTGCTGATCGACGGCGACCGCTCACTCGCCGAGACACTGCTCGGGTCGCTCGCCCAGCGGAGCATCCAGACCGCCGCCGCGGCCGGCGAGCGCGCCGTCGCGTAGTGCGCTGACAGCGCCCCCAGTGCACTCCGCACCGACGCTCGCCGTCTTCGACGGTCACAACGACACGCTCACGCACCCCGACCACGCGCTGTTCAGCGACGGGGGCGGAGGCGGCCACATCGATCTGCCGCGGATGCGGGCGGGCGGCATGCGCGGTGGCATCTTCGCCGTCTTCGCCGCCTCACCCGACGGCCGTGGTGCGCGCGTCCCGCGGGGCGACGGGGTCGTCGAATACGAGCCCGCCCAGCCGATCGATCAGCCGACTGCCGCGGGGCACCTGGTTCGCGCCGCCGGCCGGCTGACATCACTCGAACGTGCGGGCCGCGTTCGGATCGGGCGGTCCACCGCCGACCTCGACGCCGCCCTCGCGGACCCCGACGGACCGCCGGTCGCGGTCCTGCACATCGAAGGCGCCGAGGCGATCGACCCCGGGCTCGAGGCGCTCGAGCTCCTGTACGCCGCGGGTCTGCGCTCGCTCGGCCCCGTCTGGAGCCGCTCGAATGCGTTCGCGCACGGCGTCCCGTTCGTGTTCCCCTCCTCCCCCGACACCGGTCCCGGGCTCACGCGCGCGGGCGTCGCGCTCGTGACACGCTGTGCCGAGCTCGGCGTACTCGTCGATCTCAGCCACCTGAACGAGGCCGGCTTCTGGGACATCGCCGCGCTCGACGCCGGCCCGCTCGTCGTCTCGCACAGCGCGGCACACGCGATCGCGCCGTGCTCCCGCAACCTCACCGACGCGCAGCTGGACGCCGTCGCGGCGAGCGGCGGGCTGGTCGGGATCGTGTTCGCGTCGATGTTCGTGCGGGCCGATCTGCGCGACGTCGAGGACACGCCGCTGAGTGCGATCGTGGACCACGTCCGCTATGTCGCCGATCGCCTCGGCGTCGACCATGTCGCCCTCGGCTCCGACTTCGACGGCGCGACGATTCCCGCGCCACTCGGGGATGTCGCCGGTCTGCCGCGGCTGCTCGAGGCGCTCGCCGGAGCGGGCTTCAGCGCGGCCGAACTCGAGCGGATCACGTGGGGGAACTGGCGGCGCGTGCTCGCGGCCTGGTGGAAGCAGCCGTAGAGACACTTAGTGGTCGGTTTCGAAAGTACGTGGACGGTTGGCGAGTGGCTGGGCGTGGATGGCGGGGGGCGGCGAACCAAGTCGTACTGGTGGTCCGGCGGGTTCGCCGCCGCCCGCCAGGCAGCCGGACGACTCGGGCGCGGCCCGTTCAGGCGAGGCGGGATGCCGAGCGGGCCGCAAGCCCGAGCAGACGCCGCCGAACGCCGCGTAATTGCGAAACCGTCCACTCAGTACCCGGGGCGGGAATCGAACCCGCAGTGCCCTTGCGAGCAGCGCTTTTTAAGAGCGCCGACTTTGCCAGTTTGTCTACCCGGGCCAGCGGGCAGCCATCTTATCCAGCGGACTGGCGGCGAAAAATCTCGACCCGAGAACGCAACTATTGCGCTGCTAGGTTGTTGATCAGGTACGAGGAGTCGCGACCCGGATGGAAGTCTCTGCACTGAAATACTCGGGAGGGATCGGCTTGCATGGGCGCTCGCCGCTCCTCCGCCTGCAATCAGACGAGCGACTCGTCGTCCTTGTCCGGCGCGGGAACATGAGCGCGTTCGAGGTTCTGGTCGGCCGCTACGAGACGCGGCTGCTGGCGTTCTGCCGCCACCTGCTGGGTTCGCGTGAGGATGCGGAGGATGTGCTCCAGGAGGTGCTCGCGTCGGCCTACAACGCGATGGTCGCCGACGAACGGCCGATCAACGTACGGCCGTGGCTCTACCGGATCGCGCGGAATCGCAGCCTCAACCATCTGCGGCGCGTGCAGGCGATCGGCGTCGACTCGATGGACATCCACCTGTCCGACCACGGCGCCACGACCGCCGACAAGGTCGGCGAGCGCGAGGAGTTCCGCCTGCTCGTCGGGGACATCCAGGGATTGCCGGAGTCGCAGCGCACGGCGCTGGTCCTGCGCGAGATGGACGCGCTTTCCTACGAGCAGATCGCCGAGGCGATGGACACGACCGTCCCCAGCGTCAAGTCGCTGCTGGTCCGCGCGCGCGTGTCGCTGGCCGAGGCTGCCGAGGCGCGGCTGCTCACCTGCGACGAGGTCAGGCATGAACTCGGTGAGGTCGCCGAAGGCCTGCTTCGCAAGCCGAGCGCGCCTGTCCGCCGGCACGTGAAGAGCTGCCAGCGCTGCCAGACGTTCGAGTCGCAGATGAAGCGGACCAACAAGGCGCTTGCCGCGCTGCTGCCGATCGGCCCGTTCGTGTTCCTGCGCAAGCTCGCGATCTTCCACCTCGGCCACTCAGCTGGGGCCCACGCCGCCGGCTCGGGCATCGGCGCCGGCAGCGCCGGCGCGACGGCCGGTTCGGGCGCCGCGACGGCAGGAGCGGCAACCGCCGGAGCCGCATCGACGACCGCCGCAGCGACGGCCGTCGCGACAAGCTCGAGCGGACTCGTATCCGCCGGCGTCGGGGCGCTCGCGACGAAGGCTGCCGCCGGCCTCGCGGCCGCGGCGATCGTCACCGCCGGCGCGGTCGAGGTCGGGCACCATGCGCATCGGGCGCTCTCCCCCGCCCAGATCGCCGCGCGCCAGGCGGCGGCGGCCGGCACGGTCCAGCAGGGGCTGGCGGCCGCGAGCCACCAGGCGCCGATCGTCGCGCCGATCGTGACCGTTCCGGCGCCGCGTGCCGGGCAGGCCGCGGTGGCGACGACCGTGCGCCGCCACCGGCGCGAGCGCACCAGCCGCACGCACCGTCGGAGGCTCGTGCCTGCGTCAAGGACGCGGGTGACGACGATCGCGGCGGCCACGTTCACGACCGCGACGCCGGTGACGACGGCCGCCACGACGACCGCAGCGACGACCGCGGCGACGACCCCCGCAACGCCGGCGACGACCGACGCGACCACGACCTCAACCGGCACGACCGCGACCACGACGGACACCGGCCGCACCGCTGTCACCGTCGCGCCGACCGTGCTCCCCCCGGCGGATGCGGGCACCCCAGCGGCGGCCGCGACGCCAGCCGTCCCGACGTTGACACCGACGACCACGACTTCGACCACGCCGGCCGCCGCGCCGACGACGACCACCCCGACGACGACCACGCCGGCAACGACGACGCCGACCACGACGACGCCGACCACGACGACGCCGACGACGACCACCCCGACAACGACCACGCCGACCACGACGACGCCGACGACGACCACCCCGACAACGACCACGCCGACGACCACGACGCCGACCACCACGACGCCGGCGAACACGGCGACGACCGGCACCACCACTCAGGCCAGCGGGACCCCGACCCCGCAGGCAGTCGGCGGCGGCTCGTAGCCGAAGTCTCGTCCCCGCTGCGATCGGGACCGCAGGCGTGATCGACTCCGACCACTTCAACGCCGTGGACATGCGGGTCGGCCGGATCGTCGCGGTCGACGAGTTTCCCGAGGCCCGCAAGCCGGCGTGGAAGCTGACGATCGACTTCGGACCGGAGATCGGCCGGAAGCGCTCCTCGGCCCAGATCACGCACTACGCGCGCGAGCAACTGCTAGAGACCCTCGTCGTGGGCGTCGTCAACTTCCCCCCGCGCCAGATCGGCCCGTTCAGCTCGGAGGTCCTCGTGCTCGGCGCCCTCGACGACGACCTCGGCGTCGTGCTGCTGCGCCCCGACGCGGCAGCGCAGCCAGGCTCCCGGATCGGTTGATCCGCTCGATACCCGCGCATTCGCGGTATCTGAAACCAACATCAAGCGCTCATCCGTCAGAGCGCAGCGGCCGATTATGCGAGTAATCGTGGCCCTCGTGACAGCAATGACACCGCCATTCAGACAACAGAACTCCGGGATCGTCGAGTACGACGCGATCCGCCGGCGGCTGTGGATCCTGGGGCAGCGCTGCCATCACGGCGCGACCGGGACCGTGATCGCGGCGCTCGGCTGCGCCGGGCTGGCCACGGCGCCGCTCGTCGAGCAGCGGCAGGTGACGCCGCTCGTCGTACTCGCCGCCGCCGGGGGCGCGCTGATGGCGCACGACTGGAAGGACCGCTCAATCTGGTTCGAGCTCGGCTACGGCTCGCAGCCGTAGACGCTGAGGAGCCCCTCCAGATGGCGAGCTTCGCCAAAGCGCTCGCGACCGCCCGCGAGCGCGGCCTGACCGGCTCGCAGGCGCGCTGCCGGGTCGAGCCACAGCTCGCGGAGCGCCCGCTCCCAGGCGCCCGCGTCCTCGGCGCCGAGGATCGCCCCGCGGCCGCCCTCGACCAGCTCCGGTAGGCCACCGCGATCGGACACGAGCACCGGCACGCCGCCGGCGAGCGCCTCCAGCACCGAGTACGGGCACGCCTCCTCACACCGCGACGGCGCCAGCACGACGCCGGCTGCGGCGCGGGCACGCGCGAGGTCATCACCGTCGAGCCAGCCGCCGAAGCGCACGTCGGCACCGGCGGCGAGCGCGCGAAGACGCGCCTCATCCGGACCGCTCCCGGCGACGAGCAGCGGCACCCCGGCGCCCGCAGCGGCGCGCACGGCCGTGTCGAACCCCTTCTCCTCGACGAGCCGGCCGCTGACCAGCGCGTACTCACCGCGGTCGGCGAGGCTCGCCGACGCCCAGGCACCTGTGGCGATGAAGTTCGGCAGCACCGAGACCCGCTCCCACGGCAGACCGTGGGCGCGCAGGAGCGCGCCGTGCGCCTCGCTGAGCACGACGATCCGGTCGGCCTGGGCCAGCAGCGCGCGCTGCTGGCGGGCGAGGCCGGCGGCATAGACGGCCGCCTCCGGGAGCGAGCCGCGGCAGCGGTGGATCAGCCCCGGCGCCGTGTTGCGGCCACGGCAATCGTGGCACGGCCGGGCGCCGCGGTAGGCGACGCCGATCGCGCAGTACAGGCGGAAGTTGTGCAGCTGCAGGACGGTCCGCGCGCCCGCCTCGCGGGCGGCCGCGAGCGCCCGCCAGCCGAGCAGCGGGTGGACGTTGTGCGCATGGACGACATCGATTCGCAGGTCGCGCACGAGCCTGCCGATGTCGGTGGGCGCTTCCCCGCCGCGGAGCAGCGCGGCGGCCGCCCGCGCCGGCCCGACGCCGGCGCTCGCCCGCTCGAGCACCGTCACCTCGTGGCCGCTGCGCCGCAGCAGCGCGGCCCCGTCCTGCACGGCGCGCTCCTCGCCCCCCTCCGCGCGGTACCGGTTGTGGAGGATCAGCACGCGCATCGGGTCACGCGATTCTGGCAAGGTGCCACGGATGGCGATCGCCCTGCTGACGACCTACCTCGCCGGGTACCGGATGCCGCTGTACGAGCGACTGGCGCGCGAACGCGGCCTGGAGGTCCTCTGCTACGCCGGCGGTGAGCGGTACGCGCCCGCCTGGTTCGCCGCCGATCTCGACGCCAAGCTCGCCGCCGCGCCGTTCCCGGCGCGCCGTCTGCAGGGCGGCGCCCGCGGGGCGTTCGGGATCGCGAAGCGCTACGAGGCCGTGATCGCGCCGTACGCTGGCGGTGCGATCCTGCCGGCCGCCTATCTCGGCGCCCGCCGGCACCGCGCTGCGTTCATCCTGTGGGCGTCCGTCTGGGCGCAGCCATGGTCGGTCAAGAACGCGCTGGCGCTGCCGCTGACCCGCCGGATCTACCGCGACGCCGACGCCGTCGTCGCCTATGGCGAGCACGTTCGGCGCTTCGTCGCCGGGATCCGCGGCCGCGATGACGACGTGTACGTGGCCCCGCAGTCGGTCGAGCCCGACCTGTTCGGGCGCGCCGCCCGACCCGACGAGGTCGCCGCCTTTCGCGCCGCTCACGGCCTCGGGGACGGCCCGCTCGTCCTCTACGCCGGTAGGCTCGTGCCCGAGAAGGGTGTCGGCGTATTGCTCGATGCGTGGGGGCGGGCGAGGCCGAACGCGACGCTCGTGCTGATCGGCGACGGGCCGCTCGCGGAGCGGTGCGCGGCGGCGCCGGCCCCCGGCGTCCGCCTGCTCGGGCCGATGGCGCGCGAGCGCCTGCCCGTCGCCTACGGCGCGAGCGCGTTCGCGGTGCTTGCGTCCGTCCCGACAGCGCGCTTTCGCGAGCCGTGGGGCCTCGTCTGCAACGAAGCGATGCACCAGGGCCGGCCGGTGATCGCGACGACGGCGGTCGGCGCGGCCGCCGGCGGTCTGGTCCGCGACGGCGAAACGGGCCTTGTGATCGCACCCGGCGACGCGGGCGCGCTCGCGGGCGCGATCACGCGACTGCTGGGGGACCTGGAGCTCGCGGACAGGCTCGGGCGAGGCGCCCACGCGGCCGTCCAGGCGTACACCTACGACGCGATGGTGGAGGCGTTCGAGCTCGCGCTGGCGACGGCGATCAGGCCGTCGCCGACCGGTCCCTGAGTGGCGCGATGGGCGGCCCGGATCAGGGGGTTGACCAGGAGCCGGCCCGCCAGGCCGGCTCCCGGCGGGAAGCACGAGGCGATGAAGTCGAGGCGCAGCCCGGCGCCCGCGAGCGTCCGCGTCAGCGTTCGCGGGCCGTAGTAGACGCGATGGTCGGGATGGACCGACTCGCGGCCGGCGAGCGCCCGCAGCCCGATCTTCGGGCAGCAGGCGTTCGGCACGGTCACGCAGAGCCGCCCGTGGGGAGCCAGCAGGCGGGCGCAGCCGCGAAGGAAGCGGTCGGCGTCCGGCACGTGCTCGAGCACCTCGCCCGCGATCACGAGCGCGTAACGGCCCCGCTCGGAGTCGGGCGCCCCGGCGGCGACATCGAGCTCGAGCAGGCGAGCGCCCGGAAACCTGGCGCCGATCAGCGCGAGGGCCGGGCCGTCGACGTCGATCCCCGTCACCTGGGCCGCGCCCAGCAGCCGCTGATGCAGGAGCTGACCCGACGCGAGCAGCTCCGCCGTGTACGGGCTGTCGGCGCAGCCGAGGTGCGCGACCTCGCCAGTGGCCCCGCGTGAGAGCCGCTCGAGCCACGCGTGCCGGTCGCCGATCAGGGCCATCGGCCGGAGCTCGCCCTCGTGCATCTCGGCCGCGCACGAGACGGCCCCGCCCCGGTTCACGCCGCGTGCGACTGACCCGGCTCCAGCACGACGACCTCGGAACCGGTCGCCGACTCGACGTCCGACTTGAACTGGTGGGCGTCGGTCTCGATCGGCGGGAAGGTGTTGTAGTGGCAGGGGATCACCGTCCTGGCACCGACCAGCTCGGCCGCGTCGACCGCGTCGACCCGGTCCATCGTGTAGTGACCGCCGATGCACATCAGGGCCACGTCGATCGGATGCCGCTTGCCGACCAGTTGCAGATCGGAGAACAGGCAGGTGTCGCCGAGGTGGTAGACGATCGTGTCCTTGAAGTTGATCAGGAGGCCGGCGGGCGTGTTGACCGTGCCCTTCGGAGTCGTCGAGGTGTGCCAGGCCGGCACGAGCTTGACCCAGCCCCAGTCGAACTTGATGGTGCCGCCGAGATTCGGATCGCGCACCTCGATCCCCTCGGACCCGAGCTCGCTCGCGAGCTCGACGATCGCGACCGCCGGGGCTCCGGTCCGCTTGGAGATCGCAACCGTGTCGCCGATGTGGTCGCCGTGGCCGTGGCTGACGAGGATCGTGGTGGCGTGGACGTCGTCAGCGGCGATCGCGGCCTTAGGATTCCCCGTCAGGAACGGGTCGATCAGGACGGTCGTGTCGCCGTCGGCCAGCGCGAAGGCGGAGTGCCCGAGATAGCGGATATCCATCTTTGTCAGTCCTCCTGGTGGTGATCTTCGGTGAGCGCGTCGAAACCCAGCTCGCGAGCAAGCTCTACCCCGATCGCAACGCCGACGAGCATGCCGAGGCGCGTCTCCTCCGCACACAGCACGCGCACCATCCGCAGACGCTCCTCGGGATCGTCGGGGCTGATCGCCTCGCGGACGGCGGCGAGGTGGGCGGTGTCGAACCAGCCGCCCTCGGCGAGCGCGGCGTCGAGCACCTGCTGAAGAGCGGGGGCCGCACGCGCGACGAGCTGCTGGGCGCCCTGCATCCGCTCGGGAGCGCTGAGCGCAGCGATCGCGGCTTCGAGCTCGGCTTCGTTCACGGCGACGCCGCCGGTTCCCCGGTCCGGGCGGCCGCCATCAGCTCGGGTGGATCCGGGCGAGCGGATATCCGATCAGGAGACCGCCCACGAGTCCGGTGCCGTCGCAGACCCAGCTCGCGTCGGTGACCGCCAGGGGCATCAGGATCAGCACCGCCGCGAGGACCGCGGCGCCGAGCACGTCGCCCTCGATCTCCCGGCGCGCTCGCAGGGACAGCAGGTCGGGGATCACCCAGGCCGTCAGCAGCGCGAGCGCCCCGCCCCCGCCGCCGAGGACGAGGTGGCTCGAGGTCTGCCGCGTGAGCTCGATGCCCACGACGCTGCCGACGAGGAACAGTGCAAGCACGACGATGAAGCCGTGCCGGTGCTCGATCAGCGTTCCGAAGATGGCGATCGCGCCGAGGGCGACGAACGCGTAGCCGGTGTTGTCGTACACGAACGCGGACGTGAACAGGCGCCAGACGTGGTGCCCGAGCGTGCCCTGCACGGTCAGCGTGTGCTTCCCGATCACGTTGACGCGCCAGACGAGGCAGCCGGCGAGGCCGAGCAGGACGAGCGTGACCGTGGCGTAGGCGTGCGTGTCGTGCCGGATGCCGGGGATCTCCCCCCGCCGCAGGCGCGTCAGCTGGGCGGGCGGCCGGCGCCCCAGACGCTCGGTCACGCGCCCGTTGCGGTCGAGCTTCGGGGCGCGTTTGCGCAGCCGGTTGCCGCAGTACGGGCACTCGGTGATGTACGGACTGACCTCTGATCCGCAGTTCTTGCAGATGACGAACAGGTCGGGGCCGCCGGTGCTCACGGTCCGATTGTAGAGCGGCGGAACGCCACCTTCGCCCCCTGTCGGGCTGTGGCCGGATCAGACGGCCGTTGCCGCGACGATCTCGCCGACGACCTCGCGAAGGTCGTGATTGGCCTCGTAGACGACGACCTGACGGGCGGCGCCGTTGCCCTTGAGCAGGATGTCCTCGACGCCGTCGAGGTCGCCGGCTGAACCCAGCTCCTGGCAGTGCTCGCGCATGCGGTCGAGCAGGCGCCGCGCGAGCGCCCTGGTCGAGACGCGTTCGGACGTCGGCAGGTCGACGATCTCGCCCTCGAGGCCGTGCCGGGCGGCCAGCCACTTGTTCTCATCCAGCATCTCGAACGGATACTTGGAGAGCTTGTGGCCCGCGTCGAAGTGCTCGCAGAGCTCCTTGACGAGCGCCTGCACGAGCGCGGCGAGCCCGAGCGTGTGCTCGACTCGGGTCTGGCCGTCCATCACGCGGATCTCGACGGTGCCGAAATTCGGGTGCGGCCGGACGTCGTGCCACAGGTATGTGTAGTCCTGGATCACCCCGGCCTCGATCATGAACTCGATCCGGCGGGCGAAATCGGCCCAGTCCTTGTACGTCGGCGGGATCCCGACGCGCGGGAAGGCGCGGAAGATCGGCGTGCGCGTCGACGCGAGCCCGGTCGTATCGGCCCGCCAGAAAGGAGAGTTCGCCGACAATCCGAGCAGCACCGGCATGTGCACGCGCATCCCGTTGCTGACATGGATCGCCTTGTCGGGGTCGTCGACGCCGACGTGGACGTGGACGCCGAAGATCAGCTCCTGGCGCGCGACGAATCGCAGCGCGCTGATCAGATCCCGGTATCGCGGCCGGGCGACGATCCGCTGGTCCTCCCACATCGCGAACGGATGCGTGCCGGCGGAGCCGATCGCGAGCCCCTTGCGGGCCGCGGTGCCCGCGACCTGCCGGCGCAGCGCACGCAGCTGCTCGCCGGCCTCACCCGTGTCCCGGCACGGGGCCGTCGCGATCTCCAGGACCGACTCCATCAGCTCCGGCTTGATCTCGCCGACCGGCGCGGGTTCGAGCATCGACTCGATCGCATTGACGAGCTCGAGCGAGTCGGCGTCGAGGATCATCAGCTCCTCTTCGATGCCGATCGTGTACGACGGCCCGGTGAAGTTGTGATCCATCGGCGCAGCCTATTGGCTCGCCGGTCGAGCTGCCGACGAACTGCGGACGAACCTGCGGGACTGCGGACGAACCCGTACCGCCGCGCGACGCCGAGCACTTAAACTCGGAGGTGCACAACAGCAAGCACAACCAGAGGATGTGTTCGATGGCACTCGGATATCACGGCAAGCTCTACATACTCGCCTTCGACCACCGGGGTTCGTTCCAGAAGAAGATGTTCGGCATCCCGGGGGATCCCACGGCCGAGGAGACGGCGACGATCGCCGACGCCAAGCGCGTGATCTTCGAGGGGATGCTGAAGGCGGTCGAGCTGCGGCGTCCAGGCCGACGCGACCGGCGTACTCGTCGACGAGCAGTTCGGCTCCGACATCCCGCAGCGGGCGCGCGAGGCACGGCCTGAAGCTCGCGATGCCGGTCGAGAAGAGCGGCCAGAACGAGTTCGACTTCGAGTACGGGGCCGACTTCGGCGCGCACATCGAGGAGTTCAACCCGGACTTCTCGAAGGTCCTCGTTCGCTACAACCCCGAGGATCCGGACACCGAGATGAACGCGCGCCAGCTCGGGCGGCTGAAGGAGCTCGCCGATTGGCTGCACGCCCACGACCGCAAGTTCCTGTTCGAGCTGCTGGTGCCGGCGACCGAGGCGCAGCTCGCGTCGGTCGGCGGCAGCTGCCGAGCGCTACGACGCCGAGCTGCGCCCCGAGCTGATGCGCCGCGCGATCGAGGACGATCCAGGAGTACGGGATCGAGGTCGACGTCTGGAAGATCGAGGGCGTCGACGAGCGCTCCGACGCCGAGATGCTGGCCGAGCAGGCCCGGACCGGCGAGGGCCGCGACGACGTCACGTGCGTGCTGCTCGGCCGCGGCGCCTCGACCGAGAAGGTCGAGGAATGGCTCGAGGCCGCGTCGCCGGTCGAGGGCTTCATCGGCTTCGCGATCGGGCGCTCGATCTGGTGGGACGCCCTCAAGGGCTTCCTCGACAAGTCGCTCACGCGCGAGCAGGCGGCGGCGGCAGATCGCCGAGAACTATCTGCACTTCGTCCGCGTCTACGAGGGCCAGAAGGTCGGCTGACGCGCTCGCCGCGGCGAGCTTTCACGACCCGGCGGCGGCGTCCCTGACGCGCCGCCGGGTTGATAGGCTCGTCAGGCAATGCCATGAAGATGCGCCAGAGCCTCGCTCAGATCGAGCAGGCGTTCCGGTACGAGGCCGAACTGGACCAGCAGCGGCGCGAGCACCTGCGCCGCAGGGCGATGCACCGCTCGCGCGTGCGCCGGGCGGAGCGCGAGAAGAAGCGCGGGACCCTGCGCTTCTGGTTGCTCGTGACGACGCTGATCGCGACCGCGCTGATCGTCACCGTCGCGATGTTCGCGACGCTCTACCTGCTCCTCTCCTAGCGCGCAGGCGTCCGAATGCGTCTAATGGCTGAGGCCGCGCAGCGCCTCGTCCAGATCGGGGGCCGGAGCCTCCTGGGGGGCGACCCGCTCGTCCTGGATCTCCAGGTACACCTCCTTGCGGAACACCGGGATGTCCCTGGGGGCCTGAATCCCGATCCGCACCTTCTCGCCCATGATCGCGAGCACCGAAACCTCGATGTCGTCGCCGATCATGATGCTCTGATTTGACTTTCTCGTCAGTACCAGCATCTTGCCTCCCTGCTCGCCGTCGTTCCGAGCGAAGAGCCAGGTGACCCGGCGCCGAGGTAGCCGGCCCTACCGCATTTCCAGCATACCTACGGACAAACTCCGTGACAACTACCGGCTCGACCGCGAGACGTCACCACACGACTGATGGTCCGGCCCGTCGGGTAGTCTCCGCGCTTCATGCCAAGAAGATCGTTGAGACCGGAGCTGAACCGGATCCGCGCCTGGGTGCGCCAAGGCCGCACCGACGCGTGGATCGCCCACCAGCTCGAGGTCACAGTCCAACAGATTCAGGCGTTCAAGCGCGAGCAGGCGCTCGAGCCGGACGCTGAGGGGGAGATTCCGACGAGCATCGCCGACTACGACGATGAGATCGACCTGCGCGCCGAGGATGACGCGATGATCGCGGCCGAGCTGGATGCGGCGGCCGTGGCGGCAGCGCAGGAAGAGGACGAGGAGGAGGACGAGGAGCGGCCCAGACGCCGGCGCGGGCGTCGCGGCGGCAGGTCTGCCCGCAGCAAGCGCAAGCCGGGGACGCCCCTCGAGGCGACGTTCGACCACGGCGAAGAGGGCTACGGTCTGTGGCTCGATCCGGCCGTGCAGGACGACCCGGTGTACGCCGAGTACTGGGCGGGCCACCGCCCGGTCGAGGTCACGATCGAGGAGGACCAGATCGTGATCCGCCGCGCCGGTGGCGACGCCGACGAGGGCGACGAGGGCGACGAGACCGACAACGGCGACGAGTAGTCAGGCTGGGCTTGCAGGCGCGTTCAGGCCTCCTCGACGCGCCTGCGTCCCCCGCCATAGTCGCTCGCCATCCGCGCGTAGCGAGCGAAGGCCGGGCCCGAGATCGTCGAGAGCTCCCACGCGGCCGGCGTCGCCGGCGCGACCCGCACCGCGATGTCGAAGCACCAGTCGGTTCCCTGCTCGAGGTACAGGCGGCCGAGCTCATCGGTCGTGAAGTTCCCGCCGAGCCGGCGACGGAGCTCGGCGACGAGTTCGTCGATCACCCGCTCGAGCGCGGCACGCTCGGTCGGCTCGGCGTCGCGTAGCCGTCCGAGGCCCTCCTGCCAGAGGGCCATCAGCTGTTCGAAGCTGACGTTCACGACCCGCGCCCGGCGCCCGACGGCGTCGCCGGCGCCCGAGTCAGTTGCCGGACAGACCGGTGACCACGTAGGCGCGCTCGCCGGCGCGCACCATCCCGAGCGCGCGCGCGTCGCGGATGATCGTGGCCGGCTCGTTCAGGGACTTCGCCTGCTGCTCGAGCGCCCGGTTCTGCCGATCGAGGCGGTTGACGAGCGCCTGCTCGGCGTTCGCCTGAGCGCGGGTCGCGAGCATCGACATCGCGGCGTGGACCCCGACCCAGCCGACGAGCGCGAACACCCCGAGCATGATCACCCGCAGCTTGCGATCCCATCGGACCCTCGAGCTCGGCAGGCGCGCACGAACGGTCCGCGGCCCCGGCGGGCGCGCGTCCGCCGGATCTCGCGCGGAACGGGAGCGGCGAGCTGATGATGCAGATTGGGCGCCGTGCATCCGCTGAGACCTTCGTTCGACACGGACGCCCTCCTTCCTGCTGCAAGACGGCGCCCACTGCCACCCTCGAAAACCGCACCAGCGATCGTGTCAGCTTCGGAACGCCCGGCGGCCGAGATACTCGGCGTCCGTCCCGAGCACCTCCTCGATCCGCAGGAGCTGGTTGTACTTGGCGACGCGGTCGGTCCGCGACGGCGCGCCGGTCTTGATCTGGCCGCACCCGGTGGCGACCGCGAGATCGGCGATCGTCACGTCCTCGGTCTCGCCCGAGCGGTGGGACATCACCGCCGTGTACCCGGCCTCACGGGCCATCCGGATCGCCGCGAGCGTCTCGGTCAGCGTCCCGATCTGGTTGACCTTGATCAGGATCGAGTTGGCCACGCCGGCGTCGATCCCGCGCTTGAGTCGTTCCGTGTTGGTCACGAACAGATCGTCGCCGATCAGCTGCAGCCCGCTCCCGAGGCGGTCGGTGAGCGTCTTCCAGCCGGCCCAGTCCTCCTCGGCCATCCCGTCCTCGAGGGAGACGATCGGGTAGCGCGCCGTGAGGTCGGCCCAGTAGGCGGTCAGCTCATCGGCGCTCAGTCGTGCGGTGCTCGTTCTCGAGCACGTACGCGCCGTCCTTGTAGAGCTCCGAGACGGCGGGATCAAGCGCGATCGCGACCTGCTCCCCCGGCCGGTATCCGGCGGCTGTGATCCCCTGGATCAGGGCTTCGAGCGCCGCCTCGTTGGAATCGAGGTTGGGGGCGAACCCGCCCTCGTCGCCGACGAGCAATACGTAGTCGCCGAAGCACGGCATAGAG
>CAVPLN010000011.1:0-118368 GCA_963705995.1 uncultured Solirubrobacterales bacterium
AACGGGAATACCCGTCTCATGGGTTACCCGCAAACGATCAGGCTGTTCGACTCCGAACCAGATCTGATCCGGTTCCTCGGACCTGACGATGCCGAGCAGGCCCGCACCACCCAGCTGCCCGTTGTCTCGCTTCCGGCCGGACCGGTCGACGTCCGCTCGCTGCTCGAGCAGCACGCCGCGTTCGGCGCGCTCGTGCTCGACGGGACGCTGCTGCAGTCACTGCGCCTCGGCAGCCACGCCGGCCTGAGGATGATCGGGCCGGGCGATCTCCTGCCGCTGACTCACGCCCCTCGCTCGGTCCTCGTCGTCGAGTCTCAGTACCGGGCGACGACGCCGACCCGGCTCGCGCTGCTCGAGCGCGAGATGCTGTTCGCCGTGCGCCGCTGGCCCCAGATCGCCGCCGGCCTGCATGCGCGGCTCGGCGAGCAGTGCGAGCGGCTGACCACCCAGCTGATGATCTGTCAGCTGCCGCGCGTCGATGACCGGCTGCTCGCGGTCATGTGGCTGCTCGCCGAGTCCTGGGGCCAGGTGACCCCGGCGGGCACGCTGTTGCCGATCGGGCTGACGCACGCCGCGCTTGGCGGCCTCGTCGGCGCCCGGCGGCCGACGGTGACGCTCGCACTCGGCAGCCTCACGGCCGACGGCGCCCTGCGTCGCGAGGAGCGCGGCTGGCTGCTGCTCCGCTCGCCGAACGGGCTCGCCGGCCGGCGCCCGCGGCCGGCGGTCTGACCGGCGCCCGCCGGCCCTCGATCAGCGCGCGGCGGACGCGACCGTCGGGCCCGAGTCCGTGCCGACGATCTCGCCGAGCGTCTCCACCGCCCGGCGCAGGACCCGCGAGACCTGCATCTGCGACACACCTTCGATCAGCGCGATCTGCGTCTGCGTCTGATCCTCGACGAATCGCAGCGCGAGAATCCGGCGGTCGCGGTCGGAGAGGCTCTCAGCCGCCTTGGCGATGCTCGCCCCGACGACGACGCGATCGAAGCGGAAGTCGTCCTCGCCGAGCCCGTCCGCGATCGTCCCCGCTTCGGGGTCGCTCTCGTCGCGCGGTGTGTCGAGCGACATCGTGTGGTGCGCGCCGGACGCCTCGAGCGCATCGAGGATCTCCTCCGGGGTCAGGTCGAGGCAGCGCGCGAGCTCGGGCACCGTCGGCGGACGCCCGCTGCGCGCGACCAGGCGCCGCTGCGCCTCCTCGACTTGGAGGGCTCGCTCCTGGGCTGCGCGCGGCACGTGAAGTGCCCATCCGAGGTCGCGGAAGTGGCGCTTCAGCTCGCCGAGGATGGTTGGGACGGCGAATGAGCTGAATGCGTTCCCCCGCTCCGGATCGAACCGGTCGATCGCCTTGACGAGCCCGATGCTCGCCACCTGCAGGAGGTCGTCGAAGGGCTCGCGCGCACCGAGATACCGCAGAGCGAGGCGGCGGGCAAGGGGCATGTAGCGCTCGACGAGCTGCTCGCGGGCCCGCTGGTCCCGATCTCGCTGCCAGCGCACGAACAGGTCACCGAGGTCACCTGCCGGCACGGCGGTTCGTGGCTTTTCCGCGATCTGAGAGGAGCAGTCTGAACGCATGTACTAAGAACTCTCTTCGACAAAGTACCGCGAAGAACCCCGGTCGAACGATAGTAGTTACTGCGAGGTCCGTGTCGGTGTTAGGCCGCGACGGCCTGCGGCCCCGACTCCAGCGGCGGCGTCAGCGGCCCCCACGGGCGTGCCGCCTCGAGCTGGGCCGCGAGCGCGTACAACAGCGGCTCCCCGCCCGGCGGGCCCACCAGCTGGACGCTCAGCGGCAGACCGTCGGCGCCGAAGCCCGCGGGAACCGCGATCGCGGGCTGTCCCGTCAGATTGAAGATCGGGGTCCACGGTGTGAACCGGGCCGCGTGGAAGAAGGCGAGCGGCGCGCCGCTGCCGTGCCAACCCTCGGCGGGCAGCGCCGTTCGGGCCAGCCCCGGCGTCAGCAGGATGTCATGCGCCGCCCACAGGGAGAGGATCCGCGCCGAGGTGGCAGCTCGCCGTGAGCGCAGGACATCGCGCCGGCGCGGCGGCACGAGCAAGCGGCCGGCGCCGGCCATCTGCCGCGTCGCTCGCTCGGTCGCCGCCGGCTCGGCGAGCCGCGCGAAGTCCTCCGCGATCCCGCGCAGATAGGTCTGGGTCAGCTCGAGCGCGGCCAGTCCGTAGTCGGGATCGCGCTCCTCGACGTCGTGCCCCAGCTCCGCCAGCAGCCTCGCAGTGCGTTCGAAGGCCAGTCGCTGGTCCGCCGAGAGCGATGCGACCAGGCCCGGAGGGACGCGCCGGGAGACAGCCACTCGCAGCCGACCGGGCTCGCTCGCCGCGGCGGCGCTGAAGCGGCCGCGGGCCAGGTCGCCCGGCCGATCCGATCCTGGACCCGCCATCACATCGAGGAGCAGGGCCGAATCGGCGGTCGTCCGCGCGAGCGCGCCGAACACCGTCAGCCCGAGCCAGCCTTCGACCATGGGCAGCGTGCAGACGAGCCCACGCGTCGGCTTCATCCCGACGAGCCCGCAGCACGCGGCCGGGATCCGGATCGAGCCCGCCCCGTCGGATGCGGTCGCCGCCGGAACGAGCCCCGCGGCGACGGCTGCGGCCGAGCCACCGGACGAGCCGCCCGGGGTGCGCGACAGGTCCCAGGGGTTGCGCGTGACGCCGCCGGCGTCCGTCGCCGTCCACGGCCAGATCGTCAGCTCTGGCACCCGGGTCACACCGATCGGGATCGCCCCGGCGCTTCGCAGGCGCGCGACCGCCTCGGCGTCACCGGCAGCGGCGCGCGCGGGCGAGCGCGAGCCGCGCGTGGCGGACTGTCCGGCGAGTGGCATGTCGTCCTTGATCGCGACCGGCACGCCTGCGAGTGCCGTGGCGACCGGCTCGGCGCGCGGCAGCATCCGGCCGAGCGCGTCGGCGGCTGCGAGCGCTGCATCCGGCAGCGTCACACGGAACGCGCGCAGCTGCGGATCGAAGCGCTCGATGCGTCGCAGGAAGTGCTCGACGACTTCTCGGGGGGAGAGCTCGCCCGAGCGCACGCGCGCGGCGATCGCGGCCGGGCCGGCGAACGCGAGCTCGTCCTCGGGGGCGGGCACCGAGACCGTTCCTCAGGCGCCGGCCAGCGCCAGGATCAGCTCGCGGATCGCCCCGGGGTAGCGGTAGGCGATGCCGCCGTGCCGACCATCGAACAGCTCGAGCGTGTGAGCGATCCCGTGGCGCCGCAGCTCATCGGAGACCGCCTGGGCGCCGAGGTCGAGGAACGCCTCGTCGCTGCGGCCGGCGTCGAGATAGATCCGTCGCATCGTGTGCAGCGCCTCGGCGTGTCGAGCGACCATCCGCACGGGGTCGTGGGCGAGCCACTGATCCCAGACCTGATCGACGAGACGGCCCGTCCGGATCTCGAACGGGAGCCGGGGCGGGGCCGCAGGGTCGGCCGGGTCCGGCGAGTAGGCCGCGGCATACGCGTACATCTCGAGCGGCTCGCCGTAGCGATGGAAGTCGAACGCCGGCGCCTGCAGCAACCGGCGATGGAAGACCTCGTAGGAGCTCTCGAAGTGGTCGCGCAGCGTCCGCACGACGTGCGGGAACCGCGGGAGCATCGAACACTCGAACAGGGCATCGCCGGCGTGGCTCGCCAGCCCGCCGAACACGTCCGGGCGCAACATCGGTGTGACCATCGCCCCGTAGCCGCCCGACGACTTGCCGGCGATGCCACGGTGCTCGCGCGTCGCGGCCGTCGGATAGTTCGCGTCGATGAACGGAACCACCTCATCGCACAGATAGTCCATGTAGCGGCCGAGTGCCGGCGAGTTCAGGAATTGCGAGCCGCCGAACCGGGTCCAGGCGTCGACGAACACGATCACGGCGGCGGGGGTGTCGGTGGTTGCGAACAGCCGCTCGAGCCGCTCGAAGATCGTCGGCTCGAACGCGCTGCGCGATGACCACATGTCGAGCTGTTGCGTGAACCCCTGGATCAGATAGACGGACGGCAGCGGCCCCGCTGTGTCGGCACCCGGAGGGCGGTAGACGTACAGCGGTCGCCGGGCCGGATCGCCGAGCGGGTTGCCGGCGAGGATCTCGGACTCGACGACGAGCGTCTCCAGCGTCCCGGACAGCGCCGGCTGCCAGGGGGGTCCGGCCGGGCCGTCGATCGGTCTCAGAGCCACGCTCGCACCGTACCCGATCGACCCGGTGGCGGTGAGCCGCGAGGCTGTGGGTCCGCGTCGTGGGCCCTATAGTCAGTATCCGCAGTTTTCCGAACCAGGGCAAGCTATTCGCAGATGACAGATCGCCTCGAAGTCCAATCTGGAAACGGAGCCGCCGGCGACCTCGACAACCTCGAGACGAGCGAGTGGCTCGAGGCGATCGACGGCGTCCTCGCACACGACGGGCCCGGGTATGCCAGGCACCTGCTGACGCGCGTCGTCGAGCGCGCTCAGCACGCCGGCACCGGTCCGATCGCGACGCTCAACACGCCGTACGTCAACACGATTCCCGCGTCGCTCGAGGCTCAGCTGCCGAGCGACCCCGCGCTCGAGCGGCGGCTGCGCTCGATCGTCCGCTGGAACGCGATGGCGATGGTCGTGCGCGCCAATCGAGAGTCCTCCGAGCTCGGCGGCCACATCGCGTCCTACCAATCGCTCGCCGTCCTCTATGAGGTCGGCTTCAACCACTTCTGGCGAGCCCCGTCCGCCGCCGACGGAGGGGATCTCGTCTTCTTCCAGGGCCATTCCTCGCCCGGGAACTACGCGCGCGCGTACCTCGAAGGACGGCTCAGCGAAGCGGACCTCGACCGCTTCCGCCAGGAGGTCGGAGGCGGCGGCCTGTCGTCCTACCCGCACCCGTGGTTGATGCCCGACTTCTGGCAGTTCCCGACGGTCTCGCTCGGGATCGGCGCGATCACCTCGATCTACCAGGCGCGATTCATGAAGTACCTGTCTGCGCGCTCCGTGACCGACACGACCAGCCGCAGGGTCTGGGCGTTCCTCGGGGACGGCGAGATGGACGAGCCCGAGACGATGGGCGCGATCGGCCTCGCCGGGCGCGAGCGGCTCGACAACCTGATCTGGGTCGTCAACTGCAACCTGCAGCGCCTCGACGGACCGGTCCGCGGGAACGGCAAGATCATCCAGGAGCTGGAATCGGACTTCCGCGGCGCCGGCTGGAACGTGATCAAGGTGATCTGGGGCTCGCGCTGGGACCCGCTCCTGGAGCAGGACGTCGACGGGCGCCTCGTGCAGGTGATGACGGAGTGTGTCGACGGTGAGTACCAGACGTTCAAGTCGCGGGACGGAGCCTACGTGCGCGAGCACTTCTTCGGCCGCGATCCGGTTCTGAAGGAGCGCGTCGCCTCGATGACCGACGCCGACATCTGGACGCTGAACCGCGGCGGGCTCGACCAGCAGAAGGTGTACGCGGCGTATCACGCCGCCGTGCACACGACCGGGCAGCCGACGGTGATCCTCGCCAAGACGATCAAGGGCTATGGCATGGGCGTCTCCGGCGAGGGCCAGATGATCACGCACCAGGCCAAGAAGATGACCGAGGATGCGCTGCTCGCGTTCCGCGACCGCTTCGAGCTGCCCCTCAGCGATGCCCAGGTGCGCGCCGCGGAGTACCTGAAGCCGGCCGCGGATTCGCCCGAGATGGAGTATCTGCGCGAGCGCCGCGCGGCGCTCGGCGGGTCGCTGCCGGTGCGGCGGCGGGCAGCTGAGCCGTTGCCGGTGCCGGAGCTCGGCGCCTTTCAGACGCAGCTCGACGGCACGGGCGAGCGTGAGATCTCGACGACGATGGCGTTCGTCCGCGTGCTCTCGACGCTCCTGCGCGACAAGGGAATCGGACCGCGAATCGTCCCGATCGTGCCCGACGAGTCACGCACCTTCGGGATGGAGGGGATGTTCCGCCAGTTCGGGATCTACTCGCCCTTCGGCCAGCGCTACCAGCCCGAGGATGCGCAGCAGCTGATGTTCTACAAGGAGGACGAGCGCGGGCAGATCCTCGAGGAGGGCATCACCGAGGCGGGCTCGATGTCGTCGTTCATCGCCGCCGGAACGTCGTACTCGGCTCACGGCGAGCAGATGGTCCCCTTCTACATCTACTACTCGATGTTCGGTTACCAGCGCGTCGGCGATCTCGTCTGGGCGGCGGGGGACTCTCGGGCCCGCGGCTTCCTGTTGGGGGGCACGGCGGGACGGACGACCCTGAACGGCGAGGGCCTTCAGCACGAGGACGGGCACAGCCACGTGCTGTTCTCGGTCGTTCCCAACTGCCGCGCGTTCGATCCGGCCTTCGCCTACGAGGTGGCCGTGATCGTCCAGGACGGCCTCCGCGCGATGGTCGCCGATCAGGAGGACGTCTTCTACTACATCACCCTGATGAATGAGAACTATCGGCACCCGCCGATGCCCGACGGTGCCCGAGACGGCATCCTGCGCGGGATGTACCTCCTCCGTGAGGGCGCGTCGCCGCGCTCGAAGCGCCGGCCGCGTGTGCAGCTGCTCGGGTCCGGAACGATCCTGCGCGAGGTGATCGCCGCGGCCGATCTGCTCGAGCAGGAGTGGGACGTCTCCGCCGACGTGTGGAGCGTCACGTCCTTCACGGAGCTGCGCCGCGACGGCATCGAGACGGAGCGCTGGAACACGCTGCACCCGCTCGAGGCGCCACGGCAGGCGTTCGTCTCAGAGTGCCTGGAGCGCCGCCGCGGCCCCGTGATCGCCTCGACCGACTACGTCAGGGCGTACCCGGATCAGATCCGGGCGTGGGTACCACGGACCTACCGCGTCCTCGGAACCGACGGCTACGGCCGCAGCGACCGTCGGCGGGCGCTGCGCCGCTTCTTCGAGGTCGACCGGCACCATGTCGTCGTCTCCGCTCTGAAATCGCTCGCTGACGAGGGCACGGTGCCCGTCGAGCGAGTGGCCGACGCGATCGCGCGTTACGAAATCGACCCGTCGGCACCGATGCCGACCAAGGTATGAGCGCGGCGACCGCGGGCATCGAGGTCAGAGTCCCGGACATCGGCGACTTCAACGATGTCCCCGTGATCGAGGTGCTCGTCGCGGTCGGTGACACCGTCGCGCCGGAGGATCCGCTGGTCACGCTCGAATCCGACAAGGCGACGATGGACGTCCCCTCCCCAGCCGCCGGCACCGTGCGCGAGCTGCTGGTCAAACTCGGTGACCGGATCTCGACGGGTTCGCCGATCGTCGTGCTGGAGCCGGCCGTTGCCGACGTCGAGGCCGCTCCGGCCGCGCCGGAGCCCGCTACGGTCGCCGCGCAGGAGTCGCCGCCGGCCGCGCCGGAGCCCGCTACGGTGGCCGCGCCCCGCAGCCGGAACGGCGGCCCCGTGTACGCGAGTCCGAGCGTCCGCCGCCTCGCCCGCGAGCTCGGGGTCGACCTCCACGTGGTCGCGGGCAGCGGGCGCAAGGGACGGATCGTCGAGGACGACGTCCGCACGGCCGGCTCGGGCGCTCAGGCTCCGACCGGCCCGACCGCGGGGTCCGGCCCAGGCGGTGCCGGCTTCCTCCTCGCCCCGTGGCCGACCGTCGAGTTCGAGAAGTTCGGGCCGATCGAGCGCGTCGCGCTCTCGCGGATCCAGCGGATCTCGGGACCTGCGCTTGCGCGCAACTGGGTGATGATCCCGCACGTCACCCAGAACGACGAGGCCGACATCACCGAACTCGAGGCGTGGCGCAAGCGGCTGAACGCCGAGCAGGGGGGCGATGGGGTCAAGTTCACGATGGTGGCCTTCCTCGTGGCCGCCTGCGTCTCCGCGCTCAAGCGGTTTCCGGCGTTCAATGCCTCGCTCGACGGCGACGAGATCGTGCTGCGTCGCTACTACAACATCGGCTTCGCGGCCGATACGCCGGGCGGGCTCGTCGTGCCGGTGATCAGGAACGCCGACCAGAAGGGGCTCGTTGAGATCGCGCGCGAGCTGCAGGCGCTCTCGGAGTCGGCCCGTGCCGGCAAGCTGAAGCTCGATCAGATGACCGGCGGCACCTTCACGATCTCCTCGCTCGGCGGGATCGGTGGCACGTCGTTCACCCCGATCATCAACGCGCCGGAGGTCGCGATCCTCGGCGTCACGCGCGCGGCGGTGAAGCCGGTCTGGGACGAGCGGGCCGGTGAGTTCGCGCCACGCCTGATGCTGCCCCTGTCGCTGTCCTACGATCACCGCGTGATCGACGGTGCGGCGGCGGCGCGGTTCGTCGTGCACCTCGCGGGCGTCGTCGCCGATCTCCGCCGAGCCCTGCTTTGAGCGACCTCCAGATCCTCGTCCCCGACATCGGCGACTTCACCGACGTCCCCGTGATCGAGATCCACGTCGCCCCCGGTGACGAGGTCGCCCCGGAGGACCCGCTCGTCACGCTCGAGTCCGACAAGGCGACGATGGACGTCCCCTCGCCCGCGGCCGGCACCATCCGGGAGCTGAAGGTCGGGCTTGGCGATCGCGTCGCCGCCGGATCCGTCCTTGTGACGCTCGCCGCGAGCGCGCCGGCCGGCTCCCCCCCGGCCGCTCCCGCCAGCGCCGAGACGGCCGCGGCCCAGCCGGCGCCGGAGCGCGCGGGCGCGGACCCGGTGCGCGTGACCGATGAGCCGGCGCCGGCCGCGCCGGCTGAAGCGGACGCGCAGGTGATCGTGATCGGCAGCGGGCCGGGCGGCTACGCGGCGGCGTTCCGGGCCGCCGACCTCGGTCTGCGGACGGTCCTGATCGAGCGCAGCGAGCGGCTCGGCGGCGTTTGCCTCAACGTCGGCTGCATCCCCTCCAAGGCACTTCTGCACGCAGCACGTGTGATCGCCGAGGCTGAGGAGATGGCTGCGCACGGGATCACGTTCGGACGGCCGCAGGTCGACCTCGCGGCGCTGCTCGCCTGGAAACAGGGCGTCGTCGATCGCCTCACCGGAGGACTCGACGGCCTCGCGAAGCAGCGCAAGGTGGAGGTCGTGCACGGCGATGCGCGCCTGATCGGGCCGCGCGCCGTTCGGGTGGGCGACCGCGACCTGTCGTTCGAGAACTGCATCATCGCCGCCGGTTCGGAGCCCGTGCGGCTGCCGTTCGTGCCCGATGACCCGCGCGTGATCGACTCGACCGGGGCGCTCTCGCCGGACGAGATCCCGAAGCGCATGCTCGTCATCGGCGGCGGCATCATCGGCCTGGAGATGGCGACGGTCTACGACGCCCTGGGGGCTCGGATCACCGTCGTCGAGATGCTCGACCAGCTGATCCCGGGGTGCGATCCCGACCTGGTCCGGCCATTGCAGAAGCGGATCGCGCAGCGCTACGAGGCGATTCACGTCTCGACGCAGGTGACGGCGGTCAAGGCCCAGAAGAAGGGCCTCGCGGTCGAGTTCTCCGGCGGCATCGAGACACAGGTGTTCGACCGGATTCTCGTCGCCGTCGGGCGCAGGCCGAACGGCGGGTCGGTCGGCGCCGACGCCGCCGGCGTCACCGTCGACGAGCGCGGGTTCATCCCCGTCGACCGCCGGATGTCGACGAACGTGCCCGGGATCTACGCGATCGGCGACATCGTCGGCGGCCCGATGCTCGCCCATAAGGCGACACACGAGGGTAAGACCGCAGCGGAGGTGATCGCGGCACTGCCCGGTGCCGAGTTCGATCCACGTGCGATCCCCTCCGTCGCCTACACCGATCCCGAGGTCGCCTGGATGGGGCTGACCGAGACCGCCGCGCGGGCCGAGGGGATCGCGTACGAGAAGCAGAGCTTCCCGTGGGCGGCGTCCGGTCGCGCGCTCGGGCTAGGCCGTCCCGAGGGCATCACCAAGCTCCTGTTCGAGCCCGGGTCGGACCGTCTGCTCGGCGCGGGCATCGTCGGCGTCGGCGCCGGCGACCTGATCGCCGAGACCGTCGTCGCGCTCGAGCAGGGAGCCGATGCCGAGGACATCGGCCTCTCTATCCACCCGCACCCGACGCTGTCGGAGACGATCGCGTTCGCGGCCGAGCTGCAGACCGGGGCGATCACCGACCTGATGCCGCCGCGCCGCCGGCGCGGCTGACGGCTGACCCGAGGCCGCGACTCTCACTCGAGCCCCGTCTGCTGCGGCCCACCGGCGCTCTGCCGGGGTCGACCCCGGACCCCGGCCCCGGTTGCGCGCTAGTCGCGCCCGCAGCGCCGCCGGCGGACCGCGAGGAATGCCATGGCGACGGCGAGCAGGCCGGCCGCGGCGAGCCAGACCGGCGGCGACCGCCGCGCCGCGGGCGCGATCGGTGGCGCGGACGCGGAGGAGCCTCGCTGCCACTCGGGCGGGACGGCATGCGGCGCGGCGGCGGGCATCGGGAACTCGTCGGCCGCGAGCACATCGTGCGCAACCTCGCGATGCAGCGCCGGATCTCCCGCGCCGAGCGCGAACGCCTCCGCCGCGAGGATGTCGTGCGGCCCCTGGCCGGCCGGGTCGTGCGTGTCCTCCATCGCCCGACTGATGTTCGCACACGTCGCACGGATCAGGGTGGCCGGTGGTGTGAGAGAAGTCCGCGCCGTGCAGTAATCTGAGTCTCACCGACTGAGATAATGGCAGCGTCCCGAACCGGGCCTGCTAGCCTTCCACTTACTTTTGATAAGTCCCAGTACGAAAGTGAAGCTTATGAGTCGCCTTCTTCTTGTCCCGCTCGATGACGTCGTCGTCTTCCCAGGCATGTCCGTCACGCTGGCGGTCGACACCGGGACCGACGACGAGCAGGTCATCCTCGTGCCTCGCCACGAAAAGGCGTTCGCCAGCGTCGGCACGGTCGCGAAGGTGAGCGATCGCGTGCGTCTGCCGGGCGGCGCCCGCGCGTCGGTGCTCGAGGGCCTGCACCGCGGTATCGCCGGTGCCGCGTCGACGCTCCCGGATGGCAGGCTGTTCGTCGAGGTCGACGAACGCCCCGATCCAACCGCAGTGCCCGACGGCCGCACGCGCCAGCTCGAGCGCGAGTACCGCGCGGTCGTCGAGGAGATCCTCGAGCTCCGTGGGGATGACGGACGCATCCAGGCGTTCCTGCGCGGCATCACCGAGGCGGGCGCGCTCGCGGACACGTGCGGCTACTCGCCGGACCTCAGCTACGAGCAGCGGGTCAACCTGCTGCAGACGGTCGACATCGCCGAGCGCCTCGAGCTCGCCGTCGCCTATCAGCGCGAGCGTCTCGCGGAGCTGCAGGTCCGCAAGCGGATCCGCGACGACGTCGAGTCGGGCGCCGAGAAGCAGCAGCGCGAGTACTTCCTGCGCAAGCAGATGGAGTCGATCCGCAAGGAATTGGGCGACGATGACGCCTCGGTCGTCGAGGAGTACCGGACGAAGATCGCCGAGGCCGGCATGCCGGACGGCGTCCGTGAGCAGGCGGAGAAGGAGCTCGGTCGCCTCGAGCGGATCGGCGAGCAGTCGGCCGAGTCGAGCGTGATCCGGACCTACCTCGACTGGCTGATCGCGGTGCCGTGGGGCAAGCGCTCGGAGGAGCGCCTCGATCCCGTCTACACGCGTGAGGTGCTCGACGCCGACCACGCCGGCCTCGAGGACGTCAAGGACCGGATCGTCGAATACATCGCCGTCAAGAAGCTCCGCGTCGAGCGCGGGATCCAGGAGGACAAGAGGTCGGGCGCGATCCTGACGCTGATCGGCCCTCCCGGCACCGGCAAGACGAGCATCGGCGAGTCGGTCGCCCGCGCCACCGGGCGCGAATTCATCCGCATGTCGCTCGGCGGCGTGCGCGACGAGGCCGAGATCCGTGGACACCGGCGGACGTATATCGGTGCGCTTCCGGGCCGGCTCGTCCGGGCTCTGCGAGATGCCGGGACGATGAACCCGGTGATCCTGCTCGATGAGGTCGACAAGGTCGGCGCCGACTGGCGCGGGGACCCGAGCTCGGCGCTCCTCGAGGTGCTCGATCCGGCTCAGAACCACAGCTTCCGTGATCACTATCTCGACGTGGAGCTCGATCTCAGCCAGGTCCTGTTCATCGCGACGGCGAACGTCGCGGACACGATCCCGGGCCCGCTGATCGACCGCATGGAGGTGATCCGGTTCGACGGCTATACGACCTCCGAGAAGGTCGCGATCGCCCGCGGTTACCTGTGGCCGCGCCAGCTGGAACGCAACGGCCTCCGCACCGAGGAGGTCCGGATCAGCGACGACGTGATCCGGACGATCGTCACCGAGTACACCCGCGAGGCGGGTGTCCGGAGCCTCGAGCGCGAGATCGGAACGCTCCTGCGCAAGACGGCGACGAAGATCGCATCCGACCCGTCGGCTGCCCCGATCGGCGTCGAGCTCGACATCGTCCGTGACGCCCTCGGTCGCCAGAAGTTCTTCCAGGAGTCGGCGATCCGGACCGCCGTTCCGGGAGTCGCAACGGGTCTGGCCGTGACCGGCGCGGGTGGCGACGTCCTGTTCGTGGAGGCGACGACGATGGCGGGCAAGCCGGCGCTGACGCTGACCGGACAGCTCGGCGACGTGATGAAGGAGTCGGCGCAGATCGCCCTCTCCTACGTGCGCGGGCACGCCGAGGACCTCCACATCGATCGGGCCGGGTTCGAGGACCGGGAGTTCCATGTCCACGTGCCGGCCGGAGCGATCCCCAAGGACGGCCCGAGCGCCGGCGTGACGATGGTGACGGCCTTCACCTCGCTGCTGACCGGCAGACCGGTCAAGCACACCGTCGGGATGACCGGCGAGGTGACCCTCCAGGGACGGGTGCTGCCGATCGGGGGCGTCAAGCAGAAGGTGCTGGCCGCGCACGCCGCGGGGCTCACCGACGTCGTCCTGCCCGAGCGCAACCGCGGCGACGTCGACGAGGTGCCGCAGGAGGTCCGCGACGCGATGGCCTTCCACTTCGCGATGACGATCGACGAGGTCCTCAGCGTCGCGCTCGAGCCGGCGCCCGTGGAGTCGGCCGTCTGATCCAAGAGCCGGAACCGCCGTCGCCCGCCGCGCGGGCGGCGGCGGTCAGGCGCCCGCGGAGAGTCGCGCAGCGTCCGCCCGGAACGTCGCGCAGCGTCCGCTCAGAACGTCGCGCAGCGTCCGCTCAGAACGTCGCGTAACCGGTCCGGCTGACCGTGAAGCCGTGGCCGTCGGTCGTGAAACAGGTCACGCCCACCTGGCGGACCTGGCACGTGACCTGACCGTCGGTGACGTCGCTGCCGTTGGGCACGACCGTGCCGACCGGGTCCAGCACGCTGTCCCCGGCGCACACGAACGCCGCCTCGCCCGTCGCTCCGACCTCGAGGCCCTGGCCCCAGTCGAGGCTGCAGCTCTTCGGGGCGGCCGGCGGCGCCCAGACCCTTTGGGCGATGTCGCACCGGACCGCTGCGCCCGTGAGCGCGCAGCCGACGTTCCGGCCCGTGACCGAGAACTGGGTCAGCTTCAGGGCTGGCTGCTTCGACGGCACGTGAGCGGCGGACGGCACCTGCGGATAGACCTCGATGTTGCGGGGCACCGTGACCGTCGTCGTGACGGTCGCCGTCACGGTTCGCGTCTGGATCAGCGTCCTGACCGGAGCCTGCTGCTCGCTGCTCGACCCGGTGCTGGTCGGGCTCGTTGTGCCCGTGCCCGGAGTCGAGCTCGTCGACGCTGAGGTGGCGGTCCCGGTTGGGTTCGTTGCCGTCCCGGTTGGGTTCGTTGCCGTCCCGGTTGGGTTCGTTGCCGTCCCGGTTGGGTTCGTGGCCGTGGCGGTGGTCATGACCGTCGTCGTGTTGACGACGGTCTGCGACGGTTGCACGGCCTTGCTCACCGGCGTGCTCTTGTGCACCGTCGTGCTCGTCGTGGGCGTGGTGGTTGTCGTGGGCGTGGTGGTTGTCGTGGACTTGGTGCTCGTCGTGGGCGTGCTGCTCGCCGTCGTTGTGGTACCCGCCGCGCCCGAGACCGGCGTCGGGATGCTGCCCGACTGCGGCGACGGCAGCGCCCCGGTGCTCGTCCGCCCGACGCTCGCCGCGTGACTGCCGCTCGCCGTTGCCGTGGTGCCGGTGGTGCCAGCGCCCTTTGCCGCGAGCGAGGGATCAAAGCCGCTGGCCGAAGCGGCCGCCGCTGTCGCGGCGCCGGTCGTGGCGGGCGGTGTGCCGCCGCCTCCGCAGCCGGCGAGCACGAGCGCCGTCAGCACTCCGCAGCCGGCGGCCATCGCCGCCGGCACCGCGCGCCGCAGCGGCCAGCCGCGACGTCCGATCTTGGCCGCCGCATCGATGCGCCGCACTATGGCCTCGGGTAGCTTCTCTTTCATGAGCACGATCAGCGCAGCAAGCGAGCACGAAGTTGTGAAGTCAGTCCCACGTCTCCTGTTTATCGGCGGGGAGTGGCGCGAGGGACAGTCCGGGACGCTGGGCGTTGAGGATCCGTCCACCGGTGAGATCCTCACGGAGGTCGCCGACGCCTCTCCCGCGGACGCGGTCGCCGCGCTGGATGCCGCCGTGCAGGCCGGCCCGGCGTTCGCCTCCTCCCCGCCGCGCGAGCGCAGCGACATCCTCCGCCGCGCGTTCGAGCTGATCATCGCCCGGGCCGATCAGCTGGCGCTGTTGATGACGCTCGAGATGGGCAAGCCGCTGCCCGAGGCGCGCGCCGAGATCCTCTACGGCGCCGAGTTCCTGCGCTGGTTCTCCGAGGAGGCGGTGCGGATCGATGGGCGGTTCGGCGTCTCCCCGAACGGCCAGAGCCGGCTGCTGACGATGCGCCAGCCGGTCGGGCCGTGCCTGCTGATCACCCCATGGAACTTCCCGCTGGCGATGGGCACCCGCAAGATCGGTCCTGCCGTTGCGGCCGGCTGCACGATGGTCGTCAAGCCTGCCCAGCAGACACCGCTGACGATGCTCGCGCTGGCCGGCATCTTCGAGGAGGCGGGCCTGCCCGGCGGCGTCCTCAACCTCGTCACCGCGTCATCCTCGTCGGCGACGATGGGCCCCCTGATCAAGGACCCGCGGCTGCGGAAGATGTCGTTCACCGGATCGACCGAGGTGGGACGCGCGCTGATGGAGCAGTCCGCGGACGGGCTGCTCCGGCTCTCGATGGAACTCGGGGGCAACGCGCCCTTCGTCGTGTTCGAGGACGCCGACCTCGACGCAGCCGTCGACGGCGCCGTGATCGCGAAGATGCGGAACGTCGGCGAGGCGTGCACGGCCGCCAACCGCTTCCATGTCGCCGCCGCCGTCGCAGACGAGTTCGCTGCGCGCCTGGCCGACCGCCTGGGGGCGATGAAGGTCGGCCGCGGGACCGAGGACGGCGTCGAGGTCGGGCCGCTGATCGACGCGATCCAGCGCGGCAAGGTGGCTGAGCTGGTCGACGACGCGACGGACCGGGGGGCCCGCGTCCTGACCGGCGGCACGAGCGTCGATCGATCCGGCTACTTCTACGAGGCGACCGTCATCGCCGATGTCCCCGACGGCGCTCGCGTGCTGCGCGAGGAGATCTTCGGCCCCGTCGCCCCAGTCAAGTCCTTCCACACCGAGGACGAGGCGATCGCCGCCGCCAACGACACCGAATTCGGGCTGGTGGCCTACGTGTACACGCGCGACATCAAGCGCGCTCTGCGGGTCGTCGAGCGCCTCGAGACCGGGATGGTCGGCCTCAACCAGGGGATCGTCTCCAATGCAGCGGCGCCGTTCGGCGGCATCAAGGCCTCGGGCTTCGGCCGCGAGGGCGGCGTCGAGGGGATCAACGAGTACCTCGAGACGAAGTACGTCGCGATCAACATGGACTGAGGGTCCGCTCAGCGCCCCGGCAGGTGATAGATGAACACCCGGCCCGTCGACAGGTGGTCGTTGTCGTTGCCGACCGGCAGGATGATCCTGCCGCCGACGACGATCGGGCTGTTCCAGTGGCCGGCGGCCGCCGGCAGTGAGATCAGCAGGCGGCCGCTCAGCGGGTTGCGGACATCCAGAACTCCGTCGTTCTGATCGAAGATGTACAGCAGTCCACCCGCGATCACCGGGCTCGTGCCCGGCGTTGAGTTCTGCCAGACGACCGACAGGCGGCGGGTGGCGCCCAGCGTGTAGGCGACGGTGCCGTTATCGTCGGCCAGGAACACGAGGATCCGCCCGTTGTGGGTCCAGACGGCCGGAGTCGTGAACACGTCGGTCCCTCCAGGCGACTGGAGCTCCTGGAGCGCACCGCCCAGCCTCGGCCCAGCCGCGCCGGTGGTGCCGTCGAGGCGGCCGAGATTGAGCAGGTAGAGCAGGCCCTGCTTGCCACCCTGGAGAGCGAGCCGCACGCCGTCAACGGCCGGCAGCAGCGCCGGCTCGGTGCTGCCGAGGTCGAGATCCTGCTGATTGAGCTGCTGCTGGTTGGGAGGCGTCCAGTTGTGGAGGAGCCGCAGCGACGGGGACAGCTCGAGCACGCTGTCACCCCAGTCCGTCGTTCCGTTGAACGGGGCGTTGCCGGTCGCGACGAGGATGTTGCCGTCGGGTTCGACGACCGTTCCCGCCCTGCCCCAGATCCCGGCGTCGCTCGCGCTGCAGCTGCTCGGGACGATCAGCTTCGTCTGGTTGGAGCAGAGTGCGTTGAACACGGCCGTGATCCGGCCGGTGGCGAGGTCGAGGCGGACGACGTGGCCCTGGTAGGGCGGCGCGTCGCCGTAGTAGCCGTCGGACGTGACCAGCAGCGAGCTTCCGACGACGTTGAGGGACGAGGGGAGCTTCTGGCGGACCGGGTTGATGACCACGGCCTTCGTCCACACCGGCCGCCCGGTCGCGATCGACAGCTTTGCGACGTAGCCCGTCGGACTCGCCGCGTACACGTATGCGCGGTCGGGGTCGAGCGCCGGCGATGAGGCTGTGATCTGGGGCGTGCCGATCAGCGCCTTCGCCCCGCTCGGAACGTACTGCCACAGCACCTGACCGGTGCCGACGTCGAGGGCGAACGTGATGCCGTACGACGTCGTCATGAACGCGACGTCCCGGACGCGGCCGTCGACCTCGACGGCGTGCAGTTCGACCGCGGCGGAGTCGACGGTCCCGGGCACCTCGACCGAGCGCGTACGGAGATCCTTCAAGTTCGCCGCGGTGATGCCGGTATCCACCGGTCCGGCGCCGGAGCGCTGGACGTTGTAGTCGAACGTCATCCAGTCGCCGCTGGGAATCGTGGCCTGCTGGGAAGCTGCGGCGGTCGCAGCCACCGCGGTCACCACCACGGCGGCTGCGAACAACCCGGCGGTCTTGCGCCTGAACGAGCTCACACTGGCAATGGTACGTTCGCGACCTGCGGACGCGGCGCAGCGGCCGACACTACGAGATCTTGATCAGGACGATCGTGTTGACGACGAACAGCACCGCGAACAGCACCGTCCAGCGGTTCAGGTTCTTCTCGACCAGGGAGCCACCACCGAACGGGCCGGCGCCCGTGCCGACGCCGAACGCGCCGGACAGGCCGGAGTCCTTGCCGGAGTGCATGAGGATCAGGAACACGAGCCCGATGCTGAGCAGAACCTGGACGAAGTCGAGGACGGCGGTCATCTCCGCGAGGATTTTAGTGGGTCCGGCCGCGGCGGCGCGCGGCCGGATGGTGGGCCGACTCCGTCTCGGCGAACCTTAACTTCCGGAGCCCCCACCGCCCGAGGGGGGCTTTGGCGCTGAGGGTTCATAGCAACCCCTGAGCTCCAGACCCCCCGGCAACGCAAGGGGGGTCCGGAACTTACGGGTCCGGGGCGGCCCGAGTGCGCTACGCCGATCCGGCCCGACTGCGCTACGCCGACCCGGCCCGGGCGGGCTACGCCGACCCGGCCCGAGCGCGCTACGCCTGTCCGGGCCGCGCGCCGCTGGCGCGGTCGAGCTCGCGCAGGATCTCGATCGCCTCCGCACGCAGCGTCGAGTCGATCGCGCCCCAGTCGGCATCGGAGAGCTTGCCCGTCTGATGGTCGAGCTCGGCGTCGCGGATCTCACGGTACTTGGCGTCCCGCGCGGCCTCCAGTTCCAGGACATCCGGTGACCGAACGAACTCCTCAGCCTCGTGCGCAGCCGCGAGCGGCCCGCGCCGCAACGGCTCGGCGACGACGTAGACGACGAGCAGCAGCACGGCCAGCACGATCACGTAGGCCATCGAGATGTAGCTAGGAGACGAGCTCGCGCGCGAGCCGGGCGCGGTACACGGCGTGGCTGCGCCGGCGGACGAGCATCGGTGCCGGCCACAGCGCGATCAGCCCGCCGAACACGATGATCGCCGATCCCGTCCAGATCCACGTGACGAGCGGCATGATGATCAGCTGGAACTCGACGGGCCATTGGTGCACCAGGTACTGATGCACGATCCCCGCGACGGCCTCGTCGCGCAGCGTCCAGATCGGCGCCAGCTCCTGGTTCAGCTGGGCCGCGCTGAGGTTCTGGGCGTGCGACGTGATCGAGTCGATCTCGGCCGTGAACACCTGATTGCCGCGATTGATGTCCCCCGCGAGCGGCTGGAGATTGGGGTTCGCGACCGTCCAGATGTCGTGCAGGGGGCCGGCATCGAGCCCGACCGTGGTGTCGGCGCTCGTGTTGTCGAAGAAGCGTCCGATCGGCCCGTCGGTGGGGTCGACGGACGGGTAGTAGCCGCGGGTCGGGCTGAGCGTGACGACCTGGTGGCCGCCGCGGGTCACGTCGATGACGGCGCCGAACATCAGCTTCGCCGGCGAGGCCGAGGCGGTCGGCCGGATGTAGCGGAACGAGTAACCGGCGAGCGTCGCCCGCTGTCCCGGCTTGAGCGTGACGTCGGTCGAGTGCTCGAAGGACGACGACGCGGCGACCCCGATCAGGAGCACGGCGAAGCCGAAATGGACCAGGTAGCCGCCATAGCGGCGGCGGTTGCGCCTGACCAGCGCGACCGTCGCGACGGGCCACGCGTCGCGCGTGATCGCGCGCCTCGCGCTGGTTCCGCGGTAGAGCTCCTGCACGACGCCTGCGATCACGAAGCCACCGAGCGCGAACATCGCGACGGCGAGCGGCTTGCGACCGGCGCCGGTCAGCGCGAGGACCCCGATCAACGTGACCACGCCGGCCGCGAGCGGGAACGTGAGGTTGTGCCTGATGTTGGCGACCGTGGCACGGCGCCACGAGATCATCGGGCCGATGCCCATCAGCAGCACGATGATCAGCGCCAGTGGGACGACGAACTCGCTGAACGTCGGCGGCCCGACCGACACGGTCGTCCCGGTCAGCGCCTCGGAGATCAGGGGGAACAAGGTCAGCCAGAAGATCACGAACACCATCGCGACGATCACCAGGTTCTGGAACAGGAACATGGCCTCGCGCGAAACCAGCGAGTCGAGCCGGTGCTCGGAGCGCAGCCCGCCCCGGCGGTAGACGATCAGCCCGATCGAGCCGAGCACCATCACGCCGAGCAGGATCACGAACGGCACGCCGAGCGTCGACGCGCCGAAGGCGTGGATCGAGTCGAGCACTCCCGACCTGACGAGGAAGGTCCCGAACACCGCGAGCGTGCCGCTCAGCAGGATCAGCGAGACGTTCCAGACCTTGAGCATCCCACGCTTCTCCTGGATCTGGATCGAGTGGATGAAGGCGGTCACGCACAGCCATGGGAGCAGCGCCGCGTTCTCGACCGCGTCCCAGCCCCAGTAGCCGCCCCAGCCAAGCTCGGTGTAGGACCAGCGGGCGCCGAGCACGATGCCGGCGCCGAGCGCGAGCCAGGCCGCGAGCGCGAAGCGGCGCGTGTCGCGGATCCACTCGGGGCCGAGCCGGCCGGTGATCAGGGCGCCGACCGCGAACGCGAACGGGATCGCCATCAGCGTGTAGCCCGAGTACAGCATCGGCGGGTGGATCATCATGCTCGGGTGCTGGAGCAGCGGGTCGAGCCCGGCTCCGTTCGACGGTGGATTGGCCAGCGTGTCGAACGGGTTGGCCGCGAATGCGGCGAGGGCGAGGAAGAAGCCACCGAGGCCGAGCAGCACAGCTGTTGCATACGGGGCGATCTCGCGCAGCCGCCGGCGCGTCAGGTAGAGGACGACGCTCGACCAGACCGACGACAGCGTCACCCACAGCAGCAGCGAGCCCTGCTGCGAGGACCACGGGGCGGTCAGCTTGTAGAAGGTCGGCACCGTGACCGAGGACGTCTGGGCGACGACCGTGAACGAGAACTCGTTGCGCAGGAAGGCGATCTCGAGCAGCGCGAACGCGAGCAGCATCATCCCCGCCAGCGCGTACACGGCGCGCCGGCCGGAATCGACGAAGTCGCGGCGGCGCCGGCGTGCGCCGTACAGCGATGCGCCGATGCCGTAGGCGGCGACGACGAGGCCGAGGATCAGAAGGGCGCGACCGAGCTGTGCCACGGGACTCAGTTGTAGGCGCCCGACGCCGCCACGTACTTGGACGGGCACTTGGTCGTCAACGAGTTCGGCTGACCGACGTAGCGGCCGTTCTCGTCGGTGACGTCAAGCAGCACGGCTCGGCCCTGGGCGAACGGATCCGGGACCACACCCGTATACCTGACCGGAACCGCGATGTGCTTCTTCGGGTCGCGGATGCTGAAGTAGAGGATCTCGCCGCTCTGGTGCACCGATCCGTCGAGCACCGTCCCAGCGAGGACGTACTGACCGCCGGGCTTGCCGTGTGCGAGCAGCTCCGACGCCGTGAACTCGTCACGTCCAGCGTTGAAACTCACGTAGATCAGCGCGGTTGCCAGCAGCAGTGCAGCGGTCAGAGCGACCGTGAGGCGGATCGCGCGCTTACGACTGGGGTCCATGCGACGACGATTGTTCCACAGGAGGACGCGTGCGGACGCCGGTGTCGCCAGATGTTAGTGTTGTGTTAGCGACGCCGGGCCGGCAGGGATGATGCGAAACCTGTCGCCTGTTGCTCACGTTTCTGGGGTGAGAGAGATGGTTGGGTCATCGCGGGGAATGCAGTTGATCGATCGGGCGCGCCGTCGCGCGCACCGGCTCGGGGCGGCCGGCAGCACATCTGCCGGGCGCGTCGCCGAGGATGCGGAGCGCTGGACGGTTGTGCCCGCATCCGAGCAGGACGACGCCGGCCTCGGCGCGCCGCGTGAGGATGCCGATCCGGATCTGGACGTCGCCGTCTACACGTGCTCGTGCGGGTACGTGTTCGAGGCGGCTGTGTCGACCGGTGTCGGCTGTCCCCACTGCGGCGACCGGCAGGCCTGGTAGCCGCGCCGGTACGCTGCATCCAGTTCGCTTGCCCCGTCGAGACCGCAGCCGCGCCACGCTCTCGTGGCTCCTTGCCGTGGTCGCGTCGATCTCGATCGCCGCGATGCTGGTCGCGCTCCCCGTCGGCATGGCCGCCGGGCAGGCCAGCACGCTGACCGAGGCTCAGGCCGAGCAGGTCGGTCTGCAGGCCTACGTGTACGGCCTCCCGCTGCTGGACTTCGTCGCCCTGAGCGAGACCCAGACCAGCGTCACGGTCCCGACCGGCGGGATCGCCCCGGTGAACCAGCTGGCCACCTCCTCCGCCCTCGCGACGCCGTCGGACACCGAGCTCGCGCCGAACACCGACACGCTCTACGCCGGCGCACATCTCGATCTCAGCAATGGCCCGGTCGTGCTGCACGTGCCGAACGTGGGCGGGGACCGCTACTACTCGTTCGAGTTCCTCGATCCCTACACGAACGTGTTCGCCTACCTCGGCACGCGGACGACCGGCGATTCCGAGCACAACTTCCTGATCGTCGGTCCGACGTTCCACGGCCACTGGCCCAAGCGGCTGCATCTGCGGGTGATCCACTCGCGCTACGAGCTCGTGTGGATGCTGGGACGGACGCTCGTCCTCGGCTCATCGGACCTGCGCGCCGCACGGAGCATCGAGAGCGAGTACGAGCTGCTGCCGCTGCCCGACTTCTCCAAGTTCGGGCTGAAGTGGCGCCGTCCCGTCCCCGTGCAGCAGATCTCGAAGCCGACCTACCACGCCGTGCCGACCGGGCTCGCCTTTTTTGATGCGCTCGGTCAGGCGCTCGCTCAGAGTCCACCACCAGCGCAGGACGCGCCGATTCTCGCGACGCTCCGCACGGCGGGTATCGGGCCCGGCCTCGAGCCCTCTCAGGAGAACCTGGGGGCCGCGGTCGTCGCAGGGCTGACCGCCGCGGCGGCCGGCGGCATGAAGTACATCGCCCAGCTCAAGCAGCAGCTGATCGCGCCATCGCTCGCCAGCAACACCGGCTGGTTCGTCCCGCCGAGCAGCACTGGCGACTACGGGACCGACTACGCGCTGCGCGCCGTCATCGCAACCGACGGGCTCGGCGCGAACCGTCCGGCCGAGGCGATGTACATCACCGGCGGTGAGGACTCCAACCTGAAGCCGCTCGACGGCTTCAACACGTACAGGATCACGTTCCCGGCAGGGGGCCTCCCCCCGGCTCGTTTCTTCTGGTCGCTGACGATGTACGACAGTGCCTTCCTGCTGGTCTCCAATCCGCTCGACCGGTATGCGATCGGTAACCGAACGCAGGGCCTCCAGTACAACGCCGACGGGTCACTGGACATCTACATCTCGCACAAGCCCCCGCCCGAGGGCGAATCCAACTGGCTGCCGGCCCCTGTCGGCGCGTTCGAGGTGACGCTGCGGCTGTATGGCCCGCTGCAGAGCGCGGTCGACGGGACGTACAGGTACCCGCCGATCGTCAAGATCGCCGGGCCCAAGCTCTAGCTGCTCTCCGGCCCGCCGCGTCTCGGGCCCGCGTCTCCGGCCCGCTGCGTCTCGGGCCTGCCGCGCGCCACGCCAGCGGCCCCGCGCTCAGCGCACGCTGACCAGCGCAACCGCGAGAACGGCCGTGAGGAGCCCGGCCTTCTGCATCCGGCCCCACCGCTCGCCCAGCACGAAGCGGGCCAGCAGCACCGTCGCCGCCGGGTAGAGCGACGCCAGCACCGCGACGACGGCGAGCTGACCGTGGCGCGTCGAGAGCAGGAACATGACGTTCGCGGTGCCGGCCAGCAGGCCGGCGAACAGGGCCGGGACGGCCGCTGAGCGCAATTGCGCGACCGCATCCGGCATCCGCGTTCGTCGAAAGACCGACGGCGCCACGAGCATCACCGCGATCGCCTGCGCCGGAACGAGCGGCCACACGCCCGAATGCACGCGCGCGCGGTCGATCGCGACGAGCAGCAGCGCAAAGCCGCACCCCGCGAGGACGCCCTCGGGAGCGCCGGCCATGGCGGCTCTCCGCTCGCCGGAGACCGGATGCCACGCGACCAGGCCGATCGCGGGAATCGCGATCACGATGCCGGTGGCAGCGGCGACGCTCAGATGGTCGCCGGTGAGGACTCCGACGAGCGCCGGGACGACGGCGGTGACCACGGCCGACAGCGTCGCGACCACGCTCATCCGGCCGGCGGTGAAGCCCCGGTAGAGCGATCGCAGGCCGATCGCGCTGCCGATGCCTGCGAGTGAGCCCCACGCGAGTGCGGCGCCGGTCGGGCGCCCGGCCGCGAACGGCAGCACGGCGAGCGCGATCAGGAGGCCGGTGGCCTGATTGCAGGCGGTGATCAGCGAGGCCGAACTGCGCCTGCTGGCGATGCCACCGAGAAAGTCGGCGACGCCGAAGCCCGCCGCGGCCAGAAGTGCGAGCGCGACCGCCATCGCGGTCAGCGCGAGCCGGGAATCACGTCCCGGCCCCGGTCGCGGAGCTGCCCCGCTCCGCGCCCTTGGGTGGCACCCAGGTCAGCCGTCCCCGCCGCTGGTCGTGCGGAGAGAACCGCACGGCCAGCACGCGAGCGCGGCTGTCGAGGGCGAAGGCGACGCACCCCGAGCGCACGGCGCCGGCCGTCATGTAGCGATCGAAGTCCTCGACCGGCGTCTGGCAGATCCCGCGCGGAACGAACTCGGGCGTCACCGGGCCGCGCGCCGCGACCAGTGAGAAATCGCCCGTCGCGGAGCTGTCGTAGAGCGCCGGGCCGGCGTTGACCAGCTCCACGATCACCCCGACCGCACGCGTTCCGGCGAGGAGCGCCACGCCCGAACCCGGGAGCGGGTCGATCAGGCGCTCGACCGTGATCGTCAGGCGTGCGCCGCGGAAGGTGGTGCTCTGCGCGGTCCCGATCGGTGGGCCGGTCGGCGGCCGCCGGTGCCGGTGGCGGCCGGCCAGGCGCGGCGGCGCCGTCGGCGTCAGGCGCAGCAGATGCGGCGGAAACGTGTAGGGCCGCGCCTGCGAGCCACAACCCGCAGCGGCGGCGGCCACGCAGGCGGCCGCCACCAGGGCTCGGCGTTGACCGGCGTGGCGCATCGCCGCGAGGGTACCCCGCGAGCGAGTGAGTAGGGTCCTGGCGATGTTCGAGATCTCCACCCGCGACGGCGGCTCCCGTGCGCGTGCCGGGACGCTGCTCCTCGCCCACGGCACTGTGCGGACACCGGCGTTCGTCCCGCTCGCGACGCGCGGCTCGGTCAAGACGCTGGAGCCCCGCGACGTCGCGGCGCTCGGGTATGAGATGGTCCTGGGGAACACCTTCCACCTGTTCCTGACCCCCGGTCCGGAGCTGATCAGCGCCTTCGGCGGGCTGCACGACTTCATGCGCTGGCCCCGGCCGATCATCACCGACTCGGGCGGCTTTCAGGTGTTCTCGATGGGCCACGGCGGCGTCGCCGATGAGATCAAGGGACGCGGTCGCGGGGCCGGCGGCTCGAGCGCGATCATCGAGATCGCCGAGGAGGGCGTGCGCTTCCGCTCCTACCTCGACGGATCCGAGCAGTTCATCGGGCCTGAAACGTCGATGGCGGTTCAGGCGGCGCTCGGGTCCGACATCGCGCTCGCCTTCGACGAGTGCACGCCCTTCCACGTCAGCCGCGACTACACGGCGCGCTCGACCGAGCGTACGCACCGCTGGCTCGCTCGCTGCCTCGCCTGGCACGCCGAGCACGGTCCCGACGGACAGCGCGTCTACGGGATCATCCAGGGCGGCGTCGAACACGATCTGCGGATCGCCTCGGTCGAGGCGATCGTCGCGTCGGGCTGTCCGGGCGTCGCGATCGGTGGCTCGCTCGGCCAGGACAAGGCGCAGATGCATGCGGTCGTGGGCTGGTCGACGGCCGCGCTCGACCGGCTCGCCCCCGAGCGCCCCCGGCACCTGCTCGGCATCGGCGAGATCGACGACCTGATCACCGGCGTCGAGCTCGGGATCGACACGTTCGACTGCGCCTTTCCGACGCGGCTGGCGCGGCATGGAGTCGCGCTCGTGCCCGAGCCCGAGGCGCGCTGGCGCGTGGATCTCGCGAAGGCCGGCTGGCGCCACTCGCAGCAGCCCGTGCTCGAAGGCTGCCCGTGCCCATGCTGCGGCGCCGGCTTCACTCGCGGCTACCTGCACTACGCGCAGCGCGCCGGCGAGACGACCGGCGCACGGCTGCTGACGCTTCACAACCTCAGTTTCGTCGCGCGGCTGATGGCGGATCTGCGGGGCGCGATCGAGGTCGGCAGGCTCGCCGAGGTCGCGTCGGGCCTGCGCCGCGGAGCGGCACCCGCCGGCTCCGCGAACGCGTTCTAGACTTGACAAGAGGCGACTTAGATTTTATAGTCGAGCCAGTAGTCAACTTTGTGATTCAGGAGGAACGATCATGGCACTTATTCGCTGGGAGCCCGCACGTGAGCTCCAGTCGGTTCAGAACGAGGTCAACCGGCTGTTCGGCACGCTTTTCGACTCACCCGCGACGGGCATCCCGGCCGGCGCCAGCCGCCGCTGGATCCCGGCGATGGATCTGGTCGAGACCGAGCACGACTTCGTGCTGCGCGCCGATCTGCCCGGCATGAACGAGAAGGACATCAAGATCGAACTGCAGGAGAACGTGCTGACGGTTTCGGGCGAGCGCAAGTCAGAGCACGAGGAGCGGCGGGAGGGCTATTACCGGATCGAGCGGTCCTCCGGCGCGTTCGCGCGCTCGCTCACCCTGCCCGAGGGCGTCGACCCGCAATCGGTGCGCGCCGGCTTCGATCGCGGCGTGCTCGAAGTCCACATCCCGAAGCCCGAGGCCCGCAAGCCGCAGAAGATCGAGATCAGCGTCACCGGCGGAGATACGGTCGAGGTCGAGGCCGCGCCCACGGAGTCGGCCGAGGCTCCCGCCGCAGTCACCGCGTAGCCCGCTGAGGCGGCCGCGCAGTCCTCGAGGGCGGGCCTTCGGGCCCGCCCTTGGTGCGTCGGGCCCGTTACTTCGTGTTCGCGCCGACCAGCGACTCGAGCGAGTGAATCGCGCTCTGCGCGTCGTTGGTGATGATCTTCCGGTAGTGGACGACCGACGTCGACGTGCTCGTCGAGATCACGACGGCGATCACGACCGCGACGACGAACACGACGAGCAGGGCGAGCACCGCCAGCACGCGGCGCAGCGCCTTGCGCCGGCGCCGTCCGGTCCCCGCGCCGCCGTCGACGGCGGCGCCGGCCGGCGCCGCCTGGGCGTACGAGCCGGCCGCCCGCCGTGCGGGCGCGGGCTGGGGGCGTGCGTCCCTCGCCGCGCGGGGGGTGCGCGGGGCGCGCGCGACGGGTGCCGCGGCGACGACCCGTGTCGCGGCGGTCGGCGGTTCGCGGGTGGGCAGGACCCGCGTCACCTGAGCCGTGCCGAGGTGTCGCGTCGCCGCGCTGTCCCCGAACGGAGAGACCCCGCGGGCGCCGCTGCGGATCTCCTCCGCGAGTTCGAGGGCGCTGGCGGGACGCTCCTCCTTCGAGCTGGCCATCGCCTGCGCGACCACTTCGGCCAGCGCGCGCGGGACCAGCGCGTTCAGCCGCTCGAGCGGGCGCGGTGACTCGCGCTGCTGCTTGATCGTCAGCTCCGACAGCGAGGTCGCCTCGTACGGAAGCCGCCCCGACAGCAACTGATATGCGACGACCCCCAGCGAGTAGAGGTCGGCCTGCGGCCCGGCCTCCTCGCCGCGCGCCTGCTCGGGCGCGAGGTATGCGGCCGTCCCGAGGACGGACCCCACCTGGGTGATGCTCGACTGGTCGGTCGCTCGCGCGATCCCGAAATCGGCGAGCTTGACGACGTCGCCACCGGACACGAGCAGGTTGCCGGGCTTGACGTCGCGATGCACGACTCCGTTGCGATGCGCGTACTCGAGCCCGCTGCACGCCTGGATGATGATCTCGACGGCCTGCTCGACGTCGAGATGACCGCGGTCTCGCAGGAGTTCCGCGCACGAATGGCCCGACACGTGCTCCATCACGATGAAGTGCTGGTGCGTGCGCTCGTCGAACCCGAAGTCGAACACCTGGACGATGTTCGGATGGACGAGCCGCGCCGCCGCGAGCGCCTCGCGGCGGAAGCGCGAGACGAAGGTCGGATCGTCGGCCAGGTGCTCGGCCAGCAGCTTCACGGCGACGTGGCGCTCGAGGCGCTGGTCGAACGCGAGCAGCACCGTCGACATCCCTCCCACCCCGAGGCGCCCCTCGATCCGGTAGCGACCGGCGATCATGTCCACCCCGTTCATCCGCTCAGGCCTCCGCCGCCGCTCGATGTCGTCGACGTCGACGTCGTCGACGTCGCGGTCGTCGAGCCGCCCAGGCCCGAGCCGCCGCTCGACGGGGTCGACGTCGTCGGCGTCGTGGTCGTCGGTGTCGTCGTGGTCGGGGTCGATGTCGTCGGTGTCGTCGTGGTCGGTGTCGTTGTGGTCGGGGTCGATGTCGTCGGTGTCGTCGTGGTCGGTGTCGAGGTCGTCGGCGTGGTGGTCGTCGGCGTCGTCACGGTCGTCGTGATCGTTGTCGTCGTCTTCGTCGTCGGCGTCGTTGTCGTCGCGGAGGTCTTGGTCGCCTGCGTCGTCGTTGTCGTCCGCGTCGTCGTCTGGATCGTTGTCGCGCACTCGGTGCGTGCGAGCCGGGCGACGGCATCGGCGCCGTTGCTCAGGTCGGAGACGAGCGTGCCGCTGACCGAGCCCAGTGAGCTGAGCGTGCTGCGGAAGGAGGCGATGGCGGCCGCCGCGCCCTGGCAGTCGCCCTGGCCGAGCGCCAGCGCAGCCTGGTTCAGGCTGTCGTCGAGCTGGTTTGCCTGGTCGGCCGACAGCAGTCCGCCACCGCTGCCGCAGCCGACGAGCGCAGCGACGCAGAATCCGGCGCCGGCAGCGCTCAGTGCCGTGTTGAGAAGGCGCATCGGCTCTCTGACTTTAGCCACTGCTCCGGTTCCCCTTCGGCCTGCCATTCCTCACTGGCCGTATTGCAACCGATCGGCCAGCGACTCCGGCAGCCGCGCCGCGCGGATCGCGGCGGCCGCTCCCTCGATGTCGTATTCGACGCGGTGGTAGCGCGCCGCCCACCCGTCCAGATCGAGCTCGAGCCACGCCGCACGGGGGTCGCCGTCTCGAGGCTGACCGACGCTGCCCGGATTCAGCAGCCATTCGCCGTGGGCGAGGTCGAGCTGCTCGTCGGCGCCGCGCGTCTGCCCGCCGGCGGCGCCACCCTCGGGCCTCGAGAACGACAGGGCGATGTGCGAGTGGCCGACGGCGCAGACCCGCGTCCGCTGGATATCGAGGCAGAGCTCCGCTTGGAGCGGCGAGAGCACGTACTCCCACACCGGGTCCCGCGGGCTTGCGTGGTACAGCCCGACGACCTCGTCCTCGTTGAGGGGGTGCAGCGACCGCAGGAACTCGAGCGTCGCCGGCGCGCACGTCGCGCGGGTCCACTCCGCCGCCACGCGGGCTCCGGCCGAGAAGTCGGACAGCGCGAGCTCGCCGGTCACGCCGAGGTCGTGATTGCCGGCGAGGCAGACCGCGCAGTGGGCCTGAGCGAGCTGCACGCACGCGTCGGGCGAGGCGCCGTAGCCGACGAGATCGCCGAGGCACCACATCTCCTCGCAATCGGAGGCATCGACCTCCTCCAGCACCGCCTCGAACGCGTGCCGGTTGCCGTGGATGTCGGAGACGATCGCGACGCGCACGTCCTACAGTCTCCCTTGTGAGGCGGTCGCAGGCGATGACCACGCTCGGAGCCGTCGCGCTGGCCGCCGCCGGCGCCGAGCTGGCCGTGCGCTCCCTGTCGCCGCGAGAACGGCCTCCGCAGCCCGAACCCGTCGACATCACCGAGCATTTCAGCGCTGAGGAGATCGGCCGCGGCCGCCGCTATGCCCGCGGTCAGCTCGCGATCGGCGCGGCCGCCGGCCTGCTCGACGCCGCGACGCTGACGGCGATCGTCGGCCGCCTCGCCGCCCGTCCGCGCCGGGCGCCGGGAGGCGAACGCTCGCTGCTCGCCGGTGCGGCGACGGGCGTCGGGCTGTCGGCCGCGCTCGCGCTGCCCGGCCTGCCGCTCGCGGCGCTGGCGCGGCGGCGCGCGCTCGCCGTCGGGCTCTCGACGCAGAGCTGGCGCGACTGGTCGATCGACCTCTCGAAGGCGACGGCGATCCAGACCACGGTCGCGGCGGCGGGCGGCGCCGGCGCCGTCGCGGTGATGCGCCGCTGGCCGCGTGGCTGGTGGCTCCCCGCGGCGGCCGGGTCGGTGCTGTTCGGGGCGAGCGTCGCGACGCTCGCCCCGGTCGTGCTCGATCCGATCTTCAACAGGTTCACCGAACTGCCCGACGGTCCGACCCGGACCGACGTGCTCGCGCTGGCCGACGGCGCCGGCGTCGCGGTTGGCCGGGTCTATTCGGTCGACGCGAGCCGTCGTACGACGGCTGCGAACGCCTACGTCACCGGGCTCGGGCCGACCAAGCGCGTCGTGCTGTACGACACGCTGCTCGAGCGCTTCACGCGAGCGGAGGTCCGCGTCGTCGTCGCCCACGAGCTCGCTCACGTCCGGCATCGTGACGTGCCGCGGGGCGTCGCCTTCGCCGCGATCACCGCGCCGGCGACGGCCCTCGCCGCTCAGCGCGTGAGCTGGGTCCTCTCCCCCGACCGGGGCGGCGCCGCCTCGCTCCCGGCGCTCGTGCTCGCGCTCGCCACCGTCTCGCTGCCGGTGTCGTTCAGTGCGCGGCGGCTGTCGCGCCGGCTCGAACGGCGCGCGGACGCGTTTTCGCTGGAGCTCGCGGATGCACCTGAGGCGTTCATCGGGTTCGAGCGGACGATCGCGCTGCAGAACGTGGCCGACGTCGCGCCGCCGCGCCTGTTGCGGTTCCTGTCGACGCACCCCTCAACCGGCGAACGCATCGGCTCGGCGCTCGCTCACCAGAAAAGGCGGGCTGTGCCCGCCCCATAAAAGAGGTCCCGGGGTTACCCCTCGTCCCCGACGACGTCGGTATCGTCGCTTGACGGGCGGCCGAATTCCGGGAGATTCTTGATGTTCTCCCGAGTCTGCCATTTCGAGAAGTTGTCCTGCATGGCGTCGATCAGCTCGCGCATGAAGCGCGGCGAGAGGTTGATCCGGGAGACGACGACGCCCGGGATCTCCTCATCCTCGATCTCGTGGTCGACGCGGGCGAACGTGATCGTAAACTCGTAATCGGAGTGGCTGACGTTCGCGAAGTTCGCGTAGTGGCCGGCCATCACGTCCGGCGAGAAGTGGATGTTGATGTGGCGTTCGGGCTGGTTCGGTTCCATATCGGGACCTAGTATCCCCGACCGTGCGAATCCTCGTCGTCGCCGTAGGCCGGTTGCGCCCGCCGTTCGCGGATGACGTCCAGCACTACCAGAAGCTGATCGCCCGGCATGTCCGGCTCGAGCTGATCGAAGTGGCCGAGGACGAACACGTCGTCCGCCGGCTCCCCGACCGGGCCTTCGTGTCGCTGCTCGAGATCGGCGGCGAGTCGATGGACTCCCTGCGCTTCAGCCGCTTCCTCGAGGATCGCCGGGCGAGCGGCCGCGATCTGTGCTTTGTGATCGGCGGCCCGTTCGGACTCGGAGTCGAGCTCGACCGCGTCGACCACAAGCTCTCGCTCGGCTCGATCACCCTCCCCCACCAGCTCGCGCGCGTGGTGCTGCTCGAGCAGATCTATCGCGGCCACAAGATCCTCGCCCGCGAGCCCTACCACTACTAGAGATGCGCCCCGAGGAGCGAGCCGAACGCGATCTGAGCGCCGCAGTGCGCCGCTTCGGCGCACTGCTGGCCGCGCTCGTCGTGCTCGTCGTCGCGGGCAGCGTCGGCTTTGCGCTCGTCGAGGGAACGTCGGTCGCGTTCGGGTTCCTGCGGACGCTTGACACGATCACGACGCTCGGCACGATCCCCTCCCCGAGGGACGCCGGCGGGCGGATCATCACCGTCGGCCTCGAGCTGACCGGCATAGGTACCCTTGCCTACGGCCTGGCAACGCTGTCCGAGTTCTTCGTGTCGGGCCAGCTCACCGGCGCGCTCGAGCAGCGGCGCAACCAGAGGATGATCGACACCTACGCAAACCACTACATCGTCTGCGGCTACGGCCGGGTCGGCCGGCAGGTCGCGCGGGACCTGCTCGTCCGTCGTGTGCCTGTCGTCGTGATCGACTCCAACCACCTTCACAGGGACGCGGCCCGGGCGGACGGCGTCGCGTTCGTCCACGGCAAGGCCTCCGACGACGAGGTGCTCGTCGCGGCAGGGATCGCGCGCGCGGCGGCGGTCGTCACGTGCGTCGACTCCGATGCGGAGAACATCTTCGTCGCGCTCAGCGCCCGCGAACAGCGGTCCGACATCCTGATCATCGCGCGCGCCTCAGCCGAGGACGCAGAGAAGAAGCTGGTCCGGGCAGGAGCCGATCGCGTGATCTCGCCCTACAAGACGACCGGATCGGAGATGGCCCGGATCGCGCTGCACCCGCAGATCGGCGGCGCGGTCGAGATTGCCAACTACCGCGTCGAGCAGATCAACGTGCCGAGCGAGTGCGCGGGCGTCGGCCTCACGGTCGCCGACGCGCGCGGCGGCACGGTGATCGTCGCGCTCAGGCGGGGCAACGGTCAGCTCGAGCCGCAGCCGTCGCCGGAGGCCGTGATCGAGGAGGGTGACACCCTGATCGCGCTCGGAACGGCGACCGATCTCGAAGAGCTCGAGCGCCTGTTCGAGAAGGCCGTGGTCGCGAGCTCGAGCGGAGCGTGATGGACACGCCGTCGCTCGATCCGGTCGCGGAGCTCCGCGACGCCGTGCTGGCCGCCGCGGCCGTCGTTCGCGACGGCGCCTCCGAACCGCCGGTGCCGCCGTCGCTCGAGCGCCCGAAGCGGGCCGGACAGGGGGATTACGCGACGAACGCGGCGATGATCCTCGCGCCCGTCGCCCATGCGGCTCCGCGCGATCTCGCAAGCCGGATCGGGGCGCTGCTCGCGCAGGAGCTCGGCCCCTCGCTCGTCAGCCACGAGGTCGCCGGCCCCGGGTTCCTGAACCTTGTGCTGTCCGCCGACTGGCACCGCAGGGCGCTGCGCTTCGTCGTCGCCGCCGGCCCCGGGTTCGCGTCCGGCGGCGCCGCGGCACCGGAGCGGATCCTGCTCGAGTTCGTCTCCGCCAACCCGACGGCCGAACTCGTCGCGGCGTCGGGGCGCCACGCCGCCTACGGCGACTCGCTCGCCCGGATCCTCGCCCACCACGGTCACACGGTCGCTCGCGAGTACTACTTCAACGACGCCGGCTCGCAGGTCAGGCGGTTCGGCGAGTCGGTCCGGGCTCGCGCGCTCGGTCGCGACGTGCCCGAGGGCGGCTACCAGGGCGACTACGTCGCCGAGCTGGCGGCCGAGATCCCGGAGGCGGCCGACGAGCGCGCCCACGTCGATGCGGTGTCCGCCCGCGCCGTCGAGATCCTGTTCGAGCGGATCAAGGCGACGCTCGCGCGCTATGGGGTGCACTTCGACCGCTTCTTCAGCGAGCGCGTGCTCCACGAGGGGAACCCGAGCGAGGTCGATCTGGCGCTCGCCGCCGTGACCGCCGCCGGGCACACGTACGAGCAGGACGGAGCGCTGTGGCTGCGCACGACGGCCTTCGGCGACGAGAAGGACCGGGTGCTCGTCCGCTCCGGCGGGGAGCCGACATATTTCGCCGCCGATGTCGCGTACATGCAGAACAAGTACGAGCGCGGCTGGGAGCGGCAGCTGCTACCGCTCGGCGCCGACCACCACGGCTACATCGCACGGTTGAAGGCGGCATTCGCCGGACTCGGCCACGACCCCGACCGGCTCGAGGTCCAGATCCTCCAGTTCGTCCACCTGGTCGAGGGCTCGGAGCGCGCGGCGATGTCGAAACGGCGTGGCGAGTTCGTGACGCTCGACGAGCTCCTCGATGAGATCGGGGTCGACGCGACCCGGTTCTTCATGCTCCAGGCCTCGCACGACCGGACGGTCGATCTGAACCTCGACCTCGCCCGCTCGCAGTCGAGCGAGAACCCGGTCTACTACATCCAGTACGCGCACGCGCGGATCGCCTCGATGCTGGCGCGCCTCGGTCCCGAGCGCGTCGCGGCGGCCGTCGCACCCGCGGCGGACTGGGACGGCCCGGAGCTGCACGGCTCCGAACGGGAGCTCGTTCAGAAGCTGATCGCGCTGCCGGCGGAGATCGCCGAGGCGGCGGAGCGTCGCGGACCCCACCGGATCGCGGCATACGCGCTTGATCTCGCGCAGTCCTTCACCGCCTTCTACCGCGACTGCAAGGTGGTCGGTGCCGAGCCCGCATCGCTGGAGTCGTTCAGGATCGGCCTCTGCGTCGCGACCAAGACCACGCTCGCGCTCGTGCTCGGGCTGCTCGGGGTCGGCGCGCCCGACTCGATGTGAGTCCGGCGGGGGCCCGGCATCCCGGCGCCGGCGGCGCCGGGGTCAGATGAACTTGGCGAGTTCGTCGTCGAGTCGCTCGGCGTCGGCGGTCGCCAGCGGAGGTGCTCCCTGGAGGGGCGTCTGTGCCGCGCTGCGGGCGCGCGCCCGCCACTTCGGGAGCGTGTAGATCAGCGCCGCCGCTCCGAGCACGAGCAATGCGGGTGGCAGCACGTACAGAGCCAGGTTGAAGCCGCGAGCGGGCGGCTTGGCGAGCACCTGCACGCCGTACTGGGCGACCATCGCGGCGCGGATCTGGGACGCGCTGTCGCCGTGCGCGAGCAACCGTGCGATCACGGCCTTCTCGGCCTGCGCCTGTGGAGAGCCGACCAGTTCGAGCGGCTCGTGGCACGAGAGGCACATGAACTGCGTCTCCAGGCCCAGCAGCGAGCGGTAGCCACGGACCGCGCCGCCCGACGCCGATGCCGAGCCGGCGCAGATGAGCACGCAGGCGGCGGCGAGGATCACGGCGAACACCCGCGCGGGACGCCGGCCGGTGCCACGCGTCAGGTGCGGACCGCTGGCCCGCCGCCTCGAGCCGGCGGTCATGACGCCTGCGCCATGATCCTCGGCAGCGTGCGCTGCACCCAGGCGCTCGTCACGGGACCGCGCTGCAGCGCCTCGATCCGCCCGCTCCGGTCGATCACGAAGGATTCGGGAACGCCGGTTGCGCCGAACGATTGCGCGAAGCTGCCGGTGACGTCGCGGAGGATCGGATAGACGATGTGAAACCGCCGGGCGAAGGCGGCGTCGTCGCTCGAGTCATCCTGGTAGGTGATCCCCACGACCGTGCCGTCGTCCCGGGCAAGCATCCGCTCGGCCTGCCGGAGCACCGGTGCTTCGGACGCGCACGGCTCGCACCACGAGGCGAACACGTTCAGCAGCACGACCTTGCCACGCAGATCGCGGAGGCTCACCCGAGCCTTTGAGTCGAGCACGGGCAGCGCCGTGTCGTAGCTCGGCGCCCGCGGAAACGCGCCACGGGCCACCAGCGCATCGATCGAGCTCGATGTCGTGTCGTTCGAGACCCCGTAGGCGAGGACGGCGAGCAGTCCCACGGCGACGAGCGTGATCACACCTGGGATCAGGAACCTGCGCATCCGGCGACAAATGTAGCTCGGACAGCGCTACGCCGACCCCACTGCCCGGCCGCACCGGCCTACAATGACGGTCTCGCGCGGACGTAGCTCAGTTGGCAGAGCGACGGCTTCCCAAGCCGTAGGTCGCGGGTTCGACCCCCGTCGTCCGCTCTCTCCGAGGCGCCGTCAGGCGTCGTCCGACCTGCTCACGCCGTCGACCGTTGCGCGGAGCGCCGTCGATCGTTGCGCGGAGCGCCGTCGAACAGTGCCCCACAGAGTCCTCGCAGACCGTGTCGATGTTGATCTCGGGTCTCGCTGATGCCGCGGCACTGGCTGCGCGCGAGACCGGGCGTATGCTGCCCCCGGACCAATCCAACGCCACACCGAAACGGAGCAGCGACGATGGCCAAGGTTCTCTACACGGCGCACGCGACGGTCACCGGCGGACGCGCCGACGGTCACGGGATCACGGGCGACGGAGCACTCGACGTGCAGCTGCGCCTTCCCGCGGAGATGGGAGGCGAGGGCGGTGGCACGAATCCCGAGCAGCTGTTCGCGGTCGGTTACGCGGCGTGCTTCGAGGGCGCCCTCGGCGTCGTCGCCCGCCGGGAGCAGGCGGAGCTCGGGCGGGTCCAGATCGACAGCCGCGTGAGCCTGGTCACGACTGAGGAGCGGGGCTTCAACGTGGCCGTCGAGCTGCACGTGACGCTGCCGGAGGTGAGCGATTCCGCCGCGGCGGTCAAGATCGTCGGCGCCGCGCACGAGGTGTGCCCGTATTCGAACGCCACCCGCGGCAACGTCGAGGTGACGCTGACCGCGAACGGCGTGCCCGTTCCGTAGCGCCGCTGTCAGATACCGCCGCCGTCCGGTGGCGCCGCGGTCACAAGGCGCCGCTGCGCCGCCTTGACGGCGGCCTTTGAGCAACGTCCGGTGGGCGCCGATACATGTCCCAGGTATGGCGCTCGAGGTCACCTTTGAGGATCAGCAGGTGCTCGCCGAGACGCTGGTGCGGTCACGATCACGAATGACCCCCCGCGAGCGGCTCGCCGAGACGATCGTCGGCGCGACGGTCGTGGGGGCGATCGTTGCGATCTGGCTGATCGACCCGCCGCACGGGATCCGGGTGCTCCCGGTCGTGCTGACGATGTTCGTCATGGGCATCGCGATCCATGTGCGCTTCGAGACGCCGTTCGGGTTCACCGCCGCGACCCAGCTCGCGTTCGTGCCGTTGCTGTTCGCCGTGCCGGTCGCCCTCGCCGGACCCGCGATCATCGTGACGCTGGCGATCGGGATGCTTCCCGAGACGGTGGGGGGACCGACGCGGATGGGGGCGCTGCTCGCGGTCCCGGCGAACGCCTGCTTTGCGGTCGGGCCGAGCCTCGTCTTCGCGCTCGCCGGGTCGACACCGTCGAGCGCCGGTCCACTGCTGCTGCTGGCCGCGTTCGCCGGCCAGCTGGGGGCCGATTTCGCCGGCTCGACCGTGTACCACGCGATCGCCCGCAAGGCCTCGGTGCGGTCTCAGCTGCGCGAGAGCTGGGTCTACCTGATCGATGCGGCGCTCACCGGCGTCGGGCTGGCGATCGCCGAGGAGCTCGGGACGGCGCCGTTCGCGGTGCTGTCGCTGATCCCCCTGCTCTGTCTGCTGGCGGTGTTCGCGCACGAGCGCAACCGCCGGCTGACCGGGCTGCTCGAGCTGGGCGACACCTACCGTGGCACGGCGCGGCTCCTCGGCCACGTGATTGCCGCCGACGACCGCTATACGGGCGAGCACTCCCAGGGTGTCGTCGACATCGCCCTCGCGATCGGCGAGCAGCTCGAGCTGCCACCAGATCGGATCCGGAACCTCGAGTTCAGCGCGCTCCTGCACGACGTCGGGAAGATCACGATCCCGAAGCAGATCGTCAACAAGCCGGAGCGGCTCGACGCCGCCGAGTGGGAGCTGATGAAGGCGCACACGATCGCCGGCCAGCAGATGCTCGACCTGGTCGGCGGCTTCATGCGCGAGGTTGGGCAGATCGTCCGCTCCCACCACGAGCGCTTCGACGGAACGGGCTACCCCGATGGGCTCGCGGGCCAGGCGATCCCGCTCGAGGCGCGCATCATCGCCTGCGCGGACACGTGGCACGCGATGCGCACCGATCGCCCCTATCGCGCGGCGCTGCCCTTCGAGGAGGCCGCCAGGCAGCTCCTCGCCGAGGCCGGGAGCCATTTCGACCCGGCGGTGGTCGCCGCTCTCTCGGCCGTGATCGAGAGCCGCGGCAACCTCACGCGGAGCCCGGCGGACGGACAGCCCGGGCGGGGGAGCGCGAGGCGCGAGCTGATCGGCGACGTCGGCCTCGCCGGCCCGGCGTGAACCGGGCGCCGTTTGCACAGATCCCGGCGCCTCATCGGTGCAGCCTCGGGTCGATCGCGAAGTTGGAGACCTGCGTGACGCCGGTGGCGGTGGTCCCGACGAGCGTGAAGACGGCAAGCTGCCAGCCGCTCAGGTTGCCTGGATTCGTCTGGAGGACCGGCGACAGCGCCCAGCCGGAACCCTGACCGGTCTCCGCGTAGCTCGAGGCAACTTGGGCACCGCCGCCCTCGTAGGCCGCGAGGACCTTGATGCCCTGCGTGCCGGTGGCATCGCGGACGATCATGCGGGCGTTCGGGAAGTCCGTGTCGACGCACATCGCCGGGCTGACCGCGGTCCCGCCGACAGGCAGGTTCAGGACCAATCCCGAGGTACCGTCGGCAAGGGTGGTCGTCGTGATCGACGCGCCGGCCGAGAGCTTCCAGCCGGTGCCGGTGAAGCTGTCGAGCGCCGTGCCGGGAAGGAACGCGTACTCGTTGGTGTCGCCCCACATCGCGAACGGCTCTGACAGCAGCGGCATCGTGCAGCCGGCGGCCGAGGTGGTGCTGGTGCTGGTCGACGTGCTGCTGGTGCTGGTGCTGGCGCTGGTGCTCGTCGACGTGCTGCTCGTGCTGCTCGACGTCGTGCTGGTGCTCGTCGACGTGCTGCTCGTGCTGCTCGTGCTGGTCGCCGTCGCGGCGGCGCTGCCGGACGCCGTCGAGGCGCTTGCGCTGACCGTGGTCGTTGCCGCAGCCGCCGGCGCGGCGCCCGCGGCGCCGGCGCCGGCGGCGCCGAGCGCGGCGATCAGCGCCACCGCGGTCGATCGCGCAGCGCGGCTGCTGCGATCGAAGCTGAAAAGGGGGCTCTTCATCCTTGAGTGCCTTCCGTGTGGACTGGCAGCCGAGCTATCTCACCCCATGCAAGACCTCTGGCTTTGCGTCCCCGACTCGCGCCGGGTTTGCCCTTTTCAGTTATTCCGATTTCCGGTGTGGTATTCGACGGGAGCTGCCGGACCTGAAGGCTGTGTGCGCGATCTCGACGGATGTTCGATGCCGAGCGGTGGCGGGTGGCCGGTGGCGGCCGGCCGGTGGCGGCCGGCCGGAGCGCGGCGGGGGGTGGCGGGCGGGCGGAGCGCGGCGGTGGGTGGCGGGTGAGCGGAGCGCGGCGGTGGGTGGCCGGTGAGCGAAACTTCCCAACCCCCGCCTCACTGCTGGGGGGTTGTACCCAGGCGCGCACCGAGCGAGCGCCACGGTCCAACCCCTCCACGGACCCAGTGGGGTCGGGAAGTTTCGATCGCTCTCCGCCCGGTTCCGGCTCGGCCCACGACCGCAGGTGACCCAGTCTCTGTGGCGCTCACGGCGGTGCAGCCTGCCTGGCGCCCACGGCGCACCGGAGGCTGAGCCCCCCGTTCCAAGCGCGAGGGGGGTACAGAAGTCGTGGTCGCGCGCGGCGCACCACGCCCTATCTCCAAGCCTCAAGCCGCCCGCCCGCCCGCCCGCCCGCAGGCGGCGGGCTTCACTCACCCTCAGTCGGCGACGAGCGCGATGCCACGTTCGGCGAGATCGCCGATCCCGCCGAGCACTCGGTGCGCGTCCGAATAGCCGCGCCGGCGCAGGACGCTGGCCGCGACTGCCGCGCGGGGCCCGCGCGCGCAGGCGACGGCCAACGGCTCGTCGTGCGGAACCAGGTCCGTCGAGCCGCGGCCGTCGCGCAGGACGGAGAGCGGCAGGTGCACCGAGCCGGTGACGTGTCCGGACCGCCATTCGTGGCGATCACGTACGTCGACGAGCCGCACGTCGGCGGCGAGCAGACGTTCCACGACGTCATCGGGTGACAGCGCCGTCGCGCTTGCGACCGCGAGCCCGCTGCGAGACCACTCGTCCGGGTCGGCGACGGACATGGCGCCGATGTTCCAGACCCCGGCCGCGAGGAGAAGCTCGGTGACCCGCTCGCCGACCCCGCGGGAGGGGGCCACGATCACGATCGACTCGTCGTCGCCGGCAATCCAACCGGCGCGCGTTCCGACGCCCTTGGCGGCAGCGGGCAGGTTCAGTGAGCCGGCCAGGTGCACGTCGTCGAAGGCCTCGGGCGAGCGAACGTCGAGGAGGCAGACGTCGGCGGCGATGAACAGCGCCAGATCCCCGGCGGCCAGCTCGCGGATCGGCCCAGGCGAACCGACTCCGGTCACGTTCAGGGCGACGACCTTGGCCACGCGGGGCGGGCGGGCGGGGATCGAGCGCGTGATCTCGGCGACGAACTCGTCGGGCGTGTCGATCGACAACAGGCGGTTGCGCGACAGCTCGAGCCCGATCGTCGAGAACGTCTCATCGGACAGTGCCCCGGCGCCGCAGAGCGAGCCGCCCACGTGGCCGGGCCACAGCTCGACGTCGGCGCCGAGGCCACACAGGCGCTGAGCGGTCGCGAACAGCGCCTCTGCGCCTTCGGTGGCGTCGATCGCGAGATCGGGGCGGGCCAGCTCCCCGACGAGCATCGAGTCGCCCGCGAGCAGACGCGCCGTGGCGGGCTCACCGGCGTGGTCCGCGATCAGGTAGGCAAGGTGCTCCGGCCGGTGCCCCGGCGCGCCGATCGCCTGGACCTCGATTTCGCCGACCTTGACGACATCGCCGTCGCGGATGCCGCCGTCTTGCGGCCGGGCAGGATCGAACGGAACGTGGACGCTCGCGCCGGTGGCGTCGGCGAGCCGCCGGCGGCCCGAGACGTGGTCGGCGTGGAAATGGGTCTCGAGCACGTGCACGATCGTGGCCCCGGCGTCCTGCGCCGCCTCGAGATATGGATCGATGTCCCACTGCGGGTCGATCACGGCAGCCTCAGCCCCATCGATGATCAGGTACGAGGCACAGCTGAGGTCTTGATTGATGACTTGTTCGAACAGCATGCGAACCCCCAAATCGAAATCAGCAGCCGCGTGGCGATTGTCCACGGCCGATCGGCGTCATCCGGTCTGTCAATTGCTCGAATACCGATCGCCTTTATGGCATTTATGTGTAACTCAATTGAGTTAGTTGAGTATACCAAGTTGAACTCCACGAGCGCGCCTGACCGGCGTCCGGACGGCGCGTCCGGCCTGCACCTGGGACCGGCTCGCTGAAAATCCGTCGGGGACCTTCCCGCTTTCCGCTGCGGAAAGTCGCGGACGTTCGGCCAGATGTGGGAACCTAGATTGGAAGGCATGGGTACGACACCTCCGCGCTTCCAGCGAGCAGAGCGCCGACCCGCCCCGGATCCATCCGGGCCGCGGCAGGACCTCACGCAGCTCCCCGCTGTCACCCACGGGCAAACGCGCGCCGGTCCGGTGCGCGAACAGCGGCCCGTTTACGTCGACCTGCTGCCGCCGTGCAACGTGGCCTGCCCGGCAGGCGAGAACATCCAGGGCTGGCTCGCGCACATCCAAGCCGGCGAGGACGAGCTCGCCTGGCGGTTGCTGACGCGCGAGAATCCCTTCCCGGCGATCCACGGTCGCGTCTGCTACCACCCCTGCGAGACCGGCTGTAACCGCGCTCAGCTCGACAGCGCTGTGGCGATCCACTCGGTCGAGCGATACCTCGGCGACCTCGCGCTCGAGCGCGACTGGCAGTTCGACCCGCCGGCGGAGCGCAGCGGCAAGCGCGTGCTCGTGATCGGAGCCGGCCCGAGCGGATTGTCCGCCGCCTGCCATCTCGCCCGTCTCGGCCACGAGGTCGAGATCCGGGACGCGGGAGCGCAGCCCGGCGGCATGATGCGCTACGGCATTCCGAGCTACCGGCTGCCGCGGGAGGTCCTCGACGCCGAGCTCGGCCGCCTCGAGCACCTCGGCGTTCACTTCACCCTGGACCACCGCGTGCTCGACCTCCAGGCCGAACGCGCCGAGGGGGGCTTCGACGCGGTCTTCGTCGCCGTCGGCGCCCACCTCTCCAAGCGGGTCGAGATCCCGGCGATGGATGCCGGGCCGATGGTCGACGCTGTCGCGTTCCTGCGCGATGTCGCCTCCGGCGAGCGGCCCGTGATCGGTCGTCGGGTCGTCGTCTACGGCGGCGGCAACACGGCGATGGACGCCGCGCGCACGGTCCGCCGGCTCGGTGCTGAGGAGGCGATCATCGTCTACCGGCGCACCCGCGAGCGGATGCCGGCCCACGACGACGAGGTCCAGGAGGCCGCGCGCGAGGGCGTCCGGATCAACTGGCTGCGGACGATCACCGCGTTCGAGGGCGAACAGCTGCATGTCGAGGTGATGGAGCTCGACGAATCCGGCTTTCCGCAGCCGACGGGACGGTTCGAGACCCTCGCCGCGGACGCCGTGATCCTGGCGCTCGGGCAGGACGCCGACACTGACTTCCTGCGCGCCCTGCCCGGTGTCGAGCTGCAGCGCGACGGGACCGTCAAAGTCTCCGGCTCGCTGATGACGGGCTCCCCGGGCATCTTCGCCGGCGGGGACATGGTCCCGGCCGAGCGGACCGTGACGGTCGCGGTGGGGCACGGCAAGCGAGCGGCCCGCGAGATCGACGCGTGGCTGCGAGGCGAGACGCTCGCGCGGGCGCCCAAGCACCCGAGGCGCCGCTCGAGCTGTTGAACCTCTGGTATTTCGGCGACGCCCGGCGCCGGCGCCAGCCCGAGCTCGAGCCGACCGAGCGCGTCGGCGACTTCACCGAGGTCGTCGGTGGCCTGGCCGGTACCGACGCCCTGTTCGAATCGCACCGGTGCCTGTCGTGCGGAAACTGCTGCGAGTGCGACGGCTGCGTCGGCGCCTGCCCCGAGGATGCGGTCATCAAGCTCGGGCCCGGCCTGCGCTACCGCTTCGACTACGACCGGTGCACGGGCTGCCGCGCGTGCTTCGAGCAGTGCCCCGTGCACTCGATCGAGATGGTCGGCGAGTCCGAGCCCGACCCACTCGAGATCTTTGTCGCGCCGGCCTCCGGCGCCGGGATCAGCGGCGGGGGCCGCTGATGGCGATCACGGTCGACGGCAACGAGGCGGCGGCATCGGTCGCCTACCGCCTGTCGGAGCTGTGCAGCATCTATCCGATCACCCCGTCCTCGCCGATGGCCGAGCTGTCCGACGAGTGGTCAAGCCTGGAGCGGCCGAACGTCTGGGGGACGGTTCCCAGCGTCGTCGAGATGCAGAGCGAGGCCGGCGCCGCGGGAGCCCTCCACGGCGCGCTCCAGGGCGGCGTGCTGGCGACCACGTTCACCGCATCGCAGGGGCTCCTGTTGATGATCCCCAACATGTACAAGATCGCGGGCGAGCTGACGGCTGCGGTCATGCACGTCGCCGCGCGCTCGGTCGCTGCTCAGGGCCTGTCGATCTTCGGTGACCACTCCGACGTGATGGCCGTCCGTCAGACGGGCTTCGGCCTGCTGTGCGCCGCAAGCGTGCAGGAGGCGCACGACCTGGCGCTCGTGGCCCACGCCGCGACGCTCCGGACCCGGGTGCCGTTCGTGCACTTCTTCGACGGCTTCCGGACCTCCCACGAGCTCAACACGATCGAGTGGCTCGACGACGACGTGCTCCGCGCGATCGTGCCCGAGGATCTCGTCCGCGCGCACCGGGCACGCGCGCTCTCCCCGGAGCGCCCGTTCATCCGCGGCACCGCCCAGAACCCCGACGTCTATTTCCAGGCACGCGAGACCGTCAATCCCTTCTACGCCCGGGTGCCGGATGTCGTTCAGGCGACGATGGACGCGGTCGCGGCAGCACACGGGCCGCCCGTACCACCTCGTCGATTACAGCGGCGACCCGGACGCCGAGCGCGTGATCGTGATCATGGGGTCAGGCGGCGAGACGGCACGCGAGACGGCGGCCTACCTCTGCGCTCGCGGCGAGCGCGTCGGCGTCGTCCAGATCAGGCTGTACCGCCCCTTCCCCGCGGACGAACTCAACGCGGCGCTCCCCCAGAGCGTGCGCAGCGTCGCCGTGCTCGATCGCACCAAGGAGCCCGGTTCGTTCGGCGAGCCGCTGTTCCTCGACACGCTCGCGACGCTCAGCGACGCCCACGGCGACGGCAGGCGTGCGCGGATGCCGGCGGTGATCGGAGGCCGGTACGGTCTCTCATCGAAGGAGTTCTCGCCCGGCATGGTCGCCGGCGTCTTTGCCGAGCTGGCCGCCGAGCGGCCGCGGCGGCGGTTCACCGTCGGGATCAACGACGACGTCTCGCGGACGAGCATCGACTACGACGCGTCGCTCGACATCGAGCCTCCCAGCACGCGGCGCTCGGTGTTCTTCGGCCTCGGCTCCGACGGGACCGTCGGAGCCAACAAGAACACGATCAAGATCCTCGGCGACGAGGATGGCCTCCAGGCGCAGGGCTACTTCGTCTACGACTCGAAGAAGTCGGGCTCGCAGACGGTCTCCCATCTTCGCTTCGGCCCCGAGCCGATCTGCGCCGCCTATCTGATCGGCCGGGCGAGCTTCGTCGGCTGCCATCAGTTCGGGCTGCTCGATCGCGACGAGGTCCTCGACCGCGCCGCCGACGAGGCCACGCTGCTGCTCAACACCCACCATGCGCCGGACCGGGTGTGGGACGCACTGTCGCGTCCGGTCCAGGAGCGACTGCTCGCGAAGCGGATCGCGCTGTACGTGATCGATGCCAACAGGATCGCGCGCGAGGCCGGCCTCCCCGGCCGCACCAACACAGTCCTGCAGACGTGCTTCTTCGCGATCTCGGGCGTGCTCGAACCGAAGGCCGCGGTCGAGCGCATCAAGGCGTCGATCGCGAAGACCTACGGCCGCCGCGGCGCCGAGGTGGTCGAGCGCAACCAGCGGGCCGTCGACAGCGCACTGGCGGGCCTCCAACGGGTCCCGCTCCCCGACGCCCCCACCTCGAGCCGTCCGGTCCCGGCGCTTGTCCCCGCCGCCGCGCCTGAGTTCGTCCGCACCGTGACCGAGCGCATGCTGGCCGGGCACGGGGACGATCTGCCCGTCAGCGCGCTCCCCGTCGACGGCACCTACCCGAGCGGGACGACGCGCTACGAGAAGCGCAACATCTCCGATCTGGTCGCCGCCTGGGACCCGGAGCTGTGCATCCAGTGCGGCAACTGCAGCTTCGTCTGCCCTCACAGCGTGATTCGCTCGCGCTTCTACGGGTCGGACAGCATCGGCGACGCCCCCGCGAGCTTCCGGTCCGCACCGCTGCGCGGGCCGGGCCTGCCCGGCACCGGCTACACGCTTCAGGTGTACGTCGAGGACTGCACCGGGTGCGGCCTGTGCGTCGAGGCGTGCCCTGTCTCCGCCGCCGGAGAGCCGGACCACCGCGCGATCAACCTCGCGGAGCGCGAGCCGCTGCTCGCCGACGAGCGGGCGAACATCACGTACTTCGAGCAGCTGCCGCTCGCCGATCGGTCCCGTGTCGACTTCGGCACCGTTCGCGGCGCGCAGTTCCTGGAGCCGTTGTTCGAATTCTCCGGGGCGTGCGCCGGCTGCGGTGAGACCCCGTACCTGAAGCTCATCTCGCAGCTGTTCGGCGATCGGCTGACGATCGCCAACGCGACGGGCTGCTCGTCGATCTACGGAGGGAACCTGCCGACGACGCCGTGGGCGACCGGGGCCGACGGCCGCGGCCCCGCCTGGTCGAACTCGCTGTTCGAGGACGCCGCCGAGTTCGGGCTCGGCCTCCGCCTCGCCTCCGACCAGCACACCGAGCTGGCTCGCCGGCATCTCCTCGACCTGCGCGGGCAGATCGGCGGCGAGCTCGTCGATGCGATCCTCGACGCCCCGCAGCTCCGTGAGTCGGAGCTGCGCGAGCAGCGAGAGCGCCTCGCCGAGCTCCAGCACCGCCTCGCGCGGCTCGACGGTGCGGCGGCGGAGGACCTGCGGAGCGTCCTTGACCACCTGCTCCGGCGCAGTGTCTGGATCGTCGGCGGCGACGGCTGGGCGTACGACATCGGATCGGGCGGTCTCGACCACGTGCTCGCGAGCGGACGCAACGTCAACGTCCTCGTGCTCGACACCGAGGTCTACTCGAACACGGGTGGGCAGATGTCGAAGGCGACGCCGCTCGGCGCGGTCGCCAAGTTCGCGGCCGGCGGCAAGACGATGCCGACCAAGGACCTTGCCCTCCAGGCGATCGCGCTCTCCGGCGTGTACGTGGCGCGGGTGGCGATGGGCGCCGACCCGCAGCAGACGCTCACCGCCCTGCGTGAAGCGGAGGCCTACGAGGGCCCCTCGCTGGTGATCGCCTACAGCCATTGCATCGCGCATGGCTACGAGATGCGAGACGGGCTCGCCCAGCAGTACAAGGCGGTCGCGAGCGGGCACTGGCCCCTGATCCGCTACGACCCGGCGGCACGGGACGCCGGCGCCAATCCATTCCTGCTCGATTCTCCGCGGCCGCGGATGACGCTTGACGCCTACCGCAAGGGCGAGCTCCGCTTCCGCGCGCTCGCGGGCGCCAATCCCGACGAGGCCGAGCGGCTGCTCGCCAGTGCGCAGCGGACACTCCAGCTCCGCTGGCGGACGTACGAGGAGATGGCAACCCGCTCGGCGAGCGACTTCCCGGCGAACCCGATGGGGGCCGGCGATGGGGCTTGAGACCGCCTACATGGGCCTCGAGCTGCGCAACCCGCTGCTTGCGTCGGCCTCACCGCTGTCGTACACGCTCGACGGCATCCGGCGACTCGCGGCCGGCGGGGTCGGGGCGATCGTCCTGTTCTCGCTGTTCGAAGAGCAGCTGCGCGAGGCCGCGGTCCGAACCGCCGAGCTGACCGACGGCCCCTCCGAGAGCTTCGCCGAGGCGCTCGACTACGTCCCGCAGATCGTCAAGGAGGACGCAGGGCCACGGCGTTACCTCACACTGCTCGAGCGGGCCGCGGGGAGCGTCGACGTTCCGATCATCGCGAGTCTCAACGCCGCGACCCCCGGCGGCTGGAGCCTCTACGCCCGCCAGATGCAGGATGCCGGCGCGGCGGCGATCGAGCTCAACATCTTCTATCTCGCCGCCGATCCGCAGATCGGCGGGCGCGACGTCGAAGCCCGCTACGTCGAGATCCTGGCCAGCGTCAAGGCCGCCGTTCATGTTCCCGTCGCCGTCAAGCTGAGCCCGTTCTTCAGCTCACCGAGCGAGATCGCTCAGCGACTCGTCGCCGCCGGCGCCGATGCCCTTGTGCTGTTCAACCGATTTCAGGGTCCTGAGATCGACCCGGAGAGCCTGGCCGCAATCCCCCGCGTGACCCTCTCGAGCCCGGCCGATGCGACCCTCGCGCGCACCTGGATCTCGCTCCTTCATGGCCAGGTGACGGTGTCGCTGGCGGCGAGCACGGGCGTCGAGGTGCCGGCCGACCTCGCGCGCTTCCTGCTCGCCGGGGCCGACGTCGTGATGAGCACCTCCGCGCTGCTCCGTCACGGGCCGGCGTACGCAGGCGAGCTTGTCAGCGGACTCTCAGGCTGGATGAGCCGGAAGGGCTTCGACAGCATCGATCAGTTTCGGGGAATGCTCGCCGCCGACTCCACTCCGACGGCGATCGCCGCCGGCGACGGCCGGCCCGCGCGGTTGCGATCGGCGTACGTCGCCGCGGTCCGCGCAGCCAATGCGGGCGCGTACAGCACCTGGTAGCGAGACGATCGACGGCGAGGCGGGCGGCGGCTCGTACCGTGTGGCGCTCGCCCCAGGCTCCATTCCCACGACGAAGTCCCCTAGAGTAGGAAGGGACGGGATGGGAAGCGCATCGGCCAGCGGAGATTCCACGCGCGCGTCGGGAAGCAGTCAGGGGCGCGCTGGGAACCCGAGCGGCCCAGAGCGCTACCGGGTCGTCATCGCCGAGGACGACGTCCTGCTCCGGGAAGGGCTCGCGAGCCTGCTCACCCGCATCGGGTTCGACCCGGTCGGCCTTGCCGGGGACGGCGTGGGGCTGCTCGAGGCGGTCGAGCGGAGCCGGCCGGACCTCGCGCTCGTCGACGTGCGCATGCCGCCGACGTTCACGACCGAGGGCCTGGACGCCGCGCGCAAGATCCGCAGCAGCTTCCCCGAGACGGGGATCGTCGTCCTGTCGGCGCACATCGAGGTCGAGGATGCCACCGACCTGCTGAGCACCGGCGGGCGCGTCGGTTACCTGCTGAAGGGACGCGTGACCGACGTGGAGGAATTCGCAGAGACGCTGGTTCGGGTCGTCAAGGGCGGCACGGTCGTCGATCCCGCCCTCGTACAGGAACTGATCGACACCCGGCACCGCAACGATCCGCTCGCGGAGCTGACGAGCCGCGAGCGGGAGGTCCTGACACTGATGGCCGAGGGCCTCTCCAACGGCGGCATCGGCCGGCGCCTGTGGGTCACCGAGGGGACCGTCGAGAAGCACGTGCGCAGCATCCTCGCCAAGCTCCAGATCTCGGCCGCGACCGATGTGCACCGTCGCGTGCTGGCGGTCGTCCGCTACCTCGAGTCGCGCTGACCGTCGGGGGTGATCTCCAGGATCTCCTCGATCGCTCGTCGAGACAACTCGCCCTTCGGGAGGAAGCCCGCGGCCGGCGTCTCCCCCACCAGGTCGGCGTACTCGGGGAGCGCCGAGGTCAGGATCAGCGCCGAGTCGACGCCGGTGGCGGCGAGACGGCGACACACATCGAAGCCATTCTCCTCGCCGAGATCGATGTCGAGCAGCACCACGTCCGGCTCGAGTTGCTTGACGTGATGGACGCCGTCGGCACCCGTCGTCGCGACCGCCACGACGGCCACCCCCTCCCGCTCGAGCAGGCGGCGGACGGCATCGAGCACTTCGACGCTGTCGTCGATCAAGACCAGCCGCATGCTCACCCGCGCAGCATCACAAGTCTGGCGGTGAATTGCATTCCGGCCAGCCGGTATCCCGGGTCCCAACCAGCCCCCACACGAGAGTGCGTGCTGGCCACCGATCTGAACACCTGCTGGCAACCGATCTGAACACCTGGTGGCCACCGATCCGAACACCTGCTGGCCGCGATGACTTCGCCCGCCCTGTTCGGCAACATATCGTCAGCATCCAACCCCGCTTGGAACGTTTGACGCAACAAGGGATCGTTCCAATAGCCCCGCTTTCGAGTGATTCCAGGACACCGGCCGCAGCGACCGCCAGAAGACCGGTCCCCCGACGCCAGGCGGCGCTGCGGCCGTTTCATTCGTCCCCCGCTGATCGCGCGGCGCGGCGGCCCGTAGAGACGGCGCGATGGGCTCGCGGGCTGACGCTCATAGGCTCCCCGCATGCCCTCAAGCGCGGCAGCCGACCGACCGATGATTGCCGGGCGTAGCGCGAGACCAAGGAAAGAGTGTGCGCGATGGCCGGACTAACAGACCTATACGGGATCAACGACGTCAATCTCGCCGCACGGCGCGCGTTCGTCGAACTGGGCGCGCGCGACATCGCGACGCTGGCCAAGCTCGTGCCGTGGGCGAGCCGTAACGCCGCCGGGATCGCGGTTGCGTTCTATGACCACCAGTTCGCCGAGCCTGGCACGCGGATCTTCTTCGAGCGCTTCGCCAAGGCCCGAGGGCTGCCACTGCCCAAGCTGCGCCAAGTCCTCGAACAGACCCAGGCGGAGTACCTCCGCCAGATCTTCGCCGAGGCCGCCAGCGGTAGCGGTGACCGGTTTGGCACGGCCTACTACGAACGGCGGCTGGCGGTCGGCGCCGCCCACAACAAGATCGATCTCCCGCTGAAGTGGTACGTGGGCAGCTACGTCACGTACTTCGACTTGACGCGTGCCCGCCTGCGCCACGACTTCCCGCACCGGCCGGCGCTGCGCGCCCGGGCCGAGCGCGCCCTCGTGGCCGTGTTCAACCTCGACATGCAGGCGGTTGTGGAGTCGTTCTACTACGACACGTTCTCGACGATGGGACTCGACCTGTCGACGATCGAGGTGCCCGAGCGCGACTGCGACCTGTCCGACCACGCGCAGGAGCTGAAGCTGCGCGTGCGCAACGTCATCGGCGCCGCGTGCCGGACTGCGGCGGCGCTACGAGTGTCCGCGCACGAGATCGCCTGCACGACCGAGGAGACCGGACGGACCGTCAGCGAGGTCGCCCACGCGATCGAAAGCGTCGCCCAGGGCGCCGAGGACCAGTCGCAGATGGTCGACCGTCTGTCCCGCGCGGCCGCCGAAGTCGCCTCGGCAGCCAGCGACGGCGCCGCGGCCGCCGAGTACACGGCGCAGGCGGCCGGCGAAGCGCGTGAGGCCGCGCGCCAGGGGGCCGCGACCGCCGCCCAGGCGAGCGAGGCGATGATTGCCGTGCGCGACAACGCCGCGGGCATCGGCGCCGCGATCCGCACCCTGGCCGGGAAGTCGGAGCAGATCGGCGAGATCGTGGTGACGATCGCCGGGATCGCCGAGCAGACCAACCTGCTGGCGCTCAACGCCGCCATCGAGGCCGCACGGGCCGGCGAGGAGGGCCGCGGGTTTGCTGTCGTCGCCGACGAGGTGCGCCGGCTCGCCGAGTCCAGCCACGCCGCCAGCAACCAGATCGCCGCGTTGATCGCCGAGATCCAGGGCGAGACCCACCGCGCAGTCGGGATCGCCGAAGCCGGCACCAAGGTCACCGCGGACGGGGTCGAGACCGTTTCCCGCGCGAGCGACGCCTTCCAGCAGATCGGCGGCACCGTGGAGGACATGACCGGCCGCGTCGAGCACATCGTGGCCGTGACGCAGCAGATCACCGCCGGGTCGGCAACGCTCCGGCAGGGTATGAACGACGTGGCCTCGGCGTCCGAGCAGGCGTCGGCGGTGTCGCAGCAGGTTTCTGCATCGACCCAGCAGACCTCCGCGGCAACTCAGCAGACAGCCGCCACCGCCGCGGAGCTGGCTCGGATCGCCGACGACCTCGGCGAGACCGTCGCCCTGTTCAGCCTGATCGATTGACGGCGGCCGCCCTCGGCCGGCTCGTGGAGCTCCGGTTGGCCGCTCGGCTCAGGCACCGCGATCCGGATTGCCCATCAGGCTCCTGTCCACATCGCTGACCGCGACGCGCATCGTCATCGTGGTGCCGTGGCCGGGTGGGCTCGAGATCTCGAGCTCACCGCCCAGCGCCTCCACCCGGTCACGCAACCCGATCAGACCGGTCCCGCGCGCGGGATCGGCACCCCCCAGGCCATCATCGCCCACAGCCACGGTCAAGGCGTCGCTCTCCACCGACACCTCGATCACGACCTCGTTCGCCTCCGCGTGCTTCACGGCATTCGTCAACGCCTCCGAGACCACGTAGTAGCACGCCACCTCGAGCGGCGCCGGCAATCGCGCCGGCAACAACACACCCAATCGCACCGGCACCGCCGAGCGCCGCACCAACGCTCGCAACGCCAGCTCCAGCCCCCCGTGGTCGAGCCCCGCCGGGTGCAAGCCCCGGGCAATGTCCTGCAGCTCCCGCGCCGCGTCGTTCACCCCTCGCACGATCCCGTCGAACAATCCCTCGAGCCCCGGGTCCGCGAGCGCCAACTCCCGCGCCGCATACTGTGCCTCCCGGACCTGCAACGCCAGCGACACCAGCCGCTGCTGCGCGCCGTCATGCAAGTCACGCTGAATCCGCCGCCGCGCCTCATCACCGGCCAACACCACCCGCGCCCGTGACGCCGCCAGCTCGGCGCGGCTCTCACTGTTGGCAATCGCGGCCGCAATCAACTCGGTGAACTGCGCCAATCGCGACTCGGCCCCCAGCGGCATCGACCCCTCCGCCGCCCACGAGGCGACGAGGGCTCCCCACAAGCGACCTTCGATCGTCAGGGGCGCGGCCGCCGCCGCGTCATGGCCGCGCATGCGCTGCATGTCTGCGACGTGGCCGGAGGTCGCGCCGTAGCTCTCGATCCGAGCCGGCGCGCCGGTCGTGTACACGCGAGCCAGAGCGCTGTCGCCGTCGAGCGCGAGCGTCTCACCGATCGCCATCCCGCTGGAACGCTCCGGGTCGTAGGCCAGCACGGTCGAGCTGCCGTCCGGCTCGTACCGCACGAGCATCGTCGCGGCGACCGACATCAAGCGCCGGGCCTCCCGGGCGATCTCCCGGAACACCTCGGTGGGAGCAAGGCCGTGTGCGACGACCGTGGCGACGCGGCGCAGCGCCGCCTGCTGCTCGGCGAGCGCGCGCTGAGCCACCCGGCTCGCCGCCGCCGACACCGCTGTGCCGACGACCTCGGTGAATAGTCCGGCGTGGTGCTCGACCCCGGCAGGTGGAGGATGCCGGTGCCAGGCGAGGCCGAGCGTCCCCCAGAACCTGCCGTCGACGTAGATCGGGGCCTCGACGACCGTGCAGATGCCGGTAGCGGTCAGCCGCTCCCGCACCGGTCCCGGGGCCGTCTGTTGCGTGTCGAGCCGGATCGCCCTCCCCGCCTTGACGACGAGCCCGGTCAGCGTCTCGCGGTCCGCGGGCAGCGGCAGCGAGACGCCGACGGGAAAGTCGTGCAGGGTCTCGCCGTAGCCGGTCAGGATCGTGACCGAATCACCGCTGGGATCCAGCCTCACGAGCGCGGTGGCGTCGGCTCCCAGCAACGCCGCGGACTCGCGCGTCACGATCTCGAAGATCTCCTCGGGCTCGCAGCCCTCGGCGATCAGCGTCGCCACCCGGCGCAGCGCGGCCTGCTCGTCCGCAAGGCGATGCAGGGCCTCCTCACTCTCCGCGTTCGCGATCGCGATCGCGACGAGGCGGCAGAACTCGGCGAGGCGCGCGAGCGTGTTCTGCGGCAGGTCCGCCCGTGCCGCCCTCCACCCCGCGACGGCCATCCCCCAGACCGAGCCCCCGACCGCGATCGGCGCGCCGGCAAGCGTCTGCAGCCCGAGGTGCCGGACGAGGAGACGCTCACCGAGATCGACCAGGTCGATCATCTGCGGCGCCCCGCTGTCCCGGACGATCTGCCCGACGAGGACTTCGTCAAGGCTCAGCTCGGCCCCCGCAAAGGTGCCCGAAAAGCCCTCGGGGTGCGAGGCGAGGACGAGCGTGGACAGCTCACTCTCAAAGCGCAGGAGCAGGATCGCGTCGGCGGCGAGCAGGTCGCTGAGGTCGCCGGCGACGGCGGCGAAGATCGCAGCCGGCGAGGATCCCTCGGCGACGAGGGTCGCGACCCGGCGCAGGAGCGCCTGCTCCTCGGCGAGCGCCCGCAGCTCGCTGCGGGTCTCCGCGTTCGCGATTGCGAGGGCCAGCAGCTCGCTCAGCTGCGCGAGCCGCTCCCTCGCCGGCTCCAGCATCGGATGCCGCTCCTCCGGGAACGACGCGATGATCACGCCCCAGAGCCGCCCCTCGACGACGATCGGCGCGCCGACACCGCAGGCCTGACCGGCCGCGCGCTGCTCGGCGGCGAGCGGCCCCGGCTTGTCACGGTACGAGTGGACGATCGCGGGCGCCCGCGTCGCCTGAACACGCGCGGCGACGCCGTCGCCATCGAGCGCGAAGCGCCGGCCCGAGGCGAACCCGCGCCAGCTTGCCGGTGCCAGCGCGGTGACGGTCGCGTCGTCCTCGTAACGGAGCAGGCCGACGTCGCTCGCCCCGACCATCAGCTGGGTCTCGCGCTGGATCGCGACGAACACCTCGCGCGGGTCGACGCCCGCGGCCACGAGCGTCGCAAGCCGCCGCAGCGCGTCCTGCTCGTCGATCAGCCGCGGCAGCGAGACCTGGCTGCTGCCCTCTGTCTCCGGATCGCCAGGCCCCGGCCTCCGGTCCGCGGGAAACGGCGAACGGCTCATGCTTCGGCGGGAAGCTACTCCATCAGGCGCAGTTTGCGAACCCGCCGGGGATGATTCGGGAGGCCAGGCCGGTTGCCCGCGAGGCGCCGGACTTGCACGTCAGCGACACAGACGGGGCGGCCGGAGCGTTTGACGGTTCGCGCCGTCCGGGGTCTGGGACAATCCCGTGTGATCTGAACCGCCGTTGAGGGGAGAGTCTCGTGACGACTGAGAGCACTGTTGAGCGGCCGGCAATCGACGCAGCGCCGCGGCAGCTGTTCATCGCCGGTGATTGGGTGGCGGCCGCGGACGGCCAGACCGACGAGATCGTCGACCCGTCGACGGGCAGGCCGCTCGTCACGGCCGCCCGCGCCTCCGAGGCGGATGCCGGTCGCGCCGTCAACGCCGCACGCCTGGCGTTCGACGACGGCGGCTGGGCGTCCATGACCCCGCGTGCCCGCGGCCGCATCCTGATCCGCGCCGCTGAGCTGATGCGCGAGGCGAACGACGAGCTCGCCGCGCTCGAGTCCTTCGACGCCGGCAAGCCATTCGGGTTCACGAAGATGATCGACGCGCCGACCGCCGCCGACACGTTCGAGTACTACGGAAGCCTTGGCGCGGGGGTCGAGGGTGCGACCCGCCAGATCGGCACCGACGCGCTCTCCTACACGACCCGCGGACCGATCGGCGTCGTCGCGGCGATCACGCCGTTCAACTTCCCGATGATCCTGTCGTCGACGAAGATCGCGCCCGCACTGGTGGCCGGTAACACCGTCGTCCACAAGCCGGCTGAGGAGACACCACTGACGGCGCTGCGGATCGCGGAGATCCTGCAGTGAGGCGGGCGTGCCCGACGGCGTCTTCAACGTGATCACCGGTGGCGCGGCTGCCGGTGAGGCGCTCGTCCGCCATCCCGGCGTCGACAAGGTCGCGTTCACGGGGTCCACGGCCGTCGGGCGCAAGGTCGCGACCCAGGCCGGCGAGACGCTGAAGCGGGTGACGGTCGAGCTCGGCGGCAAGAGCGCGAACATCATCTTCGCCGACGCCGATGTCGAGGCCGCGATTCAGACGGCGATCCAGGCGTTCGTGTTCAACACCGGCCAGTTCTGCATGGCCGGAAGCCGCCTGCTCGTCGAGCAGCCGCTATACGACACGGTGCTCGCGGCGGTCTCGGGGGCGCTCCCACACGTCCCGCTCGGCGATCCGTTCGCGCCGGATACGGTGATCGGTCCGATGGCGGGACCCAAGCACCTCGCCAAGGTCCAGAGCTACCTCGCATCGGCAGCCGAGAGCGGGGCGACGATCGCCGGCGGCCGCGACGTGCCCGCCGACGGCCTGTACGTCGCGCCGGTCGCGATCTCCGGTGTCGGCCAGGACGCCATGTGCGTGCAGGAGGAGATCTTCGGTCCCGTCGTGACCGTCCAGCCGTTCACCGGCGAAGCGGAGGCGATCCGGCTCGCGAACGGGACCGCCTTCGGTCTCGCCGCCGGGCTCCAGACCCGCGATCTCAGCCGCGCGCACCGGGTCGCGGCAGCCCTGCGAGCCGGAATCGTGTGGGTCAACGCCTGGGGTCGGATGGATGTCGCGATGCCGTTCGGCGGCTACAACCAGTCGGGCTACGGACGTGAGAACGGGCCGGAGGGCCTCGACGAGTACCTGGCGACCAAGTCGGTCATCGTGACGCTGGTCTAGCGGCGCAGCTACCGCTCCGGATGGATCGATCACGCGTCGGCGGGCGAGTGATCGGTCCATCCCGCCCGGCAGAGGGCGGCCCTGTAGGGTCTGATTGACCGACGATCGCTCAGTCCTCTTCGACGACAATCGACGTGACGCGCAGCTCGTTGCCGCTGATCACGGTCACTTCGGTGCCGTCACATTCGGGGCAGCGGAAGCTGCGGTCGTCGAGGATGCTGCGCCGCCCGCACGTGGCGCACTCGGCCGTCGCAGGGATGTGGTTGACATCGAGCGCCGACCCCGCCAGGTCGGTCCCCGCCACGACGATCTCCCAGCACGAGACGAGCGTCTGCGGAACGACCTGCCGGAAGCTGCCGATGTCGATGCAGACGCGATCGACTCGCCGGCCCTCGGCCCGGCGAGTGGCGATCCCGCAGATCGCGTGGCAGATCGACAGCTCGTGCATGCTCAGCAGATGACCGCGACGTGTTCGCGGCGGACGCGTGAGTGTCGCAGGCCGCCAGGGTCGGCCCATATGATGAAGCCCGAAACGGACGGCGATCGGGGAACGGTCATGGGTGGAGCGGTCAGGTTCTGGAGTGGGATCGCGGTCGTGGTTGCGACCCTGGCGACCGTCGCTGCGACGATGCCGACCGCCGCGCGGGCGACCGGGACGGGCACGACGGCCGGCTACGCGGTCGGTCCGATCTCCGTCGTCAGCCGCGCCTGTCCGGGCACGAGCGGTGACGTGGAGGAGGCCACCGACCCGGCCGGCGGCGACGTCTATGTGGCCTGGGAGGGGTGTAGCGGCCAGATCGGCTTCTCCCGATCCACCGACGGGGGCGAGATCTTCTCGCCGGCGATGACGCTGCCCGGTTCGAGCGGCGCCTGGGATCCGATGGTCGCGGTCGGGCCGGCCGGAACGGTGTACGTCGCGTTCATGACGACCGCGGGGACGGAGTCGTTCCCCGTGCTCGCGATCTCCACCGATCACGGCCAGACGTTCTCGCACGAGACCGACCTGACGCCGCCGGTGAAGGACAACTGGGGCGATGAGGAATACCTGGCCGTCGCGCCCGACGGGACCGTCTACATCACCTGGAACTACGGGCCGTCGGCATCCGAGGTGAAACTCGCCTGCTCATTCGGCGGTAGCTGCTACGCGGTCGCCGGTGACGTCAACGTCGTCATCCAGGCCTCGCACGACGGCGGCCAGAGCTTCGGTCCGATCGAGCCCGTCAGTCCCGGCTACCCGGCGAGCGGCGCCGATGCGGGCCCGATCGTGGTCGCTCCGGGCGGAACAATCGACGTCCTCTACCAGGGCTACTCGATCACGGACAAGAAGACGCTCCGGCTCGGCCCCGGCTACAGCTATTTCACCGACTCGAGCGATGGTGGGTCGACGTGGAGCGCGCCGGTCGCCGTGGACCCCGGGGCGGGCACGATGACACCCGACGAATGGTGGAACGACGGCTCGATCGCGATCGACGCCGGCGGCAACCTGTACGCGACCTGGGACACGCAGGACTCGGCAGCGGACAGCGGCTGGCTGTCCTACTCCACCGACGGCGGCACCACCTGGTCACCTCCGTTGCAGGGTCCGGCCGACGAACTCGCCGTACCGCACATCATGGAGGTCGCCGGCGGTGCCGCCGGCACCGCCTACGTGGGCTGGCTCTCGGACGACAATCCAGCCGGCTACGCGGCCTACCTGCGAGCGTTCTCGGTCACGAGCGGCTGGCTCTCGCCCCCGCAGCAGATCTCGGCGCAGTTCGGAAAGCGCGACGTCCTTCCCGGCGACACGTTCGGGATCTCGGCGCTCTCGCCGACGAGCCTCGTGCTGAGCTGGGGCAGTGCCGTCCCATGGCACTGGTCCGAGCAGGTGTTTGCCGCGCCCGTGACGGTCGCGCTCGGCTGAGCCCATCGCGATGAGCCTGCCCCCTCCAGACCCCAGGTCAGCCGCCCTCGTCACCGGCGCATCCGCCGGAATCGGCTCGGCGATCGCCCGCGAGCTCTCCGCGCGCGGGCACAACCTCGTGCTGGTCGCCCGGCGCCTCGACCGCCTCGAGGCGCTCGCCGTCGAGATCGCATCCGAATTCGATGTCGCGGCGCACGCGGTTGCCTGCGACCTTGCGGACAGCGCTGAGCGTGGCGGGCTCCCCGGCCGGATCGAACGGCTCGGCCTCGACGTCGAGATCCTCGTCAACAACGCGGGGTTTGCGACCGGCGGACCGTTCCACGAATCCGACACCGACCGCGAGTTGCAGCAGGTTAGGCTCGACGTCGAGGCCGTCGTCGGGCTCACCTCCCAGTTCGTCGGTGCGATGGTCGCCCGCGGCCGCGGAGCGATCCTCAACGTCGCCTCCACCGCGGGGATGCAGCCACTCCCGTTCTCGGCCGGATACTCGTCGGCCAAGGCGTACGTGCTGACGTTCTCGGAGGCGCTGCACACCGAGCTGCGCGGCCACGGCGTCACCGTGACCGCGCTCGCGCCGGGACCCGTGTCAACGGATTTCTGGGAGGTCGCGAATTGGAAGGTGACGGGCCAGAGCTTCGAGCACACGATCCCGCGAGGGGTCTGGATCACCGCCGAGCAGGCGGCGCAGGCCGGGGTCCGAGGGCTTGAATCGGGTGCTCGCGTGATCGTGCCGGGGTTCCCGATCCGCGCGGCGATGCTCGCCTCCCGCTACATCCCGAACGCCCTCAAGCTCCCGTCGATCGCGCTCGCGATGCGGCGCCGCTGAGCGGTGACGTAGGCGAGCCCCGGTCCTCCACGAGGGCCAGCACCGCTGCGCCGATCTCCTCGGGATGCGTGCGCTGTGCCCAGTGACCGGTGTCGAGTTCGAGCCGGCGCAGGTCGCCGGCCCACCCGTCCGCCCGGTCGTACAGCGCCGGCGTCAGGTAGCGGTCGCGCAGCGGGATCACGAGGACGACCGGGACGGCAACCGGTCCGGGCCGGCCGGGCCCGGACCGGCCGAGGTTCTCCCGGTAGAGGGCGAGTCCTCGCACGGCGTCATCGACGAGCGACGCGGAGGGATGTCCGGGCCGCGGCTCGATCCCCTCCACGCGGCGCAGCCAGAACGGCCAGTCGTGCTCGATCCGCGCGCGCAGCACGATCTCGGGCAGCCGCGGGATCATGAACGCGCCGGCGTACCACGAGTGGGCGATCTGGCGAATGAGCTCGGAGAACCCCGGCGTGCCCGGCCGTAGCCGCCGCCGCGCCCAGCCGCCGACCGTGCCGAGCGGCGGCCCCGCGATCGACGTGAATGACGCGACCCGCCCCGCCAGCAGCCCGCTCCCGAGCGCCGCCCAGCACTGCACGGCACCCCAGTCGTGCCCGACGAGATGCACGGGTGCGTTCGGGCTGGCAGCGTCGATCACGGCCCCGAGATCGGTGATCAGCTCCTCGAGCCGGTACCCGCGCGCCCCCGCCGGAGCCGTCGACGCCCCCATGCCACGGACGTCGAAGGCGACCACGTGAAGCTGGCGGACGAGCACGTCCGCCAGCTCGTCCCAGCAGGCGTGCGTGTCGGGGTAGCCGTGCACGAGCACGGCCGTCTCGGCGGCCGGATCGCCTCGCCCGACGGTGAACAGCTCAGCGCCGGCCGGCGAGCTGACGGTGTACGGGCGCCGATCACCGCTCCCAGCGTGGTCCACGGTGACAAGCCTACGCGCCCCGCCGGGTTTCAGAACACGCCGGGGTGGCCGATCATCAGGAGGCCACGAGTTCCTGGCACGAACGCACGACCCGGGCGGTGCAGTGAGCGACAACCACAGCGAATCCCCCGCCGGGGCGGCGGACCCTCAGATCGACGTGCTCTCGCTGTCCGATCCGGCGATCGATGAGGTCGCTGGACGCGCGCGCGCGCTCGGGTTGATCCCGCGGATCACGTATGTCGTCGGGCCCGCGAGGCTGCACGATGCGCTTGCCGAGGTTCGCGCGGCAACGGCGGACGGCCCACTCCTCGTGATCGGTGGCGCGCTCGACGCCGACGGGGTCGCGGCGCTGCTGCGTTGCGGCGCCGATGACTACGTCAGCGCCGCGCATCCGGAGCGCATCGAGGAGGCCCTGCAGCACGCGTGGCGCCGGGCCCAGGTGCGGGCGTCCGAGCGCGCCACGGCCGACGCCCACATCCGCCTGCGGGCGCTCCTCGAGCACGCCCCCGCTCCTATCTTCTTCAAGGACCGCAGCGGCGGCTACCTCGCCGCCAGCCGCGAGGCCGCAACGCTCGCCGGGCTGCCCGACGACGCCCCGCTCGTCGGACTCGAGCTGCCGCTCCATGCGCCGGCGCTGTCGCCGCTCGCCCGCGGCGGCGAGGCGGAGATCTGCGCTTCGGGCGAGCCGGCGACGTTCGACCTGAGCGTGGCCGGTCTGGACGGCCGGACGCGGGCCTACGCGTGGACCGAGTTTCCAGTCCGCAGCTCCGACGGCACGATCGCAGGAGTCGGCGGGATCGCGGTCGAGGTGACCGAGCGCGAGCGTGCAGATCTGGTCGCCCGCGCGCTCCTCGAGTCGCGGCCTGACGCGACCCTGATCGCCGACCGCGCCGGACGGGTGAGCCTCTGCAATCGGGCCACGGCGGCACTGTTCGGCTATGACCTCCCGGAATTGGCCGGCATCCCGATCGCGCGCCTCGTCCCCGAACTGGAGGGATCGGGACGCCTCGGCACGCTCGCCGCGGCTGCCCGCAGCGAGGACTCGCTGAGGCTCGCCGCCAGGCATCGAGATGGCCACGACTTCACGGTCGACGTCTCGGTCGACGCAGGCGAGGAGCCCGACGCGGCGCTGCTCATCATCTCTGTGTGCGATGTCGAGGCCGGGCGCGCCGCGGCCCGGGCGGTCGACATCGCCGCCGGTCCGGCGCGATCCGCATTCGAGGCAGCCCCCGTGGGCATGGCGCTGATCGCCCTCGACGGCAGCCGCCTCCTGCAGGTCAACCGGGCGCTTTGCCAGATCGTCGGCTTCCGCGAACAGGATCTGCTCGCGGTCGGACTCGACGAGATCACGCACACCGAGGACCTGTCGATCGGCGCGGACGCGCTGGACTGCCTGCGTACCGGCGAGGTCGCTGCAATGGAGGTCCAGAAGCGCTACTACCACCGCCGTGGCCACCCGATCTGGGTGAGCGTATCGACGTCGCTCGCGCGTGACGCCGCAGGTGAGCCCCACCACCTGATCGGCGTGTTCCAGAACATCTCGGCGATCAAGGCGACCGAGGCGGCGTTGCGCGCGGCCAACAACCAGCTGCAGGCGATCTTCGATCACGCACCCGCGTGGTTGACGCTGCGAGCCCTCGACGGGCGCTTCCTCAACGCGAACGATCACCTGATTCGCAGCCTCGGGACGACCCGTCAGGAGCTGATCGGCAGTCACCCGGGGACCCACCTCGATCCCGAGGTCGCGGCCGCGATCCATGCCGGGGATCATCAGGTCTGGGAGACCCGTCAACCCGTCACCGCGGAGCTGGAGGTGCCGGGCCGCGACGGCGAGTCGCACAACTATCAGGTCGTCCGATACCCCGTGCTCGACGACGCCGGCGAGGTCAGCGCGTTCGGCTCGTTCGCCCTCGACATCACCGACCGCACGCGCTCCGCCGAGGCGCGCGAGCGCGCCCTCGCGGCCTTCGAGGAGGCCCAGAGGATCGCCCGGGTGGGGTCGTGGAGCTGGGATCCGGACGCCGGCACGACCGCCTGGTCGCGCCAGATGTACCGCATCTTCGGGCTCGACGCCGACGCCGAGCCGACCAGCGCGCAGACGCTGTTCGAACTCGCCGCACCGGCCGACCGCAAACGCGTGATGAAGGCGTGGCAGACGCGGTTCGGAGGCCAGCAACGGTTCGAGCTCGACTACACGATCGTCGGCGGGGACGGAGTGCAGCGCAGCCTCCACGTCGTCGGCCGCCAGGATGAGCACGGCCACCTGAGCGGCACCTGCCAGGACGTGACCGAGCTGCGGGCGGCGGAGCGTGAGCTGCGCGTCGCCGAGGAACGGTTTCGCAAGGCGTTCGAGCACGCACCCGTGGGGATGGCGCTCGCTCGACCTCGACAAGCGCTTCGTCAAGGTCAACGACGCGCTCTGCGCGATGCTCGGGTACCGGCCCGACGAGCTGCTCGCGACGTCGTCGACATCGATCACGCATCCGGAGGATCGAGAGCTCGGGCGCGAGGCGGCGGAGCAACTCCTGCGCGGCGAGATCGACTACTTCCATCGCGAGAAGCGCCTCCTGCGAGCCGTCGGCGAGCCGCTGTGGGTGGCCCTCCACGTCAGCCTGCTGCGTGACCGCGACGGGATGCCGCTGCAGTTCGTCCAGCAGGTCGTCGACGTCACCGAACGCCGGCGCCTGGAGACTGAGCTGCGCCATCTCGCCGACCACGACCCGCTGACGGGCCTGCTCAACCGCCGCGGGCTGGAGGCGGAGCTCGAGCGGCACGTCGGGCATGTGAACCGGTACGGCGACCGCGGAGCCCTGCTGGTGCTCGATATCGACCACTTCAAGACCGTCAACGACACGCTCGGGCACGAGGCCGGCGACCAGCTGATCGTGGCCGTCGCCGGCATTCTCAAGGAGCGCCTGCGGGAGAGCGACACCGTCGCCCGGCTCGGCGGGGACGAGTTCGCGATCCTGCTCGCGGAGGCGGATCTGGGCTCGGCCGAGGCGGTGGCGGAGCAGCTTGTCGCGGACATCCACGAGCACGCGATCGTCAGCGCCGGCCAGGTGCCGCGGCACGTCACCGCGAGCGTCGGCGTGACGACCTTCCAGCAGGGGCTGGCGAGCGCCGAGGAGGCGCTCGTGAGCGCCGACCTGGCGATGTACGAGGCCAAGGAGGCAGGGCGCGGCCGCCTCGCCGTCAACGCACCCGACCGCAGCAGCCGCTCCCGGTCCGAGGTCAGACTCGCTTGGATCGAACGGCTGCAGGAGGCGCTCGCGCACGACCGTCTGACGCTCGTCGCGCAGCCGCTCGTGCCGATCGCCGGCGGTGAGCTGTTCGGCCACGAGCTCTTCCTGAGGATGATCGAGAGCAGCGGCGACTCGATCCCACCGGGCGCCTTCCTCTACATCGCCGAGCGCTATGACCTCGTGCAGGAGCTCGACCGCTGGGTCGCGGCCGAGGCGATCCGCCTGCTCGAGCGCGATGCCCAGAACCCCGACGGCCCGAGGCTCGGGACGCTCGGCGTCAATGTCTCTGCCAAATCGCTCGCCGACGAGGAACTGCTCGCGATCGTGTCGCGCGAGCTGCAGCGCTCCGGCGTCGACCCCTCCCTGCTCGTCTTCGAGCTGAGCGAGTCCGCGGCGGTCGCCAACATCCAGCTGGCGCGCGGCTTCAGCCATAGCCTCGAGCAGCTCGGTTGCCGTTTCGCGCTCGACGACTTCGGGTCAGGCTTCGGCAGCTTCTACTACCTCAAGCACATCCCCTTCGACTTCCTCAAGATCGACGGCGAGCTCGTCTCCGGATGCCGGACGAACCGCACCGATCAGCTCGTGATCGAGTCGCTCGTCGCGATCGCCCGCGGGCTCGGCAAGCAGACCGTCGCCAAGGGAGTGGAGGAGGCAGACACACGCGAATTCCTCGCGACCGCGGGCGTCGACCTCGGTCAGGGCTACCACTTCGGCCACCCGTTGCCGCTCGCGCCGGCGGGGGTCGAGGCGGCCGCGAGCGGCTCCCAGGACGGCTGAGCCGCCTCAGCACACCGCCTTACTGGGCGATCAGCGAGACGCCGGTCATCTCCGCCGGCTGCTCGTAGCCGAGTAGCTGCAGCACGGTCGGTGCGACGTCCGCCAGCACCCCGCCGTCGCGCAGCGTCAGACCGGGCACCGTCACGACGAGCGGAACCGGGTTGAGCGAATGCTGGGTGTTGGGGCTGCCATCCGGCTCGAGCATGTGGTCGGAGTTGCCGTGGTCGGCGGTGATCACGCATGCTCCCCCGCTCTCGTGCACCGTCCGGACGATGTCCGCGAGGCAGGTGTCGACGGCCTCCACGGCCTTGACGGCCGCCGGGATCACGCCCGTGTGCCCGACCATGTCGGCGTTGGCGAAGTTGATGATCCCGAAGGCCGGGCTGTCCTCGCGCCATGCCGCGATGAAGGCGTCAGCCGCCTCACGAGCGCTCATCTCCGGCTTGAAGTCGTAGGTCGGCACGTCGCGCGGCGAGGGGACGAGCTCCCGCCGTTCGCCCTCCTGCGGCGTCTCCTCGCCGCCGCCGAAGAAGTACGTCACATGCGGGTACTTCTCGGTCTCGGCGACGTGGAGCTGCTTGGCTCCGTGCCGGGCGATCACGATCGGCAGGGTGACCTTCGGGTGCGCCGGAGGGAACGCGACCGGGTACGGCCACCCTTCGACGTACTCGGTCATCGTCGCGTAGTGCCGGATCGGAACGGCGCCGCCACGGTCGACATCGGTGAAGGACGCGTCGCAGAGCGCGCGGGTGATCTCACGCATCCGATCCGGGCGGAAGTTGAAGGCGAACACGCCGTCGCCCGGCCGGATCCGCGCTTCCTCACCGACGAGCACCGGCTTGATGAACTCGTCGGTCTCGTCGCGGTCATAGGCCGCCTGCGCCGCTTCCGGGCCGGTCGCGGCGCGGTGCTCGGCGCGGCCGTGGACGAGCAGGTCGTAGGCGAGCTGAACGCGCTCCCAGCGCTTGTCGCGGTCCATCGCGTAGTAGCGGCCGATGATCGAGCCGACCCTGCCACAGCCGGCGCCGGCCATCCAGGCTTCGGCCTGCTCGAGGAAGCCGCGGCCCGAGTGGGGCAGGCTGTCGCGGCCGTCGGTGAACGCGTGCAGCACGAGGTCCTCGACCCCGAGGCTCGCTGCAAGCTCGATCAGCGCGCGCAGATGCCCGAAGCCCGAGTGGATGCCACCGTCGGAGACCAGCCCGATCAGATGCACGCGGCCCGTCTCCGAGCCGGTGAACGCGGCGCGGAGCACCTCGTTGTCGCCGAGCGTCCCGTTCTCCACGGCCAGGTCGATGCGGGTCAGGTCCTGCATGATCACGGCGCCGGCGCCCAGGTTGAGGTGGCCGACCTCGGAGTTGCCCATCTGGCCGTCGGGGAGCCCGACCGCGCGTCCGCAGGCCGTCAGCTGCGTATGCGGGTAGGCCTCCCACAGCCCGTCCATCACCGGGGTGCGGGCGAGCGAGACGGCGTTGCCCGGACCGGCGCGGCGCGAGGCCCCAGCCGTCGAGCACGACGAGCACGCACGATGGGGCCGGATAGCCCGCCGGGCCGGGCGGCGGCGCGTCTGTCAGGGCCGGCGTCCGCCATCACGCGGCGGCGGCGACGATCGCCGCGAACGACTCGGGATCGAGGCTGGCGCCACCGACCAGCGCGCCGTCGACATCGGGCAGCGCGAGCAGCTCGGCGGCGTTGTCCGGCTTGACGCTGCCGCCGTACAGGACGCGCGTGCGCTGCGACTGCTCGCGCGAGCGGTCGCCGACGAGCGCGCGCACGAACGCGATCGCCTCCTGCGCCTGCTCCGGCGTCGCGACCTGGCCGGTGCCGATCGCCCAGATCGGCTCGTAGGCGATGACGATGTCGCCGAGACGCTCGTCCGGCACGCGCGCGAGGTCCTCCTGGACCTGGTGGCGCAGCTTGCGCTCGGTGTCTCCGCGCTCGCGCTCCTCCTCGGTCTCGCCGACGCACAGCACCGGCCGCAGCCCGGCCTCGAGCGCCGCCGGCAGCTTCTGGGCGAGCGCCTTGTCGGTCTCGCCGAACAGCTCGCGCCGCTCCGAGTGGCCGAGGATCACGCCGTGGACGTCGAGCTCCGTGAGCATGCCCGGAGACACCTCGCCGGTGAACGCACCGTGGTCGGCCTGGTGCATCGTCTGGGCGAAGACCTGCACGCGCGAGCCGCGAGTAGAGTCGACCATCGCCGCGAGCGCGAGGAACGGCGGGCAGATCGCGACGTCGACGCCGTCGGCGGTCGACACGCGCGGCAGCAGCGCCTGGATGAACTCCTCGGCTTCGGCAATGGTCTTGTACATCTTCCAGTTGCCTGCGATCAGTGGGGTGCGACCAGAGCTCATGCAAGTGCCTCCACGCCCGGCAGGGCCTTGCCCTCGATCAGCTCGAGCGACGCGCCGCCTCCGGTCGAGATGTGGGTGATCGAATCTGCGAGACCGAACCGCTGCACGGCCGCGACCGAGTCGCCGCCGCCGATCACGGTCGTCCCAGGGGCGTGCGCCGTCGCCTCGGCGACGGCGCGAGTACCGGCGGCGAACGGCTCCAGCTCGAAGGCGCCCATCGGGCCGTTCCAGAACACCGTCCCGGCCGCCTTGATCGTCTCGCCATAGGCCTCGGCGGTGCGCGGCCCGATGTCGAGCCCCATCTGCCCGTCGGGCACGTCGACCCCGTCGAGCTCGATCGGCGGCGGCGTCGGCGGCGAGGCGCTCGGCGATCACCAGGTCGACGGGCAGATGCAGCTGCGCCCGCGATCCCTCCCACGAGGCGAGCGCCTGCGCGCGCGAGCTCCACGTCGTCGGCCGAGCAGAGCGAGGCCCCGACGCTGTGCCCCTGGGCGGCGAGGAACGGGAAGCACATCGCGCCGCCGATCAGGATCTCGTCGGCGATCGCTCGGAACCGCTCGATCACGAGGATCTTGTCGCTGACCTTCGCCCCGCCGAGCACCGCGACGAGCGGTCGCCGCGGCTGCTCGAGCAGGCCGGTCAGCGTCGCGACCTCGCGCTCCAGCAGGAGGCCCGCCGCATGGTCGGCGACCAGATGGGCGACGCCTTCGGTCGAGGCATGGGCCCGGTGCGCGGAGCCGAACGCATCGTTGACGTAGACGTCGGCGAGGGCCGCCAGCGACTTCGCCAGCTCCGGGTCGTTCTTCGTCTCCCCGGGCTCGTAGCGCACGTTCTCGAGCATCAGCAGCTGACCGGGGCCGAGCTCCTGCGCGGCCGCGGTGACCGCATCGCCGACGACCGCCGGCGCAAGTGCGACGTCGACCCCGACGAGCTGGGAGAGCCGCCGCGCCGCCGGTGCGAGCGAGAACTTCGCCTCGCGGTCCTTCGGGCGACCGAGGTGCGAGACGAGGATCACGCCCGCACCACGATCGCGCAGGGCTTGGATCGTGGGCAGCGCCGCACGGATGCGCGTGTCGTCCGCGACCGTCGTCCTGCCGTCGGCGGCCTGCTCGAGCGGCACGTTGAAGTCGACGCGGACGAGCACACGCTTGCCGTGCAGATCCTCCGGAAGGTCCCTCAGCGTGCGCATCGCTACAGGAGCTTCTGGATCAGATCGACGACGCGGCAGGAGTAGCCCCACTCGTTGTCGTACCACGAGACGACCTTGAGCAGCGTGCCGTCGATCACGGCTGTCAGCTTCGAGTCGAAGATCGACGACGCGGGGCTCCTGACGATGTCGGAGGAGACGATCGGGTCATCGGTGTAGACGAGGTACTCGCTGAGCGGGCCGGATGTGGCGGCTGCCTTCATCGCCTCGTTGACCTCCTCGACGCTCGTCGGCCGCATCATCTCGACCGTCAGATCGACGACGCTGCCCGTCGGGACGGGAGCGCGAATCGCGAAGCCGTGGAGCTTGCCGTCGAGCTCGGGGATCACGAGGCTGATCGCCTTGGCGGCTCCGGTCGTCGCGGGGATCAGGTTGACGGCCGCGGCCCGCGCCCGGCGCAGGTCCTTGTGCGGCATGTCCTGCAGCCGCTGGTCGGCGGTGTACGCATGGATCGTCGTCATCAGACCGTGCTTGATGCCGATCGTGTCCTGCAGGACCTTCGCGACCGGCGCGAGGCAATTGGTCGTACAGGACGCGTTCGAGATCACGTCGTGCTTGGCCTTGTCGTAGACGGACTCGAAGTTGACTCCGAGGACGACGGTCGCGTCGGGCCCGGTCGCCGGCGCCGAGATCACGACCTTCTTCGCACCCGCCTCCAGATGCTTGGCCGCATCGGCCCGCGCCGTGAAGTGACCGGTCGACTCGATCACGACATCGACGCCGAGCTCGGCCCATGGCAGCGCGGCCGGATCGCGCTCGCCGAAGACCTTGATGTCGTGCCCGTCGACGGTGATGCTGTCCGATCCCGCCGCCACCGACCCCTGGTAGGGGCCGTAGTTCGAGTCGTACTTGAAGAGGTGCGTCATCGTCGGCACGTCGACGATGTCATTGACCGCGACCCATTCCACATCGGCACCGCGCTCGAGCGCCGCCCGTAGCACGTTGCGACCGATCCGACCGAAACCGTTGATGCCTACTTTCACTGCCATTTTCAGTCCTCCGAGAGTTGTCGCGCAAGCTCGCCAGAACCACGGGGACTGGCGCAGCCGGCCCGGTCCCAAGGCTACCTTCTAGCCCTCGACGGCGGGTTCCGGGGGAATTACCCGCAGGCCCTCGGGGGAATACCCGCAGTCTTTCGGGCACTTCCCGATGCCGGACGTGACCGTGGGGAGCGATCAGCGGCGCGAGACGACCTCGACGCGGAGGCCGTCCGGGTCGAGCATGTAGGCGGCGTAGCAACGGCTGCCGTACTGCGGCCGCGGACCCGGGGGCCCGTCGTCGCTGCCGCCGCCCGCGAGGCCGGCCGCGTAGGCCGCGTCGACCGCGGCCTTCCCGCTCGCGCTGAGCGCGACGTGGCCATAGCCCGGCGCGGGCGGGCGCCCGCGCACGACGATCCAGAAGTCCGGGCCGTTCGCCCCGTAGGCGATCGCGTGCGGGGACTCGAGCATCCGGCGCGCCCCGAGCGCGTGGAAGACCGGGTCGTAGAACCGCGCCGCGCGGGCGAGATCGGAGACCTCGAAGCCGATGTGGTCGATCACGCGTCCCTCGGTGGCGGCCGGCTCAGCCCGCCTTGCCCGCGTCGCGATGGACGACCTCGGTGACGTACAACGCGTCGGCGCCGTAGCGCTCGGCGAGGTGCTCGACGACCGCGACCGACCGGTGCCGGCCACCGGTGCACCCGATCCCGAGCACGAGATGGGCCTTGCCCTCAGCGAGGTACTGCGGGAGCAGATAGTCGAGCAACGGGTGCAGGCGCTCGTAGAAGGCGTCGAGCTCGCCGTGACGGTTGATGAACTCGACGACGGGTGCGTCCATCCCGGTCAGCGGGCGCAGCTCGGGCTCGTAGTGCGGGTTGGGCAGGAAGCGCACATCGAACATCAGGTCCGGGTCGCGCACCACTCCGTACTTGAAGCCGAAGCTCTCGAACGTCACGACCAGCTGACCGGGTGTCCGCGACGGCAGCATCTCGTCCGCGAGCTTGCGGCGCAGCATCGACGCCGTCATTCCGGTCGTGTCGATCACGACGTCGGCGCGCGCGCGCAGCGGCGCGAGCAGCTCACGCTCGCGCGCGATCCCCTCCGCGACGCTCCCGTGCGGCGTCAGCGGATGGCGCCGGCGTGTCTCCTTGTAGCGGGTCTGAAGCGTGTCCTCGTCCGCCTCCAGGAACAGCACGCGGGAGGCGACGCCGCTCGCCCGCAGGTCATCGAGCATCTTCTCGAGGCCGTCGAAATAGCTCCGGGCGCGCACATCGGAGACGACGGCCGCGTACGCGACCTTGGATCCGGTGTGCATGAACAGGTCGACGAGCGACCGGATCATCTCCGACGGCAGATTGTCGACGCAGAAGTAGCCCTCGTCCTCGAAGACCGCCATCGCGGTCGACTTGCCCGCCCCCGAATAGCCGGTGATCACGACCAGGTCCTTGAGCGCGATTGTGGCTGCCCCCATCCCTGAAGCTTGACGGCTTTCGCGGACGGGCGCCGCGTCAGACACCGGCCTTGTGGAGTTCCCGGTGGAGCTCGCGCGCGAGCTTGCCCGGGATCCCGGGCACCGACTCGAGTTCCTCGCGCGTCGCGGCCATGATCGCGTCCGGTGAGCCGAAGTGGGTCAGGAGGGCGCGCTTGCGGGCGGGCCCGACGCCTGGAAGCTCGTCGAGGATCGATGCCGTCATCGCGCGGTCGCGACGCTGCCGGTGATGCGTGATCGCGAAACGGTGCGCCTCGTCGCGGAGGCGCTGGAGGAGCTGGAGCTCCGGAGTGTCGTGCGGGAGCTTCAGCGAGTCCGGCCGGCCGGGGATGAACACCTCCTCGATCTGCTTGGCGAGCGAGACGACGAGGACGCCGCGCGCACGGAAGCCCTCGAGCGCGCGCAGGCCGGCCGACAGCTGCCCCTTGCCGCCGTCGATCACGATCAGGTTCGGCAGCGCCGCGAAGCTCGGGTCGTAGTCACGGTCGTGGGGCGAGCGATCGAGCTGGGCCTCGAACTGGGCGAATCTGCGGCCGAGGATCTCCTCCATCGCGGCGAAGTCGTCCGGGCCGTCGACGCCCACCGTCCGTACCTTGAAGCGCCGGTAGTCGGACTTCTTCGGCGCCGCCCCCTCGAACGCGACCATCGAGGCCACGGTGTTGGTCCCCATCAGCGTGGAGATGTCGAAGCACTCGATCCGCAGCGGCACGGTGTCGAGCCCGAGCGCCTGCTGAAGGCCGTCGAGCGCCTCGACCCGCTGCTGGCGGCGTCGCTCCGAGCGCAGCTTCTCCTGGTCGAGCGCCAGGCGGGCGTTGCGCTCCGCCAGCTCGAGGATGCGGCGCTTGTCCCCCCGCTCGGCGGGCCGGATCTCGACATGTGCCCCGCGGCGCTCGCTCAGCGCCTGGGCGAGCGCGGCCGTGTCCTCGAACTCCCGCTGGACGACGACCAGTGGCGGGATCACGATCGTGCTGGCGTAGTACTGGAGGACGAACGCCTCCGCGACGTCGGCCACACTCGCGCCGGCCGCGTTGTCGAGATAGAAGCTCTGGCGGTCGGAGAGGACGCCGTCGCGAACCTGGAAGACCTGCGCGTTGGCCTCGGTCTCGCCGACCGCGACCGCGATCGCGTCCAGCGTTCCGTTGGCATCGTTGGCGACGCGCTGGCGCTCGAGCAGCTGGCGGACGGCACGCAGCCGGTTGCGCTCGCGCGCGGCGTCCTCGTAGCGCTGCTCGGCGGCCGCCAGCTTCATCTCGAACTCCAGCTTGCGCTCGATCTCCTTGTAGCGGCCGGACAGGAAGGCGATCACGCCGTCGATCCCCTTGCGATAGTCATCTCTGGAGACATACCCGACGCAGGGCGCCTCACAGCGCTTGATGTAGTAGTCGAGGCACGGAGACCCCGACCGCCGGCCCGGCACGGGCCCCTCACAGCTGCGGTAGAGGAACACCTTGCCGAGCACCTCGAGCGTCGAACGCGTCCGCTTGGCGCTGCTGAACGGACCGAAGTACGCACGATCGCGACGATGGCGCTCGCGTGTGAAGTAGACGCGTGGGAAGTCCTCGTCGAGGCTGATCGCGATGTACGGGTAGGACTTGTCGTCGCGCAGCCGGATGTTGAACCGCGGCCGGTACTGCTTGATGAAGTTCAGCTCCGTCAGCAGCGCCTCGGCTTCGTTGCCGACGACGAGCGCCTCGACGTGGTCGATCATCTCGAGGAGGTCGTGGCCGGCTCGCGTGCTGGGATTGGTGAAGTGGGACGCGACCCGCTTGCGAATCGAGATGGCCTTGCCGACGTACAGGACGTCGCCCTTCCGGTCGCGGAAGATGTAGACGCCGGGCTCGTCGGGGAGCTCGCGGCGGCGGTCAGCGGGGACGATCGACATCGATCCGAAGGTTAGGGGTGACGTCGGGAGCCCTGAGTGGACCACTTGCCGATCGTCGGTCAATTCGGTGCCGGCCCTGGGGTGTGGGTGCAGCACCAGGCGGGCCGTCGGATGCGGAAGCGGCGATCGCGCAGCGCGACCGGTTGACGTCTGCTCACGCTGAATGCCCGCGGTAGCGGCGTCGGTTGCGTGCGTATGCGGCCCGGACGTCTGAGGGATCGTGGAACCGCGGCGGCAGCGCGGGCGTGTCGGTCGAGGACCGTCCGGTCGGACAACCTTAAGTTCCAAACCCCCCTCTGGATCCGAGGGGGTATGGAGCGCAGGGGTGTTTAAGACCTTCAGCTCCACACCCCCCCGTCGCGACCGGGGGGGTCCGGAACTTACGGGTCCTGATCACGAGACGTGGAGAGGGGTGCGGTCTCGCTCGAGACCCGGACGGCTCGGTGATCGCGAGGCCGCGATCAACTGCCCCGGGGTCATTGGAGACCGAGCGTGACCGGTTGAGGGACGCCGCACCCGAAGCCGAGCATCGGCGCCAGCGGCCCGCGGCCCGGCCTGGTCCACTTCACCTCCAAGAGCGGGGGCGCGGCCGCCCACCGAACTCCAACGAGGCGACCGCCGCGGTCGATCTGCCGCTGTGGCGGCACACCCGACCCCCGAGCCGCGGGCCGGGCCGCTCCGACGATGGGTTCGTCCGCGGGGGCCCGGGGCGGATCGTTCGGGGATCCTCAGGTTCCCGACCCCCCAACGATTGAGGGTGGTCTCGGCCGCAGGGATGCTGAGGACCCCTGCAGCTTGGTCGCGGTCCCTCAGTAGCTCTTCGTGCTGCGGAACACGCGGTAGATCGCAACCGCACAGGCCGCCAGGGCCACCAGGAAGACGACGCTGCCCGGCCCCGTGTGCAGCAGGCGGTCGCTGGCACTGAAGACCAGCGTCGCGATGGCGACCGCGCCGTACAGGACGGCACGGCGGCGATCGCCGAGCGAGTAGATCGCGACCCGGTGCTCGCGGTACAGGCGCGACGCGACCCAGGCGATGGCCGCGAGGAACGCGAGCGACACGAGCTGGAGCACGAACGAGGCTCCCCAGCCGCCGGCCGGGACGATCGCGACCACCGCCGCGATGGCCAGCACGATCGCGACGTTGCGAGCGTTGCGGTTGATGCTCATCTCCTCCGAGGAGGCTAGTACATCGTTGTCGACGGCCGTCCGACGAGGAGCTGGTCCACGACGGAGCCGGCGGCGGCGGAGCCATCCTCGACGGAGCCGTCGAGCGGCTCGGCGGCGAACCGGTACCCGACCCCGAAGTGGGTGTGGACGTAGCGCCAGCCGGGCGACACCCGTTCGAGCTTGGTCCTGAGCTTGCGGACGAAGACGTCGACCGAGCGATCGCCGCGGGCCATCGTGTAGCCCCACACGCACTGATAGATGTGCTCCCGCTCGAGCACGCGCCCGTCCGCGACGGCAAGCTGGCGGAGCAGTTCGTACTCGCGACGTGACAGGCCCGCGGGCTCCTGCCCGGCATAGGCGTCGAACCGGTCGGGCCGGATCGCGAGCTCGCCGGCGGTCAGCACCTCCTCCTCCAGGGGCAGCTCGCCCGCGCGACGGCGACGCAGGACAGCCTGGATCCGAGCGACCAGCTCCTCGGGATGACACGGCTTCGTGATCCAGTCGTCCGCCCCGGCGCGCAGGCCGCGCACCCGATCGCCGACGTGTGCCGGCGCGGCCACGACGAGCAGCGCCAAGCCCGGGAGGCGGGTCGCGGTCCGTTCGATGTAGTCCAGCCCGGTGAGTGACGGGTTGAGGACGAGCGCCCCCAGCTTCATCGCGGCGAGCTGATCGGGGCCGGGACCGTATGTCAGCAGCTCGCGCTGCCACTTGAGCGCGGCAAAGCGTTTGTCCATCAGCGTCAGGAAGCCGCTGTCGTCGTCGACGAGGGCGACCCGGATCGGCGCAGAGTGGCTCGCCACTGCCATCTGCAATGCAGTTTAGGAGGCGGCGTGGACCGATCCCGGCGCGGGGCTGTCCGCGAGCTCGATCCCATCCGCGCCGACCGCCGACCGGGATCGCGGCAGCGACACCTCGAGCGCGAGCCCGCCATCCGCGAGCGGCCGGGCTTCGACCCGCCCGCCGTGCGCCTGCGCGATCGCCCGCACGATCGACAGGCCGAGGCCGAGCCCGCCGCGGCCCGCCGTCCGTTCGCCGTCGAGCTTGTGAAACGGCTCGAACAGCTCCGGGACCTGCTCGGGCGGGATCTCCGAGCCGCGATTGGCGACGGCGAGCACGACGGTCTGGCCGGCAGCCCCGGTGTTGACTCGCAGCCATCCATGAACGGGCAGGTTGTAGGCGATCGCGTTGTCGAGCAGGTTCGCGACGAGCCGCTCGAGCAGCGCGCGGTCGCCGTCGACGACCGCCGGCTCGAGCTCGGTCTCCACGACCAGCGCCGCGAGCGCCGGCTCGCGCGCGGCGAGCTGCTCGTCGACCACGGCCGCGAGGTCGACCGGGACCGGCGCCTCGACGCCCGCCTGGCCGCGAGCGAGGGTCAGCAGCGCTTCGATCAGGCGCTCCTGCTGTTCGGCGCCAGCCAGCACCCGCTCGCACGCGTGCCGGAGCGACTCCGGCGACGGGTCGGGGTCGGCGAGCGCGACCTCGACCAGCGCCCGCTGCAGCGTCAGCGGCGTGCGAAGCTCGTGGGAGGCGTTGGCGACGAACCGGCGTTGCGACGTGAATGCCTGCTCGAGCCGAGCCAGCAGCCCGTCGAAGGTGGCCGCGAGCGCGCCAAGCTCGTCCGGCCGCAGATCCTCGCCGCCCAGCCGCTCGTGCAGGTTGTCCTCGGTGATCCTCCGCGCGCGCCGGGTCATCGTGCGCAGCGGTCGCAGCGCCCGCCCCGCGAGCAGCCAGCCGAGGCCGACGGACACGAGCGCCATGATCGCCAGCGCGATCCCGGATTCGGTCAGCAGCGTGCCGAGCGTGCTCGTGCGCTGGCTGCGCAGTGCAACCGCGGCGCTCGCCACGAGCTGCCCGATCTCCGTCCTGGTCTTCGACGACAGCAACTTCGCGAATGCGGGTGGAACGCTGCGCGATGCGCCGCCCCCGACCACGCCCCTCGCGCGCCCCGCCGCGTCTCGCGGCGGGAACGTGACCGGCGTCCGGACTCCGGGCCGCGCGCTGGGATTGCCGGGAGCGCTGTACACCTGCGCACGCACGAAGCCCTGCTGGGCGAGCGAGACGTTCAGCAGCAGATTCGCGATCGCCTTCCTGCCCGCGGTGTGGATCACGACCTCCTGCTGCGTCGTCCCGTTCGAGCGCGAGACGAACGCGTAGGTGATCCCGAGCAGCGCGGCACCCGCGATCAGGAAGCACGCCCCGTACAGGACGGTCAACTGCATGCGCAGCGTGAGCCGTGGCCGGCGGCGCTCAGATCCGGTAGCCCGCACCTGGGACCGTTTCGATCAGGGGCGGGTCGCCGAGCTTGCGCCGCAGCCGGCTGACCGTCACCTTGACAACGTTGCTGAACGGGTCGACGGCGTCGTCCCAGGCGCGCTCGAGCAGCTCCTCGGTCGAGACCACCGTGCCCTGGGCCGACAGCAGGACCTGCAGGACGGCGAGCTCCTTGACGCTCAGCTCGAGCTCCTCGCCGCTGCGCTGGACGGTCCGCCTGCCCGTGTCGACCTCCAGATCGCCGTGAACGAGGACAGGGGGCAGCGCCGGCTGCGCGCGCCGGGCGAGCGCCCTGATCCGCGCGACCAGCTCGGCGAACGCGAACGGCTTCGGGAGATAGTCGTCCGCGCCGAGCCCGAGCCCGCTGACGCGGTCCGCGATCGCGCCCGAGGCGGTCAGCATCAGGATTCGCGCACGTCCGCCACGCTCGACGAGCTGTTCGCAGACGCGGTCGCCGTGCACGCGCGGGAGATCCCGGTCGAGCACGATCACGTCGTACTCGTGGATCCCCGCCTGCGCGAGACCGCTGACGCCGTCCGCTGCCAGGTCGACCGACATCCCCTCGCGGCGCAGACCGAGCGCGACGGTCTCCGCCAGTTCCACGTGATCTTCGACGACGAGCACCCGCATGCTCTATCCAAGTGTGGCGCCCACAGCGCAGAGCATGAGCGCTCCCGGGTTACGCCCGGGTTACCGTGGCTGTTCCCGCGCCGTAACCAGCCAGGCGGTATCACTCGTTCATGCTTCGAATCTTCCTGGCCGGCGCCGCCACGCTCCTCACCGCTGCAGCGGTGTCCGCCTGCGGCGGCTCGTCGACCCCCGCCAAGACCACCACCTCCGCCACCCGGCCGGCGGCGATCAGCTTCTCCAAGTGCATGCGCGCGAACGGCGTCGCCAACTTCCCGGACCTCGGCTCGCAGAACGGGGGTGGCTTCCAGATCTCCGCCTCGCAATCGTCGGGCTCCGGCGCCAGCATTAAGGTCAACGGCGTGCCGGTCAACGCCCCCGCATTCCAATCGGCGATGCAGAAGTGCCGCAAGGACCTCCCGAAGCCACCACCGCTCTCGTCGGCCCAGATCACGAAGCTCAGGGCCGGCGCGCTCGCGATGGCCAAGTGCATGCGCAGCCACGGCGTCCCGAACTTCCCCGACCCTGTGATCTCGGCGGGGCCGGGCGGCGCCGGCGTTCGGATCAGGATCGGCGGGTCACCCGGCGCGCTCAACCCCAGCTCGCCCGCCTTCCAGGCGGCCAACCAGACGTGCGGCAAGCTGATCGGCGCCGGCGCCCTCCGGATTGGCACGGCGCGGCCGGCGGCCGGATGATCCCGATGACCCTCCGGGTGCCCCCGAAGGCGATTGAACCGCGCGACCGAATCACACACCAGTGACGAAACGGACCAACACCCGCATCGTCGTCCCGCTCGTCGTCGTGATCGCGATCGCGGCGGTGATCATCGTCGTCCTGCTGACCCGGTCCTCGCCGAGCCCGTCGCCGTCGGCGAACGACGCGCGCTCGGTGTCCGGCGCGACCAGCGTCGAGCGGCGCGACCTCGTTGAGACCGACACCGAGTCGGGCACACTCAGCTACTCCGGGTCGCAGACCGTCTACGACCGCCTCGGCGGGACGATCACCTGGCTTCCGCAGATCGGCCAGCTGATCCAGCCCGGGCAGCCCCTGTACAAGGTCGACAACGAGCCCGTGCTGCTGATGCAGGGCACGACGCCCGCGTACCGGGAGCTCGACTCCTCGGACGCGGCCGGCCCGGACATCCTCGAGCTCAACGCCGACCTCGTGCGGCTCAACTACAACCCCGACGGGATCGTCGTCGACGACGTCTGGCAGCCGGCGACGACCGATGCGATCGATCAGCTGCAGTACGACTGGGGTGAGACCGAGACGGGCACGCTGACGCTCGGCCAGGTCGTGTTCCTGCCGGGGGCGCAGCTCGTCGCCTCGGTCAGCGCAACCGTGGGCGCAACCGGCCCGGGCGGCGGTGGCGCCAGCGCCGACACCGGTCTCGACGCAGCCGGCCCGCACGCGGAGTTCGTCGACGTGCTGTCGACGACCACCTCCACCACCTCCACCACCACGACGCCGGCGACCACGGCGACCACGACGCCAACGACGACGACGCCCACAACGACGACGCCAACGACGACGACAAGCTCGTACACGATCCCGACGACGTCGACCTCGACGCACGCCACCACGACGCCGACGACGACTCCCTCGAGCAGGACGAAGTCGCCGACCCGCTCCAAGTCCTCCACGCCCGGCGGCTCGAAGGGGGTGTCGACAGCGGAGCAGATCGCCGCGCTGATCGCCCTGCTGAAGTCCGAGACGGCCCAGCTCGAGCACGAGCACAGCAGCACGCCGTCGTCGACGACCCCCAGCGGCACCACGACTCCCTCGGCGCGGACGCCGTCGGCGAAGACTCCCTCGACGAGGACGCCGAGCACCACGACGACCCCCTCCAAGGCGTCCTCGACCGGCCCCTCCAAGGGCTCCAACAGCTCCAACAGCTCCAACAGCTCGACGTCCTCGAACAATTCCGCATCGTCGAACGCCGGCGGGAGCGCCAGCGCGATCATGCAGACGACCTCCGACCGGCTGGTCGTGACGGTCGATCTGCCGGCCAGCTCGCAGAGCGAGGCGAAGGTCGGCGAGCACGTGACGGTCGAGATGCCGGCCGGCAATACGGTCGACGGCCGGATCACGGCGGTCAGTTCGGTCGCCACAACTTCGAGTTCGAGCGGCGCGGGGTCGGGCAACGGTGGCGGTTCCGGCTCGGCGACGGTGCCCGTCACGATCGCGCTCAGCAAGCGTGTCCGCGGGACGGGGCTCGACCAGGCCGCGGTCAGCGTCAACTTCGTGGAGGCTCGCGCGAGGAACGTCCTGTCGGTGCCGGTGACAGCGCTGCTGGCCACGAGCGGCGGCAACTTCGCCGTGCAGGAGGCCGCCGCGCCGCACACGCTGATTCCGGTGCAGACGGGCCTGTTCGCCGCCGGGTACGTCCAGATCTCCGGCTCCGGGATCTACTCGGGGCTGCAGGTGACCGACTCGCAGGGATGAGCGTCCGGCTCGATCACGTCGTCAAGGAGTACCCCGGCGACGTCACCGCACTGCGCGATGTCACCGTCGAGGTCGACCGATGGCGAGCAGGTTGCCGTCGTCGGTCCCTCCGGGTCGGGCAAGACGACGATGCTCACGATCCTCGGCACGCTCGAGCGGCCGACGAGCGGGAGCGTGCACGTCGCCGGGCACGACGTCGTCGACGCATCCGACGCGAGCTCGCCGGGCTGCGGGCGCACCGGATCGGCTTCGTCTTCCAGTCCTTTCACCTGCAGGAGGCGATGAGCGCCGTCGACAACGTCGCGACGGGGATGCTGTACGGCGGCACGCCGCTGCGCGAGCGCCGTGCGGCGGCCCGTGCCGCGCTCGAGCGAGTCGGGCTCGAGCACCGGCTCGAGTTCAAACCGAAGCAGCTCTCCGGAGGCGAGCGCCAGCGCGTCGCGATCGCCCGCGCGATCGCGAAACGGCCGCAGATCATCCTCGCCGACGAGCCGACCGGGAACCTCGACTCGAAATCCGGCGGCGAGGTGATCGACCTGCTGCTCGAACTCGGCGCCGATGGCGCGACGCTCGTTCTGATCACCCACGACGCCGGGATCGCCGGCCGCTTTGACCGGCAGCTGCACATGCGCGACGGCGAGATCGTCTCTGACGACCGATCATGACGACCGCCGCCCAACCCCTCCCCGGCCAGCCACCCGGCCCGCGAGCCGCGGGAGGCGAGCGCGCGCGGCTCCCCGCTCGCGAGCTGTTCGGCGTCGCGCTGCAGGGTCTGCGGACCCGCAAGCTCCGCGCCGCGCTCTCGGCGCTCGGGATCGCGATCGGGATCGGCGCGATGGTCGCCGTCGTCGGCGTCTCGGCCTCGGCCCAGGCGAATCTGATCGCCGAGATCGACAGCCTCGGCACCAACCTCCTGACCGTCTCGCCGGGAACCTCGTTCCTCGGCCAGAACGAGGTCCTGCCGACGACGTCGGTGCCGATGATCGCCGGCATGCACAACGTGCTGCGCGACGTCGCGATCTACCAGCTGTCGGAGAACGTCTACCGGACACCGCTCGTGCCCGTCCGAGCAGACCGGCGGCATCGGCGTCGACGCGGCCGGCGACAACCTGCCGCAGGTCGTCGGCACGACGCTCGCCTCCGGTCATTTCCTGGACGCCGTCAGCAACCGCTTCCCGGAGGCCGTGCTCGGCGCGCAGGCGGCCCAGATCCTCCAGATCACCCAGGTCGGCGGGCACGTGATGGTCTACCTCGGCAACCGCTGGTTCACGGTCGTCGGGATCCTCAACCCGGTCGTGCTCGATTCCTCGCTCGACTCGACCGTGTTCATCTCGCTGCCCGTCGCCGAGCAGCTGTTCCAGACCCCCCCGAACCCATCGGAGATCTACGTCCGCGCCAATCAGAACGACGTGATCGGCGTCTCCAACCTGCTCGCGCCGACCGCCGACCCGCAGAACTCATCGGGCGTCTCGATCGCGCGCCCGTCGAACGTGCTCCAGGCCCGCGCCGCGGCCAAGGGCCAGTTCACCACGCTCCTGCTCGGCCTCGGCGCCGTCGCGCTGCTCGTCGGCGCGATCGGGATCGCGAACATCATGGTCATCTCGGTCCTCGAACGCCGCGGCGAGATCGGCCTGCGGCGCGCGCTCGGAGCGACCCGCCGCCACATCTCGGTCCAGTTCCTCGCCGAGTCCGCCCTGCTCGCGGCGATCGGCGGCGCCGCCGGACTCGCGATCGGCGCCGGCGCGACCGAGGTGTACGCCGTCTCCCGCCATGAGCCGTTCGTCGTCCCCCTCTACGCGCTGATCGCCGCGCCCGCCGCCGGATTCGTGATCGGCGCGCTCGCCGGCCTCTACCCCGCGATCAAGGCCGCACGCCTCAGCCCCACCGAAGCGCTGCGAGCCTAACCCGCGAGCTGCTCGTAGCGCTCGTACAGGTCGGCGACGAGCCGCTTGGCGTCCTCGTGCCGGGCGCTCGACGCCGCTGACTTCGCGGGCGTCGACCAGGCGCCGGGGTCGGCGAGCTCGTCCTCGATCGCAGACAGCGCCGTCTCGGCCGCCTCGATCTCGGCCTCGAGCTTCGCCTGCGCCTTCGCGCTGCCCGCTGCGCGCTTCGGAGCCGCGGGCTTCGCGGGCTTCGCCGCCGTCGCGGCCTTCGGGGCCTTTGCCTCCGCCGCGGCAGGCCTTCGGGCCTGCCGCGCGGCCTCACGTTCGGCGCGGACGCGCACGTACTCGGGCCAACCGCCGACGTACGAGCGCAGCAGCCCGTCCTCGAACGCGACCGTGCGGGTGCCGACCGCGTCGAGCAGCGCGCGATCGTGGGAGATCAGCAGCAGCGATCCCTCGAACTTCGAGAGCGCGTCCTCGAGCGCCTCGCGGCTCTCGACGTCGAGGTGGTTGGTCGGCTCGTCGAGGATCAGGACGTTCGCGCCGGAGTTGACGAGGATCGCGAGCGACAGCCGCCGCCGCTCCCCGCCGGACAGTCCTTCGAGCGGCTTTTCCGCGTCCTCGCCGCTGAACAGGAAGCGCCCGAGCAGCGCCCGAGCGTTGCCCGGCGTGAGCCTGGTCGCGTGCTGGCAGGCCTCGAGCACCGTCCGCGCGCTCCCTGCGCCGAGCTCATCGGCGTGCTGGGAGAGGAAGCCGATCTTGACGTTGTGGCCGGTCCGCAGCCTGCCCGTCACCTGCGGGCCGTCACTCGCCGGTCGTGGCCCGCTGGCCACGACCGGGGCAGCCGCCATTCCGGTCGCCGTGCGCGCCTGCGAGCCGTCGTCCGACCACGGGCGGCGCCCCGCGAGCGTCTCGATCAGCGTCGTCTTGCCGGATCCGTTCGGGCCGACGACCGAGACGTGCTCGCCGCGCTCGAGCCACAGCTCGCCGCCGCTCAGCAGCAGGCGGTCGCCGATCTCCACGTGGCCGTCCTCGAGCTCGAACACGACGCGGCCGCTGCGCTCCGGCGGCTTGAACGCGAACGCGAGCGCCTCGCCGTCCTTGGCGCTGCGCTCGACCCGCTGGATCTTGTCGAGCTTCTTCGCGCGCGACTGCGCCTGGCGGGCGCGAGTGCCGGCACGAAAGCGCGTGACGAACCGCTCGAGCCGCGCGATCTCGGCCTCCTGACGCTCGATCGCACGGCCGAGCGCGAGGTCTCGCGCGGCCTGTTCGAGCCGCCACTGGTGCCACGTCCCCGGGAAGAACCTGCCTCGCCCGGCCTCGAGCTCGAGCACGGAGGTCGCCACGGACTCCAGAAACCAGCGGTCGTGGGCGACGAGCACGATCGCTGCGTCCAGCGAGACGAGGTGTGCCTCCAGCCACTCGAGCGACGCGATGTCGAGATGGTTCGTCGGCTCGTCGAGCAGGAGCAGGTCGGGGCTGCCCGCGAGCGCCCGGCCGAGCGACGCGCGCGTCAGCTCGCCGCCCGAGAAGGTCTCGAGCGTGCGGTCGAGGACGGCGTCGTCGGCGAAGCCGAGGCCGTGGAGGGTCGACAGCGCCCGCTCGCGCCAGGTGTAGCCGCCCGCGTGCTCGAGCGCCGCCTGGGCGTCGGCGTAACGCGTCAGCGTCGCCTCCTCGTAGGCGCCGCCGGCCATCCGCTGCTCGAGCTCCCCCAGCTCGCGCTCGAGCGCGATCAGCTCGGGCGCGCCGCTGAGGATGTAGTCGCGCAGGGTGACGCCGCGGTCGCGAGGCGGCCGCTGGTCGTGGAGCGAGAGCTTGGTCCCCTTCGCGAGGACGAGCTCGCCGCCGTCGATCGAGTCCTCGCCGGCGAGCATCCGCAGGAGCGTCGTCTTCCCGGTCCCGTTGCGGCCGGAGAGGCTCATCCGATCGCGCCGCTCGAGCTTGAACGAGATGCCGCGCAGGAGCGGCTCCCCGGCGATGTCCTTCTGCAGATCGGATGCGATCACGACGGCCATGTCCAGCGCACCATGGTAGGAGGGGTACGATCGAAGCATGGCTCGCACGTACCGGGTTCCTGAGCCGCCGGTCCAGCTACCGCCCGCGCGCACCGTCCAGGTGCCCGGCCGGGGCGAGTTCTTCCTCCGCGACAGCGGCGGCGACGGCACTCCCGTGCTCCTCCTGCACGGCTGGACCGCAACCGCGGATCTGAACTGGATCGCCACCTACCGGGATCTGATCGCGGCGGGATACCGCGTGCTCGCTCCCGACCATCGCGGCCACGGACGCGGCCCGCGACCGCTGACACCGTTCCGCCTCGTCGATTGCGCCGCCGATGCGGCCGGCGTGCTGCGGACGCTCGGGACGGGGCCGGCGATCGTCGTCGGCTACTCGATGGGCGGCGCGATCGCCCAGCTCGTCGCGCGCGACCATCGTGATGTCGTCGCAGGCGCGATCCTGAGCGCAACCGCGCAGCACTGGCAGGAGCGAGCGGTCCAGCGCTACTGGCGCTCGATGGGCCTGCTCGCGGTGATCCTGACGCTGATCCCGGCGCGGTTCTGGGCTTGGGGGATGCGCCGCGCGGGCTTCCCGGACGACGCCTTCACGGCCTGGATCCGGTCGGAGCTCGCCCGTCACAGCGCGATCGACATCGCCGAGGCCGGCCGCGAGCTCGGCCGCTTCGATTCGCGGCCCTGGCTGCGGCCGCTCGGCGTGCCGACCGCCGTCGTCCTCACCACCCGCGACGAGGCCGTGCCGCCGTGGAAGCAACGGCAGCTGGCGAGCGCGCTCGACGCCCACATCTTCGAGACCCCGATCAACCACCTCCAGGTCACGACGTCGCCGGAGCTGTACAACCCGGCGCTGCTCGACGCGCTCGCCGCCGTGTCGAAGCCCGTCGACCGAGCCGCGGCCGCCGCTGTCGCCGCCGGCTGATCGGCGCGAATCGCCGACGATTCGGGTAGGCTTTCGCGACGATGCCGCGCCCGCGTTTCGCCACGGTCTTCGCTTCGGCGCTTGTCGCGCTGCTCGCCTCGGCGCCGATCGCGTCGGCGACCACATCCGGCGGCGAGGGGCTGTTCGGCGAGACGAACGATGTCGTGATCACGAACGCGATGTTCGGTGTGATGATCCTGTTCGCGGTGGTGATCGTCGTCTTCTCGCTGCTCCAGGCGGCGATCGACAAGCGCAAGCACGCCCGCGTCGCCGCCGCCAAGGCCCGCTCCAAGAGCGCGGACTGGCACGGCGGCTGGTAGCCGGCCCGCCGGTTCAGGCCCCTAGTTCGAGCAGGATCCCCTCCCGCAGCCCGCCCCGCCCCATCTGCAGCGGGGCGTCGAGGAGCGCGGACACGGCCTCGAGGATCACGAGCCCCGCGGGCAGCAGCCGCACGCGTTCGAGGTCGAGCGCGAACCGGCTCGCGATCTCGGCGGCTCGCAGGGAGATCAGGGTCTCGAGCGCCGCGCCGATCGTCTCGGCATCGAGCGATGGGCCGACCAGCCTGCGCAGCGAGGTCGCGTTGCCGCCGACCGCAACGGCGAGCGCGGGATGCGGCGGCGCCAGCCCCTGAAGGACCGTGGCGACGGTGTCGCGCGCATCCGAGAGCTCCGACGCCAACGGCGGATCGCACTCGAAACAGGCGTCGGCAAGATCGGCGGAGCCGAGCGGAAGCGACGCCCACCAGGTGACCTCGGCCGGCGGCAGCCCGACCGCGAGCTCGGACGAGCCGCCCCCGACGTCGACGACCGCAAGCGGCCCCTCGGGCGCGGGGTCCAGCGTCCGCGCGGCGCCGAGAAACGCGAGCCGGGCCTCCTCGGCCTCGGAGAGGACCTCGACCGCCAGACCGCAGGCCTGCGCGATCCGGATCACGAGGTCCTGGCCGTTGGCGGCCCGGCGGATCGATGCCGTGGCGACGCAGCGAACATCCGCGACCCCGAGCCGCCGGGCACTGTCGAGCTGACCGGCGACGACGCCGGCGACCTCGTCGAGCTTGGCGGCGTCGAGCCGGCCGCTGCGACGGAGGGAGTCACCGATCCGGGTGAAGGCGCGCTCCTGATGGACCTCGCGCAGGGCGATGCCCTCGCACTCGGCGACGAGCAACCGGGTCGTGTTGGAGCCGATGTCGATGCAGGCGCGCAGCACGCGCCGCCAAAGCTACAGCTGTGCCTCGACGAGGGCTGATTCCGAATGTGCCACGGGCACGGTGGGAGTGGCGGCACCGGCGACGATGTTCGGGATCTTCGTGCCGGCGAACACGGCGACGAGCAGGAAGAACGCTGCCATCCAGTACGTCTCGGTGAACCCGGTGACCGTCGGCAGCCGATGCGCGAAGTTGTTCGCGATGAAGGTCGCCGACAGCTGCCCGCCGAGCGCCCCGCCGAGGGTGCGCATGACCGTGTTCATCCCGCTCGCCACGCCCGTCTGGTGAGACTCGACCGCCTGCACGATCAGATTGCCGAGCGCGGCGAACGCCAGCCCGATGCCGATTCCCATCAGCGCCGACATGATCAGCATGTCGTACGGGTGGCCGTGCTGGAGGGCAAGGAAGGCGAAGCCGATGGCGGTGAGCCCCGAGCCGACGAGCAGCGCCGGCTTGGAGCCGTAGGTGCGCGCGATCCGGCCGGCGACGGTGCCGAGCACGCCCATCCCGAGGGCCGCGGGCAGCAGGTACAGGCTGGCGACCGTGACCGAGGCCCCGAACCCGAAGCCCGTGCTCTTCGGCAGCTGGGCGAAGGTCGGGATCACGAAGAAGGCGGAGTACATGCCCGCCCCGAGCAGGAAGGCCGCGAGGTTCGTCGTCCACACCCCGCGCACGCGCATCATCGTCATGTCGATCAGCGGCACCCGGCTGCGGACCTCGACCACGATCCAGACGAAGCAGATCACGAGGCCGGCGCCGAGGAGCCCGAGCGAGCGAGCGTCTCCCCAGCCCCAGACCGTCGTCTGGGCGATTGCGATCAGGACCATGCAGAGCCCGAGGCTCATGATCGCGCCGGCGGTCCAGTTGATCGTGCCGGGCGCCCGGATCGGCGACTCGGGAATCAGGCGATGGGCCGCGAGTGCCGCCAGCAGCGTCACGAGCAGCGGGATCCAGAACAGCCAGTGCCACCCGAGATGCTGGGCGATCAGCGCCCCGATCACCATGCCGCAGCCGCCGCCGATCCCGAGGATCGACGACATCAGGCCGATCGAGCCCGCGACCCGGTCGCGCGGGAACTCGTCGCGGGCGATCGCGAACGCGAGCGGGAAGATCCCGCCGGCCACGCCCTGGACGACCCTCGCGGCGATCAGCAGCACGAGCGAGTTCGACACAGCGGCGAGCAGCGCCCCCGCCCCGAGGACGAGCAGCGTCAGGACGAGCACCCTGACCTTGCCGTAGATGTCGCCGAGACGGCCGATCACCGCCGTCCCGACCGATGCCGACAGCAGGAACGCCGTCAGCAGCCAGCCGACGCCCGTCTCCGACGCGTGCAGACTGTGCTGGATCACCGGCAGGGCCGGGATCACGGCCGAGGAGAGCACCGCGTAGGCGAGCCCCGCCAGCGACAGCACGGCGAGAATCACCGTCGGGTTGACGTCGTGGTCGCGGCCGGCCGTCGAGGTCACCGACTGCAGGTTACCTTGCGAGCGCCCGCGCACAAGGCGTATCTTACCCTTACGTTAGGTTCTGGTTCACAGCAGGAGGTCAGACGCGAAACCGCTCGACCAGGCGGGCAAGGGAGCCGGCGCTGTTCGCCAGCTCGTGTGCCGAGGCCGCGATCTGCTCGGTCGACGCCGAGCTCTGCGCTGAATACGCCGTGACGTGCTCGGCCGACGTGGCGGACTCCTGTGCGACCGTCGCGACGTCGCCCACGTTCTGGCGCATGCGCTGCGCAGCGTCGGAGATCTGGCGGGCCGTCGTCGAGACCAGCTCGATTCGACCGGTCAGCTCGCCGACCGCCGAGTCGATGCTCTCGAACGACACGCGCGTCCGCTCGGTGACCTCGGCGCTGCTCGCCGTCTTCTCGGCGCCGTCGCCGACGACTCGCACCACCGAGCTCGTCATCTGCTGGATCCCGCCGATCAGGGTCCCGATCTCACCCGCAGCCCGCTCGGACTCCTCCGCGAGCTTGCGAACCTCCTCGGCGACCACGGCGAACCCCCGCCCCTGATCGCCGGCCCGGGCGGCCTCGATCGCGGCGTTGAGCGCGAGCAGGTTGGTCTGCGCCGAGATCGAAGCGATCGTCTCGACGATCACGCCGATCTGGTCGGACTTCGCGGCGAGATCGGTGATCGCCCGCGTCAGCTCGGCGCTCGAGGCCTGGACGACGTTCATCGCGGCGTTCGCCTCGACGGCGGCGCTGACGCCCTCGCGAGCGAGGTCGCGCGCCTTCGTCGCGACCTCAAAGGCCCGGTTGACCTCGGTGGCGCTGACCTCGGCGCCGGAAGCCACATCGTCGGCGGCCGAGCGGGCCGCTTCGATCGCTGCGACCTGGACCTCGATGCGCTCGGCGACGTGGCCGATCGTCGCCGCGATCTCCCCCGCGGCGCGGCCGCTCTCGTCGGCGCCCAGAGCGATCTGCTTCGAGCTCCCGTCGACCGTCGTGACGGCCGCGGAGACGTCGCCGACCAGTGCCCGCAGCGTTTCCACCGACTGATTGAACGCGTCGTAGCAGTTCAGCATCGTGTCGCGCATCTGCTCGCTGCTCGCCATGATCGAGCCGAACTCGTCGCTCCGGCTGGGAGGCATGCCGCGCGTCGACGGCGCGATCCGGTGCGTGAAATCACCCTTCGCGAGCGCGCGCAGCCCCGGGGCGAGGTTCGCTGAGACCGCACCGGCGAATTCGCTCATGCGGTCTTGAGCGAAGCGGACGCCGCTGAGGATCGAGCGGATCGTCGTCAGCACCAGGACCAGCAGGATCGGCAGGCAGATCGCGCTCACGATCAGGACGACCGTCGAGGCGGTGCCGGCGCTTGTGTGCACGTTCTTGGCCGCGCGGTCGGCGGCGGCCTCGAGCTCCGTGTGCAGCTTGCCGAAGACGACCGGGAGCGCATTCGACGGGGCCAGGTTGCCGACCGTCTGGATCGAGACGGCACGGGTCGCATCCCCGGCGAGCGCGGCGCTGCGCAGCTCGAGGCTGAAGTGCTGATAGGCGGCGAGGTTGCGCTGGATCGCCTGGATCTGGGACTTCAGCGCCGGGGTGCGAACGGTCCCGGCGAGCTGCCGCATGCCGGCGAGCGCGCCCTGGTAGCCCGCGACCGCCTGCTGCCAGGTCGTCTGTTCCAGCGCGCGATCAGACGACCTGTGAAGCGCGACGAGCGCGGCGTACATGTTGTTCTGGTCGTCGTTGAGGATCCATGACTGATAGGCGGAGTCGAGCGTCGCGGCGGCGCGGCGCGCGCCCGAGGCGCTGGCGGTCTGCGAGCTGATCCCGGACATCAGCACCGACGTCAGCACGGCGATCGCGATCAGCGCCGCGGTTGCCGACGCTCCGAGGAGTCCGAGTCGTGCCTTCAGTGTGAGTGTTCGCCGGATTGACACCGAGCTCTCCTTGACCGCCTCGTCTGGGTTGCTGTGGGGGCGAGCACGAGGCCGGCCGCGAGGCGCGCGACCGGGGGCCTAACACATATGTCGGCTGGTGTGCATAAACGCTTGAGCCGGCGACCCGGCGCCGGCCGGGTTGCAGGGCTGGGATCATGTGTGGTCAATGTCGCTCCGCGCCCGTTCCTGGGAGGCAACCCGCACCTTCGATCACCGGCGCTTCCCAGCGGCGCGGCTCGCCGCGCAGCGCGGTGAATCGGTCTCGGTCTGCCTGCCGGCGCGCAACGAGGAGCGGACGATCGCCGCGATCATCGAGTCGCTGCTGCCGCTGATCGGCGCCGGCGTGATCGATCAGCTCGTCGTGGTCGACGATTCCACCGACGACACGGCTGCGATCGCACGCGCCCGTGGCGCGGAGGTTCACAGCCAGGCGCAGCTGATGCCCGAGCTTGGGCCGGTGCTCGGCAAGGGCGACGCGATGTGGCGCTCGCTCCAGGTCCTCGGCGGCGACGTCGTCTGCTTTCTCGACGCCGACTCCGAGGAGTTCGGAGCCCACTTCGCCTGTGGCCTGCTCGGGCCGCTCCTCTGCGAGCGCGAGGTCGCGTTCGTCAAGGGCTTCTACCGCCGCCCCTTTCGATTCGGCGACGTGACGCTGCCGGACGGTGGCGGGCGCGTGACCGAGCTGACGGCGCGCCCGCTTCTCAACCTCTTCTATCCGGAGCTGGCCGCCGTGCGCCAGCCGCTGGCCGGCGAGATCGCGGCCCGGCGCGCGCTGCTCGAGCAGTTGCCGTTCGCGACCGGCTACGGGGTCGACATCGCGCTGCTGCTCGATGCGTACGCGACGGTCGGCTTGAACGGCCTCGCGCAGGTCGACCTCGATGTGCGCCAGAACGCCCATCAGTCGCTGCGCGAGCTCGGCCCGATGGCCTACGCGGTGCTCCAGGCCGTCGGCGTCAGGCTCGAGCGCGAGGGGCGGCTTCGCGGCCCGCTGCCGACCTCGTTCCTCGCTCCCGGCGCGTCCGAGCCCGTGGCGCTCGCGAGCCAGCTGACCGAGCGCCCGCCGTTCGCCGAACTCCGCGCCGCCGCCTGACCACAGCTTCTGCGATGCCCACAACCGGGAACACGTTCACGCTCGCGCGCGAACTCGACGACGGCTCGTTCCGGCGTCAGGAGAGCCGGTTTCGTCGCTGGGTGACCGCCGATGGATCATCGGGCTTCGCGGTGCAGGACGGCCGCTATCACCTCTACGTCTGCGCGGCCTGCCCCTGGGCGCACCGGACGATCATCGCGCGCCGGTTGATGGGCCTCGAGGACGCCATCTCGATGTCCTGGGTCGACCCGATCAGGGACGAGCGAGGATGGGCGTTCACGGGCGGCCGGTACACCGACCCGGTGCGCGGAATGCGCTTCCTGTCGGAGGCGTACATGCACAGCCAGCCGGGCTTCGCCGAGCGGGTGACGGTCCCGGTCCTGTGGGACCGCGAGCGCGAGACGATCGTCAACAACGAGTCGGCCGAGATCCTGCGGATGCTCGGCACGGTCTTCGCCCCGCTTGCATCGCACCCCGTCGAGCTCTACCCGGAGCGCCTGGCGCCCGAGCTCGACGAGCTCGGCGAACGGATCTACGAGTCGCTCAACAACGGCGTCTACAAGGCCGGCTTCGCGTCCCGGCAGGACGTGTACGAGCGTGAGGTCGCGGGCGTGTTCGCGATGCTCGACGAGCTCGACGAGCGGCTCGCGGGCCGGCGCTTCCTGTTCGGCTCGGGTCCGCTCGAGACCGACTGGCGGCTGTTCACGACGCTGATCCGGTTCGACGCCGTCTACCACATCCACTTCAAGTGCTCGCGCCGCAAACTCGCCGAGTACGAGCACCTCTGGCCGTACCTGCGCGACCTCTACCAGTGGCCGGGGGTCGCCGAGCTCGTCGACTTCGACGAGATCCGACGCCACTACTACGAGACGCACCGGATGCTCAACCCGAACGGGATCGTGGCGGTGATGCCGGACCTCGACCTGCTCGCGCCACCCGGGCGCGAGCGGTTGCCGCCGTCCTAGCCCAAGTCCTAGCCCCGGCTCGTCAAACGAGCGTGTTGATCGCCGCTGAGGCGGGCCGGGCGCTGCCCCGCCATCCAGCCGGCCAGGCACGGATCTCGGTCGCGTGGGGATCGCGGCGGCCGCGAGCGTGTTGATTGAGGGTCGTTCGGACGGGCAACCTCAAGTTCCAGACCCCCCCCAGCGATTGCGGGGGGTCTGGACCGCAGGGTTGTTTCCGACCCTTAAGTTCGACACCCCCCATCGCGGCCGGGGGGGTCCGGAAGTTAGGGGTCGTCGTGACGGAATGTGAAGGTGGTGTGGTCTCGGTGGAGGGGTGATCGCGGCGCTGCAGGCGGGTGAGATCGCGGCGCTGCAGGCGGGTGAGATCGCGGCGCCGCAGGCGGGTGAGATCGCGGCCACGACGACCGCCGGGCCACGGCCGCGGGCCGGCACCAGGGTCACGGGCCGTGCGCCGGCACCGGAGTCAGGGGCGGTGGGCCAGCACCTGATAGACCGACGCCCAGCCGGTCGTGAAGCCCTGGCGCGCAGCGCGCAGGTAGAGGCGCCAGACCCGAGCCCGTTCCTGGCCGGCGAGCGCGACCGCCTCGTCGAAACGGGCCTCGTAGCGCTCGATCCAATGGCTCAGGGTCTGCGCGTAGTCCTCTGCGATTCCCTCGACGTGCGTCGTCGCGAAGCCGGTGCGCTCCAGCGCCTGGATGATGCGTGACAGGGGCAACGGGACGCCGTCGGGGAAGACGAACCGCTCCGAGAACGGGCCCTCGTCCTTCGTGTCGAAGTCGGCGAGCTTGGCGATCCCGTGGTTGAGCAGGCGGCCGTCCGGGCCGAGCAGCCCGAACAGGGTGCGGGCGTAGAGATCGATCCGCTCCTCGCCGACATGTTCCACCATCCCGATGCTGCTGATCGCGTCGAACCGCTCGGAGCCGAGCTCGCGGTAGTCGGCGACGCGGAACTCGACCCGATCGGCGACGCCGGCGGCCTGGGCACGCCGGCGTGCCTCCTCCACCTGCGGCTCGGACAGGCTGATCCCGAGTACGCGAGCACCGTGCTCGGTGGCGGCATGGATCGCCATGCTCCCCCAGCCGCAGCCGACGTCGAGCAGACGCTCGTCGTGGCGCAGGGCGAGCTTCGTGCAGACGAGCTCGCGCTTGGCCGACTGCGCATCCTCGAGGGTGATCGCGCCGGTCCGCCAGTAGCCGCAGCTGTAGGTCATCGTCTCGTCGAGGAACAGCTTGAAGAAGTCGTTGCCGGCGTTGTAGTGATGGCGTACGGCCTGGCGATCGCGGGCGAGGGTGTGGCGCTCACCTCGAAGTCGCAGTTCGGTCGACGGCCGGGCGGGCGGCGGGGTCAGGCCGGTCGCGCGGATCAGGGCGAGCACGAGCCGAGCGATCTGAGCCGGAGCGACCCCTGGCGGCTCGAACGTGTCCACGAGCCGGAGCGCACCGTCGATGTCATCGGTGTCGATCAGGCCCTGGGCATAGGCTCGACCGAGCCCGAGTTCGCCGGGCGCGCGCAGTAGATGGGCAAGCGCCTTCGGCGAGCGGATCTCGAATGTCGGCGCCTCCGGCTCCGTCGCCGGCACCGATGTTCCGTCCCAGAAGCTGACCGCGAACGGTCGCCGCGGGAGGGCGCGCGCGAGTTCGGCGCGGAGTGCCCCTGTGCGAGCCAGCGCCACCAGAGCCACCCGTTCGCTAGGCCGCGGAGCTGCGCTTCGTGCGCTCGACGCGTTCGGGCGAGATCCGGACGACCCCGTGAGCGATCCCGACCTTCTCCATCAGCTCGATGAACTCGGCGCTGAGATCGATCTGGTGTCCGTCGATGCCATGGCGATACGACGTCGGGAAGGCGTGATGCGTGTTGTGCCAGGCCTCGCCCCAGGTCGGAATCGCGAGCCAGGCGAGATTGCGCGACTCGTCGCGCGTGTCGTAGGGCTGGCGCCCGAAGAAGTGGCAGAGCGAGTTGATGCTGAAGGTCGCGTGGTGCATCAGGAAGATGCGCGCGGCCCCGCCCCAGAGAAGCGCCGTGAGGCCGCCCGTGATCGTGCCGCTGACGAGCAGTCCGAGACCGAATGGAAGAGCGAGACCGAGCACGACCCACAGGAGGAAGGTGCGGTCGACGAACACGATCAGCGGGTCGGCCAGCAGATCCTTGACGTAGCGCCGCTCGTCGGCCACCTCCATGTCGCTGAACACCCAGCCGATGTGCGCGTGCACGAGCCCCTTGACCGCACCCTTGAAACCGTGCTCGGTGCCGGTGTGCGGGCTGTGCGGATCGCCCGGCTCGTCTGAGAACTGATGGTGCTTGCGGTGGGTCGCGCACCAATCGATCACCGGGCCTTCGGCGGCGGCGGAGCCGAGCGCCGCGAAGCCCGCGCGGACCCAGCGATTGCACTTGAAGCTGCCGTGCGTGAGCAGGCGGTGGAAGCCGACCGTGATGCCCATGCCGATGCCGGCGTAGCAGACGGCGAAGATCACGAGGTCCTGCCAGACGAGCAGGTGGCTCGTCCAGCCGAAGTACATCCCGACGACCAGCAGCGCCGGCGGCAGGCCCGTGACGACGGCGCTTGCCAGGCGGTCCATCACGGGAAGCTTGACGGCGCGGACGAGCCGCTCGGCGTCCGTCCGCGAGCTTGCGGGCGGCGTGGCGGGCTCGAGCGCAGCAGCGTGCGGCGCGACGGGCTCCTCGGCCGCAGTGTCGGTGGCAATTGGGCCCATCGGCGACGGCCAACTCTAGCGGCCGGGCCAGATGCTTGCGAGCCGAGGTCCCTGGGATGCGGAGAGGTACCGAGCCGCGAGCCGGCGCCGCGGTCGGCTACGACGCGGGCGCCACGTCCTCGCCGACGGCCTGCCAGAGGGCGTCCATCGTCGGCGTCAGGCGCTCGAGCTCGGCCCGGTGCAGAGCCGCAAGTGCAGCCATCCTGGCGAGCCCGGCCTCCGTGCAGATCACTCGGACGCTGCCGGGTCGTCTGCGGTCCGGCATCCGCATCACGAGCCCCGCCGCCACGGCCCGGTCGACGAGGCCGACGGCGCTGTGGTGGCGGACCACGAGCGACTGCGCGATCTCACCGATCGAAGGCCCTCGGGGTTCGGGGTGGCCGAGGATCGCGAGCAGCAGCTGATGCTGCGCCGGAGTCAGCCCTTGCGCCTTGACCTGTTCGTCGCTCCAGCGCAGAAAGAGCCGCAGGCCCGTGCGCAGGGCGAGCAGCCGCCGGTAGTCCCGGATTGACGGACCATCCTCTATCGCCGACCGAGCCACCGGCTGCAATCCTAGAGAGCCTGCCGGACCGTCCGATCCGCAGCTTCACACCCGGCGCCGGCTCTGCGCGCAGCTCAGGACTGGCGCTGCCCGCGCCTCATGAGTGGCGCTGCCCGCGCCTCATGAGTGGCGCTGCCCGCGCCTCAGGAGTGGCGCTGCCCGCGCCTCAGGAGTTGATGTACCACAGGCCCTTCTCGTAGAGCAGCGTGCGGTTCCCGCCGCTGACCTTCGGCATCGTCGCCGTGGTGCCCTTCAGGGTGATCGGCGCGTTCGTCGCGTACTTCCTGAACGACGCGCTGTCCTGCGGATACTTCTTGAAATACGTGTAGACGTCCGTGCTGGCCCCGACGCAGGTCGTCTTCGTGCTGCCGCTCTCCTTCACCCAGACCGCCTGGCCATGCGCGGTGAGGATCGCGCAGGCCGCCTTCTCCTTGCCGGTCACGAGGAGGTTCACCCAGTCCTCCATCGTCGCCCTCACCCCGGCGACCGACTTGCTGGACCGGCTGGCACCGGCGAGCGCAGTGCCTGCGCCGGCCAGGAGGATGGCGACGGCCGCAACCGCCGCAAGCATGTTCTTGCGCACGGCACCAGGGTAGCGGCGGTGTCGAGGCGAGCGCAACCGGTGGGGTCCAGCTCCAGCGCACCGCTCTACCATCGCCCCACATGCGACGCATCGGCGCGATCGTGCTGGCGGGCGGTCGTTCCACGCGAATGGGAGCGGCGAAGGCGACGCTTGACTGGCACGGCTCCCCCTCGCCCGCCGCGTGACCGGCCTTGTTGCCCGCGCGGTCGACGGGCCGGTGATCCTCGTCGCCGCCGAAGGACAGGAGCTCCCCGAGCTCGGCATCGGCGTGGAGGTGGTCTGGGACGCGAGCCCGGGCCGTGGCCCGCTCGAGGGCCTCCGGGCCGGAATCGCGGCGCTTGCCGGCAGCGTGGACGCCGCCTACGTGTCCGCGACAGATGTCCCGCTCCTGCATCCGCGGCTCGTCACGCTCGTGATCGAGGCTCTCGCCGCGGACGTCGACGTCGCGCTTCCCTGCATCGGCGGGCATCGGCAGCTGCTCGCCGGCGCCTACCGCACGGCCGTCCTGCCCCGGATCGAGGAACTGCTCGCCTCGGGTCAACGGCGACTCGGGAGGCTGGTCGAGCTCGGCCGCGTGCGCGAGCTGCAGGCCGGTGAGCTGCTCGCCGATTCCCTGCTCGGTCGCGCTGACCCCGAACTCGAGTCGCTGCACAGCCTTGACGAGCCGGCGGCCTACCGGCGAGCGCTGCTGCTGCCCGCGCCCGAGGTCTGCGTGAAGGTCGCGCGGAACGGGCAGGCAGCGGGGACAGGCAAGAGGGTCCGCGCCTGGACCGTCGCCGAGGCGGCGGCGGCAGCCGGAGTCGGGCTCGCGAGCGGCGTCGTCGCGGCGCTTCGCGACGGCCCGAGCGGCAGCGACGGTGAGTGTCCGCTGGCTGGTGGAGACTTGGTCACATTCCGGATCCCACCCCCCGGCGACACGGATCGCCTCCCGGCCGGTGAGCGAGCGTGACCAGCGTGACGAGCGCCCTCGGCCGCGCTGACCGGTCAGTCCAGAAAATAGAAATTTAGGTTATCGAAAGGAAAATCGCTCGCGCGCGCGAGCGCTCCGCCGTAATCTGAGGCCAATGACGAAACGTGCGAGGACATGATGAAGCCTGAGCAGATTCGCGACGCTGCCGATGCGGTCCTCTCCGCCGGTTCGATGCGCGACTCGATCGCGTCGATCCGTGGGTCGATCGGACAGCTGCTCGACAGCGGTGATTGCCTCTGCGGCCTCGACAGCGAGGATTCGTTCAAGATCGCCTGGACGATCGCCGCGACGGCCGGTTCGCTCGTCAGCGGCGTCAACGCGATGCTGAACTCCTTCCAGGGGCTGGTCGACGCCGAGCGGATCGATGAGACCCGAGCGCTGATCGGTCAGTTCGGCCGCCACGTCGCCGGCAGCCCCGCCGAGCTTCTCGCCGACCGGCACCGGCTGCTGGGCGAGCTCGAGGAGCGGCTCGACGAGCTCACCGCCGTCGTCCGTGAGCGGGCGGCTGACGCTCCGGCGGCGCTGCTCGCCGACTCCGACTTCTCGGCGCTGCTCGGCTGACGTGCCGTGACGCCGGCTCAGCGCTCGACAAAATAGGCGCCGGAAACCTGACCGCTCGAGAAGAAGCGGCTCGTGACCGTCTTCTTGCGCGTGAAGAACTCAACCGCGTCCGGCCCGTGCGCGTGCAGGTCCCCGAGGAAGCTGTCCTTCCAGCCGCTGAACGGGAAGAACGCGACGGGGGCAGCGACCCCGATGTTGACCCCGACCATCCCTGCCTGGACCTCGTAGCGGTACCGGCGCACCGCCGCGCCGCTCTCGGTGAAGATCGACGTGCCGTTGCCGAAACGGCTGCGGTTGACGATCTCGATCGCCTGATCGAGCGTGTCCGCCCGCACGACGCAGAGGACGGGGCCGAACACCTCCTCGCGGACGATCGCCATCTCCGGCGAGGCATCGTCGAGGATCGTCGGGCCGACGAACGCGCCGCGCGGATCGTTCCCTGCCGGCGAGCGGCCGTCGAGCACGATCCGCGCCCCGCCCTCCTCGCCCTGCTCGATCCAGCGCACGATCCGATCCCGCGCCGCGCACGAGATCACTGGTCCGACCTCGGTCGTCTCCTCCAGCCCATCCCCGACCGTCATCGCGGCCGCCGCGGCGATCAACTCGCCGATCAGGCGCTCGTGGGCCTCTGCCACGGTCACGACCACCGAGCCCGCCATGCATCGCTGGCCGGCAGCCCCGAACGCCGACCCCAAGATCCCCTCCACCGTCTTGTCGATGACCGCGTCCGGCATCACGACCATGTGATTCTTGGCGCCACCCAACGCCTGCACCCGCTTCCCGGCCCGCGCCGCGCCCTCGTACACCAGCTTCGCGACCGGCGCCGACCCCACGAACGAGACGGCGTCGATCCCCTCGTGCGCGAGGATCCCCTCGACGATCTCACGGCCGCCGTTGACGAGATTCACCACCCCCGCCGGCACGCCGATCTCGTCCAGCACCTCGAACGCGATCTGCTGGGTCATGCGGCACCTGCTCGCTCGGCTTCAGAATGAACGCGTTCCCGCATCCGATCGCGAATGGCAGGAACCAGAACGGGACCATCGCCGGAAAGTTGAACGGCGCGATCGCCGCGCACACCCCCACCGGCTGACGGATCGTCTCGCAGTCAACGCCCCGGGCGACGTCCTCGAGCACCCTGCCCTGCATCGTCGACGGAATCGCGCACGCGCATTCCACCATCTCGATCATCCGCGCAACCTCGGCACGCGCGTCACCGATCGTCTTGCCCATCTCCGTCGTGACCGACCGCGCCAGGTCCTCGCTCCGCGCGATCAATCGCTCGCGTAACGAGAACAGCAGCCGGGCGCGGGCGACCGTCGAGACCGCGCGCCACTCCGGCAACGCCGCGCGCGCCGCCTTCACCGCGTCATCGAGGTCCGCGGCGCCCGACAGCGGTACGCGCGCCAGCACCTCCCCGTTCGCCGGGTTCACGACATCCAGATCGCCGGTGGCGGCCCTGGCGGGCCTCCACGCCCCGGCGATGTAATTGGCGAGCAGCTTGGTCGTCGTCGTTGTTGCCATCGCCTGATGGTACGTGTCGGCGCCCGATGATCGGCCGTCCGCGTGCGACATCCGTCCACCACCCGGCCCATGCCCGAGAGTTTGGTGGCCTCGAATCCGTTTTAATGGTCGAGGACCATGCCCGATCCCAGAGCATTGCTCGCACACCGGATGCCCGCCTTCGCCCCGACCCCGGGCCGGCGCGGTGTCGAACGGCGCGACGATCACAGCCGGCGCCCGTGGATCCTCGTCCATGGTGGCGCGCTCGGCGCGGGCCGCTTCACCGCGGTCCACCAGGGCACCGGCCGTTCGATCCGACTCGACGCAGGCAGCGTCGGCCAGGCCGAGGTCCAGGTCGAGCTCCTCAATCGGCGGGCGCTCGAGATCAACGTCTGACGGCCCGCGCCGTCGTGAAGCTCACCAATTCCCGCATCACGACACTCGACAGGAGGACCGATGACGACCACGCCTGGATCCGAGGCGCCGCTGCGCGGCCGCACGCTGCTGGTCTCCGGGGGGAGCCGCGGCATCGGCCTGGCGATCGCCGTCCGGGCCGCCCGCGACGGCGCGAACGTCGCGCTGCTGGCGAAGACCGACGCGCCCCATCCAAAGCTCGAGGGGACGATCCACACCGCGGCGGCCGCGATCGAGGCGGCCGGCGGGAGAGCCCTGCCGATCGTCGGGGATGTTCGCGACGACTCGTCGATCACGCGCGCGGTTGAGCTGACCGCCGAGACCTTCGGCGGGATCGACATCGTCGTCAACAATGCCTCGGCGATCGACCTCTCCCCGTCGACCGACCTGGCGGCCAAGAAGTTCGACCTGATGCAGCAGATCGAGGTGCGGGGCACGTTCCTGCTGACGCGTGCGGCGATCCCCCATCTGCGAGCGTCCGATCACGCCCACATCCTGACGCTGTCGCCGCCGCTCAACCTCAGCAAGAAGTGGCTCGGCGCCTGCGTCGGTTACATGCTCGCCAAGTACGGGATGACGCTCGCCGCGCTCGGCTTCGCGGCCGAGCTCGAGCAGGACGGGATCGCCTCGAACACGCTCTGGCCGCGGACGATGATCGCGACCGCTGCGGTCCGGAACCTGCTCGGCGGCGAACAGGCGATGGCTCGCTCACGGACGCCGGAGATCATGGGCGACGCGGCCCACGCGATCCTCTCCCGGCCGCCGATGGAGCAGACCGGCAAGGAGCTGATCGACGACGCCGTGCTGGCCGGCGCCGGCATCACCGACCTCTCGCCCTACCAGCACGGCGACGGCGCCGACCTTCAGCTCGACATCTTCCTCGACGCCTGAACGTCGAGCCCGCGCTCGGCGCCTCGCCTCGCCGCGCCCGGCCGCTCAGCCCCAGCGTGCGCGCATCCGCGGCAGGATGTCGTCCGCGAACTGCCCGAGCGCCCGCTCCTGGTCGGCCCCGGGGAAGTGGAAGATCAGCTGGGTGAAGCCGAGATCGACGTAGAAGCCCGTCTGCTCGATGACTTCCTTGGGATCGTCGGAGACGATGAAGCGCGTGTGAGCTCGGTCGGCAGCCGCGTCGGCGAGGCGTTCCATCTCGAGCGGGTCCTCGGTGCCGCCCTTCTCCTCAGCCGTCAGCGCGAGCGCGGCCCACGGGCGACAGGCCTCCATCGCGTAGCCGACGTCGCGGTCGTAGGACACCTTGATCTCGATCATCCGCTCGATCGAGGCGGGGTCGCGGTCGGCGTCACGCGCTCCCTGCTCGAGGTTGCCGATCAGGTCGTGGTAGAGGTCCTTCCCCTTGCCGCTCGTGCAGATGAACCCGTCGCCGATGCGCCCGACGAGCGCGGCGGCCTTCGGGCCGCCGGCGGCGATGTAGATCGGGACCGGCTGATCGGGACGGTCGTAGATGGTTGCGCGCTCGGTCCGGTAGTACTTGCCCGCGAAGGTGACGCGCTCGCCGGTCCACAACTGGCGCATCAGGTCGACGGCCTCGGCGAGGCGCTCCGAGCGCTCGCGGAATGACGGCCACTTGTCGCCCGTGATCGGAACCTCGTTCATCGCCTCGCCGCTGCCGATCCCGAGGAAGACCCGACCGGGGTTGAGGCACGCCAGTGTCGCGAAGGCGTGGGCGATCACCGCGGGCTGGTAGCGAAGCGTCGGCGTCAGCACACTCGTCGTCAGCGAGACGCGCTCGGTGCGCTCGCCGATCGCCCCGAGCCACACGAGCGCCATCGGGGCGTGCCCGTCGGTGTGGCGCCAGGGCTGGAAATGATCGGAGATCGCGACCGTGTCGAAGCCGTGGTCCTCGGCGGCGACCGAGAAATCGAGCAGGCGACGGGGAGGAAACTGCTCGGCCGACGCCTTGTAGCCGAACTTGACGGGACCGCGAGAGGGCTGATTCATGCCGGCAATGATCGCAGAGCCGGCTCAGCCGCCGCCGACGCGGCGGCGTCGGCGGCCACTCAATCGCCCGCTGCCTCGCGGTAGCGGGCCAGCGCCTCGAGCCGGGCTTCGGCGTGGTCGACCAGCGGCCGTGGGTAGTCGCGCCCGATCCGGACCCCGCACGCGCCCTGCACCTCGGCGGGCATCGTCCACGGCTCGGCGAGATAATCGTCGGGCACCGGGCCGAGCTCGGCCACGTAGCGGCGCACGTAGACGCCGTCGGGGTCGAATCGCTCCTGCTGGCGTGTCGGGCTGAGCAGCCGCCTGAAGACCGGCGCGGGGTCGGTCCCGGTGGACGCGATCCACTGCCAGTTGCCGTTGTTCGAAGCGGGATCGCCGTCGAGCAGCAGCCGCATGAAGTGGGCCTCACCGCGGCGCCAGTCGATCCCCAGATCCTTCGTCAGGAAGGAGCCGACGACCATCCGGACGCGATTGTGCATCCAGCCCTCCCGGAGGAGCTGACGCATCCCGGCGTCGACGAGCGGCACGCCGGTGCGGCCGTCGCACCATGCCTTGAACGCCGCCTGGTTGTCGCGCCAGCGGATTGTGCCGCGATACCGCTCCTGGAACTCGAGCCGTCCATTGGCCGGAAAGTGATGCAGCACGTACCCGTGGAAGTCGCGCCAGGCGAGCTGGCGCCGGAAGGCCTGACGCCCATCGCCGCCCCCGGTGCAGCGCGCTTCGAGCTCGCGCGCCGAGACGGCGCCGAACCGGAGATACGGCGACAGGTGCGAGACCCCGCGCTCGTCGCCGGGCAGATCACGGGTGCGGCCGTAGCCCTCGACCGGACTCGCGAACCACGCCTCGGCCGCCGCCCGCCCCGCCGCCTCGCCTCCCGGGAGGGCGGCATCGAGCGGCGCCCCGGCGCCGAGGTCCTCGGGAGTCGGGACGGTTCCCGGATCGACGCAGTCGGGAAGCCCCGGCAGCCGTTCCGGAGCAGGCAGCACCGGCCGCGCGCGGCGCTTCTCCCATGCGCGGTGAAACGGGGTGAAGACCGTGTACGGGGTGCCCGCGCCGGTCGCCAGAGCGCGCGGATTCTCGAAGGCGAAGACACCAGGGTGGGCGACGGCCTCGGCGCCGACGGCTCTCAGCGCGGTGACCACGCCGCCGTCGCGCCGCCGCGCGAAGTTGCCGACGTCGAAGCTGAAGTGCAGCGAGCGCGCTCCCGTCGCGCTCGCGAGCCTTGCCAGCTCGCGCTCCGGCCGACCGCGGACGACGACGAGGCCGCCGCCGCGCCTGGCCAGGGCGTCGCGCAGCTCGGCGAGGCACTCGAGCATGAACCTGATCCGCGGGCCGGAGGCGTGACGGCCGCTGAGAAGCCGCTCGTCGACGCAGAAGACCGGGATCACGGTATCGGCCTGTTCGAGCGCAGCGCTCAGCGCCGGGTGGTCGTGAACGCGCAGGTCGCGCCGCAGCCAGACGAGCGCCGTCGTGGCGGCCACCGGTCCGCTACCGCCCGAGGACGTCGGCCAGCGCCGGCTCCAGCTCCGGATGGCGGAACCCGTACCCCTGCTCGAGCAGCCGGTGGGGGACGGCTCGCTGGCCCGTCAGCACGATGATCGCCATCTCCCCGTAGAGCAGCTTCAGCGCCACCGCGGGCACGGGGGCGACTGCGGGCCGGTGCAGGACGCGCCCGAGCGAGCGCGAGAACTCGGCGTTGGTGACCGGCCGCGGCGCCGTCACGTTGACCGGGCCGGACACGGCATCCGTGTCGAGGCAATACAGGATCGCGCCGACGACGTCGGCGAGATGGATCCAGGGCAGGTACTGGCGCCCGCCCGCGACGGGGCCGCCGATGCCCGCTCTGAACGGCGGCAGCATCTTCGCGAGCGCCCCGCCGGATCGGGACACGACGACCCCCGTGCGGGTGACGGCGACGCGCAGGCCGAGCTCGGACGCCGACAGCGCCGCCGTCTCCCAGTCACGCACGACGCCGGCGAGGAAGTCCGAGCCAGGCGCCGCATCCTCGGTCAGCTCCTCGTCTCCCCGCGGGCCGTAGTACCCCGTTGCCGACTGCGAGACGAGCACCGGCGGACGTGGCTCGGCGGCGTCGATCGCGGCCACGAGGCTGCGCGTGCCGAGCACGCGAGAATCGCGAATCCGGGCTTTGACGTCGTTGGACCAGCGCTGGGCGATCGGCTCCCCGAGCAGGTTGATGACGCCGTCGGCCGCGCTCAGGGCCGCGCCTGCCGGGGGAGTCGAGGGGTCGGGCCATGCGGCCAGGCGGACTCCCGGCCCGAGCAGCGGCTCCGCACGAGCCGGGTCGCGCACGAGCGCCACGACCTCGTCACCGCGACGGCCCAGCTCGGCGACGACGGCCCGGCCGATCAGACCCGTCGCTCCCGTGACAACGAAGGTGCTCATGGCGCGGGATCGTAGGCGACGGGCGGATGCGACATCACCGGTAGGGTTCCCGGCATGAAGCTCGGCCTGCATGTCGGCTACTGGGGCCTGGGGATGGGGCCGGCGCAGCAACTGAACGCGGCCCGCGCGGCCGAGGCGCTCGGGTTCGACTCCGTCTGGACGGCCGAGGCCTACGGCTCGGATGCGGCGACGATCCTCGCCTGGCTGGCGGCTCAGACGAGCCGGATCAGGCTCGGCGCCGCCGTCTTCCAGATGCCGGGCCGCAGCGCCGCGATGACGGCGATGACCGCGGCCACGATCGACAAGCTCTCGGACGGGCGGATGATCCTCGGGATCGGGTCGTCCGGCCCTCAGGTCGCGGAGGGGTGGCACGGGCAGCGATTCGGACGCCAGCTCCAGCGGACGCGGGAGTACATCGAGGTGATGCGGCTGGTGCTCGCCCGCGAGCACGTCGAGTACCACGGCGAGACGCTCGAACTGCCCCTCCCGGATGGTCCCGGTCGCGCGCTCAAGTTGACGATCGCGCCGCGCCAGCAGCGGATCCCGATCTACCTCGCCGCGCTCGGCCCGCGCAACACGGCCCTGGCAGGCGAGATCGCGGACGGGTGGCTGCCGACCTTCTTCGCGCCCGAGCACATCGGTCCGTTCCGCGAGCTGCTCGCCGAAGGCGCGCAGCGCGCCGGCCGCTCGGTGCAGGAGATCGAGATCGCACCGACCGTCAGCGTCCACATCAACGACGATCACGCCGCCGCGCGCGATCAGATGCGCCCGTTCCTCGCGCTCTACTTCGGCGGTATGGGGTCACGGACCCAGAACTTCTACAAGGCGCTGATGGAGCGCTATGGATTCGAAGCCGAGGCCGACGAGGTCCAGCGGCTGTATCTGGCCGGCGACCACAAGGGCGCGTGCCGGGCGCTGCCCGACGAGCTGATCGACATGGTCACCCTCTGCGGGCCGCGCGCGTTCGTCGCCGAGCGCCTCGCCGCGTTCCGGGACGCCGGCGTCGGGACGCTGATCGCGTCACCCGTGGCGTTCGGCGGCGAGCAGCAGATTGCCCAGCTCGAAACGCTCGCCGAGCTCGCCGAGCTCGCCGCCTGACGGTGGCCCGGCCGCTGCGGGTCTTCCTGGGCGCGTTCGGCCAGCCCGGCCACGCCTTCCCGATGCTCGCCCTCGGCGCCGCGCTCGCGGCCCGCGGGAACGAGGTCACGTTCGAGACCTGGGGCCGGTGGCGCGAGCACGTGCAGGACGCAGGTATCGAGTTCGTGTCCGCACCCGAGTACCCGGTCTTCCCGACGATGGATCGCCCGCTCCAGCCGTACGAGGCCGTGCAGCGCGCGACCCCCGAGACCCGTGCCGTGATCAGCGCGTGCCGCCCCGACGTGATCGTGCACGACATCCTGACGCTCGCGCCGGCGCTCGCCGGCGAGCTCGAGGGCGTGCCCGTCGCGACCCTGATCCCGCATGTTCATCCGGTGCAGGAGCGCGGCTTCCCGCCCTATTCGGTGGGCGCGCGCCTGCCACGGACCTCGATCGGCCGCGCGCTGTGGTCGGCGACCCGGCGCCCGCTCGAGGCCGGACTCCGGCGCGGGCGCCGCGAGCTGAACGACACCCGCCGAGCGCTCGGGCTGCCGCCGACCGGGCGGCTGCACGGCGGGCTGAGCGAGCGGCTGTGCCTCGTCGGGACGCTTCCGCAGCTCGAGTATCCGCGGTCCTGGCCGGCGCACGTGCACGTGGTCGGGCCCCTTCTGTGGGAGCCCCCGTCCCCGGACGTGCCGCTGCCTGACGGCGATGGCCCGCTCGTCCTGATCGCCCCTTCGACCGCACAGGATCCAGGCCACCGGCTTCTGCGCGCAGCGCTCGAAGGCCTGGCCGGCGGCGACGGCCGTCGCCGCCCGGCGGCGCCCGTGCGCGTCCTCGCCTCGACGAACAGGCGCCCGCTCACGCGCCCCGCCCGGATCGGCCGTGGCGAGCTGCTCGTCGACTGGCTCTCCTATGCGCGCACGATGCCGCACGCCGCGCTCGTCGTCTGCCACGCCGGGCACGGAACCCTCGTCCGCGCGCTCGCGTGCGGCGTGCCGGTGCTCGCCGTCCCGCACGTCGGCGACATGGCGGAGAACGCCGCCCGCCTCGAATGGTCCGGTGCCGGGCTGCGGCTGCCGTGGCGCCTGCTCTCCCCCACCACGCTCTGCCTCGCGGTCGAGCGCGCGCTCGCAGCCGAGGCACCGTACGCCGCACGCGCCGCCGAGCTCGCCGCCTGGACCGCGGCCGTCGACCCCGCGGCCCGGGCCGCCGAGCTCGTCGAGCGGCTCGGGTCCCAGTCCCGCGGCACGTCGATCTGAACCTGCGTCCGACGCCCTCCGTCGTGGCACCTGAATCGGGCGTATCGGCTCTCGGCGGCTTGACCGGCGAAAAGACCCGGACTAGGATCAGGAGGCGAGGTCGGCGACCACGCCGGACTCGTGAGCTTCGACATCGGGGGTGTCGCGTGAGGTCATGGTCAGGCCGGGCGCTGCTGAGCGCGTGCGCCGTCGCGCTGGTCGCGGCGCTCGCACCCGGCATGGCGCTCGCCGACAGCTGGTCGGCGCCGACGCCGGTCGACCCGGCGCTCCTGACCGTCGCTGTCTCGTGCGCGACGAGCACGTTCTGCGTCGCTGTCGGCAACGGTGCGGCTGTCTACAACGGCACCGGCTGGAGCGAACCCGCCGACGTCGACCCGGGCGCTGTCATCAGGTCCGTCTCCTGCCGCACCGCCACGTTCTGCGTCGCGGGCGACCAGCGCGGCGATTACCTGACCTACGACGGCGTCTCGTGGTCAGCGCCGCAGCCGGTCGACGTCGGGGGTGCTGCGATCACCGCGGTCTCGTGCCCGAGCGCCACGCAGTGCTTCGCCGTCGATGACGCCGGCGACGCGCTCAGCTATCAGGCCGGCGTCTGGACGGTGACGAGCACGACCGCCACCAGCCTCTGGAGCCTGTCGTGCCCGGCGGCGAACTTCTGCATGGCGGGCGACGGCGGTGACGGGGTGCTGACCTATGACGGCGGCTCGTGGAGCTCTCCGGTCGCGGTGCCCGGCGCGGACGCAATCATGTCCCTGTCATGCACGGCCAAGACGTTCTGCGCGGCCGTCGACGACGTCAGCGACGTCTTCACGTACAACGGCACCACATGGAGCGCCGCGACGAACGAACGAGGCGCCGGCGAGCAGACCGGCGTCGGCGCGGTGTCCTGTTCCTCGGCTTCGTTCTGCGTGGCGTCGGGACCGATCGTCGCGACCTACGACGGGACCGGCTGGACTCAGGACCCGGCGTTCGAGCGTTCAAGCGACGGGCAGGTTCTCGCGCTGGCGGCTTCGTGCCTGACTCAGAGCCAGGCGTTCTGCGTGATGGTCGATGCTGTGAGCGGCGACACGTCCACCTACCAGAACGGATCGTGGTCAACCGCCCCGAAGCTGCTCGGGAGCGGCGGCGTCACGGACATCTCCTGCGCCTCGGCGTCGTTCTGCGCGGCCGTCGACCTGGACGGCGGCGCGACCATCGACGACGACGGCTCCTGGGCGGCGCCGCAGCGTGTCGACCCGGGCGCGGACCTGACATCCGTGTCGTGCCCGCAGGCGGGATTCTGCGCCGCCGCCGATGACGCCGGCCACGTACTGACGTACAGGGATGGGGGTTGGAGCGCCCCGGAGACGCTCGATGCCTCCTCGCCGGCGAGCGTCTCGTGCGCGTCGGCGTCGTTCTGCGTCGCTGTCGACATGGCCGGGAACGCGTTCACATACAACGGCAGCTCGTGGTCGGCCTCTGACAGGATCGACGCCAGCGGCTTGACGTCGGTGTCGTGTCCGGCGGCCAGCTTCTGCGCGGCGCTTGACGACGCCGGCGATGCGCTCCTCTACAACGGCCTCTGGAGCCAACCGGGGCTGATCGACCCGAACGACTCGCTGCTGAACATTTCCTGCGCCTCGGCGTCGTTCTGCGTGGCCGTCGGCCTGGGCTCGACCGCCGTCACGTACAACGCCGCCCAGAGCGCTTATTGGATTCCGGTGCAGACCGGGGACAGCGCCGGCGCCTTCCTGAACGTCTCATGCGCCCCGCAGGCGGCGTTCTGCGTCGCGGTCGATACGTCCGGCGACTTCCTGACGTACGACGGCCTTCAGTGGAGCGCGCCCGAGTCAACCGGCGGTGACGGCGGCTTGCTGGCGGTGTCCTGCCCGACGGCCGGCTTCTGTAGCGCGGCGAGCGTCGTCGGCAGCGCTCAGAGCTACACGAGGACGCCGCCGCCGGCGCCGACCAGCCAGCAGCCGCCGACGGTGGTCGGGACCGCGGGCGTCCTGGGAGCAACGCTTGGGGTCGACTACGGCTCGTGGACGCCGACGCCGGTTCTCTACTCCGAGCAGTGGGAGGACTGCGACAGCGCCGGGGCCAACTGCGCTCCGGTGGCCGGGCAGACGTCGACCAGCTACACGGTGAGCGGCGCGGACGTGGGGCACACCATCCGCGTCATCGAGCAGGCCGCCGCCCCCGGCGGTCAGCTCGGACCGCCGGTCGCCTCGCCGGCGGTGACCGCGCCGACGAGCAACGGAGGGCCGCCGGCCTACCCGACCGTCCCGCCGGAGTTCTTCCCGCCGCCGGCGCCCGCGGTGCCGGCGCCGACCGCGACAACCCCAACCCCAACCCCAACCCCGACGACGAGGACGGCGGCACCGGCGCCCCTCCCGGCGGTGACCGCCGCGGAGGTGCGCGTCGCGCTGGCCGCGCTGCTGTCCGTTCCCGGCTCAAAGAAGGCGCTTGCGGGCGCTCTGAAGCACGGCTACGTGCTGAGGTTCGACGCTCCGGGCGCCGGCCGGCTCCGCGTCGACTGGTACTACACGCCCCCCAAGACAGCGCACAGCCCGAAGCGCCGCAAGCCCGAGCTGATCGGTTCCGCCGCGCGGACCATCTCGGCGGCAGGGAGGCTGGCGGTCAAGGTCACGCTGACTTCAGGCGGCAAGGCGCTCCTGCGAACGGACGGGCGGATGAAGGTGAGCGTCGCCGTGAGTTTCACGCCGCACGACGGCACACGGATGACCACGACAGCAGCCCGCTGGCTATGAGCTGCGCCCGCGCCGGCGAGCCGCTCGCCGGCTCCGAGCACGCCGCCGGCCAAAGCGTCTGACTGACGCAGCTCCGGGGGTGGGACTCGAACCCACAACCCTTCGGTTAACAGCCGAATGCTCTGCCGATTGAGCTACCCCGGAAGGGTCTGAACCGCTGGCGCACACGATGGCGCCGCCGGCGGTCGGACTGCAACTTTATCGGCCGCGCGCGGATGCCGCCGACAGCCGTGAGCGCCGGCCTCAGAGCGCGGTGCCCTGAGCTCCTGTGACGATCGTGAAGCGCAGCGGCGGCGCGCTCGCACGGGAGGCACCCTTCGCCCTCGCGACCGCCCTCACCGCGTAGCGCCCGGCGGCCAGCAGGGCACCCGCGAGCCGCCCTCGGAACGCGACGCCGTTGGCGCCGGCGTGAGCGTGGAGCACTCGGCGGCCGATGATCACGGTGTGCCGCCCTTGCCGTGCCGTAAAGGTGAGCGTGACCGTCGCCGGCCGGCTGAGGACGAAGCTGAACACCGTCCCGGCGGGCACGCCGCCGGCACCGCCGACCCGGCTCTCGGCGAAGAGGTTGTGGCTCTCGGTGAATCGACGGAGGGTCAAGCGCGCCCCCGGGTGTGCCGACGCGGTCGTGCCGCTCGCGCCGCCGCCACCGCTGCCACCGGAGCCGCCCGCTCCACTGCCGCCGCCGGCACGTCCGCCGCCGCCACCGGAGCTGCCGCCGCCGCCACCGGAGCTGCCCCCGCTGCCGCCGCCGCCCACCCCGCCGACCGATCCGGGCGTGCCGATCGCGAGCACGGTGTACGTCACGCTGACCTTCGTCTGCAGGCCGGAGATGTCCGTCGCCGTGACCGTGAAGGTGCGCGTGCCTGCCCGGGTCGTGTCGACCTCGCCCGCGTTGGCGACGGTCCCCGCGCAGAGCGCGATCGGAGCGCCACCGGATACGCGCGTGCACGCATAGGACGCGGACACGGCCTGGCCGACGATGTACGTCGCGCCGTTCGACGGCGAGCTGATCGAGACCTCCGGAGCGAGGTTCGGGGTCCGGGTGAAGGCGGCGACGGAGTCCCGGGCCTGACCGGTGACGATCACCTGACTGTCATCGGGCGTGATCGCCAGCGCCAGCGGGCTGTCGAGCCCGGGCCCGGTCGCCGCGCACGACGCGGCCGTGATCGTGTCCGCCAGGCAGCCCTGGTAGACGAGCGTCCCGCCGGCTGCGCGCGCGAACGTGAGCAGCGCGTTGGAGCAGCCGTCGAGCGTGTACACGTCGGCACCGTCGCCGCTGACCGCCACCCCCGTCGGCGCGCAGACGGCGGTGACCGGCGTGCCGCAGCCCGCGCCGGCGGTGCCCGCCACGCAGCCGAGCCGGAGCAGCGCACCGCCGGCGACGTCGAGCTCGACGATCTCGCCCGAGGCATGCGCGGCGACGTACAGCGTCGTCCCGTCCGGAGACAGGGCGACGCCGCTCGGCGAAGCGTCGGCGCCGGCCAGATCCCCGGAGCTCGTGCACCCGGCCGCGTCGCCGATGCACCCGCTGGCGACGAGCGTTCCGCTCGGCTGCTGGAGCTTGAAGCTCGCGACCGCCTGGGAGCCGCCGACGAACACGTTCCCGCTCGAACTCACGGCCAGCGATCCGGCCCCTGCGAGCGCCGGCGACTCGGAGCCGCAGTGGGACTCGATCCCGCCCGACGCGGCGACGCATCCGATCGTCGACAGCGCTCCGTCGGCCGCGCGGGCGAACACGTCGACGGCGCCGTTGCCGCCGCCGCCGTCATCCGTCGCGGTGAGGACGTAGGCCCCGTTCGCGCTCACGGCGATCGCCCCGAACCGGTACGGATAGAGCGTGTTGCCGGGAGCGCTCGTCCCGCACTCGGGCTGGCCGAGGTCGCCGACGCATCCGGCCGCGGTCAGCGACCCGTCGGCGGAGCGCGTGAACACGTCGATCTTGCCTTCGTCGAGGACATAGACGTCGCTGCCGTCCGGGCTGACCGCGGTCGAGACCGGGGTGATCACGTCGTCCGAGGTCGTGCACTGGGTGTCGACATGGGTGTCCGTGCCGCCGTAGCACGCCGCGAACGAGAGCGACCCGTCCGCCGCGCGGACGAGGTCGACGACGGCACCGCCCCCGGCACCGGCGACGTACACGTCCGTTCCGTCGGGACTGATCGCGACGCCCACGGGCTCCTGCAGCCCGTAGCCGTCCGCGCCGCATGTCTCCGAGAGCGGCTCCGCGATGCAGGTTCCGAACCCGAGGCTGCCCGGAGCGGCGGCGGCGGCCGCGGTCCCGGCACCGCTCGTCAGCGCCCAGACCAGCGCGCACAGGGCAGCGCCGGCGCGGCCGGCGCGGATCACAGCCGGGCGTCGAACGTCCGTCCACCCGCGACCGATCCGCAACCATCCCGTGCTCATACATCCGTTAGCGGCGCGTCGCGGCGGCGCCATCACCTTTGCGTGTGGCGCTAGACGACTGTCCGACAACCGTCAGTGAGGCTGCTCGATTCGCGACAGGACGGCGCCGATCTGCTCGCGGACGCCCTGGCGCTCGCGTGCGAGGTCGGTGATGCCGGCCGTCCGGTGCGCCCGTGCGCGCGCGATCCGGCGGTCGAGCAGCGCGAGCTCGAGCAGCAGCCGCGAGTGTTCGAGCTGGTCGCCCGTGACCTGCCCGCCGCGATCCGCGCGCGCGACGAGGTCGGCGACCACGCGCGCGAGCTCGTCGTCGTCGCGCGGCAGCTCGGACAGCGGCGCCGTCAGCCGCCCGCGGAGGTGCAGCGCCACCCTGCGCAGGAGCTCGCTGGTCAGGAGCCGCTCGAGGTCGATCTCGGCGAGCGCCGCCTCCCCGGCCTGCGGCGCCGCGATGCACATCGCGAGGAAGGACCGTTCGGCACGCAGCGCGTTCTCGAAGCTCGGCGTCACGGCGGCGACGCCCGCCGGGCCGGGATCGGGAGCCTGAAGGCCCCGATCCCGGGAGCGAACGTCCGCCCGTCCGGCCCCGGCCTCGAGGAGCTGGGCGAGCCTGGCCTCGGTCAGTTCGAGCGCCCCGGCCGCGCGGCGGGTCAGCTCGTCGCGGAGCACGCTCGGTCCGAGCCTCGCCAGCGCCGGGCGCAGCTCCGCGATCGCCCGATCCTTGCCCTCGGCGCTGTCGAGCTCGGCGCCCGCGAGGATCCGCCCGACCTCGAACACGACGTACGGCACCGACGTCGCGACCCGGTCGCGCAGCGCGTGGACTCCCTCGCGCGGCGATCACATCGCCGGGATCCGACCCGGGCGGCAGCGGCACCACCCGCAGCTCGAGCTTCGAATCGGCGCACAGGCCCGGCGGCCCTGACCATCGCGTCCTGCCCCGCGCGGTCGGCGTCGAGGCAGAGCTCGAGCACCTGGACGATCCGTGACGAGCTCCGCCACCTGCTCCTCGGTCAGCGACGTGCCCATGATCCCGACGGCGTTGCGGATCCCGGCCTGGTGCAGCGCGATCACGTCGGTGTAGCCCTCGACGAGCACCATCCGCCCCGCCTTCGCGGCGGCGGCGCGCGCGAGCGAGATCCCGTAGAGCACCTCGCGCTTGTGGTAGAGGTCGCTCTCCGACGGTGTTCAGGTACTTCGGACCGCGGTCGTGGCCCATCGTGCGCGCCCCGAAGCCGCGGACGCGGCCGCGCGCGTCGGCCGTCGGGAACATGATCCGGCCGCGGAAGCGGTCGATCAGATCGTCCGGGCCGGCCCTGCCGGCGCTGGGCGAGTCCCGCGGCGAGCAGCTCCTCGTCGCTGTAGCCGGCCTGCCGCGAGGCGCGCACGAGCCGCTCCCAGGCCCGCGGCGCGTAGCCGACGCGGAACTCGCGCAGGGTCTCCTCGCTGAAGCCGCGGCCGAGCAGATAGTCGCGGGCGTCCGCCGCCTCGCCGCGCCTCCCACAGGTTGCGCGCGTAGTAGGTCGCCGCGCGGGTCGAGCAGCGCGTACAGGCGCTCGTTCCGGGCGCGCCGGGCCGCGGCGGCCGGATCCTCCTCCTCGCTCTCGAGCGTGACGCCGAAGCGGTCGGCGAGCGACTCGAGCGCGCCCTTGAAGTCGAGCCCCTCGGTCTGCATCACGAAGTCGAACGGGTCGCCCGACTCCGAGCAGCCGAAGCAGTGGTAGAGCTTCTCGTCGGGGCTGACGTGGAACGATGCGGTGCGCTCGTCGTGGAACGGGCAGCGGCCGAAGTAGCTGTTGACGCCCGGCGCGCCGCAGCTCGACCTTCGCCTCGACGAGCGCCACCATGTCGACCGCGTCCCGGACGCGGTCGCGCGAGTCCGCGGTGTAGCGGCTCACTGGCGCGAACGCGACCGGAACGGTCAGCGCCTCGAACTGGGCAAGGCAGAAGCGGTCGGTCATGCCGGCGATGTGGTCGGTCACGCGGCGACCGAGGTCGGCGTCGGGGATCGACGCGGGGATCTCGTCCGGGTGGCTGCAGTAGTGGTCGAACAGCGTGCGGATCACGAGATCGATCTTCGCGTGCTCCCGGGTCGCCTCGGGCCCGAGGTAGACCCGCTCGAACATGAAGGCCCGCAGCGCGGCCATCGCACCGCCGATCTCCTCGCCCTGCACGATCTCGCCGGCGGCGGCCGAGTGCTCGACGAGGTCGTGGACGAGCGTGTCGATCCGCCGCGAGCCCGTGTCGCCGAGGATCGCGATCGGGTCGGCGGGCAGGTCCTCGACGGCGATCACGCCCGCCCGCACCGCATCGTCGATGTCGTGGTTGATGTACGCGATCCGGTCGACGAGGCGGACGATCCGGCCCTCGAGGGTCGTCGGGACGACGGCCCGGCCGGAGTGCCCGCGGATCCCGTCGATCACGACGTCGGTCAGGTTGAGCCCGGCGCCGTCGCGCTCGAGCACCTCGACGACGCGGACGGAATGCTCGTTGTGCCAGAACGCCCCGCCGAAGCGCTCGCGAGACGCAGTGGTCGAGCGCCTCCTCGCCGATGTGGCCGAACGGCGGGTGGCCGAGGTCGTGGCCGAGCCCGATCGCCTCGACGAGGTCCTCGTTGAGGCGCAGCGCGCGCGCGACCGTCCGCGACACCTGCGTGACCTCGAGCGTGTGCGTCAGACGGGTGCGGTAGTGGTCGCCCTCCGGGAGCACGAACACCTGCGTCTTGTGCTTCAGGCGCCGGAACGCCTTGCAGTGGACGATGCGGTCGCGGTCGCGCTGAAACGGCGTGCGCAGGCCGCAATCGGACTCGGGCGAGCGCCGGTGCGCCGGATAGGAGCGGGTCGCGGCGGGCGACGAGCTCCGCCTCCTCACGCGCGATGATCCACGCGGGAAGGCCTCGGCGACCGGGCCCGACGGATGCGGTCGGCGCTGACTCCCTGTTCCGGCTGGCTGGTCGCTCACCTGAGTGATTCTGGCAGCGTCACGCCGCCCGCGGCAGCGGGCGCAGGCGGACGTGCGCGTGATGCTCCGCCGTCTCGCTGATCGCTCGCTCGGCCTGCAGGAGCGCGCGCTCCGGAGCGACCGGCGAGTCGGCGAGCGGCCGGCCGAGCGCGGCGACGAGGAACGCGTACGCCTCCTCGTCGAGCGGGAACGAGGCCGACTCGCACGACGCGCAGACGACACCGCCGGCAGCCGCCGAGAAGCCCGTCAGGTGCTCGCGCTCGCCACAGGTCGCGCACGAGCCGAGCTGGGGCACGAAACCGGCGGCGAGCAGGAGCTTCAGGCGGAACGCGAGAGCGTTGGCGACGACCGCGAGCCGTGACTCTGTCACTGCCGGCTTGCGAGCCAGCAGCGACAGCTCGTTCGCGAGCAGCGTGTACACCTCGGGGTGCGGATCGTCGGTCTCGAACAGGCGCGCGACCGCATCGCATGCGCGGGCCGCGCCGTCCAGCGCGAGCGCGCTCTCGCGCAGGCCCGGACGGGCGTCGATCGTGTCGACGGCGGTGACCGTGTAGAGCTCGCCGCGCCCCGGGTGGAGCACGGTGCCGACCTGCATGAACGGCTCCAGCCGCGCGCCGAAGCGGCTCCGCGCCCGCCGGGCGCCCTTGGCGATCGCGGCCAGCCGCCCGTGGTCTGGGCGTGTACAGATGGAGGATCCGGTCGGCCTCGCCGTAGCGGATCGAGCGCAGCACGATCGCCTCCGTCTTCAGCGTCGCGGCCACGCTATACTTTCTGAAGTCATGAAGCCGATCACCGTCTACACCACCGACCACTGCCCGTACTGCAAGAGCGCGAAGACGCTGCTCGAGCGCGCGAGATCGCGTACGAGGAGATCAATCTGGCACGCGATCCGGACGGTCGCGCCAGGCTCTCGCAGATCACAGGGATGCACACGTTCCCGCAGATCGTGATCGACGGCGAGACGCTCGGCGGCTTCGACGAGCTGCTCGCCGCCGACCGGACCGGCGCCTGCGCGAGCTGCTCGCCGCCTGACGCTCGTCACGACAGCGGTCAGCGGCCGGCTCGCGGCGCGCGGGCGCGGCTGGCAGCGCTCGCAGACGTACGTGCCGCGCCCGCCGACGACGAGCTTGACGATCGTGCCGCCGCAGCGCGGGCACGGCTCACCGGCGCGGGTGTGCACGAGGAACAGGTCCTGGAAGCTGCCGCGGGCGCCGTCGACGTGGCGGAAGTCGTCGATCGACGCGCCCTTCGCGTCGATCCCGGCGCTGAGCGCCTGCTCGATCGCCTCGCGCAACGCCTCCCACTGCGCCAGGGTCAGCGTGCCCGGCCGGGCGCAGCGGATGGATGCGCGCGCGGAACAGCGCCTCGTCGGCGTAGATGTTGCCGACGCCGGCGATCCGCCGCTGGTCGAGGACGAACGACTTGATCGGGGCGGTCCGACCGCGCGCCTGCGCGCGCAGGTGGGCCGCGGTGAACTCGGGCGTGAACGGCTCGACGCCGAGCCGCTCGCGCAGATAGGCGTCGCGCGCCGTCGCGCCGTGGAGCAGGTCGGCCGGTGCCGAACCGGCGCGGGTCGTCGTAGACGAGCCGGTGGCCGTCGTCGAGCTCCAGAACGGCCCGCGCGTGCGCAGGTTCGGGATCCGGATCGAACAGGAGCGACGCCCGTCATCCGCAGGTGGACCAGCAGGTGACGGTCGTCGGAGAGCTCCCAGATCAGGTACTTCCCCTCACGGCCGAGCCGCTCCACACGGGCGCCGGTCAGCTGCTCGGCGACGATCTCCGGGGCGTGCGGCCGGGTCCAGCGCGGATCGAGGATCTCGACCCGCACGAGCGTGCGTCCCTCGAGCTGGGGCGCAAGCTGGCGGCGGATCGTCTCGACCTCGGGGAGCTCAGGCATCGACCCTCACAGGAACGACCGCCCCGGCAGGTCGGCGGCCGTGCGCCCCGCCAGCCACTCGAGCACGCTCGCGCCGACGTCGCTCATCGGCCCGTCGTGACGGCGCGAGCGATGCCCCTCGAAGCGCGCCAGCAGCGGCACGTGCTCGCGCGTGTGGTCGGTGTGCGGGGCGGTCACGTCGCAGCCGTGATCGGCGGTCACGATCAGCAGGTCGCGATCCTCCAGCCGGGCCAGCCACCGCCCCACGTGGGCGTCGATCGCTCCCAGCGCAGACGCGAAGCCCGCTGCGTCGTGCCGGTGGCCGTAGACCTGGTCGGTGTCGATCAGGTTCGTGAAGACGAGGCCCGCGTCGAGCGTCTCGACGAGCTCGCCGGTGCACCGTAGCGCCGCCGCGTTCGTTGGCCCTGGGTGCTGTACGTCGATCCCGGCGCCGGCGAACAGCTGGCCGACCTTGCCGACGGTGTGGACCGGGATCCCGTCGGCACTGAGCTCCTCGAGGTAGGAGCGGCTCGGCGGTCGCAGCGACAGGTCACGTCGCCCCTCCGTGCGCGTGAACGCCCCGGCGGCACCGCGGAAGGGGCGGGCGATCACCCGTCTGACAGCGTGCTCGGCGGGCAGCTGGGCCCGTACCCGGGCACAGATCTCGTACAGCTCGGCCACCGGCACGACGGCTTCGTGCGCGGCGATCTGCAGCACCGAGTCCTGGCTCGTGTAGACGATCAGGGCTCCCGACCGGACGTGCTCCGCCCCGAAGTCCTCGATCGCGCCGATGCCGTTGTAGGGCCGGTTGCAGATCACCGCGCGACCGCTCGCCGCGGTCAGCACGCCGAGCACGCCGGGCGGGAAGCCCTCGGGGTAGGTCGGCGGCGGGTCGCGCTGGACGACTCCCATCAGCTCCCAGTGCCCGGAGGTGGAGTCCTTCCCCCAGCCGGAGGCGTGGAGGCGGCCGTGGAGGACCGGCGCGGCCGCCGGGGGCACGCCGTCGAGGGGGAGGATCGAGCCGAGCCCGAGCGCGCCGAGGTTTGGAAGCACGAGCCCACCCGCGGCGGCCGCGAGATGTCCGAGCGTGTTGGTGCCCTGATCGCCGTAGAGCTGGGCGTCGGGCAGCGCGCCGGCGCCGCAGGCGTCGAGCACGATCACGAACGCTCGCCGTTGGGTGTGCGGCAGCGCGCCTGACCGGAGGCGCTCCTGGGCCGCGCCGCTCAGTCCTCGCCGTCCCAGTAGTCGAGCGGTTCGATTCTGCCGTAGATCCCGAGACCACCGAAACCGATCTTGCCGGACGTCGGGTAGTAGCAGAGATCGCCGCTCTCGCGGGTGCCATACGCCAGCAGCGTCAACCCGCCCGGACCGGCGCGGAATGCGTGCGCAACCCCGGTTCCGGCCGGACGCGAGATCACGTGACCCGCGTGGACGGCGATCTCCTCGTCGCCCAGGACGAGCGCGCCGTCGCCGCCGAGGATCACGAACAGCTCCTCCTCGAGCGAGTGGCAGTGCAGCGGTGCCGACAGCTTGCCCGGCTGGACCTCGACGTGCTTCAGCCCGGTCGTCTGCGACTGCGCTGCTCTCCCGAGGTCGCGGCGGGTGCGGGCGATGCGCGGGCGGGCGACCGTCTTGGCCTCGACGTCGGCGAGGTTGACGATCGTCGCGGGGCGCGGTCCCGTCTCGGCCGGCAGCTCCGGCGGGCCGAGCGCCGCCTCCCGGGCGAACTGGGCCGGGATCCGGCCTGCCAGGCCGGGCGCCGACTCGACGAGCCGGACACCGACGAACGAGGCGCCGAGGCGGTCGAACGAAGGCGCCTCGTCCGCGAAGCGCGGCCCGAACGCGAGCACGTCGAGCTCGGTCACCGCATGGAGCGAGTGGCCACCGCGCCGCGGCCGGAAGACGAGGCAGTCCTCGGGGCCGATCGCCGCCGTCGCGCCCCGATGCAGGGCGATCCCGGTCCCCCCGAGCACGTAGAAGATCTCCTCCTCGCGGCCGTGATCGTGGACCGGGGTCGACCAGGCGCCGGGCGGGACCCTGATCCGGCGCACCCCGACGCTGACGGACCCGGCCGCCTGGCCGAGCGCGGTCCAGCGTCCGCGGATGTGTCCCTCGTCGTAGATGCGCTCGGGGGCCTCGTCGAAATGCGTCAGGCCGGTTGTCACGCCCGTCTCCTCTCCAGCGGTATCCCGCCGACGGAGGATATCGTCGCGTGTCAGGGGCCGGTGGCCGCGAAGTGCGCCCGCGGGTGCGCGTCGAAGTACACGTCCCGCAGGCGATCGGCCGACAGGTGGGTGTAGATCTGCGTCGTGCCGATGTCGGCGTGGCCGAGCATCTCCTGGAGCGAGCGCAGATCGCAGCCACCGGCGAGCAGATGGGTCGCGAACGTGTGCCGGAGGGTGTGCGGGCTCATCCCGGCCTCCAGGCCGGCACTGCGCGCGTGGCGCTTGACGATCTTGTAGAGGCCCTGGCGGGACAGCGGGCCGCCGCGCTGGTTGACGAACACGTGCGGCTCGACGCGCAGCTCGACGAGGCGCGGGCGCGCGAGCTCGAGGTAGGCGCGGAGCGTCGTCGAGCGCCTTGCTGCCGATCGGGACCAGCCGCTCCTTGGAGCCCTTCCCGCGGGCGATCAGCACGCCCGCCTCCAGGTCGAGGTCGCGCAGGGCGAGCGCGATCGCCTCGGAGGCGCGCAGGCCGCAGGCGTACATCGTCTCGAGCAGCGCCCGGTCGCGCATCGCCGCAGGGCTCGAGCCCTGCGGCTGCTCGAGCAGCCGGTTGACCTCGTCGCGGCTGAGGACGCGCGGCAGCCTGTCGCGTGGACGCGGTGCCCGCAGCTCGGACGTCGGGTCGCCGTCGAGGATCCCGTCGCGCCGCAGGTGGCGGTAGAAGGACCGCAGGCAGGCGATCTTGCGCTGCAGGGTCGCGGGTGCCGCGGGTCGCCTGCCGTCGATGCCGGTCGCGAGCTCGGTGACGAACGCGGCGAGGTCGCTCGGCGAGACGGCGACGGGATCGACCGCGCGGCGGCCGAGGAACTCGCCGAACTGCTCGAGGTCCGACCGGTAGGCGCTCAGCGTGTTGCGCGAGAGGCCGCGCTCGAGTTCGAGGTAGGCGATGAAGTCGAGCGTCAGCTCGGTGACGCGGCGGGCTGGAGCAGACTCGGAGGGTGTCCATGTGGCGAGTATTCGGCCCCGATCCGAAAACAACTCCTACTTTTGGTCGCAGCTCCGGGTCGAAGCTCGCGCGCGCAGCCACAGCAGCGCGATCAGCGACTTCGAGTCCTCGCAGGCTGCGATCGCCTCGTCCAGCCGGGCCCGCGGCCACGGCACGATCTCGATCCGCTCGTTCTCCTCGGGCGCCGCGCCGCCGGGCGCATCGCGCAGGTCCGTCGCCAGGTAGAGCCAGACGCGTTCGTCGCTGAACCCGGGACTCGACCCAGAACGCATACAGCTCGCGCCAGGCGCCGGCCTCCTTGCCGATCTCCTCGACCAGCTCGCGCTTGGCCGTCTCCAGCGGCGGCTCGCCGGCGACGTCGAGCTTGCCCGCCGGGATCTCCAGCGAGGCGCCGTCGCGCACCGCCTCGCGCGGCTGGCGGGTCAGCCAGACGGCCTCGTCGTCGACCGCGAGGATGCCGACCGCGCCCGGGTGCCAGACCTTGTCGCGTGAGACCTCCTCCCCGTCCGCGTGCCGGAAGCGCTCGACCCCGGCGCGGATGATCCGCCCTTCCCAGCCGACATCGGCACCGGTCTGCTCGAACGCCGTCGTCTGGCCGTCTCCGAAGGTGCTCATGCCGCGATCTCGGACGCGCCGCGGACGCCCGCCTCGCGGATCAGCGCGAACGCCAGCGCAAGCCCGGTTCGCAGCGCGTCGGCGCTGACGCTCTCGATCGGCTCGTGCGGATGGCTGGGTTCCGTTGGCGAGGTTGACGCAGTGGAAGCCGGCCGCGCGCAGGGCGTTGACGTCGGAGCCGCCACCGCTCGAGATCGGGCGCGGCTCGTGGCCGATCGCCCGCAGCGCCCGTCCGGCGAGCTCGACCGCCGGATCGCTCGGTCGCAGGCGGTATCCCTGAAAGAGCCGCTCGACCGCGACGTCGAGATCGCACGCGGCGTGATCGGCCGCGTCCTGAAACGCGTCGACGACGGCGGTCACGACCTCATCGACCCGCTGGGTGTCGATCGCCCGCACCTCGGCCTCGACGCGGCAGCGCTCGGCGACCACGTTGGTCGCGGTGCCGCCCGCGATCACGCCGACGTTGACGGTCGTCTCGACGTCGAGCCGCCCGTGCGGCATCGCCGCAATTGCCCGGGCAGCGGCGACGATCGCGCTGCGACCGGTCTCGGGCGCCATCCCTGCATGGGCAGCCCGGCCGTGGATCGTCGCGACCACGCGCATATGCGTCGGCGAGGCGACGATCACCTCGCCGAACGGGGAGGCATGGTCGAAGACGAAGCCGAACTCGCTGCGGAGCGCCCCGACGTCGAACGCGGCCGCGCCCTTCAGGCCGGTCTCCTCGCTGACCGTGAAGAGCAGCTCGATGCCGACCTCGGGCGGCTCGGCGCCGGGCCGGCGGAAGTGCCGCGCGAGCTCGATCACCGCCGCGACGGCCGCCTTGTTGTCCGCACCGAGGATCCCGCGATTGGCGTTCTCCCAGACCCCCTCCCGCAGCACCGGCTCGACCGGGGCGGTCAGCGGCACCGTGTCCATGTGCGCGCAGAGCATCACCCAGCCGGTGCCGCGGCCCGGGATCCGCGCGAGCAGGTTGCCGCAGTCGGCGCCGACCTCTGGTCCGGCACCGTCCTCTTCGACCTCGAGCCCGAGGCCCGCGAGCTCGCTCCTGATCCAGTCCGCACACCGACGCTCCCGCCCGGTTGGACTTTCGATCCGGCACAGCGCTGCGAACGTCTCATCCAGGCCGGTGCCGACCTCGGCGGCGAGCGCAGGGGTCACGGAGAGGTCCGCTATCGCGAGACCGACGTCGCCGGCTCCGAGGTCTGGTCGTCGTTCCCGTGGCCACAGGGCCGCGAGTCGCCGCCGCGCTCATGATCGCGGTCGTCGTCGCGGTCGTCGCCGCGGTCGCCGTCGCCGTCGCGCGAGCGGGCGAGAGCGGCTCCGACGAACTCGCGGAACAGCGGCGCGGGCCGATCCGGACGGGATTTGAACTCAGGGTGGAACTGGGAAGCGACGTAGAACGGATGCGCCGCGCGCGGCAACTCGGTCACCTCGACCAGACGCTCATCGGGCGAGGTGCCCGAGAACACGAGCCCGGCGGCCTCGAGCCGGCGGCGCAGGTGGTTGTTGACCTCGTAGCGATGGCGGTGCCGCTCGTAGACCACGGCCTCGCCGTAGACCTCGCGGGCGACGGTCCCCTCGTGGAGCTTGATCGGGTCCGCTCCGAGCCGCATCGTCCCGCCCATGTCGGCGATCTCCTTCTGCTCCGGGAGCAGGTCGATCACGGGGAAGGGCGTTTCCGGATCCATCTCGGTCGAGTTGGCACCGGGCATGTCCGCCGCGTTGCGGGCGAACTCGCTGACCGCGACGTGCATGCCGAGACAGACGCCGAGATAGGGAATCCCCTGCGTCCGGGCGATCGCCGCGGCCGCGATCTTGCCCTCGAAGCCGCGCCCGCCGAAGCCGCCCGGGATCAGGATCCCGTCGGCGGACGCGAGCCGCGCATCGACCTCCGGCTCCCCAACCGACTCGGAGTCGATCCAATCGATTGAGACGCGGCAGCCGTGGTGGACGCCGCCGTGCCGCAGCGCCTCGACGACCGACAGGTAGGCGTCCTCGAGCCGCACGTACTTCCCGACGAGCGCGATCCGGACGTCCTCGCTCACCCCGCGGGCCCGCTCGATGATCGATACCCACCGGCTGAGGTCCGGCTGGGGCACCTCGAGTCCGAAATGCTCCCGCAGGATGAAGTCGTCGACGCCCTCGTCATGGAACGCGAGCGGGACGCTGTAGACGTCGTCGACGTCGTAGGCGGACACCACCGCCTCGACCGGCAGGCTCGCGAACAGCGCGATCTTGCGCCGGATCTCCGACGACAGCTGCGACTCTGATCGGCACATCACCATGTCGGGCGCGATCCCGATCCGTCGCAGCTCGTTGACCGAGTGCTGCGTCGGCTTCGTCTTCAGCTCGCCCGCGTGACCGATGTACGGGACCAGCGTCAGATGGATGAACATGCATCGGCGCCGCCCGACGTCGACCGGGAACTGCCGGATCGCCTCCAGGAACGGCAGCGACTCGATGTCCCCGACCGTGCCGCCGATCTCGGTGATCACGAAGTCGACATCGCTCGCGTCGGCCATCAGGCGCACGCGCTGCTTGATCTCGTCCGTGATGTGCGGGACGACCTGCACCGTCGCGCCGAGGTAGTCGCCGCGACGCTCGCGCCGGATCACCGTGTTGTAGATGCCGCCGGCCGTGACGTTCGAGGCCCGCGACGTGTTCGCATCGGTGAAGCGCTCGTAGTGGCCGAGATCCAGGTCGGTCTCGGCACCGTCCTCGGTGACGAACACCTCGCCGTGCTGGTACGGCGACATCGTCCCCGGATCGACGTTGATGTACGGGTCGAACTTCTGGAGCTGCACGTCGAGGCCACGCGACCGCAGCAGGCGTCCGATCGACGCAGCCGCGATCCCCTTGCCCAGCGACGACACGACCCCACCTGTGATGAAGATGAACTTGGTCTTGCCGTGG
>CAVPLN010000012.1:0-494281 GCA_963705995.1 uncultured Solirubrobacterales bacterium
GTCAATCGCCGAGTGCTCAATCTCGTGGTTGGCTACGCGGACGGCTCAACCGCAGACACGTCGCAGACGATCGCCAGCAACAACGCCGGAAGCGACCAGCTGTTCAGCGGGGAGTGGGGCATTGCTTACAACGTCGCTCAGGTCATTGCGCATCGCCTCGTCGATGCCGCGGCGAGGTCGACCAGATCGGAGTCGCATTCGCAACCGAAAACGCGGGAGCTCTGGTCGAATCCGGCGTCGATGACCTGCTCAGCAACTTCGTCCAGAACGTCCCGATCGGCCTGATCGCTCTCCTGGAGAAGGAGGTCGATTCTGGCCAGACGCTTGACATCGGGCTGCTCAGCGACTACATCACCGACCTGTTTAATGATTCATTCTCCGGCGTTGTCGACGAGAGCACGTCGTACATCGCCGACTGGTTGACGGCCCTGAACGGCTATGAGATCGACCCGATCCTCGCCTCGTTGGTGGCGCAGGCATCGACGGTCGCCGCATCGCCCGCGCCGGGCCAGGCGTCAGCGCTCGACCTGTCTATGGGTGAGCTCGCCAGGCCCGCGCTCTGGACCTACCAGGACCTTCAGGCGTTCGGAGACTGGGGCCCAATTGTGGCCGCAGAGAAGTTGGTCGAGTTCGTACCGGGAATCGGCATCACCCCATACCTGATCGGGCTCGGCGGCGACATCGGCGGAAACATCGTCGATCAGAACTACCTCTACGATCCGATCGGGGTTCCCGACGCCAGCGCCGGTCTGCTCGACACGCTTGGGGCGACGTGGAGCAGCGATGAGAGCACGTTACTGCAGACCGCGCAGACGACCCAGCCCGCCAGCCTGTCCCTGACGTCCGACGCGACCGCCGATGGCTGCTCCCTCCAAGCGGGCGTCCCAACTTGTGAGGTCGGCATCGTGATCGGCGTGTCCGGCACCGTCACGAACGCCTCGGGGAGCCCGCTGTCGGGCGCGACGGTGCAGATCACCGCCTCCGACGGCGCTCCGACATCCGCTTCCGTCACGACGAACGGCTCGGGAGCGTTCACCGGCGGAGTGCTTCTCCCGCAGAACGACGGCGAGCAGATCACGATCACTGCTAGCGCGGGAGGGACTGCGGTTGCCACTGTGCCGGTACAAGTTGGGCCCGGGCCCGTGGAGGACGTTGAGCTGTCGGGACCCGGCTCGCTGGCCGGCGGGTCAAACGCACCGATCAGCGGCCTCGTGACCGATGGCTACGGCAATCCCGTGCCAGAAGCGCCGATCAACCTGAGCGCCTCGAGTGGGTCGGTCACTCCGGAGGCGACCGTCGCCGACGCCAGCGGCACTTTCGAGGCGACCGTCACGACCCCTGCGACTGGACCCTTCATTGACGTCGTTGCCGTCAGCCCCGATAGCCTAGTAAGCGGCAAGCTCACAATCGCCGTCGAACCCGCGGCCAGTCCCCCGGTAGTGCACCTGGACGCGCCGTCCGTGGCAGGCCTAACCGCATCGCTCGCCGGAACGGATTCGCCGGGCAGCAACGGCTTTGCGATCACGGAACTCACCTGGCAGTGGGGTGACGGAACGACGACGACCGGCTGGTTCCCACAATCACACACGTACGCCGCGGGCGGAACGTACACGATAACCGTCACGGCCACCGACAGCGACGGCCAGACGGGCACCGCGTCCACAACCGTGACTGTCAACGCGCCCAGCTCCAACGCCTCACCACTGAATATCACGAATACGATGCTGCCCACGGCGGAGGTCAACACGCCGTACGCCGCCTCGATCGAGGTCGCGGGCGGGACGCCACCATACACCTTCGCTTGGAGCGGGTCGCTCCCGCCGGGCTTGTATTTCTGGTCGCCGCAGACGCTTTCAGGCACGCCGACAGAGGGGGGCGTGTACTCGTTCAAGGAAACCGTGTCCGACTCCTCGCTGCCCCAGCAGACCGTCACCGAGACGATCACGGCGGTCGTCCAGCCGACGACCAACCTCACGATCACAACTCCGTCGGTTCCCAATGCCACCGTCGGCACACCGTATACCGCGACGCTCGATGCGGTTGGGGGCGACCCACCATACACCTGGGCGTCCGTCGCCGGAACCGAGCCGCCGAGCGGGCTCACGCTGAGCGCAAATGGCGTCCTGTCAGGCACCCCAAGCGACGCTGGCTACGTCAGCTTCAGCGCGATGGTGACCGACCACGATGGAACGGTCGCGTATGGCGGCTTCACCATGACCGTCTCAACCCCGACCGCGGGCGGCAGCGGAGCGCTCGTCGAGCAGATCGCGCCAGGGAGCGCGGTGGGCCAGCTCATGGCGATCTCGTGTGTCCCCGACGCCCAGCAGACCGACTGCTTCGCGGTCGGGCCTGGGGTGAGCGGCGAAGGGCAGATCTTGCACTCCACAGACGGCGGTGCGACGTGGACCAGCGAAACGGCGCCAGCCGGCGTCGAATCGTCGAACGGTGTCCTCTGGGGTCTCGACTGCCCGTCGGCCACCGTCTGCTACGCCGGCGACGAGACTCAACTGATCAAGACGACCGACGGGCAGAACTGGGCGCTCGTGCCACTGCCGGCCGAGTACGCATACACACAGCGGATTTCATGTCCGAGCACAACGGACTGCTACATGGTCGCCGGCTATCCGTTCATCAATAGCCAGAGCACAGCGGTCATGCAGACGACCGACGGCGGCAGCACGTGGACGACCACGACGACTCCGAACTTCAGCGAAAGCGGCATATCATGCCCGACGACCGCCGTCTGCTGGGTGGCGGGCCAAACGGAGCATGGGACCGAGGACGGCGGCGTGCTCCAGACCACGGACGGCGGCGGCTCCTGGAGCGTCGCGCAGAGCTTCCCGGGGGCTCTGATGTTGAACGGCATCACCTGCACGAGCGACGTACAATGCTGGGTCACGGGAACCCCTAGCGGCCCAACGCGCGACGCACCCTTTGTCGCATACACGACCGACGGCACGACGTGGAACACCGTCGGCACCCCGGAGAGCGGATACATCGGAGGTGCGGTCACAGGCGGAGTCTCATGCGCAAGCGCGCTTGAATGCCTTCTTTTCAACTCCTCCGCGCAAGACGCGTATGGGACCACGAGCGGCGGAGCATCGCCGTGGACTGTGTATCCAACGTCGGGTCAGTCCGAGGGCGTGAGCTGCGTGCCGTCGGGCGAGTGTTGGCTCGTGAGCGATAGCGGCGCGATCTTCGCGACCTCGCTCGACGGCTCGCTGACGCCCGCCAGCGGGGCGACCCAGCTCGCGATCACCTCCTCGCCCGTCGCAACGCCTCCCACTGACTCACCGACGGCGGGACCGATCACGATCACCGAGGAAGACAGCCTCGGCGATCCGATCGACGCCCCGCCCGGCGGGACAACGGTGTCGCTCGCGTCAAGCTCGTCGACCGCCGCCTTCAGCGCGACCTCGGGGGGTGCCCCGAGCGCCTGGACCACGATCCCCGCCGGAGCTTCCTCGGTCACCGTCTTCTACGGCGACGCGGCGGCTGGGCCGGCGACGATCACCGCCTCATCAGGGGGTCTCGCGTCAGCTACCCAGGTCGAGACCGTGCTCGATCCGCAGGTGATAACGATCACGTCCAACCCTCCGGCGCGAGCCGAGGTGGGCGGCACGTACACCGCCACCGCGACCGGTGGCCCGTCGGGCGGGTCCGTTACGTTCTCAGCCGATTCTGGCAGCACACCCGGAGCGTGCACGGTGTCTGACGCCGGGGTCGTGGTGTTTGCGGCGGTCGGGAGCTGCATCATCGACGCCAATCAAGGCGGTGGCAACGGATACGCGCCCGCCCAGCAGGCGCAGCAGGCGATCACCGTGTCTCCCGGACCTCCGGCAATTACCTGGACGCCTCCGACACCAATCGTCTACGGCACGGGGCTGTCCTCGGGTCAACTCGATGCGACCACCAGCGTCCCCGGCGTGCTCATCTACAGCCCATTCGTCGGTACGATTCTCACCGCGGGGCCCCAGCGGCTCAACGTCACTTTCATCCCGACGAACCTCAGCGAGTATGCCCCCGCCACCAGCACGGTGACTCTACAAGTTGTTCCTGCGCCGACTACAGTCGACGTCGAGGCGAGTCCCAACCCAGCAACCTACGGGGGCGCCGTGGCGTTCGTCGCCTCCGGACTGCCGCTCGACGCGACGGGCTCGGTGTCGTTCGGCGCGAGCGGCTCAGCGCTCTGCGCGGCCACCGTCGCCGGCGGCTCGGCATCGTGCTCCGCCACCGACATCATGGCCGGAAGTCACCAGGTCACCGCTACCTATTCGGGCGACGCCAACTATCAGGGGTCGAGTCAAACCGTAAACATCGTCGTCGCGCAGGCGCCTACCGCAGTGGTCGCGTCCAGCTCGCCGAGCTCCACGAGCTTCGGGAACGCCGTGAAACTATCCGCGACTGGCCTGCCAGCGGATGCGACCGGCTCCGTGGCCTTCACCGCGGCCGGCGCGACTCTCTGCAGCGCAGATGTCGCGGCCGGGGCCGCAGCGTGTCCAACGGCGACGCTTCCCGTGGCGAGCTATGCAGTGACGGCCAGCTATTCAGGCGACAATGACTTCCTGGGATCGACTGCGACGACCAGCTTCACGATCACAAGCGCGCCGGCTGCCCCAGTGGGCACCGTCACGCCGACGACTCCGAGCGCGAGCTCGGGGAAACCGAGCCCCAGCACCACAAGCAAGCTGAGCGCGACAATCGAGGCACAGTACGTGAGACTCGCCGGCAGGACAGCATCCGTTCGCCTCACCTGCAACGGCAGCGCCGGCCAGAGATGCAAGATCGTTGCAAAGCTCACGGCGATCGAGGAGCTCACCCGAGGCAAGGTGATCGCGGCGGTCGCACGCATAGCCAGGAGAAGCGAAACGAGCAGGAGATTGCTCCTGGCGAGGACGGCGCTAACCCTCATGGCCAAGGAGAGCAGGACCGTGAGCTTCGCGCTCGACAAGACCGGCAGACAGCTGCTTGCACGATTGGGCACTCTGAAGGTCACGCTGACCGTTTCGCAAGTCAGATCGGGCCGCCAGGTCGCTTGGACGAAGGCGCTGACGCTCAGGGCCAAGCCAGCAAAGCGCCGCTGAGCGCGGACGGCGGGTCCCGCAGGCACGCCGAATGCCGGATCAGCGAGAAGGGGAGCGTGAACACGCGATCATGTTGGAGGCTGCGTCCAGTCGATCTGTCACCACGGTGCCACAAGCTGCGCCTCGACCGTTCAAACGGCCAGGAAGGATCTGCCGGGAGTTATCTGACTTGTTGCTCATAGCCAGCATCCCGAGGCGTCCGAGCGCGGCTGCGCGGCCGCGCGGGCACGCGACTGGCCACGCGTCCGATGGTGCGGCGCCAGGCTGGCCGACGAGCGACACATCGGTCGCGAAGGCGATGGCGCGGCATTGTGCCGGCCAGACGCGGATGCGATCGAACGGCACCCGGCCGCGCGCGTGCTGAACCTGCCCTTTAGGGGGCGCCGACGCCGATTGCCGCGAGCGCAGCATATTTCGGCTGGTTTGCCGTCACGATCATCGCGCTGCGGCTCGACCGCGAGTCACTCGACTCGACTCGACGGACACGCACTTCGAAGTCGGGACAAAACGCAAGCGATGCGTTCTTGATCGCATTGGGGGCGCCGAATCGCGCAGCCCGGCCGCTGCCATCAGCAGGCGCACCGATGGCGCTCGTCGAGAGCTCCAACGCGTCCAACATATGTTGCGCCGGGAAGCTCGCTCCTTCACGCCGGGCGCCCGCATTCGATCGAGGACAACATAGTGCTGAGCGCAGCATCGGTTGCTATAGGCTACGCGCAACGCATGGTGACGTACCGACGCCCGGCAGGACGGATTCGGTGGACACGCCGGCCATTGCATCCGCGGTTGGTTGTGTGAGCCCGGCGCCATTGAGTTGGCGACCAGGCGCTCGCCCGATTCGGCCAGCACCCACGCCCAAGCTGACGATCGCAATCACCCCGAATCTACGCGCTGCAGGCGGCGCTCAAAGACTCGAGACGCCAGCGTATACATAGGTATCGCCGGGATTTTGCACGCCTGCGCGCCAGCCCTGGTTCCGGCGAGTCGCAAGGGGCCTGCCAGGACGACAGGTTTCCCGGCGCGGCGGGGTCGGGGGCGACCGAGGAGACGCGCAAAGCGACGGCGCGACGTTCGCCTCTGCCGACCGCGATCCGCGCGCGTCGGCGGGGCGGTCGGCCGCGGTTCTGGGCCATCGGATTCACGGGAAAGCAACGGCGATGTCGCCGACGTCCGGCGCGATTGAGACGTCGCCAATACAAAGGCGAGGCTGACCGCCGTCATCGGTGAATGCGAAGGCGGCGGCGCGGCGCTCCGCCACTCGATCCCATCGCTCGATCCCGCGTGTTGCGAAGGCCCCTGAGGCGGAGCGGAGCTTCGCATCCATGGGATAGCGACCGCGACGTTGCCAGCCTCCGGCGCTATGGAGACGCCGCCAGCGCGACATTGACGCGGAGCGCTGGCTGGATGTCGAAAGCGATCCCGTGCGTCGCGCATGACCGCAAGGCGATACGAGCGCACGTCGCCGACGGGATGGCACTGGGCCTTGGGTCCGACCGCGAAAGGCATCCCTGAGCCTGTTGCGATCGTCGCCCCTTCAAAGTAGCCCGCAGCCCCGAGTCAGATCGTCCTCATCAACGTCCTTGACAATGACATGGGAACGCCACGGTCCGAAGCAGACGTCGCTCGCGGACGACACCTCCGTGGAGTCTGCTTTGTGACAGGCCGCGACATTCGGATGGCTCGCAGCCGCCCCACTCAGGTCGGCCCGGTCGGTGGACTTTGGCCGACCTGTCAAGCAGGCGCACGGACCGATTACGTGCCGCCGAAATCTACGAATCGCCCCGTCAGGTCCTCGGTCGTGTGAAAGGGCCGGAGCGCGGCGGTTGCGTGCACATCACATCTCGGGCGCCAGCTTCCCCGACAACCACTCCTGCACAAACACTTGGGAAAACACAGGGATGGTGAGAGCCCACACATCGTCCGCCGGTACGTGTATCGTTCATAACCAACCTCCTCCTTACGACGTCGCGCCTTCCTAGACTGTGCACCGACACCTCAGACATTGTGCTTGCCACGACTTGCCGCCGGCGCTTTGGCCGAACCCCACCGTCTGATGGACGATCCGGCTCAGCTATGAGTCTCGCCAGCTCGCTCGCGCTCGTCATTGCCGGGCTCAGCTCTTCAGCCGCGGTCCCGACCGTCGCATACGCCGTAGTGGAGTATCGGCGCCAGGGGTGTCAGCGGCGAACCGAACAGTTTTTCGCTTTCGGAGCCCGGGTGGAATCCGACCAGATCTTTGTAAGGGTCCGGCAGCTCCTCGAGGCCGAGTCCACGGGCACCGAGGGAGCGGCCCAAGAGCTCAAGGGTGTCGACAAACAGGAGAAATACCACTTCATGGGCACCTACGAGGAACTGGCCGTACTCGGCAACTCGGGCCTCGTGCGCCTGGAAATCGCCTATTACATGCACGGCTATGCCGTGATCCTTTGCAAACGCAGTAGTGCGTTCCATACCGGACTCGACCCGCCCGTTCCCGACGATCCACATTGGCACGTCTTCGCTGACTTTGCTGAACGAATGGAAGAGTGCCAAGAACGGCTGACAAGGCTTACGCCGGCCCAGCGATCGGAACGCCGACGCATGCGCTTTTAGAGGTAGTACGGCCATTCGCGGCGTGGCCGCAGGAGCAGGACCGAGACGGTCAGCCCCGAGGCCGGCCAGAACGGCGAGCCGGCCGAGGTCCCGAACGTCGCGAACAGGGGAACGAGTTTGTAGGTCCCCGCCTACACCGCGCCAAGCGCGAGTGCACGGAGCGGCGGACGCCAATCGAGGTGGGCACCCGGCGTCTCGCGTAGCTGCCGAGGATCGGCCGCGCGGCATCGACGTGCATGGTCCGATGTCGGCAACCAATCTGGAGACTTGAGTCCGGCTCCGCGGCCTGCCGCGAGTTCAAGCCGTGGGTGGCGGTTGCTCGCGTGCGCCGGGCATTGTGGTTGCTCGGCTCCGCCGACGATTCAGGTGACGTTGTACCGAACGAGCAGGAAGAAGTCCTCGACCGAGCTACGCGTGGCGGCGAGGTCGGCGTTGGGGATCCTCAGCCACCATAGCCGCGGCACCGTGCTCGATACCGGGGCGATCGGGGCGATGGACGTGTACAGCGTGCCGGTGCCGTACAGCTGATCGAGCTGCCACGAGCCCGCCGCCGATGGCAAGGTTGTCTCCGCCGGAGGCGGCGGCGGGGCGTCCCCGCCCGCGCGCGGCGGCGGGCCGCCGTCGAAGATCGTGAGCGTGTGCTCGGATCCGATCAGTGACTGGAGGTTCGTCCCGGAGCGTGTGAGCGCGAACGCCTGGACACCGGCGATCTGGAGCTTGCAGCCGCGGTATTGGAACGGCGCTCCTGAGTCGCCGAAGCGTGCCCACGGTGGGGGCGGGGTCGTTGGCGGATGCAATGGCCCGCGGTGTCGCGCCTCGACGTGCCGTGGGTGCGGAAGGTGGTCGATGCAGCCGTTCGCGCCGACCAGCCCAGCTGGGGAAGCGAGGCCACGGCGGTCCGCGCTCAAGCTGCGCCGCTCGCCAAGACGCAGCTCACGGCGTGGACGTGAGACCACGGAGGCACGGGTTCAGGCGACCGGCCCTAGTCTCCACGTTATACCATCTGTTTGTCGCGGCCGCGATCGTTAGTGGCCGTCGGCGGCTGTGCGACGACGCCGCCGGACGACGCCGGACTCCCGGCGTTGGCTCGCGCCGAAGCCGACGCGAGAGCTCGCGGGGTTGGCACCGCGGCGGACCACGTGCGTCGCGAGTGAACGGACGGACACTGCGCCCGCCTCCAGCCTCGACTCGGGCCGCAACCCGAGCGGCACCGAGACGAGCCCGGAGGAGGCATCAGCCGATCGCGCGGAGAGACACGTTGTCTAGCGTGGCGCCACAGATGCTGTCGTCAGGCGTTATGTCCGCGAACGTCACAGAGGATGTTGGACTATCGGCCGCAAGGATCAACAGTTCGTACTTCCAGCCCATGTGAGTTGCACTATCGCCCGTCGTATCGAATGCGAATGCCTTCCTCACCGCTCCGTCCCAGTAGACAGCCATCGATTTGACGGCTTGGCCACAGTCCCAATTGCCGGCCATAGCCCACGACAGTAGATATTTCGTCCCCGCCTGCGTCGATACCGATTGAGTCAAAGACCCCGATCCATCTCCCGAAAGATCTATCGACTGCTGTCCAGCCGCGGCGACCCAGACGCTTGCGGCAGTCAGGTCGACGCTATTCCCGCCGACGACCCATCCGGTGATGCCGGTGCTCCCATCAAAATAGGTACAAATTCCTGGCGTCGGATTCGTTGAACCTCCGTTAGGACACGGGTTCGCGACAATGGGCGCCTCGAAACTTCCATTCTGAATGAGGTTAGGCCCAATTGCGGCGCCCGCCGCCGCGTTCGCCCAAAGGCCAACACCACTGATCAACGCGACCGCGCAAAGACCCGCGCATCCTCTCCGACGCCATGCCATGAGCCCCTCCTTGTTAGTGCGTCCCGCCCGTTCGGGACACATCGGGAGCGCTGCCAGGTCTGACCCGCGCCAAACCGTGCGCCCTGTCGGTCATCCTCTCACTGCCAGAGCTACTGGTCAAGAACTTTATGCGGCCATAAGAGTCGTGAACGCCGATGCCGAGCAGATTTCTCGTCGCGGTGACCTGACGCTGGAAGATGGAGAACCCTTGCCCTCTACCACTGAGCAGCCAGACTCCGCTGGCTTCATCGCTCACTACGGCCGCCGCTCAGCGACTCCACTCCCGGTCCTCAGGAGCATGGAGACGGACCGCCGCCCGTGGTGCCGGCCGCGGCGGTCGCGCGCGACTTCGCTTCCACAGGGGGACACCGCCTTTGCCCGCGGCATCGCTTCGGCGAGGCAGGAGCGGTCCGGTCCGCCAGCGCCGGACGAGTGCTCCGCCACAATCACAATCACGCGGACGCGCTGACAATCGCTCCGACCGTAGCGCCGGGTCGGGAGCGTGATCGTCGGCGCCGTGTCGACGGGCGTTGACTGCGGCGACGCTGCCGGTGCTTTCCCGTGGATGCGATGGCCCGCTTCGCCGTTACGCCGGCCCTCGCGTTGGGCATGGGGACCGTCTCGTCCGCGCCGGAGAGGCTCGGACCGCGCCTTCCCTTTCGCGGCCGGCCCGCGGTTTCGCTGAACTTCGCACTGGCGACGTCTGGACGGTCCAGCCGCCGGCGACGGCGCCATCGGATCGACACGGAAACGTCGGTCCGCGTCCCCCGATCCGCGGCGATAGGGACCGCCCCCCAGACGGCCGTCGTGACCGTAGACGAGACGGACAGACCGATGCCGCGTATGTAGGTCGTGCCTAGGTTTTTCCGGGATCCTGCACGCTTCGTGAGCGCCCCCCTTTCGGCGAGCAGGAGGGCCGAGCCTCCGGTCCTAGGACTGATACTCGCCGCTATCGGGGTTGGGGGAGCTTTAGCCTGGATGCACCGCGTAGCGCCGCCGGTTCCGTCCGGCAGTGATGAGGAGCGGCTGATCAGCGACGCCGGGCTGCTGATCACCGCGACCTTGGCGGAGCGGTTGGGGATCGAGGAGCTGGTGAACGAGTCGGTGTGGCTCGACCCGCGAGCGCCGGGCGCGTGCCTGCCGGTCGCAAGGTGATGTCGTTGGTGCACGGCATGCTCGCCGGGGCGGACTCGATCGATGACACGAACGTGCTCCGCGATGGATCGACCGGCCTGGTTCTCGGGCACCGAGTGATGGCGCCATCGACGCTCGGGACGTTCTTGCGGGCGTCCACGTTCGGGCATGTCCGCCAGCTCGATCGTGTCCTGGATGTCGCGCTGCGGCGCGCATGGGCAGCCGGCGCCGGCCCCGGGGAGCTTCCTCTGGTGATCGATATCGACAGCTTCATCGGCGAGGTCCACCAGCAACCAGAAACAGGGCGCCAGCTACGGGTACACCAAGAAGCTCGGCTACCACCCGATCGTCGCGGTCCGCTCCGATACCGGCGAGATCCTGCACATCCGCAAACCGCAAGCGCGAGGCGAACACGCAGCGCGGGATCGCACGGTTCGTTGACGAGCTGCTCGCCCGCGTCCGTCGCGCCGGGCACACCGGCCAGGTCATCATCCGCGCCGAGTCCGGGTTTGAGAACCACAAGCAGATCAAGGTCCTCGACGCGCGCGGGATCGCATTCTCGATCGGCGTCAAGATCAGCCCGACGATCACGAACCTGATCGCCCAGATCCCCGAGGCCGACTGGGTCACGATCACCGACTACCCCGAGACCGGAGAGGCGCAGATCGCCGAGACCGTCCTGAAAGGCTTCCGACTGATCGTCCGCCGCACCCGCCTGACCGCCGCTCGCCCGCCGCCACACGTCGGACGCGAACGCTCAAACCACCCGCGCGCGACATGCAGGTGCGACTCCGCGACGGCCCGGCTACGGCCGCTCCGACCCGATCGCCAACGCATGCAACGCGCTCCGGGCGCAGCGTGGCAATAGGGACACCACTGCTCCAACCAGGCGCTCCGGTCGCTCACGGCGCGTCACCCCCGGACGGCTCGACAACTCGATCCAGGTGGGTGGCGAGCCGACGGATTCCCCGTCTCCAGCCCGCAGCCGGAGCGGCCGCTGCGAGCGCTGTTCGAGGCCGCCCAACATCCGGATTGGACGTTGTTGTCTGCTCAATGGGTCCGGTAAACGCCGATTCCGCGATTTACCGGACCAAAAAGCCCTCTCAGCCACTCCCGCGCGTCGCCGAAAACGGCGGTATTACAGGGATTTCAGGTGATGGCGAGACCCGGACTCGAACCGGGGACACCACGATTTTCAGTCGTGTGCTCTACCAGCTGAGCTATCTCGCCCTGTGGTCGAGCGATGCTACCGAGTCAGCGGCGAACGGGGGACCCGGGCCGCGCGGCTTGCGGGCCGCGCGGCCCGAGACACGCCCCTGTTGTCGGGCACGCCTCGGGGAGCGGCCGCGGTGCGCGTGCGCATCGGTCGTCGCGGCAGCGGCGGGGAGTTCGTCCGCTGCTCATGCCGTCCGCAGGAGGAGGAGAATGTACGCATGGCTCCTGAGAGGACTCTCTACGTGCTGCGGCACGCCAAGTCGAGTTGGGATGATGCAGGCCAGCGCGATCACGAGCGGCCGCTGGCCCCGCGGGGACAGCGAGCGGTGAAGCTGCTGGCGGAGTACCTGCAGCGCAATGCGATCAGGCCGGAGCTCGTGCTCTGCTCGACCTCGCTCCGGACGCGCGAGACGCTGATCGGAGTGAACCCGGGCGGCCAGGCGCTGATCGAGCCGGAGCTGTACACGGCTGCCGCCGGCGACCTGATCGAGCGGCTCCAGCGGGTTCCGGCAGAGATCGGCTCGGTGATGGTGATCGGGCACAACCCGGCCGTGCAACTGCTCGTGCTCCGCCTCGCTCGCGCCGACCTCGACGTCGCCGACCGGCTACCGGATCTGCGCCGCAAGTTCCCGACCGGCGCGCTCGCGACGCTCGCCATCGGCGGCGACTGGACGGGCCTCGCGGCGGGCTGCGCCGAGCTGACCGACTTCGTCCGCCCGAAGGCACTTCACCAGTATCAGTAGCGGTCCACGGCTCGCACTCCCGCGCCCGCGCCGGCACCGGCAGCCGTGAGCCGGGCGAGCAGTTCGAGTGCCCCGGCCTTCGACAGCGGCTCGTTCAGGTTCCCGCACTTGGGGGACTGCACGCATGACGGGCAGCCGGACTTGCACGGACATTCCCCGATCAGGCGCCGCGCATCGCCGACGAGCCGGTCGAACTGATCGAAACCTCGGCGGGTGATCCCGACCCCGCCTGGATGGCCGTCGTAGATGAAGATCGTCGGGCCGCCGGTCTGCGGGTGGGCGTTGGTCGAGAGGCCGCCGATGTCCCAGCGGTCGCACATCGCGATCAGTGGCAGCACGGCGATCTGCCCGTGCTCGAGCGCGTGCAGCGCACCGAGCAGGTGCTCCGCCGGGAACGTCCCCGCCGCGATCAGCTCTTCGAGCTCGTACCAGAGCGCCCGGGTCGTGAACTCGGTCGTCGGCATGTCGAGCGACTGGAAGTCGATCACGCTGTGGTCCTGGATGCGCTTGCGTTGGTAGCCGAGGACCGTCTCCGAATAGATCACGCGCCCATAGGAGAGGGTCACCCCGTGGCTTTCGCGCCGCTCGAGCAGCCGGTCGATGTACGTCATGCTCTCGCTCTTGGTCTGCGTGAAGTAGTCGCCCGTGAACGGCTCGAGCAGCGCCCGCCGCGCGTTCAGATCGAGCTCGAGCACGAGGTACGCGCGCCCGAGGTGCAGGTAGATCGCGCCGTCGTGAACGGTCGCGTAGGCGCGACTCGCCTCGATCGTCCCGAGCAGTTCGCCCGCCTGCGCGTCGATCAGCGCGAACGTGTCGGCGCTCGCCGAGCGCAGTGCGACACGGGCCGCCGGATAGTCGTCGGCGCGCGCGGGGACGAAACCGGTCGCCCGCTCGCGCAGCAACCGTCGTTCGGCGAGCGCGGCCGCGCGTTCCAGCACGTCCTCCCCGAGGATCGCCGCGTCGTCGGGGGTGAGTGGCGCCTCATGGGCGGCGCACAGCAGGTGCTCGTCGCGGATCTCGGGGCTCAGCGGATCGATGATCGCGGCCTCGACCGGCCGGCGCAGGAACTCGTCGGGGTGGCGCGCGAAGAACTGGTCCAGCGCGTCCTCGCCGGCGACGTAGACCGCGAGGCCGCGGCCGCGGCGTCCGGCACGCCCCCACATCTGTCGCAGGCTCGCGACGGTGCCGGGGAACGTGACGCAGATCGCTGCGTCGAGCTGCCCGATGTCGATCCCGAGCTCGAGCGCGTCGGTCGCGACGACGCCGAGCAGCTCACCGTTGACGAGCCGGCGCTCGATCTCGTGACGCTGACCCGGCGTGTAGCCGGCCCGGTAGGGAGCGGTGCGCTCGGCCAGTTCGGGCGGGAGCCGCTCGCCCGCCATCCGCAGAATCAGCTCCACCCCCTTGCGCGACTTCATGAAACAGATCGTGCGCGCGCCGGCGCTGATCAGCTCGGCGAACAGTTCGGCGGCCTCGGCGAGCGCCGAGCCGCGGATCCCGAGGTTGGCGTCGAGCAGCGGCGGGTTCCAGATCACGACACGCCGCGCGGCGCGCGGGCCGGCGTCGTTGTCGATCAGGTTGACGTCCGGCAGTCCCGTCAGCTCGCGTGCGAGCTCGAGCGGGTTGGCGATCGTCGCGCTCGTCAGCAGGAAGCGGGGCTCGGTCCCGTAGATGGCTGCGGCGCGCCGCAGGCGCCGCAGCACGTTCGCGACGTGGGAGCCGAACACGCCCCGGTACACGTGCGCCTCGTCGACGACGACGAGCGCGAGGTTCGCGAACAGGTCGGCCCAGCTCGTGTGGTGCGGCAGGATCCCGACGTGCAGCATGTCGGGGTTCGTGATCACGAGGTTCGCGCGCTTGCGAATCTGCGGGCGCTCCTGGCGCGAGGTGTCCCCGTCATAGATCGCGGGTCGTAGTCGGCTCGAAAGGCCGAACGCGTGCAGCGCGCGCGCCTGGTCCTGTGCGAGCGCCTTCGTCGGGTACAGGTACAGCGCGCGGGCGGTCGGGTCGGAGATCAGCACCTCGAGCGTCGGCAGCTGAAACGTCAGCGACTTCCCGGATGCCGTCCCGGTCGTGACGATCGTCGCCCCGGCGTACGCCGACTCGAGCGCGTCGCGCTGATGCGCGTAGAGCGCGTCGATCCCGACGGTGCGCAGCGCGCCCGCGACAAGCGGGTGCAGGTCGTCCGGGATCGGCTCGAACAGCGGCGCCTGGTCGGGGATCAGCCGCTCGAAGACGAGCCGCTCGTCGGCGCGACCCGTCTCGAGCAGCGGCTCCCAGGGCTCCGTCTGCGGAGTGGTCGTCACTGCTTGCCAGTATGGCGGCGACTGCTACGGTCGCCCGCACGATGCGCGCCCTCTACGTCGATCTGGATGGCACCCTGTTCGGCCCCGGGGGTTCGCTGCTGACGGGCGCCGATGGCGGCTTCTCGCTCGACGGCGTCCGCGCCCTGCAGGCCTGCCACCGGGCGGGCGCCGAGGTCGTGATCTACTCCGGCCGCCGGCAGGGGAGCGTGTTCGAGAACGCGCGCGTGATCGGCCAGGCCTCCTATATCTTCGAACTCGGCTGCGGTCTCGTGCTCGACGGCGAGCTCGAGTGGCTGACCGACGGCCTCGAGCCGTCGCTGGACGCGGGCACGATCCATCAGCAGATCGAGGCCTCCGGCGCTCCGGCGCTGCTGCTCGAGCGCTTCGCCGGGCGGCTTGAATACCACACCCCGTGGTCCGCGGGGCGCGAGGTCTCACATCTCTTTCGCGGCGAGGCCGACCTCGCGGAGGTCGAGCAGGTGCTCACCTCCGCGGGGCTGGACTGGCTGCGGCTCGTCGACAACGGCGTCCTCGCCGCGCATGGGGTGACGCTCGATGGCGACGTGTTCGGCCTCGACGTCGATCGGGTGCACGCCTACCACCTGATTCCCTCCGGCGCGTCGAAGGCGCGCGCGGTCGCGCGCCACATGCAGAATCGTGGATACGCGCGCGACGAGGTGATCGCGGTCGGTGACTCGCGCGAGGACCTGGGCGCGGCATCGGTCGTCGGCCGCTTCTGGATGGTCGCGAACGGCCTCGCGCGCGACCCCTCCCTCGGCCACGAGCTTGCCGGCCGCGAGGACGTCCGGATCGCCGCGTCGCCTTATGGCGCCGGCGTCTACGAGGCCGTCGTCACGACGCTCGCCGAAACCTGATCAGGCCGCTCCACGCGCTCTGGCGCGATCGAGGGCCTCACGCGCGACCGAGTCCTCGAGCTCGACGGCCTCGGCGAGGTCGCCGGCGCTGACCGCCATTTCACCGAAGCCCGCCGCGACCTCGGCGGCGTTCGAGCCGCTGATCGCGCGGTTGAGCGCTGCGACGGCGGCGTCGAACCGCAGCCACAGCTCCTCAGGGCCGCGCCGTCCCGTGCCCGGCCGCAGCTCGTACGGCGGCGTCGCGCTCTCAGCCCCGGGGACCGGACGCCACAGCAGGCCCACCTTGTGGGCGTGCTCCCATGCGACCTGTTCGGTCGCCGCTGCCTCCGAGAGCCGTCGCACGCGTCCCGCAAACCCGCTGTCGGGCGGCGCGAGCTTGTGGGCCCGCATCGCCTCGGCCCAGCCCGCGCTCGCGTGGCGCACGAGCCGCATCACGTGGGCGCGCTCCTTGTCAAGGTCCTCGAAGAAGCTCATCGATCGCCCTCCACCGGTCGCTCGTCGCGTGTCAGATCCGCCGGTCGCAGCTCGGCCGCACCGACTGGCCGGCCGCTCCAGAAGTCGTCCGCGCTCGGTCCCGACTCGCGTGGCGGTGGTGCAGTTCCGCCCTGATAGCCCTCCGCGAGCAGCCGGTCGAGATCCGAGCGTCTGATCCGCACGCGCCTGCCCACGCGCACCGCGGGCAGCGTTCCCTGGTCGATCCAGTTGCGCACCGTCTGCTGGTTGAGCTTGAGCAGCTCGGCGACCTCGGACACGGTCAGGAACGGCTCTCCGCGGTCATCGTCGATCATGTTGATTCTTCTCCAATTGAGACCAACTCATGCCAAACCAGTCTGCTTATAGGGTAGCGTTCGCAGCGGACGGCAGGCGAGACGGTTCGGGAGGCGGGCTGGGCGTGACAACGGATCTCGGCGACGGCGACGGGAAGCGGAGGGACGACACGCCCGAGAACGTCGTGCCGTTCCGCGGCCACTGGTTCGGTCCTACCGCCGAGCTCGTGCCCTTCGGCCCGCGCGCCGAGCTTGGGCCCAGGGCCGTGCGGACAGAAGCCTCGGCCGCGGACGCCGAGGCGCCTGCGGACAACGCCCGGGCACTCGACGCCAGTGACTTCTGGGGCGAGTCCGCGGGCTCGCTACAGCAGGCGATCAGTGCTCCGGTCGCGGATCAGCTCGAGGTGCCGCCCCCGCCCGGTCACGCGCCGCCGCGCCGCGCCCGTCCGCCGCGCTTCGCCCGCCCGCCGCGCTTCGCCCGCCCGCCGCGCTTCGCCCGCCCGCCGCGTGCGGCCGATCGCTCGTACCGCGCGGCCGCGATCGGTTTCGTGTTCGTGCTGGCGGTCGCCGGATTCGCCGCACGCCTCCTGCCGTCGTCGGGTCCCGCGCCGAGCATCCCGGCGGCGTTTGCGAGGAGCTTCGCGTCACGGCTGGCCTCGGAGCTGTCCGGCGCGTCGGCTGCGATCGGGGCGGCGTACGGGGACAGCGCGGTCTCCGGCGCCGAGCCGGCGTCGCACCGCGCGCGGCGTGCTGCGCGCGGCCGGCGCGACGAGCACCGGCCGGCCTCCGCGACCCGGCCGCGGTCGACGGCGCGGGACAGGGCGCGGGCCGGGAGCATCGCGCGCTCGCTGAGTCCGGCGGGCTCGGCGCGATCATCTGGCGGCGAGAGCTCCGCGACCTCGCCGACCTCGCCGGGCTCGGCAGGCTCGGCGGGCTCGGCTGGCGCTCGGTCGATGAGCGGGCCGCGACCGGCTGGCGCGACCGGACCTTCGAGCGCGTCCGCCACGGTTTCGACCCCGGCGACACGGAGCTTCCCGCTGACCGCGGATGCGCCGGTCTCGCCGGACCAGCTCCCCGCACCCACTCAGATTCCAGCACCGTGATCACGAACGGGTAAGCTTTGGTACGTGGGATTGGGCGACATTCTTCAACCGACGCACCTGCTGTTCATCCTCTTTGTCGCGCTGCTGGTCCTTGGGCCCAAGCGGCTGCCGGAGGTGGGCCGCAGTCTCGGGCGAGGCATCCGCGACTTCCGGAGCGCCATGTCCGGGATCGAGTCGGAGTTCAACGAGCACACGAACCTGATGACCGCGCCCGCCCCGGCCCCGGTCACGCCGGCGCCTCAGATCGCCGCCGAGGTCGACGAGGCGGGCACGATCGCGATGGTCAGCCCGGCCGCGCCGCAGCCGTTGCCGGAGCCCCCGGCGCTGTCGCTCGACGAGGCTGCTCTCGTGCCTGCCGAGACCGCTGCGCTTCAACCGGCCGCGACGGCCGGCGCCGCGAGCGAGCCGCAGCATCAAGCGGACTGACGGGCGCCGGGGCGTTCCCGAACGTCCGTTCGGGTCGCTACCGTCGAGTGGTGGACTCCCCGTGTGACCCGGCCGCGCTGATCGCACTGCTCCGTTCCGACTCGGGCTGGTGGGCGCGGGTGGCGGGGGCGGCCGCAGACCCCGGCGGCGTCGAGTCACTGCTCGAAGCGCAGCTCGGGCTGCTTGCGGGCGAGGCCCGAGCTCGCGCGCAGCGGGAGCTCGACCGGTGGCGAGAGCGTGAGATCGAGCCGACGGCCTACTGGGATCCGGCCTACCCGCCGGCACTTGCGGCAACGGTCTCGCCGCCGCCGCTGCTGTTCATCGCCGGCCAACTCGCGGCGGCGGACCGCGACGCGGTTGCCGTGGTCGGCTCCAGGATGGCGACCGGGCGCGGCGTGGCTGCGGCCGGCGCCGTCGCGCGGCGCCTTGTCGCTGACGGCTTCACGGTCGTCTCGGGGCTCGCGACCGGGATCGACGCCGCGGCCCACGAGGCTGCCCTCGGGGCCGGCGGCCGCACGCTTGCGGTGATCGGCTGCGGGCTCGACCACGTCTACCCGCCGCAGCACGCCGAGCTCCAGCGCCGGATCGCGGCGACCGCGGCCGTCGTCTCGCAGTTCTGGCCGGCGACACGCCCGACCCGGCGCACGTTCCCCATGCGCAACGGCGTGATGGCGGGCCTCACGCGGGCGACTGTGATCGTCGAAGCCTCGGCGACGAGCGGAACCCGGATCCAGGCCCGGCTGGCGCTCGCCGAAGGCCGTGCCGTGCTGCTGCTCCCGCCCGCGCTGGAGCAGCCGTGGGCGCGCGACCTCGCCACGCGCCCGGGGGTCCACGTCGTGCGCTCGCCCGCCGAGGTGAGCGAGACGCTCGCTCGGCTCCTCACCCGCGCGCTCTCGAGCTGACGGGTCCGCGATGGCCACGGTCCGCGTCCTCAGCGATCGCGCGGCTGCGCACCTGATCCAGCCGCGCGCGGGCCCCGGGGTGTGCCGCCGGTGCTTCAACCTGACGCGCGGGTTCGAGTGCTGCTACGCCTGCGCGAGCGGTCAGGAGCGGCTGGCCGCGCTCGTACCGATCAGCTACAGCGTCGCGGGCGAGCCGCTGCATCGTGCCCTGGCGGCCTACAAGCGAGAGCACAACAACCAGGTCGTCGCGTCGAGGGCGACCGCGGAGCTGGCTGCGATCCTCTGGCGCTTCCTGGAACGGCACGAGTCGTGTGTGGCCGCGGCTGCGGGCGTTGAGAGGTTCGAGATCGTGACGACCGTCCCGTCGGGGGACCGGGATCGGGACGAGCACCATCCGCTGCGCCGGCTCGCCGGTGACCTCGTCGGTCCGACGCGCGTGCGCCACCGACGCCTGCTGCGGCGGACCGTGACTCCGGTCGAGCCGCGCCGGTTCGACGTGCGGCGCTTCGAGGCGGTCGCGACGCTCGACGGGCAGGCCGTACTGCTGCTCGACGACACGTGGACGAGCGGAGCGAGCGCTCAGAGCGCCGCGGCCACTCTGCGGACCGCCGGCGCGGGCCCGATCGCAGCGGTCGTGATCGGCCGCCATCTCAATCCGAGCTGGCACGAGAACCGGGCCCGGATCGAGGCGCTGCGCGACGGCTTCGAGTTCTCCGTCTGCGCGCTGTGCGCGGCCTCCGGCCGGGCGCGCAGCGCCGCGTGATCGGGGCCGGGCGCGCAGCGCCGCGTGATCGGCGCGTATGCAGAGACGGACCGGCCACATCTCCGCCGGCCACGGCTCGCGTTTGGTCAGAGGCCCGCCAGCCGGCGGGCCAGGAACCGGCGTTCTGGGTCGGTTGCGGCCAGCCGTAGGGCTTGCTCGAATGCGGTCCGGGCCTCTTCCTGGCGACCCAGGCGGCGCAGCAGTTCGGCTCGAGTCGAATGGAGGTAGCGGTAGCCGCCGAGTTCAAGCGAGTCGACGAGTTCGAGCGCTCGCTCCGGCGCGCCCGCCTCGGCGATCGCCACGGCGCGGTTCAGAGCCACCACCGGCGAGCCGGTCAGCCGCTCGAGCTGGTCGTAGAGCTCCGCGACCTCGTCCCAATCGATCTGATCCTCGGCTTGGAGCGAGGCGATCGCGGCCTGCAGCACGTATGGCCCGGCTGTCGGCCGCAGGGCCAGCGCTCGCTGGAGTGCAGCCCGGCCCGCCTCGACCTTCGCCGCGTCGTGGCGGGAGCGGTCCTGCTCCGCCAGCGGGACGAGCTGACCGTCGATGACACGCGCTTCGCGGCGCGAGTCGTGGAGCAGCATCAGCGCGAGCAGACCGTGGATCTCGGGCTCGTCGGCCATCAGTTCGGTCAGCAGCCGACCGAACCGGATCGCCTCGCGGGCGAGATCGTCGCGATCGGTGTAGCCCTGATTGAAGATCAGGTAGACGACTGTGAGCACCGCCGCCAGGCGGTCTGGCAGCAGCCGGTCGGCGGGCACCGTGAAGGGAATCGCCGTCGCCTTGATCTTGGACTTGGCCCGCGAGAGCCGGCGTTTCATCGTCTCCTCGGTGACCAGGAAGGCACGCGCGATCTCCTCGGTCGTGAGTCCTCCGAGCGCCCGCAGGGTCAAAGCCACCTGCGCTTCGACCGCGAGCGCCGGATGGCAGCACGTGAACATCAGCTTCAGGCGCTCGTCCGGGATCGTGTTGTCGTCGAGGTCTATCTCGTCCATCGTCGCGGCCGGTTGAGCGGCCTCCAGCAGTCGCGTCTTGTCTTGAAGCGACCGCTCGCGTCGGATCCGGTCGATCGCGCGGTTGCGCCCGGTCGCGACCAGCCAGGCCACCGGGTGCTGCGGCGGTCCCTCACGCGGCCACCGCTCGGCCGCGATCGCGAACGCCTCCTGGGCGGCCTCCTCGGCCAGATCCATGTCACCGAGGAAGCCGACCAGGGACGCCAGCACGCGGCCCCACTCGCGCCGGAAGACCTGCTCGATCAGTGCGCCGTCTCCACGGGGACCTCGACGAGCGGGCGCACCTCGACCGCACCGCCGAGCCGAACCGTCGGAATTCGCTCCACCAGCTCCAGCACCTCGTCCAGGTCGGACGCCTCGACCACGTAGTACCCGCCGAGCACCTCCTTGGTGTCGGCGAACGGGCCATCGGTGATCAGGCTCCCACTACCGCCGTGGCGAACGGTGGTCGCCGTCTCGCCCGGCTGCAGATGACCGCCGCCGAGGCAACGCGGGTCCTCGCGGATCGCCCAGTACTCGGCGTTGACCGACTTGTACTCGTCCTCTCCCAGCGCCTCGTGGCTGCCCGGCTTGGGATAGATCAGCAGTGCGTACTTCATGCCCGCCTCCTTTGGGAATGGTTGATCATCCTGCAGACGAACAGGCAACACCGGAGGGGACAGCGCCCAGAGAATTCTCGCAAGCCTTCGGGCGGGCGGTCCGGGCGAAGGCGCGGCGCACGCCCCGACGCGCGCTTCGAGAGCGCGGGGTTTATGTGCGCCTGAACCGCTGTTGCTCTTCGAGGGTTCGCTCGGCCGTCGGAACGGCCTCGAGTCGCCCGTCCGGGATCGGTTGACCGCTCTCCACCGAAAGTCCATATGTGCCGGCGGCCAGACGCGCCTCTGCGCGTTCGACGGCGGCCAGCTCCGCACGGAGGTCGTGGACACGACCAGCGGCGAACTCGTCCTGGTAGAGGTCCTCGGAATCCAGGTCGCCGGGTTCGCGGCGATCGGACGCCTCCAGCGGTCCTTCGCTCTGCAATGCGAGAGCCTGCTCGATCCGCGAGCGCTCACGGGCCAACAGCTCACTTGCACGATCAGCATCCATGGCGCGTAGGTTACGGCGTGCAGCAGCCCCTTGCCTCCACGAGGTCGGGCGTCGCGGTCCTCTCGGGGCTGCGGTCGCAGGTCCCTATCCTCGGAGAATGGCTGTCGCCGTGAGCTCGTTGCTGCCGTTCGCGGAGCCGACGTACGTTCGTGACCTCGGGGGTCTGTACGAGCCGTGGGCCGCGGCCCCTGCCCGCGCGCCTGAGATGCTCGTGCTGAACGACGGGCTCGCCGCCGAGCTCGGCGCTGACCCCGGCGCGCTCCACCGTGGCGACGGCATCGCCCTGCTGCTCGGGAAGGGTGTCCCGCACGGGTTGCAGACCGTCGCCCAGGGCTATGCCGGCCACCAGTTCGGCAGCTGGTCGCCGCGTCTGGGCGACGGGCGGGCGCTGCTCCTCGGGGAGGTCCTTGACGTCCACGGGCGGCGGCACGACGTCCACCTCAAGGGCTCGGGGCGCACGCCGTTCGCGCGCGGGGGCGACGGTCGAGCGGCAGTCGGCCCGATGCTCCGCGAGCACCTTGTCAGCGAGGCGATGCACGCGCTCGGCATCCCGACGACCCGCGCGCTGGCCGTTGTGGCGACCGGCGAGCCGGTTCGCCGCGAGACTCTGCTGCCCGGCGCCGTGCTCGCGCGCGTCGGCGCCAGTCACCTGCGGGTGGGGACCTTCCAGTACGTCGCCGCCACCCTCCGCGACCCTGAGCTGCTGCGGCGCCTGACCGACCACGCGATCGCCCGCCACCATCCGGCCGCGGCAGACGCCGATGTTCCGGCTGTCGCGCTGTTTGACGCCGTCGCGGCCGCGCAGGCCGCGCTCGTCGCGCGGTGGATGCTGGTGGGGTTCGTGCATGGGGTGATGAACACCGACAACATGACGATCTCGGGGGAGAGCATCGATTACGGGCCGTGTGCATTCATGGACGCGTACGACCCCGAGACGGTGTTCAGCTCGATCGACCTCGGCGGCCGCTACGCCTACGGCGCACAGCCCCAGATTGCGCAGTGGAACCTCGCCCGACTGGCCGAGTCGCTGGTGGCGCTCGTCGATGCCGGCGATCAGCAGGCCGCCGTCCGGGCGCTGATGCCCGTCCTCGAGGCTTTCCCGGACCGCTTCCTCACCGCGTGGCGCGACGGGATGCACGCAAAGCTCGGGCTGCGCTCGGGGCTCGCCGGCGGCGAGTCGATCGTCGACGGCCTGCTCAGCTTGCTGCGCGAGGAAGGGGTCGATTGGACCTCGGCGTTCCGCGCCCTCGCTCGTGTCGCTCGCGGCGACACGGACGCGCTCGCGGCGGTCGCCGCCGCCCCGGAGCGGTTCACCGGCTGGCTGGACCGCTGGCTGGCGCTCGCGCCCGACCCCGACGCGATGGACTGCGTGAACCCGCTGTACATCCCCCGCAACCACCTCGTTGAGGACGCCCTCACCCAGGCGACGGTCGGTGATCTCGCTCCGTACCACCGCCTGCTGGATGCCGTCACCCGTCCGTTCGAGGAGCGCCCCGGCTTTGACGCCTATGCCGCGCCCGCTCCGCCCGGCTTCGGCGACCACGTGACGTACTGCGGGACCTGACGGTCCCGGACCGTGATCGCGAGTACGCGCAGGAGGGTGCGCGGGCTCGTGCCGGCGGCCCGCGCCGGACGCGGGGGGTCAGCGCCAGCCGAGCGCCGGCGCCACGTGGGTGAGGATGTTCTCGATGACGTGAGCGTTGTAGTCGACGCCGAGTTGGTTGGGCACGGTCAACAGCAGCGTGTCCGCCGCCTGGATCGCCTCGTCGGCGCGCAACTGCTCGACGAGCACGTCGGGTTCGGCCGCGAATGAGCGTCCGAAGATCGCGCGGGTGGTCTGGTCGATCATGCCGATCTGGTCCTCGGAGTCGCGGTCGGCGCCGAAGTAGGCGCGGTCGAGGTCGGTGGTGAGCGCGAAGATGCTGCGGCTGACCGACACTCGCGGCTGGCGGTCATGGCCGGCGTCGTTCCACGCCTGGTGGTAGGCCTCGATCTGCTTGCGCTGCTGGACGTGCAGGGGTTCGCCGGTCTCGTCGTCCTTGAGCGTCGAGCTCTGCAGATTCAGCCCGAGGCGGGCTGCCCAGACGCTGGTGGCGTTGGATCCCGATCCCCACCAGATCCGCTCTCGCAAGCCGGCCGAGTACGGCTCGATGCGCAACAGGCCAGGCGGATTGGTGAACATCGGCCGCGGGTTGGGCGCCGCGAACCCATCGCCCTCGAGGACCTTGAGCGCGACCTCGGTGTGCTTGCGCGCCATCTCGGCATCGCTGTCGCCGTCGACCGGCGCGTAGCCGAAGTACCGCCAGCCGTCGATCACCTGCTCGGGCGACCCCCGGCTGATCCCCAGCTGCAGCCGACCGCCGGCGATCAGATCCGTCGCCCCGGCGTCCTCGGCGAAATACAGCGGGTTCTCGTAACGCATGTCGATCACGGCGGTTCCGATCTCGATCCGCGAGGTCCGCGCGCCGATCGCCGCGAGCAGCGGGAACGGTGATGCCAGCTGGCGCGCGAAGTGGTGCACGCGGAAGTAGGCGCCGTCGGCGCCCAGTTCCTCCGCTGCGAGCGCCAGTTCGATCGACTGGCGCAGCGCATCCGCGCCCGACCGGGTCTGCGACTGCGGGCCTGGGCTCCAGTGGCCGAAGGACAGGAATCCGATCTTCTTCATGCGTTCTCAGGTCCAGCCCGACCGACACGATGCCGGGAGGGCTCGAGCAGGCCAGGGTAGCGACGCGCGCCCCATTCGACGAGGCGATCCGGGCTCACCCGGGAGAAGTCGACACCGCGCTCGCCCAGCTGGAAGAGGCAGGTGCCGGAGTCCCTGACGGACGCATCTCCCACGTCCCGCTGGAGACCGGCGGCGAGATCCAGGTGTTCGACCTTTGGGAGGCCCAAGGGGCGTTTGAAGCATTTGGGGCCACCCTGGTCCCGATCTTCACCGCGGACGGGATCGAGTTGAACGAGCCGATGGTGGCCGGGATTCACAACGAGATCAAGGGCTGACGGATCACAACGACCGAGCCGGCCGCATCGTCGAAGCGACGCCGCGCCGCGCCGGTGCGATGATCTGCTGATGAGTGGACGAGATGACGAGAGCTTTGAGAAGAAGGTTCGCGCGGCCGCGACTGAACTCAGCCAGTCAGTCGAGCGTGCCCTGAGGAGTATCGACCTGGACGAGATTGCACGCCAGATCGAGGTCGGGGGTGAGCGCTTGCGTGAACTCGCCGATTTGACGGGGCGGTGGATCGGGGAGCGACTCAGCGAGCCCGAAGGTGACGATGCGGCACAGGCGTGGGACTTGGAACCTGGAACGGTTGCAAGGACGCTGCCTCGCGCGGGCCCGCATCCGCTTGATGTTCCCAGCGACGAGCAGGGGCGTGCGCTCAGCGCGCTTGACTCGGGTCGCTGGAAGGTTGAGCCGGGGACCAACGAGCTGGTCGTCACCGGCGACGGCTCGAGCCCGACTGACTCTGGCGGGCTGGTCGGCGAGTTGCGCGCTCGTGATTGGGTCGCCGCGGGCGGCGAGGTCACGCTGGTCGGACGCGAAGCCCTGAAGCGCTGGTCAGGAAGCTCGACCGGGACGGAAGACGCACGGTGATGAACGGGGCTCGCTGAGGGCGGGCCTCTGTTCCGACCCTCGCCCCCGGGGAATCGGCGCACCAGCGGGCGTCTGGGGTGGCGGGGGGCACTGAAAGCTTCGGTAGCTAATCATTTGGTACCATCGGGTTTATGGCCTCCTCAGCAGAACCCTCCGCGGCTGACTCGAACCGGATCCCACGGCGCGTGTGGATCATCTCCGGCGTTGCGATGCTCGGCGCCGTGATGTCGATCCTCGATACGACGATCGTGAACGTCGCGCTCGACACGCTCGGCAAGGACCTTCACTCCAGCCTGACCCATATCCAATGGGTGATCACCGGCTACATGCTCTCGCTTGCCGCGGTGATCCCCGTCACCGGCTGGGCGTCCCGGCGGTTCGGCGCCAAGCGGGTCTTTATCATCTCGTTGGTCCTGTTCACGCTCGGCTCGCTGCTCTGCGGACTGGCGACGTCTGACACCGAGCTGATCCTGTTTCGCGTCCTCCAGGGCTGCGGTGGCGGCATGATCATGCCCTTGGCGCAGATCATCATGGCCGATGCCGCCGGCCCCAAGCGGATGGGGCGTGTGATGGGCCTTGTCGCGGTGCCGATGATGCTCGCTCCGACCCTCGGGCCGCTGTTGGGCGGCACGATCATCCAGGCGCTGAGCTGGCACTGGATCTTCTACGTGAACCTGGTGGTCGGAGCCGTTGCGGTTCCGCTGGCGATCAAGATCCTGCCGGGCAAGACGGGTCAGAACACCGACACGCTTGATTTCACGGGCTTGGCATTGATGTCGAGCGGCCTGGTCGCCGTCACCTATGGTTTGGCTGAGGCGGGCACGTACCACTCATTCACCAGCCCGCACGTCTTGATACCGGTTGTCGCCGGCTTGGCCCTGCTGGCGGGTTTCGTGTTCCACGCGCTGCGGATCGAGCATCCGCTCTTGGATCTGCGTCTCTACCGCCGCTGGCACTTCTCCGCCGCGTCGATCGTGATGTTCGCGCTGGGTGCCGCTGTGTTCGGGGCGATGATCCTGATGCCGCTCTACTGGCAGGAGTTGCGCGGCTTCAGTGTGCTCAAGACCGGTCTGCTGACCGGTCCGCAGGGCGTCGGCATGGCCGTCACGATGCCGTTCGCATCGAAGCTGACAGAGCGCTACGGCGGCGGTCCGGTTGCGCTGGTCGGTGTCCTGGCGACCGCGTTGACGACGATCCCGTTCGCCCTGATCGGCGCTCACACCCCGGTGGCCGAACTCTGCGGAACGATGGTCCTGCGTGGCGCCGCGATGGGCGCGAGCTTCATGCCCGCGATGACCGCAGCATTCGCCGCGCTCGAACGCAGCGAGATCAGTCACGCAACGCCGCAGCTGAACGTCCTGAACCGGATCGGCGGTTCGCTCGGCACCACGATCCTGGCGGTGGTGCTGGCGGACGCCGAGCGGCATGCGCATACCCCAGCCGCTGCCGCCCAGGCCTTCGGCACCGCCTTCTGGTGGTCAGTCGGGCTGGCAGCGCTTGCCATCATTCCGTGCGTGGTGCTGATGCGGGCAGAGAGCAACGCCCGCAATGCCGCAAATGTCGCGGGAGCCACAGATCCAGACCGCGTCGCGATCGACACGGGTGCCGTGGCCGAGGCGCTCGCGTGAACTCCACCGAGGTACACGGCGACCCCCTCGGACCCGCGCCGGCGCCTGACCCTGTCGGCAGTCCGCCTCGACCACCGGCAGCAGCCCAGAGCGTTATCTATGACCCGTCGACCCCAGCAGGTCGGCTCGGTCTCGCGTTCAAGCGCGCGATGGTCGCCGTGCGCAAGCTGCGCGGGCGCGAAACCACGCGGCCGGGGCAGATCAGCTACGCCCAGTACGGACTGCTGTTCGGCCTGTCAGGGCTCTACGAATGCTCGGCTCGCGAGCTGGCTGAGCACACTGACCTGACACCGGCGACCGTAACTCAGATGCTCGAGCACCTAGAGGCCGCAGGCCTGGTCAAGCGGACCCGTTCCGAGGAGGATCGCCGCGTTGTGCTGTCCGGACTGACCGAGCATGGAGAGATGGTTGTGGCCGAGCGTCGGGCCGAGACTGAACCGCGCTGGCAGGAGGCACTGTCCGAGTTCTCAGACGACGAGCTCACCGCCGCGGCCCGAGTCCTCGATCGCCTCGCCGACTACTTCGCGTCCTACTCCGCGACCGTGCCCGAAGCGGACGAGTAGCGCTCGACCCTCGCCGGCAGCGGCACGAGTGCTTTGGAGCTGTCGCGCTGCAGACTGCCGTGCCGGCACTACCGGCCTCGCGTCACGAGACGCCGGACGGCAGACCGAACGCGACGAGCGTCGCGGTCGTGGGAACGACCAGCAGCCCGCCCGAGAAGCCAAGCCCAGTCAGAGGCTGACTGAGGTTCTGCTCGTCGGGAGCGGGCACGGGCTGACCCGCGTTACCCGACCAGATCTGCTGGCCAGTCTCGGCATCGAACGCGAACACCTTTCCGTCGGTGCCGGCCTCGACTACGTCGGCGCCGGCGATCAGCGGCGCGGAGCTGAGCGTGTCGTCCTGACCGAAGGTCCACTCCACCGCCCCGCTGGCGGGATTCTCAGCCGACAGCGTGGTGCCTTGGAGGTCGATCAGCTCGCTCGAGCTGACGGCCGGCGCCGGCCCGCTCGACGCGAAACCTCCGAGTACCCGACCGGTGAAGGCCGAGAGGACGGCCGGATACGAGAAGTCCCGGACGTACAGGCGACCGCCGGCGACCACCGGCGTCTTGCCGCCGCCCCCCTCGCATGCGGTCGCGCGATGCCAGATCAGCGCGCCACTCCAGGGCACGAAGTCGTACGTCTGCCCGCAGGCATAGGAGACGTACACGCCGAGCCCGCCGACGGCGGGCGAACTGTTGTCTCCGTTCTCGACCGGCGCCGTCCAGATGACTGCTCCGGTCGACTGCCTGACGGCGTAGACGGTCCCGCCAACCCCCGCGCCGCCGGTGAACACGAGCTGCCCGCTCGCCGTCGGTGGGGATGAGAACTCGTACTGCCCAGGAAGCTGGATCGACCAGACAAGCCGGCCGCTGGAGGCGTTGAACGCCGTCATGACGCCACTCTCGTTGACGGTATAGACGCGCCCGTTCCCGTACGTGAGCCCCGACCAGTCGTACGTGCCTCCAAGCGCAATCGGACCCCAGTCGGTGGTTCCGGTGGCCGCATCGAGCGCGTACAGCTCGGTTCCATACGAGCCGGCGTTGGCGACCGTCACGAACACGCGCCCGCCGACGATCAGCGGGTAGGAGATCCCGCCGCCGCCGAGATTCCGAGACCACAGCGTCACCGAACTGGTCGAGAACGAGTCAGGGCTCGCACCGGTGTGAGCCGGGTTCAGTTGGTAGGCGACGTCGGGCGTCACCGAGACCGCCGCCGACGCCGTGCTCGCCCCCGCCGCCTGCACCCCGGCCGTTGCAACGACCACGATCCCAGCGGTCAGCCCGCGCCTGCAGATAGCGCCAAACCCAGCCATATCAGCCTCCTGTCGATGTTGACTGCACCGCAGCGCGGCCCCGATCACGGCGCGAGCGTAGCGACTCGGGTGCTTCGGAAGGGTAACCGGCAGATGCCGACCAGGAGGTCGTCGACATGTTTCCTGCGTGATTTTGCGGAGTCCATCGCCCGTGGTAGGCGACGCTTCGTCGACGCCCTTTCTCGTCGTGCGCGATGACTGACCCCGCGCCCTCGCTGACGGTGGCCGCGGACCCGTCCCAGCTTGGGGCCAATTGTCGAATAGTTCTCGTCAACGTCCCACGCCCACCGGCGCGAGTGGCGACATGCCGGCACGGTCTCCCTCCCGACCCCCAGGGCGAATGAGCGGCGTGCAGAATCCCGCGACTACCCATAGCCACGGCTGACACAGCAGTGCGAGCCGTGCCGTTCACCTATGTTTCAGCGCCTGGTGAGTCACGCGCTGTCTGTGTCCAACTGTCAATCGAGCATACCCACGTGAGCCGGCAGCCGACTGGTGCCGGAGCTACGTGGCGCCGCAGAAGGCCGCGAGGTCAGGTGCATGCTCGCCGTCCACGCCTGGCGCTCAGCCGGCGGCGCCCGCCGGTGGCAGCTTCGCGGACAAGAATCGCCGGCGAGAGACGCGACCGGATCAATCGCGCACGGCGATCATCACGTCCGAGGCCTTGACCACCGCCAGCACCTCCCGACCCTCACCGAGCCCGAGCTCCCGAGCGGCCTCGACCGTGATCGAGGCCACCAGCCGGACTCCACCTGCATCGAGCACAACATTCGCGGTCGCTGCCCCTTCGGTCACGGACGTGACCGTCGCTGGAATCTGATTACGCGCGCTCAGCTTCACCGTCTGCCTCCTCATTCCGATACTGGCTCACGATCCAAAGTCGCCAGGTCTCCCCGATTCTCCCTCATCGGCGCTGCTGAGACGAGCGCGGAGGACACGCCCGGTCCCCTGCCGGCCTGCGCAGGGTCCAGGCGCTCGGCAACGCCTTGCCGGCTGAAGGCCGGAAGCAGCAACAGCAACGCTAGAACGACGTGTAGTGCCCGTTCCCGATCACAAAGCCATGCATTGCGCCGTTCACGCACCGCACGGTCGGTCCACTTCCTGTCGTGCACGTGACCCCGCGGCCCGTCCATTTGGCTTCACGACCGAGCGTCGCGGGGGTCGTGCCGACGAACGAGTCCTGACTGAGGCGCAGCGTCTTTGGCTTGCCGCCGGCGGCGAGCTGAACGAACCCTGGGTCACCGTCGGCAGAGGTCGTGTGCGGCGGTGCCGGGATGCCCAAGGCGCTGCAGAGCACGTCCTTGGACACGATCATCAGTCCGCAGGTGACGGTGTTGGACTTGTTGTCCCAGAACGTGGCATGCGAGGTCGGGACCGCCGCGGCAACGGAAGGTGCGGCGCAAAGCAGGACGGCGCCGGAAACGGCGACCAGGCGTGGCCGGAACATGTGACTCCCTTGAGGATCGCGGCGGAAGAGCGGGCGAGGATCGTAGCCGAGGACGTGCGGTCGCGGCTGCCCGAGAGGCGGCAGCCAGCTTTCATCGCCCTCGTGTGGCTGAACCTTGTCGAGCTAAGGCGCCGGGCCGAGCGCCGTCGCGGCGGGACTCGACCGAGCCTGGGGTTGTAGGCTCTGGGCAGTGGACGACGACTCCTTGCTCTTCGCCGGCTCGGCATCGCGGGCCCTCGGGGGCGCCATCGCCGACTATCTCAACCATCCGCTCGCAGCCAGTGAGACGCTGCGCTTCTCGGAGGGCAACATCCTCGTTCGGGTCCTCGAGAATGTTCGCGGTCGTGACACCTACATCATCCAGGGAACGGCGTTTCCGGCGAACGACAACTTCATGGAGCTCCTGTTCTGGCTCGATGCGCTGAAGCGGGCGAGTGCCGCATCTGTCACTGCCGTGATCCCGTACTTCAGTTACGCAAAAGGTGACAAGAAGGACGAACCGCGGGTGTCGATCCGTGCGCGCGTCTGTGCCGACGCGATCGAGGCCGCCGGCGCCGACCGGGTCGTCATGATGGACCTGCACGCGCCCCAGCTACAAGGGTTCTTCAAGCTCCCGGTCGATGATCTGCATGCCCTTCCGGTCCTCTCCAGCGCCGTCGCCTCCATGCAGCTGAACGACCTCGTCGTCGTCGCCCCCGATGCGGGGTTCGCGAAGAAGGGCAGGATGTGGGCCAACCGCCTCGGAGTGCCGTTGGCGATCGCCGACAAGCGGCGGGTCGATCACAGTGAGAGTGCCGAGGTCATCGAGCTGATCGGATCGGTAGATGGCCGCCCGGTGTTGATCGTCGATGACTTCGCGAGCTCTGCTGGAACACTGGTCGACGCGGCACGAGCGCTGGTTGAGCGTGGCGCTTCCGCCGTCTACGCCGCGGTGACCCACGGACTGCTCGCGCCGCCGGCCGCCGAGCGCCTGAACGCCAGCACGATCCGGACCCTGTTCATCACGGACACGGTTGAGCACCGGCCGGCGCCACTACCGAACAACGTCGAGGTGGTGTCGGTCGCCGGATTGTTCGGTGAGGCGATCCGACGCATAGCCAGCCACGAGAGCATCAGCGTCCTCTTCCGCTAGCAGCTAGCGGGGTCGGAGGGTGTCGAGCGCCAGGTCGAGATGCCGCTGCCAATCGAACAGTTGTGGCCGGGCGCCCATCGTCGAGCACACGCCGCACATCAGCATCGCGATGTCGGTCGCCTCGATGTCCGGGCGGATCGCCCCCGCGCGACGCGCCCGTTCGATCAGCTCGCCGGTGACCGACAGCAGCTCATCCTGTTCGGCCTGGGCCTGCGCCCATGCCTGTTCGCCGGCATTCGCGACCGCATATTGGATCCCGGCATCGCTCGCCGCTGTCTCCGCGTTGCGGCGCATCAGGCGCTCGATCGCGGCGAACGGCTCCTCGTCGGACTCGAGCGCCTCCCGCGCCCTGTCGGCGAACAGCCGGAACTTCTGGCGGACGAGCTCGGACAGCAGCGCCTCTTTGGTGGGGAAGTGCCGGTAGACAGTGCCGACGCCGACGCCCGCGTGCCGCGCCACATCGTCGATCTGCGCATCGGCTCCAGACTGCGCGAACACGGTTCGCGCGCTCTCGAGGATCCGCTCACGGTTGCGCCTCGCGTCAGCGCGCTGTGGTCGGTCGGCGTCCTTGGAGATCCCGGTCAAAAGCTGTCCTGATTCCGCTTGACAAAGCGGAATCGTAGTTCACGATAGTCGGACGCGCAACCGGAACCGGAGGTCAGCTTCCATGACATCCCTGAGAGAATCGCCACCAGCCAATCACTACAGCCCACGCGCGAAGAACCTCGCGTTGCTGCTCCTCGCGATGACGCAGTTCGTGATCGTGATCGACGCCTCGATCGTGAACGTCGCGCTGCCGTCGATCGGGCGCGGCCTTCACTTCGCGCGCACTGACCTGTCGTGGGTCGTGAACGCATACACCCTGACCTTCGGCGGCTTCCTGCTGCTCGGGGGCCGGCTGGCCGACCTGCTCGGCCGGCGGCGGATGTTCATGCTCGGGCTCGTGGTGTTCTCGCTCGCTTCGTTCGCAGGCGGCATCGCCCAGTCCGAGGGTTGGCTGCTCGCCGCGCGGGCGGTGCAGGGCCTCGGTGGGGCGATCGTCTCCCCGGCCGCACTCTCGATCATCACGACAACGTTCACCGAGGGTGCCGAGCGTAACCGCGCGCTTGGGATCTGGGGTGCGGTTGCCGGCGCGGGCGGCGCGGCGGGCGTGCTGCTCGGGGGTATTCTGACGAGCGGTCTGAGCTGGCGGTGGGTGCTGTTCGTCAACGTCCCGATCGGGCTGATGGCTGCCACGCTCGCCCCCCGGACGTTGGTGGAGAGCCGCGCTGACCACGCCGAGCGCAGCTTCGACGTGCCGGGTGCAGTTGCGGTCACAGCGGGCCTGTCGCTGCTTGTCTATGCGATCGTCGACGCGGTCAATGTCGGCTGGGGATCGTCGACGACCTGGGTGAAGATCGCAGGCGCTGTCGTGCTGCTGGTTGCGTTCCTGGCGATCGAGATGCGCCAGCGCCAACCGCTGATGCCGTTCTCGATCTTCCGTCTTCGTACGCTCCGAGGGGCAAACATGGTCGGCCTGCTGATCGGCATGTCGTTGTTTTCGATGTTCTTCTTCATCTCGCTGTACCTCCAGGACGTACTGCACTACTCGCCGATCAAAACCGGCGTTTCCTACCTGCCGCTGGCCATTGGGATCATCATCTCGGCGGGCGCGGCATCCCAGCTCGTCACGCGCCTCGGGTTCAAGCCGACTCTGATCGCCGGCCTGCTGCTGATCGCGTCTGCGCTGATCTGGTTCTCGCGGGTGCCGGCGCCCGGGGGCACATACCTCGGCGACATCCTCGGGCCGTCGCTGCTGGCCGCAGTCGGGCTCGGCTTTGCTTTTGTGTCTGTAACGATCGCCGCGGTGAGCGGCACGCAGGCGCACGAGGCCGGACTCGCCTCAGGTCTGATCAACACTGCCCAACAGGTCGGCGGAGCACTCGGGCTCGCGATCCTCGCAACCGTCGCCAACAGTCGCACCGAGAGCGTCCTCCACGCCGGTGTTCGCAGTTCTGCGGTCGCGCTGACGAAGGGGTTCGATCGAGCGTTCGTGGTCGGAGGCGGATTTGCCGTCGCGGGCGCGATCCTCACCGCCCTCCTGATCTCGTCGCGCGACAGCCAAGAGCACGCCCTGGCAGCCCGCGCCGGCGCGGCTCTCTCAGAACCGGCCCGAGCCGCCTGATTTGAACCAACCAGAGCGCAGGGGCGAGTTAGTCGGCGTCCAGATCCTCGTGCGGAGGTCGTGAGCGCTCGCGTCGCGGTCGCCGGTGGCGACCTTCACCAGGCGCGGTTGGCGGTGTGGCGCGGGCGATCGTGAATAGTTCGGCGAGTTCCGGGTCCATGTAGTAGTCGGTGCCGCCGTCGGCGCGTCCTTCGGTTGCGATCGGGAGTGCGCGGCTGAGGTGGCGGCTGTAGCGGCCGGGCCACGCGAGGATGCCGGCGACTCCGTGAGCGCCCTTTTCGAGTTTCAGGCGCTCGGCGACGTCCTCGCCTCCGAACCGTGCTCCTGGGCTACCGGCGAGCAGGTCGAACAGTTCCCGGGCTTGGGGGGCGAGCTTGCGATAGAGCCAGGCCGCCTGGTCGGCGTCGCGCGCCGACCAGGGTTGTGCCTCGCCGTGATGTCGGTGTCCCCGCGAGCCGCGGCGTCCGCCCTCCGTGAGCGGGGGCGGACTTCCCGGTTCGGCGGCCAGAAAGGCCGCGAACCAGGCATAGAACTCTGGCACGCGGTCCTCTGGCACCGCCACGGTGACCTGCTTGTCGGCCATCAGATCTCGGTCGACGCCGGTGTCGGCTCGCTGTGCTCCGAGGTCTCGCGGCGCTCGGCGCGCCAAGCGCCGTGCCGGTGTCCGTGTTCATGCCGACCGCCCTGCGGCCTGCCGTGGCGCCCGCCCCGGCCGCGGCCCCGAGGGCCGGCCAGGAATCGGGAGAAGAACGCGTGGAACTCGGCCAAGCGGTCCTCTGGAACGTCGACTGTCACTGGCTTGTACTGCGTGGTGGAAGCGTCTTTGCGATCCATGTTTACTCCTGTAGTTGCTTACGGGCACCAGCATAGCAGAAGTAAATACTTAAGTAAACACGGAACGGCCATTTCGTCGCTGTTGCGCGCCGTGCTGGAGGGTGCCGGGGTCAGCGCCGCCGAACGCAAGGCGCGCGCGGCGGACCGGCGTTAGGGTGGAGGCGATGCCGGCCCCGCCCGATCGCCGTGCTTCGTCGCTCACGGTTGCCGTTACGGGGCCGAGCGGGGAGATCGGCAGAACGTTCATCGCTGCGCTCGAGCAGGTGCCAGCGGTTGACCGGGTGGTCGCGATGGCGCGCCGGCCGTTCGACCCTGCCGCGCTCGGGTGGGCCAAGACCGAATACCGCCAGGGCGACATCCTCGATCGAGCAGCGGTCGACCGGCTCGTCTCCGGTGCCGATGTCGTGGTCCATCTCGCGTTCATCGTTGTCAAGGCCAGCGCGGGCACTTTCGACGTCAACATCCACGGATCGCGCGCAGTGTTCGAAGCGACGGTGGCAGCCGGGGTCCCGCGACTCGTCTACACCTCGTCGGTTGCCGCCTACGGCTATCGAGAGCATCTCGGGGGGCGGATCACCGAGGACGCGCCGGCCCGAGGCAGCGACCGACACGCCTACTCGCGCCAGAAGGCAGAGGTCGAGCGCGTGCTCCAGGAGGCGCTGGCCGGCTCGGCGGTTGAGGCCTACGTGTTCCGCCCCTGCGTCGTGGCGGGGCCCGACGCGCCGGCTCTGCTCGATCAGCTCCCCTATTTGAAGATCGCACGCAAGCTTCCGTCCGCCCTGCTGCGGGCGCTGGCGAGGATCCCCGGGCCAGGTCCCGTGCTCCCCGACCACGGCGTCCCGATTCAGCTCGTCCACCATGACGATGTCGCACAGGCGCTCGTCGCGGCGGTCCTCGGGCAGGGCGTGCCGGGCGTGTATAACCTCGCCGGGGACGGTGAGATCACGGTGACGGACATCGCCCGGGCGCTCGGCTGGCACGCGATCCCGATCCCACGCGCGGCGGTGGACGTGACGGCGAGGATCGCCAGTCGGATCCCGGCGCTGGCGGTCGAAGCAGGCTGGCTGGAGGCGCTGCGCTTTCCGATGCTGATGGACTGTGACCGGGCGCGTCTCGAACTCGGGTGGGAGCCGGAGTACGACAGCCGGGAGACTCTCCACGACCTGGTCGTGGGTCGGGATCTCGCTGACCGTTGACCGCCTGGGTTGCGGGATCGGGGTCACCACGACTGGACGCGTATTTTTGTTGCAAAGTGCGGGATCGATGCGAGAGAGGCCGTGCGGATCGCCGTCGGGTTGCGGTACGTTTTCCGTGCGGTTCGGGAGAGAGCGCAGCTAGCCACAGCCAGGCGAAGCGGCTTTCGAAGGCCGACGACAAGGCTCTTTTCTCGCGCGCAGGCTACGTGCGAGCAGGCACGGTCGTCGCCCCCGGGCCGCGTTCTATTGCGTGTCCCAAACGGAGCACGCCCGGTTGGCCGGTGAGGGGGTGGCGGTCACCGGTCCGGCATCACGTCCGACGGGATGGCTAGCGTCCTGGGTGCGGCTCTGCCGTCGGTGTTGCGCGGGTGCCTGCCTTGCGTTCACCGTGCGACCGGGCGCTCAGGGAGCCGGCGCTGAGGGTCGACCCCGGACCCCCCCTCAGCTAGCCCGCCCGCTCCCCCAATCCAACCGCGTCACGCCGGCATCACAGCCGCGTCGCGTCGCCACGGCTCCCCGAGCCGGAGCGTCGATGGCACCGCTCACCGAGCGGGCGGCTGCATCGCGGCGCCGACGTCGGTCGGCCTGCGGGCTCTGGACGAGTGGCGCCCGAGGCGTGCCGCGAGTACGACGCCCATGGCCTTCCCTGCAGCGGCTTTGAAGACCTGGGGCCAGCGGGAGACCGGCTCACCGGCAGGGATTGTGAAGGCTGGTTCGACGGCGATCCGTCCCGAGCCCTCGGTCCGCATGACCGAGGGCTTGTGAGTCAGGCTCGTCCTACACCTTCAGCGCGAGCGGCAGGCTCGTCGTCTTGCCGGCCGTGTTCTTGGCAACGATCGTCGCCTTCAGCGACTTGACCTTGCGGGCCTTGATCCTCAGCTTGAGCGACGTGCTCTCGTTGAGGGCGCTCGACGAGAGCTTGACGCTGAAGCCGGCGACCGGCGACTTCAGGGTGACGCGCAGCTTGCCGGCGCTCAGGCTCGCATTCTTGATCTTGGCGCCCGAGACGCCGAGACCCTTCCTGTAGGTCTGGCGGTTGAAGCTGAGGCCCTTCGGCAGCGAGACCGTGAACGAGCTCAGCTTCGCGCTGCCCGTTCCAGCGGCAAGTGCGAAGCCGACTTTGGCGCTGCCTGACGCGAACCCTGCGGCCGAGCCGCCTGACAGCGTCGCGAGCGCCGGCTTCGGGCAGCCGGTCACCGTGAGGGGCACGGTCGCGTTGGCGACGGCGCCGTTCTGGCCGCCGAACGCGGCGCCGATCGTCCCGGTCGGCTGCTCGCACGTGGAGTAGAAGAGTGCCGTCGGGCCGCCCTTGAGGCTCAGTGTCAGCGAATTCAGCGGGACGTCGGGCACGCTCGAGAACGTCACCGTGTTGTTGATGACGTTGATCGCACCGCTGAACGTGAGCGAGAACGGCGGTGGGAATGTGATCGTCAGATACGGCGCTGCGATCGCACCGGTCAGCGAGACGGTGCCCGCCAGCGGCGCCGGAACGAGTGGCGTCACCGCAGTCGCGGTGCCGACCGCCTGCCCGAACAGGTGCCCTGCGTTGAAGACGTCGGGGGCGAGCGTCGCGGATGGCACCGTTAGCTGCAGGGACTTGTCGGCCGCCTGCGCCGGGTTCGTCGTGACCGTTGTCACGAGCGTGACGCCGGGATCATTCGCATCACGCGTCGCAGTCGCAGACATCGACGGTGTGAAGGCGAGCGACGAGCAGCCCGTCGGGGTGAAGCTGCTCGAGCCCGTGCCGTTCGTGCTCGACCCGGCATACGTCTGGATCGCGACGGAGCTGGTCGCCGTGGCGCAACTCGTGGGCAGGCGCGTGAACGGGGTCGCGGAGGCCGTTCCGAGCAGCGTCGGCGCCGGTCCGTTGATCGTGAAGTCGAGCGAGCTGATCTGGAAGCTGACCGACTTCCCGCCCAGGCCGAGCGAATCCGGCAGGTTCGGGATGTTCAGCTCCAGCACAGGGTTGCCGTTCACGACAGCTTCGTCGACGACCCCGGTGACTGTGGAGAGCGGAAGCGAATCGAACGTCACGACCGTGCCGATGCCGGCGGCGTCCGACGAAGTCGGTGCGGCCATCAGGTAGAGCGAGACGCTCAGCGCCGTCTTCGGCAGGAGCGAGGTGACCAGGGATCCGGTCCCGACCAACGACCCGGGCGGGCAGCCGTTCGGGAACATGCTGAGCTGGGCAGTCGAGCACGCGGCCGGCACCGCGCCGAGCGACGCGAACAGCCCCGGAGGGAGTGTGACGCTCAGGTTCTTGACCGAATCTGTCGTGTTCGGATAGCTGAAGGAGACGGACGACGTGATATTCGGGTCGCTGCCAGCCTGGGTTGTCGACGGGGACACCGTGAAGCTGCAGACGTCGCCGGTTGCTCCCGCGGACGGCTGGCTGCAGGCTGCGCTCGCCGCTGCCGGCGCGATGGACACGGCGATCAGCGCTGCGCCCGTCGCCGACGAGACGGCGATCAGACGTCCGAGCTTTCCGGATAGCAGCCGCAAGAAGCGTTGGGACACGGATCATCCTCTCTCGTACTCGTTTCCTGCGCCCTACCCTCTCGCCTCACCTCGCAACCCGGCTCCCCGAGTCGGATGGAACGAGCTTGTGGATCGTGCGCAAAGCTCACACTACCGGAGCGAGCGGGCGCCGTACGGCGCTGTGCTCCAAAAGCCGGTCCACAGCGCCGCCGGGCGGCTCGGCACCGGTTGAAGCCGAGCGAGGGCCCCGTGAAGGGCCCTCGCTCGTTGCTCCCAATCGATCCTGCCCACGGCCGGGTTTGGGCTTGGATCTCTCAGAAGTCCTGACTTCACTCCCCTTAAGGCGCGAGCGCGCCCAAAGTTTCGGTCGGCGCGAAGTTTCTTCTGTTGGCATACTGGGCTGACCCCAATCGGGGGGCGTAGCTCAGTTGGTTAGAGCGCCGGCCTGTCACGCCGGAGGTCGCGGGTTCGAGTCCCGTCGCTCCCGTTTCTCGTTGTGCCTGGTGATCAGGCACTTTTTCGTTGTCAGGTCCCTTTGCCGGTCGACCGGCCGCGGCGAACGTGGCCCCGTAGTGGCCTAGACCTGTTCGGAGCGGTCGATCGTGGCCTCGTCCTGCTCGGCCTCAAACGCGTCGAGGCGGCCGGCGATCCCGGCCGCCGCGCCGTCGAGCAGGGCGCCGTAGTGGCGCTCGATCATGCGGACGCTCGTGCCCATCACGCGTGCCAGCTCGAACACCGAGACCCCTGCCGCGAGCGCGTTTGAGGCGAACGTCGAGCGAAGATCGTAGATCCGGGCCGGTGTCGCGACTCCGCTCGCTTCGATCGCCGGAGCCCACTCGCGGCGCCGGAAATTGTCGAGGTTCAGGAGGCCGCCGGCCGGGGCCGGGAACAGCCTCGGCGTGTCGAGCCGCGGCGAGAGCATGTCCAGCGCGATGATCGCGCGCCGCGAGAGCGGCACCTGCCGGCGACCGGCATTCGTCTTCGCCAGCTCGGTGACCTGGCCGTCGGAGACGGTCCGCAGGACGCTGACTGTGCCGGTGCGCCGGTCGACGTCGCGTCGTTCGAGCGCTTGCCACTCCTCCGGACGCAGGCCGGTAGCCGCGGCGAAGACCGGCAACGGCGCGTAGCTTGGGGACAGCTCGGCGGCGATCGCGTCGACCTCGGCCCGCGTGAACGCGCGTACGGTCCGCGGCGAGGGCTGACGATTGCGCCCGGCGAGCTTGGCCGGATTGCGCGTCATGTAGCCCCAGCGGACGGCGGCCTCGAGTGTCTGGCGGACCGCCTGGACGATGCCGTAGCGGCTGCGCTCCGGGAGCCGTGCCTGCCAGCTGGCGAGCTCACCGCTCATCCGCTCCAGCTCGCGGAGCTTGACCGGGCCAAAGGCTCGTGTGGCGTGGGGAAGCCGTTCCCGCAGGGTGACGATCGTGCGGGGGCGAACGCTGGCGGCGTGGCGCTCGAGGTAGACCTCGACGAGTTCGGCGAAGGTGAGCTCGGGCAGCGGCTTCGGCTCGCCTCGGAGCTGTGGCTCGATCACTTGCCGGTAGTGGGCGAGTGCCGCGCTCTTGCTCGCGAACGCACTGGCCCGGCGGCGGGTGCCGTCGGCGTCGTAGTAGCGCAGGCCCCACCTACCAGAGCTCAGCCTGTACGCCTCTCCTCGCTGTGTTGGTGGCATCTTGGTCTCCTCGTGTCTTCGCTCGGTTCCTAGGGGATACCTCGGCGGGCGGACGCTCAGCCTCCGCCGGCACAGGGCCGGGTCCGATCGCACGTGCCTCGAGCCACGCCTCCAGTGCGTCCCGCCGGAAGCGCAGGGCGCCGCCTGGCAGCCGGAACCCCGGGAGCGCGCCTACGCGCGTCCACCGCAGTACGGTCTCGGTGCTCACGGCAAGGCGGCCCGCGACCTCCCGGGCGGTGAGAAGCTCTGCCGCCTGGGAATCCGGGGGTGGTAGCTCGCGCATCTACCCCTATAGCGAGGCAGCGGACCACACTCCGACGCGATTGATTCGGAAGCCGGAGGTCACGGCCGCCCCCATCGAGAGGTAGGGCTGGCTTTGCATCGGTGATGCAAATGTGTGGTGCCCTTCTGCGGTTCGTCTTGCGGGACCGCCCTGGGGGTCGCGGGAGCACGGGCTATTTGGGCCAGAGGCGGCGGAGGCCGTGCTCGTAGACGCCGTAGATGTATGGGCCGGGCTTGCGGGCCTGTTGGACGATTCGATGGCGGTTGGCGATGAAGCGCTCGGTCTGGTCGGCGGCGCGGAGTCGTGCGTTGGTCAGACAGAAGGCGCGCACGCCGGCGTCGATCAGGGCGTCGCGCTCGGCTGGGCGCCGCCGGATCGCATCGTCCTTCATCAGGACGATCCAGCGCTTCGCTCCGGCGTCCCGAAGCCAGCGCTCGTCTTCTACCTGCTGCCCTTCCTGCTCGCCGTAGACGGACGAGAGGGTGTGGACGATGTAGCCGTGGCTGTGGAGGGCGTCGGCAAGGTGCCGTCGTCCAAGGCTGCGATCGATGAAGAACTCAGGCGGCGGCTCGGGTCGCGCCACGGATCACGTCTTCGACTTCGTCGGCCGGCACGCCGAAGTCGTCGGCAATGTCCGCCAGGCTGTCGCCCGCGTTGAATCGGTCGACCAGGTCCTCGACGCGAGCGCCGCCGTGAACGACGAGCGGCAGGCCAAACGCGATCTTGGGGTCGACCACGACCTCGGCGCGTTCGTACGACGGCAGCCGCACCCGTGACGCCCATCCGTCATTGCCGTACGTGATCCGCTTCAGGTAGTCCCGGACGATCTCGGAGAACTGGTGCTGCCCGGTTCGGACGACGACCAGCTCCAGGAGATCGTGCTCGTCGCGCTCGGTCGCGTAATCGAACAGAACCTCGGCACCGTCGGTGTAAAGCCGCTTCGACGCGAGCGCGTGATCGACCCCGATCGTGCTCGAGAGGACGTCGACGGCCGGACGGATCCGCTGCAGCGGGACGCCGGCCCGCCGGAATGCGGACAGGACGTATGCCTCGGCGAATCCCATGAACGGCACGGTCGCTTGAGTCCCACGACGCGGAAAGCACGTGATTAGCGGCCGACTCGCGCCAGCCGGCCTCGCCCAGTCGTGGATCGTCGACTTTGGGACGCCCAGATAGCTCGCGGTCTCACGCAGCGTGAAGATGCCCCGCGCCAGGCGCGGATCATCCACTCCGATTCCTTCCCGTCGCTGCTGGTGTCTGGTCGTGGTGCTCACCCTCGATCACTGTTCGCTGTGGCCTGGTCTGATCCTACCCGGGCTTCCCACGGACCCGATCGGGCCGGTTGGGGGTCTCTGTCGTCGCCACCAAGAATGTCGCAACTAGCCCGTTGCGACAGCCGGCAAATGACCTCGCCCTCGCGGACTTCGATGGATGCATTACACGCTATAGGCCGCAACTCATCCATCGCAGTCCGATCCGGACCGAGTGTCGTGAAGATCGATGACCAGCAGGTCGGGTTCCGCGGAGCCGGATCGATCCCGCCAGTCCGGAGTTGATCAATCACCAGGCGGGCGTAGCTGGCTAGCCCAGCGGTGCCGACACATTGGGGGGCTGTTCCAAGAACCCGCAGACCAAGCGGATGCAGCCCCTGGAGTCGGTCCCCAATTCACGCACTCAGCGGTGAAGCCTGAGCGTCTGTTGGGCCAATGCCCGAGCGCCAACATGCCGCTCCGGTCGACCACTGCCACCACAGAGCTCTGAAGAGCCCCCGGCGCGACCTCAGCCTGGCCCAACCACGCCTGGCCAGGCCGAGCCAACATCAGTGCCGAGGTGAGCTGGGCCATCGTGGGCGGCCCGTTGGGGTGTGCACGCCACCACGGACTGCGGTTCCGGGCGTTTCGCTGATGTCGCCGCTGACGGGGAGGCGCTAACACTGAGACCACGAACGCCATGCATGGTTCACGAGAGACGGCCTTGCGGGGCCACGCGGCGGATCCGAACAACGCGTCTGGCTGCCGTCTCAGGCCGATGCTGAGCACCATGAAACGAGCGCTTATCACCGTTGGGCTGGTTGCATGCGTCGCGGGCTGCGGCGCCAGCGGTCACAGCGCGTCCGTGACAGCGCAGGCTCGCCTCACCACAGCCCGGTTCTTCACAGCGGTGGATGAGATGGACGGCCGCGTCGCCTGCCCGCTGATGACCTCCAGCCTGTTAGGCAGGATGCAACGGTCCCAGCCTCAGCCGCTGGCAAGCCGCTGCCAGCAAGCCATGTTGGTCCTGGAGGAGGAATACGGGCTCCCGAGCTCCACGACGGGTTCCCTGCCGCGTGAGCTTTCCGTCCAACGCCGAGAGCAACTCGCCGCCGTCGCGCGGCGGTCCGTTGACCGTGCATTGCTGACCACCGGCCAGCGCACGGCGACGCTCACCTTCTTGGACCGGAACGGCGGGCCATACCGCGTCACGCTCGTCCGCCGAGGGTCCGGCTGGCGTATCAGCGAACTGACGGCCGCGCCCCGGCCAGTTAGTCTCTGACCGCGCATCATGCGCGCACTGGCGCTTACGACGCTGTCGCCTCGGCAAGCCGGACCGTGAACCCGCCGAACTGCTGGAAGTTCTGGTAGGCGGGCCATTCGCCGCCGCGCTGCCAGACTCCGTAGCACGGTGTTCATGCAGTCGATCCGTAGCACGCGCCTGTCGCTCTGATCGACAACCAGAAGCCCGTCGACGTTTCCGCGGGAACGTTCGACCACCAGATGGCTCGTGGACTGGTCGCGACGATCGACGGCCAGAACTCGTCGATGCCTGGAGTAGCTGAGAAGAACCGCCGTGGACCGATCCTGGCCCAAACGCGCTCACGTCGGCTCCCAGCCGTTCGGAAGGCCGACCGCCGCCATGCCCAGCAAACCGTGGCATTTGCAGTCATTTGTCGCCTCGGCGCCTGCGGAGGCGTGGGTGTCGGCGTGGCCTATCACGCCGGAGGTCGCGGGTTCGAGTCCCGTCGCTCCCGCTTCTCGTTGTGCCTGCAAATCGGTTGGTTCGTCGGGTTCGGCAGCGGGCCCCGAGCCGATCGCCATCTGCGGCTCCGCGCCGCCTATTCGGACGAATTCGGGTGCCGAGATCGGTTCGGAGCTCTACCCACGGCGCGGCCCTCGGCAGCCGCGGCAGCCGCGTCTGAACGCGGCAGCAGCGCGCTGTCCAGACGTGTGCGTGCTGTCTCCCGCAAGCACCCCGCCGTCGCGGAGGTCGCTCGGTCGCCATAGCCATGGCGCACGATGGCGCGGCTCGCCCCGCAAGCGCGATGACGCCGATGCGTGCGGCGATCGCCATGGGCGCGATTGTGGTTGCGGCGGTGGCGATCGACCCGCTCGCCTTGGCGTCGTGATCGAGTCCGTGGCGTACGCATCGCCCTGCCGACCGAGAGCTGACGACCGACCATCGCCGAGAGCAGTGATAGGTAGTCGCCTGGCCGGGCCGGTGTGAACTCCTTCTGCCGGTTGGAGAGCTCGCCAGTGCCATTGGCCTGCTGGGCGCGCCAACGCGCGGCATTGTGCGTTGCGCTCGGACTGGCGGCTGGTACGAGGTTGCGGACCGCGGCGATGTTGCCCGCGATCCGCAACCTGGTTGGGTAGGAGGATCCGGCGATGGCACGTCCGGGTCGGCCCGAAGGCCGTCTATGTGGCTGTAGCGCTCTCGATCGCGTCCTGGTCCTTCTTTCCGACTGCGATCTGGACTTGCCGAGGCTTCTTCTGCTCCGGCTTTGGGATTCGGACCTCGAGCACGCCCCGGTCGAAGTGGGCTTGAACACTCTCGGGGTCGACACCCTCGGGCAGGGTGAGGCTGCGGGCGAACGAGCCGAAGCCGCGCTCGAGCCTGTAGAAGCCCTCCTGCTTGGTCTCCTGTTCGGTTTTGCGCTCGCCTGAGATTGTGAGAACGTTGTCCTCGAGCTGGATGTTGACGTCCTCGTCTGAGAGTCCGGGCAGATCGGCGCGGAGGACGTAGTGATCGGCAGTCTCAACGAGGTCCATCGCGGGAAGCCATCGACGGCCGTGGCCGTTGCGTCCTGTCGGTGTGCCGGGTTGGTCGAAGAACGTGTTGAAGAGTCGGTTGATCTCGTTCTGGATCGTGTTGAGTTCGGCGACTGGCTCCCAACGAATCAGTGCCATGCGAACCTCCTGTCGAGCAATTTGGTGGCGGTCACCTTGTTCAATAGATCTAAGTGTCCCGATGTCAAGTCAAGAAGTTGACATGCACGTGTAGGACGGTCGTGCTGCCGTGGTCACGTACCAAGATGGTGTCACCGTCCCCGAGCCCGGCGGGCAACCGTATGGTTGTGGTGCCGTCGGTGAGTACGAGTGGATGGTGCGTGAGGTGCGTTGCTTCGTCGAGGGACAGCTCGAGAATTCCCACTCGGAGTGGACCACCGGCTCGCGAAGCGGCGGGCTGCCGCGGCAGGTGGGGAGGAGGTGGCGCGGGTAGGCTGCGGTCGTAGCGGGCGCGGGCCGCCGGATCGCTGAGGATCTGGTAGGCGCCGGTGATCGCGACGAACCGGCCGGCGTCATCGGCTGGGTTGACGTCGGGATGGTGGCGGCGCGCGAGGCGCCGGTACGCTCGGCGGATCTCGGGCGCGCTTGCGTCTCGCGCGACGCCCAACAGTCGGTAGTGGTCGACCGGCGAGCCGGGGCTCATCAGCGACTACCTCACCCACGGCCGTCAGCCCACCAGAAAAGGGGAGTCCTCCATCCGGGGTGACACGACCGGTGCGCGGACCAACGGGGCGAACGGGTCGCGGTTCCAAGCGCCGGTCGCAACCGACGGATGGTGCACCCAAGCCACGCCCACCGAGGGGACCGAGGGGACCGAGAGCCTGGGCGATGAGCTGTGGAGATCGCTGATGGCGCTTGCAAGGAACACGGTCAGGACGATCGCAAGCACCGCCGCCGCGATCGTGGTGATCATCACCGCGCGAGGCAGATGCGGTCGAGGAAGTACATGCATGTCCGATCACCTCCAGCTTTGTCGGGGTCTCTCACCCTGTTCCAATAGGCCGCTCTTCGTGAGCCGTCAACACCGGCAGTGGTTGTGCTGTCAGTGGTCGTTGCGGGCGGCGCCGGCGCGCAGCTTCCCGAGCGCGCGCTGCTCGATCTGACGGACTCGCTCACCGCTGAGCCCAATTCGCTCGCCGATGTCCCGCAGCGACTGTTCGCTGCCATCGTCGAGGCCGTAGCGGGCACGCAGGATCATCCGTTCGCGCTCGTTGAGCGATCCCATCAGTGCGCGGACCTGCTCGATCTCGGAGTGATCGAGCAACTCCTCGTAGGCGTCGCCGGCGAGCGGGTCCGCGAGCAGCTCCCCGAACGCGCCGAGCTCTGCACCTTCGTTGCCTCGTACCGGCTCCTCCATCGACATCGGGACGCGCTCCAGCGCGAGCATTTCTCCGACCTGCGTGTGCGTCAGCCCGGTCGCCTCAGACAGCTCGCTGCCGCTCGGCTCTCGCCCGTGCCGGGCGAGGTGCTCTCCGTGTGCGCGCTTGAGCTGCGAGAGCTGTCTCAGCGCCCGGTCAGACAGCACCAGCGGACGGGTCAGCTCGGCGATCAGCTGCTGCTGCGCTTGTCGAACCCACCACGCTGCATACCCCCAGAACGGGACGCCGAGCGTCGGGTCATAGCGCTCCAGCGCGCGCAGCAGCCCGACGACTCCTTCCTGCATCAGCTCAAGGCGGCTCACGGTCTCGGACCCGCGGTAAACGCGCGCGACACCGGCGATCAGCGGTAGGAACGCCTCAACAAGCTCCTCCCGCGCTCGGTCGTCCCCCGTCTGTGCGGCCTCCACCAAGCGTCGCTCGACCGCGGCCGGGAGCCGCGGCCGGCCGCTCAAGTCGCGCAGATAACGAGCCGAACTCGTCTCACCGCCGATCCGGCCCCGGCGCAGCTCATCAGCGAGTTGCTCGTCCAGTACGCGGGCAGCAGACGACTGCGTCTCAAGCAGCTCGCCCTCCTCGTCGCTGATGTGCCCGCGTTCCCCGCGCATCTCTAGCTCCTGAACGGTGTGTAGCGCCTCACGACTGTCGATGACCGCCAGCCGGACAGGGACCTGCGCCCGCCGCACCGTCCTCGCGTGGCGGGCGCGAGCAGGTCCCCCTCGCTTCTGTCAAGCATCTATGGCGCGACTCGCATCCCGGGAAGAACGATCGCGCGGTGCGGGGGCGAGCCCAAGCTCCGCCGAATCCAGCCGATCCGCCAACGACGACGCACAGACATTGCGTGGTCACCTCCTTTCGTCCACACACGACGCGGCTCGAAAGAAGATGAGAAGAAAGCGTGGAGTTCGGGGCTCACTGGCCTCGATTGAGGCGGGGGGCCGCCAAGCCGGGCCGGCCCGCACACTTGCTCACGGCCCCGAACTCCACGTAGCCGATGAGCCGCTTTTATGTTCAACCTCTGGGACATGTAGTAGGCCGGTCCAGCCGAACGTCAACAGAATTTGTTTGCAGCGCTTCTGGTTGACGATCGTGTGTGGCGTCCTATCGACCACGCTGAGGCACACCATGCGAGATACGACGACCATCACGCCGGAGGCCGTAGTCCGCATCAACAGAACGCGGGACGGAATCGCCCGCTGCTCTCGATGCGGGTCCGTCCTACTCGCGACGCGGCGACCCCGCGCACTACCGCGCCCCTGTCCGCGCTGCCTTCCCGGTCGTTTCGAACCCGTCGATCTCCTATCGGAGGCGGGCGCTCCGGCACGGCAGCCACACTCCGCCGTCAGCCCCCGGCACAATCAGCCTGCCAAACCCGCCGCCTGACAAGACAACGGTTCGACGCCGCGCCAACGATCTCGGTCCCACGAGAGCGAAACTCCCGACAAGCATGCGACCGGCGATCCCTCGGCCAACGGCAGCAGTCGTCACGAGCGTCACCGTTCGACGACTGCCACGACACGCGGCCGCGTCGTTCGAGCCATGGGCGACGCACGAGTTGGACGATCGGTACCCGCACGACCGGGACGGTGGCCCGAGCGGCCGGGGCTGGGCATGACTGCTTCCGCTCTGAGGCCGCTGAAGCCGCGCTACCGGTAAGCCCCGAACGCGCCGCTCCTCGCAGGCATGCGGCGGCGCCGGCGCCTACGCGGTGGGGGACGTCGCGACCGCACTGCCCAGCGCTCCCGACGGTGCCATCGCTTTGATCACCGGCTGGTGCTAGTCGCCGAGCATCGCTTCGGCGACCACGCTGCGTTGCGGTCGGCGAGCCTGGATTGGATTATCATCGCCGGGCGGCGGCGGGTCATTGACCGGGCCGTCGCGCGATGTCGATCGCCGGGTAGAGTCGCCGCGGAGTTTGTGAGGGGGCAGCGTGAAGATGAAAGAAGCGCGTCGTGTGGGGTTGGGCGGGTTGGTGCGCTTCGCGCTGCCGGCGGTCGTGCTGTTGACCTTGGCGACGGCGGGTGGCGCTTCCGCCGAGATCGTCTACACCCAGGGCACCTCGGCAGCGCTCTCCAACGGAAGTTGGCCGACGCCCTCCAGCATCTACGCGATGAATGACGATGGGACCGATCAGCACTTGCTCCTGTCGGCCTCCCAGGTCTCATCGGGATCGATCGCCCTCTCGTCGCTGTGCTGCTCAAGCCTGCTGCCCGACTCCAACATCATGATGTTCGACGGCTTTGACTACGCGAACGTGAACGCCGTCGAGGGTGGCGACGGCCGCATGTATGACGGCGTCTACCAGCTCGCTAATGGCTCTCTGAGCCGCCTGAGTGCGGCACCCGAAGCAGCGGGTGGCTATCAGTCGAGCGATGGGCCGCCGGCGCTGCTTGCCGACGGTGGCGTCGTCTACGACGAGACCGGCTGCACGTATGGCGGCTCGCCGCCAGAGGTCACGGGCTGCTCGTCGCAGCTGTATGAACAGCCCCAGGGCGGCGGCGCCGCGACACCGTGGGGCTACAGCGCCGGAGGGCTTGCCGGTCCACCGACCACGTATGTGGGCGATCCCGCAGATGCCGGGCTGCTCGCCTACGTGAACTACGTCAGCGCGAACGAGATCCTGATCGGCAACCAGGCCAACACCCAGGTGACGACGGTCGCGACCGAGCCGTACAACATGGGCGCCGTCGCATGGGATCCGACCGGCACTGAGCTAGCGGTGCTCGACGGCACCCCGAACAGCGAGGCGCCGAGCGGCAGCGGTTTCAGCGCCGGCATCTGGACCCTTGCCGCAGCCCAGAGTGCGACTCCCCACGAGGTCCTCGTCGACCCGAATCCGAGCTCCACGAGCTTCGCGTCGTCGAGTTTCGCGGATCCCGTCTTCGTCGGAGCCGACGAGATCGTTTTCGAATACGACGACAATCTCTGGGCGGTCTCGACGGCTGGCTGTACCCCGTGCTCGATATCGCAGGCCACCCAGCTGACGACCGGTGGTACGGCGACAGCCCCGGACCAACTGCCATCGTGGACTTCGCAGACCATCACGGTGTCGGGCGGCAGCGGGTCGGGCGGCAGCGGCTCGGGCGGCAGCGGCTCGGGCGGCAGCGGCTCGGGCGGCAGCGGCTCGGGCGGCAGCGGCTCGGGCGGCAGCGGCTCAGGCGGCAGCGGCTCAGGCGGCAGCGGCTCGTTGCCCTCCCCGACCTCGCACCTCGGGGCCGTCACCTCCGGCAGCCGGAGCGCCAGTCTCGTCGTGACATGCTCGACCGGGACCGGCAGCTGTCAAGACACCGTCAAGCTCATCGTCAACGAAACGGTCAAGGGCACCAAGGTCACTGAGATAGCCGCCGTCAGGGCCAAACGCAGAGCGATCGTTGTCGGCATGAAGTCGGCCACGGTCCCGGCTGGCGCGAGCCAGCGAGTCACCGTCGCCCTCGGCGCAGCCGGACGCAAACTGCTCAATACATTCCACAAGCTGCCTGTCCTGCTGAGTCTCGTCCAGGGCACCAACACCGTCGGCCACGCCACCATCACCTTCCGCACTCATAAGCGTTGACGAACGGGCCAGCCGATCCGCGGCACCCACCGACCCGGCAGCCATGAGGCCCGGCCCGGCAACCGAGTTCGCCGCGCCTCGCCACCGATCCCTGCGCGTCCCGACACCAGGTCCACTGCCATGTCGGCGCCAACCGGGCGTGGTTACGCCGTTTCGGTCTCTGCGCCGCACGTGCTCACGGCGGTTCCGTTCGTCGCGTCGCCGCTGTACGTGACCTGCCAGTAGTAGGTGCCCGACTTGCCTGGCGTCACTGGCGCTGATGGCGGCAGCGTTCCCGGCGTTGTTATCGATCAGCGCTCCCAGCGTGTACCAGGCTCTCCCCGGAACAGCCGTGGGCATTGGAGTAGAGGCTGTAGCTCACAGTCCCCGTCGCCGCTATGTCGTTGGTACGAGACAACGACGCCTGATCGACGACGCTCGTCCCGGTCGGGACGGCGATCGTCTGGCCCGTCTGGTCACCACCAGCCAACGGCGAGGTCGACGACGTCGAGGCCGCCGTCGACCTCAACCGGCAGTCCCACCACTCGGTCGCCGTCTTCGTCGGCAATGAACAGGTCCCCGCCTGATCGACCGCTACGCTAGCAGCAAGGCCCCAACGAGTAACCCAACGCGGCCCAACGAAAGCCGCGACCCGCAGCCCGCAACCCGAACCATCCGGCTCGCCCTTCCCAAACGCGGGTGGTGAAAGCGCGACGAGCCGGCATGCTCCCATGTGCCGGCCGACCTCGCATCGGGGGAACCCCTGATCCTCGCGCGGAAGACTCATCCAGTCTCCGAACTCGAAGGCAGGCCGAAGCAACATCCGTGATCGCCAACCGCAGGAGCCCCGCATCCTGCCGCGATCGCCGGCTACTCGCACGATCGTGCTGACCCCGTCAACCACACGATCACACGGCTATCGATTCGGCTCCCGTGGATCGATGAGCTATCCGTGCGAATCCAGGTCACTTCGCATTCGACACCGAGGACGACGCCGGCCGGCATTGCATGCACGACGACGGGTCGGCAGAATTGCGCGCCATCGCTTCGGCGGCATAACGCATCTTCGGCGAGGCGGTGCCGGGCGGCGCTTGGACGGCTGTATTCTCATCGCGTGCGGGGGCGCCGTCGGCGGGAAGTCCCGTGGCTCTGATCGCGCCGACGGTCGACATCGACTGGCGCGTTGACGTCGATGTGGGAGCGGGGAGCGTAAAACTACGCAGGAGATGGACTCACAGGAGCAGCGCTCCGCCCTGCGGGCGGCTGTGTGCAGTGGCGATGGGCCGGTTGTCGTGCGCCTGCTGCGAGGCGGCGCGCGCGCCTACGATGACGCCCTCCAGCTCGTCGGCGACGGCCTTATCGCTGCCGTCATGCAGGACGTTGACGGAGCCCCCGAGCTTGGTCGCCGCGTCATGCTTGCGCTTCGGCAACGAGGGTGGCCCGGGGATGCTGACCTGGCCGACCAGCTCGATGCTCAGCTCAGCAGCGGCCCGGTGCCGATGCTGCGGCCGCTATCAATCGACCTCGAGGCGCTGGCCGGCGTCCTCGAGGGCGACCCCCTCAACGCCGGCGGCCGCATCGACCTCACAACGGGCGAGGTCTGGCCTCAGGCGGCGATCGACTACGCCCTGGAGACAGGAGAGGAAGACGAGGAGACGGCCGGTGACCCCGAGCGGTGGTTGTGGGTCGAGAACGAGGGGTCGGGAGAGGCCTACCGGGACATGGAGTTCTTCATCTCCTCCGTCGATGACCCGGGCCGTGCCGAGCGCCTGGCCAGGGCGATCGAAGGCCGCGGCGCGTTCAGCCGGTTCAAGGACGTGCTCGCACGCTGGCCAGGCGAGCTCGAGCGATGGTATGCAGTGTCCGAGGAGCGCCAACGCGGCCGGGCTCGGTCATGGCTCACCGCCGCCGGCTACCGCGTGTCGCCCGGCGCCCGCCGAGCTCTCTGAACCCGCCTGCCTCACGCGCCCCCGATCCTTCGTCGCGCGCGCAGGTCGAGCCGGAGCTGGATCGCGAAGGCCCGGGGAACGCTTCACCAGAGACTCCCCAAGCTCAGTGGTAACTCACGAGGTGGCTCTGCTCCAGCGGAGCGCCAGCAGGGTCACCGCTTGCTGTTGGCTGGTTGATGCGAGCCGGAGCGGCCGTCGGCCGGGCTCCTCGTCAGGGCCCTGACCCAGCGCGGACCGCTGCGAGTGCGGGGTGGATCCGCTCCTGGGTGACGGCCATCTCGCCTTGAGTGGTTGTGGCGTTACCCCGCTGTTATCCGTGATTCGATACAAGCCCCCCAAGGTGCACGCCCCGATAGATCGACCGACCCTCGTTGTCGCTCTGGCGGCCTTCAGCTCCGCCCTGGTGCTGGCCGCCTGTGGGTCTTCAGCGAGGTCGGGTGGTGGCTCGGGTTCAGCGATTGCGTCGGGTGCGATCAAGTATGCGGATTGTATGCGGGCACATGGGGTGCAGAACTTCCCTGACCCGGGCTCCGCCGATGGGGGAGTCCAGTTGTCGGGTTCCGGGGTCAATACGCGGTCTCGCGCGTTCGCATCGGGCCAGAGCGCGTGTCAGAAGCTGTTGCCTGCAGGGCTCCCCGGCCCCGGCGGTGGCTCGGCGACCCGCATCGCGCAAGGTGTGAGGATCGCCACGTGCATCCGGGCACATGGCCTGAGGTCGTTCCCCGATCCGACCACTGCGCCGCCCTCGACGCCGCCCGCACCAGACGAGACGATCGTCGGTGGTCCCTACGGTGCCTTCTCGCTGTCCGGGTCCATGTTCGAATCGCCGGCGTTCAGGCGGGCGGCGGCCGCCTGCCGCTTCCCGCTCCCGGGTCGTGGCGTCACGATGCCGGTAGCGGCGTCGGGCGCGTGAGGCCCGTCCTCGAGTGTGGCAACAAGCGAAACGAAGCGAGCGGCCTGATGCGCTCAGGCAGGACCAAGGGCCGAACGATCTGCGGGCCGTCTTGCCGACCAGCGGCTCCGCGCCGCTTCGCCGGCCGTCGTCCTTCTAGGCTTGTTCGAGTGGTCGCTGGGCGGCCGGCGATGCATGCCACAGAAGCGCTTGGGCGACGATCACGCGCTGGCCGTCGAAGGTTGCGGCAGGCGACCCGTAGAGCCGGTAGCCGAGCTCGAGCGCAGCGCTGACCCGGCGGCAGAACGCGTCGTCGTCGGGCCCGGTCAGGAGGCGGTAGGCAGGAAGCCCATCTGGCGGATGATCGGACACGAGCTCATTCTGACGATCTCGCCGAAGGCGAACCTGACGCAGTCGCGTGCCGACGCTACTGTCCTGAGCATGTGCGGCGTGCTGGCCAAGCTCGATCACTGCGTGATCCACGTAACGGATTGGGCGGTGTCGAATCTCTTCTACCGGGACGTTCTCGGTGCCGAGCTGATCGACCGGGGCGATGGCACCTGGGCATACCGATTTGGCACCGAGCAGCTCAACGTCCACGGTCCCGGTGCGACCGCAGGCCCCGTCGCGCGGATCCCAGTTGCGCCCGGCAACAGCGACCTCTGCTTTGAATGGGACGGTCCCATCGCCCGCGCCGTCGAGCACCTGGAGGGCCTGGGCGTCGAGATCGAGGTCGAGCCGAGCGAGCGCAGCGGCGCTCGAGGTCGCGGGACCAGCGTCTATTTTCGCGATCCCGACGGAAGCCTCTTGGAGTTCATCTCCTACTTGGGCTGACGTCGAACCCGCCCGAAGCCCGGACCCAAGCTCCGTGGATTCCGCCTGCCGAGGAGTCCCGTCGGAGACGCTCAGGTGAACAGTGGGCTGGCCGCTTGGTTGGCCCATGCCAGGGAGTCGAGATACAGCTCGCCGGCGTTGGGGATGATCGCTTCGGCTTCGTCGAACTGACCTGTCTCCAGGGCGGTGATGCACTCCAGCAGCCGGCCCTTCTCGCCGGTGTGCGCGGTGAGCGCTTCGCGCATGTCCAACGGGAACGGGATCCTGTCCACAACCTCGTCGATCGGGGTGTTCATCAGTGCGTCGATGACTGAGAACAGGCCGAGCGTGAACAGCTCGCTGCGGCTCGTGCCGGTCAGGTTCCTGCCGGCCAGCTCGCAGAACCGGGCGCGGATCAGCGCGGTAACGGTCAGCTCAGCCGGCTTGCCCTCGATGCTCGCAAACACGCTCAGCGTCGCCCAGCGCTGGATGTTCTCGACGCCGAGCAGCGCGAGCGCCTGACGCAGTGACCGGACGTGCTGGCGCAGCCCAAAGAAGGCCGAGTTGATGTATCTGAGCAGCCGGTAGCTCAGCCCGACGTTGCGGGCGACGATCCGCTCGAGCCCGTTGAGCTGAACGTCGGGTTCCTGGAGTGCCGCGAGGAGCTCCATGAGCGACATCCGGTTGGCGTCGACGCGGTGGCCTGTGATCAGCTCTGGTCGGCAGAAGAAGTAGCCCTGGAACAGATCGCAGCCGGCGCGAGCGCAGTAGGCGTAGTCCTCGGGGGTCTCGATCTTCTCGGCCAGCACCGTCACGCCATAGGGCTTCAGGCGCGCGAGGTCTCCGGCCAGCTTCTTGCGCCCGAGCGCGAGCAGGTCGAGCTTGACGACGTCCACCAGCGCCAGCAGCGGGTCGGCGCCCTGGGTGTACTGGAAGTCGTCGAGCGCGAGCTGGTAACCGGAGTGCTTGAGGTCGGTGATCGCGGCGATCAGCCGCTCGTCGATCTGCTGGTCCTCGAGGATCTCCAGCAGCACCAGAGCCGGTGGGAGCGAGCGTGCCAGCCCATCCAGTACGAACTCGCGTGATACGTTGATCCATGCTGGCTTCGTGCCGACGATCTGGTCCAGGCCGATCTCGGTCAGCGAGTTCAGGACGACCGTCGCGCTCGCTCGTTCGTGGCTCGTGATCACCGCACAGGTCGCGGGACCCTCGCGGAACAGCAGTTCGTAGCCGGCGACATGAAGTCGCCGGTCGAAGATCGGCTGCCGGGCGACGAAGACCTCCGGCGTCGGCACGGCGCTTCGCTGCCGATCAATCGCGGTCACCCTCCCGTCTTCGGCACCACGACGCTGCGGCTAAACCGCAGTTCTCCGTCGTGTTGGCTGTGGTCATCCCAACCTGCGGCCACAGCGGCCGGCGCATCATGCGCTTGCCCGGACCACTCGCACGCTGGGCTGCTGATGCTTTGGTACGGCCCTCGACTCGAGCCGGGCTTCCCTCGAGCCGGGCTTCCCTCGCGCCGGGCTTCCCTCGCGCTGGGGTCAGCCCGCTGCCCGGCGCCGGCCGATCCGAGCGAGACTGGCGACGATCAGCCCTTTTCGAGGATCTCGCGGGATCGTTCATCAGCGCCACCGCTTTCGCGTGGCGTGCGATCGCGTGGTCACGCTCGACCCCGGGCCGCATTGCCATCCTGTCCAGATCGATGACCACGTTCGAGTGGTCATTCGGATCGTCGGTCACGGTCACGGACCGACCTTCTTCTGGGCTGTGCCAACTGCGCATGTCGTTTGAAGACCTGCTCGACCGTGGCCTCGAACGACGGCTCACCATCACGTCGAAGGGTGAGAACAGCATCGGCCCCTGCGGCAAAGGCGCGCCTAAGGTCGGCGCCGGAACCAGGCGAAGATTCAAGAACAACAACGATCAAATTAGATCGTCAAACTGGGGTCATGGCGTCGCGACGTCCGCACCCTTCCAGACCGTGGCCACGGATCTGGTCGAGTTGTTGCTAGTTTGCGGTCGTTTGTTTGACAGCACGGATCGGCGCGCGATAGGGTCCGCGTCATCAACACAGCGCAGGGGACCCCGCGCCGCTCGCGTCAGCCCCGCGGCTCTTGGAATGCGACGGCTTCACCCACCGTTCCCTGAGATCTTCGAACCTGACTGACCTGGAGAGCGAGCGCACATGATCGGGATCGGCACCGTCTTCGACAGGATCGTGGAGGACATCGGCGAGGCCGGAACCCAGCTGACAACGCTGGCTGCCTGCGAGGGATCGGCCGGGAACATCTCGGTCTACACCACGACGCTTGCGTGCCCGTTCGACCCTGTCGGCGAGCTGGCGCTGCCCGCACGGGCGCCCGGGCTCGCCGGTGGCTGGGTCGTGATCACTGCCGGGGGGAAGCGCCTGCGCGATGTCGCCCGGCGTCCCTCGACGACGCTCGTCGCCCTGCATATCGATGAGTCCGGGACCCGTGCGATCGTGCACGCCGCACCTGGCTCGTTACCGTCGAGCGAGCTCAACAGTCACCTCGCGATCCACGACGACCACCGTCGCCGGCGTGGTGTCGAGCACCATGCCATCGTGCACGCGCAGCCGTTGCGGCTCGTGTTCCTCAGCCACCTGCCCGACATCACGACGAGCGAGGAGTTGACCGCCCGGCTCCTGCGGTGGGAGCCCGAAACGGGGGTCGTGGCGCCGGAAGGCGTCGAGCTCGCGGCCTTCCAGGTTCCGGGGTCGCCGGGCCAGATGGAGGCGACCGTCGCGGCGCTCGAGCGCAGCAAGGCCGTCGTCTGGGCCAAGCATGGGATCGTCACCCGATCGGACGTGTCCGCGACGCAGGCCGCTGACCTCGTCGAATATCTCGAAGCTGCCGCTGTCTACGAGGTCATGAACCTGAGCATGGGATCGCCCTCGCGCGGGCTCGCCCCAGATGAGCGCGAAGCAGTGGCCGCCGCGTTCGGTCTCGGCGTTTAGCTTCAGCGGCGTCGCGAGCGCCGTTCCGTCAGACCACTCGCCGACGCCCGCTACTCTGCTCGCGATGCGGCTTGCGCTCTTTGTGACGTGCCTGGGCGACACGTTGTTCCCTGCAGCGGGCATCGCGACGGTACAGGTGCTTGAGCGGCTCGGACACGAGCTGGAGTTTCCTGAGGAGCAGACCTGCTGCGGGCAGATGCACGTCAACTCCGGCTACGAGCATCTCGCGTTGCCTTTGCTGCGACGATTCGTCTCGACGTTCGGTGCCGGGCGTTACGACGCCGTCGTAACGCCTTCGGGGTCGTGCGCAGCAGCGGTCCGCGACCAGTACCCGCGGATCGCAGAGGCGGTCGGCGACCACCGGCTCGCGAGGGAGATCGCATCCCTGGTGCCACGCGTGTTCGAGCTCTCGGAGTTTCTCGTCGGCGAACTCGGCGTCGAGGACGTCGGCGCGTACTACCCACACCGCGTCACTTATCACCCCACGTGCCATTCGCTGAGGTTGCTGCGGGTGGGAGACGCGCCGCTGCGGCTGCTTCGACATGTCCGCGGGCTTGATCTCGTCGAGTTGCAGGAGGCCGAGAGCTGCTGCGGGTTCGGGGGGACCTTCGCGGTCAAGAACGCCGAGACCTCCACGGCCATGCTGACGGACAAGCTCGCTGCCATCCTCGTCACCGAAGCGGAGGTCTGCACGGCCGTCGACGCATCGTGCCTCCTGCACATCGGCGGCGGTCTGAGCCGCCAGCGATCTGGCGTCCACACCGTCCACCTCGCCGAGATCCTCGCCTCGCAGGCGGCGGAATGAGCGAGTGCGGGCGGTGAGCGATTTCCGCGCCGCGGCGCGACTGGCTCTGGACGACTCGCAGCTTCGCCATAACATGCGCGTCGCGACGCACACGATCCGCGACCGGCGTCTGGCCGCGATCGGCGAGCTCGACGACTGGCAGGAGTTGCGGGAGGCGGGCCGTCGGATCAAGGAGCACGCGCTGCGCCATCTGGATGAGCATCTGGAGCAGCTCGAGCGGAGCGTCAGCGCGGCCGGAGGGACCGTTCACTGGGCACGTGACGCCGCTGAGTGCAACGAGCTCGTCACGACGCTCGTTCGCGCTGCCGGGGCACGGGAGGTCGTCAAGGTCAAGTCCCTGACGACTGAGGAGATCGGCCTCAACGCCGCGCTCGCCGCAGCCGGGATCGCCGCCCACGAGACGGACCTGGCCGAGCTCATCAACCAGCTCGCCGGCGATCGCGCGTCGCATCTGCTCGTGCCGGCGATCCACCGCAATCGCGCCGAGATCCGGGATCTGTTCCGGGCGAACATCGAGGGAACCGCCGCGCTGGGAGATGAGCCGGCGGCGCTGGCCGAGGCTGCGCGCCGCCACCTGCGGGCGCGATTCCTGTCGGCCGAGGTGGCGGTCAGCGGCGCGAATTTCGCGATCGCGGAGACGGGCACGGTGGGCGTCGTCGAGAGCGAGGGCAACGGTCGCATGTGCACGACGCTCCCGCGCGTGCTGATCTCTGTCGTCGGCATCGAGAAGGTGCTGCCCCGGTTCAGCGATCTGGAGGTCATGCTGCAGCTGCTTCCGCGCTCGTCCACCGCCGAGCGGATGAACCCATACACCTCGCTGTGGACCGGGGTGCGCCCCGGCGACGGGCCGCAGGAGTTTCACCTGATCCTGCTCGACGCGGGACGGACGGCGGTGCTCTCCGACCCGTCGGGGCGCCAGGCGTTGCGATGCATCCGTTGCTCAGCCTGCCTGAACGTCTGCCCGGTCTACGAGCGCACCGGTGGTCATGCATACGGGACGCCATACGCCGGCCCGATCGGGGCGATCCTCGAGCCGCAGCTGCACGGCCTCGAGTCGGCGCGCTCGCTCCCGTGGGCCAGTTCGCTGTGCGGGGCGTGCTACGAGGCGTGTCCGGTCAAGATCGACATTCCGAGCGTCCTGATCCACCTGCGCGGGAGGATCGTCCGCGAGGCCGACGGCGAGCAGGCCGAGCGCCTGACGATGGTCGCACTGGCACGGGTCTTCTCGAGCCGGAGGGGTTACGAGGCCGCCCAGCGCACCGCGCGTCTGGCGTCCCGGCCGTTGGCTCGTGACGGTCGCATCGAGCGCCGTCTGCCTGGGCCACTCGCGGGTTGGCTGGCCTCGCGCGATCTGCCGGCACCGGCCGCGCCGACGTTTCGCGAGTGGTGGCGCGCGCGCGAGCAGCCGATCCGACCGGCCGGCCGACGATGACCTCGCGCTCGGCTCGCGAGGAGATCCTGGCGCGGATCCGCCTTGCCCTCGGTGACGTCGGCCGCGGCGAGGCGTCCGCCTGGGATCCGTCGGGCGATCCGGACTCGGCGGGCGCCTACGCGCGCAGCGCGGAGCTGAACGTGACGGAGGCGGCGGCGCTGTTCGCGGAGCGCTGCGGCGCCTACCGCGCGAATGTCGTCGCGTGCGAGGAGGGGGATGCGGCGATCGCTGCGGCGATCGCCGAGATTTGCGCGCACAACGGCGTTCGCTCGCTTGCAATCCCGCCCGACCTCCCCGAAGCGTGGCTGCCTGCCGGCGTCGAACCGCTCCGAGATGACCCGCCGCTGGCGCTCGACGTGCTCGACCGTGCCGGCGGCGTTCTGACCGGGTGCGCGTGGGCGATCGCCGTCACCGGCACGATCGTGCTCGACGCCGGGCCGGCTCAGGGACGCCGCGCGCTGACGCTCGTCCCTGACCTGCACATCTGTGTGGTCCGCTCCGCACAGATCCGCGCGGCCGTTCCGGAAGCTGTGCGCGCGATGGCGGGCTCAGTGGCGGCCGGGAACTCGCCGATCACCCTGATCTCAGGTCCGTCGGCAACGTCTGACATCGAGCTCAGTCGCGTCGAGGGCGTCCATGGACCGCGCCGGTTGGCCGTCGTACTCGCAGGCTGACGCCCTCGTCGCCGGCTGAGACCCTACGCGCCGGCTGAAGCCGTACTCGCCGGCTGACGACCTACTCGCCGGCTGAAGGTCGCACCGCCGGCTCCCGTTCGTGGCGGGCATCACAAAATTCTTCCATGACGCCGTTTGATCGTTTATGATCGCCCCGCGTCCTGGCCTGTCGGACTCCACCAGAACCGAGCGGCCATCGCGCACGAGAGTCTTTCGCAGAATCACGTCCCGTGAGGTAGGAGAGAGAGGAGAGGCCGGCGGTGCCATCCGACCGCTCTGAGGTTCCAACAACTGCTGGCGCGGTGCCCGCCGCGGCTGACGGCCCGAGCGTGCTGTTCGCCGCCGAGCACGTCAGTAAGTCGTTCGGGGCGGTCAGGGCCGTCATCGACGCATCGTTGGAGCTCAACGCGGGTGAGGCCCACGCCCTCGTCGGTGAGAACGGCGCAGGCAAGTCGACGCTCGTCAAGATCCTCGCCGGCGTGCACCAGCCGGACACCGGCGCGCTCTACATGGACGGCGAGGCCGTCCAGCTGAGCAGTCCGGCGACGGCGCGGGACGCGGGGATCGCGGTGATCTATCAGGAGCCGACGCTATTCCCCGATCTCGATGTCGCTGAGAACGTGTTCATGGGCAGGATGCCCATGCGATCCGGGGGCCGAGTCGACCGGACGGCGATGCTGAGCGAGGTCGCGGCCGTCATGCGGCGGCTCGGGGTCCGCCTCGACCCGAACCGCTTGACCCGCGGCCTGTCGATCGCCGACCAGCAGATCATCGAGATTGCAAAGGCACTCACCCTCGACGCGAAGGTGATCGTGATGGACGAGCCGACCGCGGCCCTGTCGGCGGCGGAGGTCGCGCGTCTCTTCAGGGTGATCGAGACGCTGCGGGCTGAAGGGGCGGCCGTCGTTTTCATCTCCCACCGTCTCGACGAGGTCTTCGCGACCTGCCAGCGTGTGACGGTCATGCGTGACGGGCGCTGCGTCCTGGCAAGCCCCGCCGGCGACTTGACGAGTGACCAGCTCGTCCGCGCGATGGTCGGCCGCGACATCGAGAAGCGCCAGGGCATCCATCGGACCAGCTCCGGCGAGGTGGTGCTGAAGGTCGATCGCTTGACGCGTGAGGGGAAGTTCGTGGACATCAGCTTCGAGGTGCGCGCCGGTGAGATCGTCGGGCTCGCCGGGCTCGTCGGGGCCGGGCGCACCGAGATCGCCCAGGCGATCTTCGGCATCGATCGCTACGACGCCGGGTCGGTGACGGTGTCCGGACGGCCGCTGAAGAAGGCATCGCCGACCGCGGCGATGGCAGCGGGGATCGGGCTGGTGCCCGAGGACCGGCGCCAGCATGGCCTGGTGATGGACGAGTCGATCGAGCGCAACATCGTGATGGCCTCGCTCAGCCGCGTGCGGCGTCACGGTCTGATTGCCAACGCCGTTTCTCGAGACTTCGCGACGAAGTGGGCCAAGCGCTTGCAGATCAAATTCAACCGCCTCGCCGACCCGGTTTCGACGCTGTCGGGCGGCAATCAGCAGAAGGTGGTGTTGGCGAAGTGGTTGAGCCGTCAGCCGGCGCTGCTGGTCGTCGATGAGCCGACCCGTGGCATCGACGTGGGGACCAAGGCGGAGGTTCACAGGCTGATCCAAGGCCTTGCGGGCGAGCAGGTCGCAGTGCTGCTGATCTCCTCGGAGCTGCCAGAGATGCTGCTGCTCGCAGACCGCATCCTGGTGATCCGGGAGGGTCGCCTCGTGCGCGCGTTCACCAATGAGGAGGCGACTGAGGAGTCCGTCATCGCGGCGGCCTCCGGCGTCGTCACCGGAGTTGCCGCGTGAGTACGGCGACGACTCCCGGCATGGTCGCCCAGCCGGCGCCCGCCGCGCGCCAGCATCGGGTTGCCGAGACGATCTCGCGATATCGCCCCGCCGTGATCGCGGTTGTCATCATCGTCATCTTCGGCGCCACGACGATCAAGAACTCGAGCTTCGACGGCCTGTCGAACATTCAGGCGATCCTCTCGATCGGCGCCATCTATCTGCTGCTGGCGGTAGGCGAGACGATGGTCATCGTCACGCGGAACGTCGACCTCTCGGTCGGCTCGACGCTGGGGATCTCGGCGTTCGCCGTCGGTGAGATCTACAACCACGATCCGCACATGACCATGGTCGTGATCTTCCTCGCCGGGATCGGCATCGGAGTCGCTTGCGGCGCGGTCATCGGCGTGATTACGACGGCGGCTCGGGTTCCGAGTCTCGTCGTCACACTGGCGGCGCTCTACATCATCCGCGGTTTGGACAACATCGTCGGGTCCGGCGTGCAGATCGAGCCGAGCGTCATTCCGCACAGCTTGGTCTCCCTCGGCTACTCGACGGTCATCGGCATCCCCTGGCTGTTTGTCCTCGTCGTGGTGGTTGCGCTGGCGGCCGCTTTCTGGATGCGGTGGTTCCCGGCCGGACGCGAGCTGTACGCGATCGGATCAAACCCGGAGGCCGCGGTACTGGCGGGAATCCCGGTCGCGCGCCGCGTCTTCACCGTGTTCGTGATCAGCGGCGCGCTCGCGGGCCTCGGCGGGGTCCTGTTCCTCGCCCAGCAGGCGACTGTCGATTCGACGGCTGGCACCGGCTACGAGCTGATCGTCATCACAGCCGTGGTCGTCGGGGGGGTCGCGATCTTCGGCGGCAGCGGGAACGTGATCGGTGCCGTGTTCGGCGCGCTCCTGCTGCAGGTGATCAACCAGGCACTCGTCGCCGCGAAGATCACCGCATTCTGGGACTCGGCGATCGCCGGTGCGCTGTTGCTGGCCGCCATCTCGTTCGACCGGCTGATCAGCTTCAGGGCCTCCCGGGCGCTTGTCGCCACCGAAGGGGTGACGTATGTCGAGTGACGTGGCAGCAGCACCCCAGCCGCAGACGGCGCCGCGATCACTGATCGGGATCTTCCGGCGCTGGGAGTCCGCGCTGTTCGTGATCCTGCTCGCGGTGGTGGCCTTCGGAACGATTGAGTCATCCAACTTCCTGACGACGACCACGATCTTCTTCGGTGGTCTTGACATCGGTCAGATCGCGATCATGGCGCTGCCGCTGACCCTGATCGTGATCACGGGAGAGATCGACCTGTCTGTGGCGGCCATGCTGGGCCTCAGCGCCTCGGTCTTCGGTTACGCGTTCGAGCACGGGACGGGTTCTGGACTGGCGATTGTGGTCGCACTCGCCGTCGGGGCGCTGGGCGGTTCGCTCAACGGCTTCCTGGTCACACGCCTTGGCCTTCCGTCGATCGCGGTGACGATCGGAACGCTGACGATGTTCCGCGGGCTCGCCGAGGTGGTCCTCGGCAACAGCGAGGTCACAAACTATCCGCCCGCACTGACCAAGATCGGGTTCTCGCCGGTCTTCGCCCATATCGCCTATCCATTCCTGTTCTTCGTGGTCCTCGCGATCATCTATGCCGTCGTCCTGCATAAGACGCCGGTCGGCCGGTCGCTGTACGCGATCGGCCTCAACAAGGAGGCGGCGTTCTTCTCAGGCATCCGGGTGAACCGCACGAAGTTCATCCTGTATCTGCTGTCGGGCGTCGTGTGTGCATTCGCCGGGGTCGTCTACGCGCTTCAGAACAACTCGTCGATCTACACAGCCGGACTGGGTCTCGAGCTGAACGTCGTCGCGGTTGTCCTGTTCGGAGGCGTGTCGATCTTCGGTGGCAAGGGCTCGATCCTCGGAGTCGTGCTGTCGGTGTTGATCGTGGCTCTTTCACAGGTGGCCTTCACGCTGATCAACATCAGCTCCGAGGAACAGCAGATCATCTTCGGGGTGCTGCTGCTGTTCAGCGTGCTCGTCCCCAACAGTGCCGACGGCTACCGGAGGGTGCGCGCACGCATCGAACGTGGTCGCAGGCCCGTTCCCGCGGCCCGTGCCACAACATGACGGAAACAATTTGCAGTGCCACCACCGTGGTGCACAGCAACATCGGCCTGCAGCTTGGGTCTGTGCGGCCGAGAAATAGGTCAACCAGTAACAGGAGGAGGGTGCAGTGAAGTTTTTCAAGATCACGCGGGTCCGGACGATTGCCGTCGTGGCGATCGCAGCGCTCGCAACGAGCGTCGGCGTCGCGATGGCTGCCACGTTCAGCGGGCCGATCAAGAAGGGCCTTGTCGTCTACGCCATTCCGAAGGACACGATCAACCCGTACGAGGTGATCGCCGACAACGGCATCAAGACCGCGCTGTCCGGCCTGGGCGGCTCGGTGACGGTCAGCAGTGGGACGGTCGACACGGCTGCGGCACAGGAGCCGTCGATCCAGGCCGCCGTGCAGGCTCACGCCAACGCGATCATCGTCGCCGGCAACGATCCCGAGGCGCTGTGCCCCGACCTCGGTCAGGCTCAGTCCTCCGGCGTCGACGTCGTGTCGTTCGATTCCGACGTGTCGTGCCCGAATCACCTGTTCATCAACCAGGCGAACACGGAGCAGATCGGCGAGAGCGAAGTGCAGCTTCTCGGCAAGGAGATCGGTTACACGGGCCAGATCGCGATCCTTTCTGCGGAGTCCACGGCGACGAACCAGAACGCGTGGATCAAGTACATGAAGATCGAGCTCAAGCTGCCCAAGTACAAGAACATGAAGCTCGTCTCGATCGTCTACGGCAATGATGAGCCGACGACGTCGAAGACCGTTCTCCTCGGTCTGCTGTCGGCCTACCCGAACCTTCGCGGCATCATCTCGCCGACGACCGTCGGGATCCAGACCACCGCTCAGTATCTGGACACGCACAAGTCGCTGCTGAAGCACATCACGCTCACGGGCCTAGGTCTCCCGTCGCAGATGCGCCCGTACGTCAAGGACGGCACCTGCAAGGAGTTCGAGCTGTGGGATCCGGCTAACCTCGGCTACCTGGCGGGCTACGCCGCTGCGTCGCTTGCCTCGGGCATGCCGCTGAAGGCCGGCGAGACGTTCACCGCCGGCAAGCTCGGGAAGTACACGATCCTTCCGCCCGCGGGCGGAACGGGTCTCTCGGTGGTGCTCGGTCCGCCGACCGTGTTCGACAAGGCCAACATCGACCAGTTCAACTTCTAAGTCGACTGGCCTCACGGCTCCCCGGAAGCGTCAGCTTCCGGGGAGCCGCCGGGACCGCTCAAAGGCACGACTTCGACAATGAACCATCCAGAAACGCGTGAGCCCCACGACACGGCCGCCGGCTTGGCACGCATCTGCCGACCCGTTGTGGGCCTGGTGGCCGGCGGGCTCGGCGCCTACTGGCCGCAGTTTCCGGACCTGCTGCCCGCGTTGCGGCGCTCGGCCGAGGCGGTCTCGGCGCGGCTGCGCGGCTTTGACGCCGACGTCGTCGACGTCGGCTTCATCTCTGATGCCGAGGAATCGGCTGTGGCGGCTGAGCGCTTACGAGCTGCCGGCTGCGATCTGATCGTCTTCTTCCTGAGCACCTACATGACCTCAACGATGGTCGTGCCGATCGCTCAGAGGGCGAACGCGCCCGTCCTGCTGGTCAATCTTCAGCCCTCCGAGGCGATGGACCACAGCAGCTTCGGGACGGGGGAGTGGCTCGCATACTGCGGCGCTTGCCCGCTACCGGAGGTCGGCAACGCCTTCGAGCGCTGCGGGATCCCGTTCCGGTCCGTCTCCGGCTATCTCGCTGACGACCGCGCCTGGGAGCGCATCGGCGCCTGGGTCAGGGCCGCAGGCGTTGCGGGCGTCCTGCGGACCGCGCGCCACGGGCTGATGGGACACCTGTATCCGGGGATGCTCGACGTCGCGACCGACATCACGATGGTCGCAGGCCACCTCGGCGGCCACGTTGAGGTGCTGGAATTCGACGACCTGCGCGTTCGGGTCGCCGCCGTCGACGACGACACGGCGGAGCGCAAGCTCGAGCAGGTCAGGTCGGTCTTCGACCTCGATCGGTCCGTCGACGCAGATGATCTGACGTGGGCGGTCCGCGTCGCGTGCGGACTCGAGACCCTCGTCGCGGATTTCTCGCTCGACTCGCTCGCCTACTACCACCGGGGCCTCGAGGGCGAATTGCACGAGCGCCTCGGCGCCGGCATGATCCTCGGCGCCTCGCTGCTGACGGCGGGACACGTTCCCGCCTGTGGTGAGTTCGAGCTCCGTGCGTCGGTCGCGATGCTGATCATGGACCGCTTGGGCGCGGGCGGCTCCTTCACAGAGATCCAGGCTCTGAACTTCAAGGACGGGGTCGTCGAGATGGGGCACGACGGTCCCGCGCATCTGGCGATCAGTGAGCGCCGCCCGCTGCTGCGCGGACTTGGCGTCTACCACGGCAAGCGCGGCTACGGCGTGTCCGTTGAATTCGATGTTTCCCACGGGCCCGTTACCGCCCTCGGTCTCACCCAGCTCCGCGATGGGCGCTACCGCCTTGTCGCCTCGGAGGGCACGGTCGTCGACGGCCCGCTGCTGCAGATCGGCAACACGACCTCCCGCGTCGACTTCGGCCGCGACCCCGGCGAGTGGTGCGACGCCTGGGCCGCCACGGCCGTCAACCACCATTGGGCGCTCGGCACCGGCCATCGCGTCGGCGAGCTGCGCGCGCTCGGCGATCTGCTCGGGATCGAGGTCGTGACGGTATGAGCGCGGAGCGTCGCCCCAAGCAGCGCGTCTGCTTCCTGATGCGCGCCCGAGCGGACACGCTCGAGGAGTACAAGCGGCGGCACGCCGAGGTGTGGCCGGAGATGCTCGATGCGCTACGGAGGACTGGTTGGGAGAACTACTCGCTGTTCGCCCGAGCCGACGGGCTGATCGTCGGATACGTTGAGACGGACGACTTCGATGCTGCGCTCGACGCGATGCAGGGCGAGGCGGTCAACTCCCGCTGGCAGACCGAGATGGCGCCGCTCTTCGAGATTGCGGCCGCCCCCGACAGCTCACTGGACAGGCTCGAGGAGATCTTCCACCTTGACTAGTTCGGGACGATCATTCGCGGCCGTCGACCTCGGCGCCGAAAGCGGGAGGGTGATCGTCGGGCGGCTCGGCTCGGCCGGCCTTGCGCTGGACGAGGCCCATCGCTTCACCAATGCGACGGTCCCGCTCCCCGACGGCCTCCACTGGAATGTCCTGTCGCTCTTCAGTCAGACGCTCGCCGGCCTCTCGAAGGCCGTCCAGGAGGCGGGAGAGCTCTCCGGCATCGGGATCGACGCCTGGGGGGTCGACTACGGACTTTTGGACGGCGCCCACCGGCTTCTTGGGGTTCCCTTCCACTATCGCGACGAGCGCACGGACGGGATGATCGAGCTGGCGTCCAGGCGCGTTCCGCCGGCCGAGATGTACGCCGTGACGGGCATCCAGACGATGCCGATCAACACCGTCTTCCAGCTGCTCGCAGAAGCCGGCAGCCCGATCGCTTCAGCCGCCGAGCACATGGCGCTGATCCCCGATCTGATCGGCCTGTGGCTCACGGGTGCGTTCGCCAACGAGGTGACAGTCGCCTCCACCACCGGCCTGCTCGACGCCCGAACCGGCGGCTGGGCGCACGAGCTGATCGCCAAGCTCGGGCTCCCGGGCGCGATCATGTCCGGAACTCCGGTCGAACCCGGCGAGTTGCTCGGCGGCGCGCGGGACCAACATGGCGAAATCGCCGGCACGCCGGTCTGGACCGTGGCCTCGCACGACACAGCCTCGGCGTTCATTGCCGCACCGATCAGCTCTCGGAGGTCGGCGATCCTCTCGTCGGGAACGTGGTCGCTGCTCGGCCTGGAGCTCGACGCGCCGGTCCTCACAGCGCAGGCCGCTGCCTTCAATCTGACGAACGAGCGCGGGATCGACGGGACGACGCGCCTGCTGCGCAACGTGATGGGGCTTTGGCTCGTGCAGGAGTGCCGCCGCCACTGGAAGGCGAGCGGCCGATCGCTCGACTACGCGGAGCTGGAGCGGCTCGCGACGCTTCACGTCGACGACGTCGCGCTGTTCGATCCTGACCATCCAAGTCTCCTGCACCACGGGGACATGCCCTCGAGGATCGCAGCACTGTGCCGTGCGTCCGGTCAGCGTGAGCCGGTCGAGGCGGGTGAGTTCATGCGGGCGGTGCTCGTCTCGCTCGCCTGCAAGTACAACCTCGTGCTCAAGCGGCTGCGTGCGGTCAGCGGCCGTGAGGTTGACGCTATCCACGTGATCGGCGGGGGTGCCCGTAACCGTTCCCTCTGCCAGCTGACCGCCGACATGACCGGGGTGCCTGTGATCGCAGGTCCCGGCGAGGCGTCGGCGATTGGGAACATTCTCGCGCAGGCCCGGGCGGTCGGCCTGGTTGCGACGCTACCGCAGATGCGAGAGCTCGTCTCCGTCTCCTTCCCTACGCAGCGGTTCGATCCGACCCCGGATGACACCGCGGCTTCCACCTACGAGCGCTTCCTGTCAGTGACCGGCCTGACGGTCTCAAACCACGAACCGAGCCTCGCATAGAACATGATTGACGAACGGGAGATACAGCAGGCGCTGACCCAGTTCAGCGTTGAGACCCCATCGTGGGGATACGGCGACTCTGGAACGCGTTTCGGCGTCTTCCCCCAGCCGGGGAGACCGCGCGACGTCTTCGAGAAGCTCGAGGACGCGGCGGAGGTGCACCGGCTGACCGGCGCCGCCGATGCTGTCGCCCTCCACTTCCCCTGGGACGCGGTCGACGACTACGGGCAGTTGCGGGACTTCGCCGAGGGGCTCGGTCTGCGCATCGGTGCCGTTAACCCGAACCTGTTCCAGGACGCGGATTACAAGCTCGGCTCCATCACCAATCCGGATCCGCGGATTCGCCGCAAGGCGGTCGCGCACCTGATCGAGTGCGTCGAGATCGCGACTGCGCTCGGCTCGACCGCGCAGTCGCTGTGGCTGGCCGACGGGACCAACTACCCGGGCCAGGACGACATCAGCGCGCGACGGGGACGGCTCCTGGAGTGCCTGACCGAGCTTTACGCCGCCTTGCCCGACGATCAGGAACTGCTCGTCGAGTACAAGCCGTTCGAGCCGGCCTTCTACGCGACCGACATCCCAGACTGGGGATCGGCGATCTTGATCTGCCAGGAGTTGGGGCCGCACGCCCGCGTGTTGATCGACCTGGGCCATCACCTGCACGGCACGAACGTCGAGCAGATCGTCTCACAGCTGGCTGACGCCGAACGCCTCGGTGGCTTTCACTTCAACAATCGCAAGTACGCCGACGACGATCTGATTGTCGGCTCGGTCAACCCGTTCGAGCTGTTCCTGATCTTCAACGAGTTGATCGGATCGGGGCGTCCTCTGCCCCGGCTGACGATCGACCAGTCCCACAACGTCGAAGCCAAGCTCGAGGCGATGACCCTCAGTGTGGTCAACCTCCAGGAGGCCTATGCGAAGGCCCTGCAGGTCGACCGGGGTGAGCTGGCGGCGCGCCAGCTCACCGGGGATGTCCTCGGAGGCCACGAAGTTCTGCTCGACGCCTACAACTCCGACGTTCGGCAGTTGTGCGCGCGCGTGCGCGAGTCAAAGGGCGCGGTGGCCGACCCGATTGCCGAGCTGCGCGCGGGTTCATACGTAACCGAAGCGGCCAGGCGCCGCGCCGGCGTGCAGCCGGCAGGAAGGAAGGCATCAACGTGAACTTCGCCACGACGATGATCGAGCCGGCGGCCGACCGCTGGTCGACTCCGGCGGAGGGCGGGCCCGGCGGGACGCTCGGGGAGGTGCTCCATGCGTCACACCTGCTCGGCTCCGATCGCGCGGTCTCGAACTTCGGCGGCGGCAACACGTCCGCGAAGGGAACTTCCGCCGACCACGCCGGCAGAGCTGTACCCACGATGTGGGTCAAGGGCTCCGGGTGTGACCTGGCGACGATGAAAGCGCGCGACTTCACACCCTTGCGTCTCGACGACATGCTGCTCCTGTTCGAGCGCGGGGAGATGTCGGATGAGGAGATGGTGGCCTACCTGTCGCGGTGCCAGCTGGATCCGTCGGCCCCGCGGTCATCGATCGAGACACTGCTCCACGCGTTCATCCCAGCCGCCCACGTCCACCACACCCACCCCGACGCGATCAACGCGCTCGCCTGCGCGCATAACGGCGAGCAGTTCATCCGCGAATGCTTCGGCGCGGAGGCGGTGTGGATCGAGTACATCCGCCCCGGCTTCACGCTCGCCCGCCAGGTCGGGGCCGCCGTCCGCGAGAACCCCGCGTTGCGACTCGTCGTGCTCGCGAAGCACGGGCTCGTCGTCTGGGGCGACACCGCCGAGGAGGCATACCGGCTAACGATCGCGGTGATCAATGAGGCCGCCGAGTTCGTCAACGACCGCACGCGCTCGACCCCGCGGTTCCGCGGCCTCGCCGGGAGCGCTCCGCTTGGCGATGATGTGCGTCGCGGGTGGCTGCGGGAGCTGATGCCGGTGCTGCGCGGCGCCGTGAGCTCGGAGAACCCCAAGATCCTCGTCAGCGATCTCTCCCCGAGTGTCACCGAGTTCGTCGACTCCGCCGATGCGGCCCGGCTTGTCGAGGTCGGGGCAGCCTGCCCCGACCACCTCGTTCACACCAAGCGGGTGCCGTTGTGGATTCCGTTCCAGCCGTCGAGTGAATCGCTCGAGACCCTCGCCGAACGCATCGTCGAGCGGGCGTCGGCCTACCGGGAGGACTATGCCGCCTACGTCGAGCGGCACGGAGACGAGACGACGGTCCAGGCCGATCCCGACGCTCGGGTGGTGCTCATCCAGAATGTGGGTCTCGTCGCCGTCGGCCGCACGCTCGCGGGCGCGCGCGTCTCCCGCGACCTGTACCACCGTGCAATCGAGGTGATGGCGGGCTCGAGCGCGATGAGCGACTTCGTCTCGCTCACGGAGGCCGAGAGCTTCGCGGTCGAGTACTGGCCGCTCGAGCTCTATAAGCTGTCGCTGGCTCCCGCGCCCGGCGAATTGCAAGGGCGGGTCGCACTCGTGACGGGCGCTGCCGGCGGGATCGGGCGCGCGATCGTCGAGCAGCTCGCTGCGACCGGCGCGGTGATCGTCGCCTTCGACATCGACGGGAGAGGAGCCAGCGACGCGGTGGAGACGCTTGGTGACAGAGGCGTCGCGGTGCCCGGCGACGTCAGCTCCGAAGAGGACGTTGCGGCCGCGTTCGAAGCAGCGGTGGATTCGTTCGGCGGGGTCGACATCGTCGTATCCAACGCCGGAATCGCGTCCAGCGCGGCAATCGAGGACACGACGATCGAAGAGTGGACGCGCAATCAGTCGATCCTCGCGACCGGCTACTTCCTTGTCGCCCGCGGCGCCTTCAGGCTTCTGCGTCTCCAGGGTATTGGCGGATCGGTGATCTTCGTCGTGTCGAAGAACGGCCTGGTCGCCGGGAAGAACGCGGCCGCCTACTCTTCGGCGAAAGCAGCAGAGCTCCACCTCGCCCGGTGCCTCGCCGAAGAGGGCGGATCGATCGGCGTCCGCGTCAACAGCGTGAACCCTGATGCCGTGCTTCACGGCTCGCGCATCTGGGGATCGACCTGGCGGGCCGAGCGCGCTGCCGCCTACGGCATCGAGCCGAACGAACTCGAGGAGCACTACCGGCGGCGGACTGTGCTCGGCGTGCACATCCTGCCAGAGGACATCGCCCAATCCGTCGTGCACTTCGCCTCACCCGTCCGCTCGGGGAAGAGCACCGGCAACATCCTCAACGTAGACGGGGGGGTCGGGGCTGCGTATCCTCGCTAAGCCGCGCTTAGCTCCGGGCTGAAATCTGATTGGCTTACGCGTATCGATGAGTGAACTGGCACACGGACGACGCGAGTTGGTGCCCGCCGAGAGGCGGCGCCAGATCCTCGAGGAGCTGCGGCGACGCGGGAGCGTCACGGTGGCGAACGTCGAGGACCTATTCAACGTCTCAGCGATGACGGCGCGGCGGGATCTGGCTTTGCTTGCCGACGCAGGCCACGTGCGCCGGACCCACGGCGGCGCCGTGCTCCCCGATCTGGCTGGACACGAGGACTCGTTCGAGAGCCGGCTCGAGGTGGGAATCGAAGCCAAACGTCGGATTGCGGCCGCGGTCGTCGCCCACCTCAAGATGCACGAGACGGTGTTTATCGACTCCTCCAGCTCCGCCTACTACGTCGTGCGCGAGATGATCGACACCGGACTGGCTGCCACGATTTTGACCAACTCGGTTCCGGTGATGCACATTGTCGGCAAGAGTGGCACCGAGAGTCTCGATCTGATTGGCCTCGGCGGGAACTTCCGACGGCTCACGCGGTCGATGGTCGGCGCGGACACGGTCCGCGCGATCCAGGGCTTCTACGTCGACCGTGCCGTTTTCTCTGTGAAGGGCATCGAGCCAGACGGCTCGCTGACCGATCCCGACCCCCTTGAGTCGGAGGTCAAGCGCGCGATGATCAACCGCGCGCGAAACGTCGTCCTCGTCGCTGATTCGCGCAAGTTCGATGAACGCGGCCTGAACGTCGTCGCTCACGCAGGTACGCTCGACCACGCCTGGCTTGCCGACCCCCCAAGTGCCGGAGTGGCGCTCCTCGAGTCGGCGGGCGTTGACGTCACCCAGGTTTGAGTCACAGCGGCGGCGCTCGGGCCGGCAGCCGTGCATCCGAGCGGGGCCTCATGGCTCGGGCTTTTTGCGGCTCCCCTGACGTTTCCGTGGGTGGGGTGAGCGGCTGAGGAAGTGCGCATGCCGCTCCGTGCCTAGGGTTCTGGCTTCTTCACGACCGGAATCAGGGCGAGCGAAAACGGCATGCGCGGTATCAGGGTATGGGCGCGGCTGCTCGGGCTCCTTGGGGAAGGTCGTCGTCGGTGGCGGCGCTGGATCTTGGTACGACGTTTGCGTTCGTCGAGGCGGACGCGCCGAGGGTCACGTGCCGGCGTCATGGCGTCGTCGTGTGCGCGGTTCCGTGGGCACGGCACGACAGCCGGTTCACGCGCGGGTTCGAGGACCAGAATCGCGTGGCTGGCCGTGAACACGTCCAAGACGGCGGTTGCCGAGCTGGTGTGCGTCGCGTGGCGGTCGGTCGGCACGATCCCGGCACGATCCTCGAGCGCGTCGCTGCCGAAGCGACGCGCGAGGTTGATCTGCTCGACGGGCTCGGACGGATCGGGATCGACGAGATCAGCCACCGCAAGGGTCAGCGGTACCTGAACGTCGTGGTTGATCATCACACAGGCCGGCTCGTGTGGGCCGCACCGGGTCGGGACCGCCGGACCGTGCTCGCGTTCTTTGACGCGTTGGGCGAGGAGCGCTCCAAACAGATCGATTTGGTGTCGGCTGACATGGCCGACTGAGGGAGCGGGATTTCGATGCCGGCGCAGCCGAGGTAGATCATCTCGATCAGGGCGTCGGCTGAGTGGAATCCGTGGGCGCGGTGGCTGATTAGCATTAGCTCTAGCTGGGGCCCGCTCATCTCCGCTTGTTCGACGCCATGCACCGACGGCGAGCAAGCGGGCCGATCGGCCGCCTCGCATGCCGTCCTGGCCGGAACAGGGCGCCAGGCCGCGCGGCGATCGTCAAAGCCTGCAAGCACACCAGACGCGTGGTGCCTCGAGGGCGGTGTTTGCAGGGTGGAGTAGATTGGATGTCTAGGCTATTTCGCTGCTTCTGCCGAGCGTCCGGGCCGAGCACCGTATGTCGGTGCTTTGCACGCCAATCTCAGGGGTCGTTTCGCACGAGCGATGGGATGCCATCCCCAGCAGGAGCCGGGCGCCGGGATCGGCGATTCGTGCTCGGGAGGGTCGCTGACATGCAGCAAACTCGCAGTGCTGCGCTCCTCGCGTTGCTGCCTGAATTTCCGGGGACGACCGAGGAGTTATTGCACTCGGTCTTTGACAACGCTCCGTTCGGGATCAGCGTCATCGCTCCCGATGAGCGCTGGTTGAGGGTCAACGACGCGTACTGCCGGATGCTGGGTTACAAGCGTGAGGAATTGGTCGTCAAGAGCCTGCGCGACCTGATCCATCCCGAGGATGTAGCGGGGTACGAAGCGTTCATCGCTGCGGCCGCCGCGGGGAGTTGCTCCAGTCTCGAGCGCGATACGCGCTTTCTGCACCGGGATGGGTCGATCGTCTGGGCGCGCGTCCGATCTGAGGTGATCCGTGACGAGGCTGGCGCACCACTTTGGTCGATATCACATCTGCAGGACATCACCGATCGCAAGCGCTCGGACGATTCGTTTCGCGATGGTGAGCGGACGCTGCGCTCGGTTATCGACAACACGTCGGCTCTGGTCTCCGTCAAGGGATCCGACTTCCGTTACCAGCTCGTGAATCGCGAGTTCGAGGAAGCGTTCGGCGTTCGCAACGACTGGATGGTCGGTCGCGGCGACGAGGACATCCTGCCCGCGTCCGCGATCGATCAGGTTCGCGCTAATGACCGGCTCGTGCTGAACGGGGGGCAGGCCACGCAAGAGGAGGAGACCACGTGGCTTCACGGTCAGGAGCGCGTGTTCTCGACAGTCCGGTTTCCGCTGCTGGATGGGCGCGGCGGAATCCGTGCGGTCTGTGGCATCTCGACCGACATCACCGGGTGGCGGCTTCAGGACCGTGCCAGTCACGCGCGGCGCCGATGTGATGAGCAGGTCCGTTTGGCGCTGGCTGAGAATCGGTTCGTGCTTTATGGTCAGCCGATCGTCAATCTCGCCTCGATGCAGGTCGAGACGTCTGAGCTGTTGATCCGGATGCTCAGAGAGCCCGGTGAGAACGGTGAGGGGATCGCCGAGCCAGGGGAGTTCCTGCCTTCAGCTGAACGCTTCGACGTGATTCAGGTGATCGACAATTGGGTGGTCGACTCCGCCTCCCGGCTCGCGGCCGCCGGTCATCGCGTCGCGGTGAACGTGTCGGCTATGACGATCAGCGACCCGCTGCAGATCGAACGGATCAAGGGCGTGATGATCGCCAGCGGAGCGCCTCCGCAGAATCTCGTCTTTGAGATCACCGAGACCGCGGCCGCGGAGAACCTTGTGGCTGCGCGGACCTTCGCTCAGCGCCTGCGCGAGCTGGGCTGCGAGTTTGCCTTGGATGACTTCGGTGTCGGTCACGGAACGTTCACTTATCTGCGGCATTTGCCGGTGGACTATTTGAAGATCGACCTGCAGTTCGTCCAGGATCTCCTTCGCGAGGAGGAAGCTCGGCACGTCGTCCGGGCGATCATCGGCGTCGCGCGCCAGTTCGAGATGAAGACGATCGCCGAAGGGGTCGAGGATCAGGCCACTCTGGATGAGCTTCGGCGAATCGGAGTCGACTACGCGCAGGGGTTTTGGATCGGACGGCCAGCGCCGCTCCCGCAGCTATGACAACATCGAGTAATCGAATGGAAGGTGCTCATGACACGCAAGCGCGAGCTCGCTAAGGAGCAGAGCCTGACCGATCTCGAGCAGGCGCTGGGTGACCGCGAACAGCTCGTCGGCGACCGCGAGCAGATTCGCATCGATCAGGAGCAGGTGAGGCAGGATGACCAGCGCGAGAGCGCGGGCGTCGGCGGGCAGCGCTACGAGCGCGTGCTTGGTGATAGCCAGGCGCGGCTCGATCGCCAGCAGGTCACCCGGGACGTCAGCCAGGAGTCTCTCGATCACGCCCAGGAGGGGCGAGACGTCCAGCAGGTTGCGCTCGACGACACGCGTGCGATGCTCAAGCTTCCGACAGCCGAGCAGCCAGAGCCAGCGGATATCGGCACGATCCAGCGCGAGGCGATCGAGCGTGCATGTGCTGCTCGCGAGCGAGCCGAGGCCGCGCTGATTCGCGCCCAGGCGGGCTTGCTCCGGGCCGAGGCCGCCGAGGTCCGCGCGCGACAGGGCAACGCGGATACGGACTAGCAACGCCGAGCGCCGGCGCCACCGCCGCCGGCCGCGACGGTCGCGGCCGAGCTCCTGCCCGTCGCCGCCACGGTCGGGGTGGGAGCGCTTCCTCCACATCCCACGACCACGACCCCGGCTGCGAGTATTGCGGCGAGCATCAGGGTCCGGCGCGGGCGGGCCGGCCGCTCAGGATCGACGCTGTCTCGCATCTGGGCTCCTTCTGGTGTCCTTCCGCGTGTTCTGATCCGTTCTACGGCACGGCCGGTTTCGTGGAGGTTTCGCTCCTCCACCGACGCCCAGCGAGCCCTCGGTTCGATGGGCGCCAGGATCCAGCCTCCCCGGCGGCACCATCGAGGGCGATCCGGCTTTCCGTATCGGCGGGGAAGTCTGCTCCGGCGCGGCGCTCGCGTCGTCTGGTCCCGGCCGGCTGCCCCTGTATGTCGATCGGCGCGACACGGGTGGTGTTGTCACCCCATTGTGACCGCTCGCCGTGTACAACCGGCTCGACCGATCTCAACCGGAGGCATCTTGTACCCGGTGAATGGACATATCGTCAATCACCCGCGACCTGTACGGCACGTTCGTCACACGTGGCGGTACCTCACGGGCCTGGTCGTGGTCGCCGCACTCATCTCGGGTTGCGGCGGTAGCACCCCGGCGAGCTCTGCCAACAGGCACCTCAAGGCGCCGGATGCTGGAGCGCGGGTTCTGGCGTTCGCGAGCTGCATGCGCTCGCACGGGGTGTCCAGCTATCCCGACCCTCAGGTCTCCAGCTCAGCTAACCATGTGCAGATCAAGATCTCTCCCGGCGGCGCCGACCCCGACTCCCCGGCGTTCAAGTCTGCCAACCATGCATGCCGCAACCTCCTGCCCAACGGCGGCAGGCCGACCAGCAGCGCCCACGACCAAGCCCAGGACCTCACGTACGCAGACTGTATGCGCTCGCACGGCGTGCCCAACTTCCCCGACGTCGATCGCGACGGAACGTTCACGCTCCCACCCACGATCAACGAGCAAGCGCCGCAGTTCAAGCACGCCTCGCAAGCCTGCGCGAACGTTGAGCCGAGCTCGCTCTCGGTCAATCAAGCTCCGCCCAATCCATGAAGCAGTCTTGGGGACGCTTCGGGCTGCAAACGATGTGGGAGCGGCGGCCAGGCGAACGTGGCGATCATCGAGCTGCTGCGCTGGGTTGCCGGCGTCCGGAGCAGCGCTCTGCACGGACGTCAGCTGGCCTGCTCACCCGCTCCGATCTGTGGCGGCTCGGACCCGGCCCCAGAACCCAGCTCGGCCTTCAGCGCTGCGAGTTCGCCGTCCACTGCGCTCTTGGCTCCGAGCTGGTCAAGCTGCTTGTCGATATCGTCTTGGGGCGGACCGAGCGAGGTCAGATCGTCGAACGTTCCGGCGGCCTGGAGCTCTTCCACGGCCGACGCGCGGGCCTGCATCTGGTCGGTCTTGTCGATCGCCCGCTGCATGGCCTCGCCGAGGTCTGCCATATGGTCGCCGATGCCGGTCGCGGCCTCTGAGATGTGCACCTGGGCCTCGGACGCCGAGTACTGGGCCTTGATCACCTCCTTCTTGGTCCGGAACTCCTCGACCTTGGTCTGGAGGTTGCGCTCCGCGTCGGTCAGTTTCTGCTGCTGTGATTCCAACTCGGCCACCTGCTGGTCGAGCGAGCTCGTCTCCTGGACGATCAGGTGCTTGCGTTCGATCGCGGCTCGAGCCAGATCCTCGCGGCCCGCGGACATCGCGTCGCGAGCCTGCCCATCGAGCTTCTCGCTCTGCTGCTTCAGCTGCTCCTCTTGGAGTTGAAGTCGCTTCTTGGAGGTGACGACGTCGGCAATACCCTGCTTGACCTTCTGGAGGTCTTGGAGTTGCTGCTCGTAGGCATAGTCGAGCGTCTCGGCGGGATCCTCTGCTCGGTCAAGCAGATGCGAGATCTTTGCCTTGGTCAGCGTCTCGATTCGGCCTCCAAGTCCGGGCATGAACTCCTCCAATCGGTTGGGATGCAGGCTCGCGCTTGCGCGAGCCCGGTCAGCCTGGCAGCTGAACCTCGCGTCGGTCAAGGATGAGCCTAGCTCCCCCATGGTCTGCCTCCTGCGATGTCGGCGTCGCCGGCCCGCGGGTCGGCCAACCTCGCGCTCGACGAGGGTGGTGGCTTCCTGACGTGGCAGGACGACGGCGGCCTCGCGGAATCCGTCGAGTGGCTGCGCGTGGATGACGCGTCCTGAAGCGTGGACGAGACCCGTAAGTTCCGGAGCCCCCCCGTCGAGTTGGGGGGGTCTGGACCGCAGGGTTGTATAAGACCCCTGAGTTCGACACCCCCCGGTTGCGACCGGGGGGTCCGGAAGCTGGGGATCATCGTGGCATCACGTGCAGGCGTGGTCTCGACGTGCGGTGGCGCGGGCGCGTGGGACGGCGCAGAACACGGTCGGTGAGAGACTGGCTCTTGCGTTGGAGAGCCCGAGCCGTTCGCGGCTGAGCGGCATCCCCGACCACGACGCCCGGTTCGAGCACATCAGCACGACACTCGCTGCGGCGATCGACACAGGGCCGACGGCCGACACCATCGCCGCCGGCCAACAGCATCGCCGCCGGCCAAGAGCATCGCCGCCGGCCAAGAGCATCGCCGCCGGCCAACAGCATCGAAACCGAGACGATCAACCCTCACCTGATCGAGCGACGATCCCGTAGCGATCGGACGAAACGGGCCGCGTGAGGAGCGGCGCCGACGTTCCCCCAGGGCTACAGATCTCGGAGAACGCGCCGATACAGACTAGAGATCGACCGAAACCGTCTTGATGCAGAGCGACTATGTAATCAGGATGTCTGCCCACGGGCCGCACCTCCGGCTGTCGGACCGCCAGCTCGTCGACGCGCTCGTAGACGCTGCAGCGGGTGTCCCGGACGGACTCTGGCTCGTCCGCCGCCAGCTGGAGGGCATTGAGCACTTCGCGCTGCTCGCAAAAGCCGAGGACATACTTGCCGCAAAGCCCGACTGGCACTACCTGTGTGCAGGCCCGCACGAAGGTCGCAACGCGTTCGTCGTCTTCACGGTCACCCACGACCGGCACGGCGTCCAGCAGGTACTCATAACCGGCAGCTTCGACAGTTTCGCCGACGCGGTCGACGCCTATAACGAGCCGCTCGTCCTATTCGGCATCCCGCCCGTGGACGCCGCTTCGCTGCACCATGAGCTGATCGAACGTGCCGTGGCGAGCCAACGCGCACCCTCCTCCCGCAGCAGGCATTCAAGATCGCGTCGCCGCTACTGAACTGGCCGCGAGCGGGCCTCGACGCGAGAGCGGGGACCGGACCGCGTCGCAGTTCGTCGGCTCAGTCGCCTGGGCGGACGAGCCCGGATTCGTAGGCGGCGATGACCGCTTGCGCTCGATCGCGGAGGTCGAGCTTTCTGAGGATGCGCCCGATGTGGGTCTTGGTCGTCTGCGGCGCGACGACAAGGGCTTCGCTGATCTCGGTGTTGGAGAGTCCGCGGGCGATCAGTCTGAGCACTTCGAGCTCTCGCGGCGTGAGCTCGTCCAGCGTGACCGGCTTCGGCCGGGCCGAGTGGTCTCGACTTGCGAAATCGGCGATCAGGCGACGCAGGACGGAGGGCGTGACGAGCGAGTCTCCGTCCGCGACGACGTGCACGGCCTGGATGAGTTCGTGCGCGGGTGCGTCTTTGAGCAGGAAGCCGCTGGCTCCGGAGCGAAGCGCCTCGTAGACGTATTCGTCGAGATCGAAGGTGGTGAGCATCAGCACTCGCGGCGGCTGACCGCTTGGAGCCGCTTCGACGATCCGCCGTGTTGCCTCGAGTCCGTCCATGACCGGCATCCGCACGTCCATCAGCACGACGTCCGGTGCGAGCGCGAGCGCCTGCCGCGTCGCTTGGGCGCCGTCCGCTGCCTGTCCAACGACGACCATGTCCGGCTGCGCAGCGAGGAGCGCTCCGAACCCTTCCCGGACCATTGCCTGGTCGTCGGCGATCAGGCACCTGATCATCGCTGCCTCGGTCACGGTCGGGTGAGGGGAATGGTGGCTGTGACGGCGTAGCCACCGGTCGCTGTCGGAAGCGCCGAGAGCGACCCGCCGAGCGATGTCACGCGTTCGCGCATACCGATGATTCCGTGCCCGGCGCGATCATGGCCGGGAGGCGTCGCGGCGGTGGATGAGGCGGCCGGACCGTTCGTGACGTGGATCCTGAGCCGGCGGTCATCGAGTCCGATGTCGACGGTCGCACTGGAACCCGGCGCGTGGCGGCCGGCGTTGGACAGAGCCTCCTGGATGATTCGGAACGCGCAGAGCCCGACAGCAGCCGGTACGTCGTCGAGATCGCCGTCGGGCATTGTCAGCTGGACGTAGATGCCGGCGCGGTGTGCGGCGTCGATGAGCTGAGGGATGTCGCTGAGGCGAGGCTGCGGCATGCGGGTGGGTTCCTCGTCGCTGCGCAGGACGCCGAGCACGCTGCGTAAGTCGGCCAGCGCGGCCCGTGCGGCCTTGCTCAGCGAGGCGAACTCGGCGAGCGTGTCGTCGGTCAAGGCGGCCGAGCCAGACTCGCTGCGCTCGGCGAGGCGGTACGGGGCCGTCTCTGCGGCCACGGCCATCAGGGACATGTGGTGTGCGACCACGTCGTGCATCTCGCGGGCGATGCGCGCGCGCTCCTCGAGCACGGCGCGGCGCGCTTCCTCGTGCTGCGTTGCCGCGACCTGTTCCGCGAGTGCGTGGCCTGCCCGCTGCGTGGCCGCACGCGCATCGATGGCCGCCGCGAACACGGTCAGAGCTGCCATCGCGAGCGCGGCGTCGACCCAACGCGGCCCGAGCCAGACCCAGACAGGAACGAGCATCACCGTCCACATCGACCAGAGCACGAGGCGTGTGTGCCGGAGGCCGGCGGCTCCGAACGCCGTGACGAGTGCGACGGCGACGACGACGTTGACCCTGGGCTCGCCCGAGATCAGGGGGACAAGTAGCACGATCAGGTACCCGAGCCGCCAAGCCGGCAGCGGGTGGGCCACGGCGAGAAGCAGAATCGCGAGCGCAGCCGAGGCCTCCAGCACCGGCGGTCGCCACATGCCCGTGTACGGAGCCGACGCTGCCGAGAAGTGCGTGCCGGTGAGCGCGTCGACCACGCTCAGGGCGGCGAGAACGAGCAATGCGACGCCCGCCGCGGTGCATGTTCCGAGCAGCAATCGGCGGGCGCGCGACTCGCCGATCGGCACGCGATCAGGGCCTGCGAGCAACTCTCCCAGCCCCCGCCGGGCGACTCGGGCCAGCGGAGCGGATCCGGCCCAGGCCGATGACCCGAGAGCGCGATTCATGATTGCACTGTACGGCCGCGCGGCGGTCGTGTCGTCAGCCTGCGCGCTGTCATACCGGGGTGGTACGCGCTGCTCGCGAAGACCGCTCGGTCATACCCGCGCCGAGCACGGAGTTGGCTCCTGGCGGTGACGACAACGCGCCGGCTTGGCCGTAGCGTGAGACGCCTTACCGCTGGCTGTGTGCCGACGGACTTCGAGGAGGCTCAATGGACGTTCTCGTGCATGTCGACGATGTGACGAAGCGCTACGGCGATGGCCCGCCGGCCGTCGATCGGGTCACTGTCCACGTGGCGGCCGGCGAGTCGGTCGCGATCATGGGCCCGTCGGGCGGCGGCAAATCGACACTGCTGAACCTGATCGCTGGCCTCGATCGGCCATCCAGCGGGGTCGTGACGGTGGCCGGGCAGCGGATCGACGGCCTCAGCGAGGCCGGTGCGGCTCGGTTCCGGCGCCAGCACGTCGGAATGATCTTCCAGTTCTTCAACCTGCTGGAGGATCTGACCGTGCTCGACAACGTACTGCTACCGGCTCAACTCGGCGGGTTGCGGGCCGCGAGGGCGCGCGGCACAGCGGTCCAACTGCTCGAGCGCCTCGGTATCGAGAGCCATCGAGATGCCTATCCGGGGCGACTTTCGGGCGGCGAGCGCCAACGAGTCGCGATCGCTCGAGCGCTCGTCAACCGTCCGATCTTGCTGCTGGCCGATGAGCCGACCGGCGCGCTTGACAGCGCCACGGGGGAGGACATCGGCCGGCTGCTGCTCGAGCTCCGGGAGTCCGGACTGACGATCGTGATCGTCACCCACAACCCGAGTCTGGCGGCGCGCTATGCGAGCCGCACGCTGACCATGGCCGACGGCCGAATCGACTCGCGCCTCGCCGCCGCCCAGCCCGCCAGGGCGCTCGAAGGGGTGGCTCGATGACCGTCGCCGGACCGGTTGCCCGCGCCATTCGCGGGGGCGTCAGCCGGCGTCGCCTGCAGACCTTCGTGATCGCTCTTGTCGTGGTCGCCTCGACCGCGGCGCTGGTCCTCGCGCTCGCGCTCATCGCGGTCTCGGGCGCGCCCTTCGATCATGCGTTCGCCGCGCAGCGCGGCGCCGACGTCGCGGTGACGATCGACACCTCGAAGATCACGACCGTTCGGCTCCTCAGCGCGACACGGCTGCCAGAGGTGGCCGCTGCCGCCGGCCCGTTCAATGAGGTGACGGTGACGCCCGAGGTCGCCGGCGCGACGATGCCACCGACGACCCTCGTCGGCCGCGCCGCCGCCGGAGGGCCCGTCGACGACGTCACCCTCCTCGACGGCCGTTGGGCAGCGCGGGCCGGACAGGTCGTCCTCGATGCCAGCCAGGTCGCCGGGTCGCAGACGGAGCTGCCGCTGGGAGCGCGCTTGACGTTCGCGAGCCTCCGTGGCAAGCCGACCCTGACCGTGGTGGGGATCGCGGATTCCGTCACCGACACGGCGGACGGCTGGGTCCTTCCCGCCGAGATCGCCAGGCTGCGCACGCCGGCCGGCGAGCCAACCGCGCAGGTGCTCTACCGCTTCCGTGGCGCCGGCAGCTCGACGGGCATCCGCCGCGGCCTTGCGACGCTCGCACGGTCGATGCCGGCGGGCGCGATCGCGGGCACCGATTCCTACCTCGCTGCGAAGGCGCAGGAGGAGGGCAACATCGCTCCGTTCGTGCCGTTTCTGGTCGTGTTTGGGCTGATCGGGATCGCCATGTCGTCGCTGATCATCGCCAACGTCGTCAGCGGCGCGGTCGTCGCCGGATACCGGCGGATTGGCATCCTCAAGAGCATCGGCTTCACTCCTGGCCAGGTCGCGGCCGCCTACGTCGGCCAGGTGATGGTGCCCGCGGTCGCGGGGTGCGCGGCCGGAGTCGCGCTCGGCAACGTGCTGGCGGTGCCGCTGCTGGCCAAGGCCGCGACCGCGTACGGCGTTGGCAGCCTGCACGTGCCGGCCTGGATCGACCTCGCCGTGCCGGCTGCGGTGTGCGCTCTGGCCGGGGTTGCGGCGCTGGTTCCGGCGCTACGAGCCGGGCGGCTCAGCGCCGTGCAGGCGATCGCGACCGGGCGCGCGCCTCGAATCGGTCGCGGCTACCGCACACACCGGCTGCTCGGACGCCTTCCGGTCCCGCGGCCGGTCTCGATCGGCCTCGCTGCGCCCTTCGCCCGGCCGGGACGCGCCGCACTCACGCTCGCAGCAGTGCTGCTCGGCGCGACCGCTGTGTCATTCGCGACGGGGCTGACCTCTTCGCTTCGGCTGGTCGTCGCAGGGCTGGCCCGGACGAGCGCCGAGCCCGTCCTGATCGATGTTCCGACCGGTGGCCCCGGTGGGGCGCCCATGCGCAGCCCAGGTGTCCGCCGGATCCCCTCGTCTCGCGCGGCGCAGCACACGATCGAAGCGGCGCTCCGCTCCCAGCCCGGAACGTTGCGCTTTGTCGCCGAGGCGCACGAGATGGTCAGCGTCGCGGGGCTGCCCGGGCAGGTCCCGGTGACTGCCTTCCGCGGCAACTCGACATGGACCGGCTATCAGCTCGTCAGTGGACACTGGTACACCCGACCGGGCGAGGTCGTCGTCCCGACCGGATTCCTCACGGCCACCGGCAGGTCAATCGGCGATCTGGTCGTGTTCCTGCTCGACGGCCACCGGATCCAGGCTCGGATCGTCGGGGAAGACTTCGACACGAACAACCGGGGGATCAACATGATCACCGGTTGGCGAACCCTCGCGGCCGCCGACGCAGCACTCAGCCCCGGCCAGTACGACGTCGGCTTGCGCTCTGGCACGAACGCGGCGGCCTTCGCGCAGACACTCAGCCACACGCTCGGGCCGGACTACTACGTCGGCCTCAACGAGCGGCGCTCAGATGTCGTCGACGCGATGATCAGCCTGATCGTCACCATCACCGCGCTGCTCGCATTGACCGCGGGACTCGGGGTCCAGGGCAGTGTGGTTCTCGCTACTCGTGACCGCGTCCACGACCTCGCGGTATTCAAGGCCGTCGGCATGACGCCCGGCCAGCTGATCGCGATGGTCGTCTGCTCGGTCACGGGAATCGGACTCCTCGGCGGCCTGATCGCGGTGCCCGCGGGGACCTGGATCTACCATCAGGTGCTTCCCGCAATGGCCGCCGCCGCCGATCTCACACTCCCCAGGGGCATCATCGACGTCTACCGCGCCCCAGAACTCATCGCGCTCGCGCTCGCCGGCGCGGTCATCGCCGTCGCCGGCTCCCTGCTACCAGCTGGCTGGGCCGCCAGAACCAGCACCATCTCGGCCCTCCACACCGAATGACAGCACGCGCCTATGTCAGGCCGGTGCAGTCGGGGATCAGGCTTCGTCCGGCGGGTCGGTGCTGCCGTCCGGTGGCCCGTCGAGCACGTAGATCTCGGCGGCGAGGTCGGGATCGATGTGGTTGGCGCTCATGAATGCGATCACGTTCCGGCCCGTGAGCTCGGCGACTTTCGCGCTGCTCTCCTCGCGCATTGCCTCTTGGTAGGCGCGACGGAGCGTGAGGACCTCCTCGCCTCGGCCCGTCTGCGCGAGGACTCGCTCGCCCTTGGACAGCGACTGCTCGAGGATGACCATGACGACGTTGTCGTGGACGGTCGTTCGCGCCTTTGTGGGACCGCGGCCTGTGTATTCGCGCACGAGCCCGACGATCGAATTCGACAACGCTAGATGTAGAGCACTACCGGACGGGCGCTCTGGCTGGAGTTGGTCGATCATTGACCCGCCGTTCTCGCCTTTCCCTGGGTTCGGTCTCACGCTGGGAAGAGGGAAAGACGGCGGACCGCCAGAAGCGAAAGAGACCTGGCGGCACGGCCTGCCGAGCGCAAGGCTGACCGCATTGTCGCACGCTCGACCGGGTCAGCATCTGGGACGCTCGACCGGGTCAGCATCCGGGACGGTCGACCGGGTCAGCATCCGCGCCAGGGTGGACGGGAGCGGTCCGTCGTCCCGCGAATGTCGAGGAGGCGCACTTGTGGGTGTGGTCCTCGCCATTTGAGGTCGAGCACACGCAGGGTCGGCGATGATGGTCCCGTGAGCGAACTCTCGGACGCCTATGTCGTTCCCCGCGTTCCCGTCTCGGTGGGCGCGCTGGTCTTTGACGGCGCCGGCCGGCTGTTGGTGCTCAAGCCGAACTACAAGTCGGGATGGACGATCCCCGGTGGGCAGATGGATGCAGGCGGGGAGTCGCCGTGGGAAGCCTGCAGGCGCGAGACCCAGGAGGAGTGCGGTCTGCAGGTCCTCAGCGGTCGGCTCGTGTGCGTGGACTTCCGCAGGCCGGGACCGACACGGCTCGGTGGGGTTCGGTTCCTGTTTCACTGTGGCACCTTCAGCGATCGCCAACTGGCGGCGATCACGCTGCAGGCGGAGGAGATCGACGAATACCGGCTCGCCGACCGAGGCGAGGCGCTGGCGCTGCTGCGGCCGCCGATCAGGCGCCGCGTCGAGGTCGGGATCACCGCGGAGCGGTGCGTCTATCTGGAGGACGGCAGGCCCGTCGCGGCCGTTGCCGGATGATCCTGCGGCACCCCGCGGCGCCTCGAAGCTGCCTGCGCCTCAGGCTGGGAGCGCGTCCGGCGAGCTCGCGTCGTAGGCCGCGATCCAGGCGGCCCCGCGGCCTTCCGGATCGCCGCGACGCACGCGCCTGCGCAACGCGATCGAGACGTCTCGGCGCCAGGTCGTCAGCGGTGAGGCGAGGTGGTTGCTGAGGCCGCGCTCGCGCGCCGTCAGCACGACCCGGCTCGCGCGCGGCCGCCGCGCGCGTTCGTACAGTGCGAGCGCATCGGCCGGGTCTGCGGGTCGGGCGGCGAGCGCCGCCGCGAGCACGCACCCGTCCTCGATCGCCTGGCAGGCGCCCTGGCCGAGGTAGGGGAGCATCGGGTGTGCGGCGTCCCCGAGCAGGGTGATGCGGCCACGCGTCCAACGCGGGATCGGCTCGCGGTCGTACAGCGCCCACTTGTACCAGCGCTCTCCTGCGGCGAAGATCCGCAGGAGTGACTCGTGCCAGTTGCCGTACCGCGCCAGCACCTCGTCGCGATCGCATTCGGTGACCCACGACTCGTGCTCGTAGCCCTCGTCGTCGTAATGGCAGACGACGTTGATCAGTTCATCGCGACGCAACGGATAGATCACGATCGTGCCGTGCGGCCCGAGCCACTGAGCAGTGTCGTTCGGCGGTGCCTCGCCGGGCACCGCCGAGGCGGGGACCACGCTGCGATAGCAGATCTTGCCCGTGAAGCGGGGCGCGTCCGCGCCGAACAACGACTCGCGCACTCGCGAGTGAATCCCGTCGGCGCCGACGATCGCATCGGCTTCCACGGCGCCGCCGTCCTCGAACCGGGCGACGGCCAGATCGCCGTCGCATTCGACCGCGATGCAGCGGGAACCGAGCTGGGCGGTCCCGCTCGGGAGCGCGGCGGCGAGGACGTCGAGCAGATCGCTGCGATGGACGGTCGCGCTCGCCGCTCCGAATGAGGAGAGCTGCTGTGCATGGCTCGAGCGCGAGATCACCCGGCCGGTCCGGCCGTTGCGCGTCACCTGCCAGAGCGAACGGCCGGCGACGGCACGGACCGGATCCTCGAGCTCGAGCGCGCGGAGCACCTTCATCGCGTTCGGGCCGAGCGCGACTCCGGCGCCGATCTCGCGCAGCTCGGGCGCCGCCTCGTGGACGGTCACCTCGATGCCACGGCGCGACAGCGCGCACGCCGCCGTCAGCCCCCCGATCCCGCCTCCGATGATCGCCACGCGCGTCATTGCTGGAAACGTCCTTCCCTTCCAGAGGCCCGATCTATCACCGGCACTCGCCGTGCCGGACTGGCGCCGCACCGGGAGCCGCTTCGGCGAGGCGTCTGCGCCGCCGCTTCGGCGACCCGTCTACGCCGCCGCTTCGAACGGCAGCGTGCGGAGCATCTCGGTCATCTCGAACAGCCGGTGGACCTGCGGGGAGAGCTGATCTCGCAGGGCGAACCCCAGGCCGGCGGAACGCGCCGCGGACCAGACGGAGATGATCGCCGCCAGTCCCGTCGAGTCGATGAACTCGACGCCGGCAACGTCGAGAAGCACCTCGTGCCCGGCGTCGATCTCCGCCTGGACCACCTGTTTGAACGCTTCGGCGGCCGCCAGATCGAGTTCGCCGCGCAGCGTCACGCGCGCGCGTCCGGACGCGATCTCGGCCACGCCGAGCGAGAGCGCAGCCGACTCCTGCTCGCGCAGGGAGCCGCCGGCAGACAGGGCCGAATTCAGGGCGATGTGTTCGCGTTCAGAGTCCTCGGCCATCCGGATGACTGTACGAACCGTGTCACGGATCCGCAACCCATGCCCGCGCGTCGAGCGGCAACCGTGGCCGCACGGCGACCAGCATGCCGCCGGCACGGCGGCTCAGAACACGGCGACGGGGTTGACGGCGCAGCCTGTGCCGCCGACGATGTAGAGCGGTAGGACGATCAGCATGAACTCGTGACGCCCCTGCCGGCGGCACTCCTCGGCAAGCGGCTCGAGCACCACGCAGTCCACGAGGGCGATCCCGAAGGCGTAGATCACGCCGTGCACCGACCACGTCGCCGACTCGTATCCCGACGGCGTCAGGTCCTGCATGTCCCAGAGGAGCATCGCGCAGTCCCAGTCGCGCAGCACGGGCATGCACGAAGCGTGCAGGCCGGGCCGCAATTCGGCGCGCATCGGACCGTTCGCCTGTTCGTAGGCAGCCTGGCCCGAGTGCACGATGATGGCGTCGCCCGGCCGCGGCTCGATGCCCGATGCCGCGGCGATCTCGCGAAGCTCGGCGCCGTGGACAGGCCTGTCCTGAGTCACGTAAGGCTCTCCTCGATGGCGCGGCACGTCGAGCAGGACGCCGCGGCAGATGAACCCCTGGCGCCAGTGCTCGAGCCCGCCCCACCGGGTCCCGTCGAACCTGATCTCAGCATCGGGGTCGCGCCCGTTCCACATCCCATTTCGGTCCCACACGTGGCACAACGCGTCGATGTGGGTCATCAGCGGTGCGTGCCAGGTGGCGGTCACGGTGTCACCCGATTCTCCAGACCCGTTCGGGCGACCGTGGTCGTGCGCGCGCATCGTGTGGATCACGGGAAACGGGTTGCTCGGGCCGGGCTCGGTCGGCAGTGGCCGCGCGAGCGAGAGCCGCACGCCCGTCCTGACGAGACGCGCGGCTTCGACGATCGTCTCAGCGGTGACCAGGTTGAACGCACCGCGCTGGTCGTCACCGCCCCAGCGCCCCCAGTTCCGGCGCTCGGTCAACCACCGCTGCACATCCGCCTCGGTGGCCTGCTCGGGAGCCAGATCCCCGGGTGTCTGCGAGTCGTCGTGCATGGCTCTACGCCGCCATCGTCGCGTACGCGCGGCCCGCGAGCCGCTTGAACACCGCGACCGGTACTTCGCGGCCGGGCACCGGGTCTCCGTTGCGTTCGCGGTTGAGGTGCCCGTCTCGCTGGGCATCTTCGAGCGGCATCGCGAGCACGATCGCCTGCATCACCTCGCCGGGCTCCGTCAGCCCGTGCTCGTAACCCTTGCCGAACGCGATCAGCTCGCCGGGACCGGTCGGCACCTGCAGGCCGTTGTAGTCGACGCTGAAGTGGCCGCGGAACACGACCCAGTACTCGTCGCCGTCGTGGTAGTGCATCTCACACGGGTTGCCGGGCTGGAACATGCAGATCTCGGAGCGGATCGTATGCGCCCAGTGTCCCTCAATGCGTGCGAGTTCGGCCATCGACGCGCTCGCGTTCGTGAGGATGGCGCCGCTCGCGGGGATGTCGTAGTAGTCGCGCTTGTGCAGTGTGAAGCGGCCGTGGTCGCTGACGACCTGGACGTCGCCGCTGATCACGACGATCCTGTCCTTCGGCCTGGTCGGCTCGATCCTGCGCGACGTCGCGAGCGGGCGGTCCTGGTAGTAGCCCCAGTACGGAACGTGGCCTGCCGGGGTCTGATCGGCCGAGTCGTCGCGCGGCACCGTGACGCGTCCGAGGTGGAACAGCTCGAAAGCGTCGATCTCAACCCACGGCAGTCGCTCGCTCTGAAGAGTCTGCTGTGTGTAAATGGGCATCTTCATCCTTGGTGATGGTCAGGCGTGAGCGGCGAATGCTTGGCAGTCGCCCGTCATGTCGGTCACGGCGTCGCCATGCCCCCGTCGACGACCAGCGTCTGGCCCGTGACGAACGACGCGGCGTCGCCGGCGAGGAAGACGACCGCACGACCGACGTCCGTGCCGAGGCCGCGTCGCTTGATGCTCTGATGGGCGAGCACCCAGCGGTGGTACTCCGCGGGAGCGTCACCTGCCTCGAACGCGCCCGGCGCGACCGCGTTCACGGTCACTCCGTCGCTGCCGACCTCGCGAGCGAGCTGGCGGGTGAAGCCGACGATCGCTCCTTTGGATGACACATAGTCGAGCACGGTCATGTTCGGGAAGCTGTAGAAGAACGTCGTCGACGCCATGTTCACGATCCTCCCGGCACCGCGCGCCTTCATCGTCGCGAACGCCGCGCGAGCACACAGGAAGTACCCCTTGACGTTGGTCGCGAGGACGGCATCCCATTCGTCTTCTGAGATTTCGGTCCAGGGACGCGACGGGTAGATCGCGGCGTTGTTGACGAGCACGTCGATGCCACCGAGGTGACCGACGACGGCATCGACCATCCTCCCGACCGAGGCTCGGTCGGCCACATCGCACTCGATCGCGATCGCGTGACCGCCACCGCGCTTCAGCGCGGTGACGGTGTTGTCGATCGGCTCCCGGGTGCGGCCCACGACGGCAACCGAGGCGCCCGCGGCGCAGAGGCATGCGCAGATGTCCGACCCGAGCCAGCCGGCTCCGCCGGTGACGACGGCGACCCGGCCGTCAAGCCGGAACGGATCGGTGACAGGTGCCGGCATCGCTCACGCGGTCGTGCCCAGCACGTCGGCGAGGAAGGCATCCTCGACTCGGTCGATCACGTCCTCGACAGGCCCGGACAGCGTCATCCGGCCGCCGGCGACGACGCACACGCGGTCGGCGATCTTGAGCGCCTCCTGGACGTGCTGCTCGACGAGCACGACGCCGATCCCGTCCTCGTCGGCCGCGTTTCGCACGACCTCCATCAACCGGGTGACGATGCCCGGTGCGAGTCCGAGTGACATCTCGTCGATCAGCAGCACCTTCGGATGGCGGGCGAGCGCGCGACCGAGCCCGAGCATCTGCTGCTGCCCGCCGGACAGCAGGCCGGCGCGCCGGCTCATGTGCTCCGACAGTTCGGGGAACAGGCGCAGCACGTGGGCCGCGTCGCAGTTGCGGTCGACGCGCAGGTTCTCGCTCACGCTCAGCTGCATGAAGACAGCGCGCTCATCGGTCAGGAACCCGAGTCCCTGCGCTGCCCGCTTGTGGAGCGGGACGCGCCTGTTGAGCTTCTCGCCCATCCAGTAGACCTGGCCCTCGAGCGGTTGGATCGCGCCCGCGAGTCCGAGCAGCGTCGTCGTCTTCCCGGCACGGTTGGCGCCGAGCAGCGCGATCACCTCTCCCGGCCGGACCTCGAGCTCGACACCGCGCACGACCGGATGCTCGAAGTAGCCGACCGCCATGTCCTTGGCGGCGAGCATCACTTCGGTGTCCGCGCGCGGGGCGGCATGCCGGCGGCGGGCCGCGGCGACCACCTGTGTCTCCTGGTCGACCTCTTCCTCTGCACTTCCGTGCAGGTAGGCCCTCACCACTTCGGGGTTGGCCCGGACCTCATCGGGAGTCCCGTCGGCGATCTTGCGGCCGAAGTTGAGCACGACGACCCGGTCGCAGAGACCCATCACGAAAGGCATGTCGTGGTCGACGACCAGCAGCCCCATTCCGCGCTCCCGCGCCAGCGGCGCGATCGCGTTCGCGAGCTCACGGCGGCGTACGTCGCTGAAGCCGCCGGCCGGCTCGTCGAGCAGGAGGATGCTGGGGTTCAGCGCGACCGCTCGCGCGGTCGTGACCATCCGCCGCTGGCTGAAGGAGAGCTCACTCGGAAGCAGATCGAGGTCGCCGCTGAGTCCGAAGCGGGCGATCGCCGACGAGGCCGGCGCCGGCATCGTCTGATGCTGAGGCCCGACCACCTCGAGCAGCTCCTGCCAGCGCGATCCGCCGGACCCGACTGCCATGTTCTCGCCCACGGTCACGTCGTCGAACAGATCGACCGACTGCCACGAGCGGACGAGGCCGGCGTGCACCCGCCGGTGGGGCGGCAGCCTCGTCAGGTCGGTGTCGCCGAGCACGATCGTGCCGGACTCCGGGTGCGAGAACCCGGTCAGCGCGTCGATCAGCGACGACTTGCCGGCGCCGTTCGGCCCGATCAAACCGACGATCTCGCCGGGGGCGATCTCGAGCGAGACGTCGTCGACGGCCGTGACGCCGCCGAACCTGACCGTCAGGTTGGTGACGCGCAGCGCTTGCGGCGTCACGTGCAGGTCCTGCGCCTCGGCAGGGCCGGGAGCGGGATCCGCGACGGGAGCGCCGACACTCGGGCGCCATTGTTGGGGCAGTCGCACCCACAGCATCTCCAGGATGTGGAGCAGATCGCGCGGGGTTTCGCCCCCGGCCACCCGCCGCCGCCGCCTGGCGCGGTTGCGGAACATCATGCCCGCGGCGCCCTCGGGGACGAGCACGAGGTTGAAGACGACGGCGATGCCGCCGATCAGCAGCGCCCACAAGCCCGACAGACCGAACCACTTCTGGAACGCGTACGGGAACAGCGCCTCCGTCGACGCCAGGCCGGCGAAGATCGCGCCGCGGACCATCGTGACCCCGCCGACGAAGGCGAACGCGATCACGCCGAGCGCGGAGAGCGCGTCGAACGTCGTGGACGAGACGGACCCGAAGTTGTACGCGAACATCGCCCCCGCGATCCCGGCGATGAACGAGCTGAGTCCGAACGCGATCAGCTTCGTGTTGCGGACGTTGACGCCGGACGCAGCCGCTGCGCGCTCGTTCGCACGCACCGCCAGCATCCGCCGCCCGATCTGGCTGCGCCGGAGGTTCGCGACGAGCAGGAACAGCAGCACCGTGACGGCGAGGATGATGAAGCCGAGGACCGGGCTGGGGAGCTGGCCGTCGAGTCCGCGGAAGCCGGCGGCGTTACCGAGGTTGAGGCCGAACAGGCTTGGCTGCGGGACCGGCGCGCCGCCCTGGCCACCGCCGAGCGTGGTCGTCGTGAACCACGCGTTCTCGATCGCCACCGCCGCGGCAAGCGTCACGACGGCTAGCTGGACGCCGCGGACGCGCAGGGCCGAGACGCCGACGACGAGGCCAAGCCCGGTCGCCGCCAGCGCCGCGATCACCGGCGCGAGCGGAAAGCCGATTCCGGCGTCGGTCGCGAGGTGGGAGACGAGGTACGCCGACACGCCGGCCAACGCGAGCTGCATGATCGAGACCTGCCCGACGTAGCCGGTGATCACGATCACCGACAGGGTCAGCGCGCCGGCGATGATCGTGTTGACGAGTGCCTGGCGGAAGTCATAGGGGAGGATGATCAGCGCCGCGCCGCAGACGACGAAGGCGATCAGCGCGGGCCGGATCAGCCGCTCCGGACGGGGCGCGATCGGCAATCGTTTTTCGACGCGCTCGCCCCGCTGTGGCAGCTTGTTGCCGCGCATGAACAGCGCGATCACGATCGCGACCAGAATCAGCACCTGCTGCACCCCCGGCCACGCGATCCCGCTGTCGGTCGGGAACCAGCTGAGCGTCGAGGCGTAGTAGAGGACGTTCTGGAGCGCCCCCAGGAAGATGCCGAGGCCGCAGGCGACCGGGAAGTTGGTGAAGTCGGCGAACAGCGCGGCGGCGAGCGCCGGCACGACCGCCAGAGGCAGATCCTGCGAGTCGAGGGTGACGACCGGGGCGGCGAGGATCCCGATCGCGCCGGCGATCACGCTCGCCATCAGCGTGTTGGACATCGACAGCCTGTTGACCGAGAGCCCGATCAGGCGTGCCGAGGTCTCGTTCTCGAACGCCGCCTTGGTCTCGAGCCCGAACCGCGTCCAGCGGTACGCGGCCCATAGCACCGCGGCGCCGATGATTGCGATCAGTGCCAGGATCAGGTTGGACTCCGGGACTGTCTGACCGAGGAAGCTCACCTCGGGGCTCGAGATGATCGACGGCTCGGTCTTCGGAAACGGCCCGAAGGCGAGGAGCACCGTCGCCTGGAGCGCCAGCAGGATGCCGATCGTCGCGACGAGCTTCAGCACCGGCGAGGCGGCACGCAGCGGGCGAAAGGCGAGCACTTCCATCAGCGCGCCGAGTGCACACGACACGATCAGGGCGCAGATGAAGGAGGGAACTGTCCCTAGGTGGAAGCCGAACTCCCCGGTCTTGAACGCCCAGAAGGCATACCCCGCGACCATCGCAACGCCGCCGACGGCGAGGTTGATGATGCCTGAGCCGCGGTAGGTCGCGACGAGCGCGAGCGCGAGGCCCGCGGTGAGCGCCCCGGAGCCGAGGCCAAGCAGGGCGAACAGAATCCATTGGTGCATGCTCGTCGAGCCTCCACTCGGCTGCGGACGCCCGGTGGGCTCGGCCGCGAACGGCCGAGCCCATGCAGGCTGTCGTTACCTCTTGATCAGGGTGTAGTGATCGATTGACTGATGAACCTGGCGTGCAGGGCCTTCTGGAGGGCCGGCGGCGTTTCGAGCCACGGTGACGTGAGCTTGAAGACCCCGTTGCCCTCGTACCGGAAGACGGCCAGGCCGTCGGCGCACACGCCCGGCGCCGCTGGGTACTTGTTGCAGGCGAGCTCCGGCGGACCCCAGAGGAGCGGGCCCTTGAACGCAGCGCCTTGGGCCTCGATCGTCGCAGGACTCAGTTTCGCGTAGCCGATCGCGTTCATCCACTTGGCGATCGTCAGGATCTGAGAGAAGTCGACGAGCGCCCACGGGTCGAATGAGATCGACGACTCGCCCATGGCCGCGAACAGCGCGTTGTACTGCTTGCCGGCAGTGCCGTTCTCGTACTGGACGCCGCTGTTGGCGACTGAGTAGTACCACTTCGGGTAGTCCCCGCCGGGGTACTGTGACTTGATCGAGGGGATCTGGCACTGGAACAGGCCGAGGATCTTCGACGTGCTGATGCCCAGTTCGGCGGTTGACTTCGCGAACGCCAGACACTCGCTCGGCGTGGCGACGTTCGACTGGACGAAGTCGGCAGTCGTCGCGCCGGCCGCTTCGAGCGCACCGGTGACGTCCGTCGAGTTCGGGTCGAAGCCGACCAGCTTGTACTTGATGCCCTCGGCCTTCAGCGCCGTGAGCAGCGCCTGCTCGACTTCGAGCTGACCAGTCTGGTTCGGATAGAGGATCGCGGCGGTCTTCGCATGCAGGACCACCTTGGCGAAGGTCGCCCACGGATAGTCGATGTACGGCACCGCCGCGAACAGGATGTAGTCGTGCTTCGTGGCGTTGTCGGGTGGGTTGATCGCGACGCCCTCGACGATCGGCTTCTTCCCCGCGATCGTCGAGTCGATCGTCGTCGCGCCGAGCGCCATGGCGCCGTAGGCGATCACATCGACGCTGCTGTCGGCCAGGAACTTCTGCGCGCACGGCAGGCCTTCGGCCTCCGTGTTCTCGACGAAGCAGGTGTCGAGCTTGATGGGATGGCCGTCGATGCCGTCGGCGTACTTGTTGAGCCAGGTGACGGCCATCTGGGCCGCCGTCGTCGGGTCGGTGCCGGCGATCACCGTGCTACCGCCCTGGTCGTTGACATAGCCGATGTAGACCGGCGCCAGCTTGGGGTTGGCGGCGCCGGCTGTTCCGCCTGCGTACTTGATGTAGGTGGGGTTGGCAGCGGCCGATGCGGCATGGGCGCTGCGATGGTGCGTTGCCGCACCGCTCGACGCGACCGCAAAGGCCGCGACTGCGGCTACCAACAACGCTGAAGCCAACAGCAAGCCAAGAGGCCGCTTGTTTGCGTTCATCACTCCTCCTCCGATGATTTCCAGGAGTTCGGCCGTGTGGCGGAGTTGCGCGCACGATCCGATCTGCGAAACTACAGCCGGCCGACGATGTCGTCAACTAAATCTTCAACAATCTGCCTCGCCGGATTGTTACATTAACGCAAAATCAACCTCTGTTCGGATGGCACTGATGCGTACCCGTACGATCGTCGGCCCTGGGAGCTACGCTGCGCGCCGTGAGCCTCGCGCCTGACAGCCCGCTGACACTCGTCGACCGGATCCGCGAGGACATCGTCGACGGGGTCTACCACCCGCGCGAGCGGCTCGTTGAAGCCGACCTCGCGGACCGCTACGACGCCAAGCGCTCGGCGATCCGCGCCGCGCTGCTCGAGCTCACGGCCGAAGGGCTCGTCGAACGTGAGCCGAATCGCGGGGCCCGGGTGCGCGGCCTGACCGTCGAGGAGGGGATCGAGATCGCGCAGGTCCGCCAGGAGCTCGAGAGCCTGTGCGCGCGACTCGCGGCCGAGCGGGGGACGGCTGCGGAGCGCGATCTGCTCAGGGTTCGCGTCGACGAGCTCCACAGCGCCCACGCCGCGCAGGACTGGCTGCGCTACCTCCACGCCAACGCCGGCTTCCACACGGCGATCATCGAGATGGCGAGGCATGAGACCGCCAGGGAGATCATCGCCCGGCTCGGAAACCTCAATCTCGGCCGCCACTTCCCGATGGCACTCCGCTCGCCGCCGGCAACGGAATCGGAGGTGGAGCACGAGCACATCGCCGCGGCGATCATCAGGGGCGACGCCGACGAGGCCTCGATGGCGATGCGCGCCCACCTGCAGATCTCGATCGACGTCCTCGAGGCACAGCTGCGCGCGAACGAAGCGGCGGGTGTACAGCGGCGAGCCGGGCCCAGACCGCCCTGGCCGGCCGCCGTCTGACGCGCGCGGTCGTATGCTGTGGGGGCCACCTGGCCGCCCCTGCTGCCGGCAATCTGATGGGTTCGAACGCTAAGCTCCGCGCCGCCGTGCCTCGCGCCATTCTGGGCCGGACGGGCCTGGACGTCTCACGAGTCGCGCTCGGCTCCTGGGGGTTCGGCGATGCGAGCGCTCCCGAGGCGCGCGTCGGCGCCGACGAGTCGATGATCGCCGTGCTCCAGGCGGCGTTCGATGCGGGCATCACGCTGCTCGACGCGGCCGACGCGTACGCATGCGAGGAGCGCCTCGGCCGCCTCCTGGCATACGTCGACGTACCGGCCGACCTCGTGATCGTCACGAAGTTCGGCCACGGCAAGGGCTTCTCGGGCGACCAGTTCAAGGCCAGCGTCGAGCGGAGCCTCGAGCACTTCGGGCTCGACCGGATCGAGCTGATGATGGTCCACGACCCGCGCAACTCCGACGACATGAAGACGATCCTCAGGGCCGGCGGCGCGCTCGAGGCGCTGCGCTCGATGCAGGACCAGGGGCTCGTCGGCAGCATCGGCGTGGCAACCGGCACGCTCGGACCGCTGCGCGAGGCCGTCGATACGGGCGAGTTCGACGCGATCGAGTTTCCGAGGCTCTACTCCCTCGTCAACCAGGTCGCCGCGACGTCTGGCCTGCTCGCCGCCGCCAAGGAGAAGAACATCGGCACGCTGCTTGCGGCGCCCTACGGCGGGAACATCCTCGCCACCGGCGTGCGTGGCGTGACCAAGCCGCTGTACGGCTACTGGGACGCGCAGCCCGAGGTGATCGAGGCCGTTGGCAGGATGCAGGACCGTGCCGAGGAGCTCGGCCTGACGATCGGCGAGGCATCGCTCGCGTTTGCCGTGACGGCCCCGATGATCGACTCCACGGTGGTCGGCATCACCCGGCCGGAGGAGCTCGGAGAGAACCTCGGTGCGTTCACCTCCTCGGTGACGCGCGAGGAGCTCGAGTCGATCGCCGCGGCCGGACCGATCGACCAGCTTCTGATCGGTGGGCCCGAGTTCATCTGGCCGTTCCCGCCCGACCGCATACCCGAGTCCCTACGGGGCAGTATCTGACGCTTTCGGGCCGCGGCGCAGGACGCCTGCGCGCGCGAACGGCGCCGGCGTCGGTTCGGTCACGGGAGCGTCGCCGAGGGCGGTCTCGATCGCCGCCAGCGTGTCGGAGCTGAGCGCGACTCCGGCGGCCCTCGCGTTGGCCGACACCTGCTCGGGCCGGGACGCGCCGACGATCGCCGACGCCAGCTCGGGACGGCGCAGCACCCACGCGAGCGCGAGTTCCGCCATCGTCAGGCCCGCCTCATCGGCGACCGGGCGGAGACGATCGACGGCCGCCAGATTCGAGTCGCTCATGACGAGATCCATGGCCGCGCCCATCGTGCTGTCGGCCGCCCGGGAGTCGGGCGGCGGCGCCTGCCCCGCGCTGTACTTCCCGGTCAGCAGCCCCTGGCCGAGCGGCGACCAGACGATCTGCGAGATCGCGTGCTCGGCACAGAGGGGAAAGATCTCCGCCTCGGGCGCCTGCCACAGCATCGAGTACTGCGGCTGCGAGGACACGAACAGCTCTGGGCCGCCGATCTCGATCGCCGCTCGGATCTGCTCGGGCGACCACTCGCTGAAGCCGAGGTACCGGGCCTTGCCCGAGGCGACGACCTGCTGCAGCGCCTCGATCGTCTCCTCGATCGGAACGTCGGGATCGAAGCGATGAGCCTGGTACAGATCGACGTGGTCGGTCTGCAGCCGGGCCAGTGACGCATCGATCTGCCTTGCGATCTGCGCCGCCGACAGGCCCCGGTCGTCAGGATCGTCGGACATCTGCCCCCATACCTTCGTCGCCAGGATGTAGGAGTCGCGCGGCCGCGCGGAGAGGATCTCGCCCCAGACGCTCTCCGCCGCGCCCCGGCCGTAGACGTTGGCGGTATCGAAGAAGTTGACGCCCGCATCGAACGCCGCGTCGGTGCATGCCCGGGCCTGCTCGGCCGCGACGCCGCCCGAGTACGTCAGCCACGAGCCGAGCGAGATTTCGGAGACCTCGAGGTCGGAACTGCCCAGCTTGCGGTATCTCATTCGTTCTCGTTCTCCCCTGCTGGCTCTGGTGGCGGGATCTCGGACTCAAGGCTAGTGCCCAGCAGCGCAGATTCGGTGCCAGCCTCGCGGTGTTCGAGTGCGGTGCCGGTCACGTGCCACCGACCGCGATGTGGACCGCTAAGGGACCGTCCATCAATTAGATGATGATTTGATGGTCCGGTTCCAGTCGCCGTGGAACGCGTGGGGGTGGAGGTTGATGGCGGCGAGTTGCGCGTCGGTCTCCTCGCCGGAGATCGCTGGCCGGCCGCGCCCGGCTCTTGGAGGGGAAACGGAACAGGCCGGACCGCGAGTCGCTGGTGCCGATGCTCGGGTTCCGGTGCGGCGCCCCGCAACCGATCACGCTCAGCGATCGCGGCCTCGCCCCCTCAACCGATCACGCTCAGCGATCGCGGCCTCGCCCCCTCAACCGATCACGCTCAGCGATCGCGGCCTCGCCATCACCAAGCCCCCGGGGAGCACGGCGGTGGCAGCCGAGGCTTGAACGTCTCCACCGAGACCACACCCCCTGCACGTCACGTCCTGACGACCCTTAACTTCCGGACCCCCCGGTCGCGACGGGGGGGTGTGGAACTTGGGGGTCATAGAGACCCCTCAGCTCCACACCCCCCAAGATCGTTGGGGGGGGTCCCGAACTTAGGGTTGCCCGACCGAACGGCCCTCAACCCACACGCGCGCACGTGCTGCCGCCGCGGTCCCGCGATCCCCAGACGCCCGAGCCCCATACGCACACAACCGACACCCGGACCGCGCAGCTTGAGCGGACATCAGCCGGTGGCGCTGCTCGATCGCCGCCTCAGCATCAAACGGCCCGCCTGGTGGTGCACCCGCACCCCAAGACCTGCACCTAATTTACCGACGATCGCTAAGGTGGCGCGGTGATCCACCCGGAGCCCGCTCAGTCACCTCGCGAGCGGTTCCGTGCGGGCGTGCGTGCCGGACTGCCGTTTGCGTTCGCCAGCTTCGTGCTGTCCGCGTCATACGGCGTGATCGCCCGCCAGGCGGGGCTGCCGGCCCTCGCAGCGATCGCGATGTCGTTGGTCGTGTTCGCGGGCTCGGCGCAGTTCGCCGCGATCGCGATCATCGGCGCCGGGGGGTCGCTCGGCGCGGCCCTGCTCGCCGCGGCGCTGATGAACAGCCGGTTTCTCGCGATGGGCATCGCCCTCGCCCCGGCGCTGCCCGGCGGCCCGCTCAAACGTGCGGCGCAGGCGCAGACGGTGGTCGACGCGTCATGGGCGATGGCGCTGCGCTCCGACGGGAGCTTCGATCGTCACTTCCTGTTTGGCGCGACGGCGCCGCAGTACGTGATGTGGGCGCTCGGAACCGTCCTCGGGGTCCTCGCCCGTGGCCTGATCGGGGATCCGAACCGGTTCGGCCTCGACGCCGTCTTCCCGGCTTTCTTCCTCGCCCTGCTGCTGGCCGAGTCGCGCCACCCGGCGAGCCGCGGCGTCGCCCTCGCGGGCGGCGCGATCGCAGTCGTGCTGACGCCGTTCGTGCCCGCCGGCGTTCCGATCCTCGCCGCGAGCACGGCCGCGCTCTGGGGCCTGCGGAGCTCGGAGCGGTGAGCGCCGCCTGGGAGCTCGTCGCCGGGTGCGCGATCGTCACGTTCGCGATCAAGGCCGCGGGGCCGGTCCTCCTCGGCGGACGGCGGCTCCCCCTCTGGTTCGCTTCGGTCGTCGGGCTGATGGCGCCGGCGCTGCTCGCGGCGCTGGTCGCGACTCACGCTCTGGCGAACGGTCGCCACCTCGACGTCGGCCCGCAGACCGCCGGCGTGCTCGCCTCCGCGGTCGTCTTCCGCAGGACCGGCTCGATCCCGCTGTGCGTGGTGAGCGCCGCTGTCATCACCGCGGTCCTGCGTGCGTTGTAGCGGAGGTGCGCGGGCGGTGAGGTCGCTCACGGCGCCGCTCGGCCGCGGAGTTTGCGACGCCGCACGAACTTGAGCCCCGACCAGTCCTCGTCGAGCGCGGCGACTTTGGTGTCGACAAGGCCCGTCGGCAGGACGGTGTCCCGCAGGCGGTTATCGGTGATGTCGCTCACATGACCCGACGCCTTTCGGGGCCATGCGATCCACAGTGCGGCGTCGTCGCGGAGTTCCCCGACGAGGCTCGGCAGCGCGCGCTCGAGCTCTGGGTGCGCGCGAAAGAAGGCGACCAGCAGGTCGACCCCGGGCCCGGGCCGGCGGGTGACGCGCACACCGTCGGGAAGGTCGGCGATCGTCCATCCTGGCGGCGACGCGAGCAGGGCGATCGTGTACCCGGGTTTGATCCCCAGCTTGCGGTGGAGCGGAGTCCCCGAGTACCCGGCCATCAGGGGGCCGGCGCTGCGGCGGCCGCGGCGGCCGCGGCGGCCGCTTGGCTGCGTCGCTCGCGGTGACGGCGCAGCTCGCGCCGCGCGAGCGCCAGCTTGTGGACCTCGTCGGGGCCGTCGGCGAGCCGCAGCGTGCGCACGTTCGCGTACATCTCCGCAAGCGGGAAGTCGCCCGAGACCCCTCCGCCGCCGTGTACCTGGATGGCGCGGTCGAGGATCTTCAGACACACGCTCGGCACGGCGAACTTGATTCCCGAGATCTCGTTCCGGGCGGCCCTGTTGCCGGCGGTGTCCATCATCCAGGCGGTCTTCAGCACGAGCAGCCGCGCCATCTCGAGGTCGATCGTCGCCTCCGCGATCCAGTCGCGGATGTTCGAGTAGTGGGAGATCGGCTGGCCAAATGCCTCGCGCTGATCGGCTCGCTCGCACATCAGCTCGATCGCTCGTCCGGCCGCGCCGATCGCGCGCATGCAGTGGTGGATGCGGCCTGGGCCGAGCCTCGCCTGGGCGATCGCGAAGCCCATGCCCTCGCCCGCGATCAGATTCTCCTTCGGGATGCGCACGTCCTTGAACTCGAGCTCACCATGACCCTCCGCGTCGCGATAGCCGAAGACGGTGAGATCGCGCACGACGGTGACCCCGGGGGTGTCGATCGGCACGAGGATCATCGATTGCTGCTGGTACGTCGTGGCGTTCCGGTCGGTCTTGCCCATCACGATCAGGATTCGCAGGTTGGGGTGCATCGCGTTCGTCGTCCACCACTTGCGGCCGTTGAGGACGTAACTGTCGCCGTCTCGCTCGATCAGCATGCGGATGTTGGTCGCGTCCGATGAGGCGACATCCGGTTCGGTCATCGCGAACGCAGAGCGGATCTCCCCGTCGAGCAGAGGGCGCAGCCAGCGCTCCTTCTGGTCGTCGCTGCCGAACAGGTGGAGCACCTCCATGTTGCCGGTGTCCGGCGCGCTGCAGTTGCAGGCCTCGGGGGCGATCCTCGTGCGGCCCATGATCTCGGCCAGCGGCGCGTACTCGCAGTTCGTCAGACCCGCCCCGTGCTCGGCGTCGGGGAGAAAGAGGTTCCAGAGGCCGCGCCGCTGCGCCTCCTCCTTCAGCTCCTCCATGATCGGCGGGTGGGCGTACGGGGTGCCCGTCGCCGCCACCTGGTCGCGCCAGACGGGCTCGGCGGGGTACACGTGCTCGTCCATGAACGCTTCGAGCCGCTCGCGGAACCCGCGGGCGCGGGCGGAGATCTCAAAGTCCATCGCGTCCTCCTCGTCGTTCAGTTCAGCTCGAGGTCCTGAGCTCCACAGTCACCGCACCTCTTCGCCCGGGTCGAGTCCCATGATCGCGGCGATCAGAACCCAGAGGCGACGCGCCGTCGTCCGCTCCGGGATCGGCGGATCGCTGCCGAGCGCCGCCGCCATCGCGTGTCGCATGCCGCCGATCAGCATCGCGCCGGTGAACCGCGCGTCGCGGTCGGTCGGGATCTCCCCTCGCCGCTGTCCGAGTGCCATCAAGCCCGCGGCCAGCTCGATCATCGTGTCGATCTGAGCGGCCTCTCGCACGGCGACGGGTGCGTCGAGGTGCAGGCTTGCGAGGATCACCCGCGCGAGCGGGTCTGCGTAATGGAAGGCGACGGTCAGTTCCGTGCGCTTGCGCTCTCGCTCCGCGAAGCTCGCGCCTGGCGCCGGATTCACTTCCAGCGCCTCGGCCCGGTACCGCGCGTAGAAGTCGTCGACGACCGCGCTCACGAGCCCCGCGCGCGAGTCGAAGTGCCTGTAGATGGCACCGACCGAGACGCTGGCCCGAGCGGCGACCGAGTCGATCTCGAGGACGCCCTCGCGTTCGACAAGCTCCTCGCGGGCCGCCCGGATCAGACGCCGTCGGGTGGCGGCCCCGCGGGCGGTCTTGGGCTCGCTCCTCGGCGACGTTCGGTCGTGCGCGGTAAGCGTCTCCGGCGCTTTCGACTCACCTTGCGACATGCGAACTCACTTCATACTATCGGACGGCCATACCTTCCCGCAGACCAACGAACAGGCGAGGCTTCCGTGCGGCTCTCAGACAAGGTCGTGATCGTCACCGGCGGCGGCTCGGGGATCGGCAGCGCGCTCGCCCGGCGGATCGCGCGTGAGCGGCCCGCCGGGGTCGTCATCGCCGATCTCGATCGGCGCGCCGCCGAGGCCGTGGCCGCGCAGATCGGCGACGGGGCACGCGGTCTCGGCTGCGACGTCTCCGTCGAAGCCGAACTGCGGGCGCTGTTCGACGAGACCGAACAGAGCTTCGGTCCCGCCGGCGCGTTCTTCGCGAACGCCGGGGTCGCGATCGGTGAGAGCGAGCAGACGCCCGATGACGTTTGGGATCGAGCCTTCGCCGTCAACGTGCGGGCTGCGGTGCTGGCCGCGCGGCTGCTGATCCCCGCCTGGCTCCAGCGCGGCGACGGATGCTTCGTGGTGACGGCGTCCGCGGCCGGCCTCCTGACGCAGATCGGCAGCGCTCCCTACGCGGTCACCAAGCACGCGGCCGTCGCCTTCGCCGAATGGCTCGCCGTCACCTACGGCGATCGCGGCATCCACGTCAGCTGCCTGTGCCCGATGGGCGTCGCGACACCGATGATCGATCCAGACCCCGCCGAGACCACGGCGCTGGCGAGGCGCGCGGTCGCGAGCGTCAGGGCCTCCGGCCCGGTGCTGTCGCCCGACGTCGTCGCGGACGCGGTGATCGACGGCCTCGATCGGGAGGAGTTCCTGATCCTTCCGCATCCGGAGGTGCTGGAGCACTTCCGCCGCAAGGCGTCCGACTACGATCGGTGGCTCGCCGGAATGCAGCGGTTGCAGGGCCGCCTCTCGACCCCGGAGGAGGAACAGCGGTGATCTTCGAGCTCGATCGGGAAACGGGGCTCGGGCCCCTCGGCTGCGGCATCGTCAGGATCTGACGATGCTGGCCGCCGTCTATGACCTCGCCGGCCCCGAAGCGGGCCGGCTCAAGCTGCGCGAACTGCCCGACCCGGAGCCCGGTCCGGGCGAGGTGCGGGTTCGTCTCGCCGTTTCGGGCGTCAACCCGACCGATTGGAAGGCGCGCAGGTCCGGCGGGCTCGGCAAGCTCGACGCCGATCTGGTCGTCCCGGGCCAGGACGGCGCCGGCACGATCGATGCGGTCGGCGCAGGCGTCCATCCCGGCCGGATCGGGCAGCGCGTGTGGCTCTACAACTCCCAGTGGCAGCGTCCCCACGGAACCGCGGCCGAGCTGATCGCGCTCCCCGCCGAGCGGGCCGTCCCGCTCCCCGCGGGGGCCTCGTTCGATCTCGGAGCGAGCCTCGGCATTCCGGCGATCACGGCCCATCGCTGTCTGTTCTCGTCGGGACCGCTCTCGAGCACGGACCGGGTCCTCGTCCACGGCGGCGCCGGTGCCGTCGGCCACGCCGCGATCGAGCTCGCCGCCTGGCGCGGCGCTGCGGTCGCGGCGACCGTCAGCTCGCCGGCGAAGGCAGGCCTCGCACGTGCAGCGGGCGCCGAGCTCGTGATCGACTACACCCGCGAGGACGTCGCCGGGGCGGTTCGCGAGTGGGCGGCTGACGGTGTCTGCCGGATCGTCGAAGTCGACGTCGCATCGAACGTCGAGATCGACACGCAGGTCGTCGGCCCGTTCGGAACGATCAGCTGCTACACGGCCGGCGGCTCGGCCGCGCTGACCCGCGAGCTGATGATGAAGAACGTCGTGATCGAGTTCGTCTTCGTCTACACGATGCCCGATGACGCCAAGCTCGCAGCCGTCGCCGACATCACGCTCGCGCTCGAGGCCGGGGCTCTGACGACGCTGCCGCTCCACCGCTTCACGCTGGCCGACTGCGCGGCGGCCCACGACGCCGTCGAGGCCGGTGCCGTCGGCAAGGTCGTGATCGACATCGCCTCGTAGCCCGGCTGGCGGTCCCGGGACCGTGCTTCGATGGATGGATTGCGGCCCAGGGGCCGCAACCCATCCATCGCTTGCGAGCGCCAAGCCCGACTTCGCCCTCAGCGCGCTGGGCTCGTCAGGCCGGCGCGTGCCTGCGCCGGGGTCGGCGGGCGGCCCGGAAGCCGCTCGTCGGTCGGGCGCAGCGATGCGAGGATCAGCTCCAGGTAACGCGCGAGCAGGACCGGCACGTCGTCGGTCGGGATGTCGCCGACGGTGCCGAGCATCTGCAGGATCACGCGCAGGTCTCCCGGCTCCAGGTCGGCTCGGATCGCGCCCGCGCGCCGGCACCGATCGATCAGCGTGTGCAGCATCGGATCCATCCGCTCGTCGAGGCGTTCGAGCGCCTCGGCGGCGTGGCCCGGGGTGAACACGTCCAGCAGCCCCCTGTTGGCGACCAGCAGCTCGAGCGTTCGGCGCAGGAAGTCGCGGAGGCCGGCCGCAGGATCGTCGGCTGCGGCGGACTCCTCGGCGATCGCCAGGGCCAGATCGATCTTCTGCGCGATGAACGCGTCGGCGAGCTCGTGCTTGTTGGCGAAATGCCGGTAGGCGGTCGCGACGTTGACCCCGGCCGCGGCCGCGATGTCATCGAGCGTCACCGACAGCCCGCGCAGCGCGAACAGGTGCTCGGCGGCATCGATCAGTGCCTGCCGGTTGCGGGCTGCATCGGCCCGCAACCGGCGCGGTTCAGAACCGCGATCGAGTTCGGCTTCCGGGGGCATGCCTGGGCCCTCCGGGGTCAGGCCTGGGCCGGAATCGCGTCGATCCCCTCGTTGGCCGCCAGGTCGACCACCCCGGGCCGCAGCAGCGGGGCGACGATCAGCGCGGCGACGACGAACACACCCGCGCCGACCCAGAAGGCGATCGTGTAGCTGTGCACCGCCGCGTGGGCCGTCAGCAGCGACGACGGCCGTCCGACCGCGCGCGCCGCGATGTAACTCGCCGCCGCGCTCGTGGCGATCGAGTTGAGCAACGCCGTGCCGATCGATCCGCCGATCTGCTGCGAGACGTTGATCGTCGCCGACGCCACGCCGGCGTCGTGCCCTGCAACGCCGAGCGTGCCGATGCTGAAGCTCGGCGCGAACACGAGGCCGAGGCCGACGGCGATCAGGAGCAGCGACGGCAGGATCGTCGGGGCATAGCTCGAGTGCAGGCCGATCCGCGTCAGCAGCGCGAGGCCGACGGCCGCGACGATCAACCCGGACGGGACGAGCAGGCGCGGGCTGATCCGCGGCAGGAGCACGGTGTTGGCGATCCCAGCGGTCACGATCACGGCGCCGGTCAGCGGCAGGAATGCGAGGCCGGTCTTGACCGGGCTGTAGCGCAGGATCGTCTCCAGGTAGTACGTGAGGAACAGGAACACGCCGAACATCCCGATCGAGGCGAGGAACATCGCCGTGTTCGCGCCCGCGCGGTTGCGGTCGGCCAGCACCCGCAGCGGCAGGAGCGCATGTTCGGTCCGGCGCTCAACGAGGATGAAGGCGATCAGCAGGGCGGCGCCGGCGACGACGAAGCCGATCGTCTGCGGGTCGGTCCAGCCTGCGCTGCCCGACTTCGTGGCCGCGTGGGCGAAGCCGTAGACGATCGAGAAGAGGCTGACGCATGCCAGCAGCGTGCCCGTCCTGTCGATCGGCGCGCGCTCCTCGGCGGCGTGTGAGGCGAGCAGCGTCAGACCGCCGATCGTTGCGATCACCGCGAACACGACGTTCACGTACATCGTGAAGCGCCAGTCGAGGTACTGCGTCAGCACGCCGCCGAGCAGCAGCCCGACCGACGCACCGGCGCCTGCGATCCCGCCGTAGATTCCGAACGCCTTCCCGCGCTCGTCCGGATGGGTGAACGTGGTCGTCAGCAGCGACAGCGCGGCGGGCGCGAGCAGCGCGCCGAAGCCACCCTGCACGGCGCGCGCGGCGACCAGCATCGGGAAGTCGACCGCGGCGCCTCCGACGGCGGACGCCGCCGCGAAGCCGATCACCCCGGTGATGAACAGGCGCTTGCGGCCGAAGATGTCGGCGAGCCGCCCGCCGAGCAGCAGCAGGCTTCCGAACGAGAGCGAGTAGGCGGTCACGATCCACTGCCGTGCGCCGTTGGAGAAGCCGAGGTCGGCCTGCGCATGGGGCAGCGCGATGTTCACGATCGTCGCGTCGAGCACCACCATCAGCTGCGCGATTCCGAGCACGGCGAGAACCCACCAGCGCCGGGCATGCTGGCTGTCGAGCGACACGTGTTCGGAACCGGCGTTGAGTTTCGGCGTCGACATGCGGCCTCTTTCATAAACGAAGACCAGAACTGCGGTTAGCCTAGCACAAGCGCAGATGCGAACTGCGTTTATGGGTCCGACGGGACGCACATCGGCCGTCTCGGCTGCCTCGGGCGCGCCGGCCGTCGCCCGCGCATCGGCCGTCGCGCCCGCGCATCGGCCGTCGCGCCCGCGCATCGCCGCCCGAGACCGCGCAACCGTCCCAGCGTGGGGCCGATTGTCGAATAGTTCTCGTTTCCGTCCCAGCCTCAATCTCGCGGGCCCCACCTGGCGACATGTAGGCTCCGAGCCGTGAGCGTCGTCAAGATCAACGCGATCACCGTCCCTCGCGACCGCTTCCCCGAGTTCGAGCAGCGCTTCGCGACGAGGGCGGGGAAGGTCGAGGGGGCGGCGGGGTTCGAGGGGTTCGAGCTGCTGCGTCCGAACGACGATCGCGACGTCTGCCTGGTCCTGACGCGGTGGCGTTCCGAGGAGGACTTCCAGGCGTGGATGGCGAGCCGCGACTTCGCGGCGGGCCACGCCCAGCACCGGCAGTCCGGCCCCGTCGGGACCGCGAGCGAGCTGTGGTCGTTCGACGTGCTCGAGCGGATCGGCGGGCACTGAGCCGGAGCTGGCGCCGGTGGACCTTGGCGCGCCCGCCGCGGCCGGCGATGAGTTTTCATCCCGACGCCAGTCCAACGATCGACACCACCAACCCCAACCGAAAGGTGTGCAACGCATGACTGTCACCGCTGCCGGCCTCCGAGGCATCAGCCTCGTGTGCGTGCCGACGATCGAGCAGGACCGTGCCGTCGCGTTCTACGAGTCGCTCGGCTTCGAGAAGCGGACCGACGTCCCGATGGGGCCCGACTACCGCTGGGTCGAGGTCTACCCGCCGGAGGGCCCGACCGGCGTCGCCCTCGCTCCACCGCCTCCCGGCACCGGTGAGGTCGTACCGACGATCACCGGGATCACGCTGACGACGAGCGATATCGACACAACGCATGCGCGCTTCAAGGAGCTCGGCGTCGACGTCGACGCCGAGGTGTCGCGCATGGGGGATCCGGTGCCGCCGCTGTTCTGGTTCCGTGACACGTCGGGGCACACCTTGATGGTGGTGGAGCAGCCCTGAACGCGAGCGCCCCGCAGGCCGACCCGGACTTCACCGGTCTCCTCGAGCGCCACCGAGCCGAGCTCCACGCGCATTGTTACCGGATGCTCGGCTCGGTGCACGACGCCGACGATGCCGTCCAGGAGACTGTCCTGCGCGCCTGGCGAGGCGCCGCCGGGCTGCGCGACGCGGCGTCGGCGCGTGCGTGGCTGTACGCGATCGCGACGAACGTCTGCCTGACCGAGCTCGGGCGCCGGCGCCGGCGCGTGCTGCCCCAGGACTATGGTGCGGCGGCGACTCCGCGTACGCCGCCCGGGGCGCCCGTGACGGAGTCGGCGTGGCTCGAGCCCTACCCGGACGAGCCGCTCGGGTTGCCCGGCGGCCGGGCGACGCCGGAGGCGAGCTACGAGCAGCACGAAGGGGTGGAGCTGGCGTTCGTCGCTGCGTTGCAGCATCTCGGCGCCAACCAGCGCGCGGTGCTGATCCTCCGCGAGGTGATGGGCTTCTCCGCCCAGGAATCCGCCGCGATGCTCCAGACGAGCGTCGCCTCGGTCAACAGCGCCCTGCAGCGGGCCCGCGTGGCCGTGCAGGGTCGCGTGCCGGCGCGGACGCAGCAGGCGACGCTGCGCGCGATCGGCGACCGTGGCCTGCGCGATCTCGTCGGTCGCTACGTCGACGCCTGGGAACGTTGCGACGTCGACGCGTTCACGGCGCTGCTCGTCGAGGACGCCAGCTTCGCGATGCCCCCGCTCTCGACCTGGTACGCGCCGCGCGCCGCGATCGCTGAATGGGCGCGCGCCTACTCGCTGTCGGGGGCGTGGCGCTGGCGCACGGTCCTGACCCGCGCCAACGGCCAGCCGGCGCTCGCGTTCTACGCGTGGGACGAGCGGGCCGGCGCGTATCTCCCGTTCGCGCTCAACGTGTTGACGCTCCGCGACGGCCTCATCTGCGACGTCACCGCTTTCATCTCGCGCTCGATCGATGCGCCCGAGCCGGAGGCATACGTCCGGTTCCCCGAGCAGCCGTTCGACGCGCGCCGGCTCGCCGGTACGTTCGAGCGTTTCGCGCTGCCTCAGCGACTCTGAGCTAAGGACGTTGAGCGTGCCGTGCGTCGATCACTCGCCGCTCGTGCGTCCCCACGCCGATCGTGCGCTGTTCGCGATCGACCACCTCGACGTCGAACAGGAGCTTGCGCCCGTCGCGCACCTCGCGCAGGCGCGCGCGGGCCACACAATGCGAGCCGCGGGCAGCCGCGCCGACGTGCTTGACGCAGACTTCGAAGCCAACCGTGGCCTTCCCCTCCGGCAGATGCGGGTACACGAGCATCGCCGCGGTCCGCTCCATCATCAGGATCATCCCCGGAGTCGACAGCACCGAGAAGCCGAGCGTCCCGCCGACATCGGTCAGCAGATCGTTCTCGACGGTGAACTCTCGCGCCGCCTCGATTCCGGGCTCCATCGGCATCGACGGCAATCTAAAGCAATGCGCCCGCAACCTCACCGGCTGCCCGGTCGGGCGCGGTCTGGCGCCGCCGCCGCGGCTCACGTGTTGCTGACTGCCTCGCGCGCCCACACCAGCGCGGTGCGGTAAGCCTCGGCGTGCGCCGTCAGGGGATGGTCCGGGGCCGCCGCGTGGAACTCGCCGTGCTCGTAGGCGATCACCGAGCCGAGGATCTCGCCCGCCGGCCCGGCATGGCGCAGCAGCGCATCGGCCGTCGCGCTCGCGAGCGACAGCTCGGCGACGAGCTGCTCGAGTGTGATCCCGAAGATCACGTCGACGGCTGACAGCATCCCGATCGTGAACAGCACGTCCGGGTCCGCTGAGCGCTGGCGGTGGCCGCCGAGCAGCTCGCACGTCCGTGCCCGGGTGAGCGCGACGAGTGCCTGCTCGCGCGGGATCTGGTCCCGGCTGCCGACGCAGGCGGCGACGAGTGCCCACCGCGCGAGCCCCTTGGCCCCGAGCATCATCGCCGCGTGGCGGACGGACCGGACCGGCCCGAGCAGTCCGAAGTAGGCCGAATTGATGTAGCGCAGCAGACGCACGCCGAGTCCGACGTCCTTTTCGATCAGCCCGATCAGCTCCGACAGGTCGTCGGCGGTTCCGCGCAGTCGCGCGAGCCTGACGAGGGTGTGCATGTTGGCAACCGGCACGAGCCGGCCGGCGACCACGTTGGGCGTCAGGTAGAACGGCCCCATGAAGCGCTTGCAGCCGATCGCGTGGGCCTGGTCGCGCTGCTCGCGCGTGCGCACGCCCGTCGCGACGCCCATCGCGCCGCGCAGGCTCAGCCCCGGCATCAGCGTCGCGACCCGGGTCAGTTCGAGTTTGTCGAGGTGGAACTCGACCGTGTCGAAGTGGCGCAGGATCCCCGGATCGAAGTCGGCGCGGCTCAGTTCGGCGAGCTCGAAGCTGTACCCGCGCTGGCGCGCGCGAGCGATCACCGCGATCACTCCCGGATCGAGCGCGTCGACGTAGCGGACGCGGAACACGACGCGGTCGGGGTTGACCGGCGGGACATCGCTGCGGTGCAGCAGCGTCTCCCGCGACACCGGCAGGTACGCCCGGCTGCCGAGCGCGTACTCCTCCGCGCCGATCACCTGGAGCGCTTCATCGACGAGATCGAGCGTCTCCGCGGGAGAGGCCTCGTACGTCGCGCGTCCGTCATGGAGGGCATAGCCGATCCGGTAGCCGACCACGCGGTCGTGCTCATCCAGCACGGGCTGGCGAGAAACGAGCAGCTGGGCGCGAGGTGCGTGCTGTTGCGGGGCCGGGGACACTGCCGCCATACCCTTCAGGTTCGGCGAAATCGCTCGACTGATCGACCTAATTGTCCCTGCTTTCGACGCAATGGCGAGCTTGCGCCTCGCCGTGGCGAGCGCCGCCGCGGTCGGGGTAGAGCGTCGTCCACACCTTGACGTGCTGCGCACTCCGATGTGCGCGTCGGCGCACAGACCCTTCGGGCCGGTACGGATGCGCCACAATTGGCACAACGTGGGAAGTCCAGTCGAACAATCGTGCGCGGCCTCGGGCCCGTGGATCAAACGCTCTCGTGTCGAACAACCTCGTTGAGCTGATCCGCCGCCGTCATGCGGTCGATGCGCCGACGGCGCTCGAGGTGTTGAAGGCCGCGATGGATGCGCGCGGCGAGATCACCGACGACGATCGCAGGCACGCGGCCGAGCTGTCGGGGATGCCGGAGGCTGCGGTGTACGGCATCTCGACGTTCTACGACGATCTGATCCAGCCGCGCGGTGCGCGCCACATCCACGTGTGCACGGGGACGGCGTGCTTTGCGGCCGACCGGGACCGGCACGTCGGCGCGCTCAAAGAGGGTCTCGGGCTCGAGCTCGGGCAGCGCAGCGAGGATCGTTCGTGTTCGCTCGTGCAGACGTTCTGTCTCGGGTTCTGCCACTCCTCACCCGCGGTGCGGGTTGGGAATCTCGTCGATGCCGGCGAGGGCGTCGTGGAGCGCGTACTCGCCGCGACCGAGCGGCAGGCGGCCGAGCCCGACTGGGTCAGCGTCCTCGACGAGCCGGTGATGACCCGCCCCGGTGACTGGTCGGGGCTGGCGCGCGCGGTCCGCGAGCTGACGCCGCAGGAGCTGCTCGAGGAGATCAAGCTCGCGGGGGTTCGCGGGCGCGGGGGAGCGGGCTTTCCGGCCGGTTCCAAGTGGCAGTTCACGCGCGACGCGACCGGCGAGGAGAAGTTCGTCGTGGCCAACGGCGACGAGGGCGACCCCGGCTCGTACATCGACAAGTATCTGATGGAGCGCGCGCCGGCCCTGGTGCTCGAAGGGATGGCGCTCGCCGGCTACGCGGTCGGCGCCGATCACGGCTTCATCCTCTGCCGCTCGGAGTATCCCCGCTCCAAGCCCGCGCTCGAGGCCGCCGCACACGCTGCTCGGGAGGCGGGCTGGCTCGGGCGCGACATTGGCGGCGTTGGCTTCGACTTCGATGTGACGGTGATCGAGGGCGCGGGCTCCTACGTCGTCGGCGAGGAGACGGCGCTGCTGGCGTGCATCGAGGGTCGGCGAGGCCAGGTCGCCGCGCGGCCGCCGTTCCCGGCGGTCAAGGGCCTGTACGGGATGCCCACGGTCGTCAACAACGTCGAGACGCTCGCGAACATGCCGTTTGTCGCGATGCGCGGGGCCGATGCCTACCGGGCGCTCAGCCCGGGAGCGACCCCGGGCTCCAAGCTTGTGTGCTTCAACGAGCGCTTCGCGCGGCCCGGCGTCTACGAGGTCCGGTTCGGCACCTCGATGCGCGAGCTGTGCATGGATCTGGCGGGCGGTCTGGTCGACGGGCGCGAGCTCAAGGCGCTCCAGATCGGCGGCCCGCTCGGCGGGATCCTGCCCGCCTGGGAGCTCGACACCCCGTTCGACTTCGAGCCGATGGCGGCGCGCGGGTGCATGGTCGGCCACGGCGGGATCGTCGCGTTCGACGACACCACGAACATGCGCGACGTCGCGCGCCATCTGCTCCATCTCGGGGCCGAGGAGAGCTGCGGCAAGTGCTTCCCGTGCCGGATCGGCCTGCGGCGTGGCTATGAGATGTTCAAGGGCCGGCAGCCCGTGGTACGCGCCGATCTCGAGGACCTCCTCGACGCGCTGGAGGTCGGGAGTCTGTGCGCGCACGGTGGAGGGATGCCGGCGCCGCTGCGCAGCCTGCTCGAGCACTTCCCCGGCGAGCTGGGGCTGTGCTGATGCGGGTCGCGATCGACGGCCACGAGGTGGAGGTGCAGGCGGGCGCGACCGTGCTCGAGGCGATTCACGCGGCCGGCGCCTCGGTGCCGACTCTGTGTTACGACGACCGCCAGGCGCCGTTCGGTGCCTGTCGTGTGTGCCTGGTCGTCGCCGAGGGCGCGCCGGCGCCGATCCCCGCGTGCACGACTCCGTGCCGCGACGGGATGCGGATCGACACGCACAGCGAGTCGGTGAGGCGCGTCGTGCGGACGATCGTCGAGCTGGTCCTCTCCGAGCTGCCGCAGGAACCCGCGCCGCACACCGAACTCGCCGCCGTCGCCGCGACCGTCGGTGCGACACGTTCGCGCTGGGCCGGAATCGTGCATCCGGTCGATCACGATGAGCGCCACCCCTACCTGGCGTTCCAGCACGAGCTCTGCATCTCGTGCGGCCGCTGCGTCCGCGCCTGCGACGAGGTGCAGGGAGCGTTCGCGCTGACGGCGACCGGTCGCAGCTTCAGCGCGAACGTGACCGCCGGCCTCGACGCCGGGTTTCGCAACTCCACGTGCGTGGCGTGTGGCGCCTGCGCCGACACCTGCCCGACCGACGCGATCACCGAGATCACTCTGCTTGCACTCACTTGAAACCGTCTGAGGAGACACTTCATGAGCGAACGCTTTGATCACGAAGCAACGACCACGTGCGGCTACTGCGGCGTTGGCTGCCGGCTCGAGGCACACGCCCGCGGCGGTCGGGTCGTCTCCATCAGCCCGGCGCTCGACGGCCCCGCGAACAAGGGCCACACCTGCCTGAAGGGCCGCTTCGCGCACCAGTTCTCGCGCTCCCGCGAGCGGTTGACGACCCCGCTGATCCGCGAGCCCGACGGTGGCCTGCGCCCGGCCGGCTGGGACGAGGCGATCGCCCGCATCGTCTCCGAGCTGAACCGGATCAAGGGTGAGCACGGGCCCGACGCGATCGCAGGCCTCGCCTCCTCGCGCGCGACGAACGAGGACTGCTACGCGATGGCCAGGATGATGCGCGCCGCGATCGGCACCAACAACATCGACAACTGCTCGCGCGTCTGCCACTCGCCGACCTCGTGGGCGCTGCGCAAGTCGTTCGGCCTGTCGGGCGCGACCGGCTCGTTCGACGACATCGAGGTAGCCGACGCGGCGATCATCATCGGTGCGAACCCGACCGAGGGGCACCCGGTCGTCGGCGCGCGGATCAAGCAGGCGGCGCTCAGGGGCCTGAAGCTCGTGACGATCGATCCGCGCCGGATCGAGCTCGCCGACTACGGCGTCCTGCACCTTGCCCCCCGCCCCGGCACGAACGCCGCGGTCATGCTCGGGCTCGCACACGTCGTCGCCCGCGACGGGCTGATCGACCCGGCGTTCATCGAGAACCGGACCGAGGGGTACGACGAGGTCGAGGCGCTGCTCGCACACTACGCGCCCGAGGTCGTGGAGCAGATCACCGGGATCCGCGCAGTGGATCTCGAGCAGGCGGCGCACGTCTACGCCGAGGCGCCGAACGCTTGCGTGATCTGGGGGCTCGGCGTCACCGAGCATCGCTACGGCTCGGAGGTCGTCAGGCTGATCTGCAACCTCACGATGATGACCGGGAAGGTCGGCCGTCCCGGCTCGGCGCTGCTGCCGCTGCGCGGCCAGAACAACGTGCAGGGCTCCTCCGACATGGGCGCGCTGCCTGACACCTACACCGCCTACCGGCCCGTCGGGGACGACAGCGTCGCCGGCCTGTTCGAGGACCGCTGGGGCGTGGCGCTGTCCCGTGAGAAGGGGTTCACGATCCCGCAGATGTTCGACGCCGCGGTCGACGGGCGCCTGAAGGCGATGTGGATCTTCGGTGAGGACGTCGCCCAGACCGACCCCAACACCACCCACGTGATCCACGCGCTCCGGTCACTCGAGTTCCTCGTCTGTCAGGAGATCTTTGAGACCGAGACGACCAAGTACGCCGACGTGATCCTGCCCGCCTCGGCGTTCCTCGAGAAGACCGGCACGTTCACCAACGCGGAGCGCCGCTTCCAGCTCGTCGAGGCCGCGATCGACCCACCCGGCGAGGCGAAGACGGACCTCGAGATCATCATGCTCGCCTCCGGCGCCCTCGGGCACGATATGGGCTACGCCTCCGCCGCCGACGTGATGGACGAGATCGCCGCGCTGACTCCGGAATATGCGGGCGTCAGCCACGAGCGGATCGGCCGCCACGGCCTCCAGTGGCCCGTCGCCGCCGACGGCACCGATTCCCCGATCCTCTACGCCGACGAGTTCTCGCTGCCCGGCGGTCGTGGGCGAATGGCGGCTCTGCCATACCGCGAGCCCGGCGACCAGGTCGACGACGAGTTCCCGCTGATCCTCGTCACGGGACGCCGGCTGCAGCACTACAACGCCGGCACGATGACCCGGCGCACCGCGAACCTCGAGCTGTTCGACCGCGACTTCCTGGAGATCCATCCCGACGACGCCGCGCGCCTCTGGATCACAGACGGCATGCACATCTCCGTCCGCAGCCGCGTCGGGCGGATCGAGACCGAGGCGCGCGTCACCGACCGGATCGAGCCCGGCCACGTGTTCACCGCGTTCCATTTCCCCGAGGTGCGCACCAACCTCCTGATCGGCTCCTCCGCCGACGTCAACACCAGCTGCCCTGAGTACAAGGTGGTGGCTGTCGACGTCCGGCCGATGGCCGAGGAGCCGGCGTTCACGCCGCAGCTCGCCGAACCCGCGCTCACGTAGTGGAGAGCGCCGGCGAGCAGACTCTCGAGGAGCTGCTCGGGGCCGTCGCGGCGCGGACGCCCGCTCCGGCGAGCGGCTGTGCCGTCGCCTGGACGGGAGCGCTCGCGTCCGCCCTGGCGCAGATGACGGCCGGCTTCGCGCAGGATGCCGGCGCCGCCGACAGGGCCGCGGCCCTGCGTGCCGAACTGCTCGCCGCGGCGGCCGCCGACCAGCTCGTCTACGCGCCCGTGCTCGAGGCGCTCAGGCTGCCGCGTGACGATCCGGATCGGGCGCGGCGGCTGCACGTCGCGCTGACCGGCGCGGCCGTCCCTCCGCTCCGCGTGGCCGAGGCGGCCGCGGAGGTCGGCGGACTCTGCGCCGGGCTCGTGGGCGCGCTGCGGCCGGCTGTCCGAGAGGATGCCGTCACCGGCGCGCTGCTCGCCGAGGCTGCCGTCCGCTGCGCCGAGCGCCTGGTGCTGGCCAACCTCGCGGGGCAGGACGCGGAGCCTGAACGAGCGCGCCTGGCCGCAGCGCGCCTGCGTGCGCGGGAAGCCGTTGCTAACGCTCTCGCCGCTCTCGAGGAGGGTGACTGAGAGTACGTGCACTGTGGCCCTCAGGGCCACGGCATTGCGCGGTAGGCAACAAACTGCTGTTGCGTGCGCCACCGCCCGCCGTCACTATGGGAACGGTGCCGCCGCAGGCTGTGCCCACACATCGAGGAGGAGAGATACCGTGAAATCAAGTCTCGAAATCGCGCAGGAAGCGCAGCTGATCCCGATCGAGCAGCTGGCCGAGCGCGTCGGGCTGCTCCCCGAGGAAGTCGAGCCCTACGGCCGCTCCAAGGCGAAGATCGACCTCTCGGTGATCGAGCGCCTGAAGGACCGTCCGGACGGGAAGCTGATCTGCGTGACCGGTATGACGCCGACGAAGGCGGGCGAGGGGAAGACGACCACGCTGATCGGCCTGACCCAGGGTCTCGGCAAGATCGGCAAGCGGTCGGTCGCCTGCCTGCGCGAGGCGTCGCTCGGGCCGGTCTTCGGGATCAAGGGTGGCGCCGCCGGTGGCGGTTACAGCCAGGTGGTGCCGATGGAGGATCTGAACCTCCACTTCACAGGTGACATTCACGCGATCGGTGCAGCCAACAACCTGCTGGCGGCGATGATCGACGCATCCATCCTGCACCAGAACGAGCTCAAGATCGACGCGCTGCGCGTCTCCTGGCGCCGCGCCGTCGACATGAACGACCGCGCCCTGCGCGACATCGCGATCGGCCTCGGCGGCCGCGCGAACGGCTATCCGCGCGAGTCTGGCTTCGACATCACCGCGGCCTCCGAGGTCATGGCGATCATGGCGGTCGCGAGCGACCTGCAGGATCTGCGCAGGCGCATCGGCAGCATCACCGCCGCCTACTCCTATGACGGTGGGCGTGCGATCACGGCCGAGGACCTGAGGGCGGCCGGTGCGATGACCGTGCTGCTGAAGGACGCGCTGAAGCCGAATCTCGTGCAGACGCTCGAGGGTCAGCCGGTGATGATGCACTGCGGCCCGTTCGCGAACATCGCGCACGGGAACAACTCGCTCGTCGCCGATCGCGTCGGCATGAAGCTCGGTGACTACATCTGCACCGAGGCGGGCTTCGGTGCGGATATGGGCATGGAGAAGTTCTTCGACATCGTCTGCCGCTTCGGAAGCCTGAAGCCGGCGGCGACCGTGATCGTCGCCACCGTCCGCGCGATCAAGCACCACGGCGGCGGGATGGACGCGAGCGGCGCCTCGGGTCGGCATGCGATCGAGACGGGCATGGCGAATGTCCGCCGGCACCTGCGCACGATCGCGACCTTCGGCGTCCCGGCGGTCGTGGCGGTCAACCGCCGCCCGGGTGACACCAACGAGGAGTGCGAGCTCGTCCGCAAGCTTGCCCTCGAGGCGGGCGCGTTCGGCGCCGAGATCAACGATGGCTTCTCCCGGGGGGGAGACGGCGTGACCGATCTCGCCGAGCGCGTCGTCGAGGCCTGCGAGCAGCCGAACAGCTTCCGCTTCATGTACGAGGACGACGCTCCGATCCGCGACAAGATCGAGGCCGTCGCCAAGAACGTCTACGGCGCGAGCGATGTCTACCTGTATCCGGCCGCCGAGGAGAAGATCGCTCAGTTCACCAAGCAGGGCCTCGGGCACTTCCCCGTTTGCATGGCCAAGACCCACCTCTCGCTGAGCTCCGACCCGACGCTCCTGAACGCGCCGGAGAACTTCAGCCTGCCGGTGCGCGACATCCGCGCCTACACCGGCGCCGGGTGGCTCGTCCCGCTGTGCGGCGACATCACCCAGATGCCCGGCCTCGGCAAGACGCCGGCGGCACACAACATCGACATCGACGCCGACGGGCGCACCGTCGGTCTGTTCTAGGGTTCGTGCCGGGCCCTGACTGAGCTTTCGGGCCGGTTCAGCAGCGGCTGAGCCGGCCCCGTTCCGGGGGCGGTAGAGTCGGCACGTGACCCTGATCGTCATCACCGGCGCGACCCGCGGGATCGGCCGGGCCGCGGCCGTCGAGCTCGCCAGGCAGGGCGCCGAGGTGGCGCTCGTCGGGCGCGAGCGCGACCGCGTTGAGGCGGTCGAGCAGGAGCTCCGAGCCGCAGGCGCCGGCGCGCCGGTCCACGGCTATGTCGCCGATCTCGCCCTGATGGCGGATGTCCGGATGCTCGCCGAGCAGTTGCGCGAGCGCCACGAGCGCATCGACGTGCTCGCCAACAATGCGGGTGCGATGTTCGCCAAGCGCAGGCTCACCCCCGAGGGCCTCGAGCAGACGCTGGCCCTCGACCACCTCGCGCCGTTCCTGCTCACCAACCTGCTGCTGGATCGCCTCGCCGGTGGGCGGGTCGTGACGACGGCGTCCGACGCGCATGCCGGCGGCCGCCTCGACCTCGACGACCTCATGTCGGAGCGCTCGTACTCGCCGATGCGCGTCTATGGCACCTCCAAGCTGTGCAACATCCTCTTCACCAGGGAGCTTGCGCGCCGCGCTCCCGAGCTCACCGCCAACTGCTTCCACCCGGGAGTCGTCCGCACCGGCTTCGGCAAGAACGAAGGTGGCGTCTGGAAGCTCATGACCACGTTGGGGGGACCCTTCTTCCGCACGCCTGAGCGGGGCGCCCGTTCGCTCGTGTGGCTCGCGACCTCGGACGCGGGCGGCCGGATCGACGGGGAGTACGTCGTCGACGAGAAGGTCAAGCAGCCGAGTGCCGCCGCGCTCGACGATCAGCTGGCGCGGCGTCTGTGGGAGCGCAGCGCCGAGCTCGTCGGCCTGCCATCCACGACGGCCGGCTAGCTTCCGGCTCCGGAAACGCATCAACCGGTGGGTGCCTTGCGGGCCACCCACCGGTTCTCAGCGTGCGCGGTCGACGAACTGCGCCCTGTCATGTTTCGCCGGAGCGGTGCCCCGGGCTCAGCTCGTCGGCGTGACGAGCATTCCGTGAGTGTTGCCGGCGGCGTCCGTGAAGAAGCCGACCAGCTCGCCCGCGTTGTTGACGCCGTTGACCGTGGTGCCCATCACGCCGCTCGGGTCATCGACGGTCTGGTAGCCGGCGGTCGCGCTCCACGTGAAGCCGTTGATGTTGCCGGCGCTGTCCTGGTACTGGCCGACGACCTCGCGGTGGTCGTTGATGCCGAACACCTGCGTCGCGCTCGCGCCGGGGTAGTCGAGCGTGATCACGCGCCCGAGCTTGGTCAGCACGAAGCCGTCGGTGTTGCCCGACGAGTCGACCTCGGTGCCGGCGACGTCCCCCAGGTTGTCGATCGCAGCTGCGGTGACGCTGGTGGCGCCGGCGATCGTCACGTCATGGAACCGGCCGGTCCGGATGTTGTAGGTGTAGCCGTGGTTGTTGCCGCTCGAGTCGGTGTAGAAGCCGGCGGCGACGTCGTTGTTGTTGACGCCGAGCAGCTGGTCCACAGCCGGGCTGCCGTAGTTGGTCGTCGGATAGTCGACGCTGACCGTCCTGCCGTCGATCGAGTAGAAGCCGTAGTTGGCATCGAGGTTCATGCCGTTGCTCATGCCCATGTTGGTCCCCGACCAGAAGCCGACGGTGACACCGTGGTCGTTGAGGCCTGTCACCTGCGTCTGCACCGATCCCGGGAAGTTCTCAGGCGTGTACGACGTGTACGGCTCGCTGAGCAGGTATCCCGTGTTCGGGTGACCCGCTGCACCGGACCCGAAGTATCCGGAGATCTCTCCCGAGTTGTTGATCCCGAGAAGCTGGTTGAACGTCGGGTCGCCAGGGTTGTCGATCGTCTGGAAGGTGTAACTCGTCGGCGCGGCGACGTGCGCCTTGGCCGCCAGTGCCGGCGCGGCGAGGCTCGCGGAGGCGAGCGTCGAGGCGGCGGCGGCAAGTGCGATCCGCGCCCACCGGCTGCGGCGGCCGGAGCTGACATGGTCGTCCTGCGAGGGCGCGTGATCGCGCACGGAAACGTCTGAAAGCAGCATGGCTCTCTCCTTCATCTGTGAGGTTTCTGGATCTCAGGCCCACCGGGGGGGAAGGTGTGTGCTTCCCCTGTTGTGACCCCCGATGTGACCTGTACCCCCTAAGACGCGGCCCGCCGGTGATCTATTCCATCGGTCGCGAGAATCTCACAGCCCTCGACCGAAGCTCGCAGGCGTGAGGGAGATCTGCCGACCGCGCCGATTCGGATTCGGACACGCGCTCGGCACGTTCGTGTCGCCGGGGGAACCCTAAGGGACCGTCCATCAATTAGATGATGATTTGATGGTCCGGTTCCAGTCGCCGTGGAACGCGTGGGGGTGGAGGTTGATGGCGGCGAGTTGCGCGCCGGTCTCCTCGCCGGAGATCGCTGGCCGGCCGCGCCCGGCTCTTGGAGGGGAAACGGAACAGGCCGGACCGCGAGCCGCTGGTGCCGATGCTCGGGTTCCGGTGCGGCGCCCCGCAACCGATCACGCTCAGCGATCGCGGCCTCGCCCCCTCAACCGATCACGCTCAGCGATCGCGGCCTCGCCCCCGCAACCGATCACGCTCAGCGATCGCGGCCTCGCCATCACCAAGCCCCCGGGGAGCACGGCGGTGGCAGCCGAGGCTTGAACGTCTCCACCGAGACCACACCCCCTGCACGTCACGTCCTGACGACCCTTAACTTCCGGACCCCCCGGTCGCGACGGGGGGGTGTGGAACTTGGGGGAAAGCGCCGGGATAAACCGGCATGGAGTAGGAGATGAGAACGCTCTACATCGAAGGCTTAGCGAGTCACGGTGGCCCCGAGTCATGCGTCGGCTGTTCGCGAGGGCGGCGGCGAAGCGTTGGCAGGGGGCGTGTGGGCAGGCTATTGAGCCGCGAAATGCGAGATCGGGATGCCGACGTGCTCCCTAACGACGGAAGGCAAGACCGCTGGCGGCGTGATCGCGAGCCGTTGGTGGGTCCCGCGCGGTCAGAGAACCCAGGCACGCACGACAAGCTCCATGCGCGAGAACCGGGAGGTCTCGTGGTTGCCCTGCTGGTGGTGGTGATGCCCCGTCCTGGATGGTTCGCGGGGTGGCAGGCCGTTGCCGGTCGGGGCCGTGAGGGGAACGCTGAGGCGGTCATCCCTTGATGCACGACCGCGAGAAGTCAGACAGGCCCGTAGTACCCGCGAAGCTGCCGAACAAGCCCGGGGTTCCGGGGGCGGAGGTGGTGGAGGGAAGGGGTCTGCCCGAGGGGAACACGGCCGGTGAAACACGTCCCGGACGCGGTGCCGGACTGGGCGTGTCAAGTGATCTGGGGCGTGTGCGCCAGGTGGCGCGGAGGGACAGGGATGTGCGGTTCACCGCGCTCCTTCATCACGTGACGGTCGATCGATTGCGGGTTGCGTATAGGGCGATCAGCCCGAACGCGGCTCCGGGGGTTGACGGGGTCACGTGGCGGGATTACGGGGCTGATCTGGAGGGGAACCTCGCGGATCTGCATGTCCGGGTTCAGCGAGGGGCGTATCGGGCGAGCCCGACTCGGAGGGTGTTTATCCCGAAGCCCGATGGGCGGCTGCGGCCGCTCGGGGTCGCCGCGTTGGAGGACAAGATCGTCCAGCGGGCGGTGGTCGAGGTGCTGAACGCGATTTACGAGGAGGACTTTCTCGGTTTCTCGTACGGGTTCAGGCCGGGGAGGGGTCCGCATGATGCGTTGGACGCCTTGTCGGTCGCGCTCGAACGCAAGAGGGTGAACTTCGTGCTCGACGCGGACATTCGCGACTTCTTCACCCGGCTTGATCAGAGCTGGCTTGAGAAGTTTCTCGAGCATCGGATCGCGGATCGGAGGGTCCTGCGGCTGATCCAGAAATGGCTCAGGGCAGGGGTTATCGAGGACGGGGAATGGTCAGAGACCGAGGAGGGGACCGCGCAAGGAGCGTCGATTTCGCCGCTGCTCGCGAACGTGTACCTGCACTACGTGTTTGACCTGTGGGCCGACCAGTGGCGGCGGCGGAACGCGCGCGGGGATGTGATCCTGACGCGGTTCGCTGACGATTTTCTGGCGGGCTTTGAGCATCGTGAGGACGCTGAGCGGTTCCTTGCCGATCTGCGCGACAGGTTCGCGGAGTTCGGTTTGGAGCTGCATCCGGACAAGACGCGGCTGATCGAGTTCGGACGGTACGCCGCCGAGCGACGTCAGGCGCGTGGCGAGCGGAAGCCTGAGACCTTCGAGTTCTTGGGGTTCACGCACATGTGCGCGACCGACAGGAAAGGGTGGTTCAAGGTCAAGCGCGTCACGAGCAAGAAGAAGATGCGCGCCAAGCTCAAATCGGTCAAGACCGAGATGCGCAGGCGGATGCACCGCCCGATCCCCGAACAGGGACGCTGGCTCGCCCGCGTCCTGGCCGGGCACTACAACTACTACGCGGTGCCCGACAACAGCCCAGCGCTGCGCAGCTTCCGCAAAGCAGCGTTGCGGCACTGGTGGCACACCCTCGTCCGACGCGGCCAGAAACGCCGCATCACCTGGGCCAGGATGTACCGCCTCGCCGATCGATGGCTACCCAAACCCCGCATCCAACATCCCTGGCCCAACGTGCGCTTCGACGCCAGAACCCAAGGGAGGAGCCCAGTGCGTTGACGCGCACGCTGGGATCTGTGCGGGGGGCCGCCGGTAACGGCGGTCCCTACCGCGATGGAAAGCGCCGGGATAAACCGGCATGGAGTAGGAGATGAGAACGCTCTACATCGAAGGCTTAGCGAGTCACGGTGGCCCCGAGTCATGCGTCGGCTGTTCGCGAGGGCGGCGGCGAAGCGTTGGCAGGGGGCGTGTGGGCAGGCTATTGAGCCGCGAAATGCGAGATCGGGATGCCGACGTGCTCCCTAACGACGGAAGGCAAGACCGCTGGCGGCGTGATCGCGAGCCGTTGGTGGGTCCCGCGCGGTCAGAGAACCCAGGCACGCACGACAAGCTCCATGCGCGAGAACCGGGAGGTCTCGTGGTTGCCCTGCTGGTGGTGGTGATGCCCCGTCCTGGATGGTTCGCGGGGTGGCAGGCCGTTGCCGGTCGGGGTCGTGAGGGGAACGCTGAGGCGGTCATCCCTTGATGCACGACCGCGAGAAGTCAGACAGGCTCGTAGTACCTGCGAAGCTGCCGAACAAGCCCGGGGTTCCGGGGGCGGAGGTGGTGGAGGGAAGGGGTCTGCCCGAGGGGAACACGGCCGGTGAAACACGTCCCGGACGCGGTGCCGGACTGGGCGTGTCAAGTGATCTGGGGCGTGTGCGCCAGGTGGCGCGGAGGGACAGGGATGTGCGGTTCACCGCGCTCCTTCATCACGTGACGGTCGATCGGTTGCGGGTTGCGTATAGGGCGATCAGCCCGAACGCGGCTCCGGGGGTTGACGGGGTCACGTGGCGGGATTACGGGGCTGATCTGGAGGGGAACCTCGCGGATCTGCATGTCCGGGTTCAGCGAGGGGCGTATCGGGCGAGCCCGACTCGGAGGGTGTTTATCCCGAAGCCCGATGGGCGGCTGCGGCCGCTCGGGGTCGCCGCGTTGGAGGACAAGATCGTCCAGCGGGCGGTGGTCGAGGTGCTGAACGCGATTTACGAGGAGGACTTTCTCGGTTTCTCGTACGGGTTCAGGCCGGGGAGGGGTCCGCATGATGCGTTGGACGCCTTGTCGGTCGCGCTCGAACGCAAGAGGGTGAACTTCGTGCTCGACGCGGACATTCGCGACTTCTTCACCCGGCTTGATCAGAGCTGGCTTGAGAAGTTTCTCGAGCATCGGATCGCGGATCGGAGGGTCCTGCGGCTGATCCAGAAATGGCTCAGGGCAGGGGTTATCGAGGACGGGGAATGGTCAGAGACCGAGGAGGGGACCGCGCAAGGAGCGTCGATTTCGCCGCTGCTCGCGAACGTGTACCTGCACTACGTGTTTGACCTGTGGGCCGACCAGTGGCGGCGGCGGAACGCGCGCGGGGATGTGATCCTGACGCGGTTCGCGGACGATTTTCTGGCGGGCTTTGAGCATCGTGAGGACGCTGAGCGGTTCCTTGCCGATCTGCGCGACAGGTTCGCGGAGTTCGGTTTGGAGTTGCATCCGGACAAGACGCGGCTGATCGAGTTCGGACGGTACGCCGCCGAGCGACGTCAGGCGCGTGGGGAGCGGAAGCCTGAGACGTTCGAGTTCCTGGGGTTCACGCACATGTGCGCGACCGACAGGAAAGGGTGGTTCAAGGTCAAGCGCGTCACGAGCAAGAAGAAGATGCGCGCCAAGCTCAAATCGGTCAAGACCGAGATGCGCAGGCGGATGCACCGCCCGATCCCCGAACAGGGACGCTGGCTCGCCCGCGTCCTGGCCGGGCACTACAACTACTACGCGGTGCCCGACAACAGCCCAGCGCTGCGCAGCTTCCGCAAAGCAGCGTTGCGGCACTGGTGGCACACCCTCGTCCGACGCGGCCAGAAACGCCGCATCACCTGGGCCAGGATGTACCGCCTCGCCGATCGATGGCTACCCAAACCCCGCATCCAACATCCCTGGCCCAACGTGCGCTTCGACGCCAGAACCCAAGGGAGGAGCCCAGTGCGTTGACGCGCACGCTGGGATCTGTGCGGGGGGCCGCCGGCAACGGCGGTCCCTACCGCGATTTGCCCGACCGAACGGCCCTCAACCCACACGCGCGCACGTGCTGCCGCCGCGGTCCCGCGATCCCCAGACGCCCGAGCCCCATACGCACACAACCGACACCGCGACCGCGCAACTTGAGCGGACATCAGCCGGTGGCGCTGCTCGATCGCCGCCTCAGCATCAAACGGCCCGCCTAGTGGTGCACCCGCACCCCAAGACCTGCACCTAATTTACGGACGATCGCTAAGGGGTCTGTCGTGAGCCCTAAGTTCCGGAGCCCCTCGTCTCGAGCGAGGGGTCTGGACCCCAGGGTCATAGAGACCCTCAAGCTCCACACCCCCGGGATCGAGGGTGGGGGTCCGGAAGTTGAGGTTCTCCGGGCTCGGCCCTGCCCTCTGGCCGGCCCCGGGGAACTCAGCTCAGACGCGCTGGACGAGCACGGGTTCGGCGGCGAGCCCGAGGACGACGTCCTCGACCGTGCGCGCGGCGAGCACGCAGGTCCGGCCCGAGCGCACGAGCGTGACGACGCTGAGACCGTCGCGCATGCGGTAGACGCGCAACCAGACACCTTCGAAGCGGACAAGGCGCGCAGCCTTTGGCAGCCCGACCGGATCGCCCGAGAAGACGGTGTAGCTGAGGCGGGCGCCGTCGCGCAGCCGGTAGTAGACGGTCAGGGCTGGGCGGCCGCCGATCCGGTTCGTGAGCTGTCCGGTCGCGACCACGCCGATCCGCCCGTAGTTCGGGAACGTGACGCCGCCGTAGGAGACGTCGAGGTAGTGGGCGTTCGACACGCTCGGCGCCGGCGCCGTGCCCGAGACGAACGCGAGCCGTGCGGCGGCGTCGATGCTCGGCGACTTGGACGAGCCACCGGCTGCGATCACGACGACGACGATCGCCGCCGCGACGGCGGCAACACTGCCGAGCGCGAGGCTGCCGAACCAGTTGCCGCGAGAGCGCACGGGTCGCACGCGAGCACGCGGAGCGCGGGCGCCCGGCCGTTTGGCGACGCTCAGGCGCTCCTCGATCGAGCTCAGCAGCCGGTCGGGCGCCGTCGGGCCTCCGGCCGCCAGTTCCCGGACGACGCGCTGCTGGGCGGCGACCTGCCTGGCCACGTCGGGGCTGGCGGCAGCCCACGCCTCGACGGCGTCTCGCTCCTGTGCGCGGAGCGTGCCGTCGACCAGGCGCGTGATCGCCTTGGCTGCGTCGTCGTCAGATGTCGGTTTGAACTGCATGATTGGCTCGATATTAAGGGTTCGGAGATAGCCGTCGCTCCTATAGACGCGGATGGGAGCGCTCTTATTCCCTGGCGCGATGAAATAATTTGCGCGGTGCAGAGCCCAGACACGCGGCGGCTGGAACCCGAGTCGCTGGCGGACCACGTGGGCCGTCTGTACCGGGCGGCGTATGGGCTGTGCGGGTCGGCCGCGGACGCCGAGGATCTCGTCCAGGATACGTTCGAGCGTGTGCTCCGCCGCCCGCGTTTCGTGCGCAGCCGCGACAACGATCTCGCGTACCTGATGCGCGTGATGCGCAACACCTGGATCAGCTCAGCCCGCGGGCAGCGCGTCTCCACCGTCGCGCTCGAGCCCGAGGAGCTCGCCGCTGCTGCGACCACCCACGGGGACCCCGTCGTCGCCCGGGTCGTCGAGGGTGGCGCCGTCTATGGCGCGCTTCAGGGCCTGAGCGACCCGCTGCGAGAAGCCGTTGTCGCCGTCGACGTGGTCGGCTTGTCGTACCGTGAGGCCGCCGACGCCCTCGGCTGCAAAGAGGGGACGATCATGAGTCGCCTCAACCGTGGCCGCGGTCAGCTTGCCGCCGCCTTGCACGTCGACGCCTGACCTGCACGCCGACGCCTGACCTGCACGCCGACGCCTGACCTGCACGCCGACGCCTGACCGGCACGCCGAGCTCCGGCGCGCCCTCGGGACCCGAACGCGGCGGCCGGCTGAGAAGTTTCCCGGACCGATGGAATAAGCACCCGCCAGGGCGCGTCTCTAGGAGCCAAGCAGGACTTACACATCGAAGCTCTGAGGAGAACATCCATGCATCTCACCACCGGTCACCATCATTCGCGTCGCGCTCGGCTCGGCCGCCTTCGCGCCATCGGGGTTGCCACGGCTGCTTGCGCAGTCGGCGCCACCGCCCTCACGGGAACCGCTCTCGCCGCCGCGCAGCCGCCGGCCGACGCGAGTGGGAACTTCGTCTTCCAGTCGGTGTCAAATCCGGCCGACACGACCTTCAACCAGCTGCTCGGAATCAACGACGCCGATACGATCGCGGGGTACTACGGGTCCGGCCAGAAGGGGCATCCGAACCAGGGTTACACCCTTCATGTCACCTTCAAGGGCGAGAACGTCACCGGTGCCGCGCAAACGCAGGTGACCGGGCTCAACAACGGGAACGTCACGGTCGGCTTCTCGGTCGACAAGGCCGGCGCGAACAGCGGCTTCTACTCGCTCGGCGGTGGCTCCTTCCACTCGGCCGACTATCCCGCGATGAGCCCCGCCAAGCCGGCCATGGACCAGCTCCTGGGTGTCAACGATCATCAGATCGCCGTCGGCTTCTACGCCGACGCGAAGGGGATGAACCACGGGTACACGTATGACATCGCCACTCACAAGTTCGGTCAGGTTCTCGTTGCCGGCGACGTCAACGTAACCGCGTCCGGGATCAACAACCAGGGCGACATCGCGGGCTTCGCGACGAACGCCGCCGGCGTCACCGAGGGCTTCCTCTCCCTGCCGAACGGCGACGTTGTGCACCTGGACGTGCCCGGTGCGACGATGACGCAGGCGTTCGGGGTCAACGACGGGGACGAGGTCGTCGGCACCTACACCGTCGGCAGCGGCAACAACGCCAAGTCGACCGGCTTCGTCTGGAGCCCTGGCTTCGGATTCGAGAGCATCAGCGACCCGAACGGGATCGGCGCGACGACGCTCAACGGCATCAACGACCGCGGGCAGCTCGTCGGGTTCTACACCGACTCGAGCAACAACACGGTCGGCCTCGTGGTGCGGCCGAAGCAGTAGCCGTCGGTTCGCTCTTTCAGGGGGCGCAGATCGGGCCGGCACTGACGGCCGGCCCGATCCTGAATCAGGGGAGCCTGGGGTCGGCTGACGAGCCGGCCCCAGTTTCAGTTTCGGCGCTGCTCGCGGGGCCGCCGTGCATCTCGGCGGCCGGCGCGGCAACCTATGTGCCCGGCGAGCATGCGCCGGAGCCAGCGCAAACAAAGGAGCAGCGCCAGATGAAGGTCGACGACGCAGAGCCGTGTCCCGCGACGGCGGATAGGAGCGAGCGATGAGCGCGGCGGTCGACCGCCTCGTGATCGTCGGAGCGTCGCTGGCGGGCCTTCGCGCCGCGCAGTCCGCGCGCAAGGCGGGCTTCGGCGGATCGCTCGTTGTGATCGGCGACGAGGCCCACATGCCGTACACGCGGCCGCCGCTGTCCAAGGATCTGCTCGCGGGGGAGCAGGCTCCTGAGCAGGTTGCGCTGCGCACCGGCGAACTCGACGTCGACTGGCGCCTCGGCGCTGCGGCGTCTGCCCTCGACCGTCATGCCAAGCGCCTCGAGCTCGCCACCGGTGACGCCGTCGACTTCGACCGCCTGATCATCGCCACCGGCTGCCGGGCCCGTACATGGCGGGGTCCGGGCGCGGAGCTCGCCGGCGCGCTCACCCTCCGCAGCCTCGACGACGCGCTCGCGCTACAGGCGGAGCTTGCGCCCGGCAGACGGCTCGTGATCATCGGCGCCGGGTTCATCGGCTGCGAGGTCGCCGCCAGCGCGCGCACACTCGGCGTCGAGGTGACCGTCGTCGACATCGCGCCCCAGCCGATGCTCCCGCTCGGACCGGAGCTCGGCGCCCGCTGCGCGCGTCTGCATGAGCAGCACGGCGTCGCGCTGCGCTGCGGTGTCGGCATCGAGGCGATCCTCGGCGACGGTGCGGTCCGGGGCGTCGCGCTCGACGACGGTTCTGAACTGCCGGCCGACGTTGTCCTGCTCGCGCTCGGTGCCCAGCCGAACGTCGAATGGCTTGCGGGCAGCGGTCTCCAGATCGAGTCCGGCGTCGCCTGCGATGGCACGCTGACGAGCACGGTCGATCCGGACGTTCTGGCCGCCGGCGACCTGGCGGCGTGGCCGCATCCGCTGGCCGGTGGCGCGACGGTCCGCGTCGAGCACTGGACCGTAGCCGCGGAGCACGGCCAGCTCGCCGGACAGAACGCGCTGCTCGACCACGCCGAGCGAGAGCCGCATATCGAGCCGCCGTACTTCTGGTCCGACCAGTTCGACACGAAGATCCAGGCCGTCGGCTGGCCGGCGCTTGCCGATCGCCTGCAGATCGTCGAGGAGGAGCCCGAGCACGGCCGGCTCCTCGCGACGGGTGAGCGTGACGGCCGCCTGATCGGCGTCGTCGCCTTCAACCACCCGCGGCGGCTGATGGCCTACCGCGCCCAGCTGGCCGATCAGCTCAAGGGCGGTGCATGAGCGCTCCGGCCCTGTTCCTGCAGCACGGCGAGGACGGTCCGCCCGGTCTGCTCGCCGACTGGGCGCGTGAGCGCGGGATCCCGTTCGTCGTCCATCGCGTCGACCTGGATCCGGGCAATCTGCCCGAGATCCGCGACCAGCCGTTCATCGTCTCGCTCGGCTCTGACCGCAGCCCGAACGATCGCGACGTCGCCGAGGTCGCCGCCGAGCTCGAGCTGCTCGAGCGGGCGGTCGCTTGCGGCATCCCCGTGCTCGGCGTCTGCTACGGCGCGCAGGCGCTCGCGGTCGTGCTCGGCGGGATCGTCGAGCGCGCGCCGGAGCCCGAACTCGGGTGGCACCATGTCGAGTCGCACGCGCCCGAGTGGATTCCCGAGGGCCCGTGGCTGCAGTGGCACTACGACCGGTTCACGCTGCCGCCCGGAGCTCGCGTGCTGGCTCGGAGCGCCCGCGCCCTCCAGGCCTTCGCGCACGGACCCCACCTCGGCCTCCAGTTCCACCCGGAGTCGACCGTCGAGATCGTCGCGGGCTGGGCTCGCAGCGACGCCAAGCGGCTCGTCGAGCTCGGGATCGAGGATGGGGAGCGGCTCGCGGATGCCGGCCGTGATCACGTCCGCGCGGCGCGCGCGGCCGCGTTCAAGCTGTTCGACGCCTTCTGGCATCGACGGGCGGAGCCGCCGAACGCCGTGTGATTGCGAGACCGGCCGCTAAGCTGACCCGATCGACATCACCAGCCAACCCCGTGCCGATCGCGCCGCCAGTCCCGCCCGCGTGGTCGAGGTCGAGCAGGTCGAGTGGCTGACCCCGCGGCTCGTGCGGATCGCGGTCGGCGGCGATCAGCTCCACAGCTTCGATGCCGGTGTCTTCACCGACCGCTACGTCAAGCTCCAGCTTCCGCCTCCCGGAGCCCCGTACACGGCTCCGTTCGAGCTCGAGGAGATCAGGGCGGCCCATCCACGGCATCTGTGGCCGCGCACGCGCACGTACACCGTCCGGAGCTGGGACCCGGAGCGGCAGCGTCTGACGCTCGATTTCGTCGTTCATGGCGATCATGGGATCGCCGGCCCGTGGGCGAAGCGAGCCCGACCGGGTGATCGGGTCCAGCTGCGCGGGCAGGGAGGTGCCTACAGCCCCGACCCGGAGGCCGATTGGCACCTGCTCGTCGGGGACCCGAGCGTGCTGCCGGCGATCGCGGCCTCGCTCGAGCGCATCCCGGCCGGCCGGCCCGTCCGCGTGCTCGTGCAGGTCGCCGATGCCCACGACGAACTCTCCCTCGAAACCGCGGGCGCGCTCCGCCTCGATTGGATCCACGGCGGCGGCGACGCGACGCTCATGGAAGCACTGCGTGCCGAGCCATGGCCGCACGGGCGCGTTCATGCGTTCGTGCACGGCGAAGCCGCGTCGGTGCGTCTGCTGCGCAGGTTCCTGATCGTGGAACGGAACGTGCCCCTCGAACAGCTCTCGATCTCCGGGTACTGGAAGCGATCCCGCAGCGACGAGGAGTGGCGCGAGGACAAGCCGGAGTGGAACCGGCTCGTCGAAGCCGACCTCGCCGCCCCCTAGCCAACCGGCTGTAGCAGCTTTGCTACGCCGCCTGGGGTACCGCTAAACCTGATCGATCGCGAACATGTCGCGGCAGAGCGTCAGGAACCCGGCTGCGGCCGGGGGATGGCGCCGGCCCTCCCGCCAGGCGAGCGTGATGTCGCGTGACAGCGACGGGCTCGTCAGGCGCAGGACCGCGACCTCGGCGCCGGGGCCCGCGGCATCGGAGCGCGGGAGGATCGCGACCCCCAGGCCTCGCGACACGAGCCGGCGGATCCGCCCGGCCTCGTTCGATTCGAGCATCACGTTCGGCTCGAAGCCGTTCTGCCGGCCCGCGCCGACCAGCAGCTCGCGCAGCCGTGCCCCCTCACGGAAGCTGATGAAGCGCTCGCCGGACAGGTCTCGCATCCGGACCGTCGCTCGCGGCGCGAGGGGGTGGGCGGGCGCGACGATCACGGCGAGCTCCTCGGCGAGGAGCTGATGCAGCCCGAGGCCGTGGCTCTCGATCCGCTCCGTCACGGACAGAAAGGCCAGGTCGAGTTCGTCGACGCGCAGCATCTCGGCGAGCTCCTCGCTCGATTGCTCGCGAACGGTCAGCTCGACACCGGGATGGAGCCGGTGGTAGCCGGCGAGCACGAGCGAGATGTCGACGGGCCCCATCGTGTGCATCGCCCCGATCACCACGCGTCCCGTCATCACACCGCGCAGGCTCTCCAGCTCCTCGCGCGCCGCTTCCATCTCTGCCAGCATTCGGCGCGCTCGCGCGACCAGCATCTCGCCGGCGTCGGTGATCACGACGCTGCGCGTCGTCCGCTCGACCAGCGGCACTCCCGCCTCGCGTTCAAGCCGCTGGATCTGCTGCGAGAGCGCCGGCTGGGCGATGTGCTCGCGTGCCGCGGCCCGTGTGAAGCTGCGCTCCTCAGAGAGCGACACGAGGTAGCGAAGCTGTCGCAGTTCCATAAGTGCATCTTATGAGAGACATCGATTACTCGTCTTGGACAGCAGGACGATGGTCGGTCATAGTGATGCCACCTCTCCTCACTCGAGCGCGCCCCGCAGCCCCGGCCTCAGCTTTCGCCGGCGGCGCCGGGGCGCGACTCGCTTAAGGGCCGTTCCCCATGACTCAGCCGCGGCGTCGGCGGCGCGAGAAGTCGCGCGAGAGCCCCGTGCGGCGGCCGCCGTGCTCGCCGGCGTCGGGCGCTCGGCCCGGGCGGTGGTCGTGGCCGGCGGGCTGGCGGCCCGCCGGCTGCACAGGCGCCCCCGGCTGTGGTTCGGCCGTCGAGGGCGGGTTTGCCGCGTGCCCGGCCCCCGGTTGTGGCTGCTGCTCAGCGGCGTTGAGCGCACCGGCGCTCAGCTCGCCGTCGTTCGGCCAGCGCCCGTGCTCGGCCAGGAATCGGCGCGCATCTTCCTCGCGCTCCCGCTCCTTCTCGCCGGCGACGCCAAGCCGGAACAGGAAGTTCAGCATCAGCACCGAGGAGCCGGCACCGGCCGACAGGCCGAATCCCTCGACGCCGAAACCGCCGGGGGAGACGATCAGGAGCACGACGCCGAGCACGATCAGGAACGAGCCGAGCCCGTAGCGGATCATGAACATCCCGACGGCGCCGGATGTGAGCCGCGGACCGGGCGGGCTTGATGGCGTGGCGGACATCCCCGAGGACGTTAGTACGCCAGGCTGCACGCCGGGGTGCCACCCCCGTCGGTCATGATCAGGGAGGACCGATTGCTCCACCCGACCAAGGAAAGATCGATGCCGCAGCCCGTCCGAGCCGTGACTCCCGGCACCGCCTCCGTGCGGCCGATGGTCGCGGCTGACATCTCCAGGGCTGCCGAAATCGCCGCCGCTGCCTTCGGCGCCGAACCGGATCCCGCCAACCATGCGCAGCTGTGCCGGCGCCTGGGCCACTGCCTGGAGAGCGATCCGGAGGGCGCTTTCGTCGCACTCGGCCACGGCCGGATCGTCGCTCTGGCACAGGCGATCAGGCGCGAGGAGATCTGGGTCCTTTCGATGCTCGCCGTCGACCCGGCCGCACAGAGCGCGGGGGCGGGGCGCGCGCTGGTGAACGCGGCGCTCGGCTATCTGCAGCCCCGCGACGGCGGTCTGATCATGAGCTCGAACGACCCGCGCGCGATCGCGCTCTACGGCCGCGCGGGTTTTGCGCTGCAGCCGTCGTTCCAGGCCTCCGGCACGATCGATCTGACGGCAATGCCACGGAACCTCGCGGAGGTCACCGACGCCGCCGGCGAGCTCGACGTGCTGGCGCCGATCTCGCGGACGGTGCGTGGTGCGGCGCACACGCGCGAGCTGCCGCTCGTCGTGGCGCGCGGGGCGCGGATCCTGCGACTCGGCGATCGCGGCTACGCCGTGGCGATCCCGGGCCAGCTCGTCTGGATGCTGGCGGCGCGCGACGAGGACGCCGCCACGGCGCTGCTCTGGCACGCGCTCGCCGCCGTCGGCGCGAGCGAGCGCGCGGTGATCCGCTGGATCACCGCGCCGCAGCAATGGGCCGTCACCGTCGCCCTCGGCGCCGGCTTGCGGCTCGCGCCAAACGGCCCGGTCTGCACTCGAGGGGTCGGCGCGCCGCTGCATCCGTATCTCCCGAGCGCCCCGTTCGGCTGAGGATGGCGGGCGAGCTCAACGCCGCGACCGTCGCAGGCCGGGCGCTCCGCTCCGCCGCGCGCCTCGATCGCGCCCAGATCTCGAGCCGGGTCGGAGCCATCGCCGCACTTCCCGTGACCGCGATGCTCGCGCTCGGGATCGCCGCCGGCCGTCCGGCCGCCGCGGTCACGATGGCGGTTGGAGCGATGCTCGCGGGCGTCGCCTGGCGCGCGGGCGGCGAGGCGTCGCACCCGCTGGCGACGATGACCGCCGCCGCCGGCGGGCTTGTCGTCGCGACGATCTGCGGCACGCTCACCGGTCGCTGGCCGTGGCTTCACCTCGGCGTGCTCACCGTCTTCTGCCTTGGCGCGGGCGTCCTGTCAGCGCTCGGGCGGCGCGGCAGCGTCGTCGGCACTCAGAGCGTGATCGCGTTCATCGTCTTCGGGCGCTTCCCCGAGGCTCCGCCCGAGGCGTTCGAGCTCGCCGGACTGATCGTGGTCGGCGCCGCCGCACAGATCGGCTGTGCGGCTCTCGTCGCGCTGCCGCCGACCTGGCGGGCGCAGCGGCGGGCGGTCGCGGACGCGTACGAGCGCCTTGCCGAGGTCGCCGCCGCTCCGGGCGCCTCGACCCTCGCGGCGGGGGCTGCGCTCGAACTCGCCGAGCGGCGTATCTCCGGTCCGGCGTTGCTGGCCGATCCGGCCGTGATCGCCCTTTCCAACCTCGTCCAGGAGGGGTGGCGGATCCGGCTGTCGCTCGCGGTGATCGGCGCTGCCGTGGCGCGGGACCCGGCGGACCCGCGCGTGCGAGCTGCGCTGTCGGCGGCGACCTCGGGACTTTCACGTATCTCGATGACGGTCGAGCAGCCCGGTCGTCCGGTCGTCTCCGCGACCGGGCGCGATCTCCTACCGCAGAGCGACGGCGCCGTCGCCGCCGACGCTCGGATCGACGGGCTGGTCGCCGGGCTGCTCGGTCAGGTGGCCGCCGCCATGCGGATGGCCGAGCGGTCCCAGGGCCGCGATGGCTCCCGGCGACGCGCCCACCCCACGCGTGGATCGCGGTCGCCGCTGGCCGGCATGGGGTCGGATCTGCGGCGCCTGCGCGCGAGCGCAACCCTCGGGTCGGCGGCCGGCCGTCACGCGATCCGCCTCGCGGCCGTCGTCGCCGGCACCGAGCTCCTCGTCCAGCGCATCGGGCTTCCCAGGGGCTACTGGGCGGTGGTGGCCGCGGCGACCGTCCTGCGGCCCGAGTTCGGCGCGACGATCACCCGGGGCGCGGAGCGACTCGGCGGCACGTGCGCAGGCGTCGTGATCGCGACCCTGATCGCCGTCGGGCTGCACCCCGGCGGCTGGGCGATCGTCGCGATCGTGGGCCTCCTCGCCTGGGGGACATACGCTGTGTTCCCCGGGAGCTTCGCCGCCGGCACCGCCGGGCTGACGGCCGTGGTCGTCTTCCTCCTGCACGCGGTCGCCCCTGACTCGGCCGCGGTCGCGTTCGACCGCGGGCTCGACACCGTGATCGGCGGTTCGATCGGCATCACGGTGTACGTGCTGTGGCCGACGTGGTCGGGAACGTCCGTCGGGCGGCTGCTCGCCGATGTCGTCGACGCGGACCAGCGGTACCTCCACGCGATCCTCGCCGACCTGGTCGGTGGACGCCGCACGGCTGACGAGCGCGTGCGCCTGCTCGCCCGGCGGGCGCGGTTGGCCTACAGCGACGCCGACGCGGCGGTCACCCTGACCCAGTCCGAACCCGTCCGGGGCCTCGACCCCGGGGCCGCCGCGTCGATCCTGGCCGGCCTCCGGCGGCTCGTGCAGGCGATCCATGCGCTGCGGATCGAGGGCAGGACGCTCGCGCCCGCGCGTCCGATCCCGGCGCTGGCGCCGCTCGCCGAGTCCTTCGATGAGGCACTCGCGCTCCTCGCGCAGGAGCTGCGCACGGACGCGCCCGCAGCGGCGCCGCCGCCACTGCGGCGGCGCCTCCGCGATGTCCTGCCGACGCTCGACACGACGCTCCGTCCTGCGCTCGAGACACTCCTCGACGAGCTCGTCGACGCCACCAACACGACCCTGACCGCGGCTGGCCCGCCGGACCGCTGACGGGCGGCGCGAGCGGCGGCACCGCAACCATCGGCTCCCGGTCGCGTTCTTGCATCGATGGACTCCACGCGATCGACTGCTAGAAATAACCCCCTGCAATTCCAGCCCGCGAAGATTCTCCTGGCCCTCGGGGTCATCCTGGTCTGCGCCGCGCTCGCGGCGCCGGTCATCGCTGCCACGACGGCGAGCACGCCGACGGCCACGATCCCGACGGCGACGACGCCGACGACGAAGACGACAGCGACGACGCCGACGACTCCGACGACGACCACGACGACGACGCCGACGACGACGACTCCCACCCCTGCACCTTTGCACTGGAATAAGGCGCAACGCCTCGAGCCGACCCAATCCGGCGGCCTGGACGCGGTCTCGTGCGTGACGACGCCACCGTCGACCGCGGTGCTGTGCGTCGCCGTCGATCAAGCCGGCGACGCCGTCACGACGACGAACCCCTCCGGTGGCAACGGCTCCTGGAGCCATCCCTTCGCAATCGATGCAGGCACTCCGCTGACCGGCGTGTCCTGTCCGGCGACGAACTTCTGCGTCGCCGTCGATCAGAACGGGGACGTGTTGACCTCGACGGCGCCGACTCACGGGCCACACGCCTGGAGCAAGCCGACCAAGATCGACACGGCGACGGCGCCCGGCGGAGGCTCGGTCGGCCTGACCGGCATCTCGTGCCCCACCGCGACGCTGTGCGTCGCCGTCGACGGGGCGGCCAAGGGCAACGTCCTGATCTCAACAGCTCCGACCGGGGGTGTCAGAAGCTGGGTCTCGACGACGATCGCGACGGGGCCGCTGACGAGCGTGTCGTGCGCGTCGGGCACGCTCTGTGTCGCCGCGGGCGATCAGCACTATTTCAGCACCAGCCCGACCGCGGGCGCGAGCGCCTGGAAGGCGACCGGCGGCCAGGTCGGCGGTGGCGTGTTCAGCGCAATCGCCTGCCCATCGGCGTCGCTGTGTGTGGGTGTCGGGTACGGCAACACGTCAACCGGGCTGGCAACGGCGACGACGGCCCCGCATGCGGGTGCGAACCGCTGGAAGACCGTCGATGTCGAGGCGATCCCGCCGGTGCCGGGCGAAGGCCTGCTGGACACGATCGGCTGCGCGAGCGCCACGCTGTGCGTCGCCGTCGACGGCCAGGACAACGCGTACACGACGACTCAGCCGTACGGTGGCGCCTGGAGCGGCACGACGCCGATCAGACCGAGTTCGGCGAGCTATACGAGCGCCGTCTCATGCACCGCGACCCTGTGCGTCGTGGTCGACAGCGCCGGCGTTGAGACGACGGGCGTCGTCCGCGGTTGATCGCCCTCGTCGCGGGGCTCAGGCCGCGCGCCGGCGGCAGTTGACCGCGGCCCTGGCGTAGAGATCTGCCGCGCGCTGCTCGCGGTCGAGCTCTTCGAGGTAGGCGCCGTAGCGCCGGCCCTTCTCGGGCCGGGCGGCCTGCCGCCACGCGTCGTACGCCAGGCGCACGCACTGCGCGTGCTTGTACCACTCGACGTACGCGATCACCGCCTCGTCGACTTGATCGAAGCCCACTTCGATGGTCGCCATGTACAGCGTTATCGACCACGTGCGGCCGAAGCTGAGCCAGGCTGGGCTACAGTTCTCATCCGCCAGAGTGGACACCGATCCGAGAACCCTCTTGACCAGCGCGACGCAGCTCGCCGAGCGACTCGGGGACGAGGCGTACTACGCCGCCGCGTGCGTACGCGCAGGCCTGGTGTCGCTTCACTCGCCGCGCCGCTACGGCGAGGTGGCGCTTGCCCTTGGGCGCTATGGGCTGCTGGGGGGCTGCATCTCGGTCTCCACGGCGCTTCACGGCGACCAGTTGGCCGTGATCGACGAACACGGCCGGCTGACCTACCGCGAGCTCGGCGATCGGGTCGACTCGATCGCTACGGCCTGGCTGGCGGGCGGCCTGCGGGCGGGCGATGGTGTCGCGATCATCGCCCGCAACCACCGCGGCTTCCTGGAGGCGTTCTTCGCGGCGGCGAAGTGCGGCGCCCGGATCATTCTCCTGAACACGTCCTTCTCGGGCCCGCAGATCATCGATGTGGCTCGGCGGGAGGGCACCGACCTGCTCGTGTACGACGACGAATACGCCGCGGGCATCGGCGACTACGTCCCCCGACTCGGGCGCTGGCGCTCATTCGTCGAGGACGGCGGTACGGACGAGAGCCTGGAGGAGCTTGCGGCACGGACCCACGCGCAGACGCCGCCGCGCCCGGCAAGGCAATGCAAGGTCGTGATCCTCACGAGCGGCACGACCGGCAAGCCGAAGGGCGCTGGACGTGACGTCCGCCTCTCGCTTGCGCCGATCGGCCAGATCCTCGATCGGGTCCCGTTCCGAGCCCGCCAGGTCACCCACATCAGCGCGCCCATGTTCCACGCGCTCGGCTTCGCCCACGCGATCCTCGGCGTCGTGCTCGGGTCGACGCTCGTGCTCGAGCGGTCCTTCGACCCGGCACGCGTGATCGACAGCATCGCGCGCAATCGCGTGCACTCACTGGTCGTCGTCCCGGTGATGCTCCAGCGGATGCTCGACCTCGGCTCCGATGCCTGGGAAGGGCGAGATCTCTCCTCGCTGCAGATCGTGTTCGTCAGCGGCTCCCAGCTCGGCTCAGAGCTCGCGCGGCGGGTGACCGAGCGTTTCGGTCACGTCATCTACAACCTCTATGGCTCGACCGAGGTCGCGTACGCGACGATCGCCACGCCGGAGGATCTCGCGATCGCGCCGACCTGCGTCGGCCGGCCCGTGCGCGGCGGGGTCGTCAAGATCTTCGGTGCGGATGGCCGCGAGCTCGCCCCGGAGCAGACCGGCCGCGTGTTCGTCGGCAACTCCAACCAGTTCGAGGGCTACACGGGCGGCGGCACGAAGGAGATCATCAGCGGCCTGATGGCCTCCGGTGATGTCGGGCACGTCGACCGTCATGGGCGGCTGTTCATCGACGGTCGCGACGACGAGATGATCATCTCCGGCGGAGAGAACGTCTATCCGGCCGAGGTGGAGGAGCTCCTGAGCCACCACGACGGGGTCCTCGAGGCCGCCGCGATCGGGGTCAGCGACGAGCAGTTCGGTCAGCGGCTGCGCGCCTTCATCGTCGTGCGCGATGGTGCCGAGGTCTCCGAGCAGTCGATCAAGGATTACGTCCGCGCGAACCTTGCCAGGTACAAGGTTCCGCGCGACGTCGTCTTCGTCGAGGCGCTGCCGCGCAACCCGACGGGCAAGATCCTCAAGCGCGAGCTGCCGACGGATTGACGGTCCGGCCGTGTCGCTGACCGCCTGTCTGAGAGCTCTGAGGCGCGGATGCTGATTCTCCCTCCCGGCCACGCCCGGGCGATTGCCTCACCACGTGTGATGGGCGGACGCGAGCGCTGGTTCGTACGGGTGGCCGTCGCGGCCACCGCGCTGCTCGTCGCCGCCGTGATCGTGTCGCTGTCGGTCGGCTCGAGCTCGCCTCGCAAGGGATGTCTCGATGTCACGTTCGCCTCCTCGATGGGCGCCGGCGAGGTCCGCGGCTGTGGTGCGGCGGCGCGCCGGGTCTGTGCCGATGTCGGCACCACGCAGGGATATACGGGCGAGCTCGGGCGTGAGCTCGCCGACCGCTGCCGCGTGATGCACCTGCCGGTGGGGCGATGACCGACCCTGCCGCGTTCCGCGCCCAGTTTCCCGTGCTTGCGGGGCTCGCCTATCTGAACGCGGGGACCGAGGGCCCGGTTCCGAGAGCGGCCGCCGAGGCTGTGCAGGCTCGGGTGCGACTCGACCTGACCGATGGCCGGGTCGGCCGGCCGTATTTCGAGACGGTTCTGGAGCTCGCGTCGACGACGCGCGCCGGCTACGCGCAGGTGCTCGGCGCGCAACCCGGCGAGGTTGCGCTCACCGGTTCGACGACCGACGGTGTCAACAGCGTCCTCGGTGGCCTGCGGTTCGCGCCCGGCGACGAGATCCTCACCTCCGATGAGGAACATCCGGGGCTGCTCGCGCCGCTACGGCTGGCACGGATTCGCCAGGGGGTGAGCGTTCGGGCGGTCCCATTCGAGCGGCTGTCGGAGGCGCTCGAGCCGCGAACCCGCCTGATCGCCTGCTCGCACGTGTCGTGGGTCTCGGGCCGGCTCGCCGACGTGCCGGCGCTCGTCGCCGGCGGCGTGCCGGTCCTGCTCGACGGCGCCCAGGCGCTCGGCGCGATTCCGGTCGACGTGCACGCGCTCGGGATCGACTTCTACGCGGCCTCGGGACAGAAGTGGCTGTGCGGCCCGGAGGGCAGCGGCTGCCTCTACGTCCGCCCCGATCGACTCGCCGAGCTCGAGCCTCCTTGGCCCGGGTACATGACGCTCGCCGGCGACAAGGGGCTCAACTCCGAGCTCGCCGAGGGGACTGCGAGGCTCGACCTCGGCTTCCCGCCGGCGATCCGCAGCGCTTGGGCCCGCGCCTCGCTCGACGTGCTCGCGGCGGCCGGCTGGCCGTGGGTCCACGAGCGCGCGGCGAGTCTCGCTCAGCTGCTCGCCGACCGGCTCACCGAGCGCGGGATCGAGGTCGCTCCACGCGGGCGCACGACCCTCGTGTCCTGGCCCGCCCGGGATTGGGAGGCGGAGGTCGTGAGGCTGGCCAGTGCCGGCTTCGTGATCCGCTCGATCAGCGCGGCCGGGCTGATCCGCGCCTCGGTCGGGGCATGGAGCTCGGAGGACGAGATCGAGCGGCTCGCTGGCACGGCCGCCCCCTGACGCGGCGTTCAGCCGCTGACGCGCTCGGGGTGGGTGTACACGTTGACCCGAGTTCCGCGCGCGAAGCCGCAGAGCGTCATCCCGCGGTCGGCCGCGAGCTGGATCGCGAGCGAGCTGGGGGCACCGACGCCGACGAGGATCGGAGCGCCGGCGACGGCCGCCTTCTGGACGAGCTCGAACGACAGGCGCCCGCTGACGCAGAGGACCCGCTCGCCGAGCGGGATCAGACCGTCGAGCAGCGCGCGGCCGATCACCTTGTCCATCGCGTTGTGGCGCCCGACGTCCTCGCGGGCGTGCAGCAGGGTGCCGTCCGGGTCGAACAGCCCGGTCGCGTGCAGGCCACCGGTCCGCCGGAATCCGGGTTGCACGAGCGAGTCCGGTAGGGCGGCGAGCAGCGTGCGGGCCACCGCCGGGCCCGATGGGAGCGGCGCCGAGTCGACCGCGACCTCCTCGAGCGCGCCCTTGCCGCAGACACCGCAGGACGAGGTCGTGTAGAACCGGCGCTGGCCGGGATCCTTCCGTAGCGGCCCGGCGACTTCGATGATGTTGCCCGCGAAGTCGTCCGTCGGACCCGCTTCCCGCACCTCGGTGATCAGCCCCTCGCTGAGCAGGAAGCCGAGCGCGAGCTCCTCGTCGTGACCGGGCGTGCGCATCGTCACCGCCAGCGGCTCGCCGTCGATCCGGATCTCGAGCGGTTCCTCGATCGCGACGACGTCCTCGATGCCATCGTGTGTGACTGTCGTAAAGGGCGTTGACATCGTTCGGGTGCGAACGTTAGTCGGAAGTGCGCGCGATAATGCCGCGATGCCGATCACCTCTCGTCTGTTCGGTGAGCGCGGTCGCCGGCGAGCGCTCGCGCTCGGGATCGAGCCCGAGCGGCTTCCCCCGGGCCAGTCGCCGACGCTCAAATGGCCCGTGCTGTCCGTCGGCGCTGCGCCTCGAGTCGACCGCGGCCAGTGGCTGCTGTCCGTCGACGGCGCCGCGCAGGAGCCGTTCGTGCTCGATTGGCACGCGCTGCTCGGGGCGGAGCAGATCGATTGGACGGGCGACATCCACTGCGTCACGCGCTGGTCGAAGTTCGGCATGCGCTGGCGCGGGGTCGAGGTCCGCGCGCTGCTCGAGCGGGCGCGGCCGACGCCGGGGGCCACCCATCTGATGGCGCACTGCTACGGCGGGTATACGACCAACCTGCCGCTGGCCGATGTCCTCGAGCATCCTGCGCTGATCGCCCACGAGGTCGAGGGCGCGCCGCTTGAGCCCGACCACGGTGGCCCCGCACGGCTGCTCGTCCCGCACCTCTATCTGTGGAAGTCGGCGAAATGGATCCACCGCCTCGAGCTGCTGGAGGGAGACCGCCTCGGGTTCTGGGAGCAGAACGGCTACCACCACCATGGCGATCCATGGCGCGAGGAGCGCCACAGCGTCGACGAGTACGTGGTCCGTGCGCGGCGTCGCGAGCTGCAAGCTCGCGCCCGCGCCGACGGATGAGCTCGCGCTAGTGTCGCGGGCTGGCGTGAAGCGCCCGCGAACCGGGCGTCGCCTCCGAAGATGCCGAAAGACAGATCCAGCACGGCGGTGATCGTCAACGAGACGCAGGGAAACGTCGTCTGCGAACGCGCCGAGATCGCCGACACGCCGTGGCGGCGCCTGCGCGGACTCCTCGGACGCGACGAGCTGCCCGCGGGGCACGGGATGCTGATCGTGCCCGCTCCGTCGATCCACAGCGCCTTCATGCGCTTCGAGTTCGACGCCGTCTTCGTCGACCGCGACATGAAGGTCGTCAAGCTGTCCGAGCGGATCCCTCGATGGCGTGCGCGGTCGGCCAAGCACGCCCGCAGCGTCCTCGAGTTGGCCGCCGGCGAGATCGCAGCACGCGGCCTTCAGCTCGGCGACCAACTTGCCGTTAAGCCGGGTTAGACGGCACGGCCCGACCCGTCGGGTTCGTTCCAACCCTTTTGCCCATGGAAGCTGGACCTAACAGATCGGCGTGTCAGAACGCCGCCGAGTTCGCGGACGCGCAGCCCGTCCCGCGGCTCCAGTTGCTGCCGCGCACGGCCTCGCGGCCGTCCGAGCCTCCGCGCCTGGAGCTGCTCGGCTGGCTCGAACCCGACTGGTTCCTGTACGAGGACGCCGGGCCGGTCACGCGCGTGACTCTTGACGCGACGCTCCGGCCGGGAGCGCGCCCGCCGAAGCGCGTGGCGCTCCGCGTCACGCGCGGCGACGAGTCCACCCTCCACCGGCCCGCCGGATCCACCCTGCAACGGCTGACCGCCGCCAGGCGCGGCCGCAACCAGACGCGCCTGCACTGGAGCGCGACGTTCGCGCTGCCGCCGGCGCTGATCGACGACCCGCGCGTCACTTTCGAGATCCTGTGCTCCGGCCGCACCGCCGTGTTGCTCCCGGCCCCGCGCCCGCTCCCCGTCAGCCTCGCCGCGGCTGCGCCACGCCGGCGCGTCGGGACGATGGCATCTGCGGCGGCCGTGGGCGCGGCACTGCTCGTGACGCCGACCGCACTCGCCGCGGCGGGCGCGCTGGGGAACGGCGGCGCCCCGGCAGCGACGACGCCGACCGTGTCGACCGGCACCGCCTCGACGCCGGCTCCGGTCGGCCCGACCGCCGCCGACACGAGTACGACCGCGACCTCGACGTCGACCGACCCGGCGACGTCGACGTCGACTGGTTCGGTGACGACTCCGGTTGACACGACGACGACCCCGGTTGACACGACCACGACTCCGGTTGACACGACGACGACTCCGGTTGACACGACCACGACTCCGGTGGACACGACGACGACTCCGGTGGACACGACGACGACTCCGGTTGACACGACCACGACCCCGGTGGACACGACCACGACTCCGGTTGACACGACCACGACCCCGGTGGACACGACGACGACTCCGGTTGACACGACCACGACTCCGGTTGACACGACCACGACCCCGGTGGACACGACCACGACCCCGGTTGACACGACGACGACTCCGGTTGACACGACGACGACTCCGGTTGACACGACGACGACTCCGGTTGACACGACGACGACCCCGGTTGACACGACCACGACCCCGGTTGACACGACCGCGGTGACGCTGGCCGGCCCTTCGACTGGCCCCGCCGCTCCGACGGCTCCGGCCACGGCCGTCGGTGCGCCTGCGACGACGACTCCCGTCACGCCGGCCCCGGCGACGACCGGCACCGCTCCCGCCGTGCCGTCCACGCCGCCGCACCACGTCGTCAGCGACGCTCACACGTACCTCGGACGCGACAAGCAGGTTCGCGCCGGCGCCTCGGCCGGACTCGCCGCCGTCTCGCTGTCGGCACAGGTCGCATACGCGCCGGCGACTGCCGCGGCGCAGGACGGCGGTGTGGCGATCGCGCCGGCCGCGGCCCCCGCGACGACGACGCAGACCGCCACGACGCCCGCACCCACCCCGGCGCCGGCTCCGCCTCCGGCTTCCGCGCCCGCTCCCGTGACCACGGTGACCTGGGGTGGCGACATCTTCGCCAACCCGTTCAGCTCGACCCAGCTCGACCGCTACGCCGCACTCGTCGGCGGCATGACGAAGCCCCCGACGTACCTCGTCAAGCTCTACCGCGCCGCCGCTCACCACTACCGCATTCCGTGGCAGGTGCTCGCCGCGATCAACTACGTCGAGACCGGCTACGGTCGGGACCTGCGCGTCTCCTCCGCCGGCGCCGAGGGCTGGATGCAGTTCATGCCGGCCACCTGGGCGGAGTACGGCCGCAATGTCAACGCTCGAGGGCGCGTCGTCCGTGGCGTCGCCGACCCGTGGCAGCCGCGCGACGCGATCTTCGCCGCGGCCCGTTACCTCGTCGCCAGTGGTGGCCGGCGCAACCTTCCGCGCGCGATCTATGCGTACAACCACGCCGGGTGGTACGTCGACGAGGTGCTTGCGATTGCCGCCGAGCTCGACAGCAAGGGACTCAAGACGAGCGACAGCGCCCACCGCAAGCTCGCCGCGATGCGGACCATGGCGCGCCTGCTCAACGGCATGCCGTACGTGTGGGGTGGCGGGCACGCCACCTGGATGCTTTCGAACGGCTATGACTGCTCAGGCTTCGTGTCCGCCGTTCTGCACGCGGCCGGCTACCTGCAGATCCCGGTCACGACCCAGACGCTCCCCTCGCAGCGCGGGATCCGCCAGGGACCCGGGCGGTGGGTGACGATCTTCGACCGCACGGATCAGGCGATCACCGGTGACCACGTGATCATCGACATCGACGGCCAGTGGTGGGAGAGCGGCGGTGGGGGTGCCTCGGGCGCACCCCGCGTGCACCGCATGCGGCGCGTCAGCGCTGCCTACCTCGAAGGCTTCAACCTGGTCCTGCACCCGCGCGGGCTCTGATCTGAGCCCTGGCTATTGCCTGCGCTGCGACGCCGCGGCGCGCGGATCCAGTTCGGCGAGCGTCAGGCGCCGTACCGGCGGGGCATCGACGGCCGTTGTCACCCGGCTCGTCAGGTCCGGACCCACGTGCAGCAGTTCGCCCGGGCCGAGCAGGCGCCAGCCTGGGTCGTCGTCCATCGGCTCGCTGGCGACGACGACCGCCGGGCGCCGGGCGAGGTGCGCCGAATGGACGCGCAACTCGTGCGGCACGCCGTGGTGGTCGAGGTGCGCGTCGCCGCCGTGGCCTCCCGGCGCCCGCTCGAGCACGAAGAGCTCATGCGTGTCCGGGTAGCGCAGCGCCCACAGCTCGGCCGGCGTGATCACGATGCAGTTGAGCGAGAAGACCGGCAGGTTGGCCGCGATCCACCCTGCGGCTGCGCCGATCGCCGTCCCGACGTCCGCACCGCTGTCGATCTCACGGGTGATCAGCGCGAAGAACCGCTCCGAGTCGGTCTCGCCACGCACCAGCGCGCGATGCTCTCCGAGCTCGGCGTCGAGTCGCTCGGTCTCGCCGATCACGCCGTTGTGCGCGAACAGCCGGCCGCGCTGCTCGAACGGGTGCGTGTTCTGGAGCGCAACCGCGCCGTTCGACGCGTACCGGATGTGGGCGATGAACGTGCGCGAGTGCAGTTCACGCGCCTCCTGCGCGAAGGCCTGGTCCTCATAGGCGGCGATCGGCTGCTTGTCGACGATCGGCCGGCCGTCCTCCGCGAACGCCCCGAGTCCGGTGCCGTCCGGCTCGCGATGACTCTGCACCGACAGCGAGTCGCGCGCGCGCAGCAGCCAGAACGTCGCCGTTACCGCTTTGGCCCCACCGGACATCCCGAACAGCCTGCACATTGATCATGCGACGATAACGCCCTGCCGCCGCGTCGTTGACGCCGTCGCGGAGCTCGGCGCCAGAACCGCCGGCCGCACTTGGATACAGAAAACGCCCTGGGAGGGCACTTTTTGTATCCAAGTGTGTGTCAGGGACTACTTTGGTGCCCGGGGGCGCGCTCGGGCGGGATCAGCGCTTGCGACAGCCCACCTGCAGGCGCATACTCGTGTTGTGAGCAGAATCGGCGTGCGTGCGTCTGCCGTGGCGGCCGCGATCGCGATCGCACTCGGTGCCGCGGTCGTCGGGCCGCTGTCCACCCACGCCGGCCCGCCCCGGGTCGCCGCCTCGTCCCGCGAGGCCGCCCGAGGCCATGCTGCGCTCACGCGCCCGACGACGACGGTCGCGTCGGCACCAAGGCTCGTGGTGCCGTCGATTGCCGGGACGACCTGCGAGGTTGCCGGTTCCTCGTCCTGCTCGCTGACGCCGTGCCGCGTCTACGCGACGTCCGCCCCCGCCTCGCCTGCGGTGCTCGACGTCACGCCGATCGTCGGTCAGGCGAAGACCGCCAAACGCGCACGCTGCGCGGCGATCCGCCCCCAGGCGATCCCGGTCGCCACCGCCGCCGGTTAGCCCGGGAGTCCGCCCGCACCCCGGGAACGAGCGCCCGCAGTCCGGCGATCAGCGTGGCGCGCCGAGGAACTGCGTGATCGCCTGAGCCATCGCCGAGGCCGCCTTGCTCTGGAAGGCGCTCGTGACGAGCAGCGACGCGTCGGTCGCGTTGCGCATGTTCCCGCACTCGATCAGCACCTTCGGGACGGTCGTCAGGTTGAGCCCGGCGAGGTCATCGCGCGCCTGCAGCCCGTCGACCCCGTCGTACGTGCTGACCGGCATGCCAGTCACCGCGAGGAACCGCGTCCGCAGGATCGACCCGAAGCGATCCGAGGACTTGATCACCTTGTCGTTCGTTCCGTCGGCGACCGGCTCCAGGATCGCGAACCCGCGGCCGCCGGGCGGCCCGCCGTCGGCGTGGATGTCGATCGCGACCTGAGCGTGCGCTGCGTCGATGATCTGGGACCGGGTCGTGACGCACGGCCCGACCCCGGTGTTGGAGTGGCGCGTCAGGACGACGGTCGCGCCCTCGGCTTTGAGGTCCGCGGTCAGATCGCTCGCGACGTTCCAGTTGAACTGCGCCTCCGTGTAGCCGCCGTCGGTCTCGGTCCCCGTCGTGTCGCAGGTCTCCTGCTCGCGGCCATTCCAGATCAGGTGGTTGATGAAGGCCGGGTCGGTGTAGTTGCGACCGTTGTGGCCCGGGTCGATGCCCACGACCACACCGGCGAGCGGCAGCTTCGACGACGCTCCCGCCGGCGCGCCCCACGCGAGCACGCCGCTGCCGGCGAGCGCCACCAGCAGGAGGATCGTCGCGGGTCTGCCCATGCCGTCAGTATTCCAGTCGTGCCCGTCTCCTCCTTCCTGCACGAGTCTCCCGACCTCGGCCGCTACGAGCGCCACGAGCGCCCGCCCGATTCCGCGCTGGCCGGCGTGATCGTGCGTCTCTGCGGCTTCGAGCACCATGGCGCGCGGATCGCGCGCCGCCGCGAGGTCGCCCAGGATCTGGTGACGATCATTGTCCTGCTCGGACCGCGGCTCGCCGTTGGCGGGGCACACGCTCCGGCGGTTTCGCTCGGATCCTTCGTCGCGCCGCTCCACGACTCATGGGCCGTGACGGAGGAGAGCGGCGAGCTGTGTGGCATGCAGCTCGACCTGACGCCGCTCGGCGCCCGCCGGCTGCTCGGCATGCCGATGGGCGAGCTGTCCGACCAGCTCGTCGTGCCGCTCGACGCGGTCATCGGGCGCGAAGCCGCGACGCTCGAGGAGGTCCTCGCTGGCGCCGCCGGCTGGGATGCGCGGCTCGATCTCCTCCAGAACTTCGTCGCCCAGCGCCTCCGGCGAACCTCGCTGCCCCCGCCCGATGTCGCCTGGGCCTGGGAGCGATTGTCGGCGACCGGCGGCCGGCTTCCGATCGCCCAGCTGGCGCGAGAGCTCGGCTGCAGCCGGCGCCATCTCACCGTCCGCTTTCGCGACCAGATCGGGCCGACTCCGAAGACGGCCGCTCGTCTGCTGCGGTTCCAGCGCGCCGTCCGGGCGCTCGAACATGACGACGGGCGCCGCTTCGCCGAGATCGCCGCCGACTGTGGCTTCTGCGACCAGCCCCACCTGAATCGCGAGTTCCGCGACCTCGCCGGTGCCACCCCCGGCGAGTTCGTCGCACGGCGGCTTCCTGACGGGCTCGGTCTGGCCGCCTGACCGGGGACGCCGTCAGATCGCAAGGTAACCGTGAAGCGGTGCCCAAAGTCACAAACATCCAAGACGCACGGCGTGTCACCACACTAGCCTGCGGCGCATGTCAAACACGATCTTCGCCTCGATGCGCTATCGCGACGCCGCCGCCGCGATCGACTGGCTGGAGCGGGCCTTCGGCTTGCGCCGCCACGTCGTCCACACCAATCCTGATGGTGCTGTCACCCACGCCGAACTCGCCTACGGCGACGGCCTCGTGATGCTCGGCCAGTGGCGGGGCGAGGCCGACCACCGCCACCCGGGCCAGGGGTGGGCGTACGTCGTCGTCGACGACCTGGACGCCCATCACGCGCACGCGGTGGCCGCCGGGGCAGAGATCTCCGAGCCACCGCTCCACGAGGAGTACGGCTCGTTCTACGGCGCCAGCGACCCGGAGGGCAACCTCTGGAGTTTCGGCACCTATCGCCCCGAGTTCCGGTGATTGACGCAACCCCGGGGCGCGCCGCGGCGACCCGCGTGGCGGCGAGCCGGTGGGCCAGCGCAATCGCTAGGGTCTGTGCCGGCCATGAAGATCATCTACACCCACACCGACGAGGCCCCCGCGCTTGCGACCCAATCGCTGCTGCCGATCATCCGGGCGTTCGCCGGCGCCGCCGGCGTCGAGATCGAGCTCCGCGACATCTCCCTCGCGGGCCGGATCCTCGCCCACTTCCCCGAACATCTGACCGAGGCCCAGCGGACGCCGGATGCGCTCGCGGAACTCGGTGAGCTCGCCAAGACCCCGGACGCGAACATCATCAAGCTTCCGAACGTCAGCGCCTCGGTGCCGCAGCTCAAGGCGGCGATCAAGGAGCTGCAGGCTCAGGGCTACGGGATTCCAGACTACGTCGACGATGCGTCGACCGATGCCGAGCGTGAGACACGCGCCCGTTACGACAAGGTCAAGGGCTCGGCGGTCAACCCGGTGCTGCGGGAGGGCAACTCCGATCGTCGCGCCCCCGCCTCGGTGAAGGCCTACGCCCGCCACCACCCGCATTCGATGGGAGCGTGGTCAGCGTCCTGCGCCTCGCACGTCTCGACCATGGACCACGGCGACTTCCGCTCGACCGAGCAGTCCGTGACGGTCCCCGCTCCGACGACGGTCAGGATCGAGCACGTGGCGCCGGACGGCACCGTCACCGAGCTTCGCACGCCGCTGCCGCTGCTGGCCGGCGAGGTGATCGACGCCGCCGTGATGCAGGCCGCCGCGCTCGACCGCTTCTTCGCTGAGCAGGTCGTCGACGCCAAGCGCAAGGGTGTTCTCTACTCGGTCCACCTGAAGGCGACGATGATGAAGGTGTCCGACCCGATCATCTTCGGCCACGCGGTCCGGACGTACTACCCGCAGCTCTTCATCGAGCATGTCGAGCTGCTGAGCGAGCTCGGAGTTGACCCCAATGACGGCATCGGGGCGCTTCTGGTGGCGCTCGACAAGCTGCCGGTGGCCGAGGCGGTTCCGATCCGCCACCTGATCGACGCGGCCTACCAGGGGGGGCCGGCGATCGCGATGGTCGACTCCGACCGCGGCATCACCAACCTCCACGTCCCCTCCGACGTGATCATCGACGCCTCGCTGCCTGCCGCGATCCGCTCCAGCGGTCAGATGTGGAACGCAAGCGGGGAGCTTCAGGACACGAAGTTCGTGATCCCCGATCACGCCTATGCGCCGCTCTACGCGGAGACGATCGAGGACTGCAAGCGCAACGGGGCATTCGACCCGGCGACGATGGGCTCCACCTCGAACGTCGGCCTGATGGCCCAGGCGGCCGAGGAGTACGGCTCGCACGACAAGACGTTCGAGATCGCGCACCATGGGACCGTCCGCGTTGTCGACGACTCCGGCACGACGCTGATGGAGCACGAGGTCGAGAGGGGGGACATCTGGCGCATGTGCCAGACGAAGGATGCCCCCGTCCGCAACTGGGTCCGCCTGGCCGTCGAGCGGGCTCGCGCGACCGGCTCGCCCGCGGTCTTCTGGCTCGACGACGACCGGCCTCACGATGCCCAGTTGCTCGCGAAGGTGCGTCCGGCGCTCGCCGAGCTCGACACCGACGGTCTTCAGATCGAGATCATGCCCGTCGACGAGGCGACCCGCTTCACGCTGGCCCGCGCCCGCCGGGGCGAGGACACGATCTCCGTCACCGGCAACGTCCTGCGGGACTACCTGACCGACCTGTTCCCGATCCTCGAGCTCGGCACGAGCGCGAAGATGCTCTCGGTCGTGCCGCTGATGGACGGCGGTGGCCTGTTCGAGACGGGTGCCGGGGGCTCGGCACCCAAGCACGTCCAGCAGTTCCTGCGCGAGAACCATCTGCGCTGGGACTCGCTCGGCGAGTTCCTCGCTCTCGCGGTCTCGTTCGAGATGCTGGCCGACAGGACCGATAATCCCCACGCCCGCCTGCTCGGCGAGACGCTCGACCGGGCGATCGGAAAGCTGCTCGAGCAGAACCGCTCCCCATCGAGAAAGTCCGGCGAGCTCGACAACCGCGGCAGCCACTTCTACCTCGCGCTCTATTGGGCGCAGGAGCTCGGGGCCCAAGCTGACGACGCCGAGCTTGCCCGGCGCTGCGCGCCGCTCGCCGAGCGGCTCGCTGCCGCCGAGCAGACGATCGTGGACGAGCTGAATGCCGTGCAGGGCGCGCCGGTCGACATCGGCGGCTACTACCACCCCGACGTGGACCTGGTTGCGAGCGCGATGCGCCCGAGTGCGACGCTCAACGCGGCGCTGGCGGCTCTGTAGCCGCCAGCAGCCGGTCGAGCGCCGCCGCGACCCGGTCGACCGACGGCAAGGCGCTCGCCTGCCCGAGCAGGTGCCGCTGCATGGCGCGGGTGAAGCAGCCGCCGATCAGCATCAGCGCGACCGCGTCGGTGTCGACGCTCGCGTCGAGCCGGCCGGCGTCCTGCTCGGCGCGCAGGTAGGCGCCGATCGTCCGAACGCCGCGGTGCGGCCCGAGGTCGTGCGCGGTCATGTGCGCCGCCAGCGCCTGGTGCAGCTCCGGCTCCGATTGCGCGGCGATCAGCACCGGCAGCGTCCGCTCGAAGAAGCTGTCCAGCGTGCGCGCCACCGCTGTCAGAACCTGTGCCCGACCGCCGGCATGGGGCAGCTCGCCGAGCAGTGCCAGCGGTTCCAGACCGAGTTCGAAGACGGCCTTGAGCAGTCCGGGGCGGTCGTTGAAGTGGTAGTAGACGCTGGCTTCCGAGACACCCGCGTGGGCGGCGATCTCACGCGTGGTCAGCTTCGCGATCCCCCGCTCGGGGAGCAGCTCGAGCGTCGCGGCGAGGATCGCTTCGCGCTGACCGGACGGCGGGCGGCCGCGGCGTTTGGGCGCTTCGGCGGACATCGATGATCGCGGAGAGTATCGTGTTGGCAGAATTAATTGAGTCCCAACTCAGGAATGTTGTATCTTGAGCGCCAACTCAGTTATTGGGAGGTGAGCCGTGGCGCGTAAGTGGTGGACCCTGACCGCCGTCTGCACCGGGGTGTTCATGCTGTTGCTTGACGTCACGATCGTGAACGTCGCGCTGCCGTCGATCGAGCGAGCGTTCCACTCGACCCTCTCCGATCTGCAATGGATCATCGACGCCTACGCGTTGAGCCTCGCCGCGCTGCTGCTGACCGCGGGATCGATCGCCGACCTTGCCGGCCGCCGGCGCGTGTTCGCCGTCGGGATCGTGATCTTCACCGCCGGCTCGGCGCTGTGCGGGTTCGCCCCGAGTGCGACCTTCCTGTCGGTCTCACGGGCACTCCAGGGTGTCGGCGGCGCGATCATGTTCGCCACGTCGCTCGCGCTGATCGCCCAGGCCTTCCCACCCCGGGAGCGCGGCACGCCGTTCGCGGTGTTCGGAGCGATCACCGGAATCGCGGTCGCCGTCGGGCCGGTGCTCGGCGGTGCGATCACGAGCGGCCTGACCTGGCGCTGGATCTTCTTCGTCAACGTGCCGATCGGCGTCCTCGCGCTGGCGATCACGCTGCGCGAGGTCGACGAGTCGCGGCTGCCCGGCGCCCCCCGACCCGATTGGTGGGGATTCGTCACCTTCAGCGTCGCGCTCGCGAGTCTCGTCTTCGGTCTGATCCGCAGCCAGGCCGACGGTTGGGGCTCGGCGACCGTGCTCGCATCGATCGCCGTCGCCGCCGTGCTGCTCGTCGTCTTCATCGTGTTGGAGATGCGCTCGCGCGAGCCGATGCTCGACCTCCGACTGCTCCGCGTGCCGACGTTCAACGGTGGGCTCGTCGCGGCGTGGGCGATCTCCGCATCGCTCTTCTCGCTGCTCACCTACCTCGTGATCTACATCCAGAACCTGCTCGGGTTCAGCCCGCTCCAGGCCGGGTTGCGCCTGCTGCCGCTGACCGGCGGGATCTTCCTCGTCGCAGGAGTCGCCGGGCGGCTCACGACCAAGGTTCCGACCCGAGCCCTGATCGGCACGGGCTTCGCGCTGCTGACGGCCGGGCTGCTGCTGATGCGCGGCCTGACGCCCGCCGACGGCTGGACTCACTTCCTCCCCGGCTTCGTCGTCGCCGGTGCCGGCGCTGGGCTGATCAACGTCCCGCTCGCCTCGACCGCCGTCGGCGTCGTCGCGCCCGAGCGAGCGGGCATGGCGTCCGGGATCAACTCGACGCTCCGCCAGGTGGGGATCGCGACCGGCGTGGCGGCGCTCGGGACGATCCTCGCCAGTCGCCTGCGCAGCCAGGTCGTGGCGCATCTCGCGGGCACGCCCCTCGCTGCGCACGCCCATTCCCTCGCGACCCAGATCAGCGGCGGCAGCGTCGCGCAGGCGATCGCGGCGCAGCAACCGTCGCTGCGAGGACTCCTCGCCGGCGCGGCGCGCGCGAGCTACGTGAACGCGCTCAACGAGATCCTGTTGATCGGGGTATTCATCGCAGCCGTCGCGACCGTGACCTCGTTCCTGACGATCCGTGGCCAGGACTTCCACCATTACACCGTCCCGGAGGGCGTTTCCGTCGAGCCCTCGCCCGAGTTCGGCGTCGCCAGCTGACAGTTAGTGTAGGCTTACCGTAAGTGATGACTTACGGTAAGCAGGGAGCCCAGCTGGCCGCGCTCGCCGATCCGATGCGGCGCGAGATCTTCGAGCTGCTCGCGCAGCGTCCACGAGCCGTCGGCGACCTCGCCGCCGGCCTGCCCGTCTCGAGGCCCGCGGTCTCGCAGCACCTGCGGGTGCTCAAGGACGCCGGGCTCGTCGCCGACGAGGCGGTCGGCACGCGGCGGGTCTACCGGCTCGAGCCCCGTGGCCTGGCGGAGCTCCGCCACTACCTCGACGGCTTTTGGACGGGCGCACTTGCCGGATACAAGTCCATCGCCGAACAAACGACCGCAGAGGAGGACGCATGAGCACGCAGGAGCTGCAGACGAGCGTCACGACGTCGACCGTCGTCGACGCCCCGATCGACCACGCCTTCGAGGTGTTCACCGCGGGCATGGCGACCTGGTGGCCGAAGGAGCACCACCTGCTCGACGCCGAGCTCGCCGAGATGGTGTTCGAGCCGCGTGTCGGCGGCCGGATCATCGATCGCGGCGTCGACGGCAGTGAGTGCTCGTGGGCGCGCGTGCTCGCGTACGAGCCGCCACGCCGCGTCGTCTTCAGCTGGGACATCACGTCGAGCTGGACGGTTGAGACCGATCCGGCCAGATGCAGCGAGGTTGAGGTGCGCTTCATCGCTGAGACACCCGACCGGACGCGCGTCGAACTTGAACACCGTGAACTTCAACGTCACGGTGAGGGTTGGGAATCGATGCGCGACAGCGTCGCTTCGCCGGGTGGCTGGCCCGGCATGTGGGCGGCCTACCTGCCCGCGGTCGCCGCGGCTTGATCGGTCGTCGATCAAGCGCTGTTCCGGGGTGCTGCCCGGCGAGGCAGCACCCCGGGCGCGAACGCCTGCACAGGCCCCTGCGAACGCCTGCTAAGATGCTTGCCAGCAAGCAAGTTTCTCACGTGCAATCGACCTCAGAGGATCGCCGCTCGCATGTCCCCCACGTCCGCCATCACCCCAGAGCTCGAGACCGCCCAGCGTTTGCGGCAGGTCGTCGGCAAGCTCTACCGGCGGTTGCGGATGACCGATGCGAGCCGTGCGGCCGGGCTCGCGCCCGCGCGCGTATCCGCCCTGCTGAACGTCGATCGCCACGGGAGCATGCGCCTTGCGCGGCTCGCGGCCGACGAGGGCCTGAACCCGACGATGCTCTCGCGGATGGTCGGCGACATGGTCGACGACGGCCTGCTCGAGCGCACGAGCGATCCGGAGGACCGGCGCGCGGCGTGGGTGAGGGTCACGGCCGGCGGCGCCGATCTCGCGGCGCGGATGCGGCGGGAGCGGACGGAGACCGTGATCGCTGCGCTCGGGGAGCTCGAGCCCGCCGACGCGAACCTGATCGAGGCGGCCCTGCCGGCCCTCGAGCATCTCGTCGAGGTCCTGAAGGGGGCCTGCCCGTGACCCGGTTCGCGCGCCGCGTCTCGCACACGACGTTCGCGGCGCTCGAGGTGCCGAACTACCGGCGCTATCTCGCCGGCCAGTCGATCTCGTTGGTCGGCACGTGGATGCAGATGACCGCTCAATCGTGGCTCGTCTACGCGCTCACCCACTCCGCGACCGACCTCGGCCTCGTCGTCGCGGTGCAGACGCTCCCGGTGCTGATCCTCGGGCCTTACGGCGGCGTCGTCGCCGACCGCGTCGACAAGCGGCGGATCATGATCGTCCTGCAGAGCGCGATGGGGGTCCAGGCACTGATCCTCGGGCTGCTGACCGTCGCCGGCGCCGAGCGGCTGTGGGAGATCGGCGTCCTCGCGGCGCTGCTCGGCCTCAACAACGCGTTCGAGAATCCGGTGCGCCAGTCGTTCATGCTCGAGCTCGTCGGCCCGGATCTCCTGCGCAACGCCGTCTCGCTCAACTCGACGATGGTCAACGTCGCGCGGGTGATCGGCCCCGCGATCGCCGGCGTCCTGATCGCGACGACCGGCGAAGGGATCTGCTTCCTCGCGAACGCCGCTTCGTTCGGCGCGGTTGTGACCTCGCTGGCGAGGCTCGATGTCGCGGCGCTCGACCCGTCGCCCCCGCAGCCGCGGGCGGCGCGGCAGCTGCGCGACGGGCTGTCCTACATTCGCCGCACCCCGGACCTGGCGGTGCCGCTGCTGATGATGGCGGCCGTCGGTTGCCTCACGTACGAGTTCCAGGTCTCGCTGCCCTATCTGGCTGCGCGCGGCTTGCACGCCGGCGCCAGCGGGTTCGGTTTCATGACGGCCGCGATGGGCATCGGGGCGGTTGCCGGAGGCCTGGCGATCGCGACGCGTGGGCGGACCGGCACCGCGCCGCTCGTGCTCGCGGCGCTCGGGTTCGGGCTGGCCTGCGGCCTCGCCGCGTTCGCTCCGAACCTGACCTACGAGCTGCTGGCGCTCGGACTCGTCGGGGGCTTCAGCGTGTCGTTCATGGCGACCGGCAACACGACCCTCCAGCTCGGCTCGGCGCCGGAGATGCGGGGGAGGGTGATGTCCCTCTGGTTCGTGGCGTTCCAGGGCTCGACGCCGATCGGAGGGCCGATCGTCGGCGCGGCGATGGCCGCCGCCGGCGCCCGCGCCGGCCTCGGTCTCGGCGCCGTGACCTGTCTGGTGGCGGCTGCCGCCGGGGCGCTCACGCTCCGGGCCCGGTGGCGCGGGACGGTGGCGCTCGCGAGCCCGCGCCACGAGACCTCGTAGCCGGCTCTACAGGTCCGGTCCCGGGGGACGATCACCGGGGCGTGCTCCCGGTGCGCAGGGCCCTCGCTGTCGCGCTCACGTCCGTCTGGGCGATCGGACTCGCGCCCGCCAATCTCGTCGGCGTTGCCGCGCGGCACACCGGTGCAGATGCCGCGGGGGTCTGGCACGTGCTCAGCAACCCGATCGATCGCGACCAGCTGCTCGAGATGCCGTTCGGGACCGACTCGCCCTGGTTGCAGCCGTGGCGCTCGACGCTGACGACGCGGCCCGCCAGTTCGCTGCTCGGGGCGATCGGCATCAACTTCAACGTGGCGCCCGCGGAGGCGATGGCGACCGCCCGCCTCCTCCACGACAGCGGTTTCACGCGCGCCCGGTTCGAATTTCCGTGGAACGCGATGAGCTACGCGAATCCCTCGGAGGTCGCCGACCCGGCACCGCGCGCGCAGATGATCATCGCCCTGCGCCGCTACCACCTGCGCCCGCTGGTCCTGCTCAATGCCAACAGCGGCGGGCCCGGTCCGCAGACCAGCTCGACCATCACCCTCAGCTCGACGGCGACGGTTGGCGCGCGGACGGTGACGCTTGTGCGGGACTCCGGTCTGGCTGGAGTGGTCCCTGGCCTGACCGGGTTCAACACGACCGATGGCTATCCGGAGTACCCGGGCGATCTGATCATGAGTGTCTCGCCGGACGGCGTCGCGACGCTCTCGCGACCGCTCCCGATGTCGCTGCCAGCAGGACCCGTGACCGTCAGCACCCTTCGCTACGCGCCCTTCGAGTCGCCGGTGCTCGCCGGGGGTGGACCGAATCCGGCGTTCGACGCGACGCTGGCGGGCTGGCTCGGGTACGTACGTGCGGTCGTCGACTTCGTTCAGAAGTACTACGGCTCCGCGAACTTTGACGTGGAGGTGTGGAACGAGCTCGGGTTCGGGTCTGCGTATCTGTACGAGAAGCAGTACTACGATCCGGTGCCCGACCCGGGCGGGCGCGGGTCGGTTCTGTCGATCCTGCTCGCACGGACGGCGGCGATGCTCCACGATCCGGCGAACGGCTGGTCGGGCATTCGAGTCGGGGACGGCTTCTCGAACCAGGATCCGTGGGACTCGGGGGTCACGATCCCCGCCGGGGTCGACGCGATCGACAAGCATCCCTACGCTGGATCGAAGGACATGCCGGCCGACCTGGAGCAGGGGATCGACCCGGTCGACGCGCTCGGTCGCTCGGACGGCCGGGAGCTTGCAAACACGGCTGACGGCACCGTCTGGCGGTTCGGCTTCGTTCCCCACTACCGGGTGTTCATGCCCGAATACTTCCTCACGGGCGTGCAGACGGAAACCCTGGTGCGCGACCTCAGTCCGATCACCACGACGATCTATGGCGTGCCGCACGGCGCCCGCGTCCACCGCCCGGGTGAGCAGCCGCCGCATCTCTGGATCACCGAGGACAACGTCGATCAGACCCAGGCTGCGGCGAACGGGATGCCGGCAGCCGATATTCCGGAGATGCAGGCGAAGGCGGCGCTGCGGTTCTTCGTCTCCTACGCTTCGGAGGGCGCGCAGGCGATCGATCTGTACGGGGCCCAGGGCGCACCCTGCTGTCAGATCATCCCGCAGGCGTTCTTCAACGCCGTCGACGCGGATCCGGCCGGCTACCCGGTCGAGTTGGGTGGCCCGACGATGGCGTCCGTGCGGCGACTGGTGGCCGGTTTCAGGAGAGCGCAGCCGCTCGGCCGCGTGCGCCGGCTGACGCTCACGAGCATCGCGCAACTCGGCGACGCGGCTCAGTTCCGCGGTGACGGGACGGCCGCCGAGCCGTCGCTGTTCAACCGCGACGTGCTGACGTTCTTTCCCTTCCAGCTGACCCCGCACCGCTTCGTCTGCGCCGTCTACGTGATGACGACCGACATCACGCACCGCTACACCTCGCGTCCCCAGCCGGGCGCGACACCGTACGACCTCCCGCCCGAGCAGTTCCGCCTCACGATCGGCAACGTCGACGCCGCCCGGGCGCGCGTGGCACTGTCCGATCCGCTTCGCGGCACGGACGTGCCCGCCCGCATCGTCGCGCGCGGGGACCGCACGATCGTCGTCCAGCTGCCGGCGACCGACTCGCCGCGCCTGCTGGCGATCACCGATTGAGCGCGCGGCTCACGACGGTCTTGACGAGCGCCAGGGCGGCCGACGGGTCGCTGGCGAGCTGCGATGCGGCGACGCCGATCTCGGTCACGACCCCGCGTGCGGCGACGACGACCGCCGCCGCCCCGGAACGTCGCGCGAATGCGACCGAGGTTTTTCCGAAGCTGTAGACGACGGCGCTTCCGAGCTTCTGCTCGGCGGCCGCGAGCGTCATCCCGGAGACGATGCCGCTGAGGCCGAAGAGCGGGCTGGCCGTCATTGCCAGGACGATCCGGTTCTGCAGCGCGGCCTGCTGTGCCGGTGACAGCTGATCGAGCAGCGCGCTCGGCGCGAACGCGACCTCGAGGACGTACGGCGTCCCGCAGAATGCCGCTGTGCCGCCGCGCTCTGTGAACGTGGCGTGCGGGAGTGCGCGCTGGGCCTGTGAGCCCGTCTCGCCGATTCGAACGGCGCCAAGACGGTCGCCGACGATCTCGCCCACGAGCTTCGGACAGTCACGGGTCGACGGGGCAGCCACGAGCATCCCGGGCGGCTGGGCGGCGGCCGAGCCGACGACGTTGGTCGCCGTCACCGTGCAGTCGAGCGTCGAACCCTCATCGATCGGTTGGATCGTGTAGACGGACAGGTTCGCTCCCTGGATCGGGATGCCGTTGCGCGTCCATTCGTACGTGATGCTCGAGGGCACCGCGTTCCAGGACCCGTTCTCGCAATAGAGGAGGTCGCCTGACTTTCCGGTACCGATCAGCGTCGGCGGGACTCTCACAGACGGCACCGAGGGGATGACCGTGTAGGCGACGGTCGTTGTGCTCGACTGGCCGTCGAGGCTGGTCGCGGTGACTGAGTATGTGTGGGTCCCCGGCGTCGCGGTGCTGAGCGCCGTGACCTGGGTGCAGGATGCGATTCCCGGCCCGAACGTGCTGTCTGCGCACGAGTAGCTCGTTGTGACTCCCTGGCCCATCGCAAACGTCGCTCCCGGCTGGGGGCTGGCGATCGTCGCCGTGGGGGCTGCCGGGGCGAGCAGCGAGATGTCGTTGTCCGACGCGTCGGCAACGGCGATCACGCCCCCGCCACCGGGGCTGATCGAGACTCCGTGCGGGCTGTCGCCGACGGCGAACGGCGAACCGGGCAGCGGTGCCAGCGCGCCGCTTCCATCGACCGAGAACAGCGAGAGGTCGTCGTCGAGCCCGGCTGCGATCGCGAGTGTCGTGCCGGCGTTGTTGAAGGCGAGGGCGAGCGGCTGATCGCCGGTCGCGAACGGCGACCCGTTGACGGCGGCGAGCGTGCCGCCCGAGCCGACCGACAGGACGCTCACGGCGTTCCCGACACTGTCGGCGACGGCGAGCAGCGAGCCACCCGGGCTGAAGGCGAGCGCGGCCGGGCCTTCGCCGACGGGGAACGGCGAGCCGGATACTGCGGTGAGGCCGCCGGACGCGGAGACCGTGAAGACCGACGCCGTTCCGTCATCCTCGTCGGCGACGGCCAGTAGCGAGCCATCGGGGCTGAAAGCGACCGCGACAGGGTACCCGCCGACCGCGACCGGCGAACCGGGGACCTGCGAGAGGGTGCCGCTCCCGTCGACGGAGAGGACCGACACGGTGCCGTCGGCGCTGTTGGCGACTGCGAGCAGGCCTCCACTCGGGCTGAACGCGAGCGCGCGCGGCTGATCGCCGGCGGGGAACGGCGACCCGCCCACCGCTGCCAGCGCGCCGGTCGATGGGTTGACGGAGAACACGCTGACGCTCCCGTCGGCGAGGTTGGCCGTGGCCAGCAGCGTCCCGGCGGGATTGAACGCGAGCGCCACGGGTCCGTTTCCGGCCGCGTCGGGAGAGCCCGGGGCAGCGGTCAGGGCGCCGGTCAGGACATTGGCCGTGAACATCGAGACGTCAGCGGCGCCGTAGTTGGCGACGGCCAGGAGGGCGCCGCTCGGGCTGAAGGCGATCGCATACGGGCTCGTGCCAGTCTCCACGGGCGAATCAGCAGCACTGCTGTAGGCGGACGTCGTGTCCCCGGCGGCGGTTGCCGCTGCACCCAGCAGGGCGAGGATCGCAAGCAGCGGCGCGCTGCTTCTTTTCAGTCGTGTGTTCACAAGTCGGCTCGGCACTGCGACCCCCAGGCCATCCGTCACAGCAGCCGATCGCCTCCTCCCGGTTGCCCGGGTGCGGGAAGCAGTCTCAGTTGCCCGGTCCACGAAGCATTTGTGTTTCGCGTGCGGCGCGTGTTACGAACTTGTGTCGCGCTCGCGAGATTCCCGCGGCGAGCGGGTTCGACCGCAGTACTTCCGGGTGGTCGCATCTCCCTGCACAACAGTCGATTTGCGACAGTGCAAAGCGCCGTCCGGTGGCGCAAAGTCACATCGTGTTCACCGTTCGTTCACTCGCTCGGGCACGGGCTGGTGGAACGTCCAGCCTCCCAGGGACCGGTGCTCCGGCGCCCGCAGGTCAGCGGGCGACGTTCCAGTCGAACAACTCGAGAGTTCATGCCAAAAGCAGCCAACACGATGAAGCGCAAGAGCCTCAGAAGCAGGCTCGGCGACCGTCTGCAGGATTTCGTCGGGTGGATGCTGAGCAATGTCCTGAAGGCGGGACTCGCCGCCGCCGTGCTGGTCCTGCTGACGCTCTTCTTCGTCGGCTTGTCGATCCTCGCGCCGAGTTCACCCGGCCGGCCGGTGATGCTCTCGGTCTCCGAGGGCTTGGTCAAGCAGCACGAGGTGGCCCTCGCCACGCTGCTCGATCAGGACGCGCGCCTCGAACTGACGCTCGTCAACGGCCACCAGGTCTGGAGTGCCTACCCGCACGCGGACCCGTTTACGGCCCAGCTGATCCAGCTGCTGCTCAACCACAACGTTCCGACAAATGTCGACCCGCAATCCGGCAAGCCGACACTGCGAGCGGTCGTGCAGTTCCTTCTGCCGATTCTGATCCTGGCGACGCTGTTCGCGCTGTTCGCGCTCCTGTCGAAGGATTCGGGTGGCATGATCGCCGCCTTCTCGAAGTGGAGTGGTCGTAAGCAGAAGGCGGGCAGCGGCCGGTTCTCGTTCAAGGACGTCGCCGGTGCCCCCGAGGCGCTGGTCGAATTGCGTGAGTTCGTCGACTATCTCGACAACCCCAGCAAGTACGCCGAGCTCGGCGCCCGCGCACCCAAGGGCGTGCTCCTCGTCGGTCCGCCAGGGACCGGCAAGACGCTGCTGGCGCGGGCCGTCGCGGGCGAGGCAGCCGCCAACTTCTTCTCGATCTCGGGCTCGGAGTTCGTCGAATCGCTGGTCGGCGTCGGCGCGGCTCGCGTCCGCGACCTGTTCCGGCAGGCGCGCGAGGCCGCCCCCGCGATCATCTTCATCGACGAGCTGGATGCCGTTGGCCGCCAGCGCGGCGCCGGCATGGGGCAGGGCCACGACGAGCGCGAGCAGACGCTCAACCAGATGCTCGTCGAGATGGACGGCTTCGGCGCCGAAGCGGGCCTCGTCGTGATGGCGGCGACGAACCGGCCGGACATCCTCGACAACGCCCTGCTGCGGCCGGGCCGCTTCGACCGGCAGGTCGTCGTCGACCTCCCGGACCTCCATGGCCGGACCGAGATCCTCGCTCTTCACGCCTCCAGGAACCCGATCGCGGCGACAGCGAATCTCGCATCGATCGCGCACCAGACACCGGGCATGTCGGGCGCCGACCTCGCGAACTTGATCAACGAGGCCTCGCTGATGGCTGTCCGGGCGGGCAAAGCCGAGGTCGAGCAGCCGGAGCTGGAGGAGGCGATCGACCGCGTGCTGATGGGACCGGCCCGCAAGAGCCACCTGCTCACACCCGAGGAGCTCTGGCGGATCGCCGTCCACGAATCGGGCCACGCGATCGTCGCCAAGTCGATCGAGTTGGCGACCGCGCTGCAGAAGCTCTCGGTCGTCGCTCGTGGCCGGGGCCGCGGCGGCGCCACGATCTACGCGTCAGACGATCACGCGCTCCTGACCCATCTCGACCTCACCAAGCAGCTCGTCGCGCAGCTTGGTGGTGCCGCGGCTGAGAGCTACGTGTTCGGGATGCTCTCGACCGGCGTCGAGGAGGACCTCGATCGGGCCACGAAGATCGCGCACGCGATGGTTGCGTTCTACGGCATGAGCCCGGCGGTGGGGACGATCACGGTCGGTGAGAAGCAGGGCCAGGTGTTCATCGGTCGCGACCTCGCCAACATGGGCAATGTGGCGCCGGCGGCGCTCGAGCTCGTCGACTCCGAGACGCGGAGGATCGTGCACGAGGCCGAGGCGGCAGCGAAGGGGGTGATCGCGCAGAACGCCCGGGTGCTCCAGGACCTTGCCAACGCTCTCGTTCACAACGAGACCCTCTCGGGACCGTCGCTGGAGGTCTACATCGCCGCCGTCTCGACGTGGCGCGAGCCGCTGATCAAGGATCTCGACCCTCACGAGGGAACGGTCCACTTCATGCCTGAGCGCGACGACGACCGGAGCGGGCACTGGGACTCGCAGCTCTGATCCCCACGGACGCGACTGTGAGCGATGGGTCAAGTCGACTTCGCCGCCGTCTACGACGAGCACATCTGGCGTGTGTACGGGTTCTTCGCCTATTGGTTGCGATCGCCTCCCGACGCCGAGGACCTCACCCAGCAGACGTTCGAGCGCGCCTGGAAAGCATGGGATCGCTACGACGAGAGCAGGGCGGGCGTGTCGACCTGGCTGATGGCGATCGCACGGAACCTCCTGGTCGATCATCGGCGAGCAAACTCGGGATCTCGGCGCAGGCTCGTCGAGGACACCGAACTCGAGAGCGTCCCAGCAGAACCGGATCGCCCGCGCCTCGGGATCGATCCGGAGCTGGAGCGAGCGCTCGCGGAACTCGGACCGCGCGAGCGGGAGCTGATCGCCCTCCGCTTCGGCGGCGATCTGACGGGCCCCGAGATCGCGGAGCTGACCGGGCTCAGCCTCGCCAACGTGCAGCAGATCCTCTCGCGCGCACTGCGGCACATGCGCGCAAGCCTCGACGCGGCGAAGGCTTCTGGCGAGGCCGGCGTGCTGGCGGTGCAGCGACCGCCCCGGGTGAAGGCAGCCGAAACATGAGCCGGGGCGTGCTGACACTCGGCCCGTTGTCAGTCGCCCGGTTGCTGGTAGCCCGGTTGCTGGTAGCCCGGTTGCTGGTAGCCCGGTTGCTGGTAGCCCGGTTGCTGGTGGCCCGGCTGCTCGTCGCGACGGCGGTCGTGGCGGCGGCGGCACTCGCGGCCCCGCTCAGTGCGCTGGCGAGCGGGCAGGCGGTTCCCGGCGCGGCCTACACGGGCACGGCCGCCGGCGGAGCCACCGTCACCTTCACCGTCTCGAGCGACGGCACCCAGGTGATCTCCTACCTCGTCCTCGGCATCAGCGGTACCGATGCGAATGGCGCCACCTGCCAGGCGACGGCGGCCGCGAGCCCGCCGATCTTCCCGGGGGCGGCGATCACGAACGACTCCTTCAACGGGTCGATCGAGACGTTCGACTTCACGGGCACGTTCGACGGTCCACAGTCCGCCTCCGGCACGTTCACGCTTGATCTCCCAGCGGCGGGAGACGGTCCGGGCTGCACGACGGGGGCGGTGAGCTGGACGGCCACCACGACGTCGCCGGCACCTGGCGGCGGTGGGGGCGGTGGCGGAGGGTCCGTAGGGGGCGGCGGGTCTGGCGGCGGCGGGTCCGGCAGCGGCGGCTCCGGAGGGTCGAGCGGTTCCGGCGGGACGCCGGACGGGGGCAGTCATCCAGGCACCCGGCCCAAGCCGCTCCGGACCCGCGTCGTCCTGCACAGATTGTCGGCCACGAAGCTCGGCGGGCGGCTCGAGGCGTCCAACGAGGCGTGCCGTGCTCACCGCAGGGTGTACCTGTGGCGTGGAACGAAGCGGTATGGCTCGACCCGCACGACGGTGAAGGGCGCGTACAGGTTCAAGCTGTCTCGGTCACGTGGCGGCCAGCGCGTGCGCGTGGTCGTTCTCGCGCTCAAGACGAAGGGTGTGAGCTGTGGCGCGGCTTCCTCGACGTCTATCGCGGCATAGAGCGATGCGGGCCGTGCCCAACGGTCCCGTCGGCAGGCGGGGGGGCACCCCTGGGCTGGGGACGTCGAGAACCGAGTCCGATGTGACGGTCTGCATCTGTACGCGTCATCGTCCGGACGATCTGGCAAGGACCCTCCGCTCGATCGCAGATTCGACATATCCGGTGGCTCAGGTCGTCGTGTCGGACGACGGACACGATCGGGCGACTGAGCAGGTCTGCCAGCGATCTCCGCTCCCGGTCGACTACGTGCTCGGACCGCAGCGCGGGCTTGGCGCCAATCGCAATCGGGCGCTTGAGGCGTGCACGGGCGACGTGATCCTGTTCATCGACGACGACTGCCTCCTTGGTCAGGGGTTCCTGGCCGCTGCGTTAGCGAGAATGGGCTCGGCGGAGCGCGGATATGCCGACGGACGCGTGATCGTCTCAGGCTGCGAGTGGAACCGGGGAGAGCTCGTCAGCGCCCACGACCAAACGTTCCTTGGCTTTCAGGCCAGGCTCTATTCGAGCGACGAGGGGCTCCGGTCGATCGTGATCAACGCGACGCTGTTCCCGGCCGGAGTGTTCGCCGACGTCCGTTTCGATCCGCAACTTCACTACGGATACGAGGAGGTCGACCTCGCGAGCAGGGCAAGCGCTCTCGGCTACGAGATCGTGCAGTGCCGGGCGGCCGTCAACGACCATCGACCGTCCCCTCGTAGCCGGGAGGACTACGACCGGTACGTCGAAGCGTCCCGACTCTACGCGACCGTGAGACGGTACGCCCTGACCGATCAAGCGTTGCTCCGGGCTGTCGCGTTTGCGGTTGTCGCTCCAGTGCACCTCCTCGCGGCTGATGTGAAGCGGCTCGGACCGAGTGGGGTTGCGAAGACGATGCTGACGCTGGGTCTGACAGCGGAGATGCTGTGGCGCTCTCGATTCGGGGGGTTTGGCTCGCTGAGCCGCGCCGGGCGAGCGGTACCCGCAGCACGGCACAGTCTGGAGGGCTGATAGCGTGGCCGTTGAGCAAGCGGTGGCCTCGCAGGACGCGCCGGCCCCTCGCGCTCGCGTCAGTGGCGTCGCCGCCCTCCTGACGGCGGCGGGCGTCGTGTCACAGGCGTCAGGTTTCATCACCGGACCGCTGCTCGCGCGAGCGCTCGGCGCCGCCGGACGCGGCGATCTTCAGGCGGTGATTGTGCCCTTGACGCTGGTACCGGCGCTCCTCGGCTTCGGCATCGCCCCGTACGCATACCGAACCCTTCCGCGTGGGAGGGCGATCGACGAGGTGATCCCCTCGCTCGGGCTTCCGCTCGTGGTGATCGGCGTCGTCACCGCCGCTTGCGCCGTCCCGATCGCGGATGCCCTCGCTGCAGGGCGGGCCACCGTACGGACGTTCCTGATCGTCGGCCTCATGCTCACGCCGCTTTCGTTGTTGATCTTGCTGTTGAACTCGAGCCTGGTCGCTTTGGAGCGGTGGCGCTCGGTTGTCGTCATGAACATGATGCCGTTCATAATCCCGCTCACCGCCGACGTCGTTCTGTTTGCTCTCGGTGACCTGACGGTCGCAACGGCTGCTGCGGCGCCGATCGTCGGCTCAGCGATGGCAGTCGCGCCCGGGATTCCGCTGCTGCTCCAGGCGCGCCGCCCGGCGTTCCGATTCTCCCTCGTGCGCGCCAGTATTGGCTTTGGCCTGAAATCGTGGCTCGGCGGATTGGCGCAGACGGCCAACGCTCGTGCCGACCAGCTGCTGATGATCACCCTGGTCCCGGCTCGGCAGCTCGGACTGTATGCAGTTGCGACCACGATCTCCGGTGCGTACGGCCTCATCACAGGTGGCGTGGCGCCACCGCTGATGTCACGGATCGGCGCCGGTGAACGGATGCTGACGGCGCAGGCGGTGCGGATGACTCTGGCAATGACCATCGGATTGAATCTCGTGATCGCGCCGGCTACCCCGGTCATCCTGGCGCTGCTGTTCGGCCCGCAGTTCCGCGGCGCTGCGCCGATGGCATTCATTCTGCTCGGCGCCAGCGTTCCGCTGGCCGGTGGGAGCGTGCTCAGCGGCGCGCTTCAGGCGGACGGCGCACCGCTGATCCCGACGGTTGCGGAGGCAATCGCGCTGGTGATCACAGGCGTCGGGCTGGTGCTGCTGCTCCCGCCGCTGCAGGGCGTGGGGGCGGCGATCGTCAGCCTGGCTGCATATAGCACGAGCTTCTGCTACCAGCTCATCAGGGCGTCACGCCGGCTGGGGCTGCCGCTCAGGGACTTCCTCGTTCCCGGACACGCCGACGTTGTCTGGGCACGCCGCCGGTTCGCCGACGTCACCCTGCGGCTGAGGGCAGCCACCAGATGACCAGTGCCCACCTGCACCTCGACTCCGATTCCTCGGTCCACGGAGATGAGCTCACCCCCGGCGTCAGCGTGATCGTCCCCACTTACCGCCGAGTTGAGCGGCTGGCAGCCTGCCTCGAAGGGCTGCGATCGCAGTCGCGCCATGCGGACGAGGTGCTGGTCGTCGTCCACACGTCCGACGTGGAGAGCGCCGCGTTGGTCGAAGGTCTTGCGCGGGACTGGCCCGAGCTTCAGATGGTTCGCGCCGACCGCGTTGGACTCGTCCAAGCGTATAACTACGGGCTCGCGGCTGCACGCGGCGCGATCGTAGCCTTCGTGGACGACGACGCGGTTCCGCGGGTCGACTGGCTCGAGCGGATCGTTGCGACGTTCGAGTCGGACCGGCGGATTGCTGCAGTGGGCGGCCGCGATGTGATCATCGAGAATGGCCGCGTCGCGTTCGAGCCCGGCGGACATGGCGCCGGTGGACCGATCGTGGGCCGTATCCATTTGTTCGGGCGACTGTTCGGCAACCACCACATCGGGCTCGGGGCGCCCCGCGACGTCGACGTGCTCAAGGGTGTGAACATGAGCTTCCGTCGATCGGCGATCGCCAGTCTCGGGTTCGACGAGCGGCTCCAGGGTCGAGGAGCGCAGATCCACTCCGAGCTATCGATCTGCCTTCCTCTGCGGCGCCAGGGCTTGCGAGTCGTGTACGACCCTGAGATCGAGGTGACGCACTTCCCGTCCGTTCGTGCATACGGAGACTTGCGGGATGACCTGGCGCTCAGGGCCGTATTCGCGTCCGCGCACAACGAGGCACTGCAGATCCTCGACCACTTCGGCCCAATCCGTCGAGTCGTCTACGCAGCCCGCGGGGTTGTCGTTGGGAATGCCGGCGCCCCGGGGCTCGCCGTCTTGGCGCGCGACCTGATCGAGCACCGGCCGGCTGCGTGGTCGAGATTCAGCGCCGCGCAGGTCGGCCGGGCCGCAGCCTGGAAGACGCGCCGGTCGCCCCGACCCAAGCTCGGATAGGGCGCCTGCTCGATCACCCTCGACCTCACGCACAACCTCGCTGCGCCGCCGTATCTCACGTCGGTTCTCGGAATGGTCACAGGTGCCGACCAGACCTCTGGTTGTATAGCGCGAGCCAGCCGCCCACGGACAGGAGCGTTCGGCCTGAAGCTCGCGGTCCGTTCTCCCGACACGAAATTGGATTCATGGAGCCAAATCTGACGTCTCAGCCACGCCTCGCCGACTACCTCCGTCCGCTGGCCCAGCGCTGGTGGTTGATCGTCGTCGCCGTGGTCGTCGCGACGGCCGGCGTGTATGTCTACTACGCGCACAAGCCGAACGTCTACACGACGAGTACGCTCGTGTATGTCACCGATCCCGGCGACCCGGTGACGGGTGTGACGGCATCACCGGCATCTGACCGTAACGTCGACGATGTGGCGTCGCTGTTGGACTCGCGTGCCAACGCCGATATCGTCGCCCGTGCGATCGGCTACCGGGGGAGCGCGCAGGACCTGCTTGGGCAGGTTTCCGTGGCCTCGAGGACCGGGCAGGACTTCATCGTGATCACCGCCGAGAACGGCTCCGCGTCCGAGGCTGCGGCGATCGCCAACGGCTTCGCGCACCAGTTCGTCGTGTCGCTCAGCACCACATATACGTCGCGAATCGCCGACGCGATCACGCTCATCAGGAGCCAACTCGCAAAGGCGCCTGCGGGCCAGACGGGACTTCTCACTCGCGCTGGTCTCCAGAACCAACTGCAGACGCTGACGGTCGACCTGAAAGTTCCGACGGTCGTTGCGCAGCAGGTCAATGCGGCCCTCGTCCCCGGCGCACCTTCGGCGCCCAAGCCCACACGCAACGCGCTGTTCGCCTTCTTCATCGCCCTCGTCGGAGCGATCGCCCTGTGCTACGGCGTCGAACGGTTCGACCGGCGGCTGAAGAACCCGGAGGACCTCGAGCGGGCGTACGGGACGCCGCTGCTCGCGGTACTTCCGCACACGAGCGAGCCCGCGCCGATCCGGGACGGGGAGCAGCACTCGGCAAGGACTTTCGCGAGCCGTTCAGGGTCCTGCGCACGAACATCGAGCTGGCCGCGGTCGACGCGCCGCCGCGGACGCTCGTCGTCTCGAGTGCGATGCCCGGCGAGGGCAAGTCGACCGTCGCGCGCAATCTCGCACTCGCCTACAGCGAGAGCGGCAAGCGCGTGGTCATCGTCGACCTGGATCTGCGCCACTCCTCGATGCTCCGAATGTTCGAGGTGGCGGATGGCGCCGGCTTCACCGACGTGCTTCGACACAAGGTCGAGCTCGACGACGTGACGCTCGACATCGACACAAGCCTTCCGGCCCTCGACGAATGGGTTTTCGATCAGATCGATGGCGGCGCCACGCGCAAGGGAGCGAATGGGAGCAACGGCCTTAGTTCGTTCGCTGACCACACTGCGCACGTCGCGCTGTTGCGAGGTGGTGTGCGGCCGGCCAATCCTCCGGCCGTTCTAGCTTCGGCGCGGGCGATCGAGGTGCTGGATGAGCTGCGCGAGCGCTACGACCTCGTGGTGATCGACTCAGCCCCCGTCCTCGCGGTGACGGACACGGTTCCGCTCCTCCGCTACGCCGACGCCGCGGTATTAGTCGGTCGCTTCGGCGTCACGACACGTGACACCGTCAAGCGCCTGCGCACGTTCCTCGGGCGCGTGCCCGATGTCAACGTTCTGGGAGTTGTCGCGAACGAGCTGCCACGGCTCGATGCGGGATCCTACGGCTACGGCTATGGCTACGGAGCGTACAGCGCCGATCCCGAACCAGGCGGCGTGACGCGACGCTCGCGGGTAGGGACGCGAGCGCCCAAGCAGACGGTCTGACGGAAGACGTATGTCGACGTCCACGTTCGCTGCCCGCTCGCGGTTGCGTGAACGGTCGCAGCCATGGAACGGCGCGCCGTGGCGGGCGTGGAACGCCCGAGCTGCGGTGCAGACCCTAGGCGGGCTGCTCGTCGGTGCCGGAGCCGCTGCGCTGGCAATCGTAATGATCCACGGCACGACGCTCAAGGGCGTGGCGATCCTGATCGTCGTCCTGGGCTCGATCTGGTTCGCGGTGACCCGCAACACCCAGTTTGCGCTGGCGCTCGTGATGCTGTACCTCGGGCTTCTCGACGGATACCTGAAGCTTGGCACGGGCTCAAGCGCCGTCACGTTCGTGCGAGATGCCTTCCTGTTTGCGCTCATTTTCGGTCTGCTCGTGCGCGCAACGGTGACACACACTCGCTTGCCGCTGCCGCCGTTGACCGGCTGGCTGATCGCATTGCTCGTGCTCGTGCTCGTGCAGTTTGCAAATCCGCAGGCCGGCACGCTTGCGCACTCAGTCGCGGGCGCGCGGCAGCATCTCGAGTTCGTCCCGCTATTCTTTCTCACGTTTGCGTTCGTGCGTACGACGAAGGCGCTGCGGATCTTCTGCATCCTGCTGGCGCTGATCGCAGCGTGCAACGCGGTCGCCAACCTCGTGCAGTTCAATGAGACGCCCCAGCAGTTCGCCGCTTGGGGGCCAGGCTACGAACAGCGCGTTCTTGGCACAGCGTCGCTCACCGGGCGGTCGTTCTTCGCCGGGACCGGGCCGGAAGCCGTGTCGCGTACGCGCCCGTTCGGGCTGGGAAGCGACGCGGGCGACGGCGGCCTCTTCTGCGTGCTCGCCTTCTGTGGCGTCCTGGCGCTCGCGGCGTTCTCGAAGCGAAAGCGCGACCGCCTGTTCGCAGTGGCCATGGCACTCGCGGCGATTGTCGGGATCGCAACCTCGGAGGGGCGAGGCGTGATCGTCTCCGCCGTGATCGCCCTGATCACCTTCGGCTTCTTGACGGTCACCGCGCGGAATCGGATAACGAGCCTGTTCGCGCTCGTGTTGGTGGTGGTCGCGTCTGCGTTCGTGGTCGGAACACTCGTGACCGCGACCGGGAGCTCAGGGTTTCGCTACGCGGGGCTGACCCCGACAGGCATCTTGTCGACAACGTCGAAGGCACGCGGAGCCAGTATCGCCCGGATTCCATACAACTTCGTCACGTTCCCGTTCGGCGCTGGCCTGGGCACTGCGGGCCCGAGTTCGACCGCGCCTGGGGCGTCAGAGCTGACGCTCAGCGGAAACGTCGACACAGAGACGGAGTTCTCATTCGACATAGTCGAGATCGGGATCCCCGGGATGCTCGTCGTGACTGGGTTCACCGTGATGCTGCTGCTGATCGGGCTTCTTCGGTGCCGCCGCGAGCCCGACCCCGAGGCGCGGGCGCTGCTGGCTGCGATCATCGCTCCGGTCGCCAGCATCTTTGCCCTGTTCTTCTCAAGTGCTGTGACGCCCAGCGTGCCCACTGCACCATACCTTTGGGCCGTCGGCGGGATTGTCTCCTACTGGCTCATCGCGCGTCCGGCGGCTCGGCGACCGGAGGCTGCTGGCGCTGCGGACTCGGGGGCCACCGATCGCTTGCCCCCGCCGCGTCCGCAATCGCCGCTCCGAAGTCCCGTGCGTACCGTTCTACCGTGAAGTCCTGCGCACGTCGTCGCGCAGCTGCTCCGATCGTCTCTCGCAGCTGACGGTCGTCGAGGTAACGCAGGATCGCTCGTGCCAACGCCGGTGCATCGCCATACGGGGACAGGAGACCATCGATACCCGGCGTGATCACTTCGGTGGGGCCGCCCTCAGCGCCCGCAACGACCGCCTTGCCCAGCGCCATTGCCTCGATCACGACCATTCCGAACGGCTCGTTCTGCGAGGTATGAACGAACACGTCCATCGCTTGCATCCATTCCTCGGGGTTTGACTGCTGCCCGACGAGGAGGACCTGGCGGTCGCGTCCAATGCGCCGCGCCTGTTCAGTCAGCTCGTCTGCATACGCGGGGTCGAACTCGTGCGGGCCGCCGACGAGCACGAAGGTCGCGTCGGGATGGCGCTCCAGGATCGTCGGGACCGCGGCGAGTAAGACGTGAAAGCCCTTCCAGCGATCGAGGCGACCGACTGACCCGAACACAAGGGAGTCCTCCGGCAGGCCCAGCCGCCGGCGCATTGCGCGCACGTCGCCGATCCGATCTGCGTCGAATCGACGTATGTCGACCGCCGGGTAGACCACGGTGGTGCGGCGGTGCGGCCAAAGCTTCTGCTGCGCGTGGTCGACCCCGCGGGAAAGGGCGACGATCAGCCGCGCCGGCACGAGCGTGGCAGCCCGGTCCCACGCCGCCAAGCCACCCGGCAATCCTGCCTGAAGCCAAACGCTTGGGAGGCCGGCTCCAATCGCGGCAATTCCGCCGTAGATCTGTGCTTTGGACATCCAGCCGACGATCACGTCTGCCCGAGTCTCGTTTGCGAGTCGGATCAGCGCGCGCACGGTCCGCCCTACCATCCTTGGCTGACGCATGCGCCCGGCGTCGATCGTCACGGTTGGAATACCACGCGTCGCACACCAATCGGCCAGTGGGCCGGGCTGAAGCAACGCGACGGTCGGTTCCACGCGAGCCTCGCGGCGGCACTCGAGGAGGTGCAGGAGCATCAGCTCCGCTCCGCCTCGCTGGCTGCCGAGGGGCATCACGAACAGCGCGCGGACCGGCGGCGGAAGCGGCTCATCGGCGATGCGGATGGCCTGCTCCGGCTTGAGTGTCGCCATGACTCAGTTCACCGATCGCTCATCATTGCTTCGCGGCCTCGAGGAGCTCCGCGTAGACCGTCAGGTAGCCCTGCGCCATCGCCTCCCAGGAGTAGCCGGTCGCCGCTGCATGTGCCGCTGCACCCATCCTCTGTGCCAGCTCGGGAGCCGCCCGCAGCTCGTTCAATCGACTGGCGATGTCCCGTGCGTCGCGCCTGATGAACCAGCCGTTGATGCCGTCCTGGAGCAGATCCTCGACTCCGCTGACGCGGGTGACGAGCAATGGAAGCCCGGCGGCGGCTGCCTCGAACGTGACGAGCGAGAAGGTCTCGTATGACGTGGGCAGAACGAACGCATCAGCCGCGGCGTAGAGGCGGGGCATGTCCCGGACCCGACCGAGAAAGCGTATGCGGGACTCGGTGCCACTGGCTCGGGCGCGCTCGGTGTGCAGGATCGCGTCCCCGGAACCGGCTACCGCGAGGTACCAGTTCGACGCCAGCGCCAGTGCGTCGACTGCGTGTGCCACGCCCTTGCGCTCCCAGTCGCCGCCGACGAACAGCGCTAGGCTTGCGCAAGGGTCGAGGGCGAGTTCTGCGCGGACGGTCGCACGCAGGGCAGGATCGGCCCGGAAGACGGCGGCATCGACGCCGTTCGGGACGGTGCGAACGGCATGCGCCATCGCCGGGAACCCGTCCTTCAGCTCCTTCGCGACGCCACCCGACACGGCACAGAGGACTCGTGTGCGCGCCGGCTGGAAGCACCACGCCTCCGCGGCACGGGCCAGAATCCGACTGGCAGCATCGTTCAACCGATACAACCGAGTGGGCTTGCTGGCGCGTGACCCATCGACGTGCTCAGCTGCAGCACGATGACAGTAGTGCACGGTTGAGACGTCAACTCGATTTGCAACGATCGCGCCTGTCGAATGCACGAGTGCATTCGGGTGCCGCGCGACAAGCACCGAAGCCACCGCGAAGAACGCTGGGTACGCGAGGCTGAATGGCCGCCGGAGTGTGCGTACTCGCAAGAACCTGAGGCCCGTGTGAGCCTCGAGGGTGCAGGTGCGCGCGATGACGGTCACCGAACGCCCGGCGTCGAGCAGGCGACTCACGAGCTGCTCGGACTGCCGCTCCATGCCACCCAAGCCACCGACATCGTGGGCGATGAACACGATATCGACGGAACCAGGGGGATGTCTTGCCAGCCGTCGTTTGCGGCCTTCCGCCCCGCCCCGGGGTGCGCGGGGCCGCGAGCCGATCGCAGAACCGCTTGTGCAGACGGTCTCGAGTACCGACACGACGTGCTGGGCAAGGACTGGCCAAGCGAACCGAGACTCGTACAGCAGCCGGCCGGCCTCGCCGACCGCGCGCAAACGGGCCGGATCGCCGGCAAGTTCAACCGCCGCGCGCGAGAACGACGCCGGGTCACCGGCAGGCGTTAGCACAAGGGCGTCGGATGTGTTCGTCAGTACGCTGTCGGTGTTGTAGCCCCGCAGCCCGAGCACCGGTCTCCCGTGGGCGAGCGCAGCCATCATCGTTCCGCGTCGGGTTGAGACCCCGTCGGCGAACGGCAACAGCACGAGGTCACTCGCCCACAGATGGAGCGAAAGCGCCTCCGTCGGGAGTTGGCCCGGCTCGAGCACGGCCACTCCTGGCGGGACCCGCACGCGAGGAGCGTCCGCCCCCAGGTTCAGGACGATCATCCGGTCCGCGCCGCGTGTGTCGGCGAGCGCAGCGATGGCCGCTTCAGCGTAGTCGAGAGCACGGCTGGGATGATCCCGACCAAACAGTGCAACCGTTAGCCGCGAGTCGAGGCCCAGTCGCTCTCGTGCGGCGCCTGAAGACGTTGGCAGAGGCGCGATGTTCGCCGCCACCGGAACGTGCACTGCCGGCCCGCCGACACGTCTTGCGAGCACCTCAGTGCTGGTCATGACCGCGTCGGTGAGTCGCAGCAACGCCTGCAGTTGAGCACGTTGCCAGGTGCCGATCAGCCTGGACCTCGTGTCTGTCATGTCGAGCCAGGCCTCGTGAATCATCATCACAAGAGGAACGCGCGAGGCCGACTGGATGCGGACGATGTCGCGCACAAGGCCCGGAGCGAATCCACTTCGTCCGTAGCTGTTCGGGTTGTACTGAAGCAGGATCCAGGAGTGTTTCGCATCGCTCGTCAATAATGACGACAGGCCGTCCGGTGCATAGCAGGTTTGGATTCCGGTCGCCGCGATGGCGTCGACGAGGTGGCGCGAGTATTCGTCGATCGCGTCGATCCCGCTCCGCCGACGGTGGACGACGACACCGATGCCATCAGTCGCCGGCATCAACTGACCGGGGTGGCGCGGCCGATGCCGCTCCACCCGTTCAACTCGCAGCGTGTCCCAGCGCCGGCGCCCACTACCGTCGGTCGCAGGAGCACTCGGATCCAGATCCAACCCATTGCACTTTCACATTTCGATTACGTGCGAAGGAACTGAACGGGTCAACGGACTCGAAGCCGTAGCCGCATGCTTGGCCGCTACGACTCCCGTCCATCTGAGGTCCGCATCTCTAGTATCACGCGGTATGAATACCGGCGGATGCCGGGCGTCAGACGGTAGAGAGTGTTATCTACCACTCCACACCACATCGTCGCCTTAGGGTAACGGTAGCGCAAGACCTGACGGTCGAAGAGGCCAACGAACTCGAACACCGGAAAGTGCTCGAGGACGGTGGGAAACTCGCGTCGAAAGACGTCCACATCGGCGGCGGTGAGGGGGTGTTCGTCCTGTGTGCCGTAGCGCGGGATTCCGTAGCGACCGGCGAGGTGGTTGCGCGCAAAGCTGAGAAGGCGGTTGTTCGCTGTGTTCTCAATGAAGATCGCGGTACCCCCGGGACGAAGCAGCCGCCTGAGCTCCTTCGCTCCGGTGCGCACGTCAACGTGATGAAGAACGAACTTTCCGACGATCAGGTCAAAGCTGTCAGCTGGCAGCATCGAGTGCTCCAGCGGCGCGGTCACGGCGGTCAGTCGCGACTCGGCATCCGCTCCGAGGCGGGCGGCGCGGCGCGCAGCGATCGCGGTCATTCCCGGGCTCAGATCCAGTGCGGTGACGAATGCACCGTCCCGAATCAGGCGGAGGGTCAGATCTCCTTGCCCGCACCCGACGTCGAGCACCGTCCGACCTCGAACGGGGCCGGCGAGGCGGACCAGCTCGGCATCGAGACCAGTGGTACAGGTTTCCTCATCGAGTGCATCGACGTCGATCTGTCCAGCGAGCGTGTCATGGAACTCCTGCTCGCGTCGCCAGACCGCCCCGATCTCGATAGCCGGATCCATCATCTTAGTCTCGCAGATTCTACGTCGAGCAGTTCGGCCGCAGCGGCTTGGATGGGCCTCGCTGATGGTGCCCATGATGTGGGGTGTGGGTCCTCGAGGCTGGCGCCGTCCTGTCAATCACGGCTGCGTCCTGCTCAGGGCTCCGGCGTTCACATGATGATCACACAATGGCCGCTTTCGGGGATGCCGTAGGCCCTAAGCTGTGCCGCGCCACGGAGACTCGATGATGTTTGACGCAGCTACACTTGCTATCCGTGGAGAAGGCGTCGCGAGGCCGGGTCTGCCTTCGCCGCCCGGAGCGGTTGCCCGGGCTCCTGACGACGCGGCGCTATCCATGGCAGACCTGATCCAGAGCGTCGAGAGCTTGCCGGCGAGCCACGGTGGTGTCGCGGACGGGACGTGCCTGCACGTGGCACTCGTTCACGGTTGCTGGCCTCCGCTCGATGCATTCGGGGGGATTGTCCGGTATCTGCTCTGCCTGGCGGCCGGACTGCGAGATCGTGGTCATACGGTTACGGTGATTACGTGCGGCGCGGTGAACGGTACGACGCAGAGCATGGAGGATGGGATTCGAGTTGTTCGTGTCTCCCCGGTGTCGGATGCGCGGTTCCGCGTGGTAACGCTGCTCGCGCCGCTCGTGCTCTCGGCTCGCTATGCAGCCGCACTGTCGATGGTCGATCGCGAACAGGCGATCGACGTCGTCGAGTTCAGCAACTGGGCCGCCGAGGGCTTCGTTCACTCACTGCGCCGCCGCCATCCGCATGTCACCCGGGTCGTGACCATGGGATGGCAATCTCGCGCTGTCGGCTACGGTGGCCCGAGGGCCAGGTACGCCCGGGTTGCCGACCGCTGGCGAGATTGGACCGAGGCGCTGCCCATCCGGCGCAGCGACCTGCTGCTCGCGCCGTCCCGCGCTCATGCGAACGTCGTAGCGGACCGACTGCGTCTCGACCGTCGGCCGCAGGCAACGCCGCTCGGCGACGGGCGCGAAGCTCGCGCCGCCGGCCAGGCTCGCCCATGCGGGAGGAGTCTGCTGTTCGTCGGAAAGACGGAGCCGCGAAAGGGGTTCGATACGCTCGTTAGCGCATTCGCCCTGGCCTGCCCGTTGCTGCCCCCGGACACGAGGCTCACGGTCGCAGGCGAGGATTATCGGATCGGGGCCGGCTCTTTCCAGGCGACGGTGCTTGGCCGAGTGTCGCAGCATGTCCGCGACCGCATCGACCTGCTCGGGTGGGTCAGTGACGACGACCTGGCAGGCCTTTACGAGACGTGCCTCCTGGTGGTCGCACCGTCACGCTACGAGTCGTTCGGGCTTCCGCTCATTGAGGCGATGTGGTACGGGAAGGCGGTGATCGCAACGACTGCGGGGGGGATCCCGGAGGTCGTCGAAGACGGCAGTGAGGGACTGCTGGTTGGCCCGGAGGATGTGGAAGGTCTGTGTGCGGCGATCGTGCGACTTGTCACTGACGATGGGCTTCGCGAGCGCCTCGAACGAGGTGGGCGCAGTCGTCATCAGCGTGACTTTACTCGCGACGCCTTCGCGCGGCGCTCCGAACTTGCGTACCGGCAAGCGATCGGTGAGCGAAAGGGATGAGCCTGAGACTTCTAGTAGTGCCGGGTCCGGTTGCGTCCCGAGGGGGCTTGCGTCCGGCGGTGGTGGATCGCTGCCCCATACACCTTCTGGAGTTGGTCGGCGACGACGGCTGGTGCGTACCGACCGAGCGACCGCCTGGCAGCGAGACTGAGGCGCTCGCGGACCGCGGGGTCAGTCATCAGGCGCATGGATGCGGCAAGCTCGTGCTCGTCGGCCTGCTTGTAAAGAATCCCCGTGACGTCGTGCTCGAGGATCTCAGACGGCCCGCCGGCATCGGCGGCGATCACCGGCACGCCGGCGGCCATGCCCTCGAGAACCACCTGACCGAATGGCTCCGGCGTCAGCGAACTGTGGACGAGCGCGTCAAAGCGCGAGAGCTCATCCCAGATGTCAGACCGGTGGCCGCGTAGGTCCACGCGTCCGCGGATTCCCAGGTTTTCGGCGAGCACGGGCAGGGCTTCGGCGTAGTCATCCTCGCCGAACAGCGCTGCGCCCACGATCACGGCGCGCTCTTTTCCGTACGGGAATGCTCGCGCAAACGCTCTCAGAAAGAAATCCTGTCCCTTCCATGGTGCGAGGCGCCCCACTACTCCGAACGTGAGCGGACCGCCCGAGGTGCGCTCGCGCATCGGAACCTCGGTGAGGACCTCGGGCACAACGGAGTAGATCATCACGGGGTGGCTACCGGCGCCCAGTGTCTCCAGCGTAGTGCGCGAGTTGGCGACCACTGCTGTCGCCAGCCGGCCGGTCATCTGCCGAATCAGCCGTACGGCTCGGGCCGGCAGGTAGTCGTCCGTGATCCGGTCACGCACGTGCCAGATCATTGGTATCCCCGCGAGGCGGGCCGCGAGGCTCCCGTACACACCCGCTTTCAACGAGTTCGCGTGAACGAGGTCGGGTGCAAGCTGGCGCAACCTCACTGCCAGCCGCAGAACGTAGCCAGCCGTTGCGCCTGCGACGGGGAGCGACACGCCGCCGCCTCCCCGCACTTCACCCTTGCGAAGGCCGCGCGCGCGCTCGGCGAACGGCAGCACTTCGGTCGAGATGCCGGCAAGGTGGAGTGCCTCGACGAGGGGTCCGTCTTCCGCGAGGATGACATGGCCATCGACGCGATCGAGGTGGGGGAGGAGGCGAAGGAGTGCGATCTCGCCGCCCGAGAGCTGCGCGACATGGTCGAGGTAAACGACCTTGAAGCGGCCGGCGGCCGGCTCGAAGTTGGTAGTCGGTCGCCCTTGAGCGCGTGAGACGACTGCCTTTCTGGCGATGGCGCGGTGACGCTTGGCGACGGTCTCCCAGTCGAACCGCTCCGCGAACGCGCGCGTGGCCTTGGTGCTTGGGCGGGTGGTGGCACTGGCGACCAGTCTCTCGCGCAGCTCGTCGCGTTCGCCCGGCGGGACGATCAGCGACGTGTCGAGCCCTGCGATCGCCTCGGGGAGCCCCCCGACCGCGCTGACGATGCTGGGAGTGCCGCACGCAGCGGCCTCGATGACGACCAGCCCGAAGCCCTCGTGGCTGAGAGTGGGGACAACGGCGACGTCGGCGGCGCGGTACAGAGATACGAGTCGGTCGTCGCTGACCCTGCCCAGCAGGCGCACGGAGCCGCCGGCGCCGGAGGCAATCACGGCCTCCCTGAGGGCGTCCTCGAGCTCGCCCTCGCCCGCGATCAGGAGCGTACTGCCCATTGGGAGGTCGGGAAGCGCTTTGCTCCAGGCGTCGATCAGTACATCGAGGCCCATGCGGGCAACGAGTCGCCGGACGGTGACTGCGACGAACCCGTGCTCCGGGAGCCCAAGCTCTCCGCGGGCGGCAGCCATTGAACCGGGAGCGAACCGCTTGAGATCAACTCCGGGGGGCACGACGTTCACGATCCACGGAGCCACGCGATAGCGTTCGACGAGCACCTGGCGAAAGGCTGAGGTCAGGACGATGGCTTCGTCGGCACGCCGGTACGCCGCACGCTCGAGCGCGCGCCGCGCCAGCCGGCGAACCCGCGAGCGATCCCCGGCGGCCTCGTTCTCGTCGGCCCACGGTCCCTGGAAATGGAGGACCACCGGCGTGCGCCGCAGCCGTCCCAGCCACAGCGGAGCCAGCGAGTAGAGCGCGAAGTGGGCATCGACGACCTCAACGTCCGGTGCCGCGCGCTGAGCTGCCAGCCAGACTGCGAACAGCCGCTGCGCCAGCGGCCTTCGATGACCGGAGACGCCGGCCACCCGGGCCGGCGTCGATGCATCTCGCCCCACGACGACCCCGCGCGCCTCGGGCAGGTGCTCGAGCAGGTCCCGGTAATAGCGGTTGAGCCCGCCGAGACGGTCGGGGAACCAGCCGTAGCCGAGCATCAGCACCCGCGGAGCGTCGGCTCCGATACTGGCTGATCCCGCCATCATTGCTTCAGCGGCGGCGGGGTTTGCGGCTGCGCGCAGCCAGCCCGTGCCCGAGCGCGCCCAGCAGTCCGAGTTCAAAGGCGCGGAGCGAGAAGCGGCGTGTCGAGGCGGCGATCTGCGCCGGCTCGGTCTCGATCCGGTCGGCGCGGTCGATCGCGTCGAGCACCGACGCGGTCTCGTGGGTGGCGAAGAAAGCCCCGGTCACGCCCTCCTCGACGGTCTCGAGCGCCCCTCCTGCCGCGAACGCGATGACCGGCTTGCCGGCCGCGTTCGCTTCGACCGGCGTGATCCCGAAGTCCTCTTTTCCCGGCAGGCAGAACGCACGGCAGCCTTCCATCAACTCGACGACGTCGCGATCGGGGAGGCGGCCGTGGAATGTGACGGTCGTACCGGCACGGCGGCGGAGGTCCTCGAGCGCGGGCCCGTCGCCGACGACGTCGAGTCCGATGCCAGCGCTGGTCGCCGCGTCGACGATCGCGTCGACGCGCTTGTAAGGGAGCAGCCGCGAGACGACGAGCAGCCGCTCGCCGCGTGGGGTCGGCCGGAACCGATCGGTGTCGACCGGTGGGTACACGACCGGCGCCTCGACGCCGTACTGGTGACGGACGCGGCGACGCACCTCGTTGCTGATCGAGATGTAGAGGTCTGCGCGCCGTGCCGCGCGCCGGTCCCAGATACGGACCGCGCCGGCGAACGGCTCGAGCGCCTTGCGCCGCCGGTCGTCGTCCAGGTACTCGCCACCGTACAGCCACCTCGCGGGCGTGTAGCAGTACACGGCGTGGAACGTGTGCGGGGCCGTCCGCACGCTGTGCGCCCAGCCGCTCGAGCTCGAGATCACGAGGTCGTGATCGAGCGTGCCGAATGCGCGGAACGCGGCGGGGTAGAACGGGAACAGATTGCGGAAGGCGCTGTCGATCGGAACGAAGTCCAGCGGGGAGGTGCGGATCTCGGCCCCGCCGAAGCCTGGGAAGGTGCTGTCCACGCGGTACAGCGATGTGTAGATCGGCGCGTCTGGCCACATGCGCGCCATCGCGAGGACGACGCGCTCCGCACCGCCGGGCTGGTTCAGGTAGTCGTGAACGATTGCGACCGAGCCCACGTCGACGGCGCGGGGCGGTGCGACATCAGCCGATCCGGCGGGTCGAGAAGACTCGTACGTGAACGCGGCCACAGTTGCTTGACCCTATATACGGCCGCGCGGCTCGTGTTAAGCGAGTGGAGATGAGATGTGAAAGCCTGGTGATTGCGGTCAGTGGCTGGATGCGCCGATTGCTCCGACCACGAGCAGCAGCGTTCCGGATGCGGAGTAGGCGGCGATCAGGGCACGAGCGCGCATCGGGCTGAGCCGCCGGAGCGGACGCGCGGCGAGACGGCGACCAAGCTCGCCACGGAACGACGGGCTCGGGAGCGGGCGCTCCTGGCGCAGGCGCTCGGCGAGGGCGACGATCTCGTCGCCCGCGCCCGGCTCGAGGTCCTCACGAATGTTGCGGGGAGGATTCATGGCTGTTGTCTCCAGAGGCTGTTGCGTGGATCAAGTGTCCTGGTCCGACTGAATGCCGTGAGTGCCTCGGAGATCGCGCCTCGGCGCGCATCGATCCGGGCGAGCGTCAGCCACGCCTGCCAGTCGGTCGGGGCGTCACGGGTCGCGATCCGCGCTGCGACGGCGGCAGGCGCGAAGTCGTGTGCCTCCTCCAGGACGAGGGCTTCCTGGAGGCGCGGTGCGGCCGCATAGGGCTCGATCCGCTCGGCGGTCAGGCTGTCACGGTATGCCGCTCCGAGGTTGCCGGCGCGGGCCGCGCCCTGACTGTCGCTGATGGCGACAGCGCCGGCCAGCGGGACCGAGACGGCGAACAGCGCGATCAGGGCGAGCGCGGCGATTCCACCGATCGTCAAGCGGCGCGACAGGCGGTGGGGCAGGGCCGGCGCGAGGCGCTCGCTGAGAGCGGGCTCGCGACCCGAGACGATCACGGCGCCCAGCACCATGACGGCCGCGGCGATCGCCGCCATCTGCCAGACCCAGTCGAGCGCCGCTGCGGTCACGAACGTCGCCACTGCGGCCGCCGCTGCGGCGATCGTGATCCGCATCGATGTGGAGGTGCGGGTGTCGAGCGAGCGGCGCACGGCGGTGCCGAGGAACCACAGTAGAAGCCCGCCGATCAGGACCAGCCCGACGATGCCCGCCTCGGCGAGGGTCTCGAAATACAGCGAGTGGGCGTTCACGATCGACTGGTCGTTGGTTCCGTGCGCCGCCCACCAGTACTGAAAGGTCCCGGGGCCGATGCCGGTGAGTGGACGCGTCTCGTTCGCGCGAAGCGCCGCCATCCAGAACTGGTAGCGGCCATCGCCGTTGATCGCGGACAGGCGCGAGAGGACGTTGCCGCTGCCGGCGGGAAGCAGGATCGGTGTCTTGAAGTCGTGCCAGGCGTGCGCGAGCCTGCCCGGCACGCCCGCCGCGATCGCTGCGACGAGCCCGACGAGCAGCAGCGAAACCGCGCGACGGCTGGTCTGCCGCCGATCCGCACGAGCCCACGCCGGGGGCTCGAAGTAGATCGCCGCCAGCGCGAGGGCCGCTTGGAGCAGCGCGACGCCGGCGCAGACGATCAGCGCCAGCGCCAGCATCTGCGAGCCCTGGTGGATCGCGGCGGGCGTACTCAGCCCGGTCCCCACCGCAGAACGGTTCGAGGCGGCCCACACGAGAACCCCCGCACCGGCGCCACCGACGAGGAGCGTGCCGCCGGCCTGCAGGCGGCGGGGGATCAGCACGAGGAGCACGGCGATGCCGATGCCGAGCTCGAGCACGCCGCCGCGGGAGACCGTGAGGTCGATGCAGAGGCCGCTCAACGGAATGACTGCGGCCGCGAGCGCACGCACCAGCGTGCGACGCGCGCTGATCGCCACGGCGACGAGAAGCGGGACCCCCATCGCGGCGAATGTCGCCAGTGCGTTCCAGTAATTGAGCGGGTAGCTCAGGCGTTTTGCCGCGTCCGCGCCCAGTAGCTGGAGCTGCGCGTTGGCCGGAAACCACTGCGGGTGCAGCCGCGAGAGGACGGCCAGGACCGTGATCAGTGCAAATGCCGAGGCGAGGCCGCCGATCGTATGCCGTGCGGCCGTGCGGCCTTGGACGGCGATCGCGAGTACGAGGAAGCCAAGGTAGGTCGCTTCGCGCCCCAGCTCTGTGATGGTGTCGCCTGGGCTGACCGACCAGCCGGCCGCGATCCCGGTCCATGCGGCGAAGGCTCCGAGGAGGCCGACCGCGACCCAGCCGGCGCGCCCGAGCCGCGGAACGATCCCGGCGAGCGCCATCAGCAGGACGATCCACCAGACCGCGACGCCGACTTCGCTGCGGACGATCTCGTCGTAGCCCCCGTCGCGCATCGCCAGGTACGCGACCAGCGTGAACGCGAGCAGCCATGCGCTCAGCGCCGGCAGTTCGATCCGGGACGTCAGCTTTCGTGGGATCGTCCGGGCGGGAACGCTGACGGCGGTGTACTCCACAGCCTCCCAATACGTCGCGCCGGCCACAGCCCTGACAGCGCCCGCGCTGTCAGGGGCGCGAGGGGTCCGGCGTATATAGGCGAGACTGTGAGACGTCTGGCCATCACGCTCGTGATCCTTGCCGCGTGTCTATCACCGGCGGCGGCAGCCGCCGCCCGTCACGGTCAGCCGCATCGCTATCTGGCGCCACCGGGCAACTCGGCGCTCTCGCAGTACCTCGAGGAGGTGCCGTCAGCCGGCGGGGCGGCCCCCGCGAACGGCGCCCGCAAGGTGCCCGGATCGCTGACGGCGCGCCAGCAGCAGAAGCTGAATCGACTGGGAGCCGAAGGTCGAGCGCTGTCCACCGTCGTTGCTGAGACCTCACCACCCTCAGTCTCAACCTCGAGTTTAGCTTTAGGTTTGGCCCGCAAGCACTCAAATACGGCCCCAAATACGGGCACTGAAGAACGCGCCGGGCGGACGCGCCGAGATGGTCGACGCCGCCGCGGGAGCGCCGCCGGCCCGGCTTCCGGCGGCCGGGGGACGGGCGCGGGCGGCAGCGGCCGCTCGAACAGCGCCGCTGGAGGCGCGGGCTCCGGACGGTCGCCTGTCGCCGCGGTTGTGTCGGCCGCGACCGGCCACGAGATCGGCGGGGGCCTCGGCATGTTTGTGCCGTTGCTCGCCGCAGCAAGCGTCTTGGTCGTGTTCATGATCTCGCTGCGGCGCCGCGGGCTGCGGCGCTCGTGAGCGGGCTTCGGCTCGACGGGCTGCCGCTGCGGCGTCCGCAGGGGTGCGCTCGAGCCGGCGCCAGTCTCGCGCCCTGGGCACGGCTGCTTGTGACTCTGCTCATCCTTGCGCTGATCGGGCCGGCGGGCGCTGACGCCGCGTCCGCGCCGGTCGGGCCGGCGCGCGCGAGCGCTGTCGCTCCGCTGGCGATCGGCTTCTACGACACCGCCTTCACTGGCCCCGACGCCGCGACCTGGCTCGGGCGGGCGGCGAGCAGCGCCGCCGACGTCGTCCGGATCAACATCGGCTGGGTCGCGCCGAACACGCAGACGTCGCCGCCCGGATTCCATCCCGAGAATCCAGCCGACCCAAACTACGACTTCGGCGCCGCCGACACCGCCGTGGAGACCGCCACGGCCGACGGGCTCAGGGTGATCCTCGACTTCACGGGTGCTCCACGGTGGGCCGAGGGCGGACACATGCCGCGCGACGCGACCCCTGGGAGCTGGAGACCCGATCCGGCCGCCGTCAAGGCCTACGCAGTCGCGCTCGCCCGGCGTTACTCGGGGCACTTCTCCGACCCGACAAACCCCCTGTTGATGCTGCCGCGCGTCTGGGCTTTCCAGCTGTGGAACGAGCCCAACCTCCCGGAGTACCTCGAACCCCAATGGGTGGGCGGCAGAGCTACCGCGCCGATCATCTACAGAGCGATGCTGAACGCCTTCTATGCCGGCATCAAGTCAGTCGATCCACACGCTCTGGTCGTGACGGCCGGAACCGCACCGTTCGGCGATCCCGGGACGAGCGGACGGATCAGTCCGGCTCTGTTCTGGCGCGACGTGCTGTGCGTGCGGCAGGTCGGCACGCAACTGGAGGGTGAGCGGTGCGCCGATCCGGCCCACTTCGACGTTCTGGCGCACCACCCGTACTCGGTGGGGGCGCCGGCGACCAAGGCGCTGAATCCCGACGACGTCTCGATTCCGGACATCGGCAAGCTGACGAGGATCCTGCGGTTCGCCGAACGCACGGGCGGCGCGCTGCCGCGTGAGCACCACCCGATCTGGGTGACCGAGGTCGGCTACAACACCGACCCTCCCAACCCCCAGGGCGTGCCGGTGCGAACCGCCGCCCGCTGGCTCGCGCAGACGCTCGAGCTCCTGTGGGCGCAGGGCGTCTCGCTGATCACGTGGAACCTGATCGGCGACCAGCCACCGGATCCGAGCTACAGCGAGACGAGCCAGTCGGGGATCTACTACGTCAACGGCAGCCCGAAAGCGCCGCTCGTCGCCGCGTTCGGCTTCCCCGTCGTGGCGACGCGTACCGGCTCAACGGTGGCTGTGTGGGGCCGCTCTCCGGCCAGGGGTCGACTGCTGATTGAGCGTCAAACCGGATCGGGGTGGGGCATCCTTGCCACTCTCCACGTCAACGTCGGTAACACATTTCTTACACATTTCGTTGACACCTCGCCTGTGACGGTGAGGGCGCTGATCGGGACGGATACAAGCCTCCCGTGGAATCTGCGCTGAGCAGGGAAAAAGCCTTACTGTCACCGCGCCGCAAGCGTGGACACAGAAAAGTAACTGCGGTCACTACACCGCGATTACATGCGGGCCGGGGGTGCGGCCATAGGATCCCCCTCGCATCGAGTTCAGTCGGCCACCGAACAGGGACCAGCATTGAACGAATTGTCGACTCCGACGTCCGCGGCGGGTTCATACGAGCTGCGGCTCCCGGGTCAATCCGATCGTCCTCAGAAGCGAGGGCCCGATCTCACAGTTGAGCTGACAGCGCCCGCTGGGGCAGCCCGCGACGGGGCGACGCGGCGCTGGCGGCGCCCGCGGCTCGGGATCCCGTTTTCAGTGATCGTGAGCGGGCTCGGACTTGGATCGGGCTCGGCTCTCGACGAGATCCGCGAGGGAGACCCCCGGGTTGAGGTCGCTCAGCGCGAGGGCCTGCAGCGGCGGACGCTGGCGCTGGCCGACGTGATCGCCGCGGCGCTGGCGGTGACGGTCTGTGTCGTCGGGTTGGCGGGCTTGACGCTCCGTCCGTCCGTCCTGCTCGCCATGCCCATGGTGGTCGTGATTGGCAAGCTGCTCGGGGTCTACGACCGCGATGAGCTGCTGATCCATCGCGCGACCCTCGACGAGGCGCCACGGTTGCTCCAACTCGCGACGCTGTACACGCTCCTGTTCTCGATCCTTCAGGGCGCGTTCGTGCGCGGCCGGCTCGATGCGGCGGCGCTGCTTGCCCTCTGGATCAGCGCGTTCGGGTTCGGCATCCTCTCGCGCGCGTGTGCGCGCGGGCTCGTGCGCGTGAACACGACGGCCGAGCGCTGCTTCTTCGTCGGCAGCGAGGCATCCGCTGCGCGGCTGGCGAGCAAGCTCCAGTCAAGCGGTGGGCGCGCGGTGCTCGCCGGCCGCATGTCGATCGATGAGGTCGGACACGACGACGCAACGGCGGCCGCAGCTGAGCTGAGTCGCGTCGTCGGCGAGCTCCGGATCCACAGGGTTGTGATCGAGCCGAGCGAGGCGCAGCCGCAGACGACCCTCGACTTCGTGCGCGAAGCGAAGGGGATCGGAGCGCGAGTCAGCCTCTTGCCTCGCATCCTCGAGGTGGTCGGCTCCAGCATCGAGATCGACGACATCCACGGGCTGACGCTGCTGGGCGTCCGCCGCTTCGGCCTGACTCGCTCTTCTGCGCTCGTCAAGCGAACGCTCGACCTGATCGGCGGCTCCCTGGCGCTGGCTGCCTTCAGTCCGCTGCTCGTGATCGCCGCGGTGCTGATCAAGCTCGACACTTCAGGACCGGTCTTCTATCGCCAGACCCGGATCGGCAAGGACGACGCGCCGTTCAGAATGTGGAAGCTGCGGACGATGATCGTCGGCGCCGACGCGCTCAAGCCTTCGCTCCACGCGCTCAACGAAGCAGACGGGCTGTTCAAGATCGCGGATGACCGCGCGTCACCCGCGTTGGACGCTGGCTGCGGGCCGCCTCGCTCGACGAGCTGCCGCAACTGTTCAACGTGCTCCGCGGCGACATGAGTCTGGTCGGACCGCGGCCGCTCGTTCCTGACGACGATCTCAAGATCACGGGACTCGACCGGCGCCGCCTGCACCTGACGCCCGGGATGACCGGACCGTGGCAGATCCTCGGCTCCTCGCGAGTTCCACTCGCGGAGATGATCAAGCTCGACTACCTCTACGTGACGGGGTGGTCGTTGTGGTCCGACGTGAAGATCCTGCTTCGGACCGTGCCCTACATGCTCTCGCGCAGGGGAATGTAGTTGACGGGCGAGCGACACAGCATGTTCACACGAACAACGATGACCAAAGGAGCTCGAATGAAAGATCTCCCAGCGGCGACCCGCCGCCTAGTCGTCCTCGCCCGGGTGCTTCTGGGGGCCTTCACGCTGCTCGCGCTGCTGGCCACGGTCGCGCTCGCCGCCAACCTCAATGGCGACGGCACGCTCGTCGGCACGAGCGGGAACGACAACATCAACGCCGGCAACAGCAACGACACGATCTACGGGCTGGGCGGCTCGGACAGCATCAACGCCGGGAACGGCAACGACCTTGTCGACGCAGGCGGCGCCTGCCCCAAGGGCCTCGCGAGCGGCGTCTACCCGCACGGACTGCCGAACGGCGAGTACTGCGAGGACGGGCCGGTCAGCCCGTGCGGCAGCGACAACATCAACGTCGGTAATGGCAACGACACCGTCTGGGGCAACTGCGGGACGAACTCCATCAACGTCGGAGGCGGGAAGGACACCGTCTACGGGTACGGCAAAGGCACGATCAACATCGGCGACGGCAGCGACACGGTCTACCTGTACGACACGAGTGGTGCGTACTCGCTGAGCACCGGTAACGGCACGGACACGGTCTACGCGCAGAATGGCGTGGTCGACACGATCAACTGCGCCAGCAAGAACACGACCGTCTACGCGGACAAGAACGACAAGACGTCGAACTGCACCGTGATTCTCACGAAGCCGCCGGCGAACAGCGCGCTCCGACCCTTCACCAAACGGACGGGCACGGAGGCCAGGGGCAAGAAGGGCGCATCGAAGCGGTAGGTCAGGGAACCAAAGGTTGTAATCCATTCGCGGCCAGGCCGCGAAGCCACGCTGGTATCACCCCATCTATCAAGGAGCAAAACCAGTATGAGTAGGTTCTTGACAAAGTCGCGAGCGGGAATCGTTTCGCTCGCGCTTGGCGCGGGGGTCGCAGGATCCCTCGCGTTGGCGCCAGCGAGCTTCGCCGCCGCCCCGCAGCCGCCGACCGCCGGGTCTAACTGCGCGCAGGACGGCAAGATCAACGGCGCCGGCTCTACGTTCCAGGCTAACGCCCTGGAGGCCGGGTACATCTACGGCTACCAGCAGGACGTCTGTGGACCGCAGCCGATCAGCACGAACCTCAACGCGGCGTATGGTGGCGTGGATCCGTCCGATGGCAGCTTCGGAAGCCCCGCCAAGACGGTTTTCGGCGAGGTCGCTTACAACTACAGCCTCAACGGGACCGCTGCCAAGAATGGATCGGGAGCCGGAATCAACCGGATGATCTGCCGGACCGACAACTTCGCCGGTACGGACCTGCCGTACAACAACACCCAGCTGACCAACATGGATTCGGCACCGGGAACCGGCATCATCTCCGGCAGTACGACCGGCTGCAGCACGGGCGCGAGCCCGGCCCTCAATACGGCCGCGGTTCCGCCTCCCTTCGGTCCGCAGACGTCAGTCGGTTACCCGAACACGAACGACGCAACGGCCAACGTCATGTCGTTCCCGGTTGGCGCCGGCGCGGTAGCGTTTGCGATCAACCTGAACAACGGGACCGCTCCAGGCGGGGGAACGGTGAAATGCACGAATGGGACTCCGTCGAGCATTGACCTGACCGCTGACGAGCTTGACAAGATCTGGCAAGGGACGATCAACCAGTGGGACGACAACGAGCTCGTTGCCACGAATCCGATCCTCGCAACGGATGGCTGCACCGGCCCGATCACCCGGGTCGTCCGCTTCGACAACTCGGGCACAACGGCAATCACCATGTTCACCCTTTACGGGATCGACGCCAACCCGCTGTGCTCAACGACGAACGGCAACTGGTACGCGATCGCGACCTCGAGCAGCAACAACAACCAGTGGCCGACGGGCGCAGGTTGCGCGGAGGGCGTTGGGACGTGGGGCTCGGGGCAGACGAACCAGAGCACGGCTAACCCGAACGCCGCCGCCCCCGCGGCGGTCACGGCCGGAAGCAACGGCTCTCCGGCGCTGATCTCCAGCCTCGAGAGCACTCCCGGCGGCATCGGCTACGCCGAGACCGGCCTGTGGGGCACGCTGCCGTCCGGCGTGTCGTTCGCCAGCGTTCAGACCTACAACGACGAGCAGACAGCCGGCAACGGCCTGTCAAACGCCACGCCTGCGGCTGACGCCGCCGGTAAGACGTTCGTCGGCGCCGGAGCTGCAGGACAGCAGTCGTCGTGCAGCCTGCCCGCCAGCGTTCCGACCGGAGCGACGGCTGCGGACGGCGTCGGCCTCGGTTCGCCGACATGGTCGAACTCGATCTCTGGCACGACGCCCGGCAAGCAGGACATCGCCTGGTCGGCTGAGGGCGACGGCTACCCGGCATGTGGCCTGACGTTCGACCTGGTCTACAAGGGCGACGCCAACGAGACCGGCGAGATCGCGGCTCCGGCCACGAGCGGCACCGCCACCGCGGGCTGCACGATCTCGGCCGCCGACGAGGCAAAGGCCACGAGCGCCGTGGAAAACGTCTCGACTACGGTCGTCGGCAGCACGAACGCCGCCGGGTCGCTGGTGGTGGCTTCGGTCGCCGGCTTCCCGCCGACTGGGACGATCAACATCGCAGGAACTGGTGACTTCGCCTACACGGCGGTCAACAGCGGGACCGACACGATCACGGGATCGACGATTCCGGCCGACGTTGCGAACGGCACCGCGGTGGCGTTGACCAACCTCGCCGGAAGCTTGCAGGTTCCTTCGGCAGGTGGTTTCCCTGCGACCGGCGTGCTGCTGATCAATGGCACGCAGTACACGTACTCGGCGGTGAACTACACGACGAACACGTTCACGATCGCGAGTTTCCCGGCCGATTTCACGCTCAGCAACGCCGGGGACGCCGTCAGCCTGTATCAGACCACGGCGGTGGCGCCCGCCTCGGGAGCCGGTATCGCGGGTAGCTGCCTGACGGTGGCGGGTCCGATGGAAGGCTCAACCAACGACCAGGTGCGTACGCTGTACTCGTTCTTCACATACATGTTCTCGCCGCTGGCGCAGAACATCGTCGGTGGAGACAACTACCTGCCGTCCCAGACCCTCGATCCGCTCCCACTCGCTTGGGGGCAGGAGCTAACCCAGGGATTCCAGCAGAACTACTAGGAATCCTGAGCACCGCGTGCCATGCCCCGCTTCGGCGGGGCATGGCCCGGCGTACCTGTCGGCCAAGCAGACATATCTCGAAAGGAAAACGTTGAAACAGAAGACACATTACCCGCGGTGGCGAGCGCTGCAGGCCACGCTCGGGCTCTGCGCGGCTACCGTGGCCTCGCTCGCGCTGGCGAGTGCAGCCACTGCCCAGGTGATCATCGTCAGCCCAGACAACGGATCGGGGTCCAACAACCTCGGGACGGCGATCGCGACGGCGAACACCAACGCATCGTCAAGCAACACGCTGGTGCTCGAGCCGGGCACCTATCAGCCGGCGACGCAGCCGATCACGATCACGAAGAACCTGAACATCATGGTCGACCACTCGCTCCAAGCGTCGGGCAACCTATCGGGCGCTGACATCCAGGGAGCGCTCGCCGAGGAGAAGGCATCGAACAACCTGTTCGTCATTCCGAGCGGAGTCAGCGTGCGGATGGATGCACTTGGCTGCGATACCTGCGGTGCCGGCGGCTTCGCGGCGGTCCAGGTTTCGGGCCACCTGACGTGGAACGGTGTCGAGTCGCTCGGTGACCCCGGGGCGGCCCTCCACATCACTTCGGGCGGCAGCGCGACGATCAATGAGTCGGGAATCGAGGGCGACCTGGGCAATGCCGTCTACCTCGACCAGGGTGGATCGCTGACGCTCAACAGCGTCTCGCTCGATCAGGGCTCCGGTAGCGCGATCATCGTGGGCGGGTCCCCGTACACGCTCAACATCAACAACACCCTCATCGCCGACAACGCGGCTCCTGATTCGCCGAACTGCAACGGCGGCGGCGCGACGAACGGCGGGCCGGGAAGCCTCGACGACGACGGCACGTGCAACGTGCAGTACAGCAACAATACTGACATCGACAACTACATTCCTTCGTTCCAGTTGGATGCTGGCGGTCCGACGTCTGATACCTACATTCCGGCGAACCCCGACACAACAGGCAAGGGCGTCAACTGCCCGACGGTCGACGAGCGGTTCTTCGTCAACCCGGTCGTCAACGGAGTGATCTCGTGCGACATCGGCGCGATCACAAATGGCGCAACCCAGCAGACGACACCGCCGTCGTGCCAGGTGACGAGCACCAATGAGGGCACGACCCCGGCGACGCAGCAGGTTGCGGTACAGGACGGCCTGAGCGGTATCGGTCCGGAGCCCGGGTTGGATACGGACAACCCGTCCAACTCTCCGGCGACTGCCTACCCGCCGCCCGCTGCCGTCCCGGTTCCGGGCTACGCGGTCTCCAACCTCCAGATCAGCAACGGCACGGTTGCGTTGACCCCGTTCACCTCCGTATCGACGGGGCCGCTGGTGCTGACGGCATCGAAGACCACCCCGGGGACGGTCACGCAGTGGAGCTTCACGGCTCTGAACTGGGCCGGCATCAGCAAGAACTGCTACTGATGCGCCCCATCGTCAACCATCGGCACCAGACATGGAGAAATGCATGAAGCGGACATACAGAAAGCCGGTGCTCCGCAGGTTGGGACTCCTCCGGCGGCTGACGCGGTTCACGTTCTAAGCGTCCGCAGACTCGGGTTGTGAACGACATCGCCGCGCTCGCTCCTCGGAGTGGGCGCGGCGATCTGCGTTTGGAGACCCTCGCGGAACTGGTCGTGGCGCGAGTTGGTGTGTCGCGAAGATGCGGGTCGCCGATGCGGCCCCGGTACTTGAGATGCCGTCGTCGTGGCGATGCTGTGAAATAGATGTGAAGCAGCGGTGACCATGTGGCCAAGCCGCTCACACGCTCGCTAGAGTGATGCCTGCCGTGATGAACCGCCGCTCGATCGTGTGGATGGTGCTTGTGACGCTGGCTGTTGCGTGTCTGGGCGCTGGTACTCCGCCGGCACGCGCAGACGTGCTTTCGTGTGCCCATGCGGTGACTGGGCCGAGCGCGGGCGGCCCGGAGCAACCCACGAACAATCCGTCCGCGCCTACACCTGGGACCCCCTGCTGGACCGACGTGACGCCATACCCGTTCGGCTCCGACGGCAATCCCGTCGATCCGGAGTCTGCGCTGTGCGTCGGCGGTGGCAGTTACGGGCCGTTGAATTTCGGCCCGACTTGGCTTGGCGATTACAACGCCACGCCGAGCGCGACGTCATCGGAGCCACCGTGCTATCTGCAGGTCGAATCGATGGCCTTCCGGTCGTGGAATCGCGGTCTTGCCGCACTCGGGCCGCCGTCCAGCGCGACGAGCACGGTCAACACGAACGTCGCCTATGGGGTGTGGCTGTACAACGGCGATCGGTGGTACCCGGATCCGAGCTTCCCCGGGGACAGTGCCTGTCCCGGGAGCACGATCCTTTGGGCTGGAAAGCTCGACTATTGGCTCGTCGGCTCAGCCGCTTCGCCCGAGACGACGCTGTGCAGGTTCGATGGGGTGAATCTCGACTGGGAGCCGATGTCGCTCCCGGCGGCGACCTTGGCAAGGCTGCCCTTGGATCCTGCTACGGGCAAGGTTGTTGCCGGGCTGGGGATCACGTCAGGGACGTGCTACGCCTGGAACAACTGCTGGTTCTTCGGTAACGACGGGATTGAGGTGCACTGGGACGGTCAGTCGTTGACCGACGCGTCGTCCGGTGTTGGGGCGAGCCCATGGCTGGACGGTGACTTCACGGCCGCCGTTGGCGGTACCGACGCGTCGGGTCTGCTTTTCGGCCTGGCGGTTACGGCGAGCAGCTACAGCACCTACTCGTGCGATTTCGCCACGATCGAGGCCGGCGGCGCATGCCCCGGTAGTGCGTCTACGACAGCGTTGCAGCCGGCGCCTGACGGCTCCCCTCCGGCCCAGGTCTTCGCGTCCGACGGGGGAGGCTGGGATCCGGCCCCAGCGCCCTACGCGCCACCGCCCGACACCGACTTGACGCTCGTCAGCGCCAACGCCTCCGGCGACGCGTGGAGCGCAGGCGATCCCGACGACAGCGGCGTCCCGTTCGGCGACAGCGGCGCCAGCGCGCCCGCACCGCTCGAGCCGCTGAGCGAGACCGGTGCCCCCGGGTCATGCTCTGGGCCTGGCGCCGCGGCATTCAGCTTTACAGCCCTCAAGGAGTCGCCGGGGCTTGCAGCTTTTGCGCCCGGCGACCAAGGCCTGGGCTACGCCTGGAGATCTCTGTCAACGTTTCCGGATGGGAGCGGGCTCGCGGGAGCCTTCTACGTTGGCGACCAGCGGTGGACCGAGAGCTTCCCCGGACCCGCTGAGACACTGGCAGACGACGAGCCGGTGCTCGTGCGCGTTGCGTGTGGTCAGCAACCGACGATCACCGAGTTTCGCAGGCCTGATCCCTTCGACGCAGACCAGGCGTCTGCGCCGCAGATCCCAGCCGACGCGAACGGGTGGATCACGGCTGTGTCGGCCGACGCCTCGAATGACGCTTGGGCGGCAACTTCGGCTGGAAGCTGGGATTACACAAATACCGTCGTGGACATCGCTACAACCCTCGCGCCGCAGCTCTACCAGTGGACCGACGGACTTCCGCCTGATGCACCGGCGGGCAACGACGAAGAGTCGCGACCTTCGCTCTTCACGCTTGGCCCTCCCGTCTACGACGTAGGTTCGCCCACGGTTGTCGTGACGCCGGTCACGGTGACGACCACGAGTCACACGGGCACGGTCAAGCAGGTCAAACTTCGGCCCGCGATCTACGCGATGCGCAGCAGGCTCGTTCACGGAGCGCACGGTAGCTTCACGCTGTACCTCACGTTCAAGGTTAGGCGTGCCGTTACCGTGGGCCTGCACGCACTGCGTGGTCGCAAGGTGGTCGCAACGAGCGGGCTGAAGCACTTCGCGGGGCACAGCGGCACACTGTCCGTCGAGCTCAATCGCGCGCGATGGCCGACGCGGCTGACCCTCGTGACCCCATCGCGGGGATCCGGCAAATGAGCCCGCGCGTCGGCGACTCGGCTACCTCCACGTATCGATCCTGTGAACATCAGGCGCCGCGCTTGACACGTCGGAGACTGCTCTGGAAGAGTGTTTCGAGCACTGGGGGCCGGGGCGCTCTCGCCTCCGAGTCGTGTCCTCTGACAGTGGACGGTTCTGAACTCACCAGCGGTCGTGAACGGCTGCGATCGCGCTGTGTCAGGCTGCTGGGCCGATCGGCGCTCGCAATCGCGGCTGCGACTCTCGGGCTGGCGGGCTGCGGCGGCAGCGCCGCGATCGTTTCGACGTCGGCGCGCGTGGCGTCTCGGCCTCACGAGCCGGCGGCGCAGGCAGCCGGCCCGACCCGGTCCGACCCAAGCGCTGCAGGGCATCATCCGCCGGCGGCCGAGCGTAGCGCTGTCGGCGCGGGCACGGGCGAAAGACACGCGGTGCGCCGTCCGCCCGTACACGGCGATCGGCACGGCGATGCGAGGTCGGCGCGCGGTCACGCGCGGGTGACGACTGCCGCGCAGACGACGACCGCTCCTCACGCACCAGCGGTCCGCCATCCGGCAGCCGTACGCCATGCAGTAACGACGCCTACCGTCAAGCACACTGCGGCCAAGGGTGCAAGTAAGCGCCGGCGGAAGGCGAAAGTCGCTCCGACTGCGACGGATCTGGTCACGACCACCGCTTCAACTACCGCGACGACGACCGCGACAGCTGCCGTGCAACCGACCACGACCACGACAACGACCGGTGCACAGCCCGCGTCCGGCGGAACGATCACACTCCCCGGAACGACCGCTACGCCTCCGTATGCCGGCATCTCACCGATGACGTGCCTGCAACAAGCAGGCCTCTCAAACGTGCGAGCGGGGGTCGAAGCCGGATCCTGGTTGGGCGATGTCCCTGGCGCCGCCTCCGACGACAGCAACTCAATCGTTGTCCTGTCGGGCCCGTACGCAGATGACGACGGGGCGGCTCAGTACGCCCAAAGTCTGTCGGGAGTTGAACTGGCGGTCAGCGGCGGCCGGTGGGTGGCGTCCGCCAGTCTTCGCAGCAATCTCAGTCTGTTGGTCCAGAAAGCTGCGTCGTGCATGGGGCTGGGCTCCTGATCTCCCGATGACGGCCCCGAGGCTCAGGATGAAGCCTTCCGTCGTTTGTCTGGCTGCGGTGGGCCGACGCGCCGCGAGGGCCACGTGTGCGCTCGTCTTGGTGGCGTCGGCGGCCAGTGCGGTTCCCGCCATCGCAGTTGCACCCGCCGAGTCGCCGGCGTCGGTCGCGGTGTACTTGACGCCGCCCACGATCACGGCCGGCTCGCCGCTGAGCGTGAGCAACAGCGTCTTCACGGCGACAGCGCCGGCATCCGCCGGAGCGACCGTCGCCGAGATCGATCTTCAGGAGTCGCCGGCCGGCGTGAGCCAGTGGGCCACCGTCACGTGCTTCACAACGGCCGCAAATCCGTACTCCGAGACCGACCCGGATCTGTACTGCCAGGGGACCCAGACCGGCAGCACCTACAGCCTTCCCTACACGGCTCAGCTTCCCGATGGGACCCAACTTCCGGACGGCGAGTACGACTTCCGCGCTGTTGCGCTCGACGGCACGGGCGCGCTGCTCGCTACTTCGGCTGTCGTCCGCGACTTGAGCTCCGTGTTCAACTCGAGCTACGTCTGGCTCGCGAACCCCGGCTCGCCGCTCAGTGGCACCGTCGACCTGACGGCCCAGGTGGCGGCCGGTAACAACGTCCCCGACACGATCACATTCGCGGCCTGTCCGACGTCCGACGATTGCGAGCAGGACCCCGGACGCTGGCAGACGCTCTCGACCGAGGCCCCGGTCCTCGACGCTGCGGGCGACGCGAACGCTCAATACGAACTCGACACGACGACGTTGCCAGATGGGACCTACGACCTTGCCGCGAGCGCCGAGGACGCGGCCGGCGACGCCTTCACGGGCTCCGTCGTCGGCCAGGTGGTGATCGACAACAGTCCGCCGGCCGTGACGCTCGACGACCCGGGTGCGTCGCTCAGTGGCACCGTCAACTTGACTGCTTCGGCGCAGGACAGCGGCTCTGGGGTGGACTCCGTCAAATTTGAGGTCGCCCCTGCTGGGACCGGCAATTGGACCGGCGTCGGCGCGGCAGGCAGTCCCCCATATTCCGCGAGCGTCGACACGCGCCAGTTCGCCGACGGCAGCTACGACATTCGTGCCGTCGCGACCGACAACGCCGGCAACAGCGCCGCGTCGACCGTGACCGGCGTGGGGATCGCCAACCCTGGGGCCGAGCGCTTCGGTGGGCTGACCATCACCGATTACGCGACCCCCACGACTGCCAACTTCCTGCTCGGCGAACTCCCAGGCGACGAGCACGAGACCTGGGCGCTCGGTCGGACCGACGCGCCCCCGCCGACGATCGCAGGCGTGCAGCTCCCCTACACCGCAGCCGGCGATGGCCAGGAGGTGCTGGTGCGCTACACCGACGACACCGGCTGGCAGGTCGCAGACGTGCTGCGCAACCCGGACGGGACCGCATTTCCGCTTTACCCGGGAGGCAACGTGGAGGTCATCGGACAGATGACCGCGTCGGGGGAGGCGTGGATTGCTCTGTATGACTCGTTGTCGACCGGGGGGAGCACGGAGACGGAAATCGGCGTGTTCCATCGCCTGCCCGGGGGGCCGTTCGAGCTTGATCCGGCTGCCACCGCTGCGCTGCGACCCCTATTGAAGTTCGGCGTCTCGGCGGCAACGATGCGACTCGCGCAAGCGCCGGATGGAAGCGTCTACGGCGTCCTTGTGCAGCGGCAGAGTGCGCCACAGACCGACGTCAACAACGTTCCATCCGCCGATGGGCCCACGGCACTGACCACCGAACTTGATTACGGGCAGCTGGTCGATGGTGTCTGGACGATGCAGAATCCGGCACTGCCGTCGACCTACACCGCGCCCGCAGGTGTGAACCTGCTCCAGTTGGACGCAGCGGACGTGACCGGCCCCGGGAGCGGCTGGGCGGCGATCAGCCAGGACGGTTTGAGCGGCGGCCCGGTGATCCTCGCCGAGTTCGCACCGAGCGGATGGACCTTCCTGCCGGAGGCCGGGCTCGACGCGCTCGATCTGAGCGGTCCGTTCGGTCCCGATTCCCCGGAGTCTGAGGCGGCCGGTGGGGCGCCCACGATTACGCCCACTGGTCTCCGCGCCGACGCTGACGGCGTCTGGCTGAGCGCGACCGTCTCGTCGTCGTCCGGAACCAAGCTCGGGGACGTCGTTGCGCGTTACGACGACGCAAGCGCGCGGGTGGTGAGCTCATGGTGTGCAGCGACGGTGCCGGCGCTGGGTTGTTCGAATCCCTTGGATCCACCTGACGAGCCCGCCGCCGTGCCCGACGCCGTGTTCGATACGCCGCAGGGTGTGGTCGCCGATGCGCTTGCGAGCGATCCCAACGACGACTTCGTTGACGTCTATGACGACGGAGCGTGGACCCCGATCGCCAGCCCTGGTATCGGCAACTATCCAACTTCCCAAGGTGCCGCGGTGTTCGCGGACCCGACGGACGGCTGGCTGGCCGGCGCTGGAACCGATTCGCTCGGGATGGTGTCTGCGACACCGCCACCGAGCCTGCTTGCCTCGTGGCCGGAGGCCAACCGCAATCCGTTGTTGGCCGTGGCCCTGCCGCCCGGAAACAGTACGACGGACACGGGGGGCGCGCTCGCGGTTGGACTCGACGGCACCGCGCTGCACTACGACCCCTCGGCCGGTTGGCAGGTCGACCCCACTCCGCCGCAGGCCCAGCACGTCGAGCTGACGGGCGTCGCATTCGCCGGCCCAGCGCTTGCGTTCGCGGTCGGCCAGGACGGCACCATTCTCCGGTGGAATGGGACGAGCTGGGCGGCAGACCCACAGTCGCTACAGCTGACGAATGCGACTCTCAATGCAGTCGCGTTTGGTTCGGATGGCCAGGGATGGGCGGTGGGCTCGCGCGGGGCGATCCTGCATTACGACGGAACGGCATGGTCGGCCGAACAGATCGACAGCGAGGACTCCGGCGCGGACGTGACCTCGGTGACGGTGGCAGGCCAGGACGCATACGCACTCGCGGACGGAAATCTGCTCGTCGGAACCCCGGATGGGACCTGGCAACGAGTCGCCGCCACGTCACTGCCCACGCCCGCGCCGCCGACAGGTTCTCTGACGCTGGTCTCGGGGCTGCCCGACGGAGGCCTCGCCGTTGCGGGTCGATCGCTGTTGATGCTCCGGCAGTCAGCCTCTGCCGACTTCGAATATGCCCCGGAAAGCTTTCAGGGGATCCCGGTCGCGCTCGCGGCGTTCCGCGACTCGGCGGGTGACCTGCGCACGTTCATCTCGGTCGCGCCGCCGATCACGGCGGTCGATGGCGCCCTCACCGACAACGTCGGCGGGTACCCGGCCGGCGACGGCGACCTGCTCGTTCAGACCGACGGCGGTTTTGAGGACCTGAGCCACGAGCTGCCCGCGGCTCAGTTCAGCAGTGCGCCCGGTGACGGCTTCGTGCAGCCGGACCCCGTTCTGGCCGTCGCCGCGTCGCCGGACGGCAGCCATGCCTGGGCGGTCGGCGGCTACGCTGGGACGCACGCGGCTGACGGCATCGGCACCGACCAGGTCCTGTCGAGCCGCGACCCGGGCTGGTTCACATCAGCGATCTGGCGCTTCGACATCGGCGGCAGCGCCACCTCGCCGCTGACCAGCCAGGCGACGGTCGACCTGCCGGCGACTCCCAATACGGTCAGCTTCGCGTTCTTTTCGAGCGCGCTTTGTAAAGAGTCGTGCACCCAGGTGCAGGATGCCCAGCCCGACGTCAACCTCAACTCCGCCGCGACAGAGATCGCAGCCTTCGCCCAGCAGCCAGGTGGGCCGGCGTTCGCGATGCTGGGCGGCAACGCACAGGGGTCGATGTTCACTGGGACCGGATCGGACCCGTTCGATCTCGCCCAGCTCCCGCAAATCCTTGCCCCCCTGGCCGGGCTACCGACGTACGCCGCATACGGTCCGCTCGATGGAGTTCCGACGGACCCCGAGCCTGCGCTTCCGTGGGCACAGGCGTTCGCAAACGCCCCGGCGCCATTCGGACCGAGCGCTGCCCCGGCGGGCATCAGCCCGCAGGGGGCTGGCGACCCGACCGGGCTGGTCAATAAGTACTACGCGTTCGACGTGGCCCAGAACGGGGGCACGTTGCGTGTGATCGTCCTCGACAACTCGGCTGGCTCCCTCGAGGCGAGCGCTCCCGGCCAGACGGCCTGGCTCGCGAATCAGCTCAGCCAGGCGCAGTCGGAGGGGGTGCCGATTGTCGTGTTCGCAGCGGAGCCGCTCAACGACAACGATCAGGGTGCCGCGAGCGACGGGGATGCGGTCGCGGCGCAACTGGCTGCCGCCGGGGTCCTCGCAGTCTTCACGACGAGCGGTGGCGTACCCACCGATTATCAGAGCCAGCCTGACCAAGTCGTCGAGGTGCCCGCCAACGCCGCCCCGGGAGCGCCGCAGATTCCCGAGTATGAGGGCGCCACCCTCACGTATCAGCAAAATCAGAACAACGGCGTCTTGTGGTACGACGTCTCGGTGAATACGGCGAGCGACACGGTGAGCGTCCAAGGGATTCCGGTGATCTCCTCGCTCGCCATCGACCCGATCGACGGCTTGATCGCAGCCCGCAGCGCCACCCTGTCCTTCCAGGCGATCGGCCGCCGCCCGGCCTCCACGATCGCGACCACGCCGTTCGACCCCTCATTTCCGGGCTACGACCAGTACGTGAACATCCCAGCCAGCACCTGTTCGAGTTGCATCGGGCCGAGCTATACCTTCACGAGCTCCAATACGATCGTCGGCGACTTCGTCGTTCCCAGTGCGCCAGGGTCGCCGTACCCGAAGCTCAACACCGACGGTAAGACGACGCACTCCTCCACTTCAGGGCTCTTCTGCGCTTTCAACAGTGGGACGACGACGGTCACCGTGACCTCGGGTCTCCTGTCGGCATCGGTGCCGGTGACGGTTCAGGCCGGAGGGTACGGTCCGCCGTGTGGGACCGTGGCCGGGGGCACCAGCGACCGCGTGATCGCGATTCCTGGGGCGACGATCGTCCGGCAGGCAGCGGCCTCCGGGCTCGGCGGTCCGGTCGCTCCAACGTCGTCGCCGCCGGCGAGCACGCCTGCCAAGATCACGTTCAAGCCCCCGCCGAAGCCGGCCCCTCAGATCGTGCAGGTCGTTCCGCACCATGTCGCTCCGTCGCCCAAGCCCGCGCCGGTCGTGACGCACAAGCCGGCGCCTGCGCCCGCCCGCCAGCAGCCGCACGCGTCACCGCCGGCGGTGGTCGTGATCGCTCCCGCGGTGCAGCCCTTCGTGCAGCCCGACGTGAGCTTGTCGGTCCCGCCGATCGTGCCACCGCTGATCCCGCCCGCCCTGACGCCCGTCCCCCCTGGCGGCGCAACCGCGCCCGCGCAGTCCACCGCAAAACGCGAGGAGAAGGCGCGCAAGCACGCGAGCCAGTCGGCCTACGTGATCCGCCCTGCAGGCACGAGCGCTACCGACTGGTTCTACCCGGCCGTCGGGGTCGTCACCCTGCTGTCAGTCATGCTGATCGCCGGGGGCCTTCGACCGGGGCCGGATCCAAAGCTGGCGTTCGTCGAGATCCGAGATCCGGTCGAACCACGACGCCGCCGGTGATTCCGTGATGCAGTCGTGTCACCGGGGCGTGATCGTTTCGTGAACCTTGTCCGACCATCGTTGACATCGCCGAACGCCGCTGTGACCATCGTCGGCGGTGCTACGGTGGCGTGCTCGCCATCAGCCCAGCAGAGTCGTTCGTGTAATGCGTGTGCTGGAGAGGCCGACCCGATGACTGCGGCAAAGCTCATCAACCGGTTCGCAGGCCGCTTGCGGGCTGCGCTGCTGACAGTAGGCTGGGTGGCTGTTGCCGGCATCGGCGGCCTCGGGTTGCAGTTCAGTGCGACAGCCCAGGCGCGGCCTCTGAGCGTTGCCCACGGGGCGACCGCAAAGCAGGCCAAGCTGATCCTGAGCTGCCTGTCGCGTGTCGGTCTCTCGCATGTGAGCGCTTCGTCGAACGCTCTCTGGACAGCGTGGTACCCGGTGGCCAACGACTTCGTGTACGTGTACATGTACCCGAGCAAGGCCGCAGCGGCCGCTCGTGCGCACGCGATGTCTGCCGAAGAAGTGGCCCCCGCAAACCAGTTTCTGGTCGTCGAGCCGACCGCGCGCTACTCCGGCTCACCGGTCCCTGAAGTCGCGGACTGTCTGCTGGGCAAGCCGTTCAAGAAGGCGCCCACGAAGAAGCACAAGGGTACCTTCACGTTCTGAGCCCGGCAGCATCCTGCAGGCATCCTGCAGGCGGCGCTCGCGGGCCGCGAGTGACTGACGCTCAGAGCAGCTCTCTCACCATCTCGGCGGCGCGGTCGAGGTCGGTGCCCGAGCGCAGCACGTAGCACTCCACCTGCTCGAGCAGCGTGGCGATCGCCGCAAGATGGGCCTGCGTTCCGGCGGCGTCGGTGAGCAGGACATCGGGTACGAGCGCCAGCAGGGCCGTGCGCGGATCGAGTGGAGCGATGGCGCTCGCCTCCCCGCGCGCGACCTGCGGGAACACGAGCGCGCGCGGCCTGCAGGCGGCCACGCTTGGAGACCCGAACAGATCCTCGATCCGGGCCAGGTGTTTGGGAAAGCCATCGGTGGGCGGCTTCGCGAGCCAGGGCTCCAGTTCGGCAAAGCGCGTGGCCGTCGACTTTGTGATGCCAACAGTGTCCGCGAACCCGAGCACGCGGAGGCCAGCTGCGTCCGCGTCGGACTCGAGGAACAGTACGTCGTCGGACAGAAAGCCCATTCCCGTCCGTGCGAGCGCCAGAGCGAGCGTCGACTTGCCCGCCCCGCTCGGACCTGCCAGAAGCACGCCACGTCCGTGGGGTTCGGAAAGGCAGCCGGCGTGCAGGCTGTACAGCCCGCGGCGCTCCAGGAGCTCCATCAGACTGACGGTGACGAGCGGATGGGTCGCTAGGTACAGCTCGCGGCCGCTGAACTGGGTGCAGTGGAGCCGCGCGACGCCGCGTGACGGCTCGCAGCAGAGCGTCGCGCCGCCGACCTCGCCGAAGATCGCGTCCGCTGCGGGAAAATAGTGGAGCGACCCGTCGGGCATGTCGTACACGGGGCGGCTGTCACCGACCGGTGGTTGCGGGGCCTCGGCGACGAATTCGAACAGGACCCCACACGGCACAGGCGCGGGCTCGTTTCGACGAAAGTCGCGTAGGCGAAGCTCGATCGCTTCCATCACGGCCGGATCCCGGGCATCGACCGCGACGCCGATGCCGTGGATCTCGTAGAAATGCCGCAGCCCGATCGCAGTGCCGGTCATGCGGCGAGCGGCAGACGGTAGATCTCCGCGAAGCGTGGCCGGGGGTCGCGCTGCTCGAGGAACGGCTCGCCGTTCAACGCCAGCCAGCAGTGACCGTCGCTCGGCTCCTGGTGCCCCGGATCAATCCCGAACCGGAGCTCCACCTCGAGCCCGGCGCGTCGGATGAACCAGAACAACGTCACGCCGCGGGTCAGGCAGCCTGTTCTCACGAGCGGATGGACGATCCGCGGGACCAGTGTCATCAGCCGGTCCAGCCGCTCGATCTCCCCCGGCGCCGGCCGGCGGGGGCGTGGCGGGCGCGTGATCAGAGTCGCCACGCGGGGGAGCGGCAGGCGCATCAGGACCGGAACCGTCGCGGCGAACACCGCGATCCTGATCGCGAGCACTGCTTCTCCGGCGCTGCGCAGCTGAGAGAGGCCGTAGGCCCGATCACGCAGCGTCGAGAACAAGCAGCCGCTCGCGCCGCAGATCGTCGATGAATTCGAGCACGTCGGCCCGCACCGTCTCCGCCGGAGCGTCGAACTCGGCGCATAGCAACGCGACGATCTCCCGCACGTCTCGCCGGCCGTCACACAGACCCCAGATCGTCGCACCGACCTCATCGAGGGCGTAATAGCCACCATCATCCAGCCTCAGCAGCACCGTCTGCCCATGCGCCTCCTGGGCGAGGACACCTTCCTGGCGCCGCAGGCGTTCGTCCAGCACGGCGTTCGTTCCTTCGCTCACCAACGCTCCTCCAGTGCCTCGAGCTGACTGTTCAGCCGCTGGTCCTGCACGTACACCCACGGCTGCCGCAGCGCAGACCGGGCCTCGGGGACGTGCGCCTTGGCCCGGCGCATGTAGGCTCGGGCAAGAGACAGGGTGGCGGTCGGCTCGGCGTTCCAGCCGCGTGAGAGTGCCTCCCGGCTCGGCGCGAACATCCAGCGCATCGAGCGTACGGGCATGTGGTCGCCTGCTCGCAGCACCCGCAGGGCGACGAGCCGCCGTCCGAGGTCGCGGTCGAAATCGGGTGGCGCCACCTGTGCAAGCGCGTCCGCGGGAATCTCGACACCGACCTCGGATGCGGCGAACAGTCCCAGGAAGACGCGCGATCGCAGGCCGAATTCGCGGCTCGTGCGCGCCAGCACGTCCCAATCGACCTGCTCGCGCTGCACAATTCGGTTGACATCTGAGATCTGCGCCAGCGCGCCGCCGGTGTTGCGCCTGCGGGCGCTGCCGCCGAGACGGTTGCGCGTGAAGTGGAAGCAGACGTGAATCAGGAGGTCCTCCGGCGACGGCACCACGTGGCCTGTGTCGGGCGCACTGCGAGCACGTTCCCACATGCCGCCGAGATCGAACCCGCCTCCCTCTTCGGCCATCGCGATATGACGATGCAGCTCGATCGCGACGAGTTGCTCCTGGGACACGAGGGCGAGATCGTGCGGGGTTGTGACTCGCACGTGATCAGCGCCCTGATCGGCCGCCTCGCCTGGCACCTTGCGATAGCCGAGGTCCGTGAGGGCCGCCTCGGCGTCGTGCAGCCGCTCGAGCGGCACGAGGACGTCGATGTCCAGCATCTCACGCTCGGCTGGGTCGCCGTATACGGTCTCGACGAGCGCTGCGCCCTTGAGCAGCATCGCCCCGATCCCGGCGCCATCGAGCGCTTGCAGCGCGCGGTCAGCAGCGGCCCGGATGAAGAGGCTTCTGGCCGCATTTGCGAGATACGCCCGTTCCAGCGCGGCGAGCACGGGTGACGGAGCGCCGCCGGTCGAGCGCAGGTGGCTGAACAGCGCCGGCGAGAGCCGGTGCCAGTCGGCGATGTTGAGCGTGTGTCCCCAACGGCCCCCGTCCCAGGCGGCATGATCGACGCGTTGCCGATCGAGTGGCACAGCCACATCGAGCAGCAGAGCGTACTCGGGTTCCGGCGGCACGCTCACGGTCAGGCGGTGTGGTACGCGATCTGTTCCACCGCTTGTGAGACTGCCGACTTTGCGTGACGCTGACGTAGCCCGCATGTGAACGTCGTGTGGACAGGTGGTGAACGCGGCTCGGCCACTGCGCAGTCGCCTGTCGCGAAGGTCTAACGTCTGCTGGGAAACCTCCGCCGCCACTCGCGGAGAGGAGGGTGCAATTCGGCGCACTTTCCGTTATTTGAAATGATCGTCATACCTCAAGCCACCGCGAATCTGCGGCTCAGGCGTCGACTTGTGCGGTGGTTCTGCGCGGCCGGCCTGCTGGCGCTCGGAACGGCCGCAGTCAGTGCCAACCCGGCTGGCGCAAGCCTCCTCCCACCCCAGATTCACACGGTCGCCGGCGGGGGATCGTGCTCTGGTCTGATGACCTCGGGCGGCATCTGCGACGGCATCAAAGCGACGTCCGTCTCGATCGCCGGCGCTCGTTTCGTCTCCGCGATACCCGGCGGGGGCTTCCTCTACATCGATTCGGCCAACGACCTCGTCCGGGAGGTCTCCGCCTCGGGCATTGTCACGACCGTCGCGGGAACGAGCGTTTCGAGCCCGACCCTGACCAATCCGAATGCCGTGGCACCCGATACGATCGACGAAGATAACGTCCCGGCCACGCAGTCTGGCCTCGACAACCCGGTCTCGGTCGCGGCATTGCCCGATGGCGGCTTTCTGATCACCGAGTTCGCCGGCTGTCGCGTGCGGATGGTCTCGCCCGGTCCTCCGGGTGTGGCGACGATCACGACGATCGCCGGGATTCCGCCTGACCCGACCGATCCAGACGGCACCCCTCAATGCACCTCCGGGTCCTACCCGCTGATCGCGTCGGGGCCCGCAACACAGGTATCGCTTAGCTACCCGAGTGACGCGGAGCCCACCGCTGACGGCGGCGTCCTGATCGCAGACACCTACAACCACCGGATCCTGCTGCTGACCTCCTACGCAGATCCGAGCGCCACGATCGCCACAATCGCCGGCGGGGGCAGCTGCGACGACGCGACGACGTTCTGTGACGGCCTGCCGGCGAGCGGCGTCCAACTTGGGCTCGTCAACTCCGTCTCGGAGCTCCAGGACGGATCGGGCGGTTACCTCTTCACGGAGTCCGACGCCGGCGGCATTCGGGAGGACTCGGTCCGCGAGGTTTCGCAGGAGGCCCCAACCGGCACGTTCTCGACGGTCGCGGGCGAGCCAGGAAGTCCCGGTTACAGCGGCGACGGCGGCCCCGCGACGTTCGCTCAGCTGACCGACCCTGGACAGGTGGTGAGCCTGGCCGGGGGAGGTTTTCTGATCGCCGACACTGGCAATGAGGTCATCCGCGAGGTCTCGCCGTCCGGCACCATCTCGACGATCGCCGGCAACGGCCAGGCGTCGTCAGGCGGCGACGGTGGCGCTGCGACCGCAGCATCGCTCGATGCGCCGGCGGCCGCCGCGCCGCTGGCCAACGGCAATATCCTGATCGCCGACCAGGAAAACGGCCTGATCCGGGAGATCACGATCCCGTCCGTTTCTAGCTTCAAGCTCAGCCCCTCGAGCCCGAATGGAACGAACGGCTGGTACATCAGTGACCCGACGTTGAGCGTGACGGCGACTCAGAAGGCATCGATCCAATGCGAGCTCGATCCCGTCCAGGCGCCGCCTGCGTACGGCGCCATCCAGCCCGGATGCCCCCTCACGGGGTCCGGATCGACGATTACTACCAACGGCGTGCACACTGCTTACGCGGCGAGCCAGAACAGCTTCGGTGACCAGGAGAACCCGGTCAGCCTGTCTATCAAGGTTGATACCGCCTCTCCGACGATCACGTGCAACGGCGATCCGGAGTTCCCATTTGGTGACCTGACCGCGACGGTGACCGCGACGCTGTCGGACAGCATCTCGGGCCCGCAGTCCGAGCCCCTGTCCGCGCCAGTCCCAGCGACCGACCTCGGTGCCCAGACGGCGGCACTAGGTGGGACCAACGATGCGGGCACACCCGGGGCGAGGCAGTGTCCGTACTCCGTAACCCCGGTAACACTGTCTCCCTCGCCGACCGCAAAGTGGTCCTTCCGCACCACCGCCGAGTCCACGACGGTCAGCCGGCTCATGATCCGAGACATCCCTGCCGGTGCGACGCTGGAGGTCACCTGCGCGGGACGAGGCTGTCCGTTCAAGGGCGGTCGTACCGTGCGAACGGGGAGCTGTACCATCTGCAAGCACGCCCCAGCCGGGGTTCAGATGGCAGACCTGGCGCCGCTGTTCCGGAGAGCGCAGTTGGCTCCCGGCGCGACTGTCGCCGCGATCATCGTCGAGTACGGGGCTATCGGGAAGTACATCACCTTCGTCATTCGCGCCGGAAAGCTCGCCGTCTACCGGAGCCAGTGCCTCGCCCCTGGGGCGACGAAGCCGGGCGGGTCGTGCACGGCCGTGTCGTCCGCCGGAGCGTCCGGCTCGAAATGATGCCGAGCCGCGAACGGGCGGCGCACCTCTCTCACCCCGCCGGCGGGGTCACGATTGCCGGTCGCGAGGTCCCCGCACCGTCTTTGCGCCGTCCTTCACGTGGTCGCTAGCCGGCCGCGAAGCCGGTGACAGAGTCGCCAGATTCGTTGGCGACCCACACGTTGGTGCCGTCCGAGCAGATCGCGGCCGGAAGGTTGAAGCTATAGCTGGAGCCTGAGACGACTTGCGTGAGGGCGCCGGTGGACGCGGACAGCTCCGTGACCGAGTCGCCGGCGTTGTTCGTGACCCACACGTTGGTGCCGTCCGAGGAGATCGCCGCCGGCGCGTTGAAGTTGTAGCTGGGGCCTGAGATGACCTGGGTGAGAGCGCCGCTCGACGCCGACAGTTCGGTGACCGAGTCGCCGTAACTGTTCGTGACCCAGACGTGGGTGCCGTCCGCTGAGATCGCGGACGGAACGTTGAAGTTGTAGCTGGGGCCTGAGATGACTTGGGTGAGGGCGCCGGTGGACGCCGACAGTTCGGTGACCGAGTCGCCGTAACTGTTCGTGACCCAGACGTGGGTGCCGTCCGTTGAGATCGCGTCCGGCGCGTTGAAGTTGTAGCTGGGGCCTGAGATGACTTGGGTGAGCGCGCCGGTGGACGCCGACAGCTCCGTCACCGAATCGGTGGAGCAGTTGGCGACCCAGACGTGGGTGCCGTCCGAGGCGATCGCGTCCGGCTCGTTGAAGTCGTAGCCGGAGCCTGAGATGACTTGGGTGAGGGCGCCGGTGGACGCCGACAGCTCCGTGACCGAGCGGCCGACAACGTTGGCGACCCAGACGTGGGTGCCGTCCGAGTAGATCGGGTACGAACCGTTGAAGTCATAGCTGGGGCCTGAGATGACTTGGGTGAGGGCGCCGGTGGACGCCGACAGCTCCGTGACCGAGTCGCCCGCCTCGTTGGCGACCCACACATGGGTGCCGTCCGAGGAGATCGCGCACGGATTATCGAAGCCGTATGTGGAGCCTGAGATCACCTGGACGAGCGCGCCGGTGGACGCCGACAGCTCCGCAACCGAGTCGTTGTTGCAGTTGGCGACCCAGACGTTGGTGCCGTCCGACGAGATCGCCGACAAGTAGTTGAAGCGGTGGTCGGTGATGACTTGGGTGAGGGCGCCGGTCGACGCCGACAGCTCCGTCACCGAGTCGTCGTTCGCGACCCACACGTGGGTGCCGTCCGAGGAGATCGCGGAGGGGCCGACGAAGTCGTAGCCGGAGCCTGAGATGACCCGGACGAGTGCGCCGGTGGACGCCGACAGCTCCGTGACCGTGTTCCCTGACGTGTTGGCGACCCAGACGTGGGTGCCGTCCGAGGAGATCGCCGACGGAACATTGAAGTTGTAGCCGGAGCCTGAGATGACTTGGGTGAGGGCGCCCGTGGACGCCGACAGTTCCGTCACCGAGTCGCCGAAGCTGTTGGCGACCCAGACGTCGGTGCCGTCCGAGGAGATCGCCGACGGAAGGCTGAACTCGTAGGTGGAGTTTGAGATGACCTGGACGAGTGCGCCGGTGGCGGCCGACAGCTCCGTCACCGCGTCGGTGTCGTAGTTGGCGACCCAGACGTGGGTCCCATCCGAGGACATCGCGTCCGGAGCGTCCAGCCTGTAGCCGTACGCATCGCCGGACTGGTAGCTGGAGCCCGAGACGACCAGGAGTAGTGCGCCGGTGGTCGCTGACAGCTCCGTCGCCGAATTGCCGGCGCTGTTGGTGACCCAGACGTGGGTGCCGTCCGATGAAATTGCGGCCGGAACGTCGAACTCGTAGGTGGAGTTTGAGATGACCTGGACGAGCGCACCCGTGGTCGCTGACAGCTCCGTCACCGAGTTGCCGGCGCTGTTGGTGACCCAGACGTTGGTGCCGTCGGAGGAGATCGCGCCCGGCTCGTTGAAGTTGTGGGTGGAGTTTGAGATGACTTGGACGAGGGCGCCGGTAGACGCCGACAGCTCGGTCACAGAGCCGCCGAAACCGACGCTGTTGGCGACCCAGACGTGGGTGCCGTCAGTTGAGATCGCGGCCGGATCGTCGAAGGCAAAGCTGGAGCCTGAGATCACTTGGGTGAGCGCGCCGGTGGATGCCGACAGCTCCGTCACCGAGCCGCCGGAGCTGTTCGCGACCCAGACGTGCGTGCCGTCCGAGGAGATCGCCGACGGAAGGTTGAAGTTGTAGCTCGAGCCTGAAATGACTTGGGTGAGCGCGCCGGTCGACGCCGACAGCTCCGTCACCGAGTCGCCGGCGCCGTTCGTGACCCAGACGTGGGTACCGTCCGAGGAGATCGCATCCGGGCCGGCGAAGTTGTAACTGGAACCTGAGATGACCTGGGTGAGCGCGCCGGTGGACGCCGACAGCTCCGTCACCGAGCCGCTGAAGCTGTTGGCGACCCAGACGTGGGTGCCGTCCGAGGCGATCGCGTCCGGCTCGTCGAATGCGTAGGTGGGGCCTGAGATGACCTGGATCAGGGCGCCGGTGGACGCCGACAGCTCCGCCACCGAGTCGCCGCCTTCGTTGGCCACCCAGACATGGGTGCCGTCCGAGGAGATCGCCCAGGGCGACTTGAATCCTCAGCCGAACACATGCGGGCCTGAGAGTGCAGTCTCTCGCGCCGCGCCGGCCGCCGGTCCGGCACCGGGAATCAGCAACGCGCCTGGCAGTAGCCCCGCCAAGCCGATCGCTACCCCGACCAGCCGGAACCTGGATCGCGATCTCCCCACGACCCGCAAGCAACGATCAACCCGACCGAACGCCACCGAACGAACCTCCGTTGGGTCAACAGCAGGTCAAGAAGACGGCGATCGGTCTGTGACCAACCAGACCAACCCGAGTTCGCGACCATAGCACTCGTGCTGCTCCGGCGGCGACCGTCCGGCTCGCTCGCGGCCGGCGAGCGCCTTTTTACAGCCGCTCTCCCGGCCTGGTCACACCACAGATCCCGGTTGGTTACAGAACCGCCACAAGCCGTGTCAGGCGGGCGTCGGCTAGCCCGTATTCCTTCCCCGTAACGACCGCACCAAACGAAAGGGCCTAGATGAGAAAGTACGTCGCCACGGCGGCCGTGGCAGTGGCCGCAGCGCTGATCTGGATGCCGGCGCTCGCCAGCGCCCACACGCGAACGGTCAGCCACCCGCACAAGGGCAAGATGGATCTGGTCGTCGTCCGCACACACAACGCGCGGAGCGAATACTACGTCCAGCGCGCGGTGCAGAGCACGGTTGCACAGACTGCGAGCTGCCCGGCCGGCCAGCTCATCCAGAGCTATTGCACCCCGCCGACGGAGGACAACCTGTTCGGTGCGTTCTCCTACAACGACGGGTCGACGACCTTCGGGTCGACCAACACCACCAACTGCAAGGCGCTCGGATATACCGCTGAGCCGTGCGGGGTCTACACGACTGTTGCGAACGAGCTGATCGCCGCGTTCGTTGGAGCCGATGGACCGACAGCCGGTGGCCAGAGCATCACCGTCAGCTGCACGACCTACACCGGCGGCACGTGCCCGGTCACCTTCCACAAGGTCAACTCCGAGAACGCCGGCGGGGGCGACTCCGAGGTCTGGTACGCGGACGCCACCAGCATCATCAGCAAGACGGCGCCGATCTTCGTCAAGGCGACGGTCGGTAAGGCGTGCGGGGGCAGGTGGAGTGCGTGCGACGTCGGCCTCCAGGCCGTCACGTTCAAGAACGCGATCACCCCCGGCGCGTCGGGCGTGCAGGGCACCGGGATCGGAGCCTCGAGCATTTGCTACTCGGCGAAGGCCGCGCCGAGCTGTGCTCTCAAGACGACTGAGCCGGACAGCATGGTCTGGGCCGCGTACAGCGACCCGGTTTCCGGTTCGGCGCCGCCGACCTGGCCGTCGAACCAGTTCGCGATCGGCGTCGCGGACGCCGTCGACCAGCCGGGCACGTTCGGTCTCCAGTTCGCGGGAACCTGCTCGGGAGCATGCAGTCCGATGAAGCTCGCGTCTGACGGCCTGTACCAGAATCCGTTCACGATCTCACCGACCTCTTTCGGGACGTTGGGAACGACCGTGACGATCAACGACACGACGCCGACGAACGAGCCGTTCAACCTCGTGGACGTCGAGATCCTGTAGCGAGCGTCAGGGGGCGGTTGATCTGCCCTGCGGCCGGGTCCCGTTGACGGCCGCAGCGCAGACGGACCTCGTTTGGTGAGGATCGCGGTCGAGAGGTCGAGGCTGGAGCGGCATGTCAGGCCGCTCCAGCCTCCTTCTCTTGGCGGAGCTCGAGGCGTCGCCGTCTTCTGACCGGCGTTGTCAGCCTGCGGCGCGATCGGCCGTATAGAGAGAGCTCCGGGGTGCTTCGTCGGGAGCGAAGGACAAACCATGGTCTCAGGAGGACTTGTGCTGAAACGAATTCTGCTCACACTGGTGCTGGCGGCGGCACTGTCCGCCGCTGTTGTCCTTCCCGCGTCGGCCGCGCCGCGCGCTGCGATTGCCGGCGCAACGCCGTCACCGTCGTCCGCGTGCCCCCCTGGAAGTCAGGATCCGTCCTACTGCGCGCCTAAGTGCGTCGTGCCCCAGCTCGTCGGCTACTCGATTCGGCAGTCGGTCTCGCTGCTGCACGCCGCCGACTGCCGCCTCGGTAAGGTCATCATCATGCTCAACGGAGCTGCATCGGAGGCGACCCTCACGTCCGGTCAGTTCTCGCTCTTCACGGTCGTCAGCCAGTCTCCGCCTGCTGGATCGGTCAGGCCGGACGGGTGGCGCGTCGAGATCGTGGTTCACTTCACCGGCTGACCTTCGCCCATCAGCCGTCGCATCGCGCCGAGGTACTCGGCGCGCGAGAAGTGCAGGACATGGCCGCCCGGGAACCAGTGCAGCTCCGGGCGGCCCCAGTGCTCCCAGAGCATCAGGCTCTGCTCGGGAGGTGCCAGACGGTCGCCACGCCCGCCGATCACCAGCAGGCGCTCGCGCGCGAGCTTCGGCGGATAGTTCAGGGGGCTGTGCAGCGCCGCGCTGCGGGCGACGAGCTCGCGGGGGAGGCGTTTGAACGACTCCAGCAGAACCGTGCCGAAGTTCACCGGAAACCAGTTGCGGATCAGATGCGGCAGGCTCGCGACGGCCGCATTCGGGATCGCGAAGTCAAGCCGATCGTCGACCTCGGCGAGCAGCGCGGTCGCGTAGCCGCCGAGCGAGAGGCCGGTGGCGCCGATGCGGGGGACGCCGCGGCGCAGCAGGTGATCGAGCAGTACCCGCAGGTCGCAGATCGCCTGGAGCATCGCTTCGCAGAGCTGTGCGAACCCTCCGGAGAACAGCTCTGCCCCGTTGAACGGCGACAGCGGTCCGCGGCGACCTCCGTGGAACGGCAGCGTGAACATCACGATGTCCCAGCCGTCGGCGAAGAAGTCGCGCAGCGAGAAGAACGCAGCGTTGAACCAAGCAGGCGAGGCACCGAATCCGTGGATCACGAGCAGCGTCGGGCGCGGGTCGCCGGCGTGCCGCCAGTGCTGCGCTCGTGCCAGCGCGTTCGCCGAATGCGCCCTGTAGCGACGGCGCAGATCGGGGTGCAGCGGCTCGAACGGGCTGCGAAAGCGCAGCAGCTCGACACGGCCGTCGAGCTCGTCGAGGCCGCTGCCGGGCCGGGTGAGGATGGGGACCGGACTTGGCGGCGGCGTGAAGACCCGCTCCGGATCATGGTGCTCGGCGAGGGCCGCGTAGAACTCCAGCCGCCTCGCCTCGGCGCTCCCGTCGAGCAACAGGCCGCTCGGTAAGGTCGCCGCGGTCAGCGCCGACGCGAGCACCGTCCGTAGCAGCAGGTCGCTCACCGATGCTCCCGACATGCCGGCACGGGCGCCCAGTCCGATCTCCATGGCCGACACCGTACCCACTTTCCGGTGCGGCCGATACCCGGCGAGAATTGCTGCAATCTCCGTGCAAATTCTTACATTGCAGCTCTCAAGCGCTTTCGGGGCGGCGCCGATGCTTATGTGCCCCCGATGAACCGTTTGACCACCCGTGTCTCCATGCCCGAGATGCTCGGGTTCGCATTTGTCGCGCTTGCGTCGTTCGGCTGCTCGCGCGTCGCGATCTCGCTTGATCTCGCGCACACCGGCCGCTTCGCCTTCTGGCCCGCGTCCGGCGTCGCGGTCGCGGCCGTGCTCCTTGGCGGTCGGCGTCTGCTTGGTGCCGTCGCGCTCGCGGCCGCCGCAACGGGGCTGAGCGCGGGCCACTCGCTCGTTGCCACCGCCTTCGCGACGCTGGGCGCTGTCGTCACGCCGTGGCTCTCGGCCGAGCTTCTGCCTCGCGTGCAGTTCCGCACGCAGCTCAGGCGGATGTCCGACGTGACCGCGTTCGTCGCTCTCGCCGGGCTGCTGGCCGCCGCGGCGGGCGCTGCGGTCGGCTCGGTCGGGCTGCTCCTGTCCGGCGCGCTGACGGCGTCGGGTCTGGCTGCCGCGTGGCGGGACTGGTGGCTTGGAAGTATGAGCGGCGTGCTGATCGTCGGGTCGGCCGTGCTCGTGCTGTCGGGCGCCTCATCGGCGGCGCTCCGGGCGCGCGCCATCCTCGCGGCGCTCGTGACGTTCGTGCTCGTCGGCGGCCTCAGCTACGTGATCCTCAGTTCGGCCGGATCGCTTCCGTACCTCGTGCTGCCGCTGCTGTTCCTGCTCGCGATGCTCGACGGCGAGCGTGGCGTCGCCGTCGGAGGCCTTGCCGTCGCGGCCGCGGCGATCCGGCTCACCGTGCACGGCGACGGCCCGTTCCCGGGCGGCTCGCACGCGGTCGAACTGATCCGCACCGAGGCATTTCTCTGCGTGGGTATCGTCACGGCGCTGCTGGTCGCGGCTTCCCGCAGCGAGCGGCGGCTCGCCGAGCGCGCGGTCGACCGGCTGGCCGAGAGCGAAACTGCGCTGGAGGAGGCCCAGCAGCTTGCTCACATCGGCAGCTTCGATGCCGACCTGATGACCGGTCGCACGACCTGGTCGCGGGAGCTCTACATGATCTTCGGGCGAGATCGGGACTCGATCGCGCCCGGCTGGGCCGCGTGGCTTGGATGCACTCACCCGGACGACCGCAGCCGGCTCGTGGAGGCGATGCGGCGCGTCCAGCACGAGAATGGTGCCGTCGAGCTCGTGCACCGGATCGTCCGCCCCGACGGGCAGGTGCGAACGGTCGAGGCGAGACTGCGCTCAGAGGGCGTGGTCCGGCCTGCCCGCGTCGTCGGCACCTGCCAGGACGTGACCGCGTTCAAGCTCTCCGAGGAGCGGTTCCGCTCGCTGTTCGACGATGCTGCGTATCCGATCGTCGTGATCGATACGGACGGCCGGGTCGCGCTCGGCAACGTCCGCGCCCAGCTGATGTTCGGGTTCGGCGCCACCGAACTCGCCGGCAAGCGGATCGACGAGCTCGTGCCGACGCCGGACGGCGCCGATCCCGACTGGTGGGCGACCGGGGCCGGCGACGGGCTGCAGCCCGATCTCGATCTCTGGGGTGTCCGAGGCGACGGCTCCACGTTCCCGGCGGAGATCTCGCTGACGCTGCTCGAGACCGAGGAGGGGACCCAGGTGTCGGCCGCGATCCGGGACGTGACGGTCCTGCGGCGGGCGGCCGAGGCCCTCGTTCACCAGGCCCGCCACGATCCGCTGACCGGCCTGCCGAACCGGCTGATGTTCCTCGAGCGACTCGACGGGGCGCTCGCGCGCGCCCGCCGCTCCGGTCGCGCGCTCGCGGTCGTCTTCCTCGACCTCGACGACTTCAAGGAGATCAACGACTCGCGCGGCCACGACGCCGGCGACCTGACGCTGACCGCGCTGACCGGTCGCCTCAGCGCGGCCGTGCGCGAGGGCGACACGCTCGCCCGCCTCGGCGGCGACGAGTTCGTCGTGCTCTGCGAGGATCTGGAGAGCGAGGACGAGGCGCTCGCGATCGCCGAGCGGATCGCCGGCGCCTCGATGGAGCCGTTCACGATCGCCGGCGTCGAGCACGCCGTGTCGGTGAGTGTCGGTCTCGTGATGGTCCCCGACGCCTCCGTGGCGAGCGCGCACGGCGTCGTGCGCGATGCCGACGCGGCCATGTACGCCGCCAAGGAGAGCGGCAAGGGTCGCGTCGCGGTATTCGACAAGCGGATCCGCGAGCGACTGTCCCAGCGGTCCGAGACCGAGGCGGCCCTGCGCGGAGCGCTCGTCCGCGGCGAGTTCGCGCTCTTCTATCAGCCGATCGTCGACCTCGAGCGCGGCTCCGTCGTCAGCATCGAGGCGCTGCTGCGCTGGCACCATCCGGTCCGCGGCATGCTCGCGCCGGCCGAGTTCGTCCCGGTCGCCGAGGGCACCGGTCTGATCGTCGAGATCGGCCAGTGGGTGATCGAGGAGGCCTGCCGGCAGGCGACGGCATGGCGCCGCGAGTTCGGCACGACCTCGCCGATGTCGGTCTCCGTCAACATCTCGGCCTACCAGCTCACGCGCAGCGATCTCGTCGGCGTCGTCTCGCGAGCGCTCGAGGCGAGCGGCCTCGAGCCGCACCTCCTCTCCCTCGAGGTGACCGAAGCCGCGCTGCTGGAGGATGCGGCAGCGGCCCGGCGCGAGCTTGACCGCCTCAGTGACCTCGGCGTCAAGCTCGTGATCGACGACTTCGGGACGGGCTATTCCTCGCTGTCAGCGCTCAGGCGGCTGCCTGTCAACCGCCTCAAGCTCGACCGCTCGTTCGTGCATGCCGGCTCAGGCCAGCGTGAGGACGACGCGGTCATCGGCGCGGTCGTCGCGATCGCCGCCGCGGTCGATGCGGACGTGACGGCCGAAGGTGTCGAGAGCTCCGAACAGGCTCAGCGTGTCAGGGCGCGGGGGTGCCGGTATGCGCAGGGTCATCTGTTCGCGCGAGCGATGCCGCCCGAGGCGCTGACGGAACTCCTCCGTTTCGACCGCGAGCACCATCACTGGCGCGAGCAGCTGCGGCTTTCCGATGCGCACGCGGGGACCACCGCGGCGCGTCGGGCGAGCGGTCAGACCGTCCGCGTCGGCGTCTGAACAGAGACGATCCGCCACGGATCGGCGGCGTCCCCGGTCACGGCGAGCGTCCAGCGCTCCGTGAACGTGGTCGCGCGGGCAGGGTCGCCGGCGAGCACCTGCGTGGTGTCGCGATCCTCGATGTACCGGTGCCCGCGAATCAGCACGTCGATCGTCATCGCCGGGGGATTTGCGGTCGGCTCGAGCGCGACGATCTCGATCCTCTGCAGCTCGGTGCCGCGGACGACGACGCGGGTCCGCTCGCTCGGATCGCCGGGGTGGAGCAGATCCCGAATCGCGGCCGGCTCGGCGAGCCGGCGAAGGGCCTCCGTCGACCCGTCGACCGCCTCCGCCCAGGCGTCCACCGCGCGGCGTGCGGCGGCCTCCAGGACCAGCGGGGCAAAGCGCCCGTCGACGAGTGAGAGGTCGAGCGCGGCGGCCCGCGCATCGGCTTTGAAGCCGACGCCGACAAGCTCCGAGGGGCTGACTCCGGCCGGACCGGCATCTGCAGCCGCCTGCTCGAGCACGGCCTCGTCGGTCAGCGCCTGCGTGTTCGACCACGCAGTCGGGGCGAGCGTCGCATCGAGCGCGTGCGAGCCCTCGGCCCCTTGCTCGATCGAGGCGAGGATCCAGTGGTTGCCGCGCCGCTGCAGGGTCCAGAACTCCCGCAGTCGCACCGTTTCGGTGAACTGGCTGCGGCGCTTGATGCGGCGGCCCTGCGCGTCGGTGACGTAGTCGCGCATCCGCGCCTCGATCCGGACGACGACGCGATCGCCGGTGTTGTCGGTGTCACCGGCGCCGGCGTCGTTGCCGTTCCCGCTGCCGTTGCCGTTGCCGCGGGAGAGTCCGACGTACTCGACGGCTGGCTCCTCGAGTGGCTCGACCCGGTTGCGCCAGCCCTTCCGGTCGAAATCGTCGAGCCGGCGCTCCCACTCCCCGAGCAGCCGCGGGGCGACGAGGCCGCGCAGACGCACCCGGTCGCCCGCATCCCAGGCGAACTGGATCTGCGTGAACAGCGCCCCGGCCGCGGCGCGGACGGTTTCAGGGTCGAACATCGGGTCCTCATCGGCGGCCTCCGCGGCGGCCAGTTCGACCCGCCGCGCGCGCCGGCGCGTGTCGCGCCGGTGAGCGCCGCCCCGCTGGCGGCGGGCCTGCGCCGCGGCTGTGAACTTCGGGATGACGAAGCGGACGAACGCGTAGGCGAGCGCGAGCACGAGCAGCACGAGCGCGCCCTTACCGTGACCGAGCAGCGCGATGTCGATCAGCAGTCTGAGCACGATGTACAGCGCGAAGGCCTTGCCCCCGCCACCGCCACCGCCGCCATCGCCTCCGCCCCCGCCCCCGCCGAAGCCCCCGGTCCCGCCGCCGGCTGCGGCGAACGCGCTCGGCACGACGGCGAGCAGGAGCACGGCGACGAGCGCGAGCGTCACGGCGAGGATCAGGTGCCTGCGACGCATCGGGGTCAGCTGCCGGCGGCGGCGCGTGCTCGAACGGGACCGACGCCCGGCTCGGTCTGCGCGATGTGCTGGTCGGCGTGGTAGGAGCTGCGGACGAGCGGACCGGCGGCGACGTGCTCGAAGCCGAGGTCGTACGCGGCGGTTGCGAGGTCTTCGAACTCGTCGGGGTGCCAGTAGCGCACGACCGGAAGGTGGTGCTCCGTGGGACGGAGGTACTGGCCGACGGTCAGAACCTGGACGTGGTTCTCGCGGAGCGTGCCGAGCGCCTCGACCATCTCCTCGAACGATTCACCGAGGCCGACCATCAGGCCGGATTTGGTTGTCACCTCGTCGCCACCCATCTCCTTGGCGGTCCTCAGCACCCGGTTGGAGCGCTCCCAGGTGGAGCCGCGGCGAGCGACGGCGTACAGGCGCGGAACGACCTCGACGTTATGGTTGAAGACGTCGGGGCGTTCGGCCACCACCTTCGCGAGCGGCATCTCCTGGCCGCGGAAGTCGGGCGTCAGAACCTCGATCTTGGTCTGCGGGGACTGCCTGCGGATCTGCCGGATCACGCCGACGAAGCCGCTGGCGCCGTAGTCAGGGAGGTCGTCACGGTCGACGCTCGTGATCACGGCGTGTCGCAGGTGCATGCGCGCGACGCTGCGGGCGACGCGGGCGGGCTCGAGCGGGTCGTTCCACGTCGGCTTGCCCGTCTTGACGTTGCAGAAGCCGCACCGCCGCGTGCAGGTGTCGCCGAGGATCATGAACGTGGCCGTGCCGCGCTGCCAGCACTCGCCGATGTTCGGGCAGGCGGCCTCCTGACAGACGGTGTGGAGGTTCTCGGCCTCGATCAGGCCCTGGAGCTCCCGGTACCGCTGCCCGCCCGGCGCGGGGACCTTGAACCACGGCGGCTTGCGGCCCTTGTACGGCTCGGTTGTCGGCCCGAGCACCGTCAGGACGTCCTGAATCCCTCCGGGGTTCGAACGCGATCTCGTTGAGCTCATCGCTGCCTCGAAGCGTAGCGCCCATCGGTTGCGGGCCTTTCGCACCGCAGTTCGTGCAAAGACGTGACATTTCTGTCTTGTTTGCGCGCAGGTCGCGCCGCCACGATTCCGGCATGCCGCGGCGTCCAAACCCACGCCCCCCGGGGGCGGGTCGAATAACGGCAAGGGGTTTGCCGCTATTCGACCCGCGGTCGCAATGGGGGGCGGTTGTGGCGTTGGCTCTGATCCAGCACGCCACGATCACCGCGCAGCAGCTCGCCGAGATCGGCCTTGCGCGACGGACCGTCCGCCACTACGCGTCGATCGGCTGGCTGCACCGGATCCATCACGGGGTCTACGCGCTCGTTCCGGAGCCGCTCCTGACGATCGCCGGCCGCCGGATGGCTGCGGTCCTCGCCTGCGGCCCCGGCGCCGCGCTCTCCCACCTCTCGGCGGCGGCGCTCCGCCGCCTCGCCCGCGACGGCCGCGCCGTCATCGATGTGACGGTGCCGACTCGCGCCGGCCGCGACCGCCCGGGGATCCGGATCCACCGCTCCAGCACCCTGCGCCCATCCGACGTCACCATTGTCGACGGCATCCCGTGCACAACCGTCGCGCGCACGATCTTCGACCTCGCCGACACGTTCCCGCGCCGCCGCGTCGAGCGCGTCATCGACGAGGCCGTCGTGCTCGGGCTGTTCGATCTCCACGCGCTTGACGAGCAGATCGCCCACGGCACGCCGGGACGCCACCGCGCCGCCACGACGCTCCAGAGCGCGCTGAGCGCCCACCGTCAACACAGCACTCCGACCGAAAGTCAGCTGGAGGAACGAGCGCTCGCGCTGATCCGGGCGACGCCCGGCCTCCCGCCACCCGAGTTGCAGAAGTGGATCGACCTCGGCGACGGCGAGGAGCTGATCCGAGCCGACTTCGTCTGGCGCGATGCCAGGGTGATCCTCGAGACCGACGGCGCCGTCCACCGCCAGGGCCGGCGCGTCGCCGCCGACGCGCGGCGCGACCAGCGGGCCGCGCGTGCCGGCTGGCAGACGCTCCGCGCGACCTGGGATCAGGTCACGCTCGAGCCGACCCGGCTCTCGGCGACGCTGCTCGCCGTCGTCACGGCCCGGACCCCGCCGAGCGCCTCCTCCGCGGCATCCAAGATGGCGTAGAGCCGCCCGGCACTGATGATCCGCTGCCGGCGCCCGAGCTCGACGGCGACCGCGTACGCCGTCCGCTTGACGAAACACGGCATCAGCCTGCCCGGCGCCCGGCATCCGACGCCGCCGCCCACACCGACCACACCGACCCCGCCGCCCCCGCCGCCCCCGCCGCTCGCGTCGCCAGCGCCGCGCGCACCAAGCTCGGCAGCGAGCGACGTCATCTGGACGCTCGGCAGCCCGCACGCGACCACCCAATCGAACGGCGAGAGGTCGTTGCAGACGTTGACCGCGAACCCATGCGTCGTGATACCGCGCGAGACGTGCACGCCGATCGAGGCGATCTTGCGTTCCTGGACCCAGACGCCGGTGAAGTCCGGGCCTTCCGCCGTGCGCAGCCGAGCGAGCACGCCCTCCTCCGCAAGCGCGCGCACAACGGCCCGCTCGAGCCTTCGGACGTATTCGAGCACGTCCCCGACGCGCACGATCGGATACCCGACGAGCTGGCCCGGTCCGTGGTAGGTGATCTTGCCGCCGCGGTCGACGTCGACGATCTCCATCCCCAGGCTCCGGTACCAGTCCTCGGGCATCATCAGCTCGCCCTCGCCGGTCCGGCGGCCGCGCGTGAAGACCGGCGGGTGCTCGAGTAGCAGCATCGTGTCGGGGATCAGCTCGGCCTGGCGCGCCGTCCGCAGCCGCTCCTGCAGCGCGAGCGCGGCCCGGTACTCGACCGGACCCGGCACCCGGCACACCCACAGTTCCGCAAGCGTGCTCATAGCCTCAGTCCGCGCTGACCGTCTCGAGCCGCCGCTTGACCGCCGCCAGGAACTGCGCGGACAGCGCGCCGTCCAGCGCCCGGTGGTCCCAGCTGAGGCCGAGGATCGTCATCGGGCGGATCGCGATCGAGTCGTTGCCGTCGGCATCCGTCACGACGACGGGTTGCTTGACGATCGCCTCGAGGTCGAGGATCGCGACCTGCGGCTGGTTGATCACGGGCGTCGCCATGATCGAGCCGTACTGGCCCGGGTTGGTGATCGTGAACGTCGCCCCGCGGACGTCGTCCGGGGTCAGTTCGCCGCGCCGTGCGCGGCCTGCCGCCTCGCGGATCCGCGTTGCCGAGCCCCTCCTCCGACAGCTCGCTGGGCGTCTCGTACGACCGGGACGATCAGCCCGTCCTCGCCGAGCGACACCGCGATCCCCAGATGGACCTCGTTGTCGAAGCGGCTGTAACGCTCGTCATCGAGCCAGGCGTTGAGCGCCGGGTACTCGCGCAGCGCCGCCGACGCACGCGCGCGCGACGAACGCGAGCGCCGTCACCCCGAGCCGCGCTCGGGCCGCCTCGACCCGGCCCATGTCGACCTCGATCCAGGTCGTACAGGTGGCGGCGGTCTCGCAGCGAGCGCTTCATGTGCTCGCCGATCTGCCTGCGCATCCGCGACAGCTGTCCGGCCGGGCCGGCGTGTGCGCCGGTTCCGGTCACCGGCGGTGCGACCGGAACCGGATCCGGCCGGTACGGAGATTCGATGTGAAGCGGCGGCTCCTCAACGGCGCCGGCGTCTCCCACGAGCGCCAGCACATCCTGCTTGCGGACGCGCCCGTCGCGGCCCGTCCCGACGACTCCCGCCAGATCGATCCCGTGCACCGCGGCGATCCGCTGCACGACGGGTGAGTAGCGCCGCGCCGGCGAGCCGCCGTTCGCCCGCGGCGCCGGCGCCGATCCGCCCGGGGCAGATCCCGCCGCCGCCGCCGAAACGACCGGCGCAGACCCCGCCGCCGCCGAAACCTCCGGAACGAATCCCGCCGGCGCGCCGCTCGCGCCGGCCCCGCCGCTCGCGCCGGCCCCGCCGGACCCGCCGGCCCCGCCGGCCCCGCCGGCCCCGCCGGCCGCGCCGGCCCCGTCGAGCGCGATCCGGGCGAGCACCGTCCCGACCGGCACCGTCTGCTCGAGCCCGATCAGGATCTCCGTCAAGACCCCCGCGGCAGGGGCCGGCACCTCGGTGTCGATCTTGTCGGTGGAGATATCGCAGACGGTCTGATCGGTCTCGACGTGGTCGCCGACCGCGACCCTCCAGGCGATCAGGGTGCCCTCGACGACCGAGACGCCCATCTGCGGCATCGTCACGTCGACGACCGCCGCCATCCTGCCGAGATCAGTACGCAAGGAGCTCACGGCACGCCTCCCGTACGCGCTCGACACCGGGCAGCACTGCCGCCTCCAGCGGCGGCGAGAACGGGATCGGGACATCGGGCGTCGCGACCCGCACGACCGGCCCGTCGAGATCCTCGAACCCCTTCTCGGCGATCAGAGCGGCCACCTGGGCGCCCGCGGCGCAGGTCATGTTCGCTTCGTCGACGATCACCACCTTGGAGCACCTCGCTACGGAGTCGAGGATCGCCTCCTCGTCCAACGGCACCAGCGAACGGAGGTCGAGCACCTCGACCGAGGCCCCGTCCAACCCATCGGCGACCGCCTCCAGCGCCACCTCGACCATCGCCCCGTAACAGATCACGACCAGATCGGAGCCCGGCTGCGCGACCCGTGCCGAGAACGGCGTCTCATACACCCCCTCGGGCACGTCCCCCCGCACGCGCCGGTACAGGTGCTTGTGCTCCATGAAGCAGACCGGGTTCGGATCGTGAATCGCGTGACACAGCAGCCCCTTGGCGTCCACGGCCGTCGACGGCGCCACGACCTTCAGTCCCGGTGCGTGCATGAACCATGCCTCGGGGTTCTGCGAGTGGAACGGGCCACCGCTGAAGCCGCCGCCGCTCGGCAGCCGCACGACCAGCGGCACCGCCAGCCCCTGCCGGTAGTACATCTTCCCGGCGACGTTCACGAGCTGGTCGAAGCCGCACGAGATGAAGTCGGCGAACTGCATCTCGCAGACCGGCCGCAAGCCGACCACGGCCGCGCCGACCGCGCACCCGATGATCGCCGACTCGGCGAGTGGCGTGTCCATCACGCGATCCGGCCCGAACTCGTCGATGAACCCATCGGTCACCTTGAACGCGCCTCCGAACACACCGATGTCCTCGCCCATCAGCAGCACGCGCTGATCGCCCCGCATCTCGTCGCGCAGCGCCGAGGAGATCGCCTGCAGATAGGTCATCGTCGGCATCTCAGGCGGCTCCCCACCCCGGACCAGCGTGCGGCGCCGTCGCCGAGCACCTCCGCCTCACCCGTGCAGAACACGCCGACGGCCGCGTCGGCGCCATCGGGCATCGGCGAGGCGAGCGCCTCCTCCGTCGCCGCGTCGATCTCAGCCGCCACCGAGGCTCGCACCTCCGCGACGTCGACCCCGAGCTCCTGGAGCCGTGCGGCCTGACGGTCGATCGGGTCCTTCGCGCGCCATTCCTCGACCTGCGCGCGGGGCACGTACTTCATGTCGTCGTGAGCGGCGTGGCCGTGCATCCGCATCGTCACCGCCTCGATCAGCGTCGGTCCGCCACCGTTCACCGCCCGTTCGCGCGCCTCGCGCGTCGCCTCGAACATCGCCTCCGCGTCGTTGCCGTCGACCCTCAGGCCCGTGAATCCGTACGCCGCCGCCCGCTCCACCGGGTCGACCGCGAACTGCTTGTCGAGCGGCGTCGAGTACGCATACTGGTTGTTCTCCAGCACGAAGATCACGGGCAGCCGCTGCAGCCCCGCCCAGTTCATCGCCTCGTGGAAGTCGCCGCGCGAGGTGCTCCCGTCCCCGAACCAGGTGATCGCGCAGCGCCGCTCGCCGCGCAGCTTGAATGCCATCGCCATCCCGGTCGCGACGAGCATCATGTCGGGCAGCATCGAGACCATTCCGACGCAGCCGACGGTCCGGTCCCCGAAATGCACGTTGCCGTCGCGACCGCGGGTGACGCCATCCGCGCGGCCCAGGTACTGGGCGAGGATCCGGGCCGGCGTGACGCCTCGGATCACGTGCGCCGCCAAATCCCGGTGCAGGATGCAGAGCCTGTCCTCGGGCGCCATCGCGAACGCCGCACCGGCCGACACGGCCTCCTGGCCGTAGCCGTCGTAGAACGAGCCGGGGACCTTCCCCTGCCTGTACAGGCTCATCGCCCGCTCTTCGAGGCCGCGCATCAGCAACATCGCCCGCATCAGCCACGTGCGGTCGGCGAGCGTCAACTGTCCGGCGGACGCAGCATCCGCCCTCTGCTCCGGCGGTGCAACATCAAGACTCATCCTCTTCCCTTTCGTCGATCGAGCCGGAATCGGAACTCCTGCTGAGAGCGACGATATCGCCCCGGCAAGATCTGCTGACTACTCTTTGACCCATGGACGGAGCACGCCTCGTCCGTCTCAGGTGGCGCCTGCACGGTGCCTGGATGTGGCCTACGTTCATCGTGCTCACCCTCGCGGACGGGTTGCTCGTGCACTGGCTTCCCCTTACGGGCGACAGCGAGCCGCCGCTCGCCGGCGCCCTGATCGGCGCCTTCGCGGGCCTTGCCGGGATCGTGTTCGCAGCGCCGCTGCTCGGCTCCGCCCTGCGTCGCGTCAGGCGCGACATGCCGAAGGTCGTCGCGCGAGATTACGCCGGCACGATCGCGGTCGCGGCCGTGAGCATCGTGTTCCTGGTCGTCGGCGTGATCCATCACCCCTCGATCGGCGCGGACCACCGCGCGCTCGAGGACGCCGTCGCCCGAGCGGAGGCGTACATCGGCGCTCGCGCGCCCGATCAGTTCAGACGCAACCTCGCGAGCGCCGACACGTTCGAGCTCCAACCGCCGCTGCTCTACCGCACGTGCGTCCGAAATGTCCAGCGCACGCGCAGCTACTGCGTCGTCGTCGACCGCGCGAAGCCGTTCGCGACCAGCGTCAGAGCCGCCGGCTCCGAACCCAACCAGGTCCTGGCCCAGGGGACCCAGTAGCCGCGCCGGCGGGCGGCGCCGGCCGCGATCGAGCGAGCCCGAACAGCATCGGAAAGCGGATCGCGAGGAACGGATCCCCGCTCAGCCTGAGCCGCCGCTCGGCGATCAGCTTCGGCCAGGCCGCCCGGCCGGTGAGCAGCCGGACCGCGTCATCGGCGGCGAGCGAGATCCGCACGGTCGCCGCCGGCGCGGGCCGGCGGCGCACCTCGCAGCGCCCGCCCGCGATCGCGACCTCGAAGCGGGCCCCCCGGGTTCCGGTCCCATCGGTGATCTGGAGCTCGAGCGTGGCCTCGAGGTCGCCGGCGGTGCTCGCATCGAAGCTCCGCTCGACACCGGCCGGCACCGCGAGCAGGACCGCCCGCCGGGAGAGCTCTGAGAGCGCACCGTTCATGCCATCAGATGGGAGAGCGCCTCGGTCGGATCCGCGAACAGCATCAGCGCCTCGTCGCCGGCCACGAGGCGTCCGTAGTGCGTGGAGAGCTCGCGCTGGATCGAGTACGCGTCCAGCGCGTACCCGAGCTCGTCGGTCAGATCGGCGTAGGGGATCACGAGCCGGCTGCGGGCGCGGACCTCCCAGAACGCCGGCTGCTCCAGCACCACGACATCGCGGCGTCGCCGCAGCGCCGCGGCGATCATGTCGCCCTCGGCGCTGCGCGCGATCACGAGACCGACGTAGTCGCTGGAATCGAACGGGCCGTCCTGCGGAGGTGGCGACTTGCGGGTCGCCACCTCCGGCATCCGCCCCTTGTGCCCGGGCTTCGGCCGCGTGCGTCGCGCCGGGCTCGTGGGGGTGCCGGCAAGTGGCGCGCCCTTTCCGAGCAGGTACAGCGCCTCGTCCAGACCGGCGTCCTGCAGGACCGCGGCCGCACCGTCGCGCAGGCGCCGGGCCGCGCGAGCCTGATCGAAGCAGTCCGGAGCGCGAGCGGCGAGCGGCGCGAGCGCCAGCAGCGCGCCGAGGGCCTCGGGTATCCAGGTCGCGAGCCAGCCGGAGATCGTCTCGTGGTTGTCGGCGCCATGCGCCGGGTCGTCGAGCAGGAACCGGCACAGGGCCGTGCTCCACGCGCGCGTCCACTCCCACTCCTGGTCGGCGGCGCGCGCGAGGGTCGGGGTGACCGGGTCGCCTGAGGCCGCTGCGACGCGAATCCCCAGTTCGCGGCGCAGCAGCGTGCCGATCAGCGGCTCGAACGCGAGGTTCGCCGCGACGATCACCTCGCCCCAATCCGGCGTCGCGGCCAGCCGCTCGAGGTAGCGCCGGGCCGGCTGCCACTCCGGAGCTGAGAGGAACGTCTCGCGCGCCGCCGCGATCGATAGCTCGCCGCAGTACGGCTCGAGGTCCATCGCCTCGAGCACGATCGCCTGCGCCGAGCGCTGCTTCATCGCCGCTTCGAGGCAGACGCAGGTCGCGACGGTGTCGGCCAGGCAGTCGCGCCCGACGGTCGCGAGGGCGAACCACAGTCCGTGCTCGATGAACGCTGGGATCTGCAGGCAGTCGCGCAGCAGTTCGAGCCAGCCTTCGTCGATGTCGCCGAGCAGGCCGGCGGTGACCGCCGCGCGCATGGCTCCCTCGAGCTCGCGCTCGCGTGCCCCGCCCTCCTGGTAGTAGCGGCGCTCCCACTGCTCGCCAGGATCGCGGAAGGCGAACCAGTCCGAGCTCCGCAGCGCGGTCGACCGCGCATCCCAGGTGCCCCGACCGTCCTCGAACGACACCAGCCAGCCGCGCACGAGGTGCCGGTGAATCGACGGCTGCGTGTCGACGGTGACGTCCTCGTAGAGCGTCGCGCGCCCCGAATGCGGCACGTACCAACCAAACTCACGCTCATTCTCAGCGTGAGACAGGGGGCCGGATGATCGGGTGCCCGCAGGCGCCGACGCATCCGCGCTCGTCGTGAAGCGGTCCTGGAAAATGCGCTGCTCATCCTGCGAATGTGAGTCGATCAGAACCCGCGCCAGGGCGTCCAGCATCGGTGGCGGACCGCACATATAAACGTCAAGTTGAGCCTGAGAATCCTCCCGTTTGAGGTGTTGATCGACCACCTCATGCACCCACCGCCCGGTGACCGGCTCGAACCGGAAGTCGGCGAGGCCGGAACCGAGCACGGCGATCTCGTCGGCAACGATCAGGTCGGCAACGGTGCGAGCTCCGTAGAAGAATCTGAACGGGACGCGCGGATGCCTGCGCGGCGAGTTGCCGCAGCAGCGCCAGGATCGGCGCCATGCCCGAGCCTCCCGCGACCATCAGGATCGGACCGTCTCCCTCGCGCAGGCGCAGCGTGCCATACGGGCCGGTGTACGCGAGCACCGTCCCGGGCGTGATCTCGCTGCCGAGCATGCCCGACAGGCGCCCGCCGGGATAGCGCTTGATCAGCAGTTCGATCGTCCGGCCATCGGGCAGGTTCGCCATGCTGAACGATCGTCGCGCGTCCTCGGCCCCTGGGACGTGGAGGTCGACGTACTGGCCGGGCGTGAAGTCGAATCCCGGCGCTTCGAGTACGAGTCGCACGATCTCCGGCGTGAGCGGCTCGAGTTCTGTCACGGTCGCCTCGCCGCGACGGATCGGGTGCTCGAGCACGAGCGCGTCGGGGTCGTGGTGGAGCAGTTCGACGACGAGTTCGGTCCGGGGGTAGGCGCGGCACATCAGGGCGTAGCCGTTCGCGTGCTCCGCATCGGACAGGGCGAAGCTGGAGTGCCGCCCGAGCGCGACGTCGCCTTCGAGCACGAAGCACTTGCACGCCGAGCACTGGCCTTCGCGGCATCCGTGCGCAAGGCTCAGGCCGTGACGGAAGGCTGCGTCGAGGATCGTCTCGTCCGGCGCGCACTCGACCTCGGCGCCGACGGGCTCGAACCTGACCCTCATCGGAACCGTTCGCCGGTCGCCAGGTCCTGCTCCGCAAGCTCGAGTGGGACCGAGCCGTCCCCCGTTCGGAGCGTCCCGCTCCAGTCGCCGCTCGGCAGCCCGAGCTCCTCGGCGAGGCGGATATTCGGGCTGGCGATGATGATGTTCCGCGCGCGGATGTCCGACAGGGTCCACCGCCCTTCGAGCTCGAGGTGCGGTTGCCCGATCGGCGTCTCACCGTCGGCTCGCAGGAGGCCGAGATCGCGGATCACCTCTGAGGCCTCCCAGCCGTGGTAGCGGTCGAAGAAGTTGCGGTCGCCGGTGTACCGGCCCGGGTTCGACTCGTCGAGCCAGCGGCACTCGGGTGAGCAGTAGAACCGCGTGCGACCGTCGAGCACCCGGTGCCTCCGGTCGTGCTCGAGCACGCAGAATCCCTGGCATGTCCAGCACGACGGCGGTGACATCTCGATGAAGCTGAGCGGCATGAAGCCGTTGCGCTTGTCCGCGCCGTGCCGGTAGGACTCGAAGAACGCCCCGTACTGCGCGTACCAGCCCGGGTAGTGGCGTTCGAACCATTCGAAGTCGCGCTCGTCGAGCGGGTCCATCCGCCAGTTCGCGAACGGCCAGGCCGAGAACAGGAAGATCGCGTGGCGGTGGTGAACGCCGGCGACGATCCGCTCCCGCGCTCGCTCGAAGATGTCGGGGGGGATGTTCAGGCCGAGCTTGCCGAGCTTGGTGATGTACGCGCGGTGCCAGTCGTCGCGGACCCAGCGATCCCACTTGTCGAGGAAGCACTCGGGGTCGCTGCGGTCGCGGCTGAAGTACTCCATCACGATCGCGCTGAACACGTCGATGAAGGCGTGGTTGATCCAGAATGCCTGTTGCAGATCGCGCTCGATCAGCGGCGCGTTGTGGTCGTCCTGCAGGACGGTCAGCAACGTCGCATAGCCGTTGGAGATGTGCCGCGCCTCGTCGGACTGCACGCTCAGGTAGGTGGTCGGCAGCGTGAAGTCGCCGTTGCGGGCGGCGACGTCGGGTGTCGCGACGAACACGATGTTCGTGAACGCGGTCTCGGCGACGACCTGCAGCGTGAGCGCGCACTGGATCGGGTCGCCGACGATGAAGTGGCTGAGCATGTTCAGCCCGGGGGTCAGCATCGGCGAGTTCCCGAGTGCCTTGGGGCCGATCTGCCACCCGGCCGGGTCGGGCACGTGCTTGGCATACCACCGTGCGAGCGCCATCTGCATGCCGGTGTGGCGGATCTCGTCGACGAATTGGACGTGGTAGCCGTTGCGCAACTCGTCGTTGGGGACGGCGCTCATCAGCATCGACATGCAGCGACCGGCGCCGACCTCGGCGAAGTTCGTGACGGGGATGAACGCTTTCAGGATCTCGAGCCAGCGTTCCTGCGCCCGCGCCGGCATCTCCGCCCGGACGGCGGCATCGTGGCCTCCATAGACGCGGTCGTCCTTCTCCAGTTCCATCGGCAGGTACTCCCGCATGATCTGCTTCATCGGGTCCTTCGCCTTGTTCGGGAAGCGGTAGCGCGTCGGGTAGCGGACCGCCGGCGGGTGATACGTCGGCTCCCATCCGAGCTGCGCGATCCGCGCGTGGCTCTCGCTGACGCTGCGGCGGCGCGCCGGCTGCCGAGGGCCGCCGGGATGTGGCTCGTGACTCATTGCACGTGAGCGTACGTTCAGGTCGCGGCCGCCCTCTCTGCGTGCAGGCCACGACTTCCAGCGTTCCATTTGTCACAATCTGATAATGAAGGCGTGGTCCAGTGACGCGCCGCCGGTCGCCGCCGTGGCCGCCGTCCGCGGCTCGGTGGACGTGCTCGTCGCGAGCGTCGTCGCTGCGGTCGTGGCCGACGGCTCGGTGTACGCCGAGGTCCTCGACGGTCCGGAGGGACTCGCGATCCGGATGGGGATCGAGCAGGCGATTCGAGCGTTCCTCGATGCGATCGAGCACGGCGCCCCGCCCAGTCAGGAGGCCGCGGAGCTGTGGCGCCGGCTTGGCGAGGCCGAGTTCCAGTCGGGCCGCGGTCTCGACGACCTGCGGGCCGCGTTCCGCACCGGGACGCAGGCGGTGTGGCGCGGGGCCGCCCAGCTCGCCGCCGGAGTCGGCGTCCCGATCACGGTCGTGATCGAGCTCGCCGACGCGATCTTCAGCTACAGCGACGAGCTCGCGGGCCGCGTCGTCGAGGGATTCCTGCGGATGCAGTCCGACGAGGCGGGGGAGATCGAGCGCCGCCGCCGCCGGCTCGTCGCGCTGCTGGTCGACCCGGCGGGGGCCGAGCTCGAGGCGATCGCGCGGGCGGCCGCCCTCGCGCGCTGGGCGGTTCCCCGCTCGGTCGCAGTGCTCGCCCTCGCCGGCCATGACCCGCCGGGGGCGATCACCCGCCGGCTCGGCGTGGACACGCTCGTCGGAACCGATGCCGAGGGCACCTTCGTGATCGTTCCTGACCCCGCGGGGCCGAAGCGGGCACGCGAGCTCGAGGCTGCGGTCGACGGCGTCGCCGCCGCCCTCGGCCCGACCGTCCCGCCCGGAGGCGCGCGCCGCTCGCTGCGTCGCGCTCGCCTCGCGCTCTCGCTGCTACAACGCGCGGCGCTCGCCGACCCGGGCCGCCCTGGCCCGGTTCGCGCCGACGATCACCTCGGCTCGCTGGTCGTGCTGCAGGACCTCGAGCTCGCCTCAGAGCTCGCCGCCTCCCGGCTGGCCGCACTCGATTCGTTGCCGGCCGCCGAGCGCGCGCGGCTGCTCGACACACTGGCGGCTTGGCTCGCGCTGCAGCGTCATGTGCCCGCGATCGCCGAGGCCCTGCACGTGCATCCGCAGACGGTCCGCTACCGCGTCGCCCGGCTGCGCGAGCTGCTCGGCGATGCGCTCGAGTCAGCCGACGGGCGGTTCGAGCTCGAGCTCGCGCTGCGGATCCGGTCGGCGCTGAGGCCCCTTACGCCGCAGCAGTACTCGGGAGCCAGCTGAAGCGCCACGCCGCCAGTGCGCCCGCGGCGAGCGCCCAGCCCGCGAGCACGAGCAGGTCCGTGCCCGACAGCGCGCTCGCGAACGAGCTGCTGACGGACGCCAGGTGCAGGCTGTTGGCGGCGTGCTCGACCGGGAAGATGTCCGCGATTGCGCGCAGCGAGCTGCTGAGGCTCTTCGTCGGGATGAACACGCCCGAGATGAACCACAGCGGCAGCATCGTCGCCTGGACGACGGGCATCGCCGCCTCGGGCGACCCGATCAGTCCGGACACGAGATAGCCGATGCACGCGAACGCGAGCGTCGCGACGCTCGCCGTGCACGCGATCGCCGCGATCGCGCTCGGTGCGAAGCCGACGCTGTAGAAGACCCTCGCGATCGCGAGCAGGAGCGTCGTCATCATCGCGACGATCACCACCGTGGTCACCGCCTGAGCGGCGATCAGCGTCGTCGCCGGCACGGGCGTCGCACGGCGGCGCTTGAGTACGCCGGTCTCGCGCATGGTCGTGATCGACTGCACGAGGTTCGCGTAGCTGCCGACGACGATCGACATCGCGATGATCCCCGGCACGTAGAAGCGCGCGAGCGAGATCTGGACGCCGGCGACGACCGTGTGGCCGCCGCCGAACACGCCGTTGAAGACGACCAGCAGCAGGATCGGGAAGACGAACGTCATGAACCGGGCGCGTGGATTGCGCAGGCTCGTCTTGAGGTCGTAGCGAACCTGGTGCGCGAGCAGTGCGAGCGGCCCGCGCGCGGCTGCGGGAGGGCCGCTCGGACGCCGAGCCCGGGACACGGGCGCGGGCGGGGGCCCGGCGAGCTCGTTCGCCTGCGGCCCGTCGCCGGCCGGCGGCGCGGACGCCTTCGCCTGCCGCTGCCGGAACCGCCGGATCAGGTACTTGATCAGGAAGAACATCGATTCAACTCCTCTGGCGGCTGGTGTCGGTGGTGGTGAGCTGCAGGTAGACATCCTCGAGCGTCGGGCGGGCGACTTCGAGGTCGTCGAGCTCGAGGCCTCGCTCGAGCGCCCATCCGGACAGGGTGTGGAGGTCCGCGGCGACGCTCATGCTCGGCAGCCGCAGCCGGCCCCCGGGTTCGGGCTGGACGCGCTCGGCGAGCACTGCGGGCAGGTCGCCGGCCGAGGTCTCGGCCGGTGCGCTGAACGTGATCTGCGCCGCCTCGAGCTGGCGGCCGCCGAGCGTCTGCGGGGTTCCCTCCGCCACGATCCGCCCCCTGGCGATGACCGCGATCCGGTCCGCCAGGCGCTCGGCCTCCTCCATATAATGGGTCGTCAGGAAGACCGTCTTGCCGAGGTCGCGCAGACCGGCGATCACCTCCCATGCCGCCCGGCGGGCGGATGGATCGAAGCCGGTGGTCGGCTCGTCCAGGAAGATCAGCTCGGGGTCGCCGATCAGCGCGAGCGCGACGTCGAGGCGCCGGCGCTGGCCGCCGGACAGCGCCGTCGCGCGCTGGTCGGCCTCGCCTGCAAGGCCCACGAGGTCGAGCGTCTCGTCGACGTCGCGGGGCGCGTGATAATAGCCCGCGTACAGCGCCAGGCATTCATGGACCGTGAGACCGGGCTCGGGCTCGGATTCCTGCAGCACGATCCCGATCCGCTCGCGCCAGGCGGCGGGTGCGCGCCACGGGTCGTGGCCGAGGACCCGCACTTCGCCTCCGCTCGCCTGCCGGAAGCCCTCCAGGACCTCGACCGTCGTCGTCTTGCCCGCACCGTTCGGGCCGAGGAAGGCGAAGATCTCACCCCGGCGCACGTCGAGGTCGATGCCGCGGACCGCCTCGTTGTCGCCGTAGCGCTTGGTCAGGCCGCGGATCGAGATCACCTGCTCGGACGCGTGGCCCGGAGCATCTGGCCGGTGAGCCGTGTCGCGGTGCTCTGCGATGGCGGCGTCAAGGTTGGTCGTGAACATGCGACCACGGTATTCCCGGGACGAGGCCGTGTCATCGGCGCCCGGGTTGAACCTGTGACTCCACCCGGGGGTGGAGAACCACGCCGCCGATCTCCACCGGGTGGCCGATGACGCGGGCGCCGCGCAGGCCTATGGTTAGGGACTGTCGATGGTGTCGATCTACCGATGGTTCTGGCGCAGCTTCGATGGCGAGGGTCAGGCGCCGGTCGAAGTTGTGGCGCTCCGCTGCGTCGGCGCCGCCGTCCTGACCGCGCTCGTCACGATCACGATCACGATCTCGCCGCACCCGGGGTTCTCGGGCCGCGGCCCGATCGTGCTCGGCGGGATGCTCGCGATGGCCGTCTGCGGGGTGATCGCGGTGGTGCTGACCAACCGGCCGCCGGCCGGGTCGGCGCCCGTCGGCCAGCTCGTCGCGGCCCTTGCCGGCGTTGCCGTTGCCGCGGACGTGCTCGCGGCCGCGCAGCCGAACGGCTTCTGGTCGGCCGGGCCGTACTTCATCGCGATCATCGCGGCCGGCCGGCTCGGTCTGCGCGGCGGCGCGGCGATGCTCGCCGCGGCGCTCCTGCTGCCGGTCGTCGGCTCGGTGATCGAGGGGCACGGCGGCGCTGCTGTCTCGCTCCCGCTCGGCACGATCCCGTGGTTCCTGTTCATGCGGATGATGTGGATGATCAGCCGCCAGAACGAGGCGCTCAAGCTGTCGCGTGCCGCCGAGGCGCAGGCCGCGACCGCGGCCGAGCGCGGCCGGCTCGCCCGCGAGATGCACGACGTGCTCGCCCACTCGCTCTCGGCGCTGGCGCTCCAGCTCGAGAGCACGCGGCTGCTGGCGCGCGACCGTCGTACGGATGCGGACGTGACGCTGGCGATCGACCGCGCGCACCACCTCGCCGCAAGCGGTCTCGACGACGCCCGCCGTGCGATCGCCGCCGCTCGCGGCGACGAATTGCCCGGGCCCGAGCGGATCGCGGCGCTCGCCGAGGCGTTCGGCGACCAGAGCGGCCTGCGGGTCGACGTTGCCGTCGAGGGCGACCCGCATGGGCTCGCACCCGACGCGCGCCTCGCGGTCTATCGCACGGCGCAGGAGGCGTTGACGAACGTCCGCCGGCACGCGGCCGCCGATCGCGTGGAGGTCAGGCTCGCCTATCTGGCGGACTCGACCCTGCTCGTCGTCGAGGACCATGCCCCTGCGGGCACGCCGTCGCCCGTCCCGGTCGGAGCGGGGCCCGGCGCGGCCTCCGGCTTTGGACTCACGGGCATGCGGGAGCGCGCTGAGCTGCTCGGCGGCGAGCTCCGGGCGGAGCCGACCCGCGACGGCTTCCGCGTCGAGCTCCGGTTGCCGCTGTGACGGGCGCCGTCCGGGTTCTGCTCGCCGACGATCAGCGGCTCGTGCGCGAGAGCCTCGCGACGCTGCTCGGGCTGCTCGACGGGATCGAGCTCGTTGGGAGCGCCTCGGACGGGGAGGAGGCGGTCACATTGGCGACCACGCTTCGTCCCGACGTCGTGCTGATGGACATTCGCATGCCACGGATGGACGGAATCGAGGCGACGCGGCGGCTGCGCGAGCTCGACCCGGACGTGCGGGTGATCTCGCTGACGACCTACGCCGACGACGAGAGCGTGCTCGGCGCGCTGCGGGCCGGCGCGCGCGGATATCTGACCAAGGACGCGGGCAGCGAGGATATTCGCGCCGCGATCCTGACGGTGGCGGCGGGTGAGGCGGCACTCGATCCGGCGGTGCAGCAGCACGTGGTGGCGGCGCTCGCGACCGATTGGACCCCTGACTCGGTTGCGGCTGGCGCGCGGGACGCCCCCGGCCCGTGCCTGCCCGACGACCTGACGCCGCGCGAGGCCGAGGTGCTCACCCTGATCGCCGACGGACTCTCCAACGCCGAGATCGCCGAGCGCCTGTTCGTCACCCAGACGACCGTCAAGTCGCACATCAACCACCTGTTCGCGAAGGCCGGTCTGCGCGACCGCGCGCAGGCGGTCAGGTACGCGTACCGGACGGGCCTCGCCACGCCGCCGCGCTGACCGGCCCGCCGCCGCGCTGACCGGCCCGCCGCCGCGCTGACCGGCCCGCCGCCGCGCTGACCGGCCCGCCGCCGCGCTGACCGGCCCGCTCGCGACGGCGCCGGCGGCCCCCAGCTACTGGTGTTCGCCGAGGAGCCGGACGGTCTCGTCATCGAATACCGCCTGCAGCTCGAGCCGGCCTCCGAGGGCAGCGATATAGCGATTCAGCGTCGACAGGCGGATGTCGTCCTGCTGCTCGATCCTGGAGACGTTCGGCTGGCTGACGTCGAGCGCCTCGGCGATGACCGCCTGGCTGACGGCGCGACGGCGCCGCAGTTCGCCGAGCCGGAGCGTGGCGAGCCGCAGTTCGGCTTCGGCGACCCGGCGGTGCAGGGCGACGCGATCAGGGTCTAGCGGTCCAAGGATCTCGCGCCAGTTCTCGGGCTGGGGCATGTCACCCCCTTTCCCAGCTCGCGTTCGTGCCGGGCGAGTCGCTGCTCCGCAGTCGGAATTGCGCCGCGATACCAGCGTCGCCAGTCGTTGGTCTTGTCGCCGCCGATCAGCAGCACGGCGCGACGGTTGGAGTCGAACGCGAACAGCACCCGTAGGTTCGAGCTCTGGATCCGCAGTTCCTTGAGCTTGTGAACGCTCGAATGCTGAATGCGGTCCACAAGCGGACGGCCGAGATCCGGGCCGTGCTCCTCGAGCACGAGCAGCAACGCGGCGAGGGCGTGCCGGTCACGGTCGCCGAGCGCGGCCATCCATCCGCTCGCCTCTGGGGTCTGGACGATCTCGAACGGCACTCCGCTGACTCTACGACGCACATAACGTAAAAGTTATACGCAATCGCTACACCATGCGCATTCTCTGCACCAATTCTGCGACGCGACTGATCGAGCGCGATTGCCTTCAGCTCGTCTCAAAGGCGACCATTCTCGGGCGACCATTTGCAGGATGTTCGCCACCTGGAGAGGTGCCTCGCGGTTTGAGCGCCGGCCGTCCTATCGTTGGGGGTATGGTCATTCTTGCCATCATTTCCGTTGTGTTCGCCGTCGTTCTGGCGTGCGCCCAGGAGTCCCGCCCCGAGTTTGATGGGCGGCCGGCCGGCGCGCGCTTCGGCGCGCTTCGCTGAGCGATCGCGCGGGCACATCACGCAGTCACTGCGACGCCGTCGGCGGCCGTCGCGGCCCCGCACTGGGGAACCTCAACTTCCGGACCCCCACCGCCGGGGAAGGGGGTCAGGAAGGCAGGGTTCTCAAAGACCCCTGCGCTCCAAACCCCCCGAGATCAGACTGGGGCTCCGGAAGTTATGGTTCTGCACCAGGCCTGAAACGGTTCGATGCCTGCGGCCCATGCGGCCCATGCGGCCCATGCGGCCCATGCGGCCCATGCGGCCCATGTCGGGCCCCCCATGCGGCCCATGCGGCCCATGCGGCCCACGCGGCCCACGCGGCCCATGCGGCCCACGCGGTTCAGGCGCGGCCGCGGCCGCGCATCCGCCGTCCGGCGGCACGCTGCTCCTGGAGAGCCTCGCGCTGATTGCGCAGGGCAACCCGGCCCTCGCTGTGGAGCTCTCGCCACGCGCGCTTCGCGTCGCGAAGCGCGGCCATCACCTGCCTGCGCGCCTGCTCCGCCCCGAGGGCTGCGTCCAGCAGCTGCTGCTTGGTGCGCCGCCCCTCGACCATCAGGTGCAGTGACCAGAGGCCCGTGTCGAGCAGGCGCGCGGCGCGGTCGAGATCCTCGTTGACGGCTGCCCGCACCTCCTCGCCCGTGACTCCCGGCTTGACGTGGCGCATGAGCGAGTCGTAGAGGAGCTCGACGAGGCTGACGAGCGCACGCGCGGCGACGATCGGCTCGGGCTCGCGCGGGTCGACCCGCGCCTCCTCGGCGAGGATCCCCGTGATCGCGTCGACGAGTCGGTTGCGGTGCTCGGCCCAGGCGGCGCGCAGGGCGGGCGTGTCATGGAGCATCTCGCCGAACCGCGGGAGGAAGTGCCAGCCCTCGGTCCCGGTCGCGCGGACGAAGCGATGCGACTCCTTCTTGAGCTCTGCGACGATCGCCGCTGTGGCCGAGACCCCGGGTCCGCGATCGCGAAGGGCGGTGGCCAGCGCCGCCATCTGAGCGTCGGTGCTGTCGAAGACGAGCGACTCCTTGGTGGGGAAGTAGTTGTAGATCGTCTTCTCGGACACGCCGACCTTGGCGGCGATCTCCGCGACCTTGACCGCATCGAAGCCCCGCGCCAGGAACAGCGCGGTCGCGATATCGGAGATGCGCTGGCGCGTCTGGCGCTTCTTGCGCTCGCGCAGACCCTCCTCCAGCGGGTGTTCATCCGCGTGCTGCTTTTCGGCGCGCCACAGGCGCGCATACACCGAGGCTGCATCCGGCCCGAGTTCGCGCGCGACGACAGCCTCCGCGACTTCGCCTCCGTCGGCGCCGCCGAGCAGCTCCTCGTCATCGCTCGCGTCCCTTTCGTGCGGTGCGTCCGCTAGGTGATCCACGTCCGCCATGTCGTCAGTTTAGCGCCAAAGTTTCAGTTGCTTAATTTTTACAGGCACTGTACTCTTACGCCCCATGAACGATTCACCGAACACTGACCTCGCCGTCGAGGCCCGTCAGCTGACCAAGCGGTTCGGCGATTTCACGGCCGTCGACGCGCTCGATCTACAGGTCAGGACTGGCGCCGTCGTGGCGCTACTCGGACCCAACGGTGCCGGCAAGACGACGATCGTGCGGATGCTGGCGACGTTGCTCGCCCTCGACGGCGGCACGGCCCGCGTCTGCGGCTTCGATGTCACCCATCAGGCGTCCGCCGTCCGCCGCGTGATCTCGCTGACCGGACAGTTCGCGGCGCTTGATCCGAATCTGACGGCGCGTGAGAACCTCGTCCTGATGGCCCGCCTGCGCGGCCGCAGCCGGCGCAACGCCGCGGCCGTCTGCGAGGAGCTGATCGGGCGGCTCGATTGCGAGCCGTTTCGGGACCGCCTCGTGAAGCAGCTGTCCGGCGGCGAGCGCCGCCGCGTGGATCTCGCGGCAAGTTTGATCGACCGGCCGCGACTGCTCGTGCTCGATGAGCCGACGACCGGCCTCGACCCTCGCAGCCGCCAGATCGTCTGGTCGACGATCCGCGACTTGGTGGCCGCGGGCGTGACGCTGCTGCTGACCACCCAGTACCTGGAGGAGGCCGACGCCCTTGCCGATCGCGTCGTGCTGATCGACCACGGCCGCGAGATCGCAGCGGGCACGCCGTCCGAGCTGAAGACCCTGGTCGGCGCGCAGCGGATCGACGTCGTCGCAGCCGACAGCGAGGCGTTCGAGCAGTTGCGGATCGCGCTCGCCGGTCGCTTCGATCTGACACTGCTGCCCGAGCAGCGGACGCTCTCGATCCCGGCGCCGAACGAGTCGGCCGATCTCGGTCGCGTATCGCACGCGGTCGCCGAGTCGGGAATCCGGGTCGACGAGCTCGCGCTGCGCCGCCCGTCGCTCGACGACGCCTTCATCGCCCTGACGGGCGGGCTTCCCGGTGGCGGCCGGGACGACGACGGCGCTGGCGACGGCGATCGCGCTGAACAGGAGGTGGCCGCATGAACACCGTCGCCGAACCGAGCCCGCTGACGTTCGTCCGCGAAGCGCTGCTGCTGACCGGCCGCAGCCTGCGCGCGATCCCGCGCGTCCCCGAGCGACTGCTCGACGTGACGATCCAGCCGATCATGTTCATCGTCCTGTTCCTGTACGTGTTCGGCTCGGCGATCCACGTGCACGGCTCGTACGAGAACTATCTGTTCCCGGGGATCATCGCGCAGTCGCTCGCGTTCGGCATGATCGGCACCGGCACCGCGACCTCCAACGACATGCGCGAGGGGGTGATCGATCGCTTCCGGTCGATGCCCGTCGGGCGCCTCTCGATCATCACCGGGCAGGTGATGGGGCAGATGTGCGAGCAGCTGCTCGGCATGACGATCGTCGTCGTGTTCGGCCTGATCCTCGGCTGGACCCCGCAGCTCGACTTCGCGCGCGGTGCCGAGCTCGCCGGGCTGATCCTGCTCGGGATGCTCGCCTTCACCTGGGCCGGGGTCCTGTTCGGGATGCTGGTGCGCTCGCCCGATGCGATGCAGGGTGTTGGCTTCACTGTGATCTTCCCGCTCAGCTTCATGGCGGGGACGTTCGTCCCGATCGCCGGGATGGCGCTGATCCCGCGGACGATCGCCGAGTGGGATCCGATCTCCGCGCTCGTTGCGACGGCCCGCAGGTTGACGGAGCCGTCGCAGCACCCGAGCGGCTCATGGCTGCTCAGCCATCCCGAGCTGGCGATGGTGTGCTGGTGCGCGCTGCTGCTGGCTGTCTGTGTGCCCCTGGCCGTGCGCCGGCTCAACCGGACACTCGCGGCGTGAGCTCGGGCCGCGCCGGCGGTTCGAGCGGGAGGCAGACCGCGCAGAAGTCCGCGCCGAACGGGCTGAGCTGGACGCTGCGGTGGACCGCGCGGGCTCTCGCCGTGCTCTTCAAGGTCCCCAGCACCTCGGGCTGCGCTTCGAGCACCTGGTAGGTCGCCGGTCCGCCGAGCGGCTCGTCCGAGAGGACGACAAGTCCGAGCCGGACGAGGTTGTTCAGGTAGGCCGGCACGCGCTCGCGGCGGCGCAGCCCGGCGCGCGCGCCGAGCATGTTCAGGCTCTGGGCGATCAGCTGGGAGCCGAGCCCGATCAGATTGCCCGCGCGGATATCGACCATCGGCTGCGGGCCCTGCTCGGCGAGCAGCCGCAGGATCCGCGCTTCGTCGGGCGCGAGCTCCGTGAGGATGTGCGAGTACGCGGGGTGGGCCGTCTCGTCAAAGCCGACCTCGGCGGCGCGCCGCAGGAGCTCAGCGCCCTGCGCCCGCAGGTCGACTTCGCTGCGGGCGCGCCCGCCGCGTCGCAGCGACGAGCCCGTCAGCGGCGTCAGGTCGCGCACGCGCTCGTCGAGGTCCGCGATCCCGAGGAACTCCCGCGCGTAGTCACGGAGGCCGCTGCGCACCTCCAGATAGAGCTCGGTGGCCGCCGTCTCGGGCTCCGACGCGGCCCGCGCGAGCCGCGCTCCGACCCGCAGCGATGTGCCGAGTCCCCACGCGGCTGCCTTCAGCCAGATCCCCGCCGCAGCCCGCGCCAGCTCCGGCAACGCCTCCCCGGCCTCGACCGACACCGGTAACCGCTCGGACCCACCGCCTTCATCCACAGACTCCGGCCCGTCAACAGCGACCGTCACAGACTCCGGCCCGTTCACAGCACCCGCCTCGGGCTCCCGCCCGTCCACAGCAACCGTGTCGGGCTTCCGCTCTGCCAACGCTGTGGCCGGCCGCGGCTCCCCCTCGACCGCCCTGGCGGGCTCCACCGCGGCCTCCCCGGCATGATCGTTCCCGACTCCCAACCTGGTGGGCACCAACGCCCCGGACGTGGGGTCGCTGGGGGAGGATTTCGAGGCCGTTCCCTCCTCCAGCGACCCCACGTTCGGGGCCACCAGACCAACGACCGACAGCGCGTGATCCTCGCGAACGCTCATCATGCGGAGAAGATCAGGAGATGGAGGAGCCCGCCTGCAAGCCCGAGCACGGCACCGTGGGCGAGCAGCAGCCACTCATCCTCACTTGTGGCCGCTCGCAGCATCTCGGCGAACTCGGTGGCGGGCATCTGTCGCAATCGCTCAGACACCAGCTTACGGATGTGGGCGCTCTGTGACCGGCTGAATTCCGGGTCGGAGAGCGGCGCCATGATCGCGGCGACCGGCTCGTGCGCGAACGATCGGCGCAGCGCCTCGTACTCGCGCCGCCCGAGCGCCGCCCGGATGGCCGGCTGGGCGAGACCGGTGGCGCGGTCGATCGCCGGCGCCATCGCCGCCTCGATCAGCGCTCGCATCCGGTCGGACTGCGGCCCGGTGAGGAGCTCCTGCCCGAAGTTCGCGACGGTCAGGATCTCCTCGGCGACGATCTGGGCGTACATGTCGGCGACCTCGTCCTGCCGCCGGACGAACAGGCCTCGCCAGCGGACGGGACCGTAGCGTCGCCATTCGGCGGGCTCGTAGATCATCCACAGCGCGACCCAGTTGGTCGCGTATCCGACGATCACCCCGAGCAGTGGCAGCAGCCACCAATCGGTCACGAAGTGGGTCAGCCAGGCGACCGGGATCCCGAGCAGGAAGCCGAACGCAAAGCCGAAGTTGCGGATGAACGTCAGCTCCCGCCGCCCCATGTCGAGGAACACGCGGTTCGCGAGCTCGCCGTCGAAGCGGCGGATCACGAGCAGCTTGATGTCGACGAGCTGGTCGATGTACTCGCCGATCATCGCGGTCAGCTGACCGACGATCTCGGGGAGCTGCGCGTCGACCCGCTGCCGGATCAGGTCCTTGACGGTATCGGGGAGCTCGGCCCACAGCCGCGGATGTTCGCGCCGCATCACCCGGTCGATGATCGGCGCGGTCTCGTCGCGCAGGCTGCGCACCATCTGCTCGGCGATCCGGGTGGGGTCGAGCTGCTCGAAGAATTCGCGCGTGGTGCCGAGCTTCGCGATCCCGACGTCGACGGCGATGCTCCCCATCTTCGCCGCGCGCGAAGGGATGATCCCCTGCCACCCGATGCCGCCGACCATCACGCCCGGGACCTGCTGGACGCGATAGGGGAGCCGCCCGGCGATCTCGTTGAGCCACGCCCAGCGCACGCCACGGAACTGCACCGGGTAGAACAGCATCAGGACGGCGGTCCAGTTGGTCACGTAGCCGATCCCACCGGTGATGAACGGCACCGTCAGGAGCGCGATCGTGCCGTTGCTCCAACTGGACATCCCGCGGACGCTAGCGAGCCGTCGCAGGCGACTGCGCGGCGCGCACCCGGCAGCATCCGGATGCTCACCTTCCACGCTCTGACACGATGCCCGGATGTCCTATATCGCGCTGATCACCGGTGCCTCCAGCGGCATCGGCGAGGCGACGGCGCGCCGGCTCGCCCGTGAGCCGGGCGTCAGCTTCGCGCTCGTCGCCCGCCGCCGCGACCGTCTCGAGGCTCTGGCACGGGAACTGGGGGCGGAGCAGACGCTCGTGCTCCCGCTCGATCTCACCGAGCCGGGCGCTCCCGAAGCGATCGCGGCCGAGGTGGAGCGCGAGTTCGGTGCGCTCCATCTCCTCGTCAACAACGCGGGCGCGTCGTGGCGAGGCGCCTTCGCCGACACGGGATGGGAGAACCTCGACCTCCACATGAGGTTGAACTTCGAGGCCCCGGTGCGGCTGACGGGGCGCTGCTGCCGATGCTTCGACGCACGGCCGTGGCGCCCCCGCCCTCCGGCGGTCCGCGGGCGCCGAAGGCACCGGTTGCGGTCGTCAACGTCGCGAGCACGGCCAGCCGGGTGTCGCGGCCCAGGGCGGGCGCCTATTCGGCGAGCAAGTTCGCGCTGGCGGGCTGGACCGATGCGCTTTACGCGGAGGAGCGGGCGTTCGGCGTCCACGTCGGGCTCGTGCTTCCCGGCTTCGTCGCAACCGAGGGCTTCCCGGCGCGCGAACTGCGCGCGCATCCGCTGAAGCGCCTGATCGTCTCCACGCCCGAGGCCGTCGCGGAGGCGATCCTCGATGCCGGCCCCGGCGGCCGGGCCGAGCGCTACGTGCCTCGGTACTACTGGCTCGCGGCGGCGGCGAGGGTGCTCGCGCCGGCGCTCGTCCGACGCGCGACGGCTTCGGGCGGTCTCACGACGAGCACGACGAGCACGACGAGCACGACGAGCACGCCACCCGCCGACACGCAGCGATAGGTCCGGCCGTCCGCACGGGCGCCCCCGACCTGGCGGGACCGACAGTCGTGTAACTTACAGCACTGTAACTCAAAGCGTCGCACGAGGAGCCGCAGCCGATGACCACAACAGCCCGCCGCGTGGCAGTGCTCGGGGGCGTCCGGATTCCGTTCGCACGCCAGAACGGCGCGTACGCCCATGCCTCGTGCCAGGACATGCTGACGGCCACGCTCGACGCGCTCGCCGATCGCTTCGGGCTCGGAGGCGAGCCGGTCGGCGAGGTCGTCGCCGGTGCGGTGCTCAAGCACAGCCGCGACTACAACCTCACGCGCGAGTCCGTCCTCGGCTCCAGCCTTGCTCCCCGAACGCCCGCCTACGACGTCCAGCAGGCGTGCGGAACGGGGCTCGAGGCGACGATCAACGTCGCCAACAAGATCGCGCTCGGCCAGATCGAATGCGGGATCGCGGGCGGTGTCGATACGACCTCCGATGCGCCGATCGCGATCAACGAGGGGCTCCGCCAGGCGCTGCTCGCCGCCGGCCGCGCGAGGTCGGTCGGCGCCCGCCTGAAGGCGCTGGCCAGGCTGCGCCCCGGGCAGCTCGTGCCCGAGATCCCGCGCAACGCCGAACCCCGCACCGGTCTCTCGATGGGCGAGCACGCGGCGATCACCGCGCGCGAGTGGGGGGTGTCGCGCTCCGAGCAGGACGAGCTCGCCGTTCGCAGCCACCACAATCTCGCGGCCGCGTATGACCGTGGCTTCATGGACGGCCTCGTCGCGCCCTATGCGGGTCTCGAGCGCGACCAGAATCTGCGTCCCGATACGAGCCTCGAGCGGCTGGCGCAGCTGAAGCCGGCGTTCGGCGGCCCGGACGGGACGATGACCGCGGGGAACTCGACCCCGCTCAGCGACGGCGCCTCGGCCGTGCTGCTCGCCAGCGAGGACTGGGCCCGTGCCCGCGAGCTGCCTGTGCAGGCGTATCTGACGGCGGCCCAGACCGCGGCGGTCGACTACGTGCACGGCGCCGACGGGCTGTTGATGGCGCCCGCGCACGCGGTGGCGGTGATGCTTGCGCGGGCGGGGCTGGCGCTTCAGGACTTCGACCTGTACGAGATTCACGAGGCGTTCGCCGCCCAGGTCCTGTGCACGCTCAAGGCCTGGGAGGACCCCGTCTACTGCCTGCGGCGGCTCGGCCTCGACGCGCCGCTCGGCGCGATCGACCGCGACCGGCTCAACGTCAACGGCGGTTCGCTGGGCGCCGGGCATCCGTTCGGCGCGACCGGGGGGCGCATCGTCGCGGGCCTCGCGAAGGCGCTCCACGAGCGTGGCTCGGGGCGAGGCCTGATCTCGATCTGCGCCGCCGGTGGGCTTGGAATCACGGCGATCATGGAGGCACCGGACGATGTCTGACACGTATGCGGCGCTCGTGGGCAACCCGATCGGGCGCGCGCTCGCCAAGCGCGTCGGGCTCCCGACGCCGCCGCGGCTCGAGCGTCACCTGCCCGGAGCCCCGGTGATCGACGGACCCGTGCTGCTCGGCGCGGCGCCTGGCGGCACCCTCGCTGCGTCGCTCGCCGGCGTCCTTGCCGCGACCGGCGCCGAGGCGTACACCGCGCTCCAGCCGGAGTTGCGCGGAGCCGCGGCCACCGCCGGACTGGACGCGCGCGTCTTCAATCCCGATGCGGCACCACCCGAGCACACCTTCAAGGCGCTCGTCTTCGACGCCGGGGGGATCGGTTCGACGGCCGACCTGCGTGAGGCGTACACGTTCTTCCACCCCGCGATCCGGCGCCTGCGCACCTGCGGGCGGATCGTGGTGTTCGGAGTTCCGCCGCGCTCGGCGCGGGCCCCCGAACAGGCCGTCGCCCAGCGCGCGCTCGAGGGCCTCGTGCGCTCGCTCGGCAAGGAGGTGAAGCGCGGCGCCACCGCCCAGCTCGTCTACGTCGAGCCCGGTGCCGAGCAGCAGATCGAGTCAACCCTGCGGTTCCTGCTCTCGCCGCGATCCGCCTACGTCTCCGGGCAGGTGATCCGGATCTCCGCGGCCGCTCACGCGCCCGCGCCGGCCGACTGGGAGCGTCCGCTGGCCGCTAAGGTCGCACTCGTGACGGGGGCCTCGCGGGGGATCGGGCGCGAGATCGCTCGCGTGCTCGCCCGCGACGGGGCGCTCGTCGTCGCGCTCGACATCCCGGCCCAGGCGGCCGATCTCGCCGCGACGGCCGCGGTCGTCGGCGGGGCCGAGCTGGTGGTCGACATCACCGACCCGGCCGCGCCGCAGGCGATCGCCACCGAGCTCGAGCGCCACCACGGCGGCGTCGACATCGTGGTTCACAACGCCGGGATCACCCGCGACAAGACGCTCGCGAGGATGCTCCCCGAGCAGTGGGACCAGGTGATCGCGGTCAACCTCTCGAGCATCGAGCGGATCGACCGGCTGCTGTTCGAGCGGGAGCTCGTCCGCGACGCCGGCCGCGTCGTCCTCGTCTCCTCGATCAGCGGGATCGCGGGCAATGCCGGCCAGACCAACTATTCGACCTCAAAGGCCGGCGTGATCGGGCTCGTCGATACGTGGGCGCCGGTGCTGTTCGAGCGCGGGCACACGCTCAACGCGGTCGCGCCCGGGTTCATCGAAACGCAGATGACGGCCGCCATGCCGATCGCCATTCGCGAGGTCGGCCGCCGCCTCAACAGCCTCTCCCAGGGCGGCCTGCCGGTCGACGTCGCCGAGACGATCGCCTGGTTCGCGAGTCCCGGCTCGGCCGGTGTCAGCGGCAACGTCGTCCGGGTCTGTGGCCAGAGCCTGTTGGGTGCGTGAGCGATGAGTCCGGTGCCGCGGACGCTCGGGCTGCTGGCGCTCGCCGGTGTGCGTTCACTGCCGGTCGTCTCCGCTCTGCCCGGGATCGGCGGCCGGCGGGCCGCCGATCTGGCGGACCTGACCCTCGTGCTCGAGCACGTCCGGATCGATCGCGAACGCCTCGCGGCGTACGACCGCGTCTGCGGCTTCCCGCTGCGCGACCGGCTGCCCGCGACCTACCCGCACACGCTCGCCTTCGCGCTGCAGCTCGAGCTGCTGTCCGATCCCACGTTCCCGCTTGCCCCCGTCGGCCTCGTGCACGTCCGCAACCGGATCGTGCAGCATCGCGCGATCGATGCCTCGGAGGAACTGGTCGTCAGCGTGCGCGCCGCCGATCTGCGCCCGCACCGCCGCGGGCGCCAGTTCGACCTCATCTCCGAGGTCCGGGTCGACGGTGAAGTCGTCTGGGAGGAGGTCTCGACGAACCTGCGCATCGACCGCCGGGGCGAAGAGGGGGAGCGCGAACCGGCCGGCGGCGCCGCGCCGGCGGAGGAGCAGCTCAGGATGGTCGCCCGATGGCAGCTCGCCGGTGACCTCGGCCGGCGCTACGCGGCCGTCTCGGGCGACTACAACCCGATCCACATCCACCCGCTGAGCGCCCGCCTGCTCGGCTTTCCCGCGGCGATCGCCCACGGGATGTGGACGCAGGCGCGTTCGCTCGCGGCGCTCGGCTCGCTGCTGCCCGACCGCTGCGTGCTCCAGGTGGCGTTCAAGCGCCCGATCGTGCTGCCGGCGCGGGTCGAGTTCCTGCTCGCCCCCGACGGCGACGGTGACCTCGTCAGCTTCGCGGTCAGGGACGCGCGGAAGCTGGTGCCTCACCTCGAGGGCACCGCCCGCCCGCTCTGACTGGTCCTCAGCGAGCGAGCCGGGACCGCACCGCGGCGCCGCTCCGCACGGGCGGTCTGATCGGACGCGACGTCGAGCTCGTCGATCCCTCCCGGTTGGAGGCGATCACGGTTACGCGCAGTTCGGTCCGGCGGTCGGCGGCGCCGAGCACGTAGACCGATCGCGTGGCGTGCCGGATCGTCGACCAGCTCCTGCCTCCATCGGAGGACCGTGACCAGCGATAGGAGAGGGCCCCGACCGGGCTGAAGGCGGCGATCACGTGAAGCCTCGAACCCGTCCGCAGCCTGCCCGCGATGACCGGACGGCTGAGCGCGACCGGAACCCCGTTCGGACTGTGGGAGGAAGCGGCACCGGCCGTGGCTCCGGGCGCCGGCGGGACGGTCGGGGCGCTGGGTGCCGTCGCCGTGCCGGTCGACGTCGCGGCCGAGCCTGCCGTCGTCAGCGTCGAGTCGTACCCGAGGCTGACACCGTCGGCGTTGGCGGCGACCAGCCGGCAGTGATACGTGGTCCCCGGCCGCAGACCGCTGAGCGCGGTGCTGGTCGCGGTCACCCCGGAACCGGAGCCGATCGCCGTCGCAGCCGTCTGCTCGCCGTACGCGGACGTCGTGCCGTACTGCCACGAGATCGTCGTCGGCGACCCGTTGGCGTACACCCCGGCGCTGAGCGTCGCGCCGCTCGACGAGACCGCGCTCGCGTATGAGTTGCCGGTCCCCGAGCCGTAGCTCGGCCCGGCGATGCCGGCCGCGCCTGCGACCACATCCCCCGAGATCGACCCGACCCCGGTGGGGCCGTCGTAGCCGGGGCCGGCCACGCAGATGTAGCCGATCGCCGGCGCGCACGAGCCGGTCGAGCCGCTCGTGATGTCGTTGAGCAGCGACGGCGTGGCGTACGCCCAGGCGGGTGAGGAGCCGAGGCCCGTGAGCCCGTAGTAGGCGGCGACGAGCGGCGCGGACAGGCTCGTCCCACCGGCCAGCATCCAACCGCCCGCGGCCGAGTCGTACACGAGCAGCCCGGTGTCGGGGTCGCCGTCGGCCGATACGTCGGCGTAGGAGCGGCCCGCGCAGCCCGAGTCCGTCTGGAAGGCCGGCTTAGGTTCGGCAAGGTCGCAGCCGGAGCCGCCGCCGCTGCCGCCTGCCAGCGACCAGGCCGACTCGACCACTCCGCGCGGGGCCGCGGTCTGCGTGCTCGCGGTGGTGAGTGTCGTTCCGCCGGCGGCGGTCACACCGGGCAATGCGGCGGGGTAGTCGGCGGTCCCGGGGCTCGCGTAGCCCGCGTCTCCGCTCGCGGCGACGGTCGCGATCCCGGGAAACGTGTACGTGCCGGTGAGTGGTGAGGTCAGCGTCTGCGACCAGCTGATCGAGATCTGTTCGGCGCCCATCGCCGCGGCCGTCTGAACCCCCGTGTCGAGGTCCGAGAAGCTGTCGCTGGCGACCTCGACGAGCAGGATGTGACAGTTCGGGCACAGCGCCGAGACCGCGTCGATGTCGATCGACTCCTCGATCTGCCACGACGGGTCGACGGCGGGGAGCGGCGCGCTCTGCCCGGACTCGTTGACCTGGCGCAGGCAGCCGCCGGCGACGGTGCACGGCGGCAGGCCGTCGGTCGACCGCATCGTCGCAAGGTCGGAGGCGGCGGACGGATCATCACCGGCGTCGACGATCGCGACCGTGTCGGTTGCGCCCGCGTTCGCCGACAGGGCTGTCAGGTCGTAGGCCTGCTGCAGGAAAGCCGGCGTGTCGGCGGTCGGCTGCGGTGCAGCCGGAGCGATCGGCGCGCTGTCCGCATGCGCGGTCACTCGCTGCGGCCGGGTCCCGGCCGCCGCTCGCACCGGCGGGCGATGTGGCCGCTGCGCGCGCGGGACGGCGATCACGAACGCCTGGCAGCGGGCGTGGCCGGGGGGGACGGGGGAGCAGACCTCTCGGGGGGCCGCGGCCTGCGCCGCCGGGAGGCCGGCTGTGAACGCCGGCAGGAGCAGGGCCGCGCCGGTGAGCGCAAGGGCGGGGATGTCGGCGACCGGGCGGCGCACATCCGGTTGATCGTCGGCTCGCAGGGCTTGCCCGACGCGGGCGCTCGCCCGTGGGCGGATGTTCGACGCGCGCCTGCGCCCCGGCCCGCCCGGGGCTCAGGCCCGGTCGTGCCCGCCACGAGATCCGTCGCTTCACAGGACCGCGACGACCATGCTGCCGCGCGCCGTCTATCGTGGTGGTCGATGACGACATTCGCCGAGCTTGGGCTGTCCCCGCCGATCCTCGAGGCTCTGAAGGACGTCGGCTACGAGGAGCCGAGCCCGATCCAGGCGGAGGCGATCCCGCCGCTGCTGGAGGGACACGACGTCATCGGCCAGGCGCAGACCGGCTCGGGCAAGACCGCGGCCTTCGGTCTGCCGATGCTCAATTACGTCGACCCGGGCGAGCACGAGGTCCAGGGACTGGTGCTGACGCCGACGCGCGAACTCTGCATCCAGGTCACCCAGGCGCTGCGGGCGTACGGCCGGCGCAAGCAGATCGATGTCGTCGCCGTCTTCGGCGGCGCTCCGATCCGCAGCCAGCAGGCCCAGCTGCGCGCCGGCGGCCACGTCGTCGTCGGGACCGTCGGCCGCGTCAAGGACCTGATCAGCCGCCACTCGCTCCTGCTGCACTCCTGCCGGTTCGTCGTGCTCGACGAGGCGGACGAGATGCTCGACCTCGGCTTCCTGGAGGACGTCGAGCGGATCCTCTCGCTGACTCCGTCGAGCCGCCAGACGGCGCTCTTCAGCGCGACCATGCCGGCGGAGATCCGCCGGCTCGCCGACCAGTACCTCTACAACCCGGTGCTCGTGAAGGTGCAGACGGCCACGCTGACAGTCGACACCGTCGAGCAGTTCGCGCTCGAGGTGGCGGCCCGCGACAAGGCCGGCGCCCTGATCGAGGTCCTGCAGGCGGAGCGTCCCGAGCAGTCGCTGATCTTCGTGCGGACGAAGATCCGCTGCGACCAGCTCTATCGCACCCTGCGTGACAAGGGGATGAACGTCAAGGCGCTGCACGGCGACCTCTCTCAAGGGCAGCGCGACGGCGTCATGATCTCCTTCAAGGACGGCCGGACGCCCTTGCTCGTCGCGACCGATGTCGCCGCCCGCGGCCTCGACATCTCGGCCATCTCGCACGTGATCAACTACGACGTCCCGATCTCCCCCGACGTCTACGTGCACCGGATCGGTCGGACCGGGCGGGTCGGTCGCAGCGGCCGCGCGATCACCTTCTACGAGCCGCGCCAGCGGCGCGAGGTCGAGGCGATCGAGCGGCATGCCGGGGTCAGGCTCGCCCCATGGGTGAAGGATGCCCACGTCGCGCCGACGCCCGTCAGCGCGAAGCCGCGCCGGCACTCCAAGCCGCGCGCGTCCGTCAACGGCGACGACCGCGTCCGCAAGGTGATCATCGCCGGCGGACGGGCGCAGGGATTGGAGCCCTCGGACGTGATTCATGCGCTGACGGCGGCCGCGGGCCTCGATGGAGAGGCGGTGCGAAACGTGCGAGTGCTCGAGCAGTTCACGCTCGCCGAAGTCCTGGAGCCGGAGGGCGAGCGCGTCGTCGAGCTCACGGACGGCGCGGTCGTGCGGGGCGTCCCGCTCCGGCTCGAGCTCGCCCGCGTCTGAACCGGCCCGCAACGGCGCCGGCCCCTCAATCGCGGCGTCCCAACCGGTAGGGTCCGGTCCATGAGCACAGCCACGATGCATACGACGCTCGGCGAGATCACGCTCGAGCTCTACGACGAAGACGCCCCCAAGACGGTTGAGAACTTCAAGAAGCTCGCCGGCGACGGGTTCTACGACGGGATCATCTTCCACCGCGTGATCCCCGACTTCATGATCCAGGGCGGTTGCCCGAAGGGCACCGGAACGGGCGGCCCCGGCTACACGTTCGAGGACGAGATCAACCCCCACAAGGTCGTGCGCGGCGCGCTCGCGATGGCCAATGCCGGCCCGAATACGAACGGCTCGCAGTTCTTCATCGTCACCGCCGGCAGCTGCCCCTGGCTCGACGGCAAGCACACCGTCTTCGGGCAGGTCACTGACGGAATGGACACGATCGACGCGATCGAGGGCGTTCGCACGGGCCCCGGCGACCGGCCGGTCGACCCGCCCCAGATCGAGTCGATCGCCTTCGACGCGGCCTGAGCCGGCCCGCACGGGCCTGGCTGGATCAGCGCAGGCTCCGGTGGGGGTGGCTTGCGGGCCACCCCCACCGGCACCCTCGGCTGCGCGGGGCTAACCTTGGTTGCGAGCCACGCCGAGCGTGGGGCCGTCCAGTCGTCTGAAGGAGAGAACGTGGCGAGCGTCGAGCAGATGGGGCCTGTGGGGGCGAGTAACGGCGTGGGGGCGGTGACGATCGGGGTCGAGAACCCTGCCACCGGCGAGGTGATCGGCCGGGTTCCGGTCCTTCACGAGGGTCAGGTCGCCGAGCTCGCGTTGCGCGCGCGCGCCGCCCAGCCGGAGTGGGCGCAGGCCGGTTTCGCCGTCCGCGGCGCGGTCATGCGGCGGGCGCAGAAGTGGATGCTCGACAACGCGGCGCACGTGATCGACGTCGTCGTCTCGGAGACCGGCAAGACGCGCGAGGACGCGCAGCTCACCGATCTCGGCTACACGGTCACGGCGCTGGGCTTCTGGGCCAGGTACGCCGAGCGCTACCTCGCTGACGAGCGCGTGCCGGCGTGGGGCAGCCCCGCGTCGTTCGGCAAGAAGCTCGTCGTTCGTTATGAGCCCGTCGGCCTGGTGGGCGTGATCGGGCCGTGGAACTTCCCGATCGTGAACTCGTTCGGAGACTGCATCCCGGCGCTGATGGCGGGCAACACGGTGATCCTCAAGCCCAGCGAGGTGACGCCCCTGTCGGCGCTGGCGCTCGAGGAGGCGATGCGGGAATGCGGTCTGCCGCCCGGTGTCTTCCAGGTCGCGACCGGCGACGGCCGCACCGGCGCCGCGCTGATCGGGCAGGTCGACTGCGTCATGTTCACCGGTTCGACGCGGACCGGGCGGATGGTCGCGAAGGCCGCCGCCGACGCTCTGATCCCCTGCTACCTCGAGCTCGGGGGCAAGGACCCGATGATCGTCTGCGCGGATGCCGACATCGAGCGCGCAGCCAACGCCGCCGCCTATTACTCGATGAACAACGCCGGCCAGGTCTGCATCTCGGTCGAGCGCGTGTATGTCGAGGCGCCCATCTTCGACGAGTTCGTGCAGCGCGTCACCGACAACGTCGCCAAGCTGCGGCAGGGCCCGTCGGCCGGCGACGGCACGATCGACGTCGGCGCGGTGATCTTCCCCCCGCAGCTCGAGGTGATCGAGGCCCACATCCGCGATGCGCTCGCGAAGGGGGCCCGGATCCTGACCGGCGGCCGGCGGCGGCCCGGCGCGGGGCACTTCTACGAGCCGACGGTCGTTGTCGGGGTCGACCACTCGATGGACCTGATGCGCGAGGAGACGTTCGGGCCGGTCGTCCCGATCATGAAGGTCGATGACGTCGAGGAGGGCGTGAGACTCGCCAACGATTCCGACTACGGCTTGCAGGCGAGCGTCTGGACCCGCGACGTGCGCCGCGGCGAGGAGCTCGCGCGGCGGCTGAAGGCCGGCGCGGTCTGCGTCAACGACGCCCAGATCAACTACTCGGCGCTGAACCTGCCGATGGGCGGGTGGAAGACCTCCGGGATCGGCACTCGCCATGGCGCGTCCGGGATCCGCAAGTACTGCAACACCCAATCGCTGCTGATCACGCGGTTCGCGCTCAAGCGCGAACCGTTCATGTTCCCGTACCGCGCCTCTCGCACGCGCGCGCTCCTGCGACTCTTCAAGCTGCTGTATGGGCGCGGGAAGCGCTCCTGATCTGCCGCTCACGCGGGTGCCCGCACGCGCCCGATGCACTTGTTACCAAAGTGTGTCCGAGGTCAAGTTGTTAACTAGTTGTGTACGTGGCGGCCAAAGTTGTTAACAGGTTGTAGCTTCGGGCGCTGAGGGGTGCCATCCGGTGTCTGTGGCCGCTGGCACTCCGGTCCGGCGTGGTACGTTTGCCCGGCCTCTGGTGAGATGCGTCGACCGCCCGGACCCTGTCCGTGAATGGGGCAGTCCATCCCACCCGGCAGTCTGACGGCTGACACCAGACAACAGAGCACCTGACAGGAGGATGGAATTGACGAGTAGGTTCTCCCGCATAGCGCTGGCCGCGACCTGCACGGCCGGTATCGGCGGGCTCGTCGCGGGACCGGCCGCCGCCGCCGTGAACAACTACGTCGTGCAGCCGGCCGTCACGGGCGTGAGCTCGCTGACCCCGGAGTCGGCCGTGCTATCCGGCGCGATCGACACCGGCGGCGATCCGGCCGTGGCGTTCAGCGTCTCGACGACGAACCCGTTGGTGTTCGGCGGGCTCACGATCTCGGGGGGCAGTGCGACCCCATCGACGGAGATCCTCAACGGCATCCCGCTGAATGCCGGCTATTTTTCGACGGCGCTGTTCGAGGCGGATCCCCTGTCCGACTACACCGCGTCGGGGAACCAGGCCGGCCCGGAGACGGTCACGGCGGCCAACGTCGAGGTGCCGACGACGACCGGGCTGAGCCCGGTGAACGCCGAGATCGGCGCCTACCCGGCCGCCACGAGCACCGGCACGTCGCCGCTGACCCCGGGTACCCAGTACGTGTACTGGCTCGTCGAGCAGGTCGGTGAGACCGACCAGGCCACCACCGTCAACGAGTACAGCGCCACGGACCTCGCGAACTGGATCAACGGCTCGGGCACGATCACGGCCGAGGGCTTTGCGAGCTCCTCGAACGTGGGCGCGAACGATGAGGCCGCGTGGGCGGCGGGCACCGCGGGCACCAAGTACGCCGGGGACCCGACCGATCCGACGACGATTCCCGGCTCGATCGTGAACCCGGATTACTCCTGCGTCCTCGACTCGACGATTGCGGCGAACACGAACGCGGGCTGGCAGGCGGAGCTTGCCGCCACCAAGGACCCGGTGGCCGCCGGCAGCTCGAGCATCGGTGGCACCGCGCTTCCCTACGGCGTCGCCTCGGCGAGCTCGAGCGGCGCGTTCACCGCAACCAGCGGGCAGGAGCCCGCCGAGCAGGGTCCGTGCGTGGCGTTCTACGGGGGTAACTCGACGAACTTCTACACGAGCCCGATCGGCTACTTCACGACGCCGCCGCTCGGCACGGTCGTGTTCGGTTCGAAGGCGACCGTCAAGGGCAAGACCGCCACGCTGACGGTCAGCGACAAGAGCGTCGAGAAGGCGGCCGGCACGATCACGCTGAGCGTCAAGAAGGGCAAGAAGGTCGTGGCGTCCGGCAAGTTCTCGGTCGCCGCCGGCGGGTCCGGTTCGCTCAAGCTCAAGCTGACGAGCGCCGGCTCGTCCGCACTCGCGAGTGGAAAGCCGCTGGTCGCGTCCCTCGCGCTGACCTCGACGACCGATCAGCCGACCTCCACCAAGAAGGTGACGCTGAGCCAGTAGTCAAGTCCCGTCCCGCGCTGGATCTCCACGAGGGGGCATGGTCTGAAGACCGTGCCCCCTCGGCATTTTGGGGGGGCGGTTCAGCGCGCGGCGCTGCGGCGACGCCGCGTGCCCCGCCGGATCAGCCGAACTGGCCGGTGATGTAGTCCCGCGTGCGCCGGTCCGCGGGCCGCGAGAACAGGTTGGTCGTGTCGTCGTACTCGATCAGCGTTCCGACGCGTGACTCGTCGAGGCTGAAGAACGCCGTCTTGTCGGCGACGCGCGCCGCCTGCTGCATGTTGTGCGTGACGATCACGATCGTGTAGCGCGTCTTGAGTTCGTGGATCAGATCCTCGATCGATGCCGTCGCGATCGGGTCGAGCGCCGACGCCGGCTCGTCGAGCAGCAGCACGTCCGGCTCGATCGCGATTGCGCGCGCGATGCAAAGGCGCTGCTGCTGACCGCCCGACAGCCCGAGCGCGCTGCTCTTGAGCCGATCCTTGACCTCGTCCCACAGTGCCGCGCTGCGCAGCGCGCGCTCCACCCGTTCGTCGAGCTTGTCGCGCATCCCGAGGTTGCGGGGCGCCCAGGCGATGTTGTCGTAGATCGACTTGGGGAAGGGGTTCGGCTTCTGGAAGACCATGCCGATCCGGCGCCGCACCTCGACGCGGTTGGCTCGCACGTCGTACAGGTCGTGCCCGTGGTAGGTGAGATCGCCGCCCAGCTTGAACCCGGTGATCGAGTCGTTCATCCGGTTCAGGCAGCGCAGGAACGTGCTCTTGCCACATCCGGACGGCCCGATGAACGCCGTGGCGTAGTTGCGGTAGATGTCGAGGGTGACGCCGTCGAGGGCGCGCTTCGCCCCGTAATCGACGGTCACAGCGCGCGCGCTGAACACCACCTCGCGCGAGACCGGCTCGCGGCGCTCGGTGACGGCGGTCGCGACAGTCCCGGCGGTCCCGGTCGTCAGGCGGACGCGCGGCCGGACGCCTTCGGACGGCATGGTCGACTCGGTCAGGCTCATACTCCTCGCTTCCTTTCGCTGCGGCGCAGCCATACCCGCGCACCGATGTTAGCCGCCAGGATCACCGTCATCAGCGTCAGCGCTGCGCCCCACGCCTTCGAGATCGACGCCGGGTACCCGGACTCCAGCAGCGTGAAGATCTCCAGCGGGACGCTGGCGAGCGAGTGTTGCGCGTTGACCGAGAAGCCCTGGCCGTAGAGCTCGGAGGCGAACAGGAGCGGCGCGGTCTCGCCGCTGGCGCGCGCGACGGCGAGGATCGTCGCCGTGACGATGCCGTTCGACGCGGTCGGGAGGATCACGCCGATGATCGCGCGCCAGCGCGCCACGCCGAGCGCGTCCGCAGCCTCGACGAGGATCTTGGGCACGCGCGAGATCGACTCCAGGCTCGCGCGCGCGATCAGGGGCAGTTCGACGAGCGACAGCGCCAGGCCTCCGGCCAGCCCCGATGGTCCGACATGGTTCGTGATCAGGCCGGCGACGAACACGCCGATGATGATCGTCGGCAGCCCGGCCATCAGATCGATCATCATCCGCACGATCCGGTCGCCGCGCGGCCCCGCGAACTGGGTCAGGTACAGAGCCGTCAGCACGCCCGTCGGGAGCGCGATCAGCGTCGCGATCAGACACATCTCGATCGTGCCGACGAGCGCCGGCCCGATCCCGCCGCCCACCCCGGTGTACGGCGGCAGGTCGTCCGTGAAGAACGACAGGCTGATCACGCTGACGCCCCGCCTGACGACGTAGTAGACGAGGATCAGCAGCACGGCCACGGCGAGCGCGGCGGCGAGCACCGTCGCCCCCTCGAAGCCGCGGCTCGTGATTTGACGGCGACGGAGGTTTCCGGTCGCGGTCAGCGCGTGCGCTGGGTCGGGGACCGTGCTCATCCGAAGCGCTGGGCGCGCCGCCCGAGCTGGCGGGCCCCGAAGTTGACGATCAGGCTGAACACGAGCAGGATGCTCGCGAGGTAGAACAGGGAGGACGTGTGAAGCGCGCTGACCGAACCCGTGTATTGGAGCGCGATCACGCTGGCTGCCGTGTTGCCGCCCAGGAACAGGTTGAGATGATCCAGCGGCTGGTCGCCGACGACCTGGCTGACGGCGATCGCCTCGCCGATCGCGCGGCCGAAGCCGAGCACGCACGCTGCGGTCACGCCTGAGGAGGTGATCGGCAGGACGACGCCGCGGATCATCTCCCAGCGCGTCGCTCCGAGGGCCTCAGCCCCGTCGCGGAGCTCGCGGGGCACGGTCAGGAACAGGTCGCGCGTGAGTGCGGCGATGATCGGCACGACCATGATCACGAGCACCAGGCTGGCGGCGAACAGCGAGTTTCCGACTGGCTGCGGCGCGCCGAAGATCGGCAGGAAGCCGAGGACCGAGTGCAGCGGAGGCTCAACGTCGGATGCGATGAACGGGCAGATCAGATAGATCCCGATCAGGCCCAGTACGACGCTCGGGATGGCCGCCAGCATCTCGACCATCGGACCGATGATCGTCGCGATGCGGCGGGGGGCCATCAGCGCGAGGAACAGCCCGATCGCCACGCCGAGGATCGTCGCCAGCACGAGGCTGACTGCGCCCGTGACAAGCGTTCCGTAGATGTACGTCTCGGCCCCGAACTCGCCCCGGACCGGGATCCAGGTCTTGTGCACGAGGAACCCGAAGCCGAACTTGTCGAACGCCGCGGTGGCGCCGTCGACCACCTGGTAGGCGATCAGGAACATCGCGATGAAGACGAGCGCACCACCGATCCAGGCGAGCCACTTCAGCGCTCTGTTGGCGCGCCGGTCGAACGCGTTCAGGCGCGTGCGGCGGGCGCCCGCGCCCGCCGCCGGGCTCACCGGCGGTTGCGTGACCAACGACATTGGCGCCGCACGCTAGAGAAGCCGCGCGCAATCTGCGCCGCGGTCCGCTCAGGTCACAAGTTTTCCAAATCTTGATAACAGCTGCGTAACAAGTGACCGGGGTCGCGGTCGCCATCCTTGGGCAATGCGTGGACGGCCGAACACGCCTGCCTCGCCGCGGTCTTAATCGGCGGGGTTGGACAACCCCCCTTTCGAAAGGAATTCAGCTGTGCATCTGAAGCGGATCATCTGCGTCGGCGTTGCCACGCTCGGCGTGATCGCGACGTGCGGTGCCGCGAGCGCGTTTGCCACAGTGATCAAGGAGGCCGGCTCCTCGCTGGTCTTCCCGCTCGCCACGAAGTGGGCGAACGGATACTCGGGCGCGACGGTCACGACCTCGAGCGTCGGCTCGGGCAAGGGCATCAACCTGATCCAGGTCGGCCAGGTCGATATCGGCGCCTCCGACGCGCCCATGACCTCCTCCCAGTACAGCGGCGACCGGTCGGGCACGCCGATCCAGATCCCGTGGGCGCTGAGCGCGACGGGCGTCGGTTACAACATCCCCGGCGTCGGCTACGGGCTGAAGCTCAACGCGGCAATCCTGGCCGGCATCTTCAGCGGCAAGATCACCACGTGGAACAACAAGGCGATCCTGGCGATCAACCCGAACTTCAAGAAGGCTCTCGGCAGCGCCGGCAAGATCACACCGGTCGTCCGCTCGGACGGTTCCGGTGACTCCTACGCGTTCCAGCACTACCTCTCGGTGGCAGCCGGCAAGGCGTGGACGTACAGCTACAGCACGAGCTGGGGCTCCCCAGCCGGCATCGGTGAGAACGGCAACTCAGGCGTCGCCGGCGAGGTCCACACCAACAAGGGCACAATCGGCTACATCAGCGCCTACTACCTGATCAACGAGCACATCACGACCGCCGCGATTGAGAACGCCGCCGGGAACTACGAGCTCCCGCAGACATCGAACATCGAGGACGCGGCCGAGTCGAACTCGACGATCGCGGCGCAGGGCGCGGGCTTCACGGGCGTCTCGATCGTCTATCCGAGCAAGAAGTACACGACCGCGTACCCGATCTCGACGTACACATACGCGATCGTCAACAAGAATGACTCCAACGTCGCGGCGGTGCAGGCATTCCTCAGCTGGGTGATCAGCCCGACCGGTGGTCTCTACGACGGCACCACCCTGGACTTCGCTCCGCTGGCCCCGTCGATTCGCTCGGCGGACGCATCGCTGATCAGTTCGCTGTAGCTCTGCTTCACAGAGGATGATGGCCTCCGTCCGGCCCCGGTCCACACGACCGGGGCCGGACGTCTGCTCGGGGCCGGATGGCCCGCCGCCGCGGTTCGACGCAGGCCGGTCGACCTGGTTACATCATGTTCACAATCTGAAATCGGCGCAAGGTACGCTTAGGCCGCGCTATGACGGTAACCAGTTCGAATGCCGAGGACGAGGCGTCCAGATTGCCCGCCGCCGCTGATGGCACCACTGTCTCCCTGGTCGGAAGCACCGCTACGACCGATCGCTGCGCCGAGTGCGGCGCCGCGCTGGCTCCCGACCAGCGGTACTGCATCGAGTGCGGAACCCGGCGCGGACAGCCCCGGTTCGCGCTGCAGCCACCGGCGTCCGCGTCGGCGCAGGCCGCGTCCGGGCCGGCACCAACCGCGTTGTCGGCCGGTCGCGTGGGTGGATCCCCGTCGGGAGCGACCCTCCTTGCGATGATCGCGGCGCTGCTGCTGGCGATCGGCATCGGCGTGGTGATCGGTGATCTGGCGTTCAACACGACCAGCGTCCGCGTCGTCGTCAACGGTGCCGGCGGCGGCGCCGCGACGTCCGGCTCAGGTTCGAGCTCGACGGCGAGCGGGGGGCACTCCACCGGGACATCCACCTCCACCGGCGGCAGCGGTTCGAGCAAGACCTCATCTGGCTCCTCGAGCAGCAACTCCTCCGTCAAGCCGGGCGGCAAATGTACGGCGGGTACGTCCGGCTGCGTCAACGGCAAGGAGACCGGCAACTTCTTCCCCACCGGAGGAGGGTGAGATGCCAAGTACCACGCTGACCATCGAATCGCCCACGCTCGATCTCGAGCAGCGGCGCGATCAGCTGACGGCGCGCGTCGCCGAGCTGCAGTGGGATCTCGGCGGCCTCGTCTACGAGATGGCCGTGCGTGACCGGATCCGGGTCGACCTGCTGATCGATCGGGCGGCGCAGCTCCAGGACGCCGATGCCGAGCTGCACGAGATCGAGCGGATCATCGCGCTCGAGCACTCGAGCACCGCCGGGAAGTGCCCCAATTGCGCCGCCCCGCACTCGAGCGGTGCCTCGTTCTGCTGGCAGTGCGGGCATTCGATCCTGCGTCAGGTCGACACGAGCACGATTCACTCCCCGTAGCACGAGGTTGGGGGCCGCTCGCGGCCCACACTCAGCGTCGATCCGCGCCGGGGTCTGGCGTCCAAACTGCGCTTCGGCGAGCGCAGGCCGCAGCTGAACGGGGGCGCGGCGTTACGAGATGGAGTTGATCGTCTTCAGCGCTGCGACCTGCACGACCGTCGGGATCGGGGCGAAGTCGAGCGAGACGCCAGCCAAGCGACCCGAGGTCACACAGTAGGTCAGCCACTGCTTCAGCAGGGCGTCGTTCGCGTTGCCGTTCGTGTGGACCAACGCGTAGCTGAACGTCGAGATCGGGTAGGCGATTGCGAGCTTCTTTGGTGGGTTGACGATGTTCAGGACGTTGCCGGCCGGCACGCTCGTGACCCCCGCAGCAGCGTTCTCTATGTTCGGCACGTTCGGGTACTCGTAGTTACCGTCGGCGTTCTCGATGCCGGCGACGAAGATGTTCCCGTTGATCAGGTACGAGGCGCTCACGTAGCCGACCGCGCCCTTGACCGAGCTGATCTCGCCGGCCACACCGGCGTTACCCTTCGCGGCGACGCCGATCGATGCCGGGAACGAGATCGTCGCTCCCCCATTCCTCGCCTTCCAAACGGAGCTGACGGCGCTCAGGAAGCCCGTGAAGGCGTACGAGTCGCCCGACGTGTCGACGCGGTAGACCGGCGTGATCTTCAGGTTCGGAAGGTGGATTCCCGGATTGACCCTGGTGATCTGCGGGTTGTCCCAGTTTGTGATCTCGCCGAGATAGATCTCCCCGAGGATCTTTCCGGTCAGCCTGAGCCCGTTACCGACGCCGCCGATGTTGTAGCCGATGCCGGTTGCGCTCAGCGCCCATGGAACCAGTGCGCAGGCGCTGCACGTGACCCCACCGACGGCCGCAAGCGGTGCGTCCGTCGCGCCGAAGTCGACCAGCCCTCTGCCGACAGACTGGATCCCGGCACCGGAGCCCACGCCCTGGTAACTGACCTGGTCACCCGGGTTGGCCGCCGAGAACTCGGCAGCCCACCGGCTTTCGAGCGGCGCCACCAATGTGGAGCCGGCACCGGTTAGGGTGCCTGACGAGGCGAGCGCAGTGGCTGCCAGCCCGAATGCGACGCCGACCGCGACGACGGACAGGAGAAGAACTCTCCCCGGAAAGGGCAACGCTTTGGAGTGGACATTGACGGCGCTCAGCCCGCGAAACACTCCGTCGCGAGCGTCGGCGTCGATGGCGTCCATCGTCGTTTGTGCCATCAGATCCCCTCTCGGTTGGTAGGGGAAGTGTAAGTGGTCGGTGTCGGAAGTACGTAGATGGTTGGCGAGTGGTTTGGCGTGGATCGCGGTGAACCAGCTCGTACTGGTGGTGGTACGTAAGCCCGAGCAGGCGTCGCCGAACGCCGCGTGATTGCAGAGCGACCATTGAGCTTCGTCGGAGCTGCGCACGGCCCCGGCGCGGCGTCCATGCCGCGCCGGGGCCGTTGGCCTTCACGGGGCCGGGGGGTTCCAGGGCAGCAGGTAGCCGCGGTAGCTGTTGACCCCGGCCGGCCAGTCGGCGTCGAACAGCAGCGTGCCCGTGCTCGAGAACTCGGACAGGTATGGCAGCGCGCCCCAATCGACGAGCTGGTCGCCGTTCGAGAGCGTCTGCGCATTTCCCTGCGACGGCGCGACGAGTCCCTCCGATTGGTCATTGCTCGAGACGAGCGTCGCGGTCCAGTTCGTCGGGTTCAGCTTCACGGTCACGGTTCGGCTCGTCGGGAACAGGGCCGTCCCGGACGACTCGTTGTCGAAGAATGTGTACGTGTTGTTACCGAGGTACTCCGGATCGTGCTGCCAGGCGAAGATCTCGCCGGCCTGGTCGAGCGACTGGCCTGGGCCGGCGACGAGCTGGAAGCTCGAGTCCTTGCCGCCGAGCTGCCAGTTGATCGAGCCGTTGCCGAGATTCACGTCGTACGTCGTCCAGGTGTCGCGCGCGTCGATCAGGAGGGTGTCCTTCGGCCCGATGTGGACGGCGTTGATGTGGAACCAATCCCACGGCGTGCCGGCCGAGCTCGGCAGCGGCTGCTCGCTCTGGCTGTAGGGCACGTGGTCGGCGCTGTTCCACTGGAACAGAACACGACCGGTTTTGATGCTGACCTCCTGCACGACTCCATCGACCACGAGCTGGTTGGGCGGCCCGCCGATCGACGTCAGGTCGGCGATCGCCGGCACGTAGGACAGGATCAGCGCCGTGTCCCACGGCGTGATCAGGAACTCGTGGCCGTCGGTCGGTAGGCCGTTGCCGGCGTTGACCGTGGCGATCTGCTGGTACTGGTCGTTGAGGATGTAATCGGTGCCGTTCGAGAGGCCGCCGAGTCCCTGACCGAGCCAGTACGTCAGGACCGGTTGTCCGTCGAGCTTCTGCGTGCGGAAGTCCGACGCGGTGTCACCCTGCGGGATCGCGTCGAACCAGATCTCCTGCCCGCTCGGCGAGAGAATCTCGGGCCCGTTCGCGTACTGGCTGCTGTCGCCGGTCGGTGTCAGGAACAGGTCGCCCGTTCCTTGCGCCGCCCCGCCGCTGAGCACGGTCAGCGGCGGGGGGGCGGTCGGGACGCTGGCGGTCGTCGTCGCCGCTGTCGTGTCCGCCTGCGCGGCGGTCGCGGCGAGTGAGACGCCGGCTCCGGCGGCCAGTGCGGCAGCGGCGGCTGCGATCGCCGCCGTGCGCGCGTGCCGGCGCAGGCGTCCGCCTGCGGGCAGGCGGACGGGCTCCTCGTGGAGTCGATTCATGACCAGATGGCCTTTCGCTATGGGGGATGGGAGCCGTCCGGGCCCGGCAGGCCGGAGTAGCCTAGCACTATCCCAACAAATTAGATCGACTTTGGCGGCTATTCCGCAGATGCGCGCAATCCGACCCCGAGCGCCGCCTCGAGCCGCTCGATCGTCTGCTCGGGTCGGGCGTGCAGGATCGTCGTCATCCCCAGTTCGGCCGCCGGCTTGAGGTTGAAGCCGAGGTCGTCGACGTACACGCACTCGTGCGCCGTGGCGCCGATCCGCTCCGCCCCGAGCTCGTACATGCGCGGTGCCGGCTTGCGAATCCCCTCGTCGCCGGAGATCACGACCGCGTCGAACAGCTCGGTCAGCAGCTGTTCGTCGTAGTGGCGCCGGGACCACGAATTCGAGATCAGGCCGGTGCGGATCCCCGCCGCGCGGGCATGGCGCACGGCGGCGAGCATGTCCTGCTGCGGAACGACCAGCGCGAACAGGCGGTCGACGAGGTTGACCGGATCGACCCCGAACGCGCGGCCGAGCCCGTGCTCGAACTCCTCCTCCGCCAGCACCCCCAACTCGAGCCCGATCAGCAACTCGCGCGCCTCCGCGTCGCTCCTGAACTTCTCCGCGACGAAGTCACGGGGGAGGCCCTCCGCTTCGCAGAAGGCGTTGAACGACGCGAACACGTCGGTTGTCAGGACGCCGCCCCAGTCGATCAGCAGGTGCACAGCCGGCACGCTAGCCGGTCGGCGCCGGGCATGACGGGACGCGCGGGGCGGGAGTTGCGGGGCGGGAACTCCTGAACAGCCGGTTAACTGACGGCCGCCGGGCTGGTGCGCTCCGCCGGACACTGGGACAATCGGCGCGTGGACAATCACACACGTGGATCGGTGCTCGTCGTGGACGACGAGCCGACGATCGCCGAGGTCGTCGCGCGCTACCTGGAGCGCGCCGGCTACGGGGCGACGATCGCGACCGACGGCCTCAGCGCGATCGAGGAGGCCGGGCGCTCCCGCCCGGATCTGGTCGTGCTCGACCTGATGCTGCCGGGCCTCGACGGGCTGGAGGTGATGCGCAGGCTGCGCGAGCAGGATCGCGATCGCATCGCCGTCATCCTGCTGACCGCCAAGGGCGAGGAGTCCGACCGGGTCGCGGGGCTGCGACTCGGGGCCGACGACTACGTCGTCAAGCCGTTCTCGCCGGCCGAGCTCGTGGCCAGGGTCGATGCCGTGCTGCGCCGGATCGACACCTCGCCCAGCCAGGAGGCCGCGCTCGAGCTTCCCGACATGACGATCGACCCGTCGGGCCGGCACGTCCACGTGCGCGGCGAGGAGGTGCAGCTCACCCAGCGGGAGTTCGACGTCCTCCTGTTCCTCGCTCGCCATCCCGGGCAGGTCTTCAGCCGCGAGCAGCTGATGGACGCCGTCTGGCAGTACTCGTTCTACAGCGACACCTCGACGGTCACCGTCCACATCCGCCGGCTGCGCGCGAAGATCGAGCGAGACCCGGCTCAGCCCGACCACATCCAGACCGTCTGGGGAGTCGGCTACCGGTTCCAGCCGTGAGCCGGCGCCTCGTCCCGTCGGTCCGCAGCCTCGCGGGTCCGCTCTCGCGCCAGCTCGCGCTGGCGGTCGCGATCGTCGTCGCGCCCGTGCTGATCGCGCTCGTCGTCGTCGGGCTGCTGATGGTCGTCTCCGATCACGCGGCGCTGCTCGTCGCGGTGATCGTGCTCGTGGCCGGCGTCGTCGCGGCGTTCGCGGCCCGCCTCGTCGCCGGCTCGATCCTCGCGGACGTCGAGTCGATTCGCGACGGGCTCGACGCGGTCGGCCGCGGCGAGCGTCAGATCGAGATCACGACGGCCGTCGATGATGAGCTGGGAGCGTTGGCCCGCGAGGCCAACGCGATGATCGATCGCCTGCGGACCGAGGAGACCGCCCGCGATCAGTCGGACGCCGCGCGCCGCAGTCTCGTCGCCGCCGTCTCGCACGACCTGCGCACGCCGATCACCTCGCTGCGCCTGCTCGCCGACGCCGTCCAGGACGAGATCGTCGACGGGGAGACGCGGCGCTCCTATCTCCAGCGGATGAACATCCACATCGATGCCCTCAGCGCGCTGATCGACGATCTGTTCGAGCTCTCGAGGCTCGAGGCGGGCGACATCGGCTGGTCGCTCCAGCGGGTGCCGCTGGAGGAGCTGGTCGGAGAGACGGTCGAGGCGATGAGGGTGCAGGCCGAGGCGAAGGGGGTCGCCGTGCTCTCCGAGATCCCCACCTCGCTCGCGCCGGCGCGGGCCAACCCCGAGAAGCTCCAGCGCGTCCTCTTCAACCTGATCCAGAATGCGATCAGGCACACGCCCGCGGATGGAAGCGTCGTCGTCCGCGCCGAGCCGGTCGCCGGCAGGATCGAGGTGGAGGTCGCCGACACCGGCGAGGGGATCGCGCCCGAGGAACGCGAGCACGTCTTCGATGCGTTCTTCCGCGGCGGCGAGTCGGCGGCGCGGTCCGGCTCCGGCGCGGGGCTCGGGCTCGCGGTCTCACGCGCGATCGTCGAGGCTCACGGGGGGGAGATCTGGCTCGCGGACGCCGCCCGCGGGACCCGCGTGCGCTTCAGCCTGCCGCAGACGAGCTGAGCGCACGCGGGGCACACGGTCCTGCTGACGCCAGCCGCGGCCGCCCGCGAGCTGCAGTAATGGCGGCGACGAGGGCTCGCGACCGCACGTTCCCGCCCGTCGTGGGAGGCGTCATCGGACGTACATGAATGCAGTGCAACCCAGCCGGGCGCAGCCGCTTGAGGACCGGCGGCAGCCCGGCCGGCGTCCACGGCACGGGCGATCAGGACGCGTATGGACTGAGTCCGAGGCGGTTGCGGGTGGCGATCATCTCGCCGATGTGGTTGGTGGCGTGTGCGATCAGCGGCCACCGAACGAAGTACGCCGCCCGCCTACCGACCCACTGGTCGTAGAGCCAGGCGAACTCATCGCGGGGGATGCCGGCGTCGTCGAGCGTCGCGTCTACGTCGAGTGCCGCTTCCAGCCCGCCGGCGTGGAGCGTCAGCGCGAACTCACCGGCAGCCGCAAACACATCGCGCGCGAACCTCTCGACGCTCGCGGCCTCCACCGTCCCGGGAACCTGATACTCGTTCTCCCCGAGGCCGAAGGCGCCTCGATACGAGACGCAGCCGCGCGTCAGGATCGCCAGTGCCAGCTCCGCGTGCCGCGCGATGTGGAAAAGCGCCCAGTTGATCGAGTTGCCGCCTCCCGGGCGCTCGTGACGCCGCTCGTGAGGGACCTGCGCCAGCACTTGGCTCTCCAGCCGGGAGACGACATCGCCCAACTCCTGTTGGATCCACGTTTCGAGGTTCATGCTCTCCTGGGCCTTGCCGGCGTGATCCGTCGGCCCGCTAATACAGTTTCTCAATAGTATTACTGGAGTTGACGTAGACTGCACGTATGCCATGGATCTCGACGGTTCCCCCTGAAGAAGCGACCGGCCGCTTGGCCGAGGCGTACGAGTGGCAGGCCAAGCGACTTGGCGAGCCCACGGAGTTCACCGTGCTCGGTAGCCTCGAGCCGGAGCTCGTGTACGCCCGCTTGCAGCTGTACAAGGCGAGTGAGCGCGCCTCCTCGAAGCTCACCGAGCGCCAGCGGACCCTCGCCGGCCACGTCGCCTCTGCCGTGAACGAAACGCCGCACTGCACCTCCCGCTCGGTGATCAAGCTGCGTGAGCTCGGCTACAGCGCTGAGGAGATCGCATCGATCGAATCCGGGCGCTTCGAGACGCTCAGCTCGGAAGAGGCTGCGGTCGCCACGTACGCGGACAAGCTGACGCGCACGCCGGGCGCGATCGTGGAGGCGGACATCGACGCCCTACGGGTCGCTGGGCTCGACGACCATGCGATCCTCGACCTCAACAACCAGGTCGCCCATCTCAACTACACGAACCGGGTGGCCAACGGCCTCGGTCTGCGGACGATTGTCGCTGCCGACTTCCCAGCCTTCGAGACGGTTCCGGCATGAGCGGGGCCGCACCGGACGCGGCGATCCGCGAAGGATGGATCGCCTCGATCGCTCCCGAGGACGCAACCGGCGAGCTCGCCGATGCGTACCAGGTCCAGCTCGACAAGATCGGGCATGTGACCGCGCTCACTCAACTCGGCAGCCTCTATCCGCAGATCGTCGCGGAGCGGCTGCGGCTTTACGAGCTCGTCGAGTCGGCGCCGTCTGCGATTCCGGATTGGGGTCGACGCGCCGCCGCGCTGCTGACGTCAGTGCTCAATGGCTGCAAGTTCTGCACGGTTGGTCATACGGAGCGGCTGAGCGCTACGGGCCACGCTGATCTGGCTGAGCAGATCAAGCTCAACCCGGACACAGTGTCCTCGGGCGATGCGAGCGTCAACGCCCTCCTGGTCTACGTCCGCAAGCTGGTACGCACTCCGGGCCAGGTGTCTGAGGCCGACATCGATGCGCTGCGCACGGTCGGCTGGTCCGACCTGGACATCCTCGATGTCAACAACCTCTCGGCCTATTACAGCTACATCAACCGGGTCGCCACGGGGCTTGGGCTGACGCGCGAAGCATGACATCGTCAGCCACACCGGCGTGGCGGCTTGGGTTCTCACTGCAGAATGACCGGCCACTGGCGGAGACGCTCGAACTCGCACGACTGGCCGAGGAGACCGGCTTCGCTGAGGTCTGGATCAACGAGAGCGGGCATTTCCGCGGAGCGTTCACCCAGGCAGCGGCGATCGCGTCGGTGACCAGCCGCATCGGCCTCGGCATCGGCGTCGTGAACCCGTTTCACCGCCATCCCTCGGTGATCGCGATGGAGGCCGCGACGCTCGACGAGCTGTCGGGCGGTCGTCTGCGACTCGGACTGGGCGCCTCGCTCTGGAACCTCCGCAACTTGGGAGAGGACGATCCGCGCACCAAGAAGCCGCTCACCGCGACGATTGAGGCGATTCGCATCATCCGCGCGCTGCTTCGCGGTGAGCCGGGGATCGAGAGCGAGATGTTTACGGTCTCTCCCAGCGCCAAGCTCGACTTCGAGCCGGTACGCCGCGACGTGCCGATCTACATAGGTGCCGTCAACCAGCGGATGATGCGCGCCGGTGGCGCTTGGGCCGACGCTGTCGAGCTCGGGGCGATCATGTCCGTGGGCTACGTGAAATGGGCGCTCGAGGTGATCGCCGAGGGTGCCCGCTCGGCCGACCGAGATCCTGCGTCCCTCGACATCGCCGCGCCGCTGATGGTCTCCGTGGAGGGCGACCACGAGCACGCCCGCGCCGCTGTGCGCGGGCCGCTGGCGTATTACCTGTACCGCGTTGAGGCGATCGTCACTGACACGTCAGGCGCCGATCCGGAGAAGGTGGCGGCGGTCCGCGGCGCCGTCTCCGAGCACGGCGTGGAGGCGGGCGCGGCACTGATCGACGACGAGCTGATCGACACGTTCGCGCTCGCCGGCGAGCCGAGCCATGTCGCCAGGCGGTTCGCCGAGTACCGCGACGCGGGCGTCAGGGGTCTGATCGCGCAGCACGTCCACAGCCCCGCACGGGTTGCGGGCCTGCGCCTCCTGATCCACGACGTGTTGCCGCGGATCCCGTCCGAGGTCGGCTCGCGATGAGCGGCTGGGCGCTCTGGATCCATGGTGTCCGGCCCGTCCACGAGCTCGTCGAGGTCGCCAGAGCAGCGGAGGGGTACGGTGCTTCGGCCGTGCTGATCGCCGACGAGCTCGTCGAGCGGGACATCTACGTCACGCTCACGGCAATCGCCACGGCGACCGAGCGCATCCCCCTGGTTCCAGCGATCACCAACCCGCACACCCGCCACCCGATCGCAACGGCGGTGGCGCTCGCGACGCTTGCAGAGGTGGCACCAGGACGCGTCATCGCCGGACTTGGTGTCGGCGGCAACCTGATCTTCAGCCCGATCGGAGGCACGCCCGCCAAGCCGTTCACCGCATTGACCGAAGCGGTGGACGTGATCGACCGGCTGCTTGCCGGCGAGACGGTCAACCACGAGGGCGAGTTCACGGTCGCGCAGACCGCGATCCCGTGGACCTCCGGGCGCCTGCCGATCGGTATCGCCGGCCGCGGACCGCGTGTCCGCGGCCTGGCCGCGGATCGCGGCGACTGGGTGATCATGGCCGGCCATGCGATCGACCAGGCGACGGCCCTGACCGCCCGGCTCCGTGCGCGCGCCGCTGAGTCGGGGCGCAATCCGGTGGTGATCTGGAACCCATCGCTGGCGTGGCGCCCGCAGGACATCGAAGCGTTGCGCGCGCTGTACGCATTCATCACCGTCGACCTGCCCGCGCAGGACAGAGAGGAGCTCGGCCTGACGTCTGAGTTGATCGCCCAGTTGCGCGACCACGTCCACAGCCACGGTTACCGGGCAGCAGCGCACCTGGTGCCTGACACAGTGCTTGCCCGCTACTCGATCAGCGGTCCGCGCGCGGCGCTGGTGAAGCGGCTTTCGGCAGCCGTGAAAGAGGTGCAACCCGCAATGGTGAGCTTTCAGGCCTTCGACTACACGCGCGAGTTCGTCGCCGAGATCGCGGACGTGGCCCGCGAGGCCAACCTCGAGCCCACCGCGCAAGCCGGACTGGCGGCGAAGCGATGAGGATCGGCGTCTCACCGTGGGGGTCCTCCCGTGACGGCATCATCAGCGTGGCTGCCGCAGCGGCAGACGCGAGCATCGACACGTTCTGGCTGGGCGACGGTCTCCTGGTCGTACCGGACTTTCCGCCGTGGTCGGGCGGGATGGAGCCGTTCGCCGAGCTCGGATGGCTGGCGGGACGGCATCCGAACGTCGGCGTGGGCCTGGGAGCGGCGGTGCTGCCGCTGCGTGACGTGCTCTACGTCGCCAAGCAGGCTGCGACGCTGGATCAGCTCACTGAGGGACGCTTCACGCTTGCCGTGACGCCCGGTTTCTGGGATCGTGAATTCAGCTTTCGGGGCCTGTCGTTTCTGGACCGCGGTCGCCGCTTTGACGACGCCGTCGCGGCACTCCGTGCGATCTTCGATGGCGAGCCGTACCAAGGTGAATTCGTAACCGTCCCGCAGGATGGTCAGCTCTCGCCGCGACCGTTCACACCCGGTGGCCCCAAGCTCTGGTTGGCTGGCGGCCGGCCGACGATCGAACGCGCACTGAAGGCTGGACTTCCCTTCCAGGCGCGGACGAGTTCACCGGAGAGGTTCGCGCCGGTGGCAAGGGAGTGGTTCGAGCGCGGCGGCGCTGAGCTCGGCATGCGGATCACGGTGTTAGCCGCGAAGCAGATCTCCGACGCCGGCAGCGGTGACGGCGGCGTCACGCACAATGACGCGTTGATCGGCCCACCCGGTTATCTGGCAGAGCAGCTCAACGCCTACCGCGAGCTCGGCCTCGCCGAGGTCTCGCTGATGCCGGGCCATAGCGACGAGCAGTCGCTGCAGACGATCGAAGCGCTAGCGACCGAGGTGCTGCCCGCTCTCGGTCGCTGACGACACGGTCGGCCAGACCGTCTCTGCGAGCAGCCGCAGCCCCTCGGTCGGGACAGGTCCGATCACATGCCAGGCGAGGACCCCGCGGAGACCCGCGTCCGCGTACCGCCGAAGTGACTCGCCGACATCGTCCGGATCGCCCGCCGCCGCGAATACGTCGATCAGGGCGTCCGGCAGCGACCGCGCCGCCGCCTCGGGCCCATCGCGCTCGACCTTCGCGCGCACACCCGCGAGCGCCTCAGGGTCGGCGCCGGCCTCGTCCCGGACGACGGCCTCAACCCGGCCCAGATAGTAGGCCAGCACTTTGCGAACGGCCTCGCGAGCCGCCCGCCGGTCACGGTCGACACTGACGAGCACGTTGGCGATCAAGTCGATCGCGTTCACATCGCGGCCGGCGCGAGCCGCGCCCGCCGCGAGCCGCGCGCGGGACCAGCGCACATAGCCAGGGCTCGTGATCGCACCGAGGTAGGCGCCGTCAGCCCATTCACCGGCGGCCTCCATCATCCGCGCGTTCACGGCGCCGAAGTAGATCGGGAGGTCAGGCCGGAGCGGCGTGAAGTCCAGGCGCGAGTCTGCGCGAGCCGCGAAGATCCGCGGCTCGGGGCCGTCCTCGCTGCGCAGCATCGCTCCGATCAGACGCGTCGCTTCGACGATCGAGCTGAGCGGCTTCGCGGTCCGCTCGTCCGCTTCGCCGAGAGCGGTGAGCGTCCAGATCGCAGCGCCAAGGCCAAGCATCAACCGGCCCCCGATCGCCTCGTCGATCGTTGCTGCGTCCATCGCGATCAGCGACGGATGGCGCCAGAACGGGTTGAGAACGCCCAGTCCGATCTTCACGCGGCGCGTGGCGAGGCCGACCGCGGTTGCCACGGTCGTGGCCGTCCGGCCATGCCGGCTCTCTGGCAGCCAGACCTCGGAGAGGTCGAGCTCCTCCGCGCGTCGCGCCAACGCGATCGTGGTCGCGAGCGGTGTCTCGTTCGACAGCGCAAGGCCGAGCCGCACGCCTCCCGCCATCACCCCGCCTTCACGCTCACGCCCTCCAGCACCTGCCGCGCCCAGGGCACGCGAGAGCTGATCTGATCGGCGCCGGCGGCGGGAACGGCGATGCTCTGAGCGTTGATCGACCGAGCCAGCTCGACGGCGCCGTCGTGGTCGTCGAGGCTGACGAGCACGTCCTCGAGAGCGGCATCTGGCAGCAGTCCCTGGAGCGGCTCGCCGGCGACCACCGCCCTCCGTAGCTCACGCTCCCGTTGCTCATCGATGCCCCAGCCGCGCCGTGTCTCGGCGCGACTGTTGAGCACCGCGTAGGCGACTGAGTGCTGTGCGGCCGCCACGTCCCACTCACCGCGACCGACCAGCAGGGGGGTCCAAGTCAGTGAGGGACGCGGCTCGCGCCGGGCCGCGCCCTCGTCGATCAGGGCGCGGCACCTGGTCAGCTCGCTGCGTGGAACCGCCCAGAGCAGAACGTCGTCAGCCGTGGCACCGCCGACACGGAGGATCTCCCCGGCGCGGCCGGCGATCGTGATCCGCGGGCGCTCGAGCTTCGGTTCCAGGTGGCGCCTGCTGACCTCGCTGAGCGGGGCGCCGGCGGCGACCCGGTCAAGCAGCTCGACGAGCTCGGCCAGCCGCTGCGGGGCGTCGTGCCGGTCGATCCCTGTCGAGGCGGGGAGCTCGCTGCCGCCGGCACCGAGCCCGAGAATGACGCGCGAGCCGGCGAGCTGCTGGAGCGTGGCGACGGCGGCGATGGTATGGAACGGGTGTCGGAGGTACGGGTTGGTGACGACCGGACCGACGGCGAGCGTCGTTGTGGCACGAAGCGCCTCAGCCGCCAGCAGCCAGGTGTCGCTCCACCAGAAGGCGTCCGGCACGCCGAGCCAGTCGGCACCCGCCGCCTCCGCCGCAAGCGCAAGCCCCCGGATGTCGGACAGCGACGGGTTCTGGACCTGGCTGAGAACGCCAACGCTCACTCGGGAACCGCTCCCAGGGCTTCCCTGGCCGTCCCGATCTCGGTCCGCAGACCGAGTCCGTTCGCGACACGATTGATGTAGTTGTAATAGGCGACGATGTTGTTCAGATCGAGGATTTCGAGATCGCCGAGCCCAGCATCACGCAGAGCCTCGATGTCCTGTTCCGTAGTCGCCCCGGGCGTGACCGTCAGCTTCTCGGCGTATTCCAGGATCGCCGCCAGGCGGCGGTCGCCGGGCACACCGCGAACGTCGCCCTCCGCCACCTGACGCACCAGCTCCGGCTCCACTCCATACTCACCGAGCTTCAGCCGCAGGCCCGAGCTGCAATGCGGAGTCTCGTTGCGCGTCGACGCAACGAACGCCGCAAACGCGCGCTCGCGGGGGCTGAGATCAGAAGGACAGCTCTCCACGGTCCGGTAGAGCCGCAGCCGCTCGTAGACGATCTCCGGATACAGGCTGCCGAGCATCGTGAATTCGGCGGGCTCGCCGAGTTTGCGCGCCTGCCAGTCATATGCCTCCCGGAGGACGCCGTTGGCGTCCTCCGGGGAGACGGTTGCGATCCAGGTCAATGCAGCGAGATCTTGTCGCTGAGGAACTGGTTGGTGGCCAGGTCACTTGGTTTCAGCCCCGGCTTGAGCGTGTCGTTCAGCTTCTTGAACACGGGCGAGAGCTGCGTGATCAAGGTCTGGACGCGGCTGTCGCTGAACGCCCCGAGGGTGTTGTTCGGGCCGTCAGCGACGAGGTCGAGGTTCTTCATCTCCTCGACGGCGGCCGCGTTACCGCCGGCTGTGAGTGCGAAACCGCTGGTCTTGAGCGTGTTGTCGATCTTGATCAGCTCGTTGTTGACCGGAACCGGGTTGTCGATGTAGTCCTTCTCAGCCTGCTGGAACAGCGGGATCAGCTTGCTGAGGCAGGGCGCCTCCGCCTGCAGGCGGCTGGTGCGGATCGACAGCGCCGACTGGTAGACCGGGTACTGGTTGACCACGAAGAACTTGACGGGCTTGTCCCACTCCTTGACCTCGTGCTCGTACTCGTACGGCTCCTGGGTGGCAAAGCCCTGCTCGACGACATCGCCGTTGTCGGCGACGAACTCCGCGGGCGAGCCGTTATACGAGGTGTTCACCTGGCTGGCCTTCAGCAGACCGTCGGCCTCGAACAGCGACAGGTAGGTGGCGCCGTTGAAGGCCAGCACCGGGACGCCGGCCTTGCCGATCTGGCCCACGTTGGTGAAGTTCCACTTTGGATTGCCCCACAGGAAGATCTGCGGGTTCTTGTTGTAGGTGGCGAACACGGCGGTTGTCGGAGCCTTCGCGGAGTTCTGGATCGCCTCGTCCGTGCCGACGTAGCCGAGCAGGATGTTCGGGTTCTGGTAGAGCTGCGACGAGACCTGCTGGTAGCCGGTGGCCGGACCGCCGGCAAGGATCTCCAGCTTGACACCCGTCTCGCCGAGCGGCCCTTCATAGCTGTTGTTGCTGGTGTTGATCGTGCCACCAGGGCCGATCAGTTCGTAGGTGCCGCCGTGATCAGGCTCAGGCCACCAGTTGGTCTGCACCTCGACGGTGCTCGGGCAGACTCCCTTGAGGTTCGTTGTGAAGCTATCCCACGGACCCGCGCTCGCGCCGTGAGCCGCCGGGGTTGAACTGCTACTCGCGCTGGCGATCCCGGCGCCGAGTGCCACTGCAGCCAGAACCGCGAGAGCCGCGGATCCGGTCAACTTCGTACCTCTCACTTGCTTCTCCTTTTTCATGTAACTGCGAGTCGCTTGATCAGTCATGGCCGGCTTCTGGCGCGAACGCCTCATGCCACGACCCGGTCGCGAGCCGTCCGGCGAGGCCGAACAACCAGAAACCGGCCAGTCCCAGCAGACAGCAGAACGCCACCGCGACGAGCAGCTGCTGGGTCTGAAGGTCGTACGTGTAATCCGCGAGCTGGCGTCCGAGGCCTGGAGGGCCCTGCTGGAAGAAGTAATCGCCGACGATCGCGCCGACAACCGAGAGCCCAGCCGAGATCCGTAGGCCGGTGAAGATCGCGGGCAGCGCCCACGGCACTTCGAGTAGCCGTAGCCGCTGCCATCTGCTCGCATCGTTGAGCGTGAACAGGTCGTGATACTCGCGCTCGGCCGACTTCAAACCAAACAGCGTGTTGGTGACGATCGGGAACATCGCGATGAGCGTGCACACCAGGACGCGGCTCGAGAAGCCGTAGTGGAACCAGAAGCCGATCAGAGGCACGATCGCCAGGATCGGGATCGTTTGCAGGACGACGGCCCACGGATACAGCGCGCGTTCCAGCGAACGCGACTGGCTCATGGAGATCGCCAGTGCGAAGCCGATCGCCGTGGCCATCACGAGTCCGATCACTGCGACCTTGGTCGTCTCCCAAAGGGCCTGCAGGATCGGCTGGAGGCTCGCCCATTCCAACAGACCAACACTGACGACCTGCTGTGGCGGCGGCAGCAGGAAGCGGCGCTCTGCATCAAGCAGCGCGTAGCTGATGAAGTACCAGACCCCGATCACGATCAGGAAGACGATGGTCGGCGGGATCACGCGACCTGCGAGCTTCCGAAGTCGCGTCGAGCTCGCGGTGCTCACGTTGTCACCTTCCGTAGGCTCTCCGAGACGTGCGCCACGACTTCGTAGAACGCGGGATCCGACCGCAGGGCGCCGTTGCGGGGGTACGCGAAGGGCACCTCGATCTGCTCGACGATCCGCCCCGGGCGCGGCGACATGATCGCAACCAGTGACGAAGTGAAGACCGCCTCGCTGACAGAGTGGGTTACGAGCAGCGCCGAGAAGCCCGAGGCGGCATGGAGGGTCAGGAATTCCTCGTTGAGGCGCTCACGCGTGATCTCATCCAGGGCACCGAACGGCTCGTCCAGCAACAGCGTGCGTGGATTCAGAGTGAGGGTACGAGCCAGCGAGGTGCGCATCCTCATGCCTCCGGACAGGGCGCGCGGGAGGTGCTTCTCGAAGCCGATCAGGCCGGTGAGTCTGATCGCCTCCGTGGCGCGCCGCCGCCGCTCTTCCTCCGGGAGGTGGTGCAGCTCCACGAGGAGCTCGACGTTCTTCTGCACGTTGCGCCATGGCAACAGGGTTGCGTCCTGGAAGACGTAGCCGACCGGCCGGTCCTCCACGACGACCTCGCCGCTGGAGGCGGAGATCAGGCGCGCCGCGATCCGCAGCAGGGTCGACTTACCGCAGCCGGACGGCCCTACGATCGCGGCGATATCGCCGTGCGCGAGCGTGAAGTCGACGCTGTCGACGGCATGCGTGCCGTCTGCGTACACCTTGTCGACGCCACGAAAGAGAAGCGCCGAACCAGCACGATGTGCCGCCTTCCCAGCGCCTGGCACTGTCGTGACGATGGTCACGCCGCCGTCCACGACTCGACCCGGCTCTGCGCGACCACCTGGTCGCCACGGCGAACCTCACGCGTCGCGGGCGCGGCGGCGACAACGTCAGCGAGCGAGGAGCCGGGCAGCGTCACGGTGTCGGCGTTGTCCGCGTCGAGGCCCATGAGCACGCGTGGCGCGCTGGTTACGGCGGTGAGCGCCTGGTCGCCGGTCAGATGTGCCGCGACAAGGAGCAGGCTCGCGGTTTCAAGCGGATCGAAGCGCCCTGTGGGATTGAACGGGTCACGTACGTTGTCGACGCCGGCGGCGACCGTGACGCCGGCGCTCAGGAGCTCGTGTACCGCGGTGATGCCACGCGCGACCGGTGTTGCGCTGCCTCGGGCCTGGAGGAACAGGTTTGTCGCCGGCAGCGTCACAACCGGTACGCCGGATGCCGCGAGCCGTTCGATCGTGCGGTTGCGCACGTCGTCGGGTTGCGCCGCGAGGCTCACGACGTGGTCGACGGCGACTGGGTGCGGGAAGCCACCTTCGACGCGGTCGAGCAGCGCCGGCAGCGTGAACACCTCCGAGCGGAGCGTCTCGTCGACGTGCAGGTCGATGCCCTTGTTGGCCTCGAGCGCGATGCGGATGACAGCGTCGTACGCCGCCTCGGGGTCGGCGTCGAGGTAGGGCGCGCCGCCGAGTACGTCCGCGCCGAGCGCGAGTGCTTCGGCGGCCAGGGCCTGCGCCTCGGCTCCGGCTGCGCCCGTCAGGGGCAAGCCGGCGCACGCGACCACCTGGATGTCGAGGACCTGGGCCAGTTCGTCGCGGAGCCGCAGCACCGCGCGCACCGCCGTCAACCCGATGTCCGGACCGGTATCGACGTGGGCACGGATGGCGGTCACGCCGTTTGTGAGGAGCGCGAGCGCGGCTCGGCGTGCACGCGCATGCACATCGTCAAGTCGCTGCGTGTGCCGGAACCCGATCCACGCCTCGATTGCCCCCTGCAGGTCGCCACGCGGGTTGGGGACGAGGTCGCTCGTGAGCGCCTTGTCCAGATGCACGTGAGGATCAGCGAACGCCGGCAGAGTCACGACGCTCGTGTCTTCGGCCTGCTCGCGCTCAGTGCATGTGCATGCCCCAATCATCGGGGGAAGTAAACCACATTCTGAACAAAATCGAGCAAGCTAGTGGTGTTTAGCTTGAAAGCGCGGGGCGGGTCCGTGCGGGCTCGGGCTTTGCCGCGAGACCGCTTCTGAGCGCCCGCAGCGACCCCCGATGGCATTCAGGGAGTCTCGATGCACCCTGCGCGGTCCGACCGGGGACACTGCGATAGCTGGAGGTCGCCTTGCTGGGCCGCTCCTTTCCGTGGGGTGAGCTGGGGGCGGTCTCCGGCCCTAAGCCAACGGTGTTCGGTCTCGGGGCTACACGGCGTGGGCGGCGCGGCCGCGGCCGCCGACGACCCGGTCAAACCGCCAGCCACGAAGCTGGTCACGGCTGCCGGCGAGGCCGACGACCACGGCGCCCGTCCGTTGCTCGATCGCCGCAAGCAGCGCGGCGAGGCGGTCGCGAAGGGCGCGGCCACGGGGTGAATCGTCGCTCCCCCAGTCCGGCCGCCCGTCCTCGAGGAGAACGGTCACGCGGTCGGGATGGCGTCGCTCGATCTCCTCGAGCAGTTCGTCGTCACTTCCCGTCTGATCAACGATTGCCAGTAGGTCACTCATGGGGTCTGAGTCTCCGCTCGCGAAGTTAAACGTCGCTCAAGGGGATCGATGAATTCCGTCCGGATACCGTATGGGCAATGCCTGAGCTACCTGAGGTGGAGATCACCGCTCGCCTGATCGGAGCGGCGGTCGCGGGGGCGACCGTCGAATCGGCACTGGCGCCGGGCATCAACGCGCTCAAGACGTTCGACCCGCCGCTCGCTGCGGTGGAGGGAAGGCAGTTCGCGACGGTCGCCAGGCGCGGGAAGCTGTTCATCGTCAGCCTCGACGGCGAGCTGACGCTGCTCATCCATCTGATGTCGGCGGGGCGGCTGCAGCTGTTCGACACGCGCGCGTCCCTGCGCGACCGCGCATCGCGACTGCTGCTGCGGCTCACGGACGGGCGCGAGCTGCGCCTCCGCGAGTTCGGGACGCGCCAGCGTGCGTGGGTGAAGCTGTTGCGAGCCGGTGACGTTGGGACGGAGGAGACGATCGCCGCGCTCGGTCCCGAGGCCTGGCCCGACCCGCCACCGCTGCGGGCGCTGCTCGACCAGCCACGGCCGCTGTATGCGCTGCTGCGCGATCAGCATGTGATCGCGGGGATCGGGCGCTCGTGGGTCGACGAGATCCTCCATCGAGCCCAGCTGTCGCCGTTCAAGCGCGGGGCCGACCTCGACGAGACGGATGCGGCGACGTTGCGCGAGGCGATCATCGCCTGTCTCGGCGGCGCCATCGAGCATTACGAGCGGACCCTGGCGCTGCCGATTCCGGACAAGCTGCCGATGCCCCTCACGGTTCACCGTCGCAACGGCGAACCCTGTCCACGGTGTGGCACGACGCTCGAGGCGGTCTTCTACGAGGACTACGTGATGTGTTACTGCCCGCACTGCCAGACGGACGGCAAGGTGCTCAAGGACCGGCGCCTCAGCCGCCTGCTGAAGTAAGGCTCCCGCATTGATCTCGGCGGGGGCCGCTAGCCGATCTATCCCTGCTTGATGAAGCGGACGACCGTGGGTTCGACCGCGAACGTGACGCGCTTCTCGTCGGGCGTGCGGTACGGGTAGCTGTCGACGCCGAGGTACTTCTTCGCGAGGCGGTCGATGTGAGCGTCGGCGCCCTCCAGGGTGCTCTTCGCGGTGCCGCGGACCTCGACGAAGTGGTACGGGTTCTGCGGGTCAATGATCGTCAGGGTCACGTGCGGGTCGCGCAGCAGGTTCGTCGGCCATCTGCGGCCGATCGCGCTGTTGATCTTGAGCACGCCGTCCTCGATGTTCTGCCAGACGACGGTGGAGAGGATCGAGCCGTCCTCGTTGATCGAGGAGACCACGGCGTAGTTGGCGGGGTCCAGCAGAGCGAGGACCTTGGCGTCGGAGAGATCGGTTGTGGGCATGTGCGGAGCTTACGGCCTCATTCTGCCGAGACCCCTTACGGACCCCGCCCGGCGGACCGGGCCGGACTCTCCTCGCGGGCTCCGGCCACCGCTCGTGTGCGCACCGCGCCCATTAGCATGCGGCCGATGATCGATCAAGGCGACCCCGCACCGGACTTCACCCTGCCGAACCAGGACGGCGAGCCGGTGATGCTCTCCTCGTTCCATGGCCGGAACGTGGTCCTCTACTTTTACCCGAAGGCCGATACACCAGGGTGCACGACCCAGGCCTGTGGCGTCCGCGATCACGGGGCGGACTACGCGGCTGCGAACGCGGTCGTGCTCGGTGTCTCACCGGACCCGCCCAAGAAGCTCGCCAAGTTCGCCGACAAGCACGGGCTGCCGTTCACGCTGCTCGGGGACGAGACCCACGAGGTCGCCGAGGCCTACGGCGTCTGGGTCGAGAAATCCATGTACGGCAAGAAGTACATGGGGATCGAGCGCTCGACGTTCGTGATCGGCCCCGATGGCCAGGTCACGCACGTCTTCCGCAAGGTCAAGCCGGCGGAGCACGACAAGCTAGTGCTCGACGCGCTGGCCGGCTGATCGGCTGGCCGCTAGACCCTTAACTTCCGAACCCCCGGGCCGTTTTCGGGGGGGTCCGGAACTCAGGGTTCACTGAGAACCTTCAGCTCCAGACCCCCTCCGGCACGCGGGGGGCTTCGGAACTTAAGGTTGCTCGCCCGGGCTCAGGGGTCGCTCGCCCGGCATCAGGGTCGCTCGCCCGGCATCAGGGTCGCTCGCCCGGCATCAGGGTCGCTCGCCCGGGATCCCGGGCGAGCCTGCCTCCAACGGATGCAGCGCCCGACGGGGGCCCGCCCGCCGTTCAGACGGAGCGCACGCCCCGTACACCCGCGAAACCCGGGCGGACGGCAGTGCTCGTCGGCGACGGAGCGATCCGCCCCAACCAGGGAGCTCAGGCGAGGCCCTCGCGCGCTTCGCGCACGAGGGTGACGGCTTCGGGGAAGACGACCGCCATCGTCATCCTCAGCTGCTCCGCCTGCTGCTCGGTCGTGCCCTGGATGTTGACGCGGTTGATCGCCGCGACGGTCAGGTCGACCGCGAGCTTGATCGCATTGTCAGCCCACGCGAGCCGCTGGGCGCCCTGCATCTGCTCGGCGAATTCACCGAGTCGTCTCTGGATCTCGTCCGGATCTCCGAAGAGTCCGCCGAAGCCGCTTCCTTCCATACGTACATCGTACTCCGCGCGCGCCGGCCTCCGGGGGCCGCGGTCGTCCGCCACCTGGACCTAGAATTGGAGGATGCCGCCCACCGCGCACAATCAGACGCTGCGCAGGCGGATCGAATTCGGGATCGCGGTCGCCGCGCCGCTCCTCGACCTCGTGCTGGCGGTCGCCGAACGGGTCTCGCGGTTTCTTGCACCGGACGATCCCGATCGCATCGCCCCACACGTGCGCCGCGACGGAGGGCAGGCCGCGCGAGGTCTGCCCGAGCAGCGGCGGCGCCTCCGGTGACGCACGCTCCACAGGCTGGACCCGCTTGATCGCCGGAATCCCCGGCAGCCACGCGGCCGCGGAATCAACCATCTAGCATTGCGCACCTGATGAACGCTGCCGAGCAGGTTCAGTACGAGTCGCAGGTGCGGATGCGCTATGCGGTGATCGCGTTCTTCGCGGCGCTGCTGATCGTCGGCTCGCAGCTGATCCAGCTGTCGGGCGTCCATACGACGGTCGACGAGTTGACGCTCGACCTGATCACCGTCCACAAGCGCTTCCCGATCGATCTCGTCGGCGCGATCGTCAACTCGCTCGGGCTGTTCGCGCTGCTCGCGCTGCTCCAGTGGCTGCACACGATCTCGCGCGCGCGCACGCCCGAGATCCGCGGCTTCGTCCGCTGGCTCGTCGTCCTGGGCGCCGGCGTGTCGGGGCTGATCGCCGTGATCTACGCGGTCGTCGTGGCTGTCAAGGCCAACCAGTTCGTCTCCAGCGGCAACCAGAGCTACACGGAGGCGAACGCCCTGACGAGCGGGGGCCTGATCGTCGTGCTGCCACTGGTCGCCCAGCTCGCCTCGCTGCTGCTGACGATCGGCTTCATCTGGACGGCTCTGAACACGCTGCGGGTCGGGCTGCTGCCGCGTCCGCTCGCCTACGCGGGCGTGCTCGCGGGCGCGCTCGTGCTGTTCCCGCTGGGCGTCTTCGTTCCGTTCGTCCAGGGCTTCTGGCTGGTCGCCGTGTCGGTCCTGGTGGCGGGGCGCTGGCCGAGCGGAGACCCGGCCGCTTGGGAGCAGGGGATCGCCGTGCCCTGGCCGTCGGCGGGTCAACCGCGCGACCGGACCGCTTCGGCTCGCGGCGGGACCGGCGCTCCACGCGGACGCAGGGCCCGGCTCAGCGACGTCCGGGCGGCGGCACAGAGCAGCTCACCGGCGGCTCCGGCCGCGACGGTGACCGCCGCCGAGGGCGAGGACGTGATCCCTGCGCGGACACGCGCCAGCACGCCCAAGCGCAAGCGCAAGCGTCGCTCGTAGCGCCATCGCTCGTAGCTGACCCCTCGGGCGCCGTTCGTCCACACCCAGCCAGTCGCCGGATTCCTCCAGCAACTACGCCAGGTATTCTCGCGGCGAGCCGGCGGCGCCAGTCACGCCCAGCCACTCGTCAGATCCAGCCACTAATCCGTCGTGCGCCCTAAAGCCCCTGCACGTCCGGGCCGATCATGAGAGGGAGCCCCCGGACGCGCGGCCATGACGAAGAAGTTCCCCCCACTTCCCGTCGACTGCATAACGCGCGTCTGCGAGCCGTGCCAACCGTCTCCGGGCCGGCGCGCGCGACATTTCCTGCGTCGCGCGCCCCGTCAAACCGAGCCCGTGAGCCGGCACGCCCCGGCCGAGACGGCTCCACCCCTGTCCGAGACGGGGGTGGAGCCGCGGGGCCGGCGTCGTGTCAGTCGGCGTGGGCCTGCTCGGCTTGGATCTGTCCTTCGAGCGCGGCCATCACGCCCGGGTCGCGCAGGGTCGTGACGTCGCCGAGCGCGCGCCCTTCGGCGATGTCGCGCAGTAGCCGGCGCATGATCTTGCCCGAGCGCGTCTTCGGGAGGTCGTCGGCCCAGATGATCCGCTTCGGCCGGGCGAACTTCCCGATCCGCTCGGCGACCGTCCCGCGAATCCCGTCCTCGAGCTCGGCCGAGCCCTCGAGCGTGCCCTGCAACGTGACGAATGCGCAGATCGCCTGGCCTGTGTCCTCGTCGTGCTGGCCGATCACAGCGGCCTCGGCGACGGCCTCGTGGGCGACGATCGCCGACTCGACCTCGGCCGTCGAGAGGCGGTGACCCGACACGTTGACGACATCGTCGATCCGCCCGATCACCCAGTAATAGCCGTCCTTGTCCTTCCGCGCGGCATCGCCGACGAGATACGTCTCCTTGCCGAACCGACGGAAGTAGGTGTCGACGAAGCGCTCGTCGTCCCGGTACAGGGTGCGCAGCATCGAGGGCCACGGCCGCCTCAGCACGAGCAGGCCCTGCCCCTCCTCGATCGGGTTTCCGTCGCGCTCGTCGACGACCTCCGCGCTGATTCCCGGGAACGGGCGGGTCGCCGAGCCGGGCTTGGTCGACACGATGCCCGCCAGCGGCGTGATCATGATCGCGCCCGTCTCAGTCTGCCACCACGTGTCGACGATCGGGCAGCGTCCGCCGCCGATCACCTTGTGGTACCAGAGCCAGGCCTTCGGGTTGATCGGTTCGCCGACCGAGCCCAGCAGCCGCAGCGAGCCCAGGTCGAACCGGCGAGGATGCTCGGCGCCCCACTTGATGCAGGCCCGGATCGCCGTCGGCGCGGTGTAGAAGATCGTCGCCTTGTACCGCTCGACGAGCTCCCACCAGATCCCCTTGTGCGGATAGTCCGGCGCCCCCTCGTACATGACAGAGGTCGCGCCGTTGCTCATCGGGCCGTAGACGATGTAGGAGTGCCCGGTCACCCAGCCGACGTCGGCCGAGCACCAGAACACGTCGCTCTCCGGATGCAGGTCGAAGACGTACCGATGGGTCGAATTGACCCCGGTGAGGTAGCCGCCGGTCGTGTGCACGATCCCCTTCGGCTTCGCCGTCGAGCCCGACGTGTAGAGCACGAACAGCGGATCCTCGGCGTCCATCGGCTCGGCCGGGCAATCCGGTGACGCCGCAGCGAGGATCTCGTGATACCAGACGTCGCGCCCCTCGCGCATCTCGCAGTCGGTGCCCTTCGAGCGCACGACGATGATGTGCTCGAGCGAACCCAGGTCGGCCATCACGTCATCGACGTTCTGCTTCACGGGCGCCGTCTTGCCCTTGCGGGCGGCGCCATCGACGGTGACCAGCGCCTTGGCGTCGGAGAACTCCATGCGCTCCCTGACCGACTCCGCAGAGAACCCGCCGAACACGACGTTGTGGACGGCGCCGATCCGCGCGCACGCCTGCATCGCGACGATCACCTCTGGAATCATCGGCAGGTAGATGCCGACGACGTCGCCCTTGCGGATCCCGAGATCCTTGAGCGCATTCGCGAAGCGCTGCACCTCGCGGTGGAGTTCGGCGTACGTGAGGTCGCGCTCCTCGCCCTCCTCACCGCGCCAGTGGAACGCGACGCGCTCCCCCAAGCCCGCCTCGACGTGCCTGTCGAGGCAGTTGTAGGACACGTTCAGCGTGCCGCCGACGAACCATTTGTAGAACGGCGGATTGGAGTCGTCGAGCGTCTGGTCCCACTCCTTGAACCAGTGCAGCTCGCGCGCCTGGCGCTCCCACCAGCCCTTCCAGTCGCGCTCAGCCTCCTCGTACACCGCTGGGTCGCTGAGCAGCGCGTGCTCGCGGAACCCGGCCGGCGGATCGAACCGTTCGATCTCGAGCAGCTCGGCGAGTTCGTGGTCGAGGTCGTGTTCGTCCGTCCTGATCTCGGTTGCCATCCTCTGTCTCCTTCCTCTGGCATCTGCCGCGGCGCCCGACCGTGCTGGTCGGGCGCGGAGCACAGCCACTGGACTCGTGACGGTGGGGCCCGACGCGGTTCGGGACCCCACCGTCCTTCTTATCAGCCTCCGGCGCAGATGTGAACTCGCGGCGAGCCTGGGCCGGCGTTGCAGATCAGGCCCGCGGAGCGGGACGCCCGATCGGCAGGATGTCGCGCCCGTAGGCGGACGCCATGATCTCGGCGGTGGCGGTGTACATCGCGACCGCCGCAGTGGCGAGCCCGAAATAGCCGCCCGCGTGGATGACGCCGGACGTTCCGCCGGAGTTGCCGATCCCGAGCAGGACGAACGTGATCGTCAGCAGCAGGAAGATCAGCTGGATCGCCCGCGGCGACGCGAACGTGCAGAGGAACAGGAGTCCCGTCACGATCCCGAACGCCCACAGGTAGAGCCCGACCGCGTTGCCGAAGTCTCCGGCCTTGATCAGCCCTGGGGCCTGTACCTGCACGAGGAAGTAGAACGAAACCCAGAAGCCGCCGTACGTCGTGAACGCGACCGCGCCGAACGTGTTACCGGTTCTGAACTCCCAGAGCCCGGCGATCAACTGCCCGAGCCCGCCGAACGCGAACGCCATGCCGAGCACGACCGGCAGGTTCTTGTCGAAGCTGACGAGGTTGGCGTTCATCATGCTGAGCACCAGCGTGGTGCCGCCGAACGCCATCAGACCCAGCGGCGCGGGGTTGGCGGGCACCCAGCCGGTCGCCGCGCTCGTCGCCGGCGCCGCCGCGGTCCTCGGTGGCTCGCTGATTGTGGCCATCTGTTCTCCTCTCCTTCAGTAGGGAAACTGCGGCAACGCTAGTGACGACTGCCACCTGGTCCTGGCGGCAATCTGGCACCGGTAGCGCAGGCGCGACGAACGGCGCATTCGGCGCGACGAACGGTTGGCGCTCGTGGCGATCCGCACAGATTCTGTGCGTTGCCGGGCGGGCGGCCAATATCCTCCGCGTCAGTGGACGTGGTCCTCGGTGTTGTGATCGGCTGGGCGACCGCCGCATCGCTGCTTGCGGCGCTGCGGCTGCTGCGCCCCGCGCGCGTCATCTCCGGTGAGGGGCGGGCGATGCAGACAGCGCTCCACGCGGCGACGGTGATGCTCCCGCATCTGCGGCGCGGTCTGTCGGAGGAGTCAGCCGCCAAGGCGGTCGTCCATCTCCGGACGCTCACGCAGGCCTCGGCGGTCGCGCTGGGTGATTCGGAGCGCGTACTCGCGTTTCAGGGTCTCGGCGACGACCATCACGCCGCCGGGGACGCGCTGATCCCGGTCAGCGCGCCCCCGCGCGAGGACCGCCTGCACGTCGAGCAGCAGATCCGCTGCGAGCACGCCGACTGCCCGCTCGGACCGGCGGTGGCGGCGCCGCTCGTCGTCTCGGGCGAGCTCGTGGGCTCGTTCGTCGCGCTCTACGCGCGCGGGCGCCGGATCTCGCCGGACGACACGAGGACGGTCGCCGAAGCCGCAAAGCTCGTCAGCGCCCAGCTCGAGCTGAAAGCGCTGGAGGAGCAGACCGAGCGGCTCGCTCGAGCCGAGCTGCGGGCCCTGCGCGCCCAGATCTCGCCCCACTTCATCTACAACGCGCTCGCTGCGATCGCCGGCTACATCCATTCCAAGCCCGAGGAGGCGCGCGAGCTGCTCACCGAGTTCGCCGAATTCACCCGCTACGCCTTTCGCGGCCAGCGGCCCTACGTCACGCTCGCCGACGAGCTGCATTACGTGGAGAAATACCTGCGGCTCGAACGGGCGCGCTTCGGGGACCGGCTCCAGGTGCGGCTGCAGGTCGCGCCGGAGGTTCTGCAGACGGTCGTGCCCGTGCTCAGCCTGCAGCCCCTGGTCGAGAATGCCGTGCGTCACGGCGTCGAGCGCCGCGGCGAGGGCCGGATCGAGATCGTCGGTCGCGACACCGGCTCCGATGTGGAGGTGATCGTGTCCGACAACGGCGTCGGCATGGAGCCGGGGCGCGCCGTCGACGTCCTCTCGGGCCGGGGTGGCGGCATCGGGCTCGCCAACGTCCAGGCTCGGCTCCAGAACACGTTCGGTCCGGCCTACGGGCTCGAGCTCCGCAGTGCCCCGAACCAGGGCACGACCGTCACGATGACGCTGCCCAAGTTCCGCGCGGGCGTCCGCGCCGCATGAACCCCGCGACGCCACCGGGGTTGCGAGTCCTGGCGGTCGACGACGAGCAGCCCGCGCTCGAGGACCTCGCCCGCCTGCTCGAGGAGTCCGCGGCCATATCCGAGGTCGTTCGCGCGTCGGGTGGCGGCGAGGCGCTGCGGATCCTGTCGGACCGGCGCGTCGACGCCGTCTTCCTTGACGTGCGGATGCCGGGCCTCGACGGTCTCGCGCTGGCGGCGGTGCTCAGCCGCTTCGCCGACCCGCCCGCGCTCGTGTTCGTGTCCGCCTACGAGGATGGCGCGGTCGGGGCCTTCGAGCTCGACCTGCACCCGCTCGACTACCTGATGAAGCCCGTCTCCCGAGTCCGTGTCGAGCAGGCGCTGGCACGGATCACGTCCGATGCGGGCGCAGCCACCGCTGGTGGCGGCTTGCGGGCCGCCACCAGCGCAGACGGCCGGTCGCGGGCCGAATGGGGGGGCGACGACGAGATCATCCCCGTCGAACATCAGCGCGGCGCGACCCGTCTGCTGCCGCGCTCGACGATCCTCTACGTGCGTGCAGAGGGCGACTACGTGCGCATCCACGCCGACAGCGGCCGCTTCCTGATCCGCTCGGCGCTGTCGGACATCGAGCAGCGCTGGCGTCCGCACGGCTTCGTGCGCGTTCATCGCAGCTACGTCGTCAACCTCCGCCGGGCGGTCGAGATCCGGCCGGAGCTCGGCGGCGGCGCGACCGTCGTGCTCTCCGACGGCAGCCAGGTTCCCGTCGCCCGCCGCCAGGTGGCCGACCTGCGGCGGAGGCTGCGCGCGTGAGCAGCGGCCGGCGGCGGATCCGCGCGCGCGCGACACGTGACGAGCGTCGCGGCGGGTTGCGGCCGCCGCGCGACGAGCTGGCCGAGGCGACCGCGCACGGACACGTGTATCTGCGACGGCTGCGGCACGCGCAGCTCAGCCTGTCGCTGCTGGCGCTGACCGCGTTCGGGGCCGTGTTCGGAGTCCTGCCGATCGCCCTCTACCTGCTCCCCCAGCTGCATCGCGTCCACCTGCTTGGCGTGCCGGTCGCGCTGTGGGTGATGGTGATCCCGCTGATGCCGATGTTCCTCGGCATCGGGTGGCTGTACGCGCGCCGCGCCGATGCGCTCGACGACGCCTTCAGCGAACTGGTTGAGCGATGATCGCGCTGCTGGCAGTCGGCGCGGTCACGCTCGGCACGCTCGGGCTCGGAACCTGGGGCGTGCGCTTCGCGCGTACGACCTCCGATCTGCTCGTCGCCTCGCGCGCCGTCACTCCCTGGTGGAACGCGGCGGCGATCTCGGGCGAGTATCTGTCGGCCGCGTCGTTTCTGGGGATCGCGGGGCTCGAGATGCGAATCGGGGCGAGCGCCCTCTGGCAGGCGCTCGGGTTCACCGCCGGCTATCTCGCGCTGCTGCTGTTCGTCGCCGCGCCCCTGCGACGATTCGGCTCCTACACGATCCCGGACTTCGCGGAGGCTCGGCTCCGGAGCCCGCGGCTGCGACTCCTGTCGGCCGCGATCGTGCTCGTGATCGGCGGCTTCTACCTCGTGCCGCAGCTGAAGGGGGCGGGGCTCGCGCTGAACGTCGTCGTCGGCTCGCCCTACTGGGTCGGCGTCGTGATCGTCGGGGTGCTCGTCGCCGCGAACGTCGCCGTCGGCGGCATGCGCGGGATCACGTACGTCCAGGCGTTCCAGTTCTGGGTGAAGGTGTTCGCGATCTCGGTTCCGGCGGTCGCGCTCCTGATCCATTTCGGGGGGCTGCCGGCCCGCGCGGCGCTGTTCGGCCGCGAACTGCCGGCGGCCGGCTCGCGGGGGTTCGTGATCCGGCTGTCGTCCGCCGAGCGGGTGACGTTTCCGCTCGCCGGCTCCTTCGAGCTCGAGGGGCGGGTGGTGCACGTGGCCGCCGGCCGCGCGGTCGAGTTTCCGGCGCATGCGGCGATCCGGATCCCGGCCCATGGAATCGTGCCGGTCGCCTCGGGGATCACGGCCGAGCCCGGGAGCCAGTGGTCGCGGCCGGTCGGTGGATCGGGGCCGGCTGCCCCGCTCCTCGTCTACTCGCTGCTGATCGCGACATTCCTCGGCACGATGGGGCTGCCGCACATCCTCGTCCGGTTCTACACCAATCCCGACGGCCATCAGGCCCGCCATACGACCGTGCGCGTGCTCGGCCTGCTGTCGCTGTTCTACGTGTTCCCGGCCGTGTACGGCGCGCTCGGTCGCGTGCTGACTCCGCAGCTGTACGTCACCGGCCAGACCGACGACGTTGTGCTGACGCTGCCGCGGATCGCGTGGCCGGGCACCGTCGGCACCGTGCTGACCGCGATCACCTGTGCGGGGGCGTTCGCCGCGTTCCTGTCGACGAGCTCCGGCCTGCTCGTGTCGCTTGCGGGCACGATCAGCCACGACATCTGGCCGCGCATGCGGGGCGAGGTGCCGGCTCGCGTCGCCGTCCGGCGACTCCACTTCCGGCTGGCCGCGGTCGCCGCGATGGTCCTTCCCGGGGTGCTGGCGCTGTTCGCCCGGGCGATCGACATCTCGATCCTCGTCGGCTGGGCGTTCGCGATTGCCGCGAGCACGTTCTGCCCGACGTTCCTGCTCGGCATCTGGTGGACGCGCCTGACGGCGGCCGGGGCCGCGATCGGGATGGTGCTCGGCATGGGCGTCGCGACCGCGATGATCTTCACGGGACTTGCGCTCGGGGAGCCGACGCGCGGCGCCGGCGCCCTGCTCGAGCAGCCGGCGGTCGTGTCAGTGCCGGTTGCGTTCATCGCGATGATCGGGGTGTCGCTGCGCCAGGCGAGCCCGTCCGAAGTCGATGACGAGATGCTGGCCCTGCACGCGCCGGAAGGGCTCGGCCTGCGATTGGCCGACGACGGTCTCGAACCGGTGCTGCGCTGACCGTCGCTGCGGGTGGCGGTGTAGGCGGCAGGGACGGGGGGTAGGTGGAAGCTGGTTGAAGATCGCAGAGTGGGAGGGCACGATGCGCGATCGCGGTGCGACCACCGCGCAGGGCCAGGTCGAGATCCGTGTCGCGATCGCGGATGGGCGGCCGCTGATCGCCGAGGCGCTGGCAGCCGTCGTCAACGCGCAGGACGGCTTCACTGTCACCGTGGCGGTTGCGGGGCGCGATGGCCTGCCGATGCTGGTGGCCGACCCGCCCGATGTCGTGCTCCTCGGCGCGGGTGCCGATCCGCGGGCGGCTGCGCGGCTCGCATCGTCGCTGCGCAAGCTGGCGCCCGATGTCGGGATCGTGATCGTCGCCGAGGAGCTGGCACCCGAGCTCGTGCGGTGGGTGCTCGACGAGGCACTCAGTGGCCTTCTACTGACAGATGCGCGCGCCCCGGAGGTGGCACGCTGCCTGGATCAGGTCATCCAGGGCCAGACCGTGCTCCCCAGCGGATGGCGGGGAACTGCCGGCGTCGTGACCGGTGAGGATCCGGTCGGCTCGCTATCGGAACGGCAGCTCGAGGTGCTCCGGTTGCTGTCCGATGGTCTCTCGTATGGCGAGATCGCCGCCCGCCTGTTCATCAGTGTGAACACGGTCAAATTCCATGTGAGGGCGATCTTCCTGCGTCTCGGCGTGCGCAACCGGACGGCCGCCGCGCGCATGTTTACCGACACGTTTCACTACTGAGTGCCCTTCTGCCGACCTCTTCGGGTGGGAGGGAGCCCACCCTTACGGGTGGGAGCGGACTACACAAACAGATGTTGTCCGGCGATCTGGTGCGTCGATACGGTACACGCCCACAGGGGATGCCTGCTGGGGGGCGGGCATCACAAACAAGCCAGAAGGAGTGGTCTCTCATGAGACGAGGGATGGGTGGGGTACGCGCGTGCCTCCCGCTCGCGCTGGGTGTGGTTGCGGCAATCGCAACCGTACCGGCGACGACGTCAGTGGCATCGGCGCAGGTCGCCCGATGGGATCCTCAGACCACCAACATCCCGTATCTGGGGTGGGTTGGCGATGAGATCCGTCTGAACAAGTGCTTCGTGTCGGACGCGACGTCCGACACGAGCCTCAGTGGCGTCTCGGCGTCATTCCTGGTCGAGGACTGGAGTGGTGCGCAGACCGAGCCTCAGGTGGAGCCGAATACGGTCAACGTGTACTTCTCGAGCACGCTGGGTGAAGTGTGTGCTGAAGGCGATGTCGTTTCACTGTTCCCGGGCATGTCGCGCATCGAGCTCGACGTGGCAGATCCGGGCAACGTTCTCGGACTATCGACGGATGGCGGTTCTCCGGACCCTGTCCTCAAGCATCAGTTCCTGGCCGGCTGGATGACGTTGAACACGCCGGCACTGACTGAGCTCGCGGCGAGTGACTTCACGAGCAGCGCTCAGGCCGAGGCGGCGCTCGAGTTGGGCGACCCGAGCGGCAACGGGCAGTTCAGTGCCGGTGCCGGCAGCGGATACCTGGACGTCAAGGTCACCGGCTCGATGCCGATGGACGGACCCTGGGCCGCGCTGGTTGGCGAGTCGACGGTAACGCTGCCGAACGACTGGGCGCTACTTGCGAACGCGCTCGCGACGGACTCGAACCCGCTCGACGCGGATCCCGCGATGACGTGGGACACCTCGGGGGACGACACGGGTCTCGAGGGTCATGTGACTCCGACGCCGCCGTGCTCGCCGGAGCCGCTGGAGTTCGTGTCGCTGCCGACGGTGCCGCTCGGAGAGGACAACGTCGATGACTGCAACGGCGGCGGTGCCGACGGGCCGTTCTCACGGGTGTTCGGTGATCTCTCCGGTGCCGGGACGTCGGTCGGCCCGTTCGATCCGCTCGATCCGGGCGATACGCTGCTCCCCGACGGTGCGCTGAACGCGCTCGATGCGCCGATGCCCCCCGCGAGGATCGATGTCAACATCGCCCCGAACAGCGGTGCAGCGACGGACATCAGCGGTGTGGGCTACCTCGCGCCGGCGGACAAGGCGAAGACCTACTCTCGGGACTTCCTCGGCTCCGAGACGGACAGCCTTCCAGACGATGAGTACGCGCCGTTCTACGACGAGTACATTCCGGCGACGAGTCGTCCCGGCGACGCCTCATCCGGTGTCGACGGTGGCATCGCCAACAACTTCAACGGGTTCCTCGTTGATGGCAGATACCACTTCTGGGATTTCGCCGCGACGCTCGGGTCGAACGTCGCAACGGCGACCAACTGCCTGCGGTTCTCGGCCGCCGACGACCCGCAGCCGGATTCGCCGCTGACCAACCCATCCGACTACTATCAGACGCCGTCCGGAGCCGATTCGGTGGTCGTCTACACCGATCAGCATGGCGAAGCCCAGGTTCAGTGGTACCCAGGCGAAGGGTTCTACTTCAACAGCCTGACCGCCGGCGGCGCCGTTACGACAAACGCTGATGGTGGCTGCGATCTGCAGGGGCTGTATCAGCTGCCGGGCGCGCTCGGCTCGGCGACGATCACCGCAACCGCGATGTATCCGTTCAAAGCGGTCGACTATCCGCCGGTGACCTCGGCACCGGTCACGAAGTCCGTGACCTCGCTGTGGAGCAAGACGCTCGCGTACTTCCCGAAGGGAACGGGTCCAGCGAACGCGAATTCGCGGATCGTCGTCGCTCACGCGCAGGACATCGACGGGACCGATTTCGCCGGTGAGGTCGTCTGCTTCTCCGCCGACGCGGAGGGCGTGACGTGGTTCGACGGGACGGTCGGCGCCATCAGCCTCGCGGGCACGAGCCCGGCGCCGGACCCGCAGGGTCCGAGCCTCGGACGGACCTGCGTGACGACCAACGACGCCGGCAACGCCGCCGTCGAGGTGCTGGAGAGTGACCCGGTGACGGTCGACGTGATCGCCGACTTCACCAACGAGGGCATCCTTCGCGACCTCGACGTGCCGTACGCCGCGGGCTCGCCACAGGGTGGTGGCACGCCGCCGCCGGCTCCGTCTACGGTGAGCACCCAGTCGCCGACTCCGGCATCGAACCCGGTGTCCCCGTCGACCGACCCCACCACGGCGACCACGCCGGCCACCACGGCCGCGACGACCGGCACCTCGAGCCCGTCGGCTGTCGTCCTCGAGACGGCGGCCGGTGTCTCGAGCATCTCGAAGATCGCGACGATCCACAGCGCCGTCAAGCTGGTGCGGCTCCTGACCCCGCTTCACGGCAAGCGCTATGTGCTGATCCGTGTGGTCTCCAGCGCCCGTACCGTGACGGTGCATCTGCTGCTCGTCAACGGTCGCAGGGCCACGTGGAAGGTCGTGAAGATCGCGACCAACCGTCAGGTGAAGATCACCCTGACCGGCACGGTGAGCCGGATCAAGGAGGTGTTCCTGGGCTGAGCGGCACTCGAACGTAGCCGGTCCGGAGGCCCGCCCGTCGGGGCGGGCCTCCGGACGCACCGCCTGCGGTTGCGATCGCGTTGCAACCGGCTTGCCCGGGGCGGCGCGGGTCGTGGATGATGGGTGCCATGGCTGCCACGACTGCGTTCAGTTCCTACGATGATGCCTGCGCCCAGCACCGCTGGGAGGTCCCGGAGCGGTACAACCTCGCCGCCGACCTGTGCGATCGCCATCCGCGCGATCGGCTCGCGATGATCCACGAAGACTTCCGCGGCCACGTTCGCGAGGTCACCTGGGGCGAGCTGCAGGACACCTCCAACCGCATCGCGAACGTGCTCGCGTCGCTCGGCGTCGGCAAGGGCGACCGGGTCGCGATGCTGCTCCCCCCGCGCCCCGAGACGGCAGCGGCCTTCTTCGCGACCTGGAAGCTCGGAGCGATCCTCCTGTCGATGTCGGTGCTCTACGGCGACGAGGGGATCCGGCACCGCGTGACCGACTCGCAGGCGAAGGTGCTCGTCACGAACGCAGAGAACGCCGAGCGGATCGAGCGCTCGCTCGTCGAGCACGTCCTCATGCTCGACGAGGGCGCGCTCGCGGGCGTCTCGGCCGAGTTCACGTGCGCCGACACGCTCGCCGAGGATCCCGCCCAGCTCTACTACACGAGCGGGACGACGGGTCTCGCCAAGGGCATCCTGCACGCCCATCGCTACATCCTCGCCCACGAGGAGTTCGTCTACTGTCACGACGTCCGCGACGGCGAGCGGTTCCACGGCATGGGCGAATGGGCCTGGGCCGCAGGCATCTGTCCGCTGATCGGCCCGTGGCGCTACGGCGCGATCCAGGTCGTCTACCAGCGTGACGGGGGCTTCGATCCCGGCAAGCAGCTCGAGTTCCTCTCCCGCCACAGGGTGACGAACGTCTTCGGGACGCCGACGGCGATCCGGTCGATGATGTCGATCGCCGACGCGGGCAGCCGCTATCCGTGCGAGTTCAGGATCGTGTGCTCGGCCGGAGAGCCGCTGAACCCCGAGGCGATCAAATGGTTCCGCGATCAGTATGGCGTCACGGTGCTCGACTACTACGGACTCTCGGAGTCCTACCCGCTGTGCGGGAACTTCCCGTTCATGGAGGTGCGCGAGGGCTCGATGGGGCGCCCGCTGCCGGGCTGGCAGGTGCAGATCCTCGACGAGGACGAGCACCCGGTCGGCGTCGGTGAGCGCGGCGAGATCTGCCTGCGGGCGCGGAGCAACCCGCACTACCCGCTTGGCTACTGGAACCGACCGGAGGACTCCCACGAGGTCTTCGGCGGTGAGTGGTTCCACACGAAGGACGCCGCACGGCAGGACCAGGACGGCTACTTCTGGTACGAGGGGCGCGCCGACGACGTGATCATCTCGGCTGGCTACCGGATCGGCCCGTTCGAGGTCGAGTCGGCCTGTCTCGAGCATCCCGGTGTCGCGGAGGCCGCCGCGGTCGCCTCGCCCGACGAGCGCCGCGGGTTCGTCGTCAAGGCGTTCGTGGTCCTCGCGAAGGGCTACGAGCCCTCCGATCAGCTCGCCGAGGAGATCAAGGCATTCGTCCGCGACCACCTCTCGGCCTACGCCTACCCCCGCAAGGTCGAGTTCGTCGCCGAGCTGCCCAAGACGCTGACCGGCAAGATCCGCCGGATCGAGCTGCGCCGGCAGGAGCTCGACGCGAAGTAGCGCCGCCCCTCGGCCCGCATCGGCCGGGCTGGGCACGAGCCGTCCGCGCCGTTCGCGACCCTGTGTCGATCACCGACTGCGAAGGACTGCGACCATGACTCAAGCCCAGCCCGATCTCGAGAGCCCGCCGATGCGCGAAACCACTCCCCTCGTCTTCCTCGTCGCCCGCCCCGCGGTCGACCTCGCGGGGATGCGGGGCTACCTGGAGGACGTCGGCGGCGCCTCGTGGCTCGATCGCCGTGAGCAGGAGGACGGCGGCGCGGGCAATGGTGGCGAGCTGATCGCCGAGTTCGCCGGCCGCATGTGTTACCGCAGCTGGGAGCCCGGCCTGAACGCGAACGTCACGCGCGTTCGCACCGATCGCGAGGCGTACTTCGCCAACGTGATGCAGAGCTTTCACGGCAGCGTGCTCGAGCACGCGAACTACTCGTTCGCGTTCCGGTCGGTCTCGCGCGTGTTCACCCACGAACTGGTGCGCCATCGTGCCGGTTCGGCGTTCAGCCAGGAGAGCCTCCGCTTCGTCCGGTTGACCGACATCGGCTTCCGCGTTCCCCCCGCGCTCGAGCCCGTTCGCGACCAGGTGATCAGCCTCGTCGAGCGGCTCGAGGAGTTCCAGCTCTCGGCGGCCGAGGCGCTCGGGCTCGACGACGAGGGGGTCCCGTTCGCGGTCAAGAAGGAGATCACCTCCGCGCTCCGCCGGCTGGCCCCGATCGGCCTCTCGACCGACATCCTCTGGACCGCGAACGTTCGCACGCTGCGCCATGTGATCGAGATGCGCACGGCGCTCGGAGCCGAGGAGGAGCTGCGGCTCGTGTTCGACCGGGTCGCGCGGATCATGAAGGACGAGGCTCCGTACCTGTTCCAGGACTTCCAGTGCGGCGAGGACGGATCCTGGGTGCCGCAGTGGCGCAAGGTCTGAGCGGCTCCTGACGCGGCTCCGGTCCTGCGCGCCCTTTCCCGGCCACACGCGGACCACTAAGGCAGCGGGCAGAAATTAGGCGCAGGGTTTGGGGTGTCGGTGTAGAACAAGTGGTGCGTGTGTGATGCTGAGGCTCAGATCGCGGAGCGGTTTCGGTTGTTGGGGCCGGCGCTGAACGAGCGTCAGCGGCGAGCGTTCGCGGCGTCCGAGGCGCGGACGTTCGGGTGGGGCGGGATCGCTGCGGCGGCGCGGGCGTGCGGCTTGGCGGAGAACACGGTCCGCAGAGGACTGCGTGAGCTGGACGAGGAGCCGTTGGAGCCGGGGCGGGTGAGGAAGGCTGGGGCGGGCCGTCCGGCGGTTGAGGACTCGGACCCCGAGCTGTTGGGCGCGCTGCGCGCGTTGGTGGAGAGCGACACGCGCGGGGATCCGGAGCGGGTGTTGTTGTGGACGTCGAAGAGCTCGCGGAAGCTCGCGGCGGAGTTGACCGAGCAGGGGCATCCGGTCGGGTTTCGGACCGTTCCGAAGTTGTTGCGCAAGCTGGGGTTCAGTTTGCAGTCCGCGCGCAAGACGCTGGAGGGCAAACAGCACCCTGATCGGGACGCTCAGTTCCGGCACATCAACACGATCGTCGCTGGCGCGATCGCGGTTGGGCAGCCCGCGATCAGTATCGATACCAAGAAGAAGGAGCTGGTCGGCGCGTTCAAGAACGCTGGCCGGGAGTGGCACCCCGAGGGCAAGCCGCCGCGGGTCAACACGCATGACTTCCCGAGCATGGCCGACGGGAAGGCGATCCCCTACGGCGTGTACGACATCGCCGATGACTCGGCGATGGTCTCAGTCGGGATCGACCGCGACACCGCCCAGTTCTCCGTCGCGGCAATTCGCGCTTGGTGGGAACAGTTCGGCCGAGAGCGCTACCCCGAAGCCCGAGAGCTTGTGATCACCGCTGACTGCGGCGGCTCCAACGGCAACCGCACCCGCCTCTGGAAGACCGAGCTGCAGAAACTCGCCAACCAGACCGGCCTGCGGATCGTCGTCTGCCACTTCCCGCCCGGGACGAGCAAGTGGAACAAAATCGAGCACCGCCTGTTCAGCTTCATCTCCAAGAACTGGCGCGGACAACCCCTCGTCTCCTACGAGGTGATCATCAACCTGATCGCAGCGACGAGCACCGCCACCGGGCTCGAGGTCTACGCCCGCCTCGACCAGCACGACTACCCCACAATCGATGTCACCGACGCCGAACTCGCCGCCGTCAAGATCACCCGCCACTCCTTCCATCCTGAATGGAACTACTCCATCAACCCATCACATAATTGATGGACGGTCCCTAAGTTCGCAACCCCCCCCGGCCGCGACGGGGGGTGTCGAACTTAGAGGTCTTAAACACCCCTGCGGTCCAGACCCCCCGGAATCGATGGGGGGGTCCGGAAGTTACGAGTCTCGTCAGCGCTTTCGAGTCTGCGACGAGGTCAATCGAGGGATCCGGCGAGCCGCTGGGCGTCCGGATGCCGTCGGGGCCGCCAATCGCCGTCGGGGCCGCCAGTAACTTCGTTGCGTGGCCTGTCGGGCGCGTCTTAGAAGAGCCCGCCGAGCGCCGCGCCCGCGTGGCTCGCGAGACTGAACAGCGGCGACGGGACGATCCCGAACACGACCGCCGCCGCGGCGAACAGGATCGCGACGAACGCGACCTCGGGGTAGGGGATCGTCTGGTCGGCGGTCCGGCGATGGCTGTCCGCGGCGACGTCACCGCCACCGGCCCCGCCGGCCCCGGCCCCGCCGGCCCCGGCCCCGCCGGCCCCGGCCCCAGCCCCGCCAGCCGCGGCCCCGGCACCAGCCCCGCCAGCCGCGGCCCCGCCCCCGGCCCCGCCAGCCGCGGCCCCGCCCCCGGCGTCGGCGCCGTCGGAGGGGCCCGCCGGTGGGAACCCGGCCGCCTCCTCGTCGTCGCTCGGAGCGCCGCCGGCGATCGGGGCCAGCTGCACTCGGGCGGCGCCCTCGGCGGCGGGAGGCATCCACATCGTCGCCACGACCCGCAGGTAGTAGCCGAGCGACACCATCGACCCGAGCACCAGCACGAGCGCAAGCCACGTGTAGTCGCCACCCACGAGCGCGTGGATCAGCTGGAACTTGCCGATGAAGCCCACCGTCCCGGGAATGCCGGCGAGCCCGAGCATCCCGATCGTCAGCGGTCCGGCGATCCACGGGCTGCGCGCGCCGAGCCCGGCAAAACCGCCGATCTGGTCGTCGCCGGTCTCGCGCTCGACCGCGCAGATCGACGCGAAGGCGGCGATGTTCAGCAGCAGGTAGGCGATCAGGTAGAGCACGGTCGCCGAGACGCCGAGCCTCGTGCCGACGACGACCCCGGACAGCATGTAGCCGGCCTGCGCGACACCCGAGTACCCGAGCATCCGCTTCAGCGAGGTCTGACCGAGCGCCCCGACGTTGCCGACGATGATCGTGATCGCCGCCAGCGTCGCCACGAGCGGTGCCCACTTCTCCTGGGCGGAGATCGCCGCCACATCGAAGAAGCGCAGGAAGATCGCGAGCGCCGAGGCCTTCGTCGCCGTCGCCATGAACGCGGTGATCGGCGTCGGAGCGCCCTCGTACACGTCCGGCGTCCATTGGTGGAACGGAGCCACCGAGGCCTTGAACGCGAATCCGACGGTTACGAGCGCGAGGCCGGTGAGCAGCAGCGGATCGCTGAACAGCCCTCCCGACTCCGTGCTGTTCGCGAGGGCCTGCCCGATCTGCGCCAGCCCCGTCTGCCCGGTCGCCCCGTAGATCATCGCGAGCCCGTAGACGAGCGTGGCTGAGCCGACCGAGCCGATCACCAGGTACTTGAGTCCCGATTCGAGCGACCCTTCCCGCCGATGCTCGGAGGCGCACAGGATGTACAGCGGAATCGACAGCAGCTCGAGTCCGAGGAACAGCGTGATCAGATCCTGTGAGGAGGACAGCACCGCCATCCCCATCACGCTGAACAGCAGCAGGCTGTGGTACTCGCCGTGCCCCGCCTCCCGCGGCGCCACCGCGCGGTAGGACAGCAGCACGGTCGCAAGTGCGGCGACGGCGCAGATCATGTCGACGATCAGGCCGAGGTCGTCGATCGCCAGCGCGCCGTGGATGATCGTCGTCTGGTGGCTGAAGCGCCAGATCTCCGTCGCGATCGCTCCGGCGAGCGTGACGCCGGTGAGCGCCGGAACGATCCGCTCGCGCGCGATCGGATTGCGCAGCAGCCCGACGAGCAGCACGACGAGCGCGCCACCGGCGAGAACGATGAAGGGCGACAGTCCTGCCCAGTCGATGTACGGGCCCTTGATGTGCCCGGCGGCGGCGAGCAGCGGGATCGTCACGACCGTCATCGGGTCCCCTTCAGCAACACTAGGCGGGGGCGCGCGATCCCAGCGATCACCCTCACCTTGATCCGCCCGGAGCCGGCTGACGCGGTCGAGTACGTGTAGATGCGCCTCGGCGCGGTCGAACTCACCGTCAGCGCGCTCGACGGCGCCAGCGAGGCGGTGACCGAGCCGTGCGACTTCGTCAGCCCGAACTGCGGATAGAAGGCGAACACGAGGATCACGAGCACGAGCGGGACGATCGCGATCGCCTCGGCGAGCGACACCTCACGCCCGGCGACCACGCCGCGACCGACGCGGTTGTGCATCGCGGTGATGAACAGCCGCAGCCCGTAGTACCCGGCGCCGACGACGCCGAGGAAGGCGATCGCGGAGATCGCGAGCTTCGCCTTGAAGACGCCGAGCAGGATCATGAACTCGCCGATGAAGTTCGACGATCCGGGCATTGCCAGGGTCGCGAACGCGACGATCAGGAACAGGGTCGCGAGCACCGGCGCGCGGAAGGCGACGCCGCCCATGTCCTCCAGGCTCTCGCTCCCACCGCAGCGCGCCGCCACCGCCGCGACGACGAAGAACGCGGCGGCGGTCACGATCCCGTGGTTGACCATCTGCAGGAGCGCACCCTGCGCGCCCTCGGGACGCAGGGAGAAGATCCCGAGCGTGATGAACCCGAGCTGCGAGACGCTCGAGTACGCGATCACGAGGCGCGCGTCCTTGGTCGTGAAGGCGAGTGAGGTCGCCCACAGGATCGTGATCAGCGAGATCAGCAGCATCACCATCTGGTAGTGGCGTGACGCGTACGGGAAGATCGGCAGGACGATCTGGAGGAAGCCGTATGCGGCCACTTTCGAGAGCAGGCCGGAGAAGACCGCGACCGCCGGGATCGGCATCGATTTGTAGGCGTCGGCCAGCCACCCGTGGAACGGCGCGAGCGGCATCTTCACGAGGAAGGCGGCGGCGAAGCAGAGGAACAGCCAGTCCTGCGAGCTGTGCGAGAGCGAGACGTGGCTGATCGCGCTGAACGTGAAGTTGAGCTGACCCGTCTGCCCGGATGCGATCACCCCCGTCGCGATCGCCGCGACGAGCATCAGGAACGAGCCGACCATCGTGTAGATGACCATCTTGATCGTCGCCCGCCGCCGGTCGCCGGTGCCCCACGCGCCGACGAGGAAGTAGAACGGGATCAGCATCAGGTCGAAGAACGCGACGAACAGGATCAGGTCCTGCGCGCAGAAGGCGCCGAGCACGGCGCTCTGGGCGAGACCGAAGTGGAAGTAGTAGAGGCGTGGCCGCTCGATCTCCCGTGCCGCGGACCAGGCCAGCGAGACCGTGAACAGGACGGTCGTCAGCAGCACGAGCGTGACGTTGAGGCCGTTCAGCGCGAGCTTGTAGTGGATCCCGAGGGAGCCGATCCAGACCCGGTCGGTGACGAACTGCAGCCCCGCCGCGCCCGACTTGAAGCGCGCCATGAAGTCGATCGCGACGGCGAGCGGCAACAGGCTCAGGACCGCCGTCGCGCGCCCGACGGCGCGCTCGGGCAGCTGCGTGGTGATCACAGCGATCGCCAGCGGCAGCCAGATCAGGATCGAGAGCGTCATCGGCGGGCCTCGCGCGTCATGACACGATCAGGAAGTAGAGGGCCACGGCGGAGAGGCCGAGCACGACCGCCGCCGCGTAGTAGCGCAGGAAGCCGGTCTGGGCGCGGCGAACGCCGGCCGACACCGCCCGCACGCCGCCGCTGACGCCGTCCGTGACGCCGCCGCCGATCACGATCCGCTCGAGCACCGACTCCGTCAGCTGCCCGATCGCGAGCGCGGGGCGGACGATCGTGAAGTCGATCAGCTCGTCGAAGTACCACTTGTTCACGAGGAACGTGTGGATCGGCGCGAGTCGTGCCTGTAGCGCCGCGGCGGAACCGCGCTTGGCGACGTACAGCCGGTAGGAGATCGCGATGCCGACGACGCCGACGATCGGCGTGACGATCAGGCCGAGCCAGGCGTTGCCCGTCGAGGGCTCGTGGTTGAACAGGCGCGAGCCACCGAACGCGGGGGAGAGGAAGGTGGAGAGCACATGGTCGACGCCCGGGATCTGCAGGACGCCGCCGACGACCGCGAGCACCGCGAGCAGGCCCATCGCGACCTTCATCGGCAGCTCCCGCTCCGCGACCGCGTGCTCGGGGCCGGGGAAGCCGACCTCGGTGTCCTCAACCTCGCCGTTGGCGGGGTTGGTGGGCACGTCCGCGTGCGCCAGGTGGCCATGCGCGAGCTCGACGGCCTCGTGGCAGGGCTCGCCCCAGAAGGCGCGGAAGATCATCCGGAACGTGTAGATGCCGGTGATCAGCGCGCCGAGCTCGCCGAACACGCCGAGCACCGGGTAGATCCCGCCCCGGTGGAACATGTATCCGACGATGTCGTCCTTCGACAGCCATCCGGAGAACGGTGGGAAGCCGGAGAGCGCGAGACCGCCGACGATGAAACACAGGAACGTGAACGGCATCGCCTTGCGGAAGCCGCTCATCCGGTCGAGCGACTGATCGCCCGCCATCGCGCCGATGATCGAGCCCGCCGCCATGAACAGCAGCGCCTTGAAGAACGCGTGCGTCATCAGATGGAACAGGGCGCCGGTGTAGGCCCCGGCCGAGGCCCCCATGATCATGTAGCCGATCTGCGACATCGTCGAGTACGCGATCACGCGTTTGATGTCGACGACCACGAGGCCGATCGAACCGGCGATCAGGAGCGTCAGGCAGCCGACGATCGCGCCGATCTCGGCGGCGGTCGGCGCCATCTCGAACAGCGGGTGCAGCCGCACGATCAGGTACACGCCCGCGGTCACCATCGTCGCGGCGTGGATCAGCGAGCTGACCGGGGTCGGGCCCTCCATCGCATCCGGGAGCCAGGTGTGGAGCGGGACCTGGGCCGACTTCGCGAACGCCCCGACGAGGAACAGGATGCACCCTGCGACGAGATCGGTCGAGTCGGTCCGGAACACGTGATGGATGTCGTGGAAGGTCTGCAGGAACTGGACCGTGCCGGTGTGGCGGAAGATGAAGAAGGTGCCGAGCACGAGCCCGACGTCGCCGAAGACGTTGATCACGAACGCCTTGATGCCCGCGCCGGTCGCCGTCGTCCGCCGGTACCAGAACGAGATCAGCATGTAGGAGGCGGCGCCGACGAATGCCCAGCCGACGATCAGCAGCACGAAGTTTCCGGCGAGGACGAGGACCAGCATCGACAGCACGAAGTAGTTGAGGTACGCGAAGTAGCGCGCGAAGCCCTCGTCCGACTTCATGTAGGAGACCGAGTACAGGTGGATCAGCGTCGAGACGCCCGAGACGACGAGGATCATGAACACCGACACCGGGTCCACGAGGATCTGCAGCTTCGCGTCGACGCCGACGCTCGCCGCGTAGTTCCAGAGGGTCGAGACGACCTCGCGATGAGCGGGGGAGCGACCCAGCAGCGAGATCAGCGCCCCGACCGAGCAGACGAACGCCAGCGCGATCGCAAGCGTTCCGATCGCGCCCGCGGCCTTCCCCAACCGCTTGAAGCCGAGGCTGATGCTCGCCGACCCCAGCAGGGGGAACAGCAGCACGAGCCAGCCCCAGGTCGTCGGGCTCACAGGCCACCGCCCCCGTGCGCCGTGGGTCGAATACGTTCGAACCGTCCGAACAAATGCGACCGGCCCACCCGGCCGGATGCCGATCCGCCGATCACCGTCGTCATCCGTTCAGCTCGTGCAGCTCGTCGACATCGATCGGCAGGTTACGGCGCGAGATCGCGACGATCAGTCCGAGGCCGACCGTCACCTCGCAGGCCGCGACGACCATCACGATCAGCGCGAACACCTGGCCCGCCTCGCCACCGTGCATCCGCGCGAACGCGACCAGCGCGAGGTTGGCGGCGTTGAGCATCAGCTCCAGGCAGAGGAGGACGACAAGCGGATTGCGCCGCGTCAGCACGCCTCCGGCGCCGATGCAGAAGATCAGAGCGGACACGGTCAGATACCAGCCGATCGCCATCGCGCCGGTCCCTCAGCCCTGGCTTCCGCCGGCCGGGTACATGGGCTCGTGGTCCATCATCGCCCGTTCGGCCTCTTCGATCTCGCGCACGACGCGAGCCACGCCGGCGCCCTCGGCCATCGTGCCGGTGTAGACGGGCCGCGGCTCGTGCAGCAGGCGGTCCGACAGTTCCTCGTCCTCGAGGCCGCGGCGGCGGCGCGCCAGCACGACCGCACCGACGGCGGCGACGAGCAGCAGCAGCGAGGCGACCTCGAACGGGAACAGGTAGTCGGTCAGGAACAGCCTGCCGATGTGGGCCGGCGTGCCGAACCCGAGGACGTACGGGGCGCCCTTGCCGGAGATCCCGGACAGCGCCGAGCCGAGCATCGCCACGCACAGCTCGACCGCCAGCGCGAGCGCGAACAGCGGCCCGAGGATCCGCAGCGCGGCCCCGGCGGCGTACTCCTCGCCGCCGCCGACGTAGGCGACGACGAACACGTACAGGACCATCACCGCGCCGGCATAGACGACGACCTGCGCGGCAGCCACGAACTCCGCCCGCAGCAGCAGGAACAGCGCCGCCAGCGCGATCAGGTGGCAGACGAGCGCCAGCACGCTGTAGAACGGGTTGCGCAGCGTCACGACCGCGATCGCGCCGGCGATCGCGGCGATGGCGGCGATGAAGAAGATGACGGCGCTCATCGGCGAAGGGCTCGCAAGTTACTCCCCGGGCACACGCAGCGGCGTGCGCTCGATCGGCTCGGCGAGCAACATCTCCTTGGTGAAGATCAGGTCGGAGCGGCTGTAGTCGGAGAGCTCGTAGTCGTGGCCCATCGTGATCGCGTCGAACGGGCAGGCGACCTCGCAGTAACCGCAGAAGATGCAGCGGCTGAGGTTGATCTCGTAGACGGCCGCGTAGCGCTCGCCGGCGGACACGCGATTGTCGGGCGTGTTCTCCGCCGCGACGACGCGGATGCAATCGGCCGGGCAGGCGGCCGCGCACAGCGAGCAGCCGACGCACTTCTCGAGTCCAGGCTGGGTGGGGCTCGTCGGCTCGAAGCGGTGCAGTTTGTGGCGCCCCCGGAAGCGGGGATAGACCGGGGTCTTCTCTTCCGGATACTGGATCGTGACCGTGCCCTCCACCACGCGTGCGAACGTGGTCTTGAGGCCGCGGAGCGTCTCACCGAAGATCCGGTAGATGCCCGCCGCCGGCCCGCTCGCCGGGTGGCGGATCACCTCGATCACATCGTCTGAAGGGTCGTAGGTCATGCGACGATGCAGGCCGTGACCAGCAGGTTGAGGGTTGCGAGGGGCAGCAGCACCTTCCAGCCGAACGACATCAGCTGGTCGTAGCGCAGTCGCGGCAGGGTTGCGCGGATCCAGATGAAGATCGTCATGAAGATCATCATCTTCGCGGCGACGACGAATGGATCGACCCAGCCGGGCGGGTGGATCCCGAACGGCATCAGCCAGCCTCCGAGGAACACGGTCGTCGCGATCGCCGAGACGACGATCATGTTCACGTACTCCGCGAACAGGTAGGCGACGAAGCCGGTGCCGCCGTACTCGGTGAAGTAGCCGGCGACGAGCTCGGCGTCAGCCTCGACGAGGTCGAAGGGGGCGCGGTTCGTCTCAGCGAACGACGCGACCATGAAGATCAGGAAGCCGAGCAGCTGCGGCACCACGTACCACATGCTGCGCTGCGCGTTGACGATCCCGGTCAGCGACAGCGTCTGCGCGGTGATCACGACGCCGACGAGCGCAAGGCCCTGTGAGACCTCGTAGCTGATCAGCTGCGCGGCGCCTCGCATCGCGCCGAGGAACGAGTACTTCGACCCCGACGCCCAGCCGCCGAGCATGATCCCGTAGAACGAGATCCCGCCCATCGCGAACACGTACAGCGGCCCGATCGAGACGTCGATCCCGTACAGGCCGAAGCGCGTCCCGAAGATGTGCTGAACCCCGCCCCACGGCACGATCGCGAGCGCCGAGACCGCCGTCAGGATCGCGATCGCGGGGGCCGCGCGGTACAGGAATCCGATCGAGGTGGTGGGCCGGAACGGCTCCTTGACGGCGAACTTGACGATCTCGGCGAGCGGCTGCATGAGGCCGAACGGGCCGACGCGGTTGGGGCCGTACCGCTGCTGGAAGCGGCCGAGCAGCTTACGCTCGTATACGGTGATGACCGGCAGCACGCCGAACACGACCCCGAAGATCACGAGCGCCTTGACGATCTGCGCCCACCACGGCTCGAAGTAGTTGACGTCGGCGAGGATGCTCACGCCTTGCGCACCTCCACCAGCGGCTCGGTCAGGGCGTTGGCGGAGTCCTTCGCGATCCCCGCCGCGAGGAACGCGGTGCCCGCCGGCACCCCGGTCCTGATGTGAGCCGTCGCATTCACGCGCGTGCCATTCTCTCCGACCTGCACGGCGTCACCGTGTCCGATCCCGAGCCGGATTGCGTCCTCGGGCGAGAGCTCGACAAGCTGACGGGCGACGGCGAACTGAAGCGCGGGGGAGATCTCGACCTCGGGTGAGGCCCAGATCGGTCGGTAGGTCCCGAGGCGCAGGTGGTCGCCGGGGGCGGGCGGGTGGGATGGCGCGTGCTCTGGTGCTGCGGGGCTTGCGGCTCCCGCAGCACCGCCCGAGGGCGACCGCGAGCCGCCCACGGCCGCTGCGTCCGGCAGCGAGGCCGCCTCCGCGCGCTCAGGCCAGCGGACGCCGCGGCCACCGAGCTCCTCGAGCGTCAGTCCGGCGTAGAAGGGGACCGCCTCGGTCAGCTGCCGGAACGCCATCGGGCTCGTCAGCACGCCGAGGTCGAGGCCCGTCCGCCGCGCCAGCTCGGCGATCACCGACCAGGTCGCGCGGACATCGCCCGGGTGCGCGATCGCCGCGCGGATCCGCTGCAGACGGCCGTCCGGGTGGGTGACGGTGCCTTCCTTCTCGGCGCTCGATTCGGCTGGGAAGACGACGGTCGCGTGCTCAGCCAGCCCTTCGGTCAGGACCGATGCATGGGCGATCACGAGACCCGCGTGGTGCAGCGCCGACTCCCAGCCGGCGCGGTCGGGCAGCTCGCGCAGCGGGTCGATCTGGAGCAGGTACAGCGCCGTCACGTGGCCGCCGGCGGCTGCCTTCGCGATCTCTGGTGCGTTGCGGCCGGGAGCACCGCCCAGCTCCGCGTAGCCGGGGCCCGCGTTCGGGATCGCGCCGGCTTCGCGAACGCCGCGTCCGTTGGCACCGGCCGGAAGCGCGAGCAGGCCCGCGCCCGCGCGGCCCTCGAGCCCGAGCGACCGGGCGATCGCCAGCAGCGACTCGAGCGCGGCCGCCGGAAGCGACTCGCCGTAGAGGATCACGACGTCCTCGCCGCCGGTGCGCAGCAGCTGCGCGAGCGCGGCGATCGGGTCCTCGCCGGGCGCGTCGCTGGAGGCGTGCCCGCACGCCGCCTCCAGCGCAGACAGGAAGCCGGCCTCGTCGCCGGGCGCGAAGCGGACCGACAGCGTCGCGTTCGGGTCGAGCGAGCTCGGCCGCGCCGAGGCGATCGCGAGCTTGACGCCGCGGCGGCGGACGCCCTTGCGGATCCGCAGGTCGAGGATCGGCGCGTCGTCGAGCGGCTCGCACCCGAGCACGAGCACCGTGTGCGCGAACTCCAGGTCGGGGACGGTCGCCTGCAGCGCCGGCGCGGCGAGGGCGCGGGCGAGGCCGAGGTCGATCGGCGGGCCGGGGCGCGAGTCGATGTCGCCCGAATCGAGGCCCTCGCGCAGCAGTCGCTGCAGCAGGAAGGCCTCCTCGTTCGTCGCCTGGCCGCCGACGAGCGCGGCCGTGCGGCCGCGGTGCCGGGCGATCTGGGACGCCACGTCGAGCGCCTTCTCCCAGGAGGCGGGCCGCAGCTCGCCGCCGTCTCGCACGAGCGGTCGCGTGATCCGGTCGTCGACGTGGATCGCCTGGTAGGCGAAGCGGCCCTTGTCGCACAGCCAGCCGTCGTCGACCTCGTCGTGGTCGCGGGCGAGCACGCGCAGGACCTTGTCGTCGCGCACCGTGAAGGAGACGTTGCACTGTGACGGGCAGAGCGTGCAGAGGCCGCCCGCCTGCTCGATGTCCCAGGGCCGCGCGCGGAAGCGGTACGGCTGCGAGGTCAGCGCCCCGACCGGGCACAGCTCGATGATGTTGCCGCTGAAGGGCGCCACGTACGGATGGCCGTCGTGGGTTCCGACGAACGTGTGCGCGCCGCGCTCGATGAAGATCAGCTGCCAGTCCTCGGCGATCTCCTGACTGAAGCGGACGCAGCGGTAGCAGAGGATGCAGCGCTCGCGGTCGATCGCGATCAGCGGGGACAGCGACAGCGGCTTCTGGAAGTGGCGCTTCGGCTCGACGACGCGGCTGCGACCGAGGCCCCAGCCGAACGTGATGTCCTGCAGCGGGCATTCGCCGCCCTTGTCGCAGACGGGGCAGTCGAGCGGGTGGTTGACCAGCAGGAACTCGACGACCGCGTTCTGCGCCTCCTTGACCCGCTCGGTCTGGGTGTGGACGACCATCCCGTCGCGCACGGCCGTCGAGCACGACGTCTGCAGCTTCGGGATCCCCTCGATCTCGACCAGGCACATGCGGCAGGCTCCGACCGGCTGCCCGAGCTTCGGCTCGTAGCAGAAGTAGGGGATCTCGACGTCGCCGAACTTGGCGGCGTCGACGAGTATCTGGCCCTCGACGGCCTCGATCTCGCGGCCGTCGATCGTCAGCTGGATGATCTTCTGTTCTGGACGGGGCATGTGCCGGGCGGAAGACTAGACGGCGCCGACCGCGATCACGTCGCCGAGCGGCCCGCTGCCGGCGCGCTCGCGCGCGGCCTCGATCTCGGCCTCGAGCTCCGGGCGGAACTTCTGGACGATCGAGCCGACCGGCATCGCCATCGCGTCACCGAGCACGCACAGGCAGTTCCCGATGATTCGCGACTGGATCGAGGCGAGCAGGTCGAGGTCCATCGGCGTCGCCTCGCCCGACTCGATCCGCTGCAGCATCTTGTAGGTCCAGTTCGTGCCCTCGCGGCAGGGCACGCACTTTCCGCACGATTCGTGCGAGTAGAACTTCGCGAGCTTCATCGCGACTTCGAGCACGGTGTGGCTGTCGTCGACGACGATGATCGCGCCGGATCCGAGCATCGTTCCCGCCTTCGCCAACGTGTCGAAGTCGTAGGGGAGGTCGAGGTCGTCCTTGGTCAGGACCGGCGAGCTCGAGCCGCCGGGGAACCAGAGCTTGATCTCGCGGCCGGGCTCCGGGCCGCCGGCCAGCCCGTAGATGATCTCGCGGCTCGGGACCCCGAGCTCGATCTCGTAGTTACCGGGACGCTGCACGTCGCCGGAGACGGACACGAGCTTCGTGCCCGTCGAGGTCTCGGTGCCGATCTGCGCGTACTCCTTGCCACCCATGTTGATGATGTGCGGCACAGTCGCGAGCGTCTCGACGTTGTTGATCAGCGTCGGCCCCTGGTACAGGCCCTGGATCGCCGGGAACGGCGGCTTCAGGCGCGGGTTGCCGCGCTTGCCCTCGAGCGAGTCGAGCAGGCCCGTCTCCTCGCCGCAGATGTAGGCGCCGGCGCCGCGATGCAGGACGAGGCTGAGGTTGTGTCCGGAGCCGAGGATGTCCTCGCCGAGATAGCCGGCCTCGTAGGCCTCGGCGATCGCCGCCTCGACCATGTCGCCCGGGAGGACGTACTCCCCGCGGATGTAGATGAAGGCCGTGTCGATCTGGGCCCCGTAGCACGCGATGATGATCCCCTCGACGAGCATGTGCGGGCACTTCTGCATGATCTCGCGATCCTTGAAGGTGCCGGGCTCGGACTCGTCCGCGTTGCACGTGAGGTACTTGGGCATGTCGCCCTTCGGCAGGAAACCGGCCTTCTGCCCCATCCGGAAGCCGGCGCCGCCGCGGCCGCGCAGGCCCGAGTCGGAGATCTCCTGGATGATCGCCTCGCGCGGCATCGCCAGCGCCCTGCGCAGGGCGCTGTAGCCGCCACGGCGCTCGTAGACTTCGCGCGTGTACAGACCGGGTTCGTCGATCCGGTCGAAGATCAGAGCCCTGGTCATGACGCCGGCGTGTCTCCGGGGTTGGTGGGATCGGCGGCCGGGTCGGCGCAGCGCCGGAAGCGCAGCTGCTTGTGCTCGAGCACGGGCCGCCCGGCTTCGAGGTCCTTGGCGATCTGCTCGGCGTCGTCGAGGTTGAGCGGGCCGACGTACTCGCCGTTGACCGAGGCCATCGGGCCGATGTCGCACGCGCCGAGGCACTCGAACGAGCGGACGTTGAGGTCGGGATGCTCAGCCGCCACCGCCATCATCCGCTCGTGGAACTCGTCGGCGCCGAGCAGCGAGCAGGAGATGTTCGTGCACACGTACACGTCGTGCTTGGGCTTGGGCGCCAGCGCGAACATGTCGTAGAAGGAGGCGACGCTCGTCAGGTATGCGGGCGTCAGGCCCATCACGCACGCGACCTGCTCGATCGCTTCGGGCGAGCACCAGCCGTGATGCTGCTGGGCGAGGTGGAGTGCCGGGATCGACGCCGAGCGCCGATCCGGGTACTTGGCGATCGCCGCTTCGATCGCCGCGCGGAGCTGTTCGGGGACGGGCGTCGTCGCCGGGTCCGGGATCGTCGCGGGTGGTTTCGTGAGATCGACCGAGCGGTCCCAGCCGGGGACGCGCGACCCGTGGTCGTAGCGACGGACGGCCGTCGGCCTCGTGCCCTCTGCGAGCTGCTCGTCGCGCAGGTCGGCGACGGTCTTCGGGCGCGGCGCGGGCACCACCTGCCTCGTGCGGTTCCTTCGGGTCGCGCTCATGCTTCGCGCCCGCTCACCGGTCGACGCCTCCGAGGACCGGGTCGATCATCGCGAGCGTCGCGATCAGGTCGGCGATGTAGGCGTTCTTGACCATTGGCGCCGTCGCCTGCAGATTGATGAAGCTCGGGTCGCGCATGTGGACGCGAGCCGGCTTGGCGGAGCCGTCGGAGCGCACGAAGCAGCCGAGCTCACCGCGCGGCGACTCGATCGGGTAGTAGGCCTCGCCCGGTGGGACGCGGAAGCCCTCGGTGACGAGCTTGAAGTGGTGGATCAGCGCCTCCATGCTGGTCGCGAGCTCGTGACGCGGCGGCAGCGCGACTTTTCGATCGTCGGTGATGTGCGGCCCTTCGGGCAGCCCGTCGAGCGCCTGCTCGATGATCTTGACGGACTCGTACAGCTCGGCGTGGCGAACCCGGAAGCGGTCGTAGTTGTCACCCTCCTTGCCGATCGGGATCTTGAACTCGAAGTGGTCGTAGCTCGAGTAGGGCGCGGCCTTGCGCAGATCCCAGGGGATGCCGGCGGCGCGCAGGAGCGGTCCCGTGACGCCGAGCCCGAGCAGGGTCTCCTTGTCGAGCGGGCAGGTGTCGCGCAGGCGTGAGAGCAGGATCTCGTTCTTCTCGAGCAGGTCGGCGTACTGGTCGGCTCGGGTCGGCATCTCGCGCGTGAACTCGCGGACCTTCTCGGCGAACCCGACCGGGATGTCCTCGATCACGCCGCCGACCTGGAAGTACCGGGTGTGCATGCGGGCGCCGCTCGACATCTCGAACAGGTCGAGGATCTTCTCGCGCTCGCGGAAGCAGTACCAGAACATCGACATCGCGCCGAGGTCGAGCGCGCTCGTCCCCAGCCACACGAGGTGGGACATGATCCGGTTCAGCTCGAGGTGGATCACGCGCAGGTACTGGGCGCGCGGCGGCACTTCGAGGCCGAGCAGCGTCTCGACCGCCCCGCAGAACGCCATCGCGTTGAAGTAATAGGAGAGGTAATCCATCCGCTCGATCACGGGGATCACCTTCCAGTAGGACTTCTGCTCGGCCGTCTTCTCGATCCCGGTGTGGACGTAGCCGATGATCGGCTTGATGTCGCGGACGACCTCGCCCTCCAGGGTCGCGATCAACCGCAGCACGCCGTGCGTCGCGGGGTGATGGGGCCCGATGTTGAGCGTCAGCAGCTCGTGCGTCTCACCCTGCCCGGCGGACTGCGCCTGCAGTGTGATCGACTCTTCGCGCTTGCGGTAATCGGCGGCTGTGAGTGACATATCTGCTGGTCGGCTCTACTGGTTGATGCCGTAACTGTGCGCTTCGTTGTGCGTGAACAGGACCGGCTCGCCGCCGACCGGGAAGTCCCGCCGCTGCGGGAAGCCCTCGTAGTCCTCGGGCATCAGGATCCGGCGCAGGTCCGGGTGGCCGTCGAAGATCACGCCGAACATGTCGAAGCACTCGCGCTCGGGGAAGTCGGCGCCGGGGAACAGGCCGACGACCGACGAGATCCGCGGTTCCTCGACGCTGACGCGCGCCTTGATCGAAACGCGGTCGACCTCCTGCATGTCGAGCAGCTCGTAGATCACGCCGAGCCGGGGCTCCTCGGGGTAGTAGTCGACGCCGTGCAGGCTGGCGAGGAAGCTGAAGCCGCGATTCTGGAGCTCCGCCAGGACCGCGCGGTTGCGCGACGGCGCGATCTGGATCTCGGCTCGGCCCCGGGCGAAGGTCGTGCCGAGGACCGAGTCGGGGACGGCGTCGCGGAGCTTCTGAGCGATCAGCTCGAGGCCGGTCGCGTCAGGCACCGGCTGACTCCCCCGTACCGGTGACGCCGCGGGTGGGCGTCAGGTCCGGGTCTCTACGCACATCGTCCGCCGTCGGGAGGAGCTCCTCGGTCCCCACCGCGTCGTAGCGCTCGCGCCACCCGTCCTTGGCGTTGCCCTGGATCTTGTCGCGCAGGCGCAGGATCCCGTGGGCGAGCGCCTCGGGCCGCGGCGGGCAGCCCGGAACGTGGACGTCGATCGGCAGGAACTTGTCCGACGGAACGAGCGCGTAGTTGTTGAACACGCCCATCGACGAGCAGCAGGCGCCCATCGAGATCGCGAACTTCGGCTCGAGCATCTGGTCGTAGATCCGGCGTATGACCGGCGCCATCTTCATGCTGACCCGGCCCGAGAGGATGATCAGATCGGCCTGGCGCGGCGAGGCGCGGAACGCCTCGAAGCCGAAGCGGGCGATATCGACGCGCGCGGCGACGATCGACATCATCTCGATCGCGCAGCAGGCGAGCCCGAAGGTCAGCGGGTAGATCGAGTTGCCCGTGCGCCCAGCCGACCGCCTTCTCGACGGTCGTCATCATGACCGCTTCCTCGACGTAGCGCTCCAGGTCCTCGTCCTCGAGCCCGCCGCGGAGCATGTCGCGCGCGAGCAGCTGGCGGGCGCGGAAGTCGGTCGGGGCGAGCGGACCCGCACCGGTCGTCGTCAGGGGCGCGGGGGCCGGGGTGGCGATCACCGAGTTGGCGGTCAGGATCTCGCGCTTCACTTCCATTCGAGTGCTCCCCGCCGCCAGACGTACACGAACGCGACCATCAGCAGGACCACGAACGTGATCGTCTCGCCCAGCGCGAACCCGCCGAACGCCCGCAGCTGCACGGCGATCGGATACAGGAAGATGACCTCGATGTCGAACAGGATGAACAGCATCGCGATCAGATAGAAGCTGATCCCGAAGCGGAACCCGCGCTGGATCTCCGACGGCAGGCCGCACTCGTACGGCGTCGTGCGGTTGCGATTGGGGCGTGTGCGCCGGCCGGCGATCAGGTTGAGGACCGAGAACAGGACGCCCACGGCCCCGCCCAGGACCATGAACACGATTGCCGGAAGGTAGTCCCTCAGCACAAAGCCGTTATATCACTGCGGCCCCCTACGCGATCTCCTTGTAACAAGCTGTCACTTAGTGCCGATTGACGCATGGCCCCGCCCGCCGACGCCGTCGGGCCGCCCGCGGGATTAAGGTGGTGGGTCAGATGACCGCCGTCCACGTCGCAATCGGAGTGATCGCGATCGCGCTCAACGCGATCGCCGCCGTCTGGGGTGGCTGGTGCTGGTGGCGCTCCCGTTCGGACGAGCGCTTCTGGTGGGTGTTGCGCGCGGCGCAGGTCTCGGTCGTCGTCGAAGCCGTGGTCGGCGGCGTCCTGATCCTGATCGGTCGCAAGGCATCGAGCCTTCACATCATCTACGGGGTCCTGCCGTTCGTCGTCTCGCTCCTCGCCGAGCAGTTCCGGATCTCGAGTGCGCAGATGGTGCTCGACTCCCGCGGCTACGAGAGCGCGGACGCCGTCGGGCTGCTGCCGAAGCCCGAGCAGCGCGCGCTCGTCACCGCGATCGTGCGGATGGAGGTGGGCGTGATGGCGCTCTCCGCCTTCGTCGTCGTGGTGCTGCTGGCCCGGGCTGCGACCGTCGTGCACTGACGGTCGGCTCGGGAAGCGGGGGGCCCCGGCGCCGGCTCCGTGGTTGCCGCCTTCGGACGGACGATCGCGAGTAGAGTCAGACGGGGCGTCGTCCAGACCGGCGCCGGGGGTTGGCTGCTGTGTTCGCTGCAGGACGCCGGTCTCCTGCAACCGCGGGTGCTCGACCGGCGGCCTTCGCTTCTCGTATGATCCGCGACGCATGCCCCGGCCCATCCGCGCTCTGCTCGTCCTGCTCTCCGCGCTCGGCGTGACGGTCGCCGCCGCTGCCTGCGGCACCGAGCGGATCAGCGTCCCCAGGACGACGGCCGATTACTCGATGTATCACGCCGGCGCCGTGCTGTTCCAGCAGCGCTGCGCGGGCTGTCACACGCTGTCGGTCGCCGGTACGCAGGGATCTGGCCTGAACGCGCGGACCTACGAGGCGATCAACGGCCCGAACTTCAACGTTCGCTGCGAGCGCCCGGTGATTCGGGTCCTCTACGCGATCGAGAACGGCGGCTTCTCCGGCGCCTACATGCCTCAGAACATCGTCGTCGGCACGCAGGCCCGCGAGGTCGCCGAGTTCGTCTCGAAGTTCGCCGGTCTGCGCGGGGTCTACGAGCCCGGTTCTGTGCTGCCGCCGTGCAAGGATCAGGCGATCGGCACGCTGCCGGCGCTCCCGGGGGTCGCGTCCGCGGCTGCGGCCGGCACGTCCGCTCACGCCGCGTCCACGTCGAAGTAGCGGCCTTCGGCGCCGGGGCCCGCGCGCGTGCTCGACATCAGGCTGATCAGGTCCGACCCCGACGGCGTCCGCGCCGCGCTCACTCGGCGCGGCCCCGCGGCGCTCGATGCGCTCGACCGTGTGACCCGGCTCGACGAGCGCTGGCGCTCGCTGACCGCCGCCGCCGAGGAGCTGCGGGCCGAGCAGAACCGGGCCAGCAAGGCGCTGCGCGGGGCGCCGTCGCCCGAGCAGCGGGAGGAGTTGCAGGCGCTGTCGGCCCGCGGCCGCGAGCTGAGCGATCAGGAGGCGAGCGTCCGGGCCGAGCGCGAGGTCGCGCTCGCGGAGCTGCCGAACCTCCCGGCTGTCGACGCGCCCGACGAGGACACGGAGCTGAAGATCGTCGGCGAGCAGACCCCGACCGGGCTGGACCACCTGGCCCTGGCCGGCTCGATGATCGACATGGAGCGCGGGGCACGGCTCTCGGGCTCCCGCTTCGCGTACCTGCGCGGCGAGCTCGTGCTGGTCGAGCTGGCGCTCGTCCAGTTCGTGATCGGCCGGCTCATCGCCGAGGGCTTCGAGCCGGTGATCCCGCCGGTGCTCGTCCGCGAGCACGGCGCTCTTCGGGACCGGCATGTTCCCCGACACCGAGCAGCAGATCTACCGGCTCCCCGATGACGACCTCTACCTGGTCGGGACGTCCGAGGTCGCGCTCGCCTCGCTGCACCGCGACGAGATCCTCTCGGCCGACGAACTGCCGCTGCGCTACGCCGGCTTCTCGACCTGCTTCCGGCGCGAGGCGGGCGCCGCCGGCAAGGACACCCGCGGCATCTTCCGCGTCCACCAGTTCGACAAGGTCGAGATGTTCGCGTTCGTCGAGCCCGAGGCGTCCGCCGGCGAGCACGAGCGGCTGCTGTCGATCGAGGAATCGATCCTCGAGTCGCTGCAGATCCCCTACCGGGTCGTTGCGATCGCGGTCTCCGACCTGGGCTCCTCGGCGGCCAAGAAGTACGACTGCGAGGCGTGGCTTCCGGGGCAGGGTCGCTATCGCGAGCTGACGTCCTGCTCGAACACGACCGACTTCCAGGCGCGCCGGCTGGACATCCGCTACCGCCCGCGGGAGGGCAGGGGAACCCAGCACGTGCATACCCTGAACGGCACCGCAGCGGCGGTCGGCCGCACCCTGATCGCCCTGCTCGAGAACGGCCAGCAGCCGGACGGCTCGGTCGTGATCCCGCCCGTGCTCGTCGCGCGCGGTGCCCCGGCGACGCTTCGCGCGCCCGGGACCTGAGCGATCCGCGGCGGCGGTGCGCCGCGCCTGCGCAGTTGTCAGATCGTGAGCCGCTGCGCCTCGTGCAGCAGGCGCTGGAGCTTCCTCGACTCGGTCTCGAACACCAGCGCGACCAGGCCGTGCCGTTCGGTGCGACCGACGCGGGCCGACAGGCTGACCGGGTCGCCGGCGATCTCGGTCGACAGGCTGACCCGGTCGGGGATCAGCGTCGGCGGCGTGAGACGGACGCGGGCGCCGGTGGCGGAGATGTCGATCACGACGCACGGCGCCCGGTGCCGGCTGAAGCTGAGCGTGCCGGGCGCTGTCAGGGCCAGGCGGAACGCGGCACGGCGAGTCTCATCCATCGCCACAGGTATCGGCGCGAACGGCCGCCGCGATGAGCTGCGGCTCGCCGCGACCACCTCTCAAGCGGAGAGAGGGGGATTCGAACCCCCGAACGGGGTTTAGCCCCGTTACGCGATTTCCAGTCGCGCCCGTTCAACCACTCCGGCACCTCTCCTGGACTGCGCCGAGAAGGCTAGCGCTCCCGAGCTCGTTCGCGGCTTCCTGATCTCTCGCACAAATTTACGAGAAACAGGATCGTTAGTCGGTCGAAGAACCGCGTTCGATCCGCGGCTCGCGGATCGACAGGCACAGCAAGGACGTGGGCAGATGAGCATGACGGCGGCGGCACGCAGCTATCGACGGCAGGTGCAAGCTCGCATTCCGGGCCACGATGTGTATCGGCACCCGTTGACGCTGATCGACGGTGAGCGGCTGGACCTCGGCGACCGCCGCGGCCGGCCGACCCTGATCGTCAACACGGCGACCAGGTGCGCGTTCGCCCGGCAGCTCCATGGCCTCCAGTACGTCTACGCCAGGTACCGGGATGACGGGCTGCTCGTGATCGGGTGCCCGTCCGGCGACTTCGGGGACTTCGAGTACGACGAGCCCGCGGAGATCGCACGCGTCTGCCACGAGCTCTATGAGATCGAGTTCCCGCTGACGGAGCCGATGCGGGTCCGCTCGCAGCCCGACGGGCTGTGGCGGGACCTCGCCGCGCAGGACGGCTCCGGCCCCCCCGTCTGGAACTTCACCAAGTATCTGGTCGACGGCAACGGCCGCGTGTGCGGCTGGTGGTCGACCAACGTGCAACCGAACCACGCGCGGGTGCGCGAGGCGATCCAGCGGCAGCTCTTGCGGTAGCCCGCCGCGCGCCGCCGCCCGCGGCGCCCGGCGGGTCTCCTCACACCGGCGAGGCGGCGAACACCGCGCTGAGCGTGCGGCCCGCCAATTCGAGGACCTCGAGGTCGTGCACGTCGGGCAGTGAGATCGTCAGTCCCTCGATCCCGACGTCGGCGAGCCCCTGGGCCCATTCGCCGATCGCGTCGGGGTCCCCGGCCGTCATCATCGCGACCCGCTCCTTCGGCAGCCCGGCCTGAATCGCCGCATCGAGCTTGCGCTGCACCTCTTCGTGGGTCGGCGCGATCAGCAGCGGGCCCATCGCGGTCTTGGTGATCTCGCCCGGGTCGCGGCCGACCGTCTCGCAATGGCCCTCGAGCACGCCGAGCAGGTGCCGCGCGCGCTCGGCGTCGCCGAACAGGTTGCATGCATCGCCGTACTGGGCGACCATGCGGAGCGTCTTGCGCTCGCCGCTGCCGCCGATCAGGATCGGGATGTCGCCGCGGATCGGCTTCGGGTTGTTGAACGCCTCGTGCGCCGTGAAGTGGGTCCCCTGGAACGATGTCGTCGGCTCGGTGAACATCGAGCGCACGATCTGGAGGTGCTCCTCCAGCATCTCGAAGCGGACCTTGAGCGCAGGGAAGTCGTAGCCGTAGGCGACATGCTCCTCCTCGAACCAGCCGGCGCCGATTCCGTGCCAGGCGCGTCCGCCGGAGATGATGTCGAGGGTTGTCGTGGTCTTGGCGGCGATTGCCGGGTTGCGATACGTGACGCTGCCGACGAGCAGTCCGAGCGTGACCTTCTCGGTGCGGGCGGCGAGTCCCGCGAGCATCGTCGAGCCCTCGAACATCCAGTTCGACGGCGGGCCGACCGGTCCGATCTGGTGGAGGTGGTCCATCAGCGAGATCGAGCTGAAGCCCGACCGCTCGGCGGTCTGGGCGATCTCGACGAGCTTGTCGAACACCGCATCCGGCTCGACACCGGGATAGTTGAAGTTGGGAAGGTGGAGATCGAGAGTTATGGGAGCGCGCATCACCCAAACCTACCTTGTCGGCGAGGTCAGCTTGTGAACCAGATGGAAGCCCGCGCCCATTTTGCGGCGTCCCGGGTCGCACATCTCGCGACCGCGGACGCCGGCGGCCGTCCCCACGTCGTCCCCGTCGCGTTCGCGCTGCCGGCCGCGGACGTGCTCGCGACGGCCGTCGATCACAAGCGCAAGCGCACCCGCGCGCTCCGGAGACTCGCCAACATCGCCGCCAATCCTGCCGTTTCGGTTCTCGCCGACCACTACGAGGACGAGTGGAGTCGGCTCTGGTGGGTGCGTGCGGACGGGCGAGCGCGGGTGCTCGAGACCGCGGCGGACGACCCTCGCGCATGGGCGGCGGCGATCGCCGCGCTGACCGCGCGCTACGGCCAGTATCGAGACCTGCCGCCGGCCGGGCCCGTCATCTGGGTTGAGGTCGAGCGCTGGTCCGGCTGGGCCGCGTCGGTGCCTCAGTAGTTGGCCCCATCGTTACAGGCGCCTTGCCCCGATGGCGGCCCTCTTCAATGTTCGTACGGTTCCGCAGCATGCTCGCTGCAATCTTCAATCTCAACGGACACGCGGGTTACGTGCACTGGGACTTCATCCAGATCTCGTGGCCGAACCTGATCGTGATCGTGCTGATGCTCGTCGTCTTCGTGGTGGCGCTGTTCGCCCCGTTCCCGGGGTCAGGCCAGTCGCGGAGGCAGCCATGAGCGCCACCACCAAGCCCGAGCCCTCACCGGCCGACAGCTCCTGGACCGTCGCTCTGCGCCGCCGGGCGGTCGCCGCGCTGCCGCCCGAGAAGCTGCTCCCCGACGGCCAGCCGGCCTACGTCGCCTCGTGGATCTACGTGTTCGGCGTGCTGACGCTGAGCGCGCTCGCGGTGCTGATCGGGTCGGGGACGATCCTCGCCCTGAAGGGGCCGCAGTGGTGGCACGACAGCGGGCTCGGCCACTTCTTCAACAGCATCCATCTGTGGGCGGTCGAGCTGTTCTTCTTCTTCATGGTCATCCACCTGTGGGGCAAGTACTGGATGTCGGCCTGGCGAGGCGGGCGCGCGCGTGTCTGGATCACCGGTGCGGTCACCTTCCTGGTCGCTGTGCCGTGCGCGCTCACCGGCTACGTCTCGCAGCAGAACTTCGACGCCCAGTGGATCTCGACCCAGGCCAAGGACGCGATGAACGCGGTCGGGATCGGCTCGTTCTTCAACCTCCTGAACTTCGGTCAGATGTACGGCTACCACGTGTTCCTGCTGCCGCTCGCCGTCGTCGCGCTGGTCGTCGCCCACGTCCTGCTCGTCCGCCATCACGGCGTCGTCCCCCCGCTCGAACGATGAGCTACCGAGACAACACACGACGGATCGACGACGCGGCCCGCGTCTGGAAGGGCGGCTACCGTCCCTACGACATCGTCAAGGAGGCGACGATCGCCTTCGGCGTCGTGCTGCTCCTGTGCGTCGTCCTGACGATCCTGTTCTCCTCGCCGGATGAGCGCGCGAGCACGATCAAGGCCTGGTCGCGCAACAACCCGGTCGACTTCGTCACGACCGCGGTCAGCGAGCTCGACGGGAGCAGCGGCACGGCCGGTTACGGCCCGCCGTACAACAGCGCCTCGAGCGGACAGCACGCCTGGTTCATCCACCTCCAGAAGTGGTTCGGGATCGCCCACCCGATCAACGCGCCGCTCGACTACGTGATCGACCCGCTGCGCACGATCACCGGCCAGCCCGCGCTGCAGGCGGCGGTCACGACGTACGAGCACGCCTCGTCGAGCACGCAGAACGCCTGGACGACGGCTTACACGAACGGGTTGGCGAAGGCGTCCGTGGCCGCGGGTGATTCGCTTTCGCTGCCCGCCGGAAAGTACGGCCCGGTGGCGGCGATGATGGACGGCCTGCTCCGCTACGCGCAGTCAGGCGCCCTCGACGGTGCCCTCCTCTCCAACCCGCAGTTCTACCAGACCGATTACACGAAGGTCCTGCTGTTCCTGGCCGACGGTGGCGTCCTCACGAACCGGGCTCAGGCCGAGCATCTGCTCGGCGGACAGTGGGGGATGATGAACGAGACGGGCAGCTACCCCGGCCAGAGCTGGTTGTGGCTGTACACGTTCTGGTATCAGATCAAGCCGTTCTCGACGTCGGCGAACGGCGACCTCCTGGTGATGATGGTGATGGGCCTGCTCAGCACCGCGTTCGTGCTGGTCCCGTTCATCCCCGGCGTCCGCGACCTGCCACGAAAGATCCCGATCTACCGGCTGATCTGGCGGGATCACTACCGCGGCAGCGCGGTCTGATCGCCCTCGAGGCTCGGCGTCTCGCGCCGGGCGATCTCGTCTGCGGACGAGATCGCCCGGCAGAAGGCGTCGACCACGTCCGGCCTGAACTGGCTTCCGGCGCAGCGTCGTAGCTCGTCGACGGCTGCGTCGACGGGTGTCGCGGCCCTGTAGGGCCGGTCCGAGGTCATCGCGTTGAACGCGTCGCAGACGGCGATGATCGCCGCGCCGAGTGGGATCCGATCGCCGGCCAGGCCGTCCGGGTACCCGGAGCCGTCGTAGCGCTCGTGGCTGGAGCGCACCAGCCCGGAGGCATGCGCGAGTGACGGCGCGGCGTTCATGATGCGCTCGCCGATGACCGTGTGGCGGCGCATGAACTCCCACTCCTCGTTGTCGAGTGGCCCGGGCCGGTAGAGGATGCTGTCGGGGATCGCGACGGTGCCGACATCGTGCAGCGCGGCCGCCAGCTCGATCCGCTTCACCTCGGGCTCGCTCACGCCGAGCGCTCGTGCCGTGACCGTCGCCAGGGTCGCGACCTCGCTCAGATGCTCGCCGAGCTCGGGGCTGCGTTCGCGCAGCACCCGGATCAGCACCGCGGAGCTCTGGCGCCCGGCTGAAGCGCGAGAGCCCTTGTGGTCGTACATGCGATCGTCGGCGACGCGAAGCGCCTCGGCCGCGGATGAGGCGTCGATCGGGAGCGCCGCGATTCCGTACGAGCATCCGATCGTGAAGGCCTCACCGCTCTCCCGCAGCGCCGTCGCGGCCCTGTGCGCGATGGTGCCCGCGCGCTCGATGTCGATCTCGGCGAGCACGCAGAACTCGTCGCCGCCCATCCGGTACGCGCTTCCGAGCCCGACCATCGCGCGGCCGAGGCGATCGCCGAGGCGGGCGAGCAGGGCGTCGCCGGACACGTGGCCGAACGTGTCGTTGTATTCCTTGAAGCCATCGAGGTCGAACAGCACCAGGATCGCGTCGCGCCCGGCCGCTGCGTTTGCGATCGTGCCCTCGAGGTCGCGGATCAGCGCCCGGCGGTTCGGCAGCCCCGTCAGAGCGTCGTGGAGCGCCTGATGGCGCAACTGCGCGGTCCGCTGCTCGACGAGGCGCAGTGCGCGCTCCCGCGACCGCGCGAGGACGACACCGAGCGCGACGAGCAGGATCGTGACGAGCGTCCCGGCGAGCAGCGCGAGCAGCGCCTGCGTGGTCGCGCCGAGGCCGATCCCGGGCGGTGCGCCGCGCACCGTCACAGTCCAGTCGCCGGCCAGCGGCAGGTCGGCCTCTCGCGAGTAGCCGGTGCCCCGGGTGAGCGAGCCAAATGTGCCGACCAGCGCTTTGGGGTGGCCCGGATTGACGTGGAAGAGGGACACCGACAGACCTCGGTCGCGACCGAGCGCGTCGGCGAGCAGAGTGCGCATATCGACGGTGCTGACGACCCATCCGGCGAGCGCTCGCCGGCGTTCGGCAAGCGTCTGCAGCGGGGCGCCCGCGCGATAGAAGGCAAGCTCCAGGAAGGTCGTGTGCATGTACGACGTGTCGACGGCCATGATCACCGGCTGGCCGCTGGACGTCGCGCTCGCGAGGATCGGCGCCTGGAGCAGGCCGACGAGGTTGCCCGATGAGCACCAGTCCAGCTGGACCAGCCGCCGGAGCAGCGGCGACAGCGGCAGCATGCTCGTGCCGAGTGAGGTCAGGCAGTAGTGCCGCTCGGGGCCTCGGGCCACCGGGGTCGGTGCCGCGCCGAGCAGCTGGCGGAAGGCCGGGTCACGGTCGCGGCGGCGTTCGAACGCGACCAGTTGCGAGGCCGGGACGTCGGCGACCACGGCGCTCCCGACGCCTCCGGCCTGCCGGCCCCTTCCGTCGAGCGCCCGGTACCAGACGTCGAAGCCGGTCGGTGTGAGCGACGGCCGCATCGTCATGACGCCGCGCAGTGTCGTCAGGAAGTCGAGATCGCTGCCCACCTCCGTGCCGAGCGTTGCGGTGACGTTGGCCGCCGCCGACGTGAACGACTGGCGCTGCTGCGCGCTGACGCTCGAGCGCAGCATCAGCGCGCTTGTCGCCGACAGGGTCAGCCCGACCAGCAGTCCGGCGCACGCGAGCATCGCGAGGCGCCAGGGCCGCGACGCGGGGCTGGGGACCCGCGCGTCGCCTTCAGGGCGCGCCGATCTCACGAGATCCCACATATGACCTGAAATCGGCCTCTTCGAGCCGATGTTGAGGGCGGCGGCGCCAGAACGCTCGCGACGAGGCCCCAGCAGATGTCCGAGGTTGGGAGTGAGCGAGGCTCCGGCGTCTCAGGCGGTGGCCGTCAGCGCCCGCGCGGACAGGTAGTTCGGCAGCGCGATCTCGAACACGGCACCGCTTCCGTCGACCCTGTTGGTGGCCCTGACCTGCCCGCCGTGGGCCTCCACGATCGCGCGGACGATCGACAGGCCGAGCCCCGAGCCGCCCGGGATCGATGACGCTGACGCGCCATGCTCGAGCCGATGGAACCGATTGAAGATGCGGTCGAGCTGGTCCGGCGGAATCCCGGGCCCGTCGTCTGAGATCCGGATCTGCAGCGATCTCGGTGGGACGGCGGTCGCCCCGAGCCAGATCGTCCCGGTCCCGGCAGCCGTGTGGCTGACCGCGTTGTTGATCAGGTTGCGCAGCGCCTGGGCGAGGCGGTCGGGATCGGCCCGCAGCGTCCCGCGCGGCAGCTCGGCCAGCTCGAAGCTCCGGTCGGCGACGAGGGTCGCGCTGTCCCAGATCTCCTCGAGGAAGGGCGCGACCTCGATCTCGTCGAGCTGCAGGAAGTCGGGACGCTCGGCCTGCGCCAGCAGCAGCAGCTCGTCGACGATCCTCCGCATCCGGGAGGTCTCGCCGCGAACGAGCTGAGACACGCGCTGGAGCTCCTCGTGATCGACCTCCTGCCGGTTGGCGAGAACCTCGATCTGGCCCTGGATCACCGTCAGCGGCGTGCGCAACTCGTGTGACGCGTCGGCGACGAACTCCCGCTGCACGCGCATGCCCCGCTCGAGGCGCTCGAGCATGTGGTTGAAGCTCGTCGCGAGGATCCCGATCTCGCTGCGCCCGTCGTCGGGAACGGCGATCCGCGAGCTCAGATCGCCCGCATCGATCCGAGTTGCGACTCGTGCCATCCGGCGCAGCGCGACCGTGATCCGGCTCGCGATCAGATTGGCGCCCGCGAGCACCGCCAGGACGATGACCAGGGTCGCCAGGATGAAGGAGTGGACGATGCCGCTCTGGGCCCGGGCCAGGGAGAGGAGCGGTTCGCCGGCGCCGATCACCAGCTGCCTGCCCCCGAGCCGCACCGCCAGCTCGAGCGTGCGGACCTGGCCGACGTCGACCACCTGCTGCTCGCGGTAGCCGAGCGCTGGGTGGGCGATCGCCGCCGTTCGTCGATTCTCGGCCGCCTGCTTGGAAGCGGTCTCGCCGTCGTCCGGGCGGGTCGGGCGGAAGATCTCGTCGTAGTTGCTGACTGGGGTGCGGCCTGCCTCGAGCAGGAACAGCAGCGTCGAGTTGCTGCGAAACGGCTGCGCGCGCACGTAGCGGAGCGCCGCCTGGCGCTCTGAGGTGAGCTCGTCGTTCTGGGCCAGCCGCAGCGACTGCGCGAACTGTGACGTGTCGTTGCGCAGGTCGTGATTGATCTGGGCGCTCAGCTGCGCCGATGTTTCGCGATAGACGATCGTCAGGCCGATGCCGGCGGCGACGAGCAGCAGGACGGACATCCACAGCGTCAGGCGCCAGCGGATGCTGCGGCGCGCGGCGGGCTTTCTAAGCGGCGACGTCATCGAGGCGGTAGCCGACCGAGCGGATCGTCACGAGCGGAAGCTCGCGGCCGCCGACGCGGAGCTTGCGCCTCAGATAGCCGATGTAGACCTCGACGCTGTTGGTTCCGGGATCGTGGTCGTACTCCCAGACGGCGTGGAGGATCTGCTCGCGAGTCAGGACGTGACCGACGTTCTGGACGAAGTATGCGAGCAGCGCGAACTCGGTCGAGGACAGGTGGACCTGTTCGCCGGCGCGCCAGACCTTGCGCGCGATCAGGTCGAGCTCGAGGTCGCCGGCGCGCAGTCTCGTCTGGCTGCTGGACGAGGAACGCAGATGCGCGCGGATCCGCGCGGCGAGCTCCCCGACCGAGAAGGGCTTGACCATGTAGTCGACGGCGCCGGCGTCGAGCCCCTCGATCCGGTTCTCGGTCTCCCCGAGGGCGGTGAGCAGGATGACCGGCAGCGCCGGCCGGTTGCGGTGAAGTTCGCCGAGCACGCTGAGCCCGGAGCGCCCGGGCAGCATCAGATCGAGCACGACCAGGTCGTAATCGCCGCTCAGCGCCTTCTGCGCACCGCTCGGCCCGTCGGGCGCGGTATCGACCTCGTAGCCGTAGTCGCCGAGGCCGCGCTGCACGAAGTCGCGGATGCCTGCTTCATCTTCGATCACGAGGACGGACGAGCTCACAGCTCAATTGTCGTCCACGTGGGCCATCCGGCGGAGCTGAGAATCCGTCTACTCGCCCGCGGGGCCGCGAGCCGGCGCGGCCTGCGGGCCGCGCCGGGGTCCCGTGCTGTTCTTGAGGGCTCTTGCACGATGCCCCTTGACGAAACGCGTTCAAGAAATCCGTCACCGCAAGAGCCGGCTGGGAAGGCACTGGCAGGCCAGTGGCGCCCGGCACCAGACAAAACTCGTAATATGCCACAAGTCGGGCAGGGAGACAAGCAGGGGGCGGAGAAACAGTGGGGGAGTTGGGGAGTGGGGGAGTGGGGGAGATTCGTCTGCAAACGTAGTGAGCGAATTTCCCCTTCTCTCGCTTGCTATCTCCCTGATCCCTGCTCCCGGCCTCCGGCAAACTTGGCACAAAAACCGCTTTGCGGTTTCGCCTGGAAATCCGCAGAATTGGGGCATGTTTTGCCCCGCAACGGTTGCTTCTCGCGAAGCCAACCGGCGCCGTGTCAAAATTCAGGAGAGTTGTCATGGAGCCCGAGCGATCCCGCCCGCCACTTAGCGTAGAAGAATTTGTCGCGCGGATTTTGGAAAAGCGCGACCCGGTATGGGAGCATTACGTCGAGGAGCCCCGAGATCGCCTTCGCCAGCGGCAGCGCAGGGCCGGCCTTCGCATCGGCCCGGCGGGCGCCCCGAGTGATGCGGACGACTCGCGGTCTCAGTCGCAGTCTTCGCACGCGTTGTCGGCGACCGAGGCCTTTGTGGCGCGGATTACCGGCCGGCCCACCCGCCTGGACACTGCTGCGTTCGTCGCGGCGATTACCGGCCGGGACGGCCCCGCCGGCACCCCCACGTCCGACGCGCAGTATCTCGACGAGGCCCACTTCAACCCGGATGAGCCCCGGGATGAGCGGGGAAGATGGACCACGGACGGCTCTCGAAGCAGTAACGATGGACGAGGGCTTTTCAGTATCAACGATCCCGTCGACGAGACGCCAGAGCTTTCTCCCGAGCGGAAGGCCCAGTTCGCGCGAGCAGCCGCGGAACTCGACGCGATGGTTGCCGCCGGCAAAATCTCCAAGAAAGAGCGCGATCTGCGGTACGAGCTTGTCAAGGCGGCGTTGGGCCATAAGATGGGTTTCAACGCTAAGGAAAAGCCAAACCCTGCCCATTTCGAAATGCGAATCAACAGCCAGGGAGACGACGAGTACTATCTCAAGCCAGGCCACGTGGCGGACGCAGCCCACGACCGCGTGTACAGGATTAGCGGTATCGGCAGCAACACCGGGTGTAAGCAGGCGACGCGAACGCTTATGCTGGAGGCGCAGGCCCAGCTCGCGAAGAACCTGGGTAAATCGGCGGAATTCGATAAGGAAGCTGGGGGGAAGAGCTTGGCGGAGCTATATCCAGATTATATGGACAGCCCCCTCCAGGCGTACACCGGCGACTCCAATGGCCTCGACCCAAAAAGTTTCGTTCCCGGCGACCGTGTTCGGATGGACAATCATAAATACTCGAAGGCCGACGGCGACCCGACCGGCAACGAGGGGTCAAACGTGATCTACCTGGGCAAGGATAGCAACGGCGATCAACAGTTCCTGCACATGGACGGCGGCAGCATTGAAGACTTGCCTCACTTGAAGCGGACCGTCCGAAGTTATACACTTGATCCAGGAAGGCAGGATCCGAATATCGACAACTACAGGTTCAAGGAACGCTATCGTCCCCGGGTTGCGCCCTCTTTAGGGCAATAAGGCGGAGAATGCAATTCTTCAATTCTTCGAGCGAAGGAGGAGCGGGCTCACGACGCCGTGCGCGGTATAATATTGTGGCGCCCCTTGTAACGCCCATCCTTCTGCTCGCCGCGGGCTTCTGTACCCTCTCCGCGCTGGCGGGAGCCCCCGGCGCGAACGAGATATCCCAAGACGCGAGAACCTCAACATTGGACGCCCGGGCGATGGTCGAGGCACTGGCGAATCGAAATCCGGCTCCCGCTCTCGCCGGCGACCGTTTGCCCGATCCGGTTTTTGCGGAGAATTACGATTGGCAAGAGGACACAAGGGTCTGGATCGCGTTCCACGCGCTCGTCGATCACGCCGAAGATGCCTGGCATGAAATGGTCGCGCACCTCGACGACGGCCGTTACTGCCTCGTTTACGACACGGTCAACGTCAGCTCAACGAAGGGTTATGCAGTCATTCTGACCGTCGGCGAAGCGTGCCGGGAGATCATCGCTGGCTCCCTGACCGATGTTTACCTCCAACATCTGCAGTTGGACAAAATGGGCTACCTACGGATGCAGATGCGCGACGTCACGTCCGACAGAAAAAAGCTCAGGGCGTGGTGCGAAGCGCGGAGCACGAAAAGCCTTTCCGAGCTTCAGGTCGAAATGTGCGACTGGGCGATTTTGGAATTGGAAAAAGGCGGGTTTGGTGCGCAGGTCCCGAAGTCGATGCGGCTTGAATGGATCGCTGCGATCAGGTCCGACATCGAGTCCCTGCGGGCGTCGAAGAAGGCGTTCCATTTCCACGGCTTCGGCGAGTCCATGGTACATTACACGCGCGCGAAGGCGGCTGAGTTCCGGCGAAAGTACGCGACCCCCAAGGACCGCGCCGCGGGCGAGAAATAGGGATTGATCGTCCGGAGTTGAACAACGGACAAACTCCACTACTTCGTCGCGCCCGAGCGGCAGTTCCCCAAACCACAATAGGATCGGCCGTCGCGGCAATGAATCGTGCCCAGCCATGAAAGCCCGCATGCGTTGTTTCCAGTACCGCCTGAGAACGCTGCTCTGCCTGGTGCTGCTGGCCGGCGTCGCCTTGAGTTGGTACGCGGCACGCGTCCAGCAAGCGCGACGGGAGCGGCAGGCTCTGCGGACGCTCTGCGGCTGGGGAGGCACGTTCACCTCCCAATACCAGGACCCCTGGGGCTCCGGGCCCGGCGACCAGCAGAAGATGCGTGTCGTGGGCGGCGATCCGGCCCCCGCACGGCTCCGTGCGGAAGCCCGACTTATCGGAAGCAACGTGCTGGCCTAGGGACACGTCACCGATGCGTGCCTCCGTTGCCAGAGCGAGGACAAGGAGCCCGGCACCACGCCTCCAACCGCGGAGGACTGCGCCGCGGCCTGCCGTCAGATGGCCCACTTCACCGGCTTGCAGCGGTTGTTTCTCTGCGGCGATCTTTTTACCGACGCCTGCCTGGAGTTCTGTGACCGCCGGCCCCCGCTGGTCAACGTCTGCCTGCAGGGGCCCCATCTGACCGACGCCGGGCTCGAGCACCTGGTGGGGCTGACTGGGCTGGAATGCCTGAGCCTCGTCGCTTGCCCAGTCACCGACGCCGGGCTCCGGCACCTCCGCGGAATGCCCCGCTTGAGCGTCTTGAACCTCGCGGAGACCCAGGTCGTCGGCACCGGGCTGGAATACCTGGGGAGACAATCGGCGCTGACCGACTTGGACCTGACGCATAGCCGGGCCAACGATGCCGGCCTGCAAGCCGTGGCCGGGCTGCCGCGTCTGGAGACGCTGCGGCTGGCCGAAACGGCCGTCAGCGACGCCGGGTTGGCCCACCTTGGCCGGTTGTCGTGCCTGAAACATTTGGACCTCCGTCATACGGCCGTGAGCGACGCCGGCGTCGCCAAGCTCGGCGGCCTGTCGTCCTTGAGCGAATTGGACCTCGGGGAAACGGATGTTACCAATGCCGAATTGAAAGAGCTTCGGGACAGGCTGCCCCGATGCGACATCAGCACGGCGATCGCGGCGCCGCGCCCTCGGGCGGCCGGCGTGCGGGGCGGACCGGGCGTGAGCATCAGCTCGGACTTCGTCACCGGGCGGACGTGGGTCAAAAACGGCTCGTCGAATCTCTTCGTGTTCACGCGGGAGGTTCGGCCGATTGAAGAGAAAGCAAAGAGCGGAAACTGGCTCGTCTGCTTCTGCGCCGATTGGAGCATCTACGACGCGATCCAAGTGAAAATGGCGTCGGCTGCGGCCGATTCGCTGCGGGGTACGGCGAAGGTGGCCCTCCAACCGTACCAGGCGTACGAGGACGTTGCGAAGATGTATCCCGAACTGCGGCGTCCCGCCCCGTTTGACTTTCCGTTGTGGGTTCTGCTCTCCGATGGAAAGAGGATCGGCCACATAATCCATCCCGACAACAGCGATCAGATCGTCGTGTTCGTCGAGGAAAAGCTAAAAGGCAAGGATAAGCGGGGCCCAAAGAAGGCCCCCGGCCAGCGATAGCCGTTTTTTCTCGCTCCAGAGCCTTGCCTCAGCCACGCGCCGTGCGGAAAAGAAGATCTCCCCTCCGCGAATTCGAAGCGGCACTTCGCGGAGGCGTGCCTCCAAACGGGAGCTTGGGGACAAGGTCTGAGGTGGGTGCTTCGCAGCAGGGGCAGGAAAGAGCGTAGGGGAGAACGGGCGAGGGGGGAGATTCGCTCGCAACCATATTTGGCGAATTCTGTCCTGTCCACTTTGATTTCCTGTCTATCGCGGTAAGTTGTTTCAAAGGAGCAACTTAGCGTGTCTTTGTTTGCCGCCGAGGCGCCTCCCCGGTGCATGAATGACGCACAACGCGGGCACGGGATGGCGACCACCTTCCGCAGCTCATTTCGGGACCATATATTGACGTTATGGTCAAGCATCCGAGCAATCACCGCGACCGTTACGACACGTCCGGCAACCCGGAAGCGGAGTATGTCGACGCCGCACAGACCGTCCTGGTGAACAAACGTGGCATTGCGGACCTGCATGACCTCCAGGTGGCCGAAGAGGAGGCGTTGGCGGCAGCCTACGAGACCTTGCTCGGCGAGGTCCGCACGGACACCCCGATGACGTGCGACCTCCTGCGGCATATCCACGGCCGCATTTTTGGCGAGTTGTATGCCTGGGCCGGGCGGTGGCGGACGGTATGGATCTCGAAGCCCGGCGCTACGTGGCCTGCCCCGGATTTCCTCGATGGAAACATGGAGGCATTGGAACGCGAGGTGTTGGCGAAGCACCCGGCCGAGGCGCTCCGCAGCGACGATCATTTTTGTGCGGCGCTCGCTCAAATCCAAGGTGAATTCCTCGTCATCCACCCGTTTCGCGAGGGGAATGCCCGGACGGTCAAGCTGATGACCGACATCCTGGCCGAGCAATCAGATCGCCCCGTTCTGATCTATGACCAGACAGAGCAAGGCCGGAAGATGTACATCGCTGCCGCGCAGGCGGCGTTCAGACACGACTACGGTCGCATGACCGAAATCATTCGCTCGGCACTGGAGCGCGCCCGGAGAGCCGGATAAGCTGCTGCCGCAGCCGTTCCCGCGTTTCGCGGTCAAAAGGGGGCAGCCCCTCCACGACGCTATTGATTTCCGTGACCGTCAGGATGCGCTCGATGCGTGCCTGATCGTTGCGGAGCCGAGGCGATGACTCTTTCAACGTTGGTCCTTTCCCGAAGTTCTTCATGCCCCAATTATACCATTTTCCCGCCGCGACCGAAACCCGATCCGAAGCGATTGGTTTACCAGGGAAAACAGCGGGCGCCCACCATTGGCAAAGGCGGGTTGCGAGGCAGTTGTGGGCAGGTGAGAAAGGCGTTGGTGCAGACCGGTACAATTTAAAGCGCTATGCACCAGGATGAGAGGCCGGCGATTTCCAAGAGTCGCCCCTTCTCCCCCCCTCACATATACCCGCCGTCCATCCCCAGCCGGGTTTGCAGCTCCTCGAACAGCCGGGCGTAGGTGTCGCTCGATGAGTGGACGTGCTCGGCTTCGGTGATGAACCGCATCTGATCGTCGCAGGGCACCCCCTGCTGCTGGAAGACGTCCTCGAAGCCCGCCAGCTCCTCGCCGTAGACGATCAGCAGCTTGTGCTCGTCGAACTGCACTTCCTGGGGAATCCCCGGATTCAGCACGGCGATTCCGGTGCAGCCGTCGTTCAACAGCATCTCCTCGTACTCCCAGAGGATGCTCTTGAGCACGGGCATGTCGATGTGCTCGCGATACAGGTCGGTATGACCGCTGCGATCGCCGCTGTGGCTGGTTTCCAGGACCACGTCGGCCACGCTGCCCAGCGGGTCCAACAGCTCCATGAAGACCTCGAACAGACGATTGGCGGAGACCGCCCCCATCAACACGGGCACCGAGTTGTGGTTTTGTTCGTCGTGGTATGCGTCGTGGCGGAAGCCCTGGCGCGGCACCACTTGCAGGTCGTACGAGGGGCGAATCGCGTCGGTCAGGCGGAAGTCCCCATAACGGGCGACTCCCAAGTGCGCTTCCAACTCCTCCTCGCTGAGTCGTTCGAAGCTGCTGGTCCCGACGGGAACCGAGCCTTCCCTGATCACGTTTCGGAAAAATCGCTTTAGGAAGCCCATCAATGCTCTCTACTGTCAAGCCAACTCGATCTCGGACAGGGGCAGGCAGCCAATCACAGCGAGTGCTACACGCGTAGTTCTTGCTCTTCGTCTAACAAACCGTAGGTCACGTTCTGGCAAATAGGCTTCCCTTCCACTCACTTCCACTTGAGCCGTCTTCCCGGCGGCGGCAGAAACGGAACCGGCGCTCCAGGCGTTTCGTCCCCTCCAAACGGCCCCGCGCCGGCACCAGACCCGGTGCGCAGCAGCCTACCCTAGTCTAGCACTGAAATATCCCGCCCGCGGCCGATCCGCGCCTCCGCCGCGCGAATCCCGGATCCCCAAGATCCAGGCTTCCAAGTCGCGGCGAGTTTGCCCGGGGGGGCGACTTTTCGAAGCGAGCCGTTACACTAACGAATATAAGGAGGAACGTCGCAACTCCTATTATGCATTCTACGCGAAGTTTACCTTGCCGGTTCCCCACCGCTCTGTCTTGCTGGCCTTGCTGGCCGTCGGCGGCTGTTCCCGCCCTTCCTCGCCGAGCCGGGCACGCCCACAGCGCTTTCCCCGCGAAACCTGGGAAATGCTCTTCATCCAGGGATCGCGGGTCGGCTACGGCCACACCACCGTCGATCGCCAGACCCACGATGGCCGCCCGCTGTTGCGCGTCGAAAACGATACCCACCTGGTAGCGATGCGCGCCCAGCAGCGATCCGAAGAAATGGTCCGCTGCAGCGAATGGAATACGCTCGACGGACAACTGCTGGAGTTCGAAAGCGAAATGACGATGGGGCCCACGCCCATGCGGGTCTCGGGCCGGGTGGTCGGCGATCAGCTCCAGTTGGTTACCTCGACGCAGGGCAAGACGCTCTCCAGCGCGATTCCCTGGTCGGCCGGCAACGGCGGTTGTTATGCCATGGAACTGTCGCTGCTGCGGCAGCCCATGCAGCCCGGCGAGCAACGCCAGCTCCACGTCGCTGTTGCCCGGCTTCAACCAGGTGGCCACAATCGAGCTGACGGCCCGGCGAGTCCGAGCGGGTGGAACTCCTGAGCGGCCACTACGACTTGCTGCGGATCGAGGCCGTGACCCGTTTCGCCGACGGCCAGACGTTGCCGGGCACCCTTTGGGCCGACCGGACGGGCGAGGTCCTCAAAAACCGCAGCGATTCCATGAGCATGGACTCGTACCGTTGCGATCGAGCCACGGCCCTCCAGAAGCAGGACGTGGGCAAACTCGATCTGACCTTGGATATGTCGGTGAAGATCAGCCCGCCGCTGGCCCTCGGCCACGCCTCGCGGCGCGTCCGCTATCGCGTGCAACTTCGACGATGGCGACCCGGCCGGGGTATTCGTCAGCGGTCTCAGCCAGCAGGTTCGCTCGATTGATCCGCATACCGCGGAAGTGACGGTCGTCGCGCTGCGGCCCGGTCAGCCGCCGCTCGACCACGGCAGCCCGACGAAACCGCGCAGGCCGAGCGACTGCAAGACCAACAACTTGATCCAGAGCGACGATCCGCGGATCGTGAAAATGGCCCGCGAGGCGGCCGGCGATGAGAAGGATCCCTGGCGGGTGGCCCTGAAGCTGGAGGACTACGTCCACCGGTTCATCAACAAGAAGGATTTTTCGCAGGCCTTTGCCACCGCCGCCGAAGTGGCCGTCATCGCACGAAGGCGACTGCACCGAGCATTCGGTCCTGCTGGCGGCGCTGGCCCGGGCGCGGGGAATTCCCGCCCGGGTGGCCATCGGCCTGGTCTACATGGAGGGCGCGGCGGCCTTCGGCTTCCACATGTGGGACGAGGTGTTCATCGACAAACACTGGATCGGCATCGACGCCACGCTGGCCCGCGGCGGCATCGGCGGCGGCCATCTCAAGTTGGCCCACAGCAGCCTCAAAGGCAGTTCCGCCTACAGCAGCTTTTTGCCGGTGGTGAAGGTCAGCGGGCGGCTGCGGATCGAAGTGCTCGGGGAAGAGTGACGGGTAAAGTCGGCCGTCGGCAGTGAGCTGTAAGCCGTAGCCGCGGATGAATATCCGCGGACCGGCGCCTGGCCGCCCTTCGTCATTCGGACTTCGACATGCGTCATTCCCCTCGTTACGGTTCGATCAGATACGCCTGACCTTCGACGTTCAATACCACCGGCTCGTCGAAGACCATGTACTGCGCGAGCTGACGTCCGTTGCGGCGGGCCAGCTCGAAGTAGGCGTCGCTGAACTGCTTGATCCGTTTGGCCTGCGATTGCTGGGCCTCGCTGAGCTGCGAATCGATCCACTGTCCGCCGCGGCGGTAGAAGGCGCGATTGCCGACGTTGCGGACCGTTTCCTCGCCCCGCTGGGCCGAGGCGGTTTGCGTCTGTCGCCCAAAGACTTCGAATGAGCCGGTGACGGCTGGAGCACCGGCCGGTCCCGCCGCGACGGGACTGGCCACGGCCGCCACGCTCGCGGTGGAACCCGCCATCGCCTGCGGCTTCCTGGCCGAGGTCACCGACGACCTGGGTTCCGCATCGAACCCCGCGTGGCCTCCGTATCCCGCCAGCGGCTGATTGGCCCGCTGCATCACGCCCTTGTAGGCCCGCTGTTGCACCCCGCCGTACCCGGAAACCTGGTCCAGCGCCAGCAGGTTCCCCGCGGCCCGCCGCATGTTGGCGGTAACATCGCCAAGCTGGGTGTTCTCGTCGGCCATGAACGACGTGTAGGGCGTGAGGATGCCGTGCCGCGTGGAGAGATCGACCAGCTCCTTGATCAGCTCCTCGTTGCTGCCCTGCAGGTCGAACTCGTCGAGGATCTCGCCCACGCGGCGGACGGCCCAGAGCTTTTCGATGAAGCATCGGATTCGTCGGGGCTCTTCTCGACCAAGCTCGGCGGGGAAGTCGAACTTCTGCTGCTTCCCGTCCGACCGTGCCGCTGACGTCACTTTGGCCGCGCCGGGCGTGCTTGTAGCGGCCCACGACGACCAATTGCTCGCCGGCGAACAGGTCGAACGAGCCTTGGGATAGACGCGGTTGACCGGCTTGCCCTCTTCGCCGGCTTTCTCGTCCAAGGCGAACTCGATCTGCACGCCGGTCAGCACCGGCGACTCGATGCGCCGGTAAAGCCGGCTGATGCGGTCTTCGATGTCCTCGTTGGGCCGCACGTATTCGCTCTGGCCGAAGCTCTCGCGGGCCAGCTTGTCGAGGAAGCGGGCGTTGACGTCGTAGCCGACGCCGAAGGCGAAGATCCGGGCGTGGACCTTGTTGTCCTCCTTCGCGTTGGCGACGATCTTCTGCCTCGTTGGTTTCGCCGGCGGTGGGCATGCCGTCGGTGAGGAAGATGATATAGGTCGGCGCCGCTGGCGTCCTGCAACTGGCCCAGGCGCGGTCCGCAGCGCGCCGTCGATATTCGTGCTGCCGCCGGCGTAGATCCCTCGACGAAGCCCAGGGCCGCCTTGCGGGTCTTGTCGTTGAATCGCTGCAATTCGGGCCGGAAGCGACTCGATCTCGCTGTCGTAGGCGATGATGTTGAACAGGTCGCCCTCGCTGCAGGTTGTTCGAGCACGAACTTCAAGGCCGCCTGCGACCTGCTCGATCTTCTTGCCGCTCATGCTGCCCGAACGATCGATCACGAACATCACCGTCTTTCGCGGCGGCTGCTCCGCCGGCGGCCTTGATCTCCGGACTGGCCAGCAGCAGGAAATAGCCGTCGTCGTCGCTGGTCGGGCCGATAGCTGAGCACCCGGGCCGCTCACCTTGCCGCGGCCCACGTCGTAGAGCAGGCGGAAATCGCAGTGGGCACTTCGTTCTTGGCCCGGTAGGTGATCGTGGCGTGATGATCGTCGGGCCGCTTGATCTCGACGGCGTGGGTCGGGCTGTAGACGTTCTTGATGCCTCGCTGGCTCTCGATGCTGACGCCGAATGCTCACCCGCTCGACCGGGTGCGACGTGTATTTCGCCGTGCTCAAGGGGAAGAGGAAATCGGTCAGCCCTTCCTGCTTGCCGGCAAAGTTGCGAGTAGCGCGAGCGTGACGGTCCGCTTGGCCCCGGCCGGCACCGGAAAGACGCTGGTCTGGAACATGCCGGTGCCCATCCATTCCAACAGGGCCGGGTCGCGGTTCTTCCGCACGATCTCCTCGTACGTCCGCCGGGCTTCCTTGGCGTCCAAGCAGCCGGGCCGGATATTCCTTGCCGTCGACCAGCAGCGTCATCTGGTCGATGGCGCCCGTCGTAGGGCAACGGAAACATGAAGGACACCTCCAGCGGCCGGCTGCCCGTGTCTGACGAACGACTGCGACACCTGCACCTGGGCCACCTGGTCGACCAGCCGGGCATGGACCTCCAGTTCGTCGATCTTGTAGGTCGCCTCCGGCCACGGATCGCTGGTAATCGGCGGGTATGAGATCGGCCGCGGCAAGCGGACCGGCAAGTGCCGGATCGATCACGATCAGCAGCCCCTGCCCGCGGCAACCGCGGAACACAAAAATGCCCCCAGAACAACCGCCAGTTGTATCGTCGATCGGACCACGGCATGTCTCCTTCCTACCTCTTAGTGATTGGTCATCGGCATCGGTCATTGCTTGAGACGCTCCTTGTGCGTCACAAGTTCCCGCGGCGGCAGACACGATTCGATATGGGTACCCATGGGATCCATACGTCTGATGGGGGGGTAAACAGGGCAGGAGGCGTCGTTTTCCGCAAAGTGTCGGATTCCTCTTCGCGGGTTCTTGCGCGCCAGTTTGACCCGCGCGAGATCGCTGAATATGATCTTTGTGGAAACATGCTTCCGCCCCAGTTCTGGGGCGGTTCCAGCAACGCTTCCTCGATATCTCACACAAAGGAGGAACGAGATGGAAACGGCCAAGCAGCTTTCGGTAACTTTGGCGAACAAACCCGGCCGGCTCGCTGCGATGCTCGGAGAGCTCAGCAAACGGAAGGTCACGCTCCGCGCGCTGTCGGTGATGGACTCCGGCGACCGCGGCACTGCTCCGCTTCGTGCCCGAGGACGTCGAACATGCCGTCGATAGCTTGCAGAAAATGAACGTCCGTTTCGACGCCGCCGACGTGCTCCTGGTGGAAGTTCCCAGTCAACCGGGCGCTTTTCGGAATATCTGCGAGAAACTGGCGGCCGATCATCTCAACATCGATTACGCCTATTGCTCCTTCAGCCTTCGTGGCACGAAAGGGGGGGTGCTGGCGGTCATTCGCGTCAACGATCTGGCCAAGGCCCAGCGGGTTCTCGGCGAAACCGGCGCCACGACCAAGGCGCGGCGATCGTCAGCCCGACGCCCCGTCTATGCACGCTAGCGGTCAGCCGTTTCCGCAGTTAGCGGCTAAGACGGGTTATTTGCGTAGGGTGGGTCGAGGTCGCGCAAACCACGGCTGCGGCTTGCCAGATGCATCCTCACCGTATTTCACCCCATCGCCGTAGCGACGTGTCGACACGCGACCGCAGCCCACCAATCACAGCGTTCGCTCGACCCACCGCTACAAGTAGATGGGTAATCTGGTCGACCAAGCTGACTGCTACCGCCGACTGCCTACAGCTGATCGCTTCCCAGTTGACCTTGCGGCTCGGGCCGCTTCCTGGGAAACTGCCACCCCATTTTGCCCATCATGCGGGCACCTTTTCTGCCTCTGCTTTGCAGGACGCCGATGCGTTGGGTGATTGTCGCAGGCATTGCTGTGGCGTGTGTGGCCGGCTGCTCGTCGGGAACGACTTGGACTTCGCCCATGCAGCCCTCCAACGCCGTCGTGCTGGAAAACCCGCTGTTGGTGCCGCCCGGCGATCCGGAAAACGTCTGGGAGACCGTCGTCCAGGTGATCGACGACTACTTCCGCATCTGACCGAGAGAACTCCCATCCGGCCGATCGGCGACACGTTACGGAAGGCGAATTGAAGACTTTTCCGCTGTCGGGGTCCACCATTTTCGAGCCCTGGGCACACGACACCGCCAACAGCTATGAGCGGATCGAGTCCACTTTGCAGACCATTCGCCGGATCGCGGAGGTTCGCGTCGCGCCGGCCCCGCCCGGACAGGCCGGTTTTCTGGTCCAGGTTTCGGTGTTCAAGGAATTGGAAGACCTGGCCCAGCCTGACAAGGCCGGGGTGGCCGCGGTGCGCCGGGCGCCGCGTTTCACTACGACGGCACCACGCCGCGGATCGTCAATCCGGTCGACGGAGCAGGAGAACACCAAGCCCTGGATTCCCCAGGGGCGCGATCCGGCCCTTGAGCAGCGGCTGCTGGGGCAGATCTATTACCGGTTCTATGGCGGTCGCGGCAGCCAATCCGATCCGCATTTCGCAGGGCGCCCCGCCGGCCACGAGCGGTGAATAGACGGATTCGGGAGCGAGAAACTGCAGAGCGCACGAGGATCGATCGCCTGACATCTTCGCTGCCAGAATGCATCCGCGGCTCCCCGTCACTCCTCCTTCCTCTCACGCATTGACCGGCGGCGCGGCGGCGTCGCTGCTCGACCGGAACCGTTGCCACGGCGGGCAGCGGCGATCGCGATTGGGCGACCTTCTTGGCCGTGGGCAGCTTGAGCGTGAATGCGGTCCCCTTCCCCACCGTGCTATCCACGCGGATCCGGCCGTGATGGGCTTCGATAATGTCGCGGCACAGCGAGAGCCCCAGTCCCGTCCCGCCCTTGCCGCTGGCGTCCGGGCCGCTCTTGGTGGTGTAGAAGGCGTCGAAGATCCGCGGCAGCTTATCGGCGGGGATGCCGCAGCCGTAGTCGCGGACCATCAGGTCGATCGTCTCGTTTTCCGCGTCGTGCGACAGCTTCAGCACCACGCGGCCGCCGCCGGGCATCGCCTGCCGGGCGTTGATCAGCAGGTTCAATAGCACCTGCTGGATCTGGTTCCCGTTGACGAAGGCCGGGGGTACGCTCTGCAACTGCTTTTCCAGCGTCACGTGGTACTTGTTCAGCTCGCGTTCCAGCAGGATCAGCGTGTCGTCGATGATCTGAGTCAAGTCGGTCGGCTCTTGGTTGGTGGAGCGGTTGCGGGCCATGCCCAACACCCCGTTGGTGATCTTGGCCGCCCGGGTGCCGGCGGCGAGGATCTTCTCGAAGGATTTCTCCCGGGTAGCGTTGTCTTTGTGCCGCATGCCGAGCTTCGCGTAGTTGATGATGGTCATCAACACGTTGTTGAACTCATGCGTGGTGGTGCTCACCAGCTCGCCCAAGGCGGTGAGCCTCTGCATTTGCGCCAATTGCTGCTTGAGGATCTCGACTTGCCGCTGCAAGTTTTGCACGTCCGTGTTGCCACCCGTGGCCATGCCTGGACTCCATCTCTCGCCCCACTGCCGGGGGCGGTTTGAACTTCACGCAAACTGCCGGCCTTGCCGACTTGCCGCAGGACGGATTTTCTTGCTGTCTTACCCGCGGCCCGTGTCTTAACTCTTTTCAATAGAAGCAGTTACCCGCTCAGTCCCGATATCGTCGAACATGCCTCGGCAACTGTAACACAAGCCGTTATAATCTCGGCCCAGGGTGCCGGTCACGGAAGGCGGCGAATTGGAGAAGCTGGGATGAGCACGGTCGAACTCTTGGAGCAGGCGTTGGCCCTGGCAAAGCGGCTAGGATACGCGGTCCGACAGGAATGGCTGGGAGGCTCCGGCGGCGGGGCTTGTGAGATCAAGGGCAAGAAGCTCTTGTTTCTCGACTTGGCCGAAACTCCCTTGGATCACCTCGATCAGGTCTTGGAGCTGCTCCGGCGCGAGTGCGACGGCGGGCAGTTTGCCCATGGCCGAGCCGCTTCAGGAGCTGCTCAAGCTCCGCCGGGCCGCGTGAGCGGTGCGAGTGCGTCGGAGCGTGAATGTCGGAGGTGACCTCGCACCCCACACCTCACTCCCGATACACCTTTCACTTCCGGTACAGCCCGTGGCTGCGGATATATTCCGCGACCGCCGGCGGCGTTTGATAGCGGATACTGCGCCCGCTGGCGCACCCGTTGGCGGATCTCGGTGCTGCTGATGCCGATCTCGGGCATTTCGACCTGTTGGCCGCGGATCGCCTCGATCCGCTCGGGCGTGGTGACGGCGCGAGAAAATCGAGGGCCAGCGGCCCCAAGCCGGCGCGGCCGGACGACCACCAGGGTGGCCAACTCGCAGACCTTTCCCGCCTCGGCGCCAGTGCGGCAGATCGTAAAGCATGTCGGCGCCGAGAAGAAAGAAAAGCTCGTTGCCGGGCATTTCCTCGTGCAAATGGGCCAGGGTCTCGACCGTATAATTGATTCCGCCCCGGTCGACCTCATATCGGCTCACGGAAAAATCCGGATGGCCCGGCGATCGCCAATTCGAGCATCTCGATCCGCTGCGGACCAGGCGTCATGGCCCGGCCCTGCTTGTGGGGCGGAACCGCCGCCGGCACAAACCACACTTGATCGAGGCGCGCACTGCTCGCGGCAACATTCGGCCAGTAGCAAGTGCCCGTAATGCACGGGATCGAAGCTGCCGCCGAAGACTCCTAATCGCATGACCTTGGCACCGCTTGCAGGGGTTCGCGGAAGGTGGGATATTGCCACTATGGTAGGCGGCGGAGGCCGTTTTGACTACTCCAGGCCGCGTTTGTACTCTGACCGCGGATGTGCGACCCGGACATGGCTAATCCTAATCCCTGATCCCTCGTCCCTGATGTCCGACCAGCAACGCACGCTCTTCGACGTCGGTCCGCCGGCCGAGGAGGCCGACGACGCCTCGCTGCGCCGGATCGTGAGCGTGATCTTTCCCACCGGACCGGCCAAGGAGTTCGACTATCTCGTGCCCGACGGGCTGGCGGAGCGAGTGGTCGTGGGACGCCGCGTCCGCGTGCCGTTCGGGGCTGGCGACCGGCTGGTGGTCGGGTATTGTGTGCGGGTCGAGACGCGGGCCGTCGGGCGGCGCCGGCTGAAGCCGGTCCGCGAGGTGATCGACGCGCAGACCCTGTTGCCGCCGGCGATGCTGCAACTCACCCACTGGATTGCCGACCATTATCTCTGCGATTGGGGGCAGGTCCTGGAAGCGGTGGTGCCGGCGGGGGTTCGCACCAAGGCCGGCACGCGCCCGGCCGTGCTGCTGGCCCTTGCCGCGGAACTGCCCGGCCGGCTCGACGCCCCGAAGCTTCCCGCCAAGCAGGCCGCGATGTTGCGGGTGTTGGCGGCGTCGCCGGAGCCGATGCTGCTTGGCCGAGGTGATGCGGGCAGCCAAGTGCACCCCGGCGCCGATCACCGCGCTGCGGCAGAAGGGGCTGATTCAAGCGCGAACCGGCCGCGTCGCCCAGACGCCGCGCCGGCGACGTCGCCGTCGCCCGGCAACAGCCGCTGCAACTCAATCCGGACCAGCAAAAGGCCCTGGAAACCATCGTCGATATGCTCCGCTCCGAGCGCCCGCAGACGGTGTCTGATCCACGGCGTAACCGGCAGCGGCAAGACCGAAGTCTACATCCAGGCGATCGAGCGCGTGGTGGCCGCCGGGCGGCAGGCGATCGTGCTGGTGCCGGAAATCAGCCTCACGCCGCAGACCGTGGAGCGATTCCGGCAGCGATTCGACGGCGTGGCGGTGCTGCACAGCCACCTCAGCGACGCCGATCGGCACTGGCATTGGCAGCAGATCGCCGACGGCGCGATCCAGGTGGTGGTGGGCGCCCGCAGCGCGATCTTCGCGCCCACGCCCCGGCTGGGGTTGGTGGTGCTCGACGAAGAGCACGAAACGTCGTTCAAGCAGGACACGGCCCCGCGCTATCACGCCCGCGACGTGGCCATTGCCCGGGCGAAGATCGAGGGGGTGCCGTTGGTGCTTGGGCTCCGCCACGCCGTCGCTGGAGAGCTGGCATCGGGCGCAGATCGGCGAGTATCGGCTGGTCGACATGCCCCGCCGCGTGCTGGGCCGGCCGCTGCCGCACGTGGGCACGGTCGATCTGCGCGACGAGGTGCACCGGCAGCGCTCCAAGGGGGCCATCGCCCGGCCGCTGCACATCGCCATCAGTGCGGCGCTGGCCGAGGACGGGCAGGTGATCCTGCTGTTGAATCGCCGGGGATTCGCCACCCACATCCAGTGCCCTGCCTGCGGCAACGTGGTGCGCTGCCCGGATTGCGACATCGCCCTGACGCATCATCGCGACCAGGAAATCGCCATCTGCCACTATTGCGATTACCAGGTGCCGGCCCCCAACGAATGCCCGCAGTGCCATTTCGGCGGGATTCGTTACAGCGGGTTGGGCACGCAGAAGTTGGAGGCCGAGGTGCGGGCGCGGTTTCCCGGCGTCGCTTGCCTGCGGATGGATACCGACTCCATGCAGGGCCGCGGCAGCCACGAAAAGGCCTTGGCGGCCTTTCGCGCCGGCAAGGTGCAGATCCTGCTGGGCACGCAGATGATCGCCAAGGGACTGGATTTCCCCAACGTGACGCTGGTGGGCGTGATCAACGCCGACACCGCCCTGCACCTGCCCGACTTCCGCGCCGCCGAACGCACCTTCCACCTGGTCACGCAGGTGGCCGGCCGCACCGGCCGCGGCGAGCGCGGCGGTCGCGTGCTGGTGCAGACCTTCAGCCCGGAGCATCCGGCCATCCAGGCGGCGGTGCGGCACGATTACCGGGGGTTCGCCCAGCAGGAATTGCCGATTCGGCAGATGCTGGGCTACCCGCCGTTCGCGAGCATGGTGCGGCTGGTGGTCCGCGGGCCTTCGGAAGACGATCACCGGCGAGTTCGCCGCCGTGTTGGCCCGGCGGCTGACCGATTCGCTTCAGACGTTGAAAACGACGGCCCGGGTTCTCGGCCCGGCCCCAGCTCCGTTTGCCCGGCTGAAAGGGCGATATCGCTTCCAGATCCAGGTCCAAGGTCCCGACGGCGAGAAGTTGCGGGCGGCGGTGCAGCATTCGACCGCCGAGACTCCAAGCACCGGAGGAGGTGCAATGGATTGTCGACGTGGATCCGCTGGATATGCTTTGAGCGAATTGTTTGGCGAACAGCCCGCCAAACCATTGCGAGGTCTTTCCCAGTGAATCATCCGGGCCGAGGCTGAGTGGAACGGAATACTCGCCAACCGGGCGTTCCCCCTCGTGCATACGGGCACCCCCTGATATAGCGTCTCACTTCGCGGTAGTCAGTGGGGAGTGTAAAATTAACATATCGCGAAATTCAGCAACCCGGGGAGCGGCCTGTGATGACTCCGCATTGGGCGGTACGGATGTTGGGCGAAAACAGCTGGCGAACGGAGGATCCGGCTGTCTGGGCAGCGTCTGCACTCTGATCACCGTGGGGGCGCTGGTCTGGTACTACTGGACCGACAAGCGGGCCATCGCCGAGCAGGTCCATGCCACCGGCCGCCTGTTGGCCGAACAGGCGATGTTGCGGGAGCACTGGAAGAGCCTGGAGGTGAAACCGGAAGTCAAGACGCTGGTCCAGGATCTCAGCACCTCGTTGAGCACCCGCAACTATCCCTGGTGTATCCTTTCGCCCGCCGAAAACGACACGCCCGCACACCGCCCTCGCGATGAGTTCGATGCGGGCATGCTGCGGTCGTACTGCCACGATGCATATCGCGCCGAATGCGCCGGACCCGCCGGGCGCCGGGCAATACTTGCCGGGGAACAAAGAGTATCGCTATTATCAGCCCATTTGGGCCCAGCAGTCCTGTTTGAGCTGCCATCGATCGGCGTTGTCGTCCGACACGCTGTCGGTTCCCGACGCGGATCCGACGCGTGGGGTGCTGCGCGTGGGCGATTTGATGGGCGTGGTGGCGATCACCATGACCAATGAGCCGTCCCAATATCCGTTGCACGTCAATCGCGCCATGTTGCTTTGGACCGTGGTGGTGACGTTGGTGCTGATCACCGTCGCCACTCGCTCATCCTTGCGCTGTCGACGGTGAAAAGCCCGGATGGCAGTGGGCAGTGAGCGTGACCCGGATTATTCACGTCCAGGGATGAACTGATGCACTCCGCGATGGTGAGCGAAGCGTAGCGAGGATGGCGGTCCCATTCCTCGCTTGCGCTCGATATGAGTGTGAATTCCGGGTGGCAGCTGTCACCCGATCTCGCCCCGCCCCGCCGCTCCCCCCTTCCCTCTTGGCAGGGATGTTGCAAAAGGCGTAGAATAGGGAGTTATCGCGGCATCGTCACCCCGGTCGTTCGGTATGTCGTATCGCTCCATCAAACGCGTGCTCGGTGAAACCAGCCTGGAACGGAAGTGCCGCTTCCTCTTCGGCGGCTGCCTGTTCGTGCTGATTACCGCCAGCTTCTGGTGGTACGGCAGCCGCACCGAGGATATGGTGAAGGAGCAGAATCGCAGCACTTGCCGGCTGTTGGTCGAATCAGGCCTTGCTCAGCTTGCACTGGTCCAAGTTTGGAAACCAAGCCGCAAGAGGACTTGGAGCAGCTGGTCAAGGACCTCACCGAGAAACTGAGCAACGCAGAAGTACGAGTGGTATTTCCTGCCGTTGAGCGACGACGAGGAACGAAGAAGCCGCCGCTGACCGACATGTTCGAAATCAGGCGTCCGCGACTGATTTCCTGCGTACCAACCCCGGCACGAGAGTCTGCCGACGACGTTAACCCGCCTTCGTGGAGCCGCCACGTTCGGCCAGCACGACCAATACCAGTATTACCAGCCGATCCGCGATGGACGCCCGCTCGTGCATTACCATTGCCACCGCCGACCCCCGGCGGTGTCGGCCTCGAAACGTCGGGAGCGGAGCGGCGTTGGGCAAGAGCGGCCCGCCCGGGCCGCTTGCCTGTCGCCGGGCGACGTGATCGGGATCGCCAAGAGTCACGATCTCCAACGAGCAGATGCAGGGCGGCCTGACAGAAATCGCGGCATGTTGCTGGCCACGGCGATCATCACCATGTTTCTGGCGATGGTGGCCTCGTACATGATCGTCCGGTACGTGATCGTCAAGCCCTTGCGGCACCTCCGCGACGTGAGCGACGCCATCAGCCACGGCAACATCGCGCTGCGGGCCGAGATCCATACCGGCGACGAGTTCGAGGCCCTGGCGCTGGCCTTCAACCGCATGTTGCGGCACCTGGTCAACGTGCAGGAGGAATTGCGGCAGGTCAACGCCGACCTGGACGGCAAGGTCGACGAGTTGGCCCAGGCCAACATGCGGCTCTACGAGATGAACCGCATCAAGAGCGATTTCCTGGCCACCATGAGCCACGAGCTGCGCACCCCGTTGAACAGCATTCTCGGCTTCAGCGACGTGCTGCGGTCGATCGATTCGTTGGACGACAAGCAAAAGCGCTACGTGCAGAACATCCAGAAGTCGGGGCGGATGCTGTTGGACATGATCAACGACATCCTCGACCTGGCCAAGATCGAAAGCGGCCGCATGGACGTCCGCCTCACCGATTTCCGCATCGAGCAGGTGATCGGCGCCCAGTGCGACATGGCCCGCCCCTGACCGAAAAGAAAAACATCGACCTGGAAATGCAGATCCAGCCCGATTTGCCGCCGATGCACCAGGACCAGGCCCGCGTGCAACAGATCCTCAACAACCTCTTGTCCAACGCCATCAAGTTCACGCCCGAGGGGGGCCGCATCAAGGTCGTCGCCGGCCGCGACGTCGTCGGCGCGAAGATGTCGGCCGCGATAATGCCGGCTGCCTGGTCCTGCAGGTGATCGATACCGGCGTGGGCATCGCCGAGGACGACCAGCAGGCGATCTTCGAGAAGTTCCGCCAGGCCCGCTCCGGACTCCCCAGCGGCGATGCCATGACCCGCGAGTATTCCGGTACCGGCTTGGGGCTTTCGATCGTCAAGGAGCTGTGCCGGCTGCTGCACGGCGAGGTCTCCGTGGAGAGCACGCTGGGCAAGGGGAGCACCTTCACCATCCGGCTCCCCTGGACGCTGGAAGAGCAGCCCCGGCTGGATTCGCCGCTCGATCGAGGGATTCGAGGATTTCGCCAAGGCCCGGCTGGAATTTCAGCGGAACCGCGACCGCGACGCCAACGAGGCGAACCTGGTGGACGGCGGACGGTAAAGAAACGGATGAAGGTGAAAGATGAAGGATGAGCATTGCCAAAGAGTTGTGGCGTTAAACCACATGCGACGGTACAGCCATGAGGACCTCCTTCGGGCTTCGAATGTCGAGATTCCAATCGTCAGTCTGAATTATCGCCACTCGTCGGTTTAACGCTCTGTTCCTTCCGCTTTCTTTCATCCTTCATCCTTTCTCATCCATGCCCACGACTTCCAACTCCGATCTCGCCGAAGTTCAACTCTTTGCCGATGGCGCGTGCAGCGGCAACCCCGGCCCCGGCGGTTGGGCCTTCATCCTCCGCCATCCCACCACCGGCAAGGAAATGGAGAGCTCCGGCGGCGAACGGGAAACGACCAACAACCGCATGGAGCTGACGGCCGTGATCCGCGGCCTGGAAGCCCTCAAGCGCCGCACCCACGTGGAGCTGGTCACCGACAGCGAGTACGTGGGCAAAGGCCTCACGCAATGGATGCCCAAGTGGAAGGCCAACGGCTGGCGGCGGAAAGAGGGGAGTCGCTGGGCCGAGGTCAAGAACGAGGACCTGTGGCGGCGGCTGGACGAGTTGCTGGCCCGTCACCAGTTGCAGTTTACCCACGTCCGCGGCCACAGCGGACACGTGGAGAACGAGCGTTGCGACACCCTGGCCGTGGCCGCGTATCAAAAGTATCGCTAGAAGCAGGGATCAGGGATGCCAGGGGCCAGGGAAGGAAAGAGAGGAGGAAGGGGAAGATGGGCTCAACAACGTTGCCGGCTGATCTCCCCCTCTCCCCTTCTCCCCCTTCCCCTGCCGCCCCTGGTCCCTGACCCCGTACTGCGATGTCTACCCCCGAGCGAACGCCCGCCGAGCAGCTTCTCACGCCGGTGCAGTTTCTCAAGGGGGTCGGGCCGCAACGCGGCGAATTGCTCCAGCGGCTGGGCCTCGTTCACCGCCCGCGACGTGCTCTTCCACTTCCCCCGCGATTATCAGGACCTTACCGATCAGCGCGAGATCGCCGAGCTGGAAGAGGGGAAGCTCCAGAGCGTCTGCGGCACGGTCGAGGATGTCGAGCTCCGCGTCACTGGGCATCGGCCGCTCGTTGTTGGGCGTGCTGGTCCACGGCCGCACCGGCTTCCTCCGCGCCACCTGGTTCAACCAGCCCTTCATGCGCGAGCGGTTCGCTGTTCGGCCAGCGGGTGATGGTCTCCGGCAAGCCCAAGCAGAAGGGGCTGATGTGGGAGATGGCCCATCCCCGCGTGGAAACCCTGGCCGACGACGAAGAGGCCCCGCCCGGCCGCATCCTGCCCGTCTATCCGGCCACCGAAGGCCTGCAGCAATGGCAGCTCCGCCGCATCGTCCGCGGACGTGCTCGAGTCGCACGCCGCGCTGTTCGAGGAAGTCTTTCCGGCCGGCCTATCTCGCGGCCCACGACCTCTGGCCGCTCGCCCGAGGCACTGCCGGAAATCCATTTTCCCGGCAGCCAGGAGAATCTCGCAGCGGGCCCGGCGGCGGTTGGTCTACCAGGAGCTGTTCATCCTGCAGCTGGCGCTGGCCGTGAAGCGTCAGCAGCAGCGGGCCGTCGGCCGACGCCCCGCGGCTGGTGGCCACCGCCGCGATCGACGCCCGCATCCGCCGGCTGTTTCCCTTCGAGCTGACCGCCGGCCAGGAGCAGGCGATCGCCGAGATTGCCGCCGACATGGCCGGGCCGCTGCCGATGAACCGGCTGCTGCAGGGCGACGTGGGCAGCGGCAAGACCATCGTGGCCGTCTACGCCATGCTGCTGGCCGTGGCCCACGGCTACCAGGCCGTGCTGATGGCCCCCACCGAAGTGCTGGCCCGGCAGCATGCGCTGACGCTTGAACCGGCTCCTGGCCGCCAGCTCCGGTCCGCCGCGGGCAGCTCACCGGCGGGCTGCCGGCCAAGGCCCGCGGCGAGCTGCTGCGAGCAGATCGCCGCCGGCGAGATGGACCTGGTCGTGGGCACCCAGGCGATCATCCAGGAGGACGTGCGTTTCGCCCGGCTGGGCCTGGTGGTGATCGACGAGCAGCACAGGTTCGGCGTGCGGCAGCGGGCCTTGTTGCGGCAGTCGGGCCAGGACCCGCACTACCTGGTGATGACCGCCACGCCCATCCCCCGCACCGTGACCATGACCCTGTTCGGCGACCTGGACGTCTCCACGCTCGCCGACAGCCCGCCGGGCCGGCAGAAGGTCAACACCTATCTGGCCGACGAGACGCAGCGCGGCCGCTGGTGGGAGTTCTTCGGCCGCAAGCTCCGCGAAGGGCGGCAGGGCTACGTGGTCATGCCGCTGGTCGAGGAGTCGGAAGCAGCTGATGGCCACCAGCCTCGACGAGGCCTACGAGACCCTGGCCAACGGCGCGCTGGAGGCCTTCCGCCTGGGCCTGATCCACGGCCGCATGAGCTCCGCCGAGAAGGACGCCGTGATGGACCGCTTCCGCCGCGGCGAGATCCAGGTGCTGGTCTGCACGTCGGTGGTCGAGGTGGGCGTCGACGTGCCCAACGCCACGCTGATGACCATCGAGGCGGCCGAGCGCTTCGGCCTGGCCCAACTGCACCAGTTGCGCGGCCGGATCAGCCGCGGCAGCTTTCCCGGCTTCTGTTGCGTCTTTGCCGATCCGCAGAGCCGCGGAATCGGCCGAGCGGCTGAAGGCCTTCGTCGCCACCACCGACGGCTTCCGGCTTGGCGGAGGTCGATTTTTCGCTTCGCGGGCCGGGCGAGCTCTTGGGCACCAAGCAGCACGGCCTGCCGCCGTTTCGCATCGCCGACCTGTTGCGCGACGCGGAGATTCTGGCCGAAGCCCGCCGCGACGCCCAAGCCCTGGTCGACGCCGACCCGCGGCTCACGGCCGACGACCATGCCCGTCTGCGTCGCATGGTGCTCGTCCGCTACGGCCAGGCGCTGGAGCTGGGCGACGTGGGGTAACGTTCGGGGTGTGGGGTGCGGGGTGTGGAAGAACGCCCCTCTCCCGCTCGCGGCAGAGGGGCCGGGGGTGAGGGCCGCCGGAATCGACGTCTCCGCCGCCTCAGCTTGACAGAGCCGGGTATTCCCACCCCCGCACAGCGGCCCGGATGCGTGCAAGATCGGCGGATTGATTCACCGCGTGAGAGTACGCTAGAATGGCCATATGGACTCAACCATCAACCGCTGTTGAGACGGTGTTGTCGCGGCTCTCTGGCGAAGGAGTCACGTATGCTTGATTTTGACGCAATTGTTTCGGAAGCGTCGCAGCTTTCCGTTGCCGATCGGCTGCGGCTGATCGACCAGCTTGCGGCATCGGTTCCTGACGATCAACCCCCATCGCTCTCGGAGCAGTGGATGGCGGAGATTGATCGGCGGTCGAAGGAGATCGACAGCGGCACGGTCACGACGGAACCATGGGATTCCATTCGGAGTCGCCTCTTCCACAAGCACGGAGTGGAAGGTGCGAGTTGACTTTCATCCGGCCGCAACCGAGGAGCTTGAGATATCTGCCGACTGGTATGCCAAAGGAGCCTGGACGCGGCCCGCGGTTTTGCGATGGAAGTTGATGCGGCGCTTAAGAAGATTGAAAGCGATCCGGTACGGTTTCCGCATATCGACCAACGGCATCAGGTATGTGGCGTGGGTCGATACCCGTTTCAGATCGTGTTTCGTAACGACGCGCCAAAATCTACGTTGTCGCGATAGCGCCACGCGAAAAGGCGGCCCAATTATTGGAAGGAGCGTGCGTGATCCGCGATCTTTCGTACATAATCGTTCCCGGTCGTTTTCTCTTTCCCTGGAAGCGGGAATTGACCACTGCCCGCTCGACCCGATGCGTGCTCTCCTTGACCGCCATCTCGGGCAGTCCGACGAGCACGGTTTTGGGCGGGCTTGTCGGCGAGAGATCGACCTCCGGAGCCCGTCGCGACGCGCGGGCTCTGGTGGACCTCGACCCGCGGCTCAACGATCCCGATCACGCCCGCACGCGTCGCATGATGCTCGTCCGCTACGTTCAGGCGCTGGAGTTGGGCGACGTGGGGTAGCATGTCAGGTTATGCTTCAGCATAACAATTTCCGAGTGTCATGCTGAAGCACAACCTGCGCCTTCTGAACGATCGGGTGGTGCTTGCCCCGGCCCCTTCGCTTCGTCCCAAATACAAAACAGAAACGAGACGCTATTTTGGAAGTCGCAGGCGTCAACCTTTCTATAGTTAGTTCACCCAATCCCGCGAAACACAAGGTCATAGTTAGCATCGGCTAAGTAACGTGGCAGATCGCCTTGTGCGTCCCACTTGCCATTGGCTTTCGAGGCGGTCACCGCAAACACGCTCTTTGCCACGCTTACCGGCGCCGGCGTCATCAATTTCTCCGGCACCGGCAGCATTTCTACCCAAGGAGACCACGTCTTGGGTTTGTTTCCGGGGGAAATGAATTCCAGAACGTTGCACCGCATAGCCTCCGAAAAGATTGACACCTTTCCTTGCCACTCGTTCCCGGTGTTGAGCCTTTCGGCCTCAGAAATACGACTGCGCTCAATTTCGGCGTGAACCCTCCGGAGTTCATATAATTCTCGCACGAGAAATTTCCCGTTGCGGACAACAACCGCCTCAATGTAAAACGAGTCGCCAATCTTCGTTGGTTTCCAAACCTTTAGACCGTTTTCTGCCGCTTCCTTATCGAGAGCAGTTGCCGCGCCAGTCACAGGTATTCCCGATACGCTCCAGATGGATGGAGTGCCGCCCGATGGAGTGCTCTTCTCACCGCAACCGGCTGCCAGCACAAGCAGGAACAGCGGCGCTATGGCAACAAGGCTCTTCACAGCTTCTCTCCCTCGTGAACGTAGGCAAGTGCACTTCGTGACGGATAGGAAGTATTGTGGGGGGCGAGAAAACCGTTTGTCAAGAGGGTATCGAACTCTGGAACGACCATTCGCCGGGCGGCACTGGCGTCTCGCCGGTGCTTGAACGCCCGGCACGCGCACTCGTTTTTCCTTGCCCTTGCCTGGCTCTACTTGACCAGACCGGCAATCGAAAGGTCTTCGTCGAGCGTCGGCCAGTGGATCCCGTAGCCGCCGGCGGGTGGCACTGGCGTCTCGCCAGTGCGTAACCGCCGTGCTCGCAAGCGCAACGTTGCTTCTTAGACCAAATGGAAAAAGATAACCGCCCGCTACGCCAACGCCGACGCACAGGCTAGAATGTGATTGTTGGGTACCTCATGGCCAGGAGACAACGCGATGGATTGGCGGGAACGAATCACCGTCGACCCGGCCGTCTGCCACGGAAGGGCGTGCATCAAGGGCACGCGGGTGATGGTGTCGGTTGTGCTCGATAATCTGGCCGCTGGGCTGGACACCGACGAAATCGTGTGGAGTTACCCACCGTTGACGACGGACGACGTTTGCGCGGCGATGGCCTACGCCGCTGACTTGCGCGCGAACGGATGGTCCCGTTGCCCACGGGCACCGCCTCATAGATTCCGCATGGAATTTGGCGCTGAAGTGCGGTTAACCCGTCCCGGAGGGACGATTGACAATAGCCCAGCGATTCATCGCTGGGACCGAAGGCGAAAAACCGTGCGTAGTTCCGGAGGGACGATTGAAAGGCCACGGGAAGCCATGTTTCAGTCGTCCCTCCGGGACTGGCAGAGACACGGTCGCCCCGCAACCCAGCGATGAATCGCTGGGCTATTCTCACGTGCCCCTCCGGGGCAAAGAGAAGGCGATTCTGTGCCCGACCCGCGAAACGCCCTCGCAAACGTTGGCGTGGCATCGCTTCCCGTTCCTCCTCCTCGCCCTTGCACGGCTCTACTTGACCAGACCGGCAATCGAAAGGTCCTCGTCAACCACCGGCCGTTTCATCCCATTGCCATCACCCCACACTCCACTCCCCGCAACCCGCCCCTTCTCGCCTCACGCGCCGATACAGCGAATCGCGCTCCACCGGCTCGCAGCCGGCCTCGACGATCAGCGCCCGCAACTCGTCGACCGACAACACTTCCGGCGTCGTCGCGCCGGCGTCGTGATGGATCTGCTCGTGACGCACGGTGCCGTCCAGGTCGTCGGCGCCGTACGCCAAGGCGATCTGCGCCGTGCCCACGCCCAGCGATATCCAATACGCCTTAATGTGGTCGAAGTTGTCCAACATCAGCCGGCTCACGGCCATCACCCGCAGGTCGACCAGCCCGGAAACCTGCCGCAAATGGGCCAATTGCGTGTTCTCCGGATGAAACGCCAACGGAATGAAGGCCTGGAAACCGCCGGTCTGGTCTTGCAGCTCGCGGAGCCGCAGCAGGTGATCGACGCGATGCCGGGCCTCTTCCAGGTGGCCGAAGAGCATCGTGGCGTTGCTGCGGAGCCCCAGAGCGTGGGCCTCGCGATGCACGTCCAACCACGTCGCGGCGTCCGGCTTGCGGGGGCTGATCCGGCTGCGGATCTCGGCATCGAAAATCTCCGCCCCTCCGCCCGGCAGGCTGCCTAGCCCGGCCTCGATGAGCTGCTGGAGCACCGTCCGAACCGTTTGCCCCGACCGCTCGGCAAACCAGGCGATTTCCACCGCCGTCCAGGCCTTCAGGTGCAGCCGCGGGCACTCGGCATGCAGCATGCGCAGAATGCCTAGGTACCAGGAGAAATCCTTTTGGGGTGCAGCCCGCCCACGATGTGCAATTCCGTGCAGCCTTGCTCGACCGCTTCGCGGCCCCGGGCCATGATCTCTTCGGTGCCCAGCACAAACGCCCGGGGATCGCCCGGATCGGCAGCTGTAGGCGCACAGCGGGCAGCGGTAGACGCAGACGTTGGTGGGATTCAAATGGGCGTTGGTATTGTAATAGGCCCGCCGGCCGTTCTTGCGCCGCCGCACCAGGTCGGCCAACTCGCCCAGGGCGTGCAGATCGACCTCGGGCTCAAACAGCAGTTCGCCCTCGGCCGCCGAGAGCCGCTCGCCGGCCTGCACCTTTTCCCGAATCGTTTCGAAAGCCGACGCAATGCTTGGCGTGCTCATGTATGGTCCTTTAACATGGTGGCATGCCGTCACGACGCAAGCGGCGGGTCGGCATGCCGGCGGGCCACGTATATGCCCATCCATGTCGCATCGTGAGAGCATGCCACGCAACGCTTCATCCTTCGCCCTTTTCCCTATCGCCGAAGCCACAAATCGAGCACCCGACGAGAAACAGCCCGATGCTCACGACGGCGTTGACGTGGAAGAAGGCCCGATTGACGCGGGTCAGGTCGTCGGCCGAGACCAGCGAATGTTCATAGACCAGCAAGATCGCGATCCCTGCCACGCCCGTCCGGTAGAGCCAACCCAGGCCGGGGAAGACTGCCGGCAGCGCGGCCAGCAGCAACACCATGCCCAAGTGGCAGGCGGCCGCGATCCGCAGCGCCGGGCGACGCCGAACCGCGCGGGAATGCTGTGCAGCCGCATCGTACGATCGAAATCCACGTCCTGGCAGGCATAGATGATGTCGAACCCGGCCACCCACAGCATTACGGCCAATCCCAACAGCAGCGGCGCCAGGGCCAACTCCGCCCGCAGCGCCACCCAGGCCCCGAGCGGGGCCATGGCCAGCGCCGTGCCGAGCCAAAGGTGGGCCAACAGCGTGAATCGCTTCGCGTAGCTGTAAGCCAGCAGAAACGCCAGCACCGGCACGGCCGCCAGCAGCGGCAGCGGGTTGCGCGGCAGGAACAGCAGCGTCCCGCCCAGGAAACCCAGCGCGCAGACCACGGTGAACAGCGCCACGGTTCCCACGCCCAGCACGCCCTGCGGCAGGTGGCGGTTGTGCGTCCGCGGATTGGCCGCGTCGAGCCGCCGGTCGGCCAGGCGATTGAACGCCATGGCCGCGCTGCGGGCCGTAGCCATGCAGATCAGAATACCCGCCAGATCCTGCCAGCGCATCGCGATCGGCGGCCGGCTCCGCGGCGTTGGCCGACCAGGCCATCGCCGCCGCCAGCAGCGCGAAGGGGAGCGCGAAGAGCGTGTGGCTGAAACGGATCATCGCCAGAAAATGCCGAATGTCGAAAATCAAATGACGAAAGAATGACGAATGCCGAATGCCTGAAGCGCGAACCTGGGCGGAAATGCCGAGTTGGTTTCGAGCTTCGTCATTCGGTGCTTGTTTCGTCATTGAGATTTCGCCCTCGTTCCGAAGCTCCGCTTCGTCCGCGACCCGGTATAACACAAATCATTGCTATGTAACTTCGAAGCGGAGCTTCGCGAAGGTGTGTTCCCAAGCGGAGCTTGGGAACAAGGTCGCAGGAATTGGCCCAGCGGCGAACGATTCATTTCACCCCCACGTACAGCGTGGCCACGCCGAAAGTGAGCGGATGGAACCGCACCTCGCGGAGCCCGGCCGGTCGCATCCGCTGGGCCAGGGCTTCCGCCTGCGGAAATTCGCCCACGCTCTGGGGAAGATAATTATAGGCCCCGTCTTGGTTCTTCGCCAAAGTCTGGCCCACCAGCGGCACCACGCCAGCGGAAATAAAGCTGGTACAGCGCCCGCAGCGGCCAGAGCGTGGGCATCGAGAATTCCAGCACTGCCACCTGCCCGCCAGGCCGGCAGACGCGGACCATCTCCGAGAGTCCCTCGATCGGTGTCGCTCACGTTTCGCAGCCCGAAGGCCACGCAGACGATCTGGAAGCGATCGTCGGGAAAGGGCAGCCGGCAGGCGTCGGCCTCGACCAGCGCGACGCGCGTCGCCGCAGCCGGCGCGGAGGCACTTTTGCCGGCCGATTTGCAGCATGGGACGGCAGAAGTCGGCGCCCACCACCCGCACCCGGCCGCCGCCGGCCCGCCAGTAGGCCAAGGCCAGATCGCCCGTCCCGGTGCAGACGTCCAGGATCGGGGCCGTCGCCCCGCGGCGGCACCAGCCGGGTCGTCCGCCGCCGCCAGGAGCGATCGATTCCCAGCGACAGCAGATGGTTCAGCAGATCGTAACGCCGGGCGATCTGGCCGAACATCTGCCGCACCCGCGTCCGCGGACTTATCGACGATCATCGCCCTTCGGCTCCGGACCCAATTGGTATTCCACCCAGCGCTCGCTCACCAGGCGTTCGATCTCGTCCGTCGTTTTCGCGGCGGCCGGCCAGTAGCCCCCCTGCTCTTCCGGCAGCTTCGCCGTGGCGTCGATCGCCATCGGCTGGGCCAACTGCTCCGGCGGCGTGGCGACGTCCAACGGGTCGGGCGGGCCGTGCGCCACGAGCACGTCGCGGCCGGGATCCACGTGGGTCGCGATGGCCTCCAGCACTCCGCTCACGTCGTGGACGTCGACGCTCTGCGTCGACCAGCACCGTGATCTTGGCAAACAACGGCGGCCGCAGGCCCCACAGGGCATGGGCCACCTTGCGGGCCTGCCCGGCGTAAGTCTTATGGATCGACGCAATGGCCCAATGCCGGGCCGCGCCGAACATCGGCAGGTCCAAGTCGGCGAGTTCCGCGATCGACGACTTCAACAGCGGCAGCAGCACCTGCCACATCGCGCGCTGGATCAGCGCCCCTTCGTGGGGCGGACGCCCGTACACCATGGCCGGGAAGACCGGATTGGCCCGGTGGGTGATGGTCGTCACGTGCATCACCGGCTCCAGCCGGGCCGGCGCCAATTGGCCCAAGGGAGTGCAGCGCGGGCCGGCCTTGACCGGCGCTTCCCGCCGGTCGATGTAGCCTTCCAGGACGATCTCGGCGTCGGCCGGCACTTCCAACTCGATGCTGCGGCACTTGACCATCTCCAGCGGCTTTTCCCGCAACACGCCCGCCAGTCGCGGCCGGGTCGGTTCCCGGCGGCAGCGGCGCGGCCACCGCCAACAGCGTCCGCGGATCGCCGCCGAGCACGATCGCCAGCGGCAGGCGTTGCTCGGAATTGGCGGCGCCACAGAGCAATCGGGCCGGCTCGTCGTGCGGACTGAGGAACACGGCCAGCCGGTTGTGGTCGAGCATCTCCAGGTCGTAACGGCCCGCCACGCGGCAGCCGGTGCCGGCATCGACGGTGAAAAGCTGTCCGGCGGTGATCATCCGGCCCCCCTCGCCCGGCCAGCGAGTGCAGCAGCGGCAACTCGCCCAGATCAACGTCGCTCCCCAGCCGGATCACCTGCTGGCAAATGCCGTTCTTGACGCTCCGCGGCTGAAGCTTCCGCAGCCACGCCTCGTGGGGGGCCGCCTTCAGCCGTTCGAACCATCCTTCCGGCTCTTGCGGGCAGGCCAGCGCGGCGATGCGGCCGGCCACCTCGCTCAAGGCGGGGACGTGCAGTGCGCGGCAGATGCGGGCTTCGTTCCCCAGCAGATTGGTCACCAGCGGGATATCGTGTCCCGCGCACGGCCGCAAACAGTAGCGCGCTGCCCTCCGACTTGGCCACGCGGTCGGTCACCGCGGCCACTTCCAGCTCCGGATCAACGGCCGCTTCGACGCGGATCAATTCGCCCGCGTGTCCCAATTCGTCGAGAAAATCGGCCAGGTTGCGTTGCGACATGGGCCCTATTGTATGGGATACGCTTGGCGAGGGGGAGGGGGAGCGGGAGACGACGAAGGACGAATGGCGAATGACGAATGACGAAAAACCGCCGGCGGCGGCTGAACGTCGCCGGCTAAGGGTTGTGAAAATCGCCCCGGTTGGGGATGATAGGGGTAACTGCTGGCCTGCACCTACTGCCGATTGAACTGCATGCCTACTAACTCATATAGCCACCTACCCGAGCGGAGGTCTCTGTTCATCATGGAAATGGATCAACTGGTTGCCCTGTGCAAGCGGCGCGGTTTTCTCTTTCAGTCCAGCGAAATCTACGGCGGCCTGAACGGCTTCTGGGACTACGGGCCGATGGGCGTGGAACTGAAGCGGAACGTCCGCGAGGCCTGGTGGCACGATATGGTCACCGCCCACAACGAGCTGACCGTCGCCCCCGGCGCCCCGGCCACCTACGAGATGACCGGCCTGGATAGCACGATCATCATGCACCCGCAGATCTGGAAGTGCTCCGGCCACTACGATCTGTTCCACGATTTCATGGTCGATTGCCGCGAGTCGAAGCACCGCTATCGCCACGACCAGATTCGCGGCCGCTGGGTGGAAGCTAAGCGGGCAGCGGGTGTTCGTCAGCCACCGAGGCCTCCGGCGACGAGGCCCAGGAAGACCTCCAGCAGAAGGCGCTGAAGTTCTTCAACCTCCGCGCCAAGCATGCCGAAGAGCTTGCCTGGCAGGACGCCGATCGTCAACCTGACCACGGTGGCCGATTTCGCCGCGGTGCTGGGCCCCGACGCCAAGACGCTGGGCACTCTCACCGAACCCCGCGAGTTCAACCTGATGTTCAAGACCTACGTCGGCGCCTTGAGCGGCGAGGAAGGGGCCGCCTTCCTCCGCCCGGAGACCGCCCAGGGGATCTTCGTGAACTTCAAGAACGTGCGTCGATAGCACCCGGGTGCGGGTGCCGTTCGGCATCGCGCAGATCGGCAAGAGTTTCCGCAACGAGATCACGCCGCGGAATTTCACCTTCCGCTCCCGCGAGTTCGAGCAGATGGAGATCGAGTTCTTCTGCCGTCCCGACACGTCGCGCGCAGTGGTACCAGTATTGGCGCGACCGGCGTTACCAGTGGTATTTGGATCTGGGGCTCGCCGGCGAGCGGCTCCGCCTGCGCGACCACGCGGCCGAGGAGTTGAGCCATTATTCCTGCGGCACGGCCGACATCGAATATGCCTTCCCCTTCCTCGCGCAGGGCGATTTCGGCGAGCTGGAAGGGATCGCCCATCGCGGCGACTTCGATCTCCGCAGCCACATGGAAGGCAAGTTGGTGCGGCAGGGAAACGACCTGGTGGTGGAAACCGACGCCGACGGCAAGCCCCGCCACCGCGGCAGCGGCAAGGACCTGAGCTACTTCGACGACCAGACCCGCGAGCGCTTCGTGCCCCACGTGATCGAGCCTTCGGCCGGAGCCGACCGGGCCACGCTGGCCTTCCTCTGCGAAGCGTATGCCGAGGACGAGGCCCCCGACGAGAACGGCAAGGCGGCCAAGCGGGTCGTGTTGCGGCTGCATCCGCGGCTCGCGCCCATCAAGGTGGCGATTTTCCCGCTGGTCAAAAAGGACGGCATGCCGGAAATCGCCCAGGAGATCTACCGCGAGCTGAAGCGCGAGCTCAACGTGTTCTACGACGAAAAGGGGGCCGTCGGCCGCCGTTATCGCCGGCAGGACGAGATCGGCACCCCGTTCTGTATCACCGTCGACGGCCAGACCTTGACCGACGGCACCGTCACCATCCGCGATCGCGACAGCCTCAAGCAGTGGCGATCGAAGAAGGAAGAGTGCCTGGCCGAGATCCGCGAGCGGCTGCGGGGCGGCTGACAAATCGCGCGAAAACCGCTTGCCCTCGTACGCTGAACACGCCATATTGCTGGTGTGTGAGGAAGGAGTCTCGATCGTTCGAGGTGTGCCATGCGGCGACTGGCCCGTGCGCTGGGGGTGGCGGTTCTGGCGACGATCATCTCGGCCGGCACGGCCCCGGGCGATCCCCCCTCGAACAAATCCCAGCCGTCGCCCGGCGGCTATCCGCTGCCGTCGCCGAATGTCCGCATGGGGGGGCCCGGTCCTGGTGCCTCCGGCCCAATGCAAACCCGTTGGGGGCAGCCCGCCGGGCTGGTCGTGGTTCCCGGCGCCGGCTATGGCGCCAGCTATGTGGTGCCGTACTACGGCGCCGCGCCCAATTATGCCCTTCCCCCGGTCTTCCTGCCGGCCGACGTGCTCTACGGTCCGGACGCGCTCGAGCGGTCGTTGGGGCTCGACAATCCTGGCAGCGCGTCGGCGGGCCGCCGGGCGTGATCGTCGCGCCGCAAGGGGAAACTTCAGAACGACGCGGGGCTCGACGACGCGCCGCCCGCCCGTGGCAGCGGTCACGACTCACTGGCCCTGGCGTCCAAGTTCATCGTCTACGGCGACGCGCATTTCCGCGCACAGCGGTACGGGGATGCGTATCAGCGTTATCGCACGGCGGTGGAGACCGCTCCCGGCATGGCCGAAGGCTACTTCCACAAGACCTTCGCCCTGGTGGCCTTGGGCCGTTACAGCCAGGCCGCCAAGCTGCTCAAGCGGGGCCTGGCCTTGGACTCGTCGTGGCCGAAGTCAGGCTTCAAGCTGTCCGACCTCTACGACCGCAACGCCCTGGCCAAGAACGCCCACGTCGACGCGTTGGCCAAGGCCGCCAATGCCGATCCCCGCGACGCCGACCTGCTGTTCCTCTTGGGCGTCTGGCTCTATTTCGACGGCCAGCAGCAGCGCACCGCGCCGTTCTTCCAGCGTGCCGCGCAATTGGCCGACGGCCCGCACATCCGGGCCTTCCAAGAAAAGTAGGGACGGTCGAGCGGAGCTAGCTCCACCATTGAAGGCGAAGCATGAAACCGCTCGTCGTAATAATCGTTCTTGCCCTGGCCGCTTGGCTGGCGCTGTCGGCGGCGCACTGCCTGCGACAGTCGCTTGGACACTGGCCCTCCTCTTCGGGGCAATGTCCTTGCTAATCATTATCGGGAACCCGGCAGCCGGCTTAATCGCTTCGAGACGCAAGAAGAACTATTCATTCGTGCCTTTCGTCGGAGGGACCTTCGGCGTTCTTGCATTGCTGGTTTGCCCGATCTCGTCGGCGACTATTTCGTGTTGATTCCGCTGCTACTTGATATTACTTTTCCGTCGTTCCTATACGCCCTTTTTGTCCTTGGAGCGTTTCGGTCCGAGAGGATGGCGGCGTTCGAAATCCTTGGCCGGATCCGGGACGTCGAGGCCATCGCGGCAGGCGAGGGCGTTTTTGTCCGACGCTCCCTGGAACGCGCGTACGGAAAAGGGCGATGGCGGAAGATGAAGGGTACGGCGACTATTCGGTGGCCGGACGGTACAATTCAGGTAGCAGAGGTTCACTGGTTTGAATGCCACGGCATCGGCCGCAAGGAATTCAAAATTAAAAAGGTGATTCGATGAGCGACTTCGTCATCTGCATCGACAACGACGATCACCCCGCGAGCCTGATCCTGGGCAAGGTCTACCGCAGGCTGCCCGACGCGGATGCGGAGACCCACAAAATGCTCCGTGTCGTTGACGAAGACAAGTCGGAGCCCGACGGCTATCTCTATCCGGCGTCGATCTTTGCACCGATCGAACTGCCGGAGTCGGCCCAACGGCGCTGGCCGCAGGCGGCTGAGTTGTCTAGGTCGCCCACCCTCACCCCCGACCCCTCTCCCACGCGAGGCGCGGGAGAAAGCCCCGCCCTACGCGATGATCTCCCGCCGCCGCTTGAGATAGTCCCAGAGCACGTAGCGGTCGAGGTCCTTGCCGGCGGTGAAGAATACCCGGCCCCTTGGTCGACTCGGCCAGCCGATAGGCAAACTGCACGTCCTCGCGCGATTGCGACCAGCTCGGCAGCAGGAAGATGTTGATCGTGATGCGATCCCGCTGGCAGAGCTTTCCCTCGCGCATCGTGGCCTCTTCGGTGGGCGGGTCGGGCGGATAGAGCAAATAGAGGAACTCGCCCTCGAAGTGGGCCGTCGGCAGGCCGTCGGTGATCAGGATCACCTGCCGGTTGGGCGTGTCCTGCGTCGCCAGGAACTGCCGGGCCAACTGCAGCCCGTGCTGGATGTTGGTGAAGTGCGGCGGGATCTGCGGCCTCGCTGACGTCGGGGTCGCTCATGTCGGCCCGCAGCCGCACCACGGGATCGAAGATCGACACCGGCTTGGGCAGCAGCGTGACGATTTCGCTGGAGTGCCGCGGCTTGGCGAAACTGTAGATCTCGATGAACTGCAAATAATCGCCCGGATATTCGCCGGTGGATCAGCCCTTCCAAGGCCAGTCCCATCCGCTTCACGTCGATGTACAGCCCGCTGTAGCGCATCGAGCCGCTCATGTCCAACAGCACCACCGTGGCGCACTTGGGGGTATTGCGGGTGCGGTGGACGAGGATGTCGTCGGTCCGCATGCGCATCGGCAGGCCCGGCCCCTGGCGGAGCATGGCGTTGACCAGCGAGCCGGGAATGTCCATGTCGGGCAGCGAATCGCCGAACTCGTAGGGCTTGGTCTGCTGCAGCTCAACGGCCCCTTCGCCCACCACCGGGCCTTGATGGCGGCCGGTCCGCGAGGCTTCCAGGCTGCTGAAGATCCGCTCCAGCAGCCGGCCCTGGAACAGCCGATAGGCCTTGGGCGTGAGCTGGTAGCCGCGGGCCGTCTTCTCCAACCCCTGCCGCTCGGCCAGGTCGCGGACGTATTGCTCGATCTGCTTGGCCAGCTCGTTGAGCTGTTCGATGTCGCCCGGCTCGGCGTATTCCGAGAGCTGCTCCATGTCGATCACGCCGATCTGGGCCGTCTTGGCCGCTTCTTCCAATTGCTTCAGCAAGCGGTCGATGGTCTCCAGCTCCTCCTTGATCTCCAGGGCCTGCGGAATGGTCATCGGCGTGCGGCCGGTGAACTCGTACTTGGCGGCCAATTCGTCGACCTGGTACTTGTCGCCCAGCCGGTCCATGAGCTGCACCACTTGCCGGGCGAAGCGGCTGCGGCCGTCGTCCACCTGGTACCAGAGCCGCTCCATGTCGTAGATCTGCTCGTCGCGGTAGGCCCGCCAGAAGCGTTCCTTGACCGAGATCGGCGGTTCCATCTTCCCGCCGAAATCGTGGTACTGCTTGGCGGCTTCGCTCTTCACGCCGGCCGGTCTCGTAGGTGGCCAGGATCTTCCGCTTCCGCTCGCGGAGCATTTCCATCAGCGCTTCCAGGCTGGGCCCCAGGCCGGCGATCTGGCTGGGGTCGAGCTCGCACCGCCTGGGCCAGCTCCTCTTCGCTGAGCTCGCGCATGCCGCCGAAGGCCAGCATGTGCTCGAACGCGCCGGAGAGCACGTCGGGGGCCTGCTTCGGGGGCTGGGGAAATTCTGCGGATCGTAGTTCTGGTAGGTGTGGATGACGCCGCCCAGCGGCCTAGGCGATTTCATACGCGATCCTTCCCAGCGGCGGGTGGCATGCCGTCACGACGCGTAGCGTCGGGTCGGCATGTCCGCTCGTGGCAACGAACAGCCACATTCACGTGATGGTTCCACGGCTCAGGTGATCTCATACACGATCCTTCCATGGGATTGCGCGGGAAATCCGATCGCCGGCGTACAGCCCGGCCAGCACGAACTCGACGCACGACGCCCGCACCGCCGCACTGCTGGAAGCGTTGACCTCGAAGGCCTTTTCCCAGGCCGGCGGCACGCGCTCAGCCGCTCGGCATAGCAGGTCGAAGGGAGCATGTCGCCCACCTCGATCTTCACGCCCTTGGAAAAGATCTCCGCGATCTCTTCCAGGCCGTGCCGGTCGACGTATCCGTCGAACACGTTGCGGATCGGCCTCGGCCAGGATCGCGTCGAGCACCTGCCGCTCGCGTCAACTGGTGGCTGCTCATCAGGTCCAGCTCCAGCTTGCCCAGCGAAGTGGAATAGAGGTGTCCCAGGTCGCTGATCCGCGGCACGGCCGGACGCTCGCCCAGCACGGCCGCCCGCTGCCGGGCGCTGGCCACCATCGCCCGATAGTTGGCGATGCTGAACCGGGCGCTCACGCCCGACTGCTGGTCGATGTACTTCGACTTCCGCGCGGCGACGCTGATCTCCTCGATGATCTCCCGCATGAAGTAGGGCACCACCACGGGGAACTCGCCGTCGAGATCGACCCCCGCCTCCTGCTCCATGATCTCGATGCCCGGTCGCCCGATCGCGCGGATAGTGGGTGTGGATCACCGAGCCGATGCGGTCCTTGAGCTGCGGAATCACCTTGCCGCTGCGGTTGTAGGTGGCCGGGTTGGCGGAGAAGAGGATCAGCACGTCGATGTCGAACTTCACCGGGTAGCCGCGGATCTGCACGTCGCGCTCTTCGAGGATGTTGAACAGGCCGACTTGCACCAGCTCGTCCAGCTCGGGCAGCTCGTTCATGGCGAAGATCCCCCGGTGCATGCGGGGAATCAGCCCGAAGTGCAGCGACTCTTCGGCCGACATGCTGGTGCCGCCGGCCAGCCGGGCCGGATCGATTTCGCCGATCACGTCGGCGAACTTCGTGCCCGGCGCCAGCCGTTCGGCGTAGCGGTCGTCCCGCGGCCACCAGGCGATGGGCAACTTCGGCCTCGGCGTGCTCGGCCACCGTCCGCTTGCCCGCCGCGGTGATCGGGCGGTAGGGATCTTCGTGAACCGGACACCCGGGAATGTCGAGGTAGGGCAGCTCCTCGTCGAGGAACCGGGCGATCAGCCGCATCAGCCGGCTCTTGGCCTGCCCCTTCTCGCCCAGGAACAGCAGGTCGTGCCCGGCGATCAGGCCGATGTTGATCTCCGGAATCACCGTGTCTGTCGTAGCCGATGATGCCGGGAAACAGCTCCTCGCCGTGGGCCAGCGCCCGCAGGAAGTTGTCGTAGATTTCCCGCTTCACCGGCTTGGTGGCCCAGCCGCTTTCGCGCAACTGACGCAGATTGGCGGGCTTCTTCGTGGCCGCGGCCATCGTTTGCTCTCGAACCGTCATGACAGCACAATGATCCTTGTTTTGCGTCCTATGCCGAGTGGAATCCTACGACTGCTGATATTGTAGCGCCATGCGCGGGGAGCCAAGCCGGTGGGAGCCGGCCCGCGGGGCAAGGGCATGGACGAAGGGGCCGGAGGGCTTGCCCGCCATCCGTTCTTGGGGTATGATAGCAACAGCGACAGCCCCCGCTGCATCGCGCACCTTCCCGCTTCCCCCCGGGCCGAAATGATGGAGCCTTCCGACCGGTCGATTCGCATTACTCGCTTGTCGGATCAGGGGGCCGACGCGGATCTGCGCCACGACCACGCCTGAAGAGCGAATCGAAATGATGTGGCAGCTGGCGATGGACGCCTGGGCCTTCATGGGAGAACCCCTTGACGACTCCCGGCTTCGGCGAGATGTTGTCCGCGTTATCCGCCGAAAACGTTGAACTCCTGGCAGCCGTTCACGGCCCGGCGGGAAGGCGTGTTCCGGTTTCCGTAGCCCAGGCGGCAGGTTGTGCTTTCGCACACCCCATTTCCTTCGCTGTGGGCAACCTCCGGGCGGTAGCCGGCGCACGGTGCGTCAGGCGCACGCGGACGGACGCTTCCTCAACGATCCAGAGCTTGCCGGCAAGCGGTTCGCGCTCCAGGACGGAAAGTAAGCGTCGCAGCACCGACAGCACTCGGGGCTTGTCGAGCCGGGTCAGCCGAAGCACGATGATCCCAGCATATTCGCGCGGTGGGAACGTGCGAATGTCGGCAAAGTCCAGGTCGAGTGTCACCACCGCCCGGCCTTCACGTTGGCAGACCGCCGCCAGCTCGGTGTCGGGTCGGCCCGCCATGCGTTGGTCGCCGACGGTAACGGCGTCGTGCCCGGCGCTTGCCAGCAGTCCCACCACCTCGGTCGGTAGGTTCTCGTCGACCTTGAACCTGAGCATCAGACGGTACCCGACGGCAGCGGGACCATCCGTTCGCGGGCGAGATCAGCCGCGTAGGCCATCGCCGCGCGGACATCGTCTGTCGTCAACGATGGGTAGCTGCGCACGATTTCGTCGGTGTCCAGTCCGGCAGCAAGGTTATCCAGTACCACGGCCACCATGATCCGTGTCCCCTTGACACACGCCTGACCGTGGCAGACGGCCGGGTCAACGGTGATTCGTTCCCGCCAATCCATCGCGTTGTCTCCTGGCCATGAAGTGTCCAACCGATATATTCTAGCCCGTGCTTCGGCGATAGCCTAGCGGATGGGTGCGTTGGGCCGCACTCTACGAGTTTACGCCGGGTGCCGCCCACCGTTCACCCTGCCCCCCGCCCCTCTACTTCCACTTCAGTCCGTCTCGACGTCCGCGTTTGCCGACACATCGCCCCACTTATCCGGTTTTCGGAGCTTCCCGAATCTGGCCGAGCCTTTCTGCTTGTTTTGTAGCGGGATTCGGGAGTCGTAACGGAATATCGCGAGAAGGAGACTTTCAAGTTCCTTGACCTCGTCACGCGAAATATTGTCGTGCACCTCGAACAAGGAAAAGTGCGTCCAATCTTTCTTCTTCTTGGCGTGCGTAATCAGACGTCCGCGAATTCCGGAAGTCCCATTCTTTGAAACGCCGCCGATTCCAATGTACCTGACCTCGAATTTATTTCTCCCGAGTTCCTCGTAGAGGACATAGACGCCCCGTGTGAACTTAAGTACGCTCGTGCAGCCTTCCTTTGTGTTCGTACCGGGCCGAACTCTTGATCATTCCAAGCGGCGACTGTGCTGGCATGATTTTCCTCCCCGTGTGTCGATCCCTCGGCAAACGTGTCACGACTGCGAGATGGGGAAATCGTGGCCCTCGCCCCACGCCCCGCCCCGCTACTTCCACTTCAACACCGCGCCGGTGTCGGCGCTGGTGGCCATCGAGGCGTACTTGGCCAGGTAGCCGGTGGTGTAGCGCGGCGGACGCGGCTTCCAGTTCTTCTGCCGAGCGGCCAACTCTTCCTCGGTCAGCCGCACGTTGAGCGTGTGGCCGGGAATGTCGATCTCGATGATGTCGCCCGGCTCCAACAGGCCGATCGGTCCGCCGGCCGCCGCCTCGGGACTGATGTGGCCGATGCAGGCCCCGGCCGTGCCGCCGGAGAAACGGCCGTCGGTCACCAGGGCCACGCTCTCGTCCAGGCCCATGCCCTTGATGGCCGTGGTGGGGGCCAGCATTTCCTGCATGCCCGGCCCGCCGCGCGGCCCTTCGTAGCGAATCACCACCACGTCGCCCGCCTTCACTTTGCCGTTGACGATCCCCGAATAGGCGTCGGTCTCGCTCTCGAAGATCACCGCCGGGCCGGTATGGCGGAGCATCGCCGGCTTCACGCCCGCCGCCTTGACCACCGAGCCGTTGGGCGCCAGGTTGCCGTAGAGAATGACCAGCCCGCCCTGCTCGCTGTAGGCCCGCTCGACCTCGCGGATGCAATCGTAGCGGATCGAAGTCCAGCTTGCCGGAAAGGTCGGCGATCGACCGGGCCTTGCGTCGCGACGCTCATCCCCGGCGCGTTGCGGACCCCGCCGGCCGTGACCGCCGCCAGCTCCAGGGCCTCTTCGTCGACCGTCGTGGCGCGGATGTCGTAGTCGGCGATGTTCTCGCCGAGGGTCTTGCCGCTGACCGTGGGGCAGTCGAGGTTCAGCAGGCCCGGGCGTCCCCGGGCCGACGGATGCCCAGGATGGTATGGATGCCGCCCGCAGTTGTGGACGTCTTCCACGTGGTACTTGCTGCTGGGGGCCACCTTGCAGATGTTGGGCGTGTGCTGGCTGAGCTGGTTGATGCGCTCGATGTCGTACTCCACGCCGGCCTCGCGGGCGATGGCCAGGATGTGCAGCACGGTGTTGGTGCTGCCGCCCATCGCCATGTCGAGGATCATCGAGTTGTCGATCGACTGCTCGGTGACGATCTCCCGCGGCAGCAGCCCGTGGCCTTCGCCCAGGCGGTCGAACTCCCGGGCCATCTCCACGATCCGCTGCGGCGGCGTGGCGGAAGAGCCGCTTCCGCTCGGCGCTGGTGGCCAGCAGCGTGCCGTTGAGGGGCAGGGCCATGCCCAGGGCCTCGCAGAGGCAGTTCATGCTGTTGGCGGTGAACATGCCGGAGCAGGAGCCGCAGGTGGGGCAGCCGGCCTGCTCCAGCGTCAAGAGCTCGGCGGCGGTGAGCTTGCCGTCCTGCTTGGCGGCCGCGGCCACGAACACGTCGATCAGGTCCACCGTCTTGCCGTCGGCCGTGCGTCCGGCCTCCATCGGCCCGCCGCTGACGAACAGCGTGGGAATGTTGCAGCGCATCGCGCCCATCAGCATGCCGGGCACGATCTTGTCGCAGTTGGGGATGCAGATCATGGCGTCGAAGCAATGGGCGTTGATCATCGTTTCCACGCTGTCGGCGATGATTTCCCGGCTGGGAAGCGAATACTTCATCCCCGCGTGGCCCATGGCGATGCCGTCGTCGACGCCGATGGTGTTGAACACGAAAGGCATCCCGCCCGCCTCGCGGACGCACTGCTTGACGAACTCCCCCACCTTGTCGAGGTGGACGTGGCCGGGGATGATGTCGACGTAGCTATTGCAAATGGCGATGAACGGCTTGCGGAAATCGTCCTCGCCCACGCCGGTGGCGCGGAGCAGGCTTCGATGGGGGGCACGGGCATCACCCAACTTGACGATATCGGAACGCATGGCGGTAGTTCCTTTCGTAATGGACTATCGAGAGCCCTTTATTTTAAACCGCTTTACGGCCAGTTGCCAGAGGCCGGGGGGAAAGGAGGAGGACTGCAAGTCGGGGCCGGTCCGTTTTTCGGCGAAAAGGCGTCGCCATTTTGCTCGACCTTTGACCGAAAACACGGACCTGACCCCTTTGCATCAGACTTTGCAGTTCTCCTGGGGGGAAAGATGGGGTATGGAGTATGGAGGATTCGCCAGCGGGGTTTTCCGTTTCTTTTTTTCATCCTTCATCCTTCACCCTTCATCCTTTCCTCTGTGCCCGTTATGATCGAAGCCTGAGAATTGATCTTTTGCGGTATTCCGGAGAGCCAAACCGACTATGAGCGTGAAGTTCTTGTATTTCGACCTGGGCATGGTCCTGCTCAACTTCAGCGTGGAGCGGATGTGCCGGCAGATGGCCGAGGTGGCCGGCATTACCCCCACGCAGGTCAGCCAGATCATTTTCGACGGCGATCTCCAGCAGCGCTACGAACGGGGCGAGATTTCCAGCCGCGAGTTCTACGAGGCGCTTCTGCCGCCGGCCGGCGCCTGCCCCGACTACGACCGCCTGGCCTCCGCCGCCAGCGACATCTTCGAGCTCAACGGCAGCATCGTTCCGGTCGTGGCCCAGCTCCGCCAGGCCGGCTATCGGCTGGGCATCCTTTCCAATACCTGCGAGAACCACTGGCAACACTGCTTCCGCCGCTTCCGCCTCTTGGGCGAGACCTTTTCGGTGTTTCGCGCTGAGCTACGAGTTGAAGGCCATGAAGCCCAACGCCGCCATTTTCCTGGCCGCGGCCCGGCTGGCGGACGTGCAGCCCGACGAGATCTTCTTCTGCGACGACATCGCCGGCCACGTGGCCGGCGCCCGGGCCGTGGGAATCGACGCCGTGCAGTACACCTCGACGCCGGAACTGGTCGGCGGAGTTAGCGGAAGCGCGGAATCCGGTTCAATTACTGACGCGCAGGCACCAAGTTCGCACGAATCAGGAAGACGTACCGGTTGACCACGTTCTCGAACAGCTCTTGCCGGCCGCTGTGGTTGGGCGTGACGTCGCGCTTGCTCGAGCATGTACTTCTCCAGCGAGGCGAAGTCGTGCTTGCCGGCCTCGATCTCGGCGCCCACGCCCTGATCCCAGGAGCTGTAGCGATCGGCGACCATCCCGGCAATCTCGCCGTCGGCGCGGATCGCGGCCGCGATCTTCAGCCCCTTGGCAAAGGCGTCCATGCCGCCGATGTGGGCGTAGAACAGGTCGATGGGCTCGAAGCTCTCGCGGCGCACCTTGGCGTCGAAGTTCACCCCGCCGGGGGCGAACCCGCCGTACTTCAGGAAGATCAGCATGATCTTGGCCGTGGTGTAGACGTCGGTGGGGAACTGGTCGGTGTCCCAGCCCAGCAGCAAGTCGCCCGTGTTGGCGTCGACCGAGCCCAGGAAGCCCTGGAAGCCGGCATACTCCAGTTCGTGCTCCACGTTGTGGCCGGCCAGCGTGGCGTGGTTGCTCTCGATGTTCAGCTTGACGTGCTTGTCCAGGCCGTTGGCGCGGAGGAAATTGATGCAGGCCGCGGCGTCGAAGTCGTACTGGTGCTTGGTGGGCTCCTTGGGCTTGGGCTCGAAGTAGAACTGCCCCTTGAAGCCGATCTCCTTGGCGTAGTCGACGGCCATGTGCATGAAGCGGGCGAGGTGGTCCAGCTCGCGCTTCATGTCGGTGTTCCAGAACGACTGGTAGCCTTCCCGGCCGCCCCAGAACGTGTAGCCCTCGCCCCCCAGTTCCTTGGTCACTTCCAGGGCCTTCTTCACCTGGGCGGCGGCAAAGGCGAAGGCATCGGCGTTGCGGCTCGTGGCCGCGCCGTGCATGTAGCGGGGATTGCTGAAGAGATTGGCGGTTCCCCAGAGCAGCTTCACGCCCGTGCGCTTCATCGCCTTCTTGATGGCCTTGACCACCTTGTCGAGGTTGCGGTTGGTCTCGGCCAGCGTTGCGCCTTCCGGGGCCACGTCGCGATCGTGGAAGCAGAAGAAGGGGGCCCCCAGCTTTTCCAGGAACTCGAAGGCCGCATCGACGCGGCGGATGGCGTTTTCCACCGAGTCCACGGCGGCTTCCCAAGGCCGCTGCATGGTGCCCGGCCCGAACGGATCGCCGCCCGTGCCCCGCATCGTGTGCCAATAGGCCACGCTGAAGCGGAGCTGGTCCTTCATCGACTTGCCTTCCACCAACTCCTCCGGTTGTAGTGCCGGAAGGCCAGAGGGTTCTTGGAATCGGGACCTTCGTAGGGGATCTTGCTGACGTCGGGAAAGGCGGTCATGGGCGGACTCCGTTTTGGATTTTGGATTGTCAGATTTTGGATTCTAGCAACTGCATCTTGGACTTGCCACTATGCGCCAATCCGAAATCCAAAATCTAACATCCAAAATCACGTCATCCGCCGCACGATCCAGTCGCCCAATTCCGGCCAGAGCTGGCCCAGGGCGAACAGCAGCCGGGCCTTGCCCGGCATGACCAACTCGGCCCGGCGGTGCTGGCAGGCCCGCAGAATCGGCCTGCGCCAGCCGCTCGGCGGGATGGTCCGCACGCGGACCCCCGCCCCCGGCCGCCGCGCCCGCTCCGGCACGTCTTCCAGCCCGGCCAACGGGTAGAGCCGCTCGTCCTTCCGCGTGATGGGCCCCGGGCAGACCAGCAGCACGTGCAGCCCTTCCGGCCCCATCTCCAGCCGCAACTGCTGCGAATAGGCGGCCACGGCATGCTTCGTGGCCGGGTATGCCCCCACCCAACGCGACGCCGACTTGGCCGCCAGCGAGCCGATGTTGACCACGTGCCCACGCTGCGCGCAGCAAGTGGGGCACCGCCGCCCGGGTGCAGCGGACCAGGGCGATCAGGTTCAGTTCCATCAGCTCGCGGAACTGTTCCGGGCGTGGTGTCCAGCAGCTTGCCGCGCATCGAGCGGCCGGCATTGTTCACCAGCACGTCGAGACGGCCGAAATGCGTCCACGGCCTGCGCGAAACAGCCGGTCGACGTCGTCCTGCTGGGTGATGTCGGCCTGGACGCCCAGCACGTCGCCGCCCGACGCGCCGCATCTCGGCCACGGTGGCCGCACGGCGTCGCCCTCCAGCGCGGCGATCGCCACCTTCGCCCCTGCGGCGGCGAACGCTCGGCGATCACGCGTCCCAGGCCGCTGGAGCCGCCGGTCACCAGGACCACGCGGTCTTTCCAGTAGGCGGACGGCGGACGCTGGGCGGTGGACGGAGGCATGAGTCACCAGGGGTTAGCCGCTGGAGATAACAGCAGGCCCCAAAAACAAAGTGCCCAGGGCGTCGGTTCACAGATTGAACCGATCGCCCCAGGCATACTTTGCGTTTGGACGACTACCAAATGCAGTTACCGGGGCCATCAATCTCCGTAGAGTGTAGCGGGTGTTCCGGCCAGTTGCCAGCAGGGAGACGGGGCGGGCGGGGAAAAAATTGTCGATCTATATCCTTAATGGTGGGTTATATACGACCCACAATGATGGGCCGCCGTGGCCAAGTACGCCGAGCCACGTTGCCGATCTTGCCGACAACCTCTCGCCTCAAAAGCGACTTCCACTTCCTCTCTTCGTCCGCCGTGAGCGTGTTGTAGTCCCTGTCGTAGAGTCTCAGCAGCATTTCCGACGGCCTATTCGACCGAATTTTGACGAAACAGTGCCACAAATCCGGCCTGCTCGAAGTGGCGGTCTGCCGTCAACGCATGCGTGATTCCGTGCTGATCCATGACGACGAACGAAATGCAGTCGGTCAGGCTCCAACCCTTGTCTGGGCGCTGTGCATATAGTTCGCAAGCCGCGTCGAAGAGCTCGGCTCGTCGGCGCCACGAGGGTAGTGTGGGCGTCGCTTTTCAGGTTCGCCAGCATGGCCACGAATACGTGCCGCTGATCTGGAGGTGGCCAGCGCGTCGCTACTTCGGTCAAAACCCAGGGCGTCGTCAGCACGTCCCCGCGGTACTCGCGGGAAATTGCGATGGCCTGCTCGTGCCCGGCGTCGCGCCGGCTGGCCAGCGCCAAATAGTAGTAGGTGTCGGCGAAGACAGCCCTCATTGCCGCGCCTGGCCGTGGAGGTAGAAATCGTGATTCGCCGCCAAATCCGGCGGGAGCCCTTCCGCCTTGCCGACAATGTTCTTTAGTCGCTCATAGAGGCTGGGGATCTCCCCTCTTCTTGCGAGGAAGCGTTTTCCACGAGCAATCGCACCTCCACTTCGACCCCTTCGGGAAGGACTCTGCACCCTCCAACCGAATCACGCCGTTTTCCACGTGGCCTCGATAAACCATGCCTTTGCCTCCGTTGACAAGCCGATCGCGCTCGATCCCATTGTACTGCGCTGCCGATGATCCCGGCAGCCCTGGCCGCGTCGCGTTTCGCCGGTATCTGCCAGACTCGTTTCCCCTATTATGCGGGGGGTGCTCGGTAAACAAAACCGAAAATCACCCTGTTGTTGCCCGCCCCGCTTGCCCTCCCGGTTGTCAATCGCCGAACCCCACGCACAATAGAGGGTTCTTGATTCCAGGAGGGATCGCTTGCCCGCTGGCGTCGATTCAACTTTTGCCATTCGGAGCGACTCTCATGCCAAGCTGTGTGCTGGCGTATTCGGGCGGTTTGGACACTTCGGTGATCTGGGCTGGCTGATGGACGAAGGCTACGACGTCCACGCGGTGTACGTCGACCTCGGGCAGCCCTGCGAGGATCGGCAGGCGATTCTCGACAAGGCCCATAATATCGGCGCCAAGTCGGCCCGGATCGTCGACGCCCAGGAGGAACTGTGCCGCGACTTCGCCTTTCCCGTGCTCCAGTGGCAGGCGAAATACGAGGGCGTGTACCTGTTGGGCACTTCCATCGCCCGGCCGCTGATCTCCAAAATCTGCCTGCAGGCGGCCCGGGAAGTGGGGGCCGACGCCTATGCCCACGGCGCGACCGGCAAGGGGAACGATCAGTGCCGCTTCCAATTGGCGGCCGAGGCCCTCGATCCCGAGATCCGCATCATCGCCCCCTGGCGAATCGAGCGGTTCCGCAAGACCTTCCCCGGCCGCAGCGAGATGATCCAATACTGCGAGGCAAGAAGAATCCCCGTGAAGGCCTCGGTCAAGAAACCGTACAGCTCCGACGAGAACTGTCTGCACATCAGCTACGAGGCCGGCAAGCTCGAATCGCTGGACGTCAACGGCGTGGAACTGGTCGAGTTCGGCATGACCGTCTGCGCCGCAGAAGGCCCCCGACAAGATCGAGACCGGTGACGATCGGCTTCGAGTCGGGCGTGCCCGTCCGCGTCAACGGCCGCAGTCTCAGCCCCTTCGAGATCGTCCGCCGCTCAACGAGATCGGCGGCCGCAACGGCATCGGCCGCGTCGACATGGTCGAAAACCGCTTCGTGGGCATGAAGAGCCGCGGCGTCTACGAGGCCCCCGGCATGACGCTGCTCTACGCCGCGCACCGGCTGGTCGAGCAGCTCACCATGGACCGCGACCTGATGCACCTCCGCGACCGGCTCGCGCCGGAAGTGGCCGAGATGGTGTACTACGGCTTCTGGTACCACGCCAAGCTCGACGCCCTGATGGCCTTCATCCGCGAGGCCCAAAAGCCGGTGACCGGCGAGGTCCGCTTGAAGCTCTACAAGGGCAACATCCTCGTCGACAGCCGCACCAGCCCCAACAGCCTGTACGACGAAGGCATCGCCACCATGGAAGGGGGCGGCTCCTACAACCAGACCGACGCCGAAGGCTTCTTGCGGATTCAGGGCCTCCCCGGCCGGGTCCAGGCCCGGCTGCGGCCGAGGACGTATTAGGCGACGATCTCAAGATTTTGTTTTACCACCGAGGACGCGGAGGAACACAGAGGAAAAAAACGCAATGTTCATCGCATTCTGAAGGGGGTATGCCGACTTCAACGCGTGTGCCGCGGCGTTTCCGAAATGCGAGACTTCGTTCCTGCCGTACAATTGGCCACTGACGTATGCCCGAATTCCGCGATATCGATCCCAGCGAGTTGCGGGTTCCGCCGTCCCGACGCCAAGGCGCGGACCCGGCGAAATTGGCCCGGCAGATCGCCCTTTTCGGTCGATCCGGGGACAGGATGCCTCCCCCGTGGGTATATGAGGGATCGGACGGCGTGCTGGTGCTGTATAATGCTGTTACACGGGCGACGCGCATCGCCAAGTTGGCCCGGGCACTTTGATTCGGGTTGAAGTTGTCGGAAGGCTGCCCAAGCCTTTTATTGAGGATGACGAGCTCGTCGCGGTTCTCTACCGTCACCGGGCCGAGCTGACGGCGCGGCTGCAAGGCGCAGTCCGACCCGTCGCTCCCGCCGAAAAGCCTCACCACATCCGATTTCCGGCAGTTCCACGGTTCCCGAGGCGGCCCGGTAGTGCAGCGTCTTCAAAGGCAGGCTGGCGCAGAGTGAGCGGAGTAATAGCATGTATGGTGTCGTCTCGCGTAGTGCTCTTGGGTTTTTCGCATCGTTTCCACCGCGGTGGCTACTAACCGCTGCGACGTGGTCGTCTACGGCGGCACCTCCGGCGGCGTCGCCGCGGCCGTGCAGGCGGCGCGCATGGGCAAGAGCGTCGTGCTGATCGAGCCCGGCCAGCATCTCGGCGGCCTGACCTCCGGCGGCCTCGGCGCCACCGACATCGGCAACAAGCAGGCCATCGGCGGCATCTCCCGCGAGTTCTATCAGCGCATCTGCGCAAGCACTACGAGGACGAGGCGAAGCCTGGAACCAGGAGAAGCGCAGCCGAGTATCAAGGGCCACGGCCATGAACCGAAGGACGACACGATCTGGACGCTTCGAGCCGCACGTGGCCGAGGCGGTCTACCGCGACATGCTGCCGAGGCCAAGGTGCCGGTCGTCTTTGGCCAGCGTCTCGACCTGGCGAAGGGGGTCCGCAAGGAGGGGCCCCGCATCGTCTCGATCACGATGGAGTCCGGCGAGACGTATCGCCGGCAAGATGTTCATCGACGCCACCTACGAGGGCGACCTGATGGCCAAGGCCGGCGTGTCGCTACCACGTCGGCCGCGAGGCGAACGCCGACCTACGGCGAAACGCTCAACGGCGTGCAGATGAAGAACGCCCGCCACCACCAGTTCATCAAGGCGGTCGATCCCTACGTCAAGCCCGGCGACCGCACCAGCGGCCTGCTGCCCGGCGTCGTGGCCGGCACCCCCCGGCACGCGACGGCGAGGGCGACCGCCGCGTGCAGGCCTACAACTTTCGCCTGTGCGCCACCGACGGCGCCGAGAACCGTCGGCCTTGGCCCAAGCCGGACAACTACGACCCGCAACACTACGAACTGCTGCTGCGCAACTTCGAGGCCGGCGATCAGCGTCTCCCGTGGAACCCGACGCTCCGATGCCCAACCGCAAGACCGACATCGAACAACAACTGCGCCTTCTCCACCGACAACATCGGCATGAACTACGACTACCCCGACGCCGACTACGCCACGCGCGACAGGATCCTGCACGAGCACGTCGATTACCAGCAAGGGCCTGATGTGGACCCTCGCCAATCGACCCGCGCGTGCCGGAGAAGGTCCGCGAAGCAGTTCCAGACTGGGGCCTGGCGAACGATGAGTTCACCGACACCGACAACTGGCCGCACCAGCTCTACGTCCGCGAAGCCCGGCGGATGATCGGCGACTACGTCATGACCGAAGCGAATTGCCGCGGGCAGCGCGTGGCCGAGGATCGGTGGGCCTGGCGGCCTACGGCATGGATTCGCACAACACGCAGCGCTACGTCACGCCGACGGCCACGTCCGCAACGAGGGCGACGTGCAGGTGGGCGGCTTCCCGCCCTATCCGATCGCCTACCGCTCGATCGTGCCCAAGGCGACGGAGTGCACCAATCTGCTGGTGCCGGTCTGTCTGTCGGCACGCACATCGCCTACGGCTCGATCCGCATGGAGCCGGTGTTCATGGTGCTCGGCCAGTCGGCGGCCACCGCCGCAGTCAGGCCATCGACGCCCGACGTGCAGCAGATCGACTACGCCCGGCTCCGCCAGCGTTTGCTCAGCGATCGGCAGGTGCTGGATTGGACGGGAAAACGGCGGAAGTAGTCGTCAGTCGTCAGTTGTCCAGTTGCGGGTTGTCAGCCGTTGGTTACGGGGCGTTTGGCTCGCGGAACTTCAATGAACGACGGCGAGATGCAGGATAGAGACGGACCAGTTGCCGCGCAAACTCGCGTATCGGACGCATGGCGGACCCTGCTCGCGCGAGATCTTTCAGGGTTTCCGGGCGATCTTGCCACCTTGATTGTCGTTGCTGCTCGCAGCGCTGAGCTGCGAAGAGATGTATCCGTTTCTCAGCGTCGGACGTTTGTGCTTTAGCCGGTGTACGGATTACCCGTATTCGGTGCTTGTTTGGATTGCTCCCACTGCAACCGGATCGTTCAGCGTTCACCTTCCGGCTAAGGCTGGCGGGTGGGTGGACGGAGTGGAAATCTATCTTGGCTCAGCGGAAGACGCAGTCCACAGGGCCGAGGAAGCCCTAACGGACGGTATCCGGGTGCTGCTCGGTAACGCGCAATCCCTTGGGCTGTGAACCTGCCGTGCGCCACGGGCTCGCCCGTGCCGTCTTCCTCGGCACTCGCACCACGTTGTTGGAGTAAGCGTCTCCGCGCGAATTGTTGCCGCAAGACATTGCTCGAAGAGCACGGCCAAGCCTGGCACCAAAACGCCGCCAGTGCCACCAACCTCGCGACTCCATTAGCAACTGAAAACTGAAAATTGAAAACTGAAAACTCTATCCCCCCATCGCCGCGATCAACTCGGCCACGTAATCGCCGATCTCCGCCAGCACTTCCTCGCCGCGGCTTGTGGGCCGCTTCGGCCACGCGGCGGACGATCGCCGAGCCGACGATCAGGCCGTCGGCCACCGGGGCCAACATCCGCACGTGCTCCGGCCGGCTGATGCCGAAACCGATGCAGATCGGCAGCGGCGTCTGCTCCCGCAGCCAGCCCACGTTGTCGACGATCTCCGGCGGCAGTGCGGTCCGCTCGCCGGTGATGCCGGTGACCGAGACGTAATAGATGAAGCCCGTCGCCTGCTGCGGCGATTCGCAGCGCCCGGTCGCGGCGGCGTGGTGGGCGTGACCAGCGGGATCAGGCTGAAGTCGCGCCGGCGGCAAACTTCGGCCAGCGGCGCCGGCCTCTTCGACCGGCAGGTCGGGCACGATCGCCCCGGCCGCCCCGGCCGCCTGCGCGGCGTCCACGTAAGCCTCCAGCCCGCGGCGATAGACGATCGAGTAGCTGACCATCGTGACCACCGGCGCCGGCAGCGCTGGGCGTCACCTGCGGCCAAGCATGTCCAGGATCGCGTCCAGGCGGATTCCCTGGTCCAGCGCCCGGCTGTACGAAGCCTGGATCACCGGCCCGTCGGCGATCGGGTCGCTATAGGGGATCCCCAACTCGCAGAGATTGCTGCCGCGCGCGACCAGTTCGCGGAGCACGTCGGCGGTGAACGCCAGGTCCGGGTCGCCGGCGGTGACGAAGGGCATGAAGGCCTTCCGGCCGCAGGCGCGAAGCTCTTGGAACAGTCGGTCGATGGCGGACATGGCGGGAAGCGGATTAGGGATTAGGGATTAGGGATTAGGGATTGGATTAGGGATTAGGGATTAGGGATTAGGGATTAGGGATTAGGGATTAGGGATTAGGGATTAGCCGCGGATGAATATCCGCGGTTTCTACATCCCCCGTGGATCTTCTTACCCGTACGATTCGCCCCGCAGGCGGGCCACTTCGTGGGCGTCCTTGTCGCCGCGGCCGGAGAGGCAGACCACGATCGCCTCGTCCGGCTTCCGTGCGGCCGCCAGTTGCATGGCCTTGGCCAGGGCGTGCGAGCTTTCCAAGGCCGGCAGGATGCCCTCGGTGCGGGCCAGCGTGTCGAAGGCCGCCAGGATCTCGGCGTCGGTGGCGAAGGTGTACTTCACCCGGCCCGACTCCTTCCAATAACTGTGCTCCGGCCCGACGCCCGGGTAGTCCAGCCCGGCCGAAACGGAATGCACGTCGCGGTCTGGCCGTCGTCGTCCTGGATTACGTAGCTGAAGGTGCCGTGCAGCACGCCCGGCCGTCCGAAATTGAGCGTGGCGGCATGATCGCCCAGTCGCCGCGAGCGTCCGCCCGCCTCGACGCCCAGCAGCTCGATTTCGCGGTCTTCGATCAGCGGGATAAAACATGCCGGCCGCGTTGCTCCCCCCGCCGACGCAGGCCACGACCAGGTTGGGCAACCGGCCCAATTGCTCCAGGCATTGACGCCGCGTCTCGCGGCCGATCACCGCCTGGAAATCGCGGACGATGCGCGGGAAGGGATGCGGGCCGACGGCCGAGCCGAGGCAATAGTGCGTGGTTTCCACCGAGCTCATCCAGTCGCGCATGGCCTCGTTGACGGCGTCGCGCAGCGTCCGCGAGCCGCTGGTGACCGGGCGGACCTCGGCCCCCAGCAGCCGCATGCTGTAGACGTTGGGCTTCTGCCGGCGGATGTCCTCCTCGCCCATGTAGACGACGCATTCCAGCCCGAAGCGGGCACAGGCCGTGGCCGTGGCCACGCCGTGCTGGCCGGCGCCGGTCTCGGCAATCACCCGGCGTTTGCCCATCCGCACGCGTCAACAGGGCCTGGCCCAGGGTGTTGTTGATCTTGTGCGAGCCGGTGTGATTGAGATCTTCCCGTTTCAGGTAGATCTGGGCCCCGCCGCATTGCTGGCTCAGCCGCTGGGCATGATACAGCGGCGAGGGGCGGCCCACATACTGCTCGAGCAACCGCTCCAGTTCGGCCTGGAACTGCGGATCGCGGCAAGCCTGATCGTAGTGCGTCTGGCAGCTCATCCAGCGCGTGGCTCAACGTTTCGGGCGTAAAGCGGCCGCCGAATCGTCCGAAACGGCCGGCCGCGTCGGGAATCTGGCTCATCGAAAAGGAGGGTGGATGGAGGGTGAAGGGGTGAACGACGCGCAAACCGAGGGTCGGCGGTCGCTTGGATCTCGGAAAACTCATTCTCGGCAGGCGTCCCCAGCCCGTCAAGGGGGGAGGATGGAAGGGGGAAGGGGGAAGGGGGGATGACGAAAGCTGAAAAAACGAAACCATGGAGTTTTACCTGGGCGTCGTTCCGCCCTCCCCGCTCCGCCTTCCCCCTTCTCTCGTCCGTTGGTAGCAGTTGCGACGATTCTCCCGGGTTCTCCCCCTGATTAATTATTTTGCGGCTGCCCGCTATCGGCCGGAATGGCGAACGTGGTGGGCTACGGCGTGCCATATTTGATTGATCGGGGATCTTTGGCGACCCCCGCAGTGGCGTGCGTTGACAAGGCTTGCGGATCGGATCAGGCGGGATGCCTCCCATGAGCAATCAGGAAACTCAGAGCGACGCCCAGTTCTACAATTTGATCTACCAGCTCACCGGCACTCCCCGCAACGACAAAAACGCGGAACGCCGCCGTGCCCGCCGACACCCCTTCTTTTGCAAGCAGCGGATTGCTCCTTGGCCGGAGTCAGGAACGCTTTCGCAGGCCGACTTTTTCGAAGTCCGCTGCCACGATCTGAACCAGGCCGGTTTCTCGTTCCTGCTGCCGGTGCGGCCGCAGTTCACCAGCCTGGTGGCGGCACTGACCAGCGCCACCGAAGAGATCTACATCATCGCCAAGATCACCCGTTGCGCCGAGGTGCTGGTCTACCCCTCGGGCCGCGTCGAGCCGGCGGAAGGCCGGCCATCTCACGTGAGCTATCGTGAGTCTGTCGGGGGCGCCGCCGAACGGATGTTCCAGTTGGGTTGTCGCTTCACGGGCCGGATCGCTCGCCCGGACTGAGTAGTGGGACGGAAGTTCTCAGTGTTTAGCCAACGGAACACTGAAAACCGAACACCGCAATTCCCCTACGTTTCCTGTCTTGCCGGTGCTCATACGTGGCACCGCAGATTCTACGAAATCGATCCAGTTTGCCGCGTCCACGGCCGATTGGAATGAGTACCATGTGGTGCAAAGTTTGCCAGCAAGATGCGCCCGGAATTCGTTCGCGCGGTCGCCGCCAACTCTGCTGCGCCCGCTGTGGCAGCGAATTGCCCGGGCTCGGGGAGCAAACGGGCGATAACAGCCGGCCGGACGCCTCTACCCCGTGCGGGGTGGCGGAAGAATCGTCCGCACTGCCCCCGCGCTATGATCGCTGGGAAACCGACGAGCGTTTGCGGCACATCGACCGGGTGTTGCACGCCGAGACCGCCCGGTCTGCCCGATTGCCTGTCGCACCGCCGCAAGGATCTGCCCATGCGCGGATCGACGCCCCCGTGGAGTCCCTACACGGCTGGCACGCGGGAGCTCCCCGGAGCGAGTCCCACACGGAGCGCAGGGGTTGGGCCGCCGCGCCGGCCCCGCGACGCCGCGGCCTGTGGCTTGGGGCGACACCGTCCTGGCAATTGCCGTTTGGCTCGCCCTGTCGCTAGGGGTCATGACCCTGGTCTGCGGCGGAATCCTGTTGGCTTGGTCGGCGATCGGCCAACGGCCCGAACTCTGGTCGGTGGGGATGCCGATCGCGATCGTCGGGCAGGTGGCATTGCTGCTGGCCTTGATCTTGCAACTCGACCGGATCTGGCGCAACCACCACAGCACGGTCGCCACGCTGGACGATTTCCAAGGGCAGATTCACGATCTGCGCTCGGCCGCCGCGATGCTTACCACCACGCACAGCTCTCCGGCCACGGCCTTCTACGCCCACTATTGCGGCGGCGCCAGCCCGGACGTGTTGCTGACCGACCTGAAGAGCCAACTCGACCTGTTGGCCATCAAGATCGGCAACGGTGACGGGGGACGGTGAACGGCGGGGTTTTCAGTATTCCGTTGACTGAAAACTGAACACTGAAAACTACTTCCCGTCGCGTTCGTTGAGGGTCAGCAGCGTCTGTACCAGGAGCAGTCCGACCAGGTCCACGCCCCAGAGGATCCCCCCGGCCAGCGCGATCCACCCCAGCACTCGCCCCCCGACCGCATCGCCCATCGTCCCCAACAGGGCTCCGACGCCCATCACGATACAGATGGCGATCGGCAGATCACCGCCACGGCGACCAGGACCAGCAACAGGCGTCGAACAGGGGCGAGAGATCCATAGACTGCGAGCGGTTAAGGATGACGAAAAACCTCTCCCGGGACTGTTAAAAAATTTCCGCGGTTCGGTTTATTTTCCCTGAGCCCGGAAATGGGCATACTTCGCGATGCCAGGCCATACGAACCGTCCCTGCGGCAACGGTTTACACGATCGCACCGTGTCGCTGCAAATCGTTTCCCAGATCCCCCAATTGTGAGGAGCGTTCGGCAGTGTCAAGCCGTACAACCGTTTCCGCCGGCACGCCGGCTGGATCGGCCCGACTACTCGATGCAGTCGTCGCTGCTTGACATGCTCCCCCCAGACGGCACAATGACATCAAGGGGCCCTCTTGCAGTTTCGAGACGATGTGTAATGAGCCGATCAGGTCGTGGCGGCAGGGGTATGCTCTGGCTTCGGGGTCGTGATCTTTGCCTTGCTGGGTAAGGGATGCGCTGCGCCGTGGCGGCCACCGAGATCGTTCTCAAGGACGGCCGCGTGCTGTCCGGCCGCGAGGGCTTGACGACCGGCATGGCCGACAATCCGATCAACGGCACCGGGCCGCAAGGGCCGCTGCAACTGATCGTGTTTCTCGACGACGACCTGCGGCGGACCTATTTTTCCAAGCGCCAAGTCCGCGAGCTCCGCCAGCCCAGCGAAGGGACGCGTGGAGAAGTTCTCCGTTCCCCAGCGGGTGATGCGCGGATGGGCCTCACGGTGAGGACCGTCGGGCCGATCATCGCCATCGCAGCCCTTCGACGAGTACGGCCGGCGGATCTTCACCATGAACACCTTCAAGGGGCCGGTGCCCGTCGTTCAGGCGATCACCGAGATCACGCCGCACTGGACCAAGGTCGAAGGCATTTCCCACGTCTGGGACATGCGGATGGCGACCAGCTCGATTCCCCGCGACGTGTTGGGCAAGATCCTCATGAAGCGGATCGATCCCGAAGGACATCGAGCAGCGCAAGAAGATCGCCCGGTTCTACTTGCAGAGCGAGCGCTACGAGGACGCGATCGAGGAGCTGGAAGAGATCATGGCCGATTTTCCCGCAGCGGCGCAGCAAGGACAGATCGCCTCCTCGCTGCACGCCTTGCGGCAGTTGGCGGCCGAGCGACTCTTGAGCGAGCTGCGGCTGCGGCGCGAGGCCGGCCAGCACCAGTTGGTGATGCGCAGCCTGGAGCACTTTCCCAGCCGAAGGGGTCGACGGCGAGGTGTTGCAGGTCGTTCGCGAGATGATCGCCGATTACCAGGCCCTGGAGGCCCGCCGCAAGCAGTGCGTTGGCGAAGATCGACGAACTGCTCGCCGAAGGTGTCGGACTCCTATCAGCTCAAGCCGTTGCGGCCGATCCGCGACGAGATCGCCGCCGAGATGAGCCTCGAACACCACCGGCCGCATGACGTCGTTCCTGCAAGGGCTCGACGACCCGCAGACCACGCCCGGAGAAAAGCTGGCGCTGGCCGTCAGCGGCTGGCTGCTGGGCTCCGACGCGGCCACGGCCAAGCTGGGGGTGGCGATTTCCGCCTACCACGTTCGGCAGACGGTCCACGAGTATCTGAACGAACCGCTGAAGATCAATCGGGCCAAGCTCTTCGACCACGCTGATCTCGTCGGAGCAGGCCGCCACGCCGCAGCTGGTCGCCGCGCTGCTGGCCCAGATGAAGCCGCCGCTCGACCTGCCCGCCGCCAATCCCGACAAGCCGGGCTTCTACGAGCTGGCGGTGCTCGAGGGCTCCACCGAGCCGCCGGTCCACTACTTCGTCCAACTGCCGCCGGAGTACGATCCCCATCGCCGCTATCCGGCCATCGTCACCCTCCACGGGGCCGGCACCACGGCGGAGAATCAGATCGACTGGTGGGCCGGCGCCCGGAGCAAGGCGGCGGCCCGCACGGGCCAGGCGACCCGCCGCGGCTACATCGTGATCGCCCCGGACTGGACCTTGGACCATCAGAACGACTATCGCTACAGCGGCCGCGAGCACGCCGCGGTGCTGGATTCGCTCCGCGACGCCTGCCGGCGGTTCTCCATCGACACCGATCGCGTGTTCCTCTCCGGCCATTCCATCGGCGGCGACGCGGCCTGGGACATCGGCCTGGCCCATCCCGATCTCTGGGCCGGCGTGATCCCCATCGTCGCCACGGCCGACCGCTACTCCGCTGTACTGGGAGAACGCCAAGTCGCTTCCCTTCTACTTCGTCTGCGGCGAGCTCGACGCCAACAAGATGACCCTGAACGCCCCGGACCTCGATCGCTATCTCAAACGCGGCTACAACTCCACGGTGGTCGAGTTCCTGGGCCGCGGCCACGAGGATTTCTCCGACGAAATCCTGCGGTTGTTCGACTGGATGGGCCGCTTCCATCGCGACTTCTTCCCCCGCGATTTCACTTGCTCCACGATGCGGCGATTCGACAATTACTTCTGGTGGGTGGAAATGGGCGGAATGCCCGCCGGAGCCATGGTCGAGCCCACCGATTGGCCGCCGCCGCGCGGCACCCAGGCCGATCCAGGTGACGGGCACCATCACCAGCAACAACGGGCTGAACGTGCGGACCGGATCGGCCTATCTGCAACGTCTGGCTCTCGCCGCAGATGGTCGATTTCGGCCGCCGCGTGAACGTCGTCGTCAACGGCCGGCGGCTCAACGGCCAACTGGCCCGGCCCGACCTGCACGTCTTGCTGGAAGACGTCCGCACCCGCGGCGACCGCCAGCATCCCTTCTGGGCGAAGCTGGAAACGGCCACCGGACGGATCAGCGCAGAGCGCGAGCGTTAAGAGAAGAAAGCGGACAGTAAGCGGCCGGCGGTGAGCTGTAACTGCCGACTGCCCCCTGCCGACTGCCGCCTACTGCGATTGCTTGGGCAGCATGAAGCCCTTGACGAACCAGCCGTTGGCTTCGCTGGTCATTTCCATGCCGGCCGGGCCCAGGTAGCGGCGGACGATCTGGAAATCGGGCATCTGCGAGCCGTTGATCCGCTGCTTGCGGACCACGCCCTTCTTGGTCGGTCCGGCCATCGCGTTGAGGATCCGCGCCAGCATGGTTTCGCTCTCCGGCATCTTTCCCAGCTTGATCAGCTCATAGGTCGGCCGATACTCTTCGTCGGTCCGCGAGAACGATTCCAGGCAATGCTCCGGCGCGGCGAACTCGGCAAAGCGTGCCGCTCACCAGGCGGTAGTCGACGTCGCGGGCGAGCTGTTCTCGCGCGGCCAATTGCGGCAGGATCTTCTTCAGAAAATCCAGGTGCGAGGCGATCAGCAGGTGCCCATGCGCGGCCGTGACCGCCGCGTGGGGCAGCAGCCGCACCTCCTCTTCGTCCCCCGTATTGCGTTTTCCCAAGACGCGTTTCGGGCGGCGGCTCGGCCGGGTTCACCGAGGGGACCGCTTCCAGCGAAATGGTCGGCACTTCCTGCTCCTCGGGCTCGACCATCTCCCAGATCACCTGCCCCTTCCACTCGCGCTTCTTGGCGGTCTTGTCGCCCTTCATCCACTTGTTCAGCGCCACGGCCACGGCCTTTTCGTTGCTGGTTTCGATGGCGTACAGCAGCCGCTCGCTATTGGTGGTGATCGGCAACTCGTAGTCGGAAACCACCGTTACCCGGCGGCCAGGTATTGGATCATCTCGCGGCGCAGATCGATCTGCGGCCCGCTGGGGTCGTCCTTCAGGCTTTGCAGCACGTCGGCCCACAGCCCGGTCTCGCCGTTCTCGCCGAACAGCTCGTCGAACATCGGGCCGAAATTGTCGAAGGCATTGAGGATGTCGATGGAGAGCGTGGTGTAGGTGGCCACGTCGCGGGGGATCCAGGGCTGGGGCGCGAAATCCTTGGCGTTGGGCAGCACCAGCATCTTCATCGATTTCTTCCACGGCTGCGGGGCGTAGATCGCCGTGCGGTGCAGGATTTCGTACGTCTCGAGATTCACGCTGACGTAACCGCCCATCCCCTGGATGGCGTCGAATCCCTGGTTCCGCATCACTTGGATCAGGGTTTTCCCTTTCCGGCGATCCTGCTCGGGCGTGGCCGCGCGGACGGCCTCCACGTAACCCAGCGGCTGGATGTACCAGCGGAATGTCCGTGGCCCGCGACTCGGGCCAGGCCCTTTTTCTCCGCGGCCTTCTTCTTGCCCAGCATCCTTCGCCCCAGAACCTTCTGGCCCAGGGCCTTCAGCGCCGGCGCTTGCTGCCGCGACACCTTCGGGCCGGCGGTCTCCCGCTCGGCATCCCTCTCGCCGGGATCCTTTTGGTCCAGATCTTTTTGACAGCGGGCCATCACTTCCTTGAAACCCATCTGTTGGGCCAGGGTGTCGCCGGGCTTGCCCGACAACCGCGACAGAGATGAACTCGCCGACCTCGCGATTGTCGGTGGCGCCGAGCAGGTTTCCGGCCAGGAAGTAGATCGTCACCCGCTGCCGGCCCGGTCGTCCCGGCCGGCAGGTCGGTCGATGTAGACCCAGGCGCCGTAGGTGGGCGTTTCCTTACGGCTCTCGCGGGCGCCTTTTCCGACCAGGTTCGTGGCGGCCGTCTTCAGCATCGCCTTGGCCTTGTCGAGCCGGCCGCTGACGTCGATCAGCAAGGCCATCGCGGCCTGGTTCGGCGCGGCTCGATCAGCGCCAGCGTGAAGGCGACCCGACGGAACGCCCTGGAGATCCTCGAACGTCAGCCCCAGGCGGTCGCGGAGATCGGACAGCCGGTCTTCGAACTGGTGCCGCAAATCCTTCACGAACGGTTCCATGGCCGGGTCGTTCATCAAGTGACCGAGCTGGGTCTTATTCCAACGTTCGTCGAGTTCGGTCACATTGGTCACCGAGAGAAAACCCTTGGTCAGCCCCCGGCAGCAGCGTATTCGGCGGGCGGCACGTCGCTATGCGCGCGGTCGAGACGTCGTTGACCGGCTTCGCGTCGCGGACGACCCTTCTCGGCGGCAACTTCTCGCTCGGCGGGGCGGTCCAGGCCGTCGGAGCGGAGGCAACAAGCAGCATGCCAATGGCCAATAATGTCCCCGTCCGGATTTGCGGCACAGTAACTTCTCCTTCATACTCGATGGAATTGAACGCGGCGCGATCGCGCGAGTCGGCTGACGCAGTTTAGTGGACCGGGCCGATTGATGCTAGATCGGTTGGCGGAATGGGCGAAATGCAGCGAGATTGCGTCGTAAACGCTTGGAACGAGAGACTTGTCGCTCCAGAACCAGCATCATGCAGCTTTCGCTGCTTTTCCATATACCCCAAACTACTTGCCTGCCTCACTTCACGTCCCTGTTTCTTTTTTTGCTCTTCGATTGTGTGTTCCGGCCACGGCAATGGCAAGACGCCCTGTCCGCTTCCCGCCGCCCGCCGTCCACGGCCGGGTGGAGATGCGTCACTTGGCCAGCCGGGTTGGCATGTCGGGAAGCTCGCGGACGTGCCACCCATCGTCGCCCACCTTCGCCCGTCCCCTGGACGGCCGGACGCCGGGCACCATAATTTGCCCATGCGCGATTTCCACACCGAAAGCCTCAGCCACGACCCGATCCACGGCTACATCGCCTTCACCTCGCCGTGCGGGCGTGCCCGCCGGCGAGGTCTCCGAGCAGCAGATGATCGACCATCCCTGGCTGCAGCGGCTGCGGCAGATCCACCAGTTGCAGACCGCCTGGTGGGTCTTTCCCTCGGCCGAGCACACGCGGTTCCAGCACGTGCTGGGGGCCATGCACCTGGCCAGCCGCGCGATGGCAGGCGCTCTACGACAGCCTGCAAGCGGTCTGCCCCGACGTGCCCAGCCGCGGCTACGTCGAGTCGCTGATGCGGATGGCCGCGCTGCTGCACGACGTGGGGCACGGCCCGTTCGGCCATTTCTTCGACGAGCACTTTCTGGCCGATTTCGGGCTGAACCACGAAATGGTCGGCAGCGAGATCATCCGCCAGGAGCTCGGCGACCTGATTCCGCCGCATCCGCCGCAATCCCAACGGCCGCTTGCAGGCCGACGAAACGCTCGACCCCGAGCAGGTGGCCATCCTCATTACCCGCCCCAAGGAAAGCGACGGCCCCGGCCGTGCCGCAGTGGCTGCGGTTTCTCCGCAGCCTGTTCAGCGGCCTGTATACCGTCGACAACATGGATTTCGTGCTCCGCGACGCCTACATGTCGGGCTACAGCACGCAGGCCTTCGACCTGGAGCGGCTGCTGCACTACAGCATCTTCACCGCCAAGGGGCTGACGATCCACGAACGCGGCCTGTCGGCCCTGGTGCGGTTCATCGGCGTCCGCGCCGAGTTGTTCCGCGCGATCTACTTCCACCGCACCGTGCGGGCGATCGACCTGTCGCTGCAAGACTTGTTCCTCGAGAGCAAGCGCCACCTGTTTCCCGGCAATCCGCTGGAGCACTTGAGCGAGTACCGCAAGCTGACCGAGTGGTCGCTGCTGGGGCAGGTCGGCTCGTGGATCGACAGCCACGATCCGGAGCTGCACGCGTTGGGCCGCCGCTGGGATCTGTTTCTGCCGCCGGCAATTGCCCTGGAAGATGGCCTGCGAGCGGACGATCTTCTACGCCCCCGGCGAGCCGGAGCGGAGCAGCGTCTTCAGCAACCAGCGGTTCTTCGAGGCGGCCGTGCGCGAGCAGTTGCCCGCGGCGCTGCGGCGAGTTGCCGTTGCGGGTCGACACGGCCCGGCACGTCCACCGCCCCGGCGCGCAGACCCCGGCGGCCGGGCAGAACTTCCTCTACGATCCCACCACCGGCAAGATCCGCAGCCTGGACGATCGCGAGCTATTTCGGCAGATCCCGGCCAGTTTTCGCATCTGCCGGGTGTATGCCGAAGACAGCCAGCACAACGCCCAGATTGCGGCCGCCATGGACACCCTCACCGGCACCGGCAGTGCCGACGATGTGACGAATATGTAGAAGTTAGAATCGAAGCAGCTAAGATGCTAGAAGTTCTAAGCACTAAGCACTTACCGTACTTCGACTCCGAGACTCTTAGCTTCCAACTCCTAACTTCTGACTCCTGACCCCTCATGCCCACCAACCCGAACAGTACGACAATCCCCTGATCGCCCGCTACGCCTCGCCGGAAATGAGCGCAGTTGTGGAGCCCGCAGCGGAAGTTCAGCACCTGGCGGCGGCTTTGGGTGGCGCTGGCCGAGTCGCAGGCCGAGTTGGGGCTGCCGATCACGCCGGCGCAGATCGCGGAGCTTCGAGGCGCACGTCGACGACATCGATTTCGAGGCCGCGCGGCGCTACGAGCGGCGGCTGCGGCACGACGTGATGGCCCACGTCCACGCCTACGGCGACGTCTGCCCCGACGGCCCGGCAAGATCATCCACTCGGCGCCACCAGTTGCTTCGTGACCGACAACACCGACCTGCTGTTGATCCGGGAATCGCTCGAGCTGGTCGCGAGCCGGCTGGCGGCGGTGATCGACCGCCTGGCCGCCTTCGCCGCACGCTATCGCGATCTGGCTTGCCTGGCGTTCACCCATTTCCAGCCGGCCCAGCCGACGACCGTGGGCAAGCGGGCCTGCCTGTGGATCTACGACCTGGTGATGGACCTGGCCGAAGTCGAGTACCGGCTCTCGACGCTCAAGGCCTTGGGCTCCAAGGGCACCACCGGCACGCAGGCCAGTTTCCTGGAGATTTTCCAGGGCGACCACGAAAAGGTGCAGCAGTTGGAGCGACTGGTCTGCCGCAAGATGGGCTTCGCCCAGGTCGTATCCCGTCAGCGGGCAGACCTACTCGCGGAAGATCGACTCGCAGGTGCTCGGCGGTGCTGTCGGGCATCGCCCAAAGCGCCCACAAGGCGGCCACCGATCTGCGGCTGTTGCAACATCGCAAGGAAGTCGAGGAGCCCTTCGAGGAGGAGCAGATCGGCTCCTCGGCCATGGCCTACAAGCGCAACCCCATGCGGGCGGAGCGGATCTGCTCGCTGGCGCCGCTTCGTGATCAGCTTGGAGTCGAGCGCCGCCAAGACCGCCGTCCACGCAATGGCTGGAGCGGACGCTCGACGACAGCGCCAACCGGCGGCTGACGCTGCCGCAGGCCTTCCTGGCCGATCGACGCCGTGCTGCTGTTGTACCAGAACGTGGCCGCCGGGCTGGTGGTCTATCCGCGGGTGATCGCCGCCAATCTGGAGGCGGAGTTGCCCTTCATGGCCACGGAGAACATCCTCATGGCGGCCGTGGCGGCCGGCGGCGACCGGCAGGATCTGCACGAGCGGATTCGCCGCCACCGTCAGGCGGCGGCCGCGGTGGTCAAGCAGCAGGGCGGCCGCAACGATCTCCTGGACCGCCTGGCCGCCGACGCCGGCCTTTGCCGCGGTGGATCTGAAAGGGGCGCATCGATCCGGCGAAGTTTGTCGGCCGCGCGCCGCAGCAGGTCGACGAGTTCCTGGCCGAAGTGGTCGCGCCGATCCGCGCCAAATATCCGCAGGCGCTGGCCGCCACGGCGAAGATCGACGTGTGAGAGCGATTTTCGATTTTGGATTTTGAATTTTGGATTACGCCAGAGCGGAGAACGCCCCCCATCCGTTCTTCAATCCAAAATCCAAAATCCAAAATCTAAAATCCTATTGGCCCCTGATCCCGGCCCCCTGCTCCCTGGCCCGGCACTGATCGCAGATCCCCATCACGAACATGCGATGCCCGGTGACCTGGAATTGGTACTCCCGGGCCAGCGCCGTGCAGAGCCGGTCCAGCGCGGCGCTGTGGAATTCGATCAGGCGGTTGCAGACCTGGCAATAGAGATGGTCGTGCCGGGGATAGCCGTACTCATGCTCGTAGACGCTGCGGCCGCTGAGCGTCCATGGAGCGGAGCATGCCGGCCTCGACCAACTCGGAAAGGGTGCGATAAACGGTCGGCCGGCTGAGCTTCCGCTGACTGGATCCAGTCGCGGAGGTGCTCCAGCAATTCGTCGGCGTCGAAGTGGTCGTGGTGGCTGAAGACCTGCTGGACGATGATCTGCCGCTGCGTCGTCAGTCGCTTCCCGCGACCTTGGAGAAACTGCGCAAAGCGTTCTGCCGGCGGCAGTTCGACGTACACCGATCCTAGCGAGAAGCTGTGCGACATGGTGAAAGTGGACGGTGGACGGTGGACGGTGGATGGCTTCAAAATCTTTTCCGTCCACCGTTCACCGTCCACTTCCACCTCTTCCGTCATCCCATCTGGTCGAAGAGGCGCTCCAAGCTGCATCGAGCTTCTCGGGCGTCTCGTAGGTGCCATTGGCGATCTGGGCGCGGATCGCGTCGACCCGGTCCTGGCGGATGCCGGCAGTCTGGTTCGATGAGTCGGCGATTGCGCGGCGTCGGAAATATCGACTACATCCTGGATCGACCCGAGGTGGAAGTCGCGGCCGGATTGCCCGACGCGGGACGTGTGCGGGGGGCCGATCTGCTGGGCGCCGTGCAACTGGGATGGGCCGTAGATCTGCATCCTTCTTCTCCCTCTTATATGCTGCGCGGCAGGCAATGACACGGGCCGTAACGATACGGAAAAGCGCGTGTCATCATCCACCGTTCGCAGATCGATTCGTCCGTTCCCGGTGCCTTCGACATCGCCCGAACAGGCTGGCAAGCCGGTGCCCTTTGCAAGGACAGGTACTTCCTTCTAACTAATATACCACACGCTCGACCGCGTTGACGGACCGCATTGGCGCGGCGATGTGTTTCCGCCGCGCCTTCGCTTGCGGTCTGATTGCGATTGCGTCGTCTCTGCTAGGTATACGTATTTTCAGTATCAAAGGTTTCCGCCTCGGCACGGGCGGATTATAAGCCCGCCTGGCGAAATGAGCAAGATCGGCAGAAAGCGTTTGTTCGTAATAGCTTACGCGGAGGGGGCCGGTTCGGCGAGAGAAACCGGAGTGCGTTCCCGTCGGGCGTCATTCGGATTTTCAAAATTCGCATGTTTCCTCTTTGATCCGCCATTCGTCATTGACCTATGACTACCCCCGTCGTGCGCTTGGGCCGGTCTTTCGTTATAGCGGATCCGAGAACTTAAACCTTGTCCCCTTTCTGCAGGATTACGGGGATGACGGGCGGTGAAACCGCTTGACCGAAATCTCCGCTGGGACAACCGCCGAGGGGACATTGCCGTGAAGAGCAAGAAGTCTGAGAGCAACACTATGTCTCCATGGGCCGGCACACTGGGACGTTCCGCTGCAGGTCGAGCTGCGGAACTCAAGCGATTCGCCCGCCGCATCGATCGTCAATTGCGAAAGCTGGTCGAGCCGTTGGGCGGACACCGCGGCCCCCGCGGCAATCCGGGCCGGCCGCCGCTTCACGGTAGGGTGTTTCCGGCGCCATTGGATCGTGATAGAGGGTGGCGTGCCGTCGCGACGCGACGCGTCGTACTCGCATTTTCGAGTCGAAGCAACATGCCGGCCCCCGGCTGCGCTGTGACGCATGCCATCCGTCGATCCCCATCATCCGCTAATTCGCTCCTGTAACAGCCACGCCACGGCCGCCGCTTCGCGTTGCTCGGCCGGGCCGTCGAACATGCTCAGACGCCCTGCCGCCCGGCCGCTTCATAGGCGTCTGGACGACGGCCGGCCGGTCTTCCCTTCGCCGGCCAGCCACATCTTTCCCGGCGCGGCCAGCGCCAGGATGCCCGGCAGGTCCAGGTACTTGGCCCCGCCGGGCAGGAAATCGGGATCGTCGATCGCGGTCAGGTTGGCAAAGCGGAAACCGCCCGTATCGATGGCCGCCTGGTCGATGGCCGCTCCGGCCTGGGCGCATGCGGCTGCAACCCAATGGCCCGCGCCGCCGAGCCCCGCCACGGTAACGCTTTCCGCTCCCAACCGCGGACCGCGGACGTAGGCCACGACCGAGAGGATGTCGTGTACGCGCTGGGCAACAAGCGGGTAGTCGTAGCCGAAGGTGTAGCCGGCATACTCGGTCCAGGCCCCATGGCCGCTCTTATTCAACCGGGCCTTCGCGACCAAGGCCGGCCATCGGCCGTGAATTCCCCTTGGCCCAGCAGGTCCACGCCCACCACGGCCACGCCGCCCGACAAGCAGTCGGGCGATGGCCGGCCGGGGCTCTCCAGCCTCGTCGAACAGCGCCTGCTTGCCTTCGCGGCTGATCCACACCACGGCGTGGCGGTTCCACGACTTGGGCCGCAGCACCACCGCCGGCACTTCCTCGTGTTGCGGCACGTTGTGCAAGAGCATGGTTTCCATCTGCCACGGGCCCAGCGTCGATTCCCGCGTATGCCGGGCTTCAATCGCCTCGGCCGGCGGCAAGCGGCGGCCGATGAGCACGTCGATCGCGCCCCCGACGATCTCGCGGTAATGCGCCAGGTCCATGATGATATTGGGCTGCAGGTAGGCGTCCAGCTTCTGGGCCATCCGGCTGGTCAGCCGCGACGGATTCGGGACTGCACGATCGCCCCCAACTGCGCATCGCTATCCACGGTGATCCACCGCAGCAGCGACCGCTCGTAATCGTCTCCGCCGGGCGGCTTGGGATGGGCCTGCGTCCCAGACGCTCATTTCGGCGATCGAGAGCGGCCGGAAATCCTGCTCCACGATCGGCTCCGGCAGGCCCAGCTTGAGATGCTTATTCATCCAGCCGTACATCACCGCCCGGCTCACGTAGTTGTAGTTGTGCGGGAATTGCAACAGCGGCTTGGCCATCACCGCCGATTCCGCGCCGAACAGCTTGTAGAGCTGCTGCAGCTCCGGAAAGCCCTTGGTGGCGATCTCCTTGGTCCAGTCGTCGGCGGCCGTCATGCCCAGCGGACGGGGTGCGATCAGGGCGGCGATCTCCACGTTGCCCGTCCCCACCCGCAAATAGCTGCAATTCTCGCAGGTGCAGCCGCCCTGCATGGCCGTGGAGACCATCACCGCCGGGAAGGCCACCGCCGGCCGCGGATCGATGGCGCAGAGGATAAACGTCTGCGTGCCGCCGCCGCTGGCCCCGGTCACCCCGATCCGCGCGGCGTCCACGTCCGGCAGGTGGCTGAACCAATCCAGCACGCGGATCGAATTGTAGGTCTGCAAGCCCATTTGCGTTTGCAGCCGGGCCTCGGCCTGCGGGCTGAAATAGCCCCAGTTCTCCGCGGTGTTCATGGCCGCGCGAGATGCCGGGGCGATGCTGCAATTGCACGCTGTCGGCGTAGCCCACCATGTCGTAATGAAACACCACGCAGCCCATCCGCGCCAACTGCACGCAGCGGGCCTGCAGCGGGTAGCGGCCGCTGGGATCGAAACGCTCGGCGCCCTGGGCGATTTGTTTCCGCAACGCCGCTTCGCCCGCGTCGTAAAAACGCCCCTCGGGCCAATGACCGTGGGGGCAGAGCACGCCCGGCAGCCGGCCGCTGCGCCGGGCACCGGGCGGAGCCTGGTCGGCCGATACAGGTTTCCGGTGACGAAGTGCCCGGGATAGCTTTCCAAGTAGACCTTGGCCACGCGTATAACCGTCGCGCTCCACGACCCCGTGGATCACCGCGTGGGCCGGCGTCTTGCTGGGCATCGGCCACAGCCCGGTCGCCACCAGCAATTGCCGCCGCAGCCGCTCGGCGCGCTGGTGCCAGGCTTGCCGCGTGGCGCACGGCGTGAAGGGGAAATAACCGTTGAGATCCACCAGCGGGCCCAGTCGCCGGTCGTCGGGAAGCTGGCCCGGCGGCAGCACGCGTGGGGCCGCGGCGTCCGCGGCCGAGATTGCCAGCAGCGTCAGCCAGGCCGCAGCCAAATACCCGCTCTTTCGCGCCCAAGGAAAGTTGCTTTTCATAGGTCTAGTCCTCCGTGGAGTTGCCCGCGCGTTGGTTATCAAGGACACCGCATCGTCGCTGCTCGTTATACGTTGCCGGCGCGCCCCTGCCAAGCAGTCGACTCATGGCTCGAATCCATCTTGCGGGGGGTGGTGGCGGTTACTGCGCGGGCTGGGCGCGGGCCGTATCCAGTCCTACCATTGTCTCCGGGAGAGCGATTGTCGGATGCGTGCGACTCCGCCCGGCCACTGCCCGGGGCTTGTCACAAGGAGCGATCCATGGATTCGGAACCGACGGTCATTTATACGGCGCGATCCGCCGAGGACGCCCACCTGCTGAAGAACATCCTGGCCGAGAACGGCATCGACGCCCAGGTGGTGAATGCGGCGACACCGCGTGGCGCGGGGATGGTGGATTCGCTCGCATGGCGGCAGGTCACTGTGGCGGAGAAGGATGTCGTCGAGGCCCGGCGGATCGCCGCCGAATTCGACCAACACACAGGCCATCGACACTGCGGAAACAGTCGAGCCGGCGACACCGCGCCGTCGCGCTCGGCGATTGGCCCGTCTGCCCCCGTTGCGGCACGCCGGCGGACCGCGATCTGCCCGGCCTGCCGCACCGAGGGAAGCGATTTCCCGCCGGCCGACCGGATGCCCGAGGCCGAGCCGGGCGAGCACCGGGCGGCCGCTGTTGCTCTGCCCGGAGTGCGACGAGCCCTTCACGCCCGGCTACCTGCCGCCGCTGTGCGCAGTGCGATTACCAATTCGACGACGGCGAGGACGCAGACGGACGTGGAGGCCGGCCCTTGCGCGAGCATTTTTCGGCCTGGGTGTGGGTGGTGGCCCTGATCAGCGTGGTGTTGATGGTCGTGGCGATTGGCGTCCTGTTCTTGAGCAGCGGGCCGCGAAGGCCGGCCTGGACGCCTCCCGACTCTTCGCACCGCTCAACCAACCGATGATCGCGCCGTGTGGAGGAAAGGATGAAGGCGAAGGATGACGGATGAAAGAAAAAGGATGAACTCCGCTTGCGCGTCATTCATCCTTCATCTTATCCCGTCATCCTTAGCTTAACTGGCGAACTCCGGACGGCGCCGTAGTAGCTGGCTCTGCAGCCGCTGCACGATGGAGCTGTGCATCTGGCTGACGCGGCTTTCCGAGAGATCCAGCGTGGCGCCGATCTCTTTCATCGTCAGCTCCTCGTAATAATAGAGGATGATGATCAGCCGCTCGTTGCGATTGAGCCCCTTGGTGACCAGCCGCATCAGGTCGTTCTTCTGGATCCGCCGCGTGGGATCCTCGCCTTTCTTGTCCTCGAGAATGTCGATCTCGCGAACGTCCTTATAGCTGTCGGTTTCGTACCATTTCTTGTTCAAGCTGATGAGGTTGACCGCGTTGGCGTCGAAGATCATCTTTTCCAGCTCGGCCACGGAAATCTCCAGGAATTCGGACAATTCCGCTTCGGTCGGCTGCCGGCCGTAGCCGGGCTTCGAGGACCTTGAAAGCCTCGTTGAGCTTGCTCGCCTTGGAGCGGACCAGCCGGGGCACCCAGTCCATGGTCCGCAACTCGTCGAGCATGGCGCCGCGAATCCGTGGCACGCAGTAGGTCTCGAACTTCACGCCCCGCGACAGGTCGAAGGCGTCGATCGCGTCCATCAGGCCGAACACGCCGGCCGAGATCAGGTCGTCGAGTTCCACGCCTTCCGGCAAGCGCGACCAGATCCGCTCGCCGTTGTACTTCACCAGCGGCAGATAGATCTCCACCAGGCGGTTGCGCATCTCCTGGCTGTCGGGATCCTTCTTGAACTCGATCCAAAGTTGCTCCACGTCTTCAGGAGCGACAGTGGTGGCCATGCAATCCTCCGTGATGGTGCTTCATTGCACCGGTTACACGAAATCCTTTTCGGTATCCGCCTCCCGACGATCGCGTCAGGGTCCGGCTTTCTCCGCAGCCGCGGGCGTCTTGCCCGCGGTGGTCCGGCCGCCCTCTTGGGCCGCCAGCTCCGCGGCTATCCGGCTATTGACCGAGTCCTCGACGATCCACCGTGCAATCCCGCCCAGGATCACTCCCACCACGGCAAACAATGCCATACCCAGGCAGGCCGACCACAGAGTGGATTCCGCTCCGTAGCCGTGTACCATGCCGCGTATCAAGTTGGTCAGGAATGCCAGAAGGCCGAGAATGCCGGCGTAGAGTCGAGCCACATCCTTGTTCCTCGTCGCCGCTAAACTCAATGTAACCGTTACAGTTTAACGATCGGCGGCTAACGATACGTGTTCTTCTATATATCGGCTGTTCTTGACCCGGCGGTTGAGTCTATTTTTCACATTGCTCCTGAAAAAGGTTTTGCGAGGAAACGGTCACGCGAAAAAGGGGTCAGGTCCAATTTGTGTAAAGCACCCTCTGGACCTACAGGCAAATTGGACTTGACCCCTTTTCCGCGCACGAACACGGTCATGCAAACGTGAATCGCTTCCGCGGCCGCGCCCGGCGTTGTGCCGCTTTGCCGGCCCGATTCGGCCGCCAGCACCGCTTCCGCGAGACGATCCGTTTGCCGTGCGGCCGCCGACGGGGCGCCGCCAGCACAAACGGCTCCGCGGCCTGCCCTGCCGCCGCGATTGCCGCGTCGGCCGGAGGTGTCCGAAGGCCGTCGGCCGCAACGCCAGGAATCGCGCCAGGCCCCGGCAATGCGGGCCTGCACGTCCTCGGCCACGGCGGCACTCGGCGCAAAATTGACCAGGCACCGCGGCAGCACCCCCCGCCGGGCTCGCATCAGAATCTTCATCAACGCGTAGCTGTTCATGATCGAGGCCGCGTCGGGCGTGGTGATTACCACGCCCACGTCGCAGTGCGGCCAGCCGTGCAGGACGAACCGGCTCAGCCCGCTGCCGCCGTCGATCACGATCACGTCGGCGCGGGCGTCGAGCGACTCCAATTGCGAAATCAGCCATTGCGGCGCGACGGCCGGCTCCCGCCGCGTTGCTCCAGGGCGCTGACGCCGGGAATGACTTCGATCCCGCCCGGGCCCGGTTGAAGGATCTCGGCGAGACAACGGCTGCCGGCGAGCACGTCGGCCAAAGTGTAGTGGGCGCGGAGCCGGCACAACAGGCCGATGCTGCCGCCCAGAGCGGATCGGCGTCGACCAGCACCGTGCGATGCGCACGCGGCGCAGCGCCACGGCCAGGTTCAGCGCCACGGTGGTCGTGCCCGCGCCCCCTTGCCGCTGGTCAACAACACCCAGCGCGATCGGCGCGGCCCGCCGGGCCACGTCGCCCGCGGCGCTGTGCCGCACCAGGTTTCGCAGTTCATGGGCTTGGTCGTTCATGGCAATCAGGAGTTAAAGTCAGGAGTTAGAAGTTAGAACGACATTCAGCGGTTGCTGCCTCGCTTCTGACTCTGACTTCTCTGAGCTCCTTTCCTAGTTCCATCCATCTCGATCATCAATCGCGAGAGCCGCTGCGGCTCGGCGATTTCAATGTCGTCGGGCACGTTCTGCCCATTGGTCAGATAGCTCAGCGGCAGCTTGCAGCGCCGCAGCAGCGGCAGCAGGTTGCCCAGCCCGCTGGCCTCATCGAGCTTGGTCAGCAGCAGGGCCGTGGTGCCGACCGGCGCGAACCGCAGCGCCGTCTGTTCCATGGTCTTGGGATTGCCCACGCTGCTGAGCACCAGGTGGACCTCGTCGGCGCCGGCCTCGCTGAGAAACGCCCGCAGTTCGCGGATCTTCACGTCGTCCTTGGGGCTGCGGCCGGCGGTGTCCATCAGCACCAGCTCGAGGTTGTCCATCCGCCGCACCGCTTCCCGCATTTCGCGGGGAGTGGAAACCACTTGCATCGGCAGATCGATGATGTCGGCGTAGGTCCGCAATTGCTCCACCGCCGCGATGCGATAGGTGTCGACCGTGATCAGGCCCACGCGGCGTTTTTCCTTGAGCCGATAGTGGGCCGCCAGCTTGGCGATGGTGGTGGTCTTGCCCACGCCGGTCGGCCCCACCAGGGCCACCAGCCGCCGGCTCCCCGGGTGCACCGCGATCGGACCGGTGACCGCGATCTCGGCTTCGATGATCCGCGCGATGCGGGCCTTGACCAGCAGCGGGTCGGCGAGCTCCGCGCCCCGCACTTCGGCGCGGACCTGCTCCAGCAGCTCGCGGGCCAGGTCCTCGTTCAGATCGGCGTCGATCAGGTCGGTGTACAGACGGAACAAGGCATCGGGCAGGTCGGGACGCGACGGCGAACGCGAGCGGCTGCAAAGCTCCTTGACCATCGTCTGCAGGTCGTTGAGCTGCCCGTGCACGTCTTCGGCGGCGTCGCCCGCCGGCATCGCCGATCGCAGCGAGGCGGGCGGCGATCTGCAGCGAGATGCCCGTATCGGGCAGGGGCGCTCTTCGCGGAGGTTGCCCGCCGGCAAGCGGCTCTGGACGTTGACCTCCGCCGAGGCCGTGACTTCGATCTGCCGCGGACCGGCAATCAGCCCGAAAAAGCCGGCTGTTGCGGAACTCGCGGGTGTGCAGCACGGCCGCGTCGGGGCCCAGGTCCCGCCGCACCATGGCCAGCGCTTCGTGCATCGTCGCCGCTCGATAGGTTTTGACTTCCATGATCCTCTTCCTCGCTGTCTAAGTCGGCCGCGGCCTTATCGGCCCCTAGCCTGCGGATATGCATCCGCGGCTGGAAGCTCCACTTAAATCTCAAATCTCACATTTGCAATCTCAAATCTCTGTCCCCTGACCCCCTGTCCCCTCACTTCGCGTCCGCGACCATCGCCGTCGACTCGATGCGGGTGTCGCGGGTGATTTCGTTGTAGCTCAGCACGATCAGTTGCGGCAGATGGGCCGCGGTCATCTGCTTCACCGCCGCGCGGATCTGCGGGCTGACCAGCACGATCGGCGGATGGTTGGCGGCCGTCAAGCGGTTCACTTCGTTGGCGATCAGCTTGCAGGTGATCTCCACGGCCTGCGGCGACATGCGGATGAACAGCCCCTTGTCGTTGTGATCGAAGCCGGCGCGGATGCGGTCTTCCAGGGCCGGATCGAGGGTCACCACGTGCAGCGTGCCGTCGTTGCCGCGATACTTCGTGCAGATCGTCCGCGCCAGCCGGTGCCGCACGTATTCGGTGAGCAAGATCGGGTCCTTGGTCCGCGCCGCGTAATCGCCCAGCGTTTCCAGGATCGCGCTGAGCTGCCGGATGGGCACTCCCTCGCGGAGCAGCAATTGCAGGATCTGTTGCACTTCGTTGAGCTTCAGCACGTTGGGGATCAACTCTTCCACGACCGCCGGCGAGGTCTGTTTCAGTTCGTTGACGAGGTGTTTGGCCGCGTCGCGGGTGAGGATCTCGTCGGCGTGCTTGCGCACGGTTTCCGTGAGGTGCGTGGCGATCACGCTGTTCGGCTCGACGACCGTGTAGCCTTGCATCTCGGCCCGGTCGCGGACCCCGTGCTCGATCCACACCGCCGGCGTGCCGAAGGCCGGGTCCTTGGTGGCGATGCCCGGGATCTTGCCGTTGGTCATGCCCGAATCCATGGCCAGGAAATGGGTGGGGTAGACGGTTCCCTCGGCCACCGGCATGTCGGCCACTTTGATGCGGTACTGGTTCTGGCCCAGCCGCATGTTGTCGCGGATGCGGACCTTGGGCAAGATGATGCCGATGTCGGCGGCCACGTGTTGGCGGACGCGCTGGATCCGCTCCAGCAGGTCGCCGCCCCGTTTGGGGTCGGCCAGGCGGATCAGGCCCACGCCGATTTCGACCTCCATCGGGTCGACGGCCAGGAAGTCTTCCACCCGTTCTTCCTTGGGCTTGGCCGCTTGCGCCTGTTGCTTGGCCGCCTCGCTGGCGTTGACCTGTGCTGGTTCGCCGCGACAGGTTCATGGCCAGGCCGATGCAACTGGCCGCCGATCAGCAACAAGCGGGATCCGCGGCAGGTTGGTAAACACCAGGATGCCCAGGAAACGCGCCGGCCACGGCCAACGCCTGCGGACGCGAAAAGAGCTGCTTGAGGAACTCCGAGGGGAGGTTGCGTCTCGTAGCTGCTGCGGGTGACCAGCAAGCCGGCGGCGATCGAGATCAGGAAGGCGGGAACCTGGCTCACCAGGCCGTCGCCGATGGTGAGCTTGGTGAAGATCGAGGCCGCGTCGGCCAGCGGCATGCCGCCTTCGATCATGCCGATGAACAGTCCGCCCACGATGTTGATCAGCGTAATCACGATCGCGGCGATGGCGTCGCCGCGGACGAACTTGCTGGCACCGTCCATGGCGCCGAAGAAATCCGCCTGGCGGGTGATTTCGGTCCGCCGCCGCTGCGCTTCGTGCTCGTCGATGATCCCCGCGTTGAGGTCCGCGTCGATGGCCATCTGCCGCCCCGGCATGCCGTCCAAGGCGAAACGGGCCGCCACCTCGCTGATCCGCGTGGCGCCCTTGGTGATCACGATGAACTGGATCAACACGATGATCGCGAAGATGATCAGTCCCGACCACGATCCGGTCGCCGGCCACGAATTCGCCGAAGGTCTTGATGACCCCGCCCGGCCGCCCACAGCCCGTCGGTCTGCGCGTGGGTGAGGATCAACCGCGTGGTGGCCACGTTCAGCACCAGGCGGAACAGCGTGGTGGCCAGCAGCAACGACGGGAAAATACTGAACTCCAGCGGAGTTCTTACGTAGATCGTCGTGAGCAGCATGATCACCGAGATGGCGATATTGACGGTCAGCAGCACGTCCATCAATTCCGCCGGCAATGGCAGCAAGATCACCAGCACGCTGGCGATCAGTCCCACCGGCAGAACAAGATCTTGCACACGGGACGTGGGGCTGATCCCCACTCCGCGGGCCAAGGCGCCTGAGGCCATCCGCGACTCCGGACGAATTGCGTACGTTGCCCGGTCTCCCACGATGCCAACCGCCGCAAGGCGCGGCCCGCGTCATGGTCAACCGTTCAAAATACCGAGGTGTGATTTGGATGAGGTTTTTCGAAGCAGAGCGGCGGGAGGCTACCGAAAACCATGCACAATGTCCAGGTCGGTTTGACTGCTGGTCTGTGACGGATACGGTGAATACGATATGCTAAGTGACTGCCGAGGATAGTGTAAAATAGGAAGTCTAGGATATATATAGATGACCACTGCCGCCGAAGCGAAGCCCAAGACCGACAAGAAAGAAACCCCCGGCTATAAAGATCGTCCCTGGATACCCCGCTTTTGGGACGGTATGATCGCCTCGGCCTGGTTTCGCGTACTCTGGCGCAACCGCTTCGCGGTCCACCCGATACGCTGGGGGATGTGCGTCATCGTCAGTTGCTGTCGCGATCTTCAATTCGCTGCTGACGATCCTCCAGAACATCTTCCTGGGCCGGAAAATCGACGCCACCCGGATCGAGCACGATCCGATCTTCATCGTCGGCCATTGGCGTTCGGGCACCACGATGCTGCACGAGTTGTTGGTCTTCGACCAGCGGCACACGTTTCCCAATACCTACGAGTGCTTTGCCCCCAGCCACAGCCTGTTCTCGGCGAGTTGGCTGGCGCCCGCCTTGAGCATCCTGATGCCGGCACGGCGGCCGATGGACAACATGCCGGCCGGTTGGGACCGCCCCCAGGAGGACGAGTTCGCCCTGTGCAACCTGGGGGCTCCCTCGCCGTACCTGAAGCAGGTCTTTCCCAACCGCCCTTCGCTCGACGAGGACTACCTGGATTTCGTGGGCGTGCCGGCCAAGGCCGTCGAGCAATGGAAGCGGATTTTTCTCCGGTTCCTGAAGTGCGTCACCCTGCGGCAACCGCGGCGGATCGTGTTGAAATCGCCGCCGCACACCGCGCGGATCAAGACCCTGCTGGAGATGTTCCCCAAGGCCCGCTTCGTGCACATCGTCCGCGATCCGTACGTGGTCTTCCCCTCGACCGTCAATCTCTGGAAGCGGCTCTACCGCGACGAAGGCTTGCAGATGCCCAATTACCGCGGGCTGGAAGAATACGTGTTCCAGACGTTGGTGCGGATGTACGATGCCTTCGAGCGCGACCGGACGCTGATCGACCCGTCGCGCTTTTGCGAGATCCGCTACGAAGAGCTGGTGGAGGACCCGCTGGGGCAGATGCAGAAGGTCTACGAGCAGCTGCACCTGGGCGAGTTCGAGGCGATCCGCCCGGCGCTCGAGAAATTCGCCGCCGGCCAGAAGGACTTCAAGACCAACAAGTACCAGCTCGCGGCCGAGAAACGCGCCGAGATCGCCGACCGCTGGGGATTCTTCTTCGATCGCTACGGGTACGAGAGGTAGGTGGCCGTTGGAGATAACGTCGTGACAGCGGTAGCCCTTAAAGACTTCTCTTGGGAAAGGATGGTGGCGGCCGTGAAAGACGTTCGCGAGCGCGCATGTCGCGCAGCCGGTGCGCTTCAGCGGGCGGGAATCCCTCACGTCGTGATTGGAGGCAACGCCGTGGCCGCGTGGGTCGCACGCGTGGATCAGGAAGCGGTGCGGAACACCAAGGACGTTGACTTGCTCGTGCGGCGGCAGGATTTGCGCGGACGGTGGCGGAGCTCCAAGCCGTCGGCTTCGTCTACCAGAACGTCGCCGGTGTCGACCTGTTCCTGGACGGGCCGGAAGGGTCGGTGCCAGCGCGATTCACCTGTTATTTGCCGGAGAAAAGGTGCGTCCGGATTACCTGCTTCCGGCGCCGGAAATCAGCGAGTCCGAGGCCGGGCCCGAATTCCTTGTGCCTACCTTGGATGCATTGGTCCGCATGAAGCTCACCAGCTTTCGTCTCAAAGACCAGGTCCACCTTTTGGACCTGCTGGAGGTTGGCTTGATCGACGCGACCTGGTGCGGCCGATTCCCGGACGAACTTTCCGCCCGGCTCAAAGAGCTGATCGAAACCCGTGACCGAGAAAAGTGAGGCCCCATGGCTGGCCCGAAGGCGTTTTCATCCAGGTGGAACGTTCGCATGAGGAGACGGCATGATTACAATCCGGGTATCGAGCGACGTGAAGGATGATCGGCGCGTCGTCTTCGACATTGCCGCCGGAGATACCCGTCGGCAAGACCGAATTGGTTATCAACATCGAGCCGTGCCAATCCGAGGGTTCCCGCCCGCCCCGCTCCAGCCTCGCCGATTGGGCGGAGGAGCACGCGGAGCATTCGGGCGAGCGGCTCCGGTCTACTGACGTGGAGGGCTTTACGGGCCGGAGGGCGTAACCGCGATTCAACTGGCCACGGGACGCTATCGTTCGCGCAGCGACAAGGAATGGGGGCTCACCGACTGCGTTTCCTTCGTGCTGATGGAGCAAGAAGGCATCACCCAGGCCCTTACGGCCGACGTCCACTTCCGGCCAGGCCGGCCTCGAGGCGATGTTGCTGGAATAGCCACGCGCCGCCTGAGGAAACCAAGTCCGTGAGCCGTCCTAAGACGACCTCCGACCGCTTGCGCCGTCCCCTTCGCGCTGTCCCGGCTCTTTCTCGTTTCCCGGGAACGCGAAAACAGAACCCCGGGGCTAGAACGCGGCGAAGTTACGGTCGCAGCTCTTGCGCGGACGGCGGGATACCCGACGCGCGGAGTAAATTCGCTGGAAATTCGGTGGCAAATGCTTGACAGATAGTGCCGGATCTACGAAAATCTGCCTTTACTGGTGAATTGGGGGTGCTGTTTCCGTCCGAAGGTGAGCACACCGGCGGGTGGGTAGGACTGGATCGGCGCCGTCGCGGTGAAGGTCCTACGCGGTGCCGTACCGTTTGGTCTGATTCGTATGGCAGGTTACCAGGATCGCAAAATTTTTGTGTCATTCGGCTCCTCGGTTCACTTGGGGAGACCAGAACACCATCCGCCGCTGGTCGCCAAAGCCCCTTTGACTATCGAACTGGCTGGGAATGCAAACACGGAGATTGCTGGGCACGTTCTGAAGACGGCAAAGAACGACGTTGCGCCTGACAGGAGCGTTGCGGCCGGGTTGGCGAGCCGACCGCTGAGCCAACCCTCGGCGACGAAGTGTGGCTTGGCGTCCTCTGGTTTGTCTTGGAAAACTTGCACCAGATCCGCGAGTTTCTCGAGGTCCTCGGTTCGAGAGTGAAGGATTGGATTTCCGCGCATGGCGGGAAAGTCGAGATTACGGTCGCCGAAACGAGCGGCCGTTCGATCAAGATCGTGGCGACAGGCAGGGGAATCGACAGGATTGGCGATGTAGAAAAGCAGGTCGCGAAACTGCTGAACATAACCGAGTAGAACATCCCGACGTCTTCGGGGCGATGGATTGATCACGGAGGCGAAGACGGCATGTCAATTGATATCTTCGCTCCTGGGCGGCCCATAACCATACCGTTTCTCCACCAGCAGATATGGTTTTCGGTCGGCCACGAGCACCTTGAAACGGTTAAGTACTGCAACGCGCTGATCGAGAACCAGAGCAGCGACCCGGTCGAACAGCTCAGAATTCACCTGTCCGAGTTTTCTCCCCTTGACCGCGTGTTCATTCGGTCGGGGACTCAATCGCCCACGAGCTGCCGATCGAGTTGGTATGCCGATTTCTCCGCCCCCGGGGGGTACTTAAAGTCGCATTCGAGGGTCACACTTCGCCCGAAGTTCGAGGAGGCCGGCTCGCGCAGATATCGAACGGCGCATCCTGAAGGGAAGCTTTCGGCCGGACGGACGGCAACCCGCATCTGCGGAGGGTTTAATTCCTGTAGCGGGCCAAAGGGCCGCGCAGTTTCTCACGCACCTCGAGGAATTGAACTGTCTAGTCGTTGACCTTCACTTAGACGAGCCCCTCGCACCGGGCGACACCGGCTGGCTTCGCCTCGAAGTTCAAGGCGGCAGCCTCCAGGTCGATGAGCAAGTCGTTGGGTTGCCGCCCTCGCCGTTGACCGAGGAGCCCCACCGGTTTTTGGCACGGTGGACGGTGCTTTGTCCCACGCTCCTTCGCGACAAAATCCGGAGGAGCTTCGAGCTGGAGCCATACCTTCAGTGGACGCCGGAGGTCGTGTTGCATGGCATTAAGGAGCCGAGAACTTTAACGAGAATTGAGGATCACCGTATCACCCTGGTTTTCCCGAAACATGTTCGCACTTCCGATTTATGCAGCTTCCCGCACGAAACGATGATTCCCGTGGCCCCCTACCCGATTCCGGGCGCCCCAGGGAACTACGCGCTGCACATGATCTCTGGGTCGGCGATCAATGCCAAGCGCGACGTGGTACTGCTCGCGCGACGGATGCTTCACTATCTGCGAACAGTGTATCCGAAGGCCACGGTCGAGCATCTTGTGAATCGCTTCGGCGCGGATCAGCGCGAGGCAATCGGTCTTCTAGTGGGTGCTATGGCGGCGACGGGGGTGCTAGTCGAACACTCGCCGAGTGTCGGCAGCGAGGGCGAGCAAGATCAGCCCTGCTACGAGGCGGTTTCGGAAGACCACGAGGGGACCAGGCTTCTCGATCTCCGCCAGAACTACGCGGAGCTTGTCGAGAGGGAGAAGAAACCGAGGTTCTGCAAGTCCATTGCGTGAGCTTCATCCCTTCAGAATATCCTTCACGATGTCGTGGACGGCGTATAGCGAATCGCAGCGGCGGGAGCTTGGGTGGCTAAGGAAGATCGTGAAATACATTGAGGACTCGCGGCGGTTACCCGGCAGGCGGCGCACCGTCGTGGTCGCGTGTTGGGACTACAAGCACTATTCCAAGCCGGCGGAGGTACGCGACATCGCCCAAAGGCTTTGCGCGGAGCTGCGTCTAAGGGACAGTTTTCTGTGACGCCGGTTGGGAACCCGACGAGCAGTGACGTGGTAGTTGCGGCGGCGAACGACGCGATCAGAGAGCTTGCCGAAGGGGACACCTTCCTGCTATGGTTTATCGGGCACGCCTTGCCGGGGGGCAATCGGACGCAATTGCATTTGCTGCATCAGGCGTCGACCGGTGACATTGGACTTGAGTACTCGCGGCTAAACGCCGTCTTGCAGCAGCACCTTGCAGTCAATAAGGTGGTTGTTCTGGATTGCTGCTACGCGGAAATGGCGCTGGATTCGTGTGCTCCGACCATCCCCGACAATACGCTTGTTTGGCCCACCGCCGGCCGCAACGAATCGGCGAACCCTTCCAAGTAATGCGGCGTACTGATCGTAGACGGTCCCGCTGGGCAACGAATGAAGAACTTCAGTTACGCTGCCGCCCAGTGCCTCAGCGCAGGAATTGACGACTCAAAGGAGACGATTGGATTCTACGAGCTTTTTTCGAAGGCCACCGGTGGGTCACCGCACCAGTGCAACCCATACCAAGCGAGCCGCGGTGGCGAAATCGGGGGCCTGCCGATCGCTGTCAACGTGGCGAACACGCGTAAGTCCCTAGAGGAGTTCCTTCAGGAAGCCCTGCCGTAAACCCGTAGTGCCGCTTGTTCGTCGGTGTCAATCTGCCGTATGCGTCGAAAGGGGTAGGGGTTTCGGGGGTCAAGTCGTAGCAACATCCTTTCCGTATCTGTGAAACCGCGTTAGAATGGGAGTGTGGCGTGGCCGTTTCGGGGGCTGAATCCTCATCGCAAATCAGGACCTTCCGTATGCCTAGCGACGCGATTCAATCGGACCGGAAAATACAAGATCGTCTCGTTGGGGACGGCGAAGCGCCGGAAATCGGCGAGCCGCGACCAGCGTCGTCGAGCGAACCGCGGCTGGGTGACAATGACGCGAGGGCACGGGCATCAGTGGATGCCATGAACTCGGCGTTTCGGGAAGTTCGGCTTTGCCTGGAGTGAGGGCGCGTCGGCCATCGGTCTCGGTAGAGCGCCTTCCCGCGTTATTTCTAAAGCGCGTGCCCGCGCCTGTCCGCGGTGATTCTTTGAACCTTGCCGCGCGAAGGGAGGTCGGAGGTCTTTTTTCGGACGTATTGGACCATAAGGCCCCGTTTCCACCATCGAAACGACCCCCAACTCCGTTCCGCCCGACGCCCCAGGCGGCAGCGGCTTGTTAACGGTTTCCGTGTGGACGGTGCCCGTGCCCTTGTCCTATAGGCACCGCCGCATGGCGCCGCCCAGTTTGCCTTTCACGATCCGCCGTTCTTGCGCGACGAACGTGGCTCGACGTTTTCCATGCGGACGATGTGGAGCAGGTCCACGTCCACGGTCCGCTCATACAGGGTTGCTTCCGGGTCCCCGGCCAGCCCCAAGACCAGGCTGCGGCGGCCCAGGAGCACCAATTCGGGATGGTTCACGTCATAGACGGCCCCGTCGCTGAGGTACATCCGGAAGGGAGCGAACGGGCGTTGGCGCAATTTCTTTTCGACGTCTTCGGGAGGCATGTTACCTTCCTTTTCTTCGGCCAACGGCGCGCCGGAACCATTAATTCGAATAATGTTTAGTTCTCGACGCCCTTCTCCCTCTGATCTTACGTCGGCCGTCCGTGGTGTCAATCCGGCCAAAAAAGCTGAAAACGGCGCCCGCCGTGGGCGAAGCGTCGGGCGGGGGGCTTGCAGGCCGAGGCGAAGCGAGCCTCGTAGCGTGACGAACGACGAAATTCAAATGACGAAACAACGACGAAGGCGCAAATGACGAAGGACCGCGCACATTCGTGCTTCGTCCTTCGTCATTCGGATTTCTTTCGTCATTTGCATTTCGTCATTCGGACTTCCCCTTCTCCCCCGCCCGCCGCTCACGCTCGCTTCGGCGTGGGGATCTTCTTCCCCTTGAGCTGGTAGACGTAGGCCAGCACTTCGGCCACGGCCGCGTACTTGTCGGCCGGAATGGGGTGGTTCAGATCCACGTCGCGATACAGGGCCTGGGCCAGCGGCTTGCGCTCCACGATGGGGATGTTGTGTTCCAAGGCCAGGCGGCGAATGCGCTGCGCGATCAGGCCCGCGCCCTTGGCCACCACCACCGGCGCCGCCATCTTCTCGGGGTCGTATTGCAAGGCCACGGCCAGCTCGGTCGGGTTGGTCACCACCACGTCGGCCTTGGGCACCGCGCTTGGAGAGCCGGTTGAGCATCAGTTGCCGCGGCCACCACCCGCCGCCGCGCGGCCACCTGCGGATTGCCTTCCAGGTTCTTCATTTCTTCGCGGATCTCCTGCGGCGTCATCCGCAGGTCGCGGCTGTACTTCCAGCGTTGGAAAGCGAAGTCCAGCAGCGCCAGGATCACCAGCACCACGGCGATCTTCAGGCACGTCCAGAGCAAGGTCTCCAGCAGGTACGCGGCGATCTCGGCAACGCTCAGCTCGGTGAGCCGGAGGATCGTCATCCGCTGCCCGTAGAGCGCCACCGCGGCCACCACGGCCGATCACCAGGATCTTGAAAATCCCGAATCCCAGCCGCACCGTGCCGGCCACGGAGAACAGCCGTTGGAGCCCTTGCAGCGGGTCGAGCCGCGTCAGGTCGGGCATGGCCTTTCGGGCAGGAAGAGAATCCCCACCTGCGCCAGGTCCACCGCCACTCCGCCCACGAACAACAGCCCCAGGATCGGCAGCATGCACTTCGGCCAGCCCCAACAGCGTGGCGTGCGCACTGGTCGACGAACGTAGGGACGTCGAGCGTGAGCGCGGCGCTGCCGAGCTGCCGTTGCGTGTATTGGGCGATGAACTCGGTCAGCGAGCCGTGCAGCGTCAACAGGGCCACCGCGGCCAGCAGCAGCAGCACGGCCGAGCCCAGGTCCTGGCTCTTGGCGACGTGCCCCTCCTCGCGGGCTTGTTGCCGGCGATGCGGGGTTGCTTCTTGGGAGCGATCGCCACTTTCTTCGGCCATAGTCTCACGCTCAGATGAGCAGGTTCGTGCGGAACGTCACGTGCAGGGCGTCGAGCAGCGTTTCCAGGGCCGGTTCGAGCTGGCTCTGGAAGGCCCAAACCGCCGCGCCCAAGGTCATCGCCAGGGCGCCGTAGGCCACCAGCGCGCTGACGCCGAAACCCAGCGCCATGACGTTCAGTTGCGGCAGCGTGCGGCCGATCAGCCCGACCACCAGGCTGGACAGCAACAGCGAGGTCATCACCGGGGCCGCGGCGCGGATCCCCAGCGTGAAGCTCTCCGCCAACAGCGTGACCAGGGCCCCGCCGACGTCGGCGGGAATGCCGGTCCCGCCGGGCGGAAGCGACTGGAAGGTGTCCAGCAGCGCGGCCATCACCAGCCGATGCCCGCCGATGCACACGAACACCGCCAGGCACAGCATGTTCAGGAACTGGGAGAGGATGGGCAGGCTGTCGTCGACGCTGGGATCGTAGACCTCGGCCATGGTTTCGCCGCGCGATGCGGCCGATCAACTGGCCGGCCAATTGCGTGCCGGCGAAGAGGATATCGACTCCCAGTCCCAGGCACAGGCCCACCACCAGCTCGCCGCCGATGAGCACCAGCAAATTCAGCAGCGTGGCCGGCGGCGCCACCGCGCGATCCCATTGCGAGGGCATCACCAGCGCGGCCAGGGCCAGTGCCAGGAACACCCGCACTTGGGCCGGTATCTGGTTCTTCCCGAACACCGGCGCCGTGATCACCAGCCCGCTCACGCGGGTGAAGACCAGCATGAAGAGCACGAACTTGCCGATCGTCGGTGGGCCGAGCCAGGACATTGGGATACGATGCAAGGATGAAGGATGAAGACCGACACTGGTCAGTTACAAACTGGCGGGGCTCGCTGCGCTCGACCCGCCCTACCGGCCGCCGTCCAATGCTACAGCCGGCCGGGGATTCCGCCGATGGTCTCGGTTGCGTACTGGATGAGCTGGTTGAGCAGCCAGGGAAGCGTCAGGCTGACCACCAGCACCATCACCACGATCTTGGGCACCAGGGCCACCGTTTGTTCTTGGATCTGCGTCAGCGCCTGCAGCAGCCCGATCACCAACCCCACCACCAGGCCCGCCACGAGGATCGGCGAGCCGATCAGAAGCGTGGTCCAGATGGCCTCGCGGCCGAGGTCGATTGCGTCTTGCACGCCCATGGCACCTCAGGACCTCGTACTCCTCACGTCCGCGTGAGGCCGAACAATGGCTCCTCACGCGGAGCGTAGAGTACAATCGACTTAACTGAACCCTTGAAAACTGTCCATCAGCATCTCACCACCAGGTGCCAGCCGTTGACCAGCACGAACAGCAGCAGTTTCAGCGGCAGCGAGATCGTCGTCGGCGGCAGCATCAGCATGCCCATCGCCACCAGCACGCTCGAGACCACCATGTCGATGATCAGGAACGGCAGGTAGATTTGAAGCCGATCAGGAACGAGGTCTTCAGCTCGCTGAGCATGAACGCCGGCAGCAGCGCCTGCAGCGGCACGTCCTCGTAGCTTTTCGGCTTGGCCTGCTTGGGCAGGTAGCTCATGAACAGCCAGATGTCGTCGCTGTTGCCGGTCCGCTCGATCTGCATGCTCATGAACTTGCGGCACCGGCGCACGCCGGCCGTCCAGGCCTGCTCCAGCGAAATCTGCTTGGCCGTGTAGGGGACGATCGCCTGCTGGTAAACCTGGGTCCAGACGGGAGTCATGATCGCCAGCGTGATGAACAGCGCAATCGCCGTGATCACCTGGCTGGGCGGCAGCGTCTGCGTCCCGATCGCCTGCCGCAACAGGCTCAGCACCACGATCAGCCGCACGAAGCAGGTGGTCATCAGCAGCATCGCCGGCGCCATGCTCAGCACCGTCAGCAGCAGCATGATCTCGATCGTCGAACTCAGCCCCTCCGGGCTGGTCCAGGCTTGCGGCCCGCCCGTCAGGCCCTCGGGGAGCTTGATCGAAAGCGGGCGATTGGGCACGTCTTGGGCCACGGCCGAGGGAGACTGGCCCAGGCAGACCAGGGCCACGGCCAGCCAGGCTGCCCAATGCAAACGCCGCCGCAGGGCGAGCCGGCCCGGTTGATGCGCGGACCGGGACATTCGGGAGTGTCGCGCGTAATCGAAGCCCGACGTGCAAGCGAGGCGAAACCCCAATCGCGTCCTCGCTTGCGGCTTGTATCGAGCCCCGGATTATGCGAGCTAGGCATGGCGATCCTCCGCTCCCTCGGGCTCGTCGCCGGGAATGCCGGCATTGGCCAGTTCCACTTCGTCGTGCACGTGGCGGGCGGTCCGCCGCGGGGCGGGCCGCGGCGTCTCGGCCAGTTGCTCGAAGACATGGCGGAACAAGGTCGTGGAGCTATCGGGACGCGTCTGTTGGCAGAGCCCGGCCAGGCGATCGACTTCCAGAGGATCCGTGATCTCGGTCAGCGCTTCCACGCCCGCCGGAGTTGCCGCGACCAGCAGCAGCTTGTGGCCGCACCGCAGCAGGTGCAGTTGCTGGCGGCCGGCCAGCGGCGCGCGGCCCAACACTTCCACAACCTCTTTGGGCAACAGCCGGGCAACGCCCGGCGTGGCGCGGCGCATCGCCCAGGCCACGACCATGAATAATCCCAGCACGAACGCCAGGCTGCCCGCCACGGTGAGCGGCGAAGGCATGCCGCCGCGCTCGCCGGGACTGCCGCGGTCCGCGGCGGCCGCCGCCTCGTACTTGTGGCTTGGCGGCGACAGTGGAATTCCGCCCGGCGAGGCGCCGGTTGCTGCCGGCCCTTGTGCGGCGGCAGCCGGCGCGGGCGCCGGCGAGCGGTTGCTGATAGGCCGCCGGGCGAACCTGGCGATCGTCCAACGGAACGGACGCTGCGGGCGAGCAGGCCGGCGGTTGCCGCTCGGCCGGCGCAGGGTAGCCGGAAGGCGGAATCGCCTCGCGTCCCGGTTCGTTGCCGGCGGGGAAAGTCTGCGCGGCCGCCGGCGCAGGCGACCCAGGCCAGCAGCAGGCTCAGGATGATGACCATCGAAGGCATCCGTGCCCTTCTTCTACGTTGCGCCGCCCCGTATCCTTCCAACCGCGGCGGCAGGGAAATTATCGTGTCGGCCTCGGCCGTTCACCGTACGTCGCGATCCGCTTCAATCGTGGGTCATTGCGGCGGTGATCAACTCCGCCACGCGGACGCAAAAGTTATCGTTGAGCACCAATACTTCCCCCCGGGCGATCAAACGGCCGTTGACGTAAATGTCGACCGGGTCGCCGGCCAGTTTGTCCAGGGGCACCACCGAGCCCTTCCGCAGCCGCAACACGTCTTCCAGGTACATGTGCGTGCGCCCCAGCTCGATCTTCAAGTCCAGGTCCACGTCGCGGATCAGGTCCAACGTGGCGTTCTCGCCCGAGGCCGGCGCACCGGCGAATTCTTCCAGCTTGAACTGCAAAACGCCGTTCGGCATGCCGTTTTCCTGCGGGGCGTCGATCGACCGCAGCGCCTGTTCGGCCTGGCTGAGCAGGAATTCCATGTCGCGCGAGGCGATGGAACCGTCGTCCGGCGCTCGTCGCCGCGGGCGGCCGCGGCTTCCGCCGCGCCCTTCGCGACGGCCGCGGTTGCTTTCCGTCCGGATTGGGCCAATAGATTTTCGATATCGGCCTGGCCCAGCAACTGCTCGCTGCGCGGATCTGGCGGCGTTGCCGTGGAATGCGGGGTCTGCGCTGTTTGCGGGGAGGTCGCGGATCGGGGTTTGCCGGCCTCCGTCTTGAGAAGCGATTCGATTTCGCTCTGGTCGAGCCCGACCGACTGCGCGCGGAAGAACCGCTTTGGCCCGCTGCTGCCGCAGCGGCCGCGCCCTTGGGCTGATTGAGCAGCCGCTCAATCTCGTCCTGGCTCATCAGATTGTCGTCTGCCATCGGAATCCATTCCTGTATCGGCAGTTACGTTCGCTCCGGCAGGTCCCGCGCGGGCCCTTGCCGGGCTGTCGGCCGGGGCTGGTTGCCCGGATGCGAACTACAGTTCCACAAACGAAAAGTCGCTGAAAATGACCATTTTCAGCAGTGGCTTGCCAAGCATGGCGTTAGTTTTCTCTAAAATCGTCCTTTTAAGCAACCCCAACCCGGCGTCGGTCAGGTCGCTTACCTCCGCCCCCCGGAGGGTGACGATCACCGCCTCGCGGAACCGATGCTGGGCATCTTTCATCCGCACGGCGAATTCCGCGGCGTCGCCGGCGGGCACCGTGCCGTACAGATGCAAGCGCCAGCCGCAACGTGCTGTTCGAGGTCGGCTGGAAGGCGGTCACCGTGAATTCCCCTAGATCGACCTCCGTCTGTTCGGCCGACAAATCGTGGTCGCGGTCCTTCTTTTCGTCCTTCGACGCCACCTTTTCGCGCGGCGCGGGCGTGGCCGCTTCGCTCGACGAAACCGCGGGATCAACAAGTAGGCCACCAGGCATTCCGTAACGATCACCGCCAGCACGAAGGCCAGCACCAGAAGTTTCATCGTCATCGAACCCCGCGTTTGCTCTTGCGCCGGAGCCGCCGACTTTTCTTGCGAAGTGGACTTGGATTCAGCCATGAGTTTTCCCTACGCCTAGAACAATGGACAGAAGACGGCAAGCCTCCGCCGCCGACACGCTTGTGCCGGCTCGCCGTGGCCCGGCTTCCAAGTCAATCCTAGCTTGTTCTCGCTAGGCAGGGTGTGTAAAACCTGGCCGCCGGCGCGGGAAATCGGCCCTTCGCGAATTGTGCGGCGAGAAAAGCCGCAGCGGATGTTCGGGTTTTGCCGATTCTGCGGGCGGCGAGTGCGTGGCCCTCCGGCGCGGCGATCTGCGCCTGTTACGGGCGGCGGAGATGCGTTACGGCCGGCGGAACACCGCCCTAGATCGGAATACCGACGGCTTGATAAAAGCCCGAAACGCAAGCGAGGAATCCGTCGGCACGTGGCCTCGCTTGCGACTTTCGGGCTCTGATTGCGAGCGGTGTTCGCTGACATCGACCCGCGAACGATCCGCGACTAAATCGGCGGGATCGAGGTGCTTGGCCTGCTGGTAGGCCACGGCGCGGCGCAAGCACCTCGTCCATCGATTCCTGCACCACCAGCCGCTCGCCGTTGACCAGGGTGACGAAGGTGTCGGGCCGGGCTTCGACGTACTGAATCAGATCGGCGTTGAGGATGAACGGTTCCCCGCCCAGGTGGGTGAGCTTGATCAATCTACCCGTTCCTCACCAGCGTGAGCAGGTCGTTGAAGAGCGTGTTGGCGGTGGTGATCACCTGGCTGTTGCTCTGGTACATGGTCGAGGCCAGGATCAGGTCGACCAGGTTGGCGCCGATGTCGGTGTTCGACAATTCGGTGGCCCCGCCCACGATCGTGCCCGCTCCGTTCGGGCCCGGGGCATTGGTCTGCGCCACGCCGGAGTTGACGCCCGCGCGCGTAGAGGTTTTGGCCTTGCTGTTCCAGGCCGGCCGGGTTGTCGAAGGTGGTGACCACGATCTGGCCGAGCGTTGCGGGTGATGCCGTTGCTGAACACGCCGTTGATGGTGCCGTCCTGGCTGATGGTGAAGCTGGAGAGCGTGCCCGGCGCGGAGCCGTCCTGGCTGGCGACGGCGAGCGAATCGCTGCTGGCCGCCAGGCCGGAGATCTGCGAGAAATCGAGGTTGAAGGTGGCCGACCCGCCGCTCACGCCGGCTCCCTGGATCGTGACCTGGGAGTTGAGACGCTCCCGTATACTGGCCGTTGCTGTTGAAGCTGATGATGCCCGTGCCCACCGCGGTCGAGACGTTTCCGTCCGTGCTGCTGACGTTGCTCGGGACAGTCGGCATACCAGCGGTAGGTCGTGGTGCCCGTGGTGCTCGAAGCGACGGAGCACCGCGGTCAGGTGCACGTTGAGTGCGGTGCCGATGACTGTCGTAGGCGACGAAGTCGGTCGAGGCGCTGGCGCCGTTGGCCGTCTGCACGGTGTTGAAGTCCAAGTTCAGATTACGTCGTGGTGCCGGCCGTGTTGGTGACCTGCAAGTCGGTAGCCCCGATGCTGATGGCATTGGCGGTGCCGGTGTTGCAGACGACTTGAATTTGGCCGTTTGTTGATGCTGACGCCGGGCGTGTAGTCGTTGCTGTCGGGCCGGGATGTGGTTGTTGGGGTCGTTGCCTGGCGCCGTCTGGATTCCCAGCGCGTCCTGCATGAACTGCAGTGACGTCGTTCATGGTCGTGGTGCTCGGTGATCTTCATCGACGCGGTGGCTTGGTGGCACCCCCAACGTCCGCCGTGAATTGAAGGGTGTCCCCGACGCTGAAGAGATTGGTGTACGCGGAGCCGTTCCGCTGCGTCACATCTGACGCGAGCGAGTTACCCTGATCGCCGGGCCGTTGAAGTTGAGCGGCGTGTTTTGGACAAGCGCGGCGTCGCTGGTATTGTCGACGAACGTGGTGCTCGAGCTCACGTTATCGATCTGGCCAACCTGGTAGTAGCTCGACGCCGCCCGACACGTTGCGATAGATCCGGATGCCGGTGTAATTGTTGTTATTCGGGACCGGAAGCGTGGGCAGGTTCGTGAGCTCGATCGAACCGCCGGAGACGCTCACCGAGTTGCTGGCGAGCTCACACGGGCGGCTTTCGTCGCTGGCGTTGAAGTAGGTCACGTAGTAGCTATAAGTGCCGCTTAGCGTGTTGGTGTCGAGGGTCGTTGAAACGTTGTCCGAGCCGGAAGGAATGGAGATCGGCAGGGAGCTGTCGGGGGCCTTATCGACGTACGTCCCGCTGTTGTTGGCGATATCGGTTGCGGAGAACGTCTGCACCAGATTGTACGTGCCCGGCGTACCGTTGGTCACGTCGGCCCGGTAAAGCGCCAGCGTAGTCCCCGTCGCGGGCGTGGGCAGGTTCTTAAGCGTTACCTCGCCCGTGCCGCTCAACGACGCGCTGATCGGCGCGTAGACCGTTTCCACGGCCCCGGGGGTGGTTCCGGTAGTCGAGTCCACGGCGACCAGCTCGTAGCTGTAGTTGCCGGCGGCGATGCTTCCAGCGCTCGTGTCGCCGGTGGCGTTGGTGGCCGTGCCCGACGAGTCTTCGGCGGTCGGGTTTGTATAGACCTGTGGCGTTGGCGCGGCGTCTCGGCGCCGCGTACTCGGCGTTGCCCAGTACGCCGCTTTGCAAAACTTGCGAAGCGTGGCCGTCGTGCCCGTTGGCGACAAGCTGCCGGACAGGTTGACGTTGCTCGTGGCCTGGGCCACCGTATCGCTGCCCAGGGGGATTGTCATCGGCACTGGCGTGCTTTGCGTCTGGACGACGTAGTTCGAGGCCCCCCAGCCCATCACGGCGTTGCCGGTCGACGTCGTGAGGGTGTTGCTGGAGTTCAACTGGAACACGCCGTCGCGGGTATACAGCGGCTGGCCGTCGGTGCCCTGGACCATGAAGAACCCGTCCCCCTGGATGGCCATGTCGGTGGGGCTGTTGCTGGTTTGGATCGTGCCCTGCGTGAAGTTTGGCGTGATGGCGGCCACCAAGGCCCCCAGGCCGGTCTGGATGGGGTTGGTGCCGGAGCTGTCGCCTGTCCGGGGCGGAGCCGATGGTCTGCGTTTGCAGGAACTGCGTGGCAAAATCGGCGTCCGAGGCCTTGAAGCCGGCGGTGTCGGCGTTGGCCAGGTTGTTGCCGATCACGCCGATCGTGGTTTCCGACGCCGACATGCCGGTCAGCGCCGTGTTGAGTGCGGAGGCAAGACCCATGGTATATCTCCTCGATTTCAGATTTCAGATTTCAGATTTCGGATTTTGGATTACCACGTTACCCGCTGGCGCTGCTGCCGCCGATGCCCGTCACGTTGGCGATGCGGGACCGTGCTGCTGCCGACCTGGAGCTGGACGGCGCCGCTGGAAATGCTGACCTGGCTGACCATGCCGTTGACGGCGTTTCCCTTGGCGTCGGTGCCGGTAATGGTCTGGTTGAGCAAGGCGGAGCCGGTGGCCACGTTCTGCTCCAACAGCACCGAGTTGAGCGTGGTGGTCAAGCTCTGGTTGCTCTGGATCTGGTCGATCTGCGAAACCTGGTCGAGGATCTGCGAGCTGTCGACCGGTTGCGTGGGGTCTTGTTGCTGCAATTCGGTCACCAACATGTTGAGGAAGTCGTTGGTGGTCATGTTGCCCATCGGATTGTTATTGGGGCTCTGCGAACCGGTCTGGCCGCTGACTCCGCTGGACGAGCGTTTGGGCTACGCTCATCTTTGGTTACTCCTTGTGAAAACAGGTGGTCAATGGACAGGGGTCAAGGGCCAGGGGACTACGGAAACGATGTTCCAATCCCCAATTCCTCTTCCTCACCCTTCATCCTTCATCGTTACCTTTTCATACCACTACGTTAAGCCGGGTGGTTTCGACGACTGCGCTGTCCGGCGTCGCCGCCGCGGAGGCCGCCACGCCCCGCAACGCCTCCCCGCGCCGAGCCGGCCGAACTGTTTCCGCCATACGATCCCTGGGAGTTCGCGTTGGGCTGGTAGAAGGCCTGGCCCGAGGTGCCTCCGCTGGGCTGCCGGTCCATCAGATCGACGTCGAAGCGGTCGACTTTGATGTTCTGGCCGGCCAGGCGATCGCGCAGCGCCGGCAGGTTGTCCAACAGCAGATTGCGGGCGGCCGGCGTTTCCGCTTGCAGGTGGGCCGAGAGCGCGCCGTTCTGGACGGAAATCTCCAGCCGCAGCGAGCCCAGCTCGGGCGGGCTGAGCATGATCCGCACGCTCCCGCCGCGATCGCCCACGCTCTGAAAGGCCGCCGTGACCCGCTGCAGAAACCGCGCCTGGTCGGTCTGGCCCACGGAGCCGGCTGGCTGCGCCGCCGAACCGCCCGCCGGCCTGGCCGGCTGTTTTGCGGCTGGGCCGCTGCGGCGGCGGCCGAGGCATTGATCCGCTCGCGTTGCCGCTGTAGTGGCCGTCGACGAAACCGCATTGACCGTCGTGTCGGCCGCCGAGTGCTTGTCTTTTTCCGCCGTGGCGGCCGGGTCGCTCACGGCTCCCGCCGGAGCGCCGACCGCCGCGGCGGCGGCCGCCGCATTGGCATCGATCGCGGACGGGGCCGGCGGCGCTCCGCTGTCGCCCGTCGTATCCGCAGCATTCTTCTTGTGCTCCGCAACGTCGGTGGAACCGCCGGGCGCAGCTCCGGCGGCGGCCGTCTTGGCTTGCGCGGACTGCTCGGCGGGAACTTGAGCCGCCGTGCCGGCCGCGGTGGAATCCTGGTCGGAACCACCGTCGGCCGGCGGCGTCGCCGCCTGGGCATTGGCCGTCGGGCCACTCTTGACGCCGAAGGCCGGCCTGGCCTGGGCATTGGCGCCCGGTTGAGCTGCCGTATCGTCGCCGGGTATGGCCTGGGTTTCGCCGCTTTGCCCCGCATGCACATCCGGGGTGGTCGTGGCCGTTGCTGGGCCGGCCGGCAGATCCGCGGGCGGCGGCGCGTCTTCGCCGCGGCGGCTTGCGAGGCAGCGTCACCGCGATTTTGCGGGGTATTCCCGACGGCCGCCGGCGTCGCGCCGGCATTGCCCACCGGTGCTTCGATCGTCGCCCGGGCGTTGGCGGTCGATCCGGCTTGCGTGCCGGCGGTCGTCGCTGTTTGCGTGCCGGTGGTCGTCGCTGTTTGTGCGCGGCGGTCGTCGCTGTCTGCGCCGGCGGTCGTCGCCGTCTGCGTGCCGGCGGTTGACTGTGGATACGCGTCCGGGCCGGGCGTCGGCGCCGCGCCGGTATCGGCGGTGGTGGCCGCCGCCGGCGGCTGGTCTTGGCGGACTGCCCGCCGGGGAGCGTGGTTGGCGCAGCGGCAAAGGCCAGGTCTGTCGCGTTTTGCCCCGCGGCGACCGGTGGTTGTGCCGGCGTCGCTGTCGAGGGGCTGTTGCCGGCTTGGGTTTGCGTTGGAGTGGAACTCGCGTCGCGCAAAGCGGTGTCCTGCGTGTCGCGGGTTTTGGCCTTGGACTGCGGACGCGGAGTCTTGGAATCGGTGGTCCCGGCGCTGTCGCCCGGGGCGACTTCCAGGCGCGGAGCGGAGGCCGCGGGATTGTGCGACGCGTGGGAATCGGTCGAGTGGCCGTCGGCAGCGGAAGTCTTGGCCGAGGCCGCCGAAGCCGACTGGGCGTTCTGGAGGAAGGTGTCGAACGAATTGCCGTCGCTGCCGCCGCTGGTGCCGCGGGAGTTGGCCGCGGAGGTGCGTGCGGGAGCTGTTAACGATGGGGTCGAACTGGATCTGTGTCATCACTGAGCTCCTTGCTCCTTGGCCGCGGCGCCCAACTGCTGCTGGGCTTTTTCCGCGGCGCCGGTGAGTCGGCTCGCCGCGGCGGATGCGGCGGAGGATCTCGTCGATCTTCTTGGTTTCCTCGGCGGTCTTGAACTCGCCGATGATTTTCGCCAGCCGCGTTTCCGGCATCGGCGCCATCAGCGCCACCACTTCTTCGCTTTCGTTCTTCTCCAGCATTTGCAGGATCAGCTCCTTGGCCTGCTTGGGCTTGAGCGACAACAGCGTGCTGCGGTTTTCCTCCCAGCCGGCGTCGAGGGTCTGCTTTCTTGATCGCCGCCAGGTTCTCTTCGAACGCGTTCTTCAGTTTCTGGAAACCGTCTTTGTCTTCCGCCAGGCGGCCCTGTTCGACGTCGAAGCTGCTCGACGGCCGCTTCGGAGGGCCTGCTCGCGGATTTCCAGATCGCGGGTCTTCATCGCCCGGGCTTCGAGAATCTGCTCGTAGGAAGCCTGCTCGGCGGAGCTTTCCGGCTCCTTGGGGCGGCTTTCCTCGGACGATCGCCAGGTCCCCGCCCCGCGCGGCGGCCACCACCTGCGCCAGCGGTGGCGATCGATGTGCAGCGACGTCGCCAGGTAGGCGGCCACCACGCATTCGGCAATGACGGTCGCCGCGCAGAAGTAAAGCATCGCGCCGCACGAGCATTCGCAGCAGGCGTCCGATCATGGCTCATCCTCCCTGACGGCCCGCATCTGCGCCACTTCGTCGAGGACTTTAACCTGTCGCCGCTCGGCGTCCGCTTCGGTGCCGCTCGGCGCTGGTTGTCGCGGAGGTTTTCCAGCACGCGGACGTCGCGGTTGGCATCGACCAGGGCCTGGCGGCGGCGCTCGATCTCCGGCGACAACCGTTTCCCGCTGCGCGTGGAGCTGCTGGCAGCTTGGCCTCGCAGCAAGAGCTCGTAACGCTGCGCCGCGGCCAGGCGGTCGACGTCGACCGTCCCCGGCCCGGCCGCCTGGCGGCACGTGCCGTGTGCAGCCGCTGGCAGCTCGCGCGTTGGCCTGGTCGATCCACTGGCTCAGGGTGTCGTCGGCTCGCAAGGCTTCGGCCAGCTCGCCGCGGCGATCGTCGCGGGCCGCCTCGCGGAGCCGCAGCAGAGTCGCCATGGAGAACGTGGAATTTTGCCATGGTGCCTCACCCTGTCGAGCGTTTCCTGCGCTCACGCCGTGCGCGGCGCCGCCCGGCCGCTGCGCGCTTCGCTGAGCCGTTGCTGATAACGTTGTTCGAGCAGCGTCAGGCCGTTGCGGGCGTCGTCCAACGTGGTGCCGGCTGCGTCGACCGGCTGCCGCAGGAAACGGTTGATCTCGTCGCGCATCTCGATGGCCGCGTCGACCGTGCGATTGCCCCCGCGGCGGTAGGCGCCGACGGAGATCAGGTCTTCGTGGTCGCGGTAGGCGGCCAGCAGCTCGCGCACCGGCGGTCGCCGCCCGGCGATGCTCCGTCGTGGTCACGTCGGGCATCAAGCGGCTGAGGCTTTCCAGCACGTCGATGGCCGGATAGTGCCCGCGCGAAGCCAGCTGCCGCGAGAGCCAGGTGTGGCCGTCCAGCAGCCCGCGGACCGCGTCGCTGATCGGCTCGTTGGGGTCGTCGGCCTCGACCAGCACGGTGTAAAAGGCGGTGATGCTCCCCCGCGGGCTGCGGCCGGCCCGCTCCACCAGCTTCGGCAGCAGGGCGAAGACCGAGGGGGGATAGCCGCGGGTGGTGGGCGGCTCGCCGGCGGCCAGGCCGATCTCGCGCTGCGCCAGGGCGATAGCGGGTCAGCGAATCCATCAGCAGCAGCACGTCCTTGCCCTGGTCGCGGAAATATTCGGCGACGGCCGTGGCGGTGGCCGCGGCCTGCGTGCGCACCAGGGCCGGCTCGTTGCTGGTGGCCACCACGACCACGCTCTTGGCCAGCCCGTCCGGTCCCAGGTCGCGCTCGATGAACTCGTTGACCTCGCGGCCGCGCTCGCCGATCAGCGCGATGACGATCACGTCGGCGGAGGTGTAGCGGGCCATCATCCCCAACAGCACGCTCTTGCCCACGCCCGAGCCGGCGAAAATGCCCATCCGCTGCCCCTTGCCGCAGGTCAGCAGGCCGTCGATGGCGCGGACGCCGGTGGTCAGCGGCTCGGCGATGCGGCGGCCGGCGGCAGGGATGCGGCGGGCGGCGGTTGAACGAGGCCCGGTCGGGCAAGGCCGGCTGCGGCTTGCCGTCGATCGCGTTGCCCTGGGCGTCGATCACCCGCCCCAGCAGCTCGTCGCCCACCCGCAGCCAGCGGGCCGTCCGCAGCCAGCCGCACGCGGTTGCCGTGGCGCACCCCGGCCAGGTCGCTCAACGGATACAGCAGCGTCAGCTCGTCGCGGAAACCGATCACCTCGGCCAGCACCGGCGGCCCGGCCTGGCGCTGGATCTCGGCCACGCGCCCCCACGGGCGCCGGAAAACCGGCCGCGGAAATGGTCATGCCCACCGTTCGCGCGACGGTGCCGGTAGAGCGCCGTGGGCATGATGGCGTCGAGTTGTTCGGCGAGGTCCATGGGAGCGTTCAGTTTTCAGTTTTCAGTTGTCCGGTTTTCGGTTTTCGGCTGCTCAGTTCGATGGATACTGAAAACTGAACACCGAAAACTGAACACCTGTCGTTCACGTCAATTCTTCCTCGATCCGCGCCAATTGCACTTCCACCTGCTGGTCGATCACGCCGAAACGAGTTTCCACGCGGCAGCCGCCCGGGCGGACTTTCGCATCGGCGACGATCTCCACCGACCCCAGCCCGGACATTTCCTGGATCAGCGTCTCGATCTGCGGGCCCAGCGTCTGGCGATCGGCGGCGTCGAGATGGATGCGAACGTGCGACGTGCCCGCGGCCAGCTCCAAGGCCTCCCGCAGCAGCTTCATGGGGATGGCCGGATCGCGGGCGATTTCGCGGCGGACCACCTTGCCGGCGATGGCCGCGGCCAGGTGCACCGCTTGTTTTTCCCAGTGCGACAACCAGATTTGCTTGGCATGGCGGATCTCGCGGATCACCTCGCCCAGGGCGGGCAGCAGCGTGGCCAATTGTTGGGCCAACTGCTTTTCCGTCATCTGCTGCACCATCCGTTGGCCGGCGGCGCGGCCCTGGGCTTCGGCCTGCTTCTTGATCTGTTCGGCCTGGCGTTGGGCCTCGACGAGGATCTGCGCGGCCTGGCCGCGGATCTTCTCCAGGTAACGATTGGCCTGCGTGGCCATGTCGTCGAAGTTGAAAGCCACCTGCTGCACGCTGCGATTCTGGTCGCTGGCTCGGATGATCGTGGGCATAGGACTCGTCGATTCTCGGGAAACGGCAACGGATTCAGCCACGGATGAAACACGGATGATTCAGTAAACAAATCGCTTGAACTCGACCCTCGTTCTGCCAAAGTTGATCAACAGGCCGACCTTGATTCCGGTGGCCTTCAGCTCATTGAGCAATTGCGCTTCGTCTTCGCTTTGATACGTTTTCGCCACCTTCAGTTCGACGATCACACATTCGTTGACAAAGACATCTGCTTTGTAGATGCCAACTTCCACTCCCTTGTAGGTCACCCGAATCTCACGTTCGATTTCGGCATTAAGCGCGTGGGCTCGAAGCTCAACCTGCATCGCCCACTGGTACACCTTCTCCAAGAACCCATAGCCCAGGGTGTTGTGCACCTCGAAGGCTGCGCCAACGATCTGTTCCGTAAGCTCCTTGTGCTGCAGGTCCATTTTCGATCCCTGCCTTGAAGTGCCTCCATTTACATCGCTCTGTTATCTGTCGGCGATCCGTGTTTCATCCGTGTTTCATCCGTGGCTTAATCCAAATGCTGCTTTTCGGCCGCACATTCTGCGGCGTTCGTCGTTTTGTCTCATGCGGCCGCGCCGAGGGGAAGCCGGCGCTCGGCGGAGCCCAGCGCGATGCGTCCTTCGGTGGCCAGGCGGCGGGCCAGGTCGGCCAGCTCCTGCCGCGCCTGTTCCACGTCGCGGAGCCGAATCGGGCCGGGATCGCCGATCTGGCCGCGGATGATCTGGGCCTCGCCCGGCGGCAATCGTTCCAGGGCCCGCTCGATCAGCTCGGGAGTCGCTCCGATCAGGGCCAACACGGCGATTTCCGAGTCGGCCATGCGCAGCAGCGTGGCCCAGGCGGCGCCGTCCAGCTCGGCCAGGTCGTCGAAGTCGAGCCGCCCCGGCCCCAGTTGTTCGGCCAGCGCCTGGTCACGGCGGGCCAGGTTGTGGAGGATTTCGCTTCCCGCCTGCGGCGCCGAAGAACGGAGAATATTGGCCACCGCGGAGATCCCCGCCACGCGCCGCCGTTGCATCTGGACCTGCTGCGACAAACGTGCCTGCAGCGCCTGCTCGACTTCGTGGAGGATTTCCGGGTCGGTCTCTTCCAGGTCCACCAGGCGGTGCACCACTTCGAGCTGGAGACTCGACTCCAGCCGCGCCAGCACGCTGCCGGCATGTTGGGGCAGCAGGTGGGAAAGCACCAGCGCGATGGTCTGCGGCCGTTCGTTCCGCAGCGCCCGCACGAGCTTCTCGGCTTCCGCGTCCTGAAGGAAGTGGAACGGCTGCGAGCTCAACGACAGTTCCACGCCCTGGTCGTCGGCCGGCCGCGTTTCGCGGAGCGCGGCCGGTTTGGAGGACCGCGGGGTACGCTCGTTGATTTCCAGCCCCGCCGGCTGCCGTCCCGGCAACAGCGGTTCGATGCGGAAAAACTCTTCCAAGACCCGCTGCTGTTGCTCCGGATCGATCGCTCCCAGCGCGGCGGCCGCTTCGCGGAGCCGCCTGGCCTCCACGGGTTTGAAGCACGCCAAGAGCTGCTCCGCCGCGTTGCGGTCGAGGCCGGCGATGAGGATGGCTGCCTTACGGATTCCCGGAATTGAACTCTTCATATTTTGCTGTTGCTGGTGCTGCTGGTGCCGATCCAGGTGCGGAGCACGTTGGCCGCCGCATCGGGATCCTCCTGGACCAATTGCGTCAACTCATCGCGGAGCGACGGGCCGGCGGTGCCGAACCGCCGTAATCGCGACGCCCCGGCCTTGACCGTTTCCTGTACCGGCTGTTCCGCGTCTTCTTCGCTTTCGTCGGCGGCACGCTGGGACAAGGGGGCCGCTTCCTCCCGCGTCGCCACCGCCGCCGAGCGGACCATCGAACGCAGCATCCACAGCCCGAAAAATGCCAGCCCGATCATGCCCAGCGTGGTCCAATTCTCCATCAGCCAGCCGACCGTGTTCTCGCCCGTGGTGGGCAGGGGGATCTCCGGCGGCTTGATGTCCTGGAAGGCTGTGACCTGCACCAGTTGCCCGGCGGTGCCGGTCCCTTCCAGCGTCGGCAGCAGGTTGGCCACGTGCTCGCGGATTTTCTTGGTCTCGTCCTGGCGGATCAGCTCCAGCGCCGCCTGGTCGGGCGTTTTCGGCACAGAGCCGGGGGCGGCCGGGTTTTGCTCCAGCCAGATTTTCTGGAAGTAGCTGACGGGGACGCCGATCGAAACCGTGATCCGTTTGGGCGTCAGGGCCGCCTTGTCGACCGTCTCGATGGTCTTCGAGGCCGGCACGTTGACTTGCCGGTTCTTGCTGGTGTCCTCTTCCTGGTGCGAGCCCTTGGCGGTGGTGCTCGATGCGCATGGGAGCATTGGGGCCCTGGGACTGAATGCCGGGCCGGCCGCCGCTGGGGCTGGCCGCGTCGGAACTGCTGGTGTGCTCCTCGTCGGTAACCTCCAAGGGCACCGTTTTCGCGTCGTTTTTGACGGTCTCCGTGTGGTGGCTCAGGTCGGTGTCGAGCACCACTTCGGGCGTGACGGTCACGCCCGGCACGTAGCTCAGGGCTTCGCGGATCTTCTGTTTGTATTCCTGCTCGTACCTGCGCTTCAGTTCGTCGTATTGCCCGCTCCCTTGCGCCGGACGCGCTTTCCAGATCGCCGTGGCCGATTTCGGTGCCGGTGCTCAGGTCGATGACCGCCACGGCCGACGGCTTGAGGTTGGCGAACCATTTGCACAACAGCGAACGGATGGCACGGGCCTGGGCTTCGCTGAGCGGCTCGGAACCCATCGGCTTGATGCTCGCCGAGGCGGTGGGCGCGGCCGAATGCCGAACCCCTGCGCGATTCCCGGATCATATTTCACGAACGCGTCCTGGATCCCCGTCATGTGGCGAATCACCAGTCCCAACTGATGCTCCGTCGCCGCCCGCACCATCTCCTCCCGCTGCTTCGAGGAAATACACGGATTGCTGCTTTCCAGGGTCTTTATCATCATGCCGTCGAAATTCTCGGGTAGGGCGTTGGCGGACGCCAAGGCGGCCAGGTAGGCGTCGCGTTGCCGTGGGGAATGCGGATCTTCGTCCCTTCGATCTGGAAGCCGTTGAGGTTCGCCTTGCCGAACGCCAATTGCATGGCTGTCCATCTCGGCGGGCTGGAACGATTCGCCGTTGAACAGGTAGTCGTCGGGGCTCGATTGTGGTCGGTGAACAGGTATGCCAGGCTGATCGGCACCAGCACCAGCAGCAACCCCGTGGCGATCCGCGCGCGGGCGTCATCGAACGAAACAGATCCGTGAGCTGGGCAATGGCTCGATTGAGGAATTCCATCCGTGGAGTCCTATTCGCTTTATGGTAGAGCCGCGGATGTATATCTGCGGCTAGTGCGGTCATTTCTTCTCGCAGCCGTTATACGCGAACGTTCTGCACGTCTTCGTAGGCCTGCACGATCTTGTTGCGGATCTGCATCATCATGCGAAAGGCGACGTCGGCCTTCTGCACCGCGGTGAGCACCTCGGCCGGCGAGACGTCGCCGCCGGTGGCCAGCTTTTCCACGGCCGCGTCGGCCGTCTGCTGCGCCGAATTGACCTCCTGCATGGAGTTCAGCAGGAAGTCCTTGAACGACGTCGCGTCCGGCGCCGCGCCGGTCAGGTCGGGAGTCTGGACGGCGTCAGCAGCGGAGAGCTGGTTGCGCTTTGGATAGGGTTCATCAGGCCACGATCCTCAGCGTTTGTTGGGCCATGTCCTTGGTAATGTCCATCGCGCCCAGGTTGGCCTCGTACGAGCGGGCCGCCTCCAGGGCGTCGGTGAACTGCGTCATCATGTCGATATTGGGGTAGGCCACGTAGCCTTTGTGCGGGCCGTCGCTCTGGGCCAGCGGATTGCCCGGCTCGTACTTCCAACGCGGCTCGATCTGCTCGGTTTCGACCGAGGCCACCTTCACGCCCGCGGCCCCGTTGCTGCCGACGCTGGCGTCGGCCTGGAAGACCACGAATCGCGGCTGATAGGGCTCCGCTTCGCCTTGCTCGTTGTAGGGCGTGTTGATGTTGGCCAGGTTGCTGGCGATCGCGTTCATCCGCGTCCGCTGGGCAACCAGGGCGCTGGTGCTGATGTCGAGGGCCGAAAACATAAAACTTGCCTCCGCGACTCCCCCCCTAATCCCTAATCCCGTGCAAGTCCCGTAATCTCCTAATCCCTTCTTACACGTTTCCGCTGATGGCCGCGGCCAGCAAGCGAAACTGGCTCGCCATGATCGACATCGCCATATTGTGTTGCAGGTGGTTCTTGACCATCTCGCTGGCCTGGTATTCGACCCCCACGTTGCTCTCGTCGTGCATGAGGATGCTCTTGGAGCTTCTCGGCCGCGGTGCCGATCGCCGTCCGCGTTCACGCCGCTCGGCTCGCCGGCCGAATACGAGCCGGGCCAGTGTTGCTCCTGCGATCGCCTCCCGCAGCCGGGTCTGGAAGTCGTCGACCGAAAGGTCCTTGGCCACGTAGCCCGGCGTATCGATGTTGGCGATGTTGCCCGCCAGCACGGTGTGCCGCGCCTGGGTGAATTTGACCACTTGCTCCAGAACCGGAATCGTCGTCGATTGGAAGATGTCGGCCATCGCGATATTTCCACAACGCGTCTAAGTTACCCAAACCTGTCCTGCAATCGCCATGCCGTGCGTGACGGCGCCGTTGCCGTTCTGCCGCCTCGCAGGGCCCGGGGCCATGCGCGTAACATCGCTTTGCGTTTGCTCTTGAATCGTCGTTTCCTCGTGCTTGACATCCATTCTTCCATCCTGGATTCGCCGTGCCTCCACTCGGCGATCGGCAATTTCTGCCGCTCGGCGATCGGCGAAAAGTGCCGATCTCAACCGGCCCTCAGCAGCGGCTTCTCCCGCGGGGCATAACCATACTGCCGCAGCTTTCCCGAAAGGGTCCGCAAGCCGATGCCCAGCGCCTGGGCCGTCTTCGCGCGGTGGCCGCCGAAGTGTTCCAGGGTGGCCTCGATCAGTTTGCGTTCCATTTCTTCCAGGCTGATGCCGACCGGCTACTTCCGGCTGCCGCCGCGGTGGCGCCGGATTCCTCGCCGCCGATCAGCCAGCGCCGCAGCTCGTCGGCCCTCACGGGATTTCCGCCGTAGAGCACGCTGGCCCGGGTAACGATGTTCTCCAGCTCGCGGACGTTGCCCGGCCAATGGTGATGGACCAACAAGTCCAGCGCATCGGGCTGAAGCCGGCACACGTCGCGCTCCAGCCGCGCCGCGCAGCGGCTGAGGAAATAGTCGACCAGCTCGGGGACGTCGTCGCGGCGCTCGCGCAGCGGCGGCACCCACAGCGGCACCACGGCCAGGCGGTAGTAAAGGTCGTGGCGGAATCGTCCCGCCTTGACCTCCGCCAGCAGGTCGCGATTGGTGGTGGCCAGCACGCGGACGTTGGCCCGCATGGTCTCGCTGGAGCCGACCCGCTCGAAGGTCTTTTCCTGGAGCACGCGGAGCAGCTTGGCCTGCAGCGCCAGGTCGATTTCGGTGACTTCGTCCAGCAACAGCGAGCCGCCGTCGGCCAGTTCGAAGCGGCCGGCCGCGGGGATTGTCGGCCCCGGTGAACGCCCCTTTCTCGTGTCCGAACAGCTCGCTTTCCATCAGATGCGCGGAAAGCGCCGGGCAATTCACGCTGATCAGCGGACCCGCGGCGCGATGGCTGGCGGCGTGCACGGCCCGGGCGACGAGCTCCTTGCCCGTGCCGCTTTCGCCCGTGATGAGGATCGTTTCCGGGGTGGGCGCGACTTGCAGGATCTTCACCCGCAGGGCCTCGATCTGCGGGCTCCGGCCGATCATCACCGGCGGCTCGGCGTCGGTCGCCGCGGCTGTCGCCGCCGCCGTTGTGCAACAGCCGCCCATGGCGGATCGCCTGGTCCACGAGCTGTTCGAGCTGGTCGGCGTCGAACGGTTTTTCGATGTAGTCGAAGGCCCCGTGCCGCATCGCTTCGACGGCCGAGGAGACCGAGGCGTGGGCGGTCACCATCACCGTCTGCGCGGCGTAGCGCCGCTGCGTGGATCTCGATGATGAACTCCACGCCGTTCATGCCCGGCATTTTCAGGTCGGTGACGATGCAATCGTAGCTTTGCGTTGCAGGATCTGCAGGGCTTCGATGGCGCTGGAGCAACAGTCGACCGATGGCCCGACTGGCGGAGCACGTCGGCCATCGACTCGCGGGCCTGGAGGTGGTCGTCGACCACCAGCACGCGGCCGGCCGAGAGTCGCGGTTTGTGCGAGGATTTGCTGTTCATGCGGCGGCCTCCAAGGCCGGTTGCGGGATTTTGCTGTTCATGCGGCGGCCTCCAGGGCCGGTTGCGGGAATGTGGATGGTGAACGCGGCGCCCCCTTCGGGGCGGTTGACGGCCGCGACGCTGCCGCCATGGGCTTCGGCCACGCGGTAGACGATCGCCAAGCCCAGCCCCGTGCCGCCCGACTTGGTGGTGAAGAACGGCTCGAAGGCCCGCTGCAGCGTGTCGGCGGAAAGCCCCGTGCCGCGGTCGGCCACGCGGACTTCGATGCCTTGCGGGCCGGTCGACGGCGTCGACGGCGATCGCGCCGCCCTGGGGCATGGCGTCCAGGGCGTTGAGGATCAGGTTCAACAAGGCGCGGCGGAGCATGTGGCGGTCGGCGGTGATTTGCTGCCGCTGGGGCACGTGCGTTGCAGCGGCTCGATGGCTTGGGCGGCCAGTTGCGGGGCCAGCGAGACGAAGATCTCGTCGACCAGTCCGCCGCAGCAGAAAGGTCTGCAACTGCGGATCGCGGTCGGAGGTGAATTGCAGCAGGTCGTTGACCGTGGCGTCCAGCGCGGTGAAGCCCAGCTCGATCTTGTCCAGCACGGCCAGGCTCTCCTGGTCCGGCGGCGATCCGCCGCCGCAGCAGGCTCAGGTAGAGCGTGACCGGCACCAGGTTGTTGCGCACTTCGTGGGCCACGTGCGCGGCCATCCGCCCCAGGTCGGCCAGGCGATCCTTGCGGGCCAGTTCGCGATTCTTGGCCTCCAGCTCGTCGGTCAGACGGTGCACCTCCTCGCGCAGCGCCTGGTGCGTTTGCTCCAGCCGCAGCGTGGCGGCGTGCCAGGCGCCCAGCACGGTTTCCAGGCTGGCGCTGGCGTCGGGCAAGGTCGTCACACCACAGGTTGCGGTCGTTCATGGCGAGGAAAGGGGTTGGATTAGGGGTTAGGGTTTAGCCGCGGATGCATATCCGCGGTCCGGGGGCGGTTAAACGTCGGAAAGCAGATCAATTTGACGATGCGGGAGCGACGGTTCCCGGGTGTACGCGCCGCGGGCCCGGCTGGCCAGGCTGACTTCCTGGAGTTGCACGGCCGCCGAATCGCGGCGCCGTATGAGGGCCTCTTCGCTCTGTTTTTCCTGTGCGACGATTTCCGCCAGCACGCGTTCGCAGGCATCGAGCTCCGCGGCGACCCGATTGCGGTCGGCGGCTGTTCGCCAGCGGCGTTCTTCCGGTTTTTGGCCCCGGAACGGACCCAGCGCGATCTCGATGCGTTGCAATTCGTTGAGGAGTGCCTTGTTTGACGGCCAGCACGTCCAGCAGGGAGGTAATATCGCCCATCTCCACGAAATGGAGCTGCCGCCGCCCCAAGCCGTGAAGCTGGACCAGAAACTGGTGCTTGCGATGAATCAGGCCGGCGAGGATATCGGTGTCCATGGGCATGGGCCGGGGGCAGTAGATAGGGATTAGGGATGTCGCGATTAGGCATTGGCTGCGGACGAAGATCCGCGGTTCGATCATGGCGCGGCATTTACATGGCGCCGAGCCGACCCAGACGTTCGGCCCATTCCTTGCGGTTGTAATTGGTGTTTTGGGTGAAGCTGCTCTCGTTTTTCACGTGGTTCAGCATGGCCTTGGCCTGCTCGATGATCAGCCGCGCTTCCACCGGCTTGCCCAGCCGGCGGTAGGCGCTGGCAATCTGGGCATAGGCTTCCAGGGCTTCGGGCGTGTTGCGGGCGCGGTTGGCGGCCGTGGTGAAGGCCCGGATCGACTCTTCATAGCGGCCCAAGTCGAACAGCAGTCCGCCCGCCGCAAACTGGCTGTTCCGCAGGATCACCTTTTCCATCGCCGTCAGCTCGCTGACCTCTTGCCGTTGGCTGAGCGCCGCCTGGATCTTCTCGAAACGTTCCAGCGCCATATGCCTGCGATTGGCGAATTTGCTTGGAGCGGGCGGTGCGGGTGTTTTCCACCAGGATCTGGCTGAGGCTTGCTTCAATGGCCAAGGCGATCTTGCCGGAAGCTGTCGGCGGTCAGGTATTGGCTTTCCAGGACCCGCGGTGAATCGGGATAACGGGCCACCGCCTCTTCCAGCCGGGCGATGGCTTCCTCGTAGCGGTGCGCGTTGTACAGCAGCCGGCCCAGGTCGAACAGCGATTCCCGCCATTCCGTGCTCTCGGGCGTGAGCAGCTCGCCTTGGAGGTTCTCCCGCAGCAGCGCCTCGGCCTGTTTCAGGTCGCCCTTTTCGGCGTCGGCGCGGCTGGCCAGCAAGCGGGCGCGAAAGGCCGCGGCATCCTGCGGATGGAACACGATGCAGTCGTTGAAGACCTTCACGGCCTCGTCGTACTGCTCCATCGCGAGCATGCACTCGCCCAGCGACACCAGCGCCTCGGCGTGACGGCGATGGGTTTCGCTGCGGAGGTATTCCTTGAGCGTCGCGGCGGCATTGCGATAGTCGTGGCCTTCGAGATACGCCTGCACCGCGTTCCACAATTCGTCGGGATAACGGCGCTGGGAGATCATGCTCTGCCGCGAGTTCCCGATAGGTGTTGGCCGCCTGCCGCATTTGCGCGCGTCCCTCGCGGCGGATCGCGTCGGACTTGGACAGCGTGGCCCGGTCGGCCTGTTCCAGCAGCGAGCGGCCCCACGCGCGGTAGCTCTCGGCGGTCAGTTCCATGGTCCGTTCGCGGGGGAACAAGGGGCGCACCAGCCGCGCCAATTCCAGGCAAAGCCCGAAATTCTGCGCTTCCAGGTATTGCTGATAGGCGGCGATCAGCCGCGCGCGGAGGTCGTCCAGGCGGAGCCAGGGATTGACATAGCGTTCCACGTTGCCGATCGCGTCGACCGTCTGGTGGTAGTAGACCATGGCTTGATCGTGGTGCCCCTGCTGCCGCGCCAGCTCGGCCCTTTGCAGCGCGGCGGCGGCGGCCTCGGGCGTTCCCGCAAACAGCTTGAAGGCGCGGTCGAACTGGTTGCCCGCGGCGCTGCGGTCGCCCGTCTCCAAGAAACAGACGCCGATCAAGTACACGGCCTTGCGGGTGATCTGGCCGGCGGCCGTGTCGCCGCTTTGGGCCAGGCGGAGGTCCTTGATGGCCTCCTGGTATTTTTCCAACGCCCGTTTGCCGTTCTCCGCCCTGGCGGAATCTTCCTTGAGCTTGCGGGCCTCGGCGATCAGGGCCTGGCCCCGCAGCAGCATGGCCTCGGCGCCTTGCTGCAAATGCGGCGGGAGCTTGCGCAGCGTTTCATTGCACTGGGCATACTGGCCCAAGGCGACGAGGATTTCCGCCCGCTGGAAAAGCAGCTGGGTCTTCAGTTCCAGCGACAACTCGGATTGGGCCAACGCGGCCGAATTCTCCGCCAGGGCTTCGCCCGGCTTAGGATCGGCGTCCAGCAGATAGGAACTGGCCAGCAGGTGGTGGATTTCGGCCGCCTGATCAGGATTCAGCGGCAGCGCCTGGCGCAGCGGCGCACGGCAGGCCGCGAACTTCCCCGCCCGGAACAAGGTCTTGCCGTAGAGCAGCGTCGCGTAGGCCGCGCGTCCCTTGGGGAAACCGCCCGCAGCGGCTTCCTGAAGATAGCTCGCGGCCACCAGGTATTGATCGGTCGGCTCGCCATGCCAGAGGAGATCGGCTTCGTGGGCGGCCACGTCGCCTTGCGACGTACAGCGCCCCGGCTTGCTCCTCCGGCGTGACGACCGCTTGCGATTGGAGACGTTCGGCCAAGCGATTGTGCCTCGCGATACGCGTGGTTGTCCAGGGCCGCAAAGACCTCCGGCCAGAGTCACGCGTTTGACCCGCGCCGGCCGCCGGCCCAGGGTCAGGCGGATTACGACGGGCAGGCTCAGCATAAACACCGCCGCCAGCGCAGCGGCGACCGCCGCCTTGCGATGGCCGGCCGACCCACGCAGTCAGGCGCGGATACGCCACCCGGCGACTTCCACCACGGGCTGGCCGGCGACTGCCGGCTCGGCGTCTTGTTCGTTCGGGGAGTTCCGGCGACATAGGGCCGTAAGGTTGGAGGATTCTAGAACTCTGCGCGGCTGGATATGCGGCGAACCGTAATTCCAAGGAAAGGTTCGCGTCATTACCAACCGTGGACAATCTCAGTGGCCTGCGGCGACGACCTCCGACCGAACGGTCGTTGCGCCTGGCGGCGTGGAGGTCGAGGATATGACGCGCGGTTTGTACCCGAAAAGACGCGGCACTGTCAATCCCGCGCTGCGTCGGGTGCGGCGAGAAGTGTGAGCGTCTTGATTGTAGGTAGAAAATCAGGTAGGAAGCGGCTTTCTGGAGGAGGCTTACCTATTTTCCGCCGAAAACGAGGAGGGAACGCTATGGATGGCTCCCGGACGATGGATGGCATAACGCCGGAAGAGAACGCGGAAGTGCAACGGATGCACGATGTTATCCTCAAGGCGATGGATCGAGAGATTTGGCAGCTTGCCCAGTTCATGGTCACCCGACGCGACGACCAGTTATTTGGAGCAGCCGAGTTCGCCTTGCGCGAGAAGGCCCTGCGGATGGGGGCCCGAGCGTTGGAGGCGACGGTAAACGACCGTAAAAAAAGGGGTACCAGGGGAGCAGTATCGTCTGTCCCGACTGCGGCCAGGACGCGCGTTTCCTAGGGTGGCGGACCCGCACCGTCGTGAGTTTGGCGGGGCCCATCACCGTTTCCGCGGCTTACTACTATTGCCGGCATTGCCATGGCGGTCACAAGCCCTGGGAACGTGTGTTGCAACTCAAGCCGGGCACGTTGACGCCAGCCGCGGAGGAGCTTTCCGCCCTGGCCGGTGTGTTGGGAAGTTTCGCCGACGGCGCCGAACGCGTGTTGCAGAAGATGAGTGGCCTGCATCTGAGCGAATCGACGATCGAGCGGACCACAGAAGCTGCGGGCAAGCGTGTGGCGGAACGCTTGGAGGCGGGGCAATCGTTGGGACCGATGCAGCCGTGGACCTGGCAACGAGACGCCTGCGGACAAGGTTGTGCGTACGTGAGCCTGGATGCCACCGGCGTGCGTCAGCAAGGGCCTGGCGGTACGCGAGTCGACGGAAAGATGGCCTACGTGGCGATGGTTTATAACGCCCGTAGTGAGCACGACTCGACACGACCGCCACCCCGGCAAGTACGGTATTTATCGGGTTTTTACGACTTCCAGACGCTTGGCCGCCAACTGCATCGCGAGGCCCTTGAAGTCGGATGGACGATGGCCCAGCAGCAGATTGCCATCTCCGACGGTGGCGTTGGGCTGGAGGATTTCTTCCGCACCTACTTTCCCAAGGCCGAGTGCATTTTGGATTTCTGGCATGCGAAGGAATACTTGGTTGAGTTGGCCAAGTTGATGTACCCCAGCGACGAAGCGGCGCGGCAACATTGGACGGACGAGGCGTGTCACCAACTCAAGCATGAGGGCGGTCCGACCGTGCGAGCCCGACTGGAAGTCCTGGACGTCGGCTCGGCATCGGCGGAAGTGCGGGAGACCTACCGTTGCACAGTGCAATACTTCCGCAACCACGAACATCGGATGGACTACCCGCGCTACGTCCGTAACGGCTGGCAGATCGGCTCCGGCCCGGTGGAATCCGCGTGCAAGACGGTGGTGGGAAATCGGCTCAAAGGGGGCGGAATGCGTTGGGGACTAGAGGGAGCCGACGCCGTGTGCCACCTCCGTGGCCTCTACCTCAGCGAACCCGCCTGCTGGGACTCGTTCTGGAACCCTCCCCCCAACTAACCTCTACCAACAGATTTGACGCTCACACCAGCGAGAATCCTTGGCAAGCTCGCCCACCCCGTCGTTCCGAGCGAAGCGAAGTATCTGCGCGATTTCGCCAAGCGACGTTGATCCTTCGCTGCGTCAGCCGTGACAGCTTCGGTGCCCCGCCTCGCCAAAAAATCTCGCCACATCGCCGCAATCGATGTCTACGGGAATAAATGGGAGTTATAGGCGAAGAACGCGATATGGGAAGATGGGGGGGTGGGGGATCGCGCCGGCAACCGCTTTCGGCCTTTCTCCCCCGCTGTCACCCGCCCGACTCGCCTCGTTCCGCCGCGGCCAGCGCGGCCAATTGTTGGGCCCGGGCCTCATCGACCACCAGCCGTTGGATGGCCGTCGCCCGGCCCGTTTCCGGGTCGGCGTCGACGATCGTGCCGTGGATTCGCACGTCGCCGCTGGCGACCTCGAATTGGGTGGGCCGAAAGGTCCGCGTGGTTTCCATCACCCGATCGATCCGCCGGCCGAGGATGCTCTCGTGGGGGCCGGTCATGCCCACGTCGCACTGAAAGGCCGTGCCGCCGGGCAGGATCTGCTCGTCGGCGGTGGGCACGTGGGTATGGGTGCCCAGAACGGCCGTCACCCGGCCGTCCAGCACCCGGCCCATGAGTTGCTTGTCGCTGGTGGCCTCGGCGTGGAAGTCCATCAGCATCACCCGCACGTTTGCCGGGCATGGCGGCCAGCACCCGTTCGGCCGCCTGGAAGGGGCAATCGACCGGCGACATGAACACCCGGCCCAGCGCAGAAGACGCCCACCGCGACCCGATTGCGGGCGGTGACCACGGTGAAGCCCTTGCCGGGCGCTTCGTGGGGATAGTTGGCCGGCCGGACGATGTTGCGTTGGCGATTGGAGGATCGAGAAGATCTCGCGGCGGCGGAAGGCATGATCGCCCAGCGTGATGCAATCCACCCCGGCATTGATCAGATCATAATAGATTTCCGGGGTGATCCCGGAGCCGCCGGCGACGTTTTCGGCGTTGACCACGACCAGGTCCAGCCGCTCCTGGATTCGCAGTCCCGGCAAGGCCTGGATGATGATCTGCCGGCCGGGTTTTCCCACCACGTCGCCAATCAATAATAGCCGCACAAACCCTTCTTTCTAGCTTCGAGCGATCAGCGGTCGAGCTTTCAGCGGTCACGCTTACCGCGATTTTGAAGATTTTCCCTGCGGCCTGCTGCCGACCGCCAACTGCCCGCTTCTTCTCAGTGGGCGATTTCCGTATGCCGCGATTCGCGGAGCACGGTGACCTTGATTTCGCCGGGATAGGTGAGCCGCTCCTCGAAGGCCTTGGCGATGTCGCGGCAGACTTTGGCCGCCGTGTCGTCGGTGGTTTCCTTGGAGCTGACCAACACCCGCAATTCGCGGCCGGCCTGGATCGCGTAGGCCTGCTCGACGCCGGGGAAGCCGGTGGCGATCGATTCCAGCTCTTCCATCCGCTTGACGTAGCGTTCCAGGGTTTCGCGGCGGGCCCCCGGGCGCGAGGCGCTGCAGGCGTCGGCGGCCGATACCAGCAAGGTGTAGGGATTGCCCAACCGCAGGTCGTCGTGATGCCCGATCGCGGCATGGATCACCTCGGGCCGCTCGCCGTAGCGTTTCAACAGGTCGCCGCCGATCTTGGGGTGACCGCCTTCGGTCTCGTGGTCGACCGCTTTGCCGATGTCGTGCAGCAGGCCGCAGCGGCGGGCCAGCACGCCGTCCATGCCCATTTCGTCGGCCAGCATGCCGGCGATAAAGGCCACTTCGACCGAGTGCCGCAGCACGTTCTGGCTGTAGCTGGTGCGGAAATGGAGCCGGCCGAGCAGATTCACCAGCCGCTCGTTCAGCCCGTGCACTTCGACTTCCTGGCAGGCCTGCTCGCCCAGTTTCTGGATGTGGCGTTCCAGCTCGCGCTGGGTTTCGGCCACGATTTCTTCGATGCGGCTGGGATGGATGCGGCCGTCGGCGATCAGCTTGCCCAGCGCCAGCCGGGCCACTTCGCGGCGAATGTTGTCGAAGGCGCTGACGATCACCACGCCGGGCGTGTCGTCGATGATCACGTCCACGCCGGTGGCCTTCTCGAAGGCGCGGATGTTGCGCCCTTCGCGGCCGATGATCCGCCCCTTCATTTCGTCGTTGGGAATGTCGACGCTGCTGGTGGTGCTCTCGGCGGTGTGGGCCGCGGCATAGCGCTGGATCGACGTCAGCAACACTTCGCGGGTCCGCTGATCGCAGGTTTCGGCAAGCTGCCGCTCGTGGCGGGCGATCACCGCGCCGGTCTCCTGTTGCAATTGGGTTTCCAGCATTTCCAGCAGCCGCCGGGTGGCCTCCTCCTTGTTCAAGCCGCTCAGCTCGTGCAGGGTTTGCCGCTGCATTTCCAGCAGATTGTTCAGCTCGTCGCGGCGGCGGTTGATGTCCTGGATCTTTTCGGTGAGCTTGTGCTGCGTGCCCTCGACCATCTTCTCCTGCTTGCGGATCTGCTCGGCCTGCTGTTCCAGGGCGTCCTGACGCTTGTCGAGCAGGCGGTCGCGTTCGTGCAAGTTCTTCCCGCAGCGAGCGGAGATCGCGTTCGCCGTCGGCCTTGTATTGCAGGGCCAGTTCCTTCAACTCCAGTTCCGCCTCGCGGCGGCGGTTCTCCATGTCTTGGGTGGCCTTGCGGACGATTTCCCGCGCTTCCGATTCGGCGTCGCGACGCCGCAGAATGATCGAGGAAGCCTTCAAGAGCAGGGCCAGCACCGAGGCCAGAATGGCGGTGATCATCACCGCAACCACAAGTTTACCACGGCTGATATTCCTTCCTGGTTGTCAGCCGGTGCATCGCCCTAAACGCCCCGAGACAGCAGACGGCCATCCGCATCCCCCGGCGAGGAGACGCTGCACACTCGGATCAAGCCGCCAACAGGGGAGCACGCCGCGGAAGAAAATCAGCCCGCCCGGGAATACGAGAGTTCCGACCGTCCGAAATCGCAGCAAAGCCGGCAGTGGCGCGAACTGGGCGATGTTCCCCAACGACACCCGGCGCTCAAGATCCCGCCGCACGGACCGATCGCTGCGATCGTCAGCGGGAGTGCGGGCGCCGGGTGGACCAAGGAATTCTTTCATCACCAGGGACGGACCGAAGGGGCCGACGTTCGACGCATCCGCCCGGATCGCGCACCGAGCCCCCGCGCGAACGGGATCGGCCGCAGCCCGCCGGCGGCCGGCAAACCCAGCTACCGAGCAACCGAGCGACCAAGCTCAGCATCAAGACCAGCGGATGCACAGGGAATCGACCCAGTACGAACGCGAACGTCGTGCTTACTGCCAACAAAAACAGACGTCTTAGGAATCTCGCGCTGAATTCTTCTTGAACACCCCCCTAGAGGGTAGTCAAGGGCAAATTCACCGTGAAATTTTCGATTTTGACACTCCCATCTTAACAGACGCGTAGTAATCTGCAACCAACAATCGTGGCCTGCCGGGGAGATAACCCCAGTATCCGGCTGAGGTTATGACGGTTTTCCGAAGGGATCTGGGCTAATCGGGGGGGAAGGGGTAAAAAAAGACCTTCCATATTTCGCTTTTCGATCTCGGATTACGGATTGCGAGTCGACCGCCGCTTGCGGTTTCGCCAGGGATGAACGATGAATGACTCGCAAAATCCAAAACCCGAATCTAAACTCCCAAAACTGCTGGCCACCGCCTGGCCGCCCGAAGCCTGGCGCGACCTGACCGTGCTCGTCGCGGTCTCCGGCGGCGCGGATAGCGTCGCGCTGGTCCGCAGCTTTGGCGGCGATCCGTCGCCGACGGTCCCGGCCGGCTCTGCGTCGCGCATTTCAACCATCGCCTGCGGGGCGCCGAATCGGCCGCCGACGAGGCCTTCGTGGTCGAGCTCTGCCGGCAGTTGGGCCTGCACTGCGAGGTGGGCCACGCCGCGGCCCCGCTGGCCGACGTGGCCGGGGCGACCCTGGAAGAGGCCGCCCGCGATGCCCGTTACGAGTTTCTCCGCCAGGCGGCCGAGCGATTGGGCGCCCGCTACGTGGTGACCGCCCATACGGCCGACGATCAGGCGGAAACCGTGCTGCACCGGGTGATCCGTGGCAGCGGCATCGCCGGGCTGTGCGGCATCGGCCGCACGCGGCCTTTGGGGCCCGCGGTGACCGTCATCCGGCCGCTCTTGGGCGTGCGGCGGAGCGAACTGCTCGCCTATCTTGAAGAACTGGAGCAGCCCTATCGCGACGATTCGAGCAACGCCGACCGGCAGTTCACGCGGAATCGCATCCGCCACGAATTGCTGCCGCGGTTGGCGGCCGACTTCAATCCGGGCGTGGTCGATGCCCTGCTGCGATTGGCCACCTTGGCCGGCGAAGTGCAGGCGGTGGTCGACGCCCGCGTGGACGCGTTGGCCGCGCGGTGCGTTCGAGGAAGACGGCCCGGGAGCGGTCCGCATCGAGCTGTCCGAGTTGACCGCCGAGCCGCGTTACGTGGTCCGCGAGTTGTTGATCGCCGTTTGGCGGCAGCAGGGTTGGCCGTTGCAATCGATGGGTTTTGCGGAGTGGGAGCAGTTGGCCGAGATGGGCCTGGCCGCCACGGGAAAGACGCGTCCTCGGCGATTCGCAAGCGGATGTTTCCCGGCGGCATCGTGGCGGAGGTCGGCCCGCGCGGATTGCGACTTGCGCGCGGCGATTCGTAGTGCCGCCGCGGATCGGTGCACCGGCTGGACGGTCTTGAAACACCTTGTCGATGCCGGGCCGAAGAAGCGAAAATGCTGCATGGAGTCCGGGGATCGTGTACGATAGGGACCGATAGGGCGAAGGGTCGTCGCACGGCGCACCGCTCGCAATGGCCTGTCAACGGCCGGAATCGCCAAGCCCGGCGATCCTCGGCCGTATCGTCCTTCCGCCTCGATTCGAACCTCTGGTCTGGCAAGGAGACTCGATGAGGCGAAAATATCTCAGCCGGCATGCTTCGGGCATGATCCATTCCTCGCGGCGCGGTTTTCTGGCGGCCTCCACGGCGGCCCTGGGCGCGGCAGCGCTGGGCCAGCCGCTGGTCCTGCTGGGCGCCACGGCCGCCTCGACGGCCGCCAACAACAAGCTGAATCTCGCCCTGGTGGGGTGCGGCGGACAAGGTCGCGGCGACATGCGCGGCATGCTGTCATGCGGCGCGAACCTCGTGGCCCTGTGCGATCCGGATCCGGCGCAGATCGAAAAGGCCCGGGCCGACGCCCTGCAGCTCGGGCGGCGAGGCGACCAAGGACGCCAAGGCGTACGACGACTACCGCAAGTTGCTCGACAACGCCGCGAGCTTCGATGCCGTGCTGATCGCCACGCCCGACCACTGGCACGCCCCGCTGTGCAAGGCGTTCATGAAGATCGGCAAGCACGTCTACTGCGAGAAGCCGCTGACGCACAGCGTGGCCGAGGCCCGCGAACTTCGCGAGCTGGCCCGCAGCGGCAAGGTGGTGACCCAGATGGGCAACCAAGGCAGCGCCAGCGCCTCGTTGCGGCGCTGCACCGAGATCATCCGGGCCGGCGCGTTGGGCCAGATCCGCGAGATCTACCACTGGGGCATCGGCGTCAGCGCCAACGAAGGCAGCGCCGCGGGCGAAGATCCCGTCCCGTCAGGCTTCAACTGGGACCTGTGGGTCGGGCCGTCGGCCATGCGCCCCTTCAAGAAAGACGTCTATCATCCCTTCCGCTGGCGCGGGTGGTTCGACTTCGGCAACGGCGGCCTCGCCGACTTCTGCTGCCACGCCATCAACCTGCCGATGCGGGCGCTGGACCTGGGCTACCCTGAGCGGCTCGTCGCTCAACATGAAGGACGGCAAGCAGACTGGCCGGCAAGCCCGCGCTGGAATTCCATTTCCCCGCCCGCGGCAACCTTGTGCCGCTGACTCTCTACTGGCAAGGCGACGGCACGACCGCCGGCCGCGGTGATCCAGCCGCTCGTGGACGTTTACAAGGACAAGGTGCCCGGCGGGCATCATGATCGTCGGCGAGAAAGGCTGCATCTACACCAGCCACTGGAACACAGACGGCCTGATCCGCTTGGCAGGCGAGCCGCGCCTGAAGGACGTTCTGCACCACCCCGCCACGAAGGACATTCCCGCAGAGCCTTCCGCGCTCGAGGGGGCACGATCAGGAATGGATCGACGCCTGCCGCGGCCAGGGCAAGACGTTCTCCGACTTCGACATCGGCGGCAAGCTTACGGAGATCGGCCTGGCGGGCGTCGTTGCGATCCGCACCGGCAAGAGCCTCGATTGGGACGGCGAGAAGATGCAGGCCAGCAACGCCCCCGAGGCCGCCAGGTTCGTTCGCACCGAATACCGAACGAAGTGGCTGATCTGAAACGGCCGGGGACAGCGGCTACTGTTTCTGCCGTGGCATTGGGGATTCCACCCGCCGGGCCGCCGCCCAGTGGACGCCGGCGAGCAGAACCGACAACAAACGGCCCGCCCCGGGGAGGCTCGCTCACGATAACCGCATCTCGGGAAACCACATCCGAGAGCCATTAGGCGCGGCCCTGCTTGGCTGCTTGCCTGGGGCGAATTACAATCCGGGGAGTTCTCACATGCTGCAACCCGCACCAGGATGCGCGATGTTCATGGCCCCCGGAGGCGAATCCAGCCGAAACGCCGCTGGGCGAGCCGAGTTCGATTTCGTCGAGCTTGCTCGATCGGGTGAAGGCCGAGCAGCCGGAGGCCTGGGACCGCTTGGTAACCTGTATGGCCCGGTCGTCTACCAGTGGTGCCGCCAGTATGGCGCTGCACAAGACGATGCGCCCGATCTGGTCCAGGAGGTTTTCATCACGGTCGCCCAGCACGTGGGCCGCTTTCGCCGCGACCGGCCCGGCGATAGCTTCGGGGCCTGGCTGAGAACCATCGTCCACAACAAGGTGCGGAATCATTTGCGGTGCGGCAGCGGTCGGGCTGTAGGGAGAAGGAGGCACCGACGCCCAGGAGAGGCTCCAGCAAGTCCCCGATCTGCCCGACCCGTCGACGGTCAGCCACCTGGAAGAAGCACAACGGCTTCGTCCTGCCGGCGGGCTTGGAGCAGGTGCGGGCCGAGTTCGAAAACCGAACCTGGGATGCTTTTCAGCGAACGGTGATCGACGGACAGCCACCGGCCGAAGTTGCCGCTCTTTGGGAATGACGATTCAGGCGGTCTACAAAGCCAAATCGCGGGTCCTCCGCCGACTGCGCGAGGAGCTCGACGGGCTCAGCGAGTGAAGGCCCCAGCGATCGTCGGAAAGCGTTGTCACGTCGCCGTTTACGATAATCTTGGAAAAGTCGTGTCAAACCCGTTTGTTAGACCTCGTAGGGAAAACGTCTTCCCGGATGCCGACAACGGCAATGATCACCACGGATCCAAGGAGCGGAAGTATGTCCACCGTCACATGTCCCAGCCGTGAAGAACTTTCGGCCTATGTGCTGGGGCGGCTTTCCGCGGATGCGTCCGAGACGGTCGCGGCTCATTTGGAGTCGTGTACGGCCGGTGCGGCGGCATTGGCTGAAGTCGACGACAGCGACGACACGCTGGTGGCTCAGCTACGCGGCGGGCCGGCGGCGACGCCGTATCTTGAAGAACCGCAGTGCCAGGTGGCCGTCGCCCGGGCAAGGGGCAATGAAGGACGCAAGCAACCCTCGACGGCCGGCCAGGCCCGTCGCTATTGTGGCCAGACACTGGGCGAGTACCGGCTGATCGAAGAACTTGGCCACGGGGGCATGGGCACCGTCTACCAAGCCCTGCACACGAAGCTCGACCGCGTGGCCGCGTTGAAGGTCTTGACCCTCGGACGAACCCAGGACCCGCGGGCCATCGCCCGCTTCGAACGCGAAATGAAGGCCGTCGGCAAGCTGGACCATCGCCACATCGTGCGGGCCCACGATGCGCCGCGAGATCGACGGCCTGCCGATGCTGGTGATGGAGTATATCGAGGGGCTCGATCTGGGCGAGATTCTCCGCCGCAGCGGTCCGCTCCGCGTGCCCGAGGCGTGCGAGTTGGCCCGCCAGACGGCGGTCGGCCTGCAATACGTCCATGAGCATGGCCTGGTGCATCGCGACATCAAGCCCTCGAACGTCATGCTGAGCCCGCAGGGGGAGGTCAAGATCCTCGATCTCGGTCTGGCCCGATTCCATTTCGACCAGACACCCGACGCCGAAACCATCGGCGGCGGGCCGAAGGCGGCCAGCGAAATGACCGTCACCGACCAGGCCATGGGCACGATCGACTACATGGCCCCGGAGCAGGTCGCAAATTCCCGCACGGTAGACATTCGGGCCGACCTCTATAGCCTGGGCTGCACGCTCTACAAGTTGTTCGCGGGCCGGGCCCCGTTGGGCGACCCGCAACATCACGGGCTCCGGGAGAAGCTGGAGTGCCAGGCGAGCCAGCCCATCACCCCGATCCGGCAGCTCCGCCCGGACGTTCCCGAGCCGCTGGCCGCCGTCCTCGATCGCCTGTTGGCCCACGCGCCGGCCGACCGGTATGCCACGCCGGCCGAAGCTGCCGCGGCGCTGGCCCCCTGGTGCGGCGGCGCCGATCTTTCGGCCCTGCTGCGCCGGGCCGAGGGAGGTCTGGCCCACGATGAGTCGGCAGTTGCGCGGCCCGTACCGACCGAGGACAGCGTGCACAAGCCCCGGCCGTTGGCGGGCCGCTCGGGCGGGAAACGAATCCTGGCGGCCGCAATCGGGCTGTCACTGTTCGGCGGCATCGGCGTGGCGCTGGGGATTATCATCCACCTGAAGAAGGACAACAAGACCACGACCATCGAAGTGCCCGAGGGAAGCACGGCCCGCTTCGATGCCCGGGGCGCCATGACGCTGGAGTTGCCTTCCGCGCCCGGTCGGCAATGGGATTCCTTCCTTCCCAACCAAGCCCGCCGCCATTGCCATTCGGGCCGGGTGCAACGAATTACCGGGTCCCGGCCGCTCCCACGCCGGCGTGGACTGGCAGCAATTACCCCATGTTCTACCCGCCCGCGCCTCGTCCACCTGTGCCTCTCGAGATCGACCCGGTGCACGACCAATGGAACGTGGTGCGGATCGAAAAGGGGAAGGACGGCGACGCGGCCTGGGCCAAGATTTGCGGGCGGGGAACGAGCGCCCCTCACGACCGTGTACCGCCTCGTGTTTTGCGACACGGATGACGAGGATCATTTGCTGATCCCCATGTCGCGGCCGCCGCTGGAACCGCCGCCCGGCAAGGGTCTGTCCGCGCCGCTGGCTCTACGGGCCGTTTCAGATGTGCTCTTGTGCTGGCGGCGCAACGTGCACGACTCGCCCAAGACGATGGACTTTCGCACTTACCGTCCTGCATTGAAAAACTCCGTCGGCAACCTGACAGGTTTAGGCATTTACCAAATCGACGGGGATAATTTGAAGATTTGCCTTCGCGCGGTGCCCTCCGAGCACGGCAACCGCCCCAAGAGCTTTCAGGTCCAGCCCGAGTCGGGCGATATCCTGTTCGTGCTCGCGCGCCACCGTCCTTCGGAAGATGAACGGGCCTTCGAGCAACTGGATATGTGGAGGATCCTGGAACATATCCGGAACGGGAAGCCGACGCCGCCGGATCAAATCCGTTTTTTGCGATACGACGTCGATCTGGATTGGATTTCGATCACCCGTGTCCCGTCGAGTAGCCCGGGCGCCGCGCCGAGTAGCCCGGCTCCGACAAAGGTCACGACCAATCCGTTGGCCCTCGACTTCGCCGAAGCGAGAATCGTGCTGGACGAAACCAAGCGTCCCAAGCGGTTGACGCTTTTCCCCTGCCTGATCACTTATGCGGACGACAACGAGAACGGTCAGCGGTTCTTGCGCTGGGCCGAACCGTTTTACGGCATCTATCAGTTCGAGGGTGGCCATCTGCGCATCGCTTACCGCAAGGGCCGGCCGCCGGAGAAGTTCGCTTCGCCGCCCGGCTCCAACGTCACTCTGCTGGTGCTGCAAAAGACCGCGAGCCCTCCTCCGCCACCGGCATTACCGACGACACCGTACGTTTCGTCGCCTGCTGGCGGGTATACCATGCCGGTGTCGCCAAGCATAGTGGGACCCAGCGGCCCCGCAACCGCCTGCCAGCACGGGCAACGCGGGGATGCATCCCGACGGCTCCTTGACCATTACGGTCAAAGACGGGCACGTCGTGTTGAGCACTCGCGGTGGGCAAATCGTCGCCGATCGCATTGTCATCGGGCCAGATGGCAAGACGTTCCAGGCGTTCCCGGCCAAGCGGGCCGATCCGAGCAAAACCCAGTCGATACCCGCCAAACCCGCGAACCACGCGCCGGGCCGATAATCATTCGTTCCCCGTCTCACTCCGCCCCGCGATAGAACTTCTGCCGCAGCAGGTTCTTGTCGGTGGTCACCGGCCCGGGGTTCTTGTCGTCGCGGAGAATCCCCGCCATGATGCAATACTTCGCGTCCAGGTCGTCCGCATAGTGCACCAAGCAGCGCCTCGGGCGTCATCGGCGGCTTGGGCGAGCCCCACTCCGGCAGCCGCTGATGGGCCAGGATCAGATGCTCCAGCCGCAACTGCGTGTCGCCGTCGATGCGGAGTCGCCAGCGCCGCCTCGCGGACGATGTCGCGGCCCAGCAGGATATGCCCCACCAGCTCGCCCTCGGGCGTGTAGATGCTGCCGCCGGGCTGCTGATCGATCTCCCGCAGCTTGCCGATGTCGTGGAGGATTCCCCCGGCCACCGCCAGCGACTTGTCCAACGGCGGCTTCAGCTCCGGAGTAGTATTCGGCATACTTGTCGGCCAGGTAGACGCAGGTGCGGGTGACGCTGAGCGTGTGCTCCAGCCAGCCGGCCACGAAGGCATGATGATTGCGCCGCGCCGCCGGCAGCCGCAGCAGCATCGGCTGATTGCCCAAGAGGATCGCTTCCACCAACTTCCGCAGCGGCTCGCCCGCGATCCGCTGCCGCGCCAGCTCCAGCAGCTCGTCGAACATCTGCTGGGGATCGAACCGCGATTGCGGCAGGCACATCATCGGGTCGAAGCCGTCGGCCCGGTCGGCGTCGACACACTTCGCGGATGCGGCGGATCTCCAGTTGCGGGCCGTAGTTGCTCTCGCGGTAGGCCGCGCGGAGCTTGTAGAACACGCCCGGCGTCCAGTGCTGCTGCACTCCGCCGCCCAAGGCGAGTTGTCCCACACCGGGGATGGTGATCTCGCGGGCCGCGTCGCGGAAACTGACCCGCCAATAGGGCTTGCCTTCGCGCGTGGTCAACTCCTCCTTGGCGGAGAGCAAGGCGAAGAAATCGGCCTCTTGGCCGGACGTCAGTTGCGAGAGTTGCACGATGCCCATCGCCGGCATTGTAACAATGGCCAGGGGGTGGAAACAAGTAGAGGGGGAGACGGGGGAGAAAGGAGAAGGGGAGACACGCCAAACAACGGTCGCCGGCCGGTCTCCGCCGCTCCCTTTTCTCCGCCCTCTCCCCCTCTGCTCTTCCGCCCCGAATCTCTCAAGATTTACCGTCCCGCTGCCGAAGAAGCTGCCATGTCCGACGCACCGCGCAAACCGTCGCGTCCGCAGCCGCCCAAGGCCCGCAACATGGCCGACGTCTGGCTGGATGCCTTCATGGCCTACGCGGCCGGCGAATGCCACCTGTCGGAGAATACCGTGGCGGCCTACCGCCGCGATCTGCGGCGGTTCTTCCAATGGCTCGGCCCGCGAAGCGTTCCCAAGCTCACGATCCGCGATCTGGCCGACTACGCCGCCTGGCTGCACGGCCGGCAGCTTGCCCCGGCGAGCATCGCCCGGCACATCGTGTCGCTGAAGGTCTTCTTCCGCTACTTGCAATTGGAAGGCGTGCTGCAAGAGAACCTGGCCGAGCTGCTGGGGAGCCAAAAGCTCTGGCAGCGGGTGCCCCAGGTGCTCAGTCCGGAGCAGGTCGACCGGCTGTTCCAAGCGCCGGGACCGGCCGACGCCGTTCTGGCGCCGCGACCGGGCGCTGTTGGAGCTGCTCTACGCCACCGGCTGCCGGGCCTCGGAAATGGCCGACATGCGGCTCCGCGACCTGCACCTGGAAGAGAAGTTCTGCATCTGCCGCGGCAAGGGCGACAAGGAGCGCATCGTGCCGCTGGGCGGCCGGGCGATCCGGGCCTTTGCCGCGTACGTGGAGCACGAGCGCGGCATCCTCGCGTCGCGGGCCACTCCGGCCGCCGACTGGGTGTTGCTCTCCTATCGTGGCCGGCGGCTGCGGCGGGAGCGGATTTGGGAGCTGCTGAAGCGTTATGCGGCCCGCGTCGGCGCACCGCCGGAAGTCAGCCCGCACACGCTCCGCCACAGCTTCGCCACGCACCTGCTGGCCGGCGGGGCCGATCTGCGGCAGGTGCAGGAGATGCTGGGCCACGCCAGTATCGCCACCACGCAAATCTATACCCACGTGGACATCTCGCGGCTGCAAGCGGTACACAAGCGGTTTCATCCCCGGGCGTAGGATGAGTGGGCAGTCGGCGGTAGGCAGTGGGCAGACAAGGAGAGGGGGAGAAGGGGAGACTCGCCGGCGACCGCGTTTGGCCCTAAATGGGGTTTCGTGATTCCAGGAGGAAAAGTCAGCGATGCTTGAAGACCGATTCCCGCTTCCCAGGCGGGAGAGGGTTAGGGTGAAGGGGAAGAAACGATCGCGTTTCGCGATTTTCGGAGCACCCCTCACCCCCAACCCCTCTCCCACAAGGGGAGAGGGGAGAAAAACGGCCGGCCTCGTCGAATCGCGAAGCCCCATTTAGCTCGTTGTCTCTCCTGCCCCCTGCCGACTGCCGACTGCCCCCTGCCGACTGTTACGGCGCGGCAAACTTGATGTCGTCGATCAGTTTGACCGTGCCCCGGCCGTCGCTCGACGGGCAGCGGGCGATGGCCGTCATGGCGTCCATCAGGTATTGGTATTGGAGTTGATCGTCGAACGCAAGTTCGACCTCGAAGGCGGCCGTCGCGTCGGCCTCACGATGGCCGGCCATCGCTTGCCGCAGATGCTGCTGCAACTCGGTCAACGAGGCCAACGGCTGCTCGCTCGACGACGATTCCCGCGAGCCGGCCGTCGCCGCTCGCGCGGAGTCGGACGTGAATGCGGCAAACTGCGGCCTTGGCCGGCCTGCTCGGCGGCCGGCGTGAGTTGCGACTGGGGCTGGAGATCGGCTGCCGGGCCCCGTGCCGCGAAGGCTGAACAAGCAGGCGATCCAGAGCAGCATCGCCACGCCCAGCATCGGTATCAGGCTGGCGGGAATTCTCTCGGGCTCGACGTGCTGCCGGAATCGCATCGGTTCACCGCGGTCCCTGGCCACTGGCCGCGTCGCGAAGAAGGAAGCGCTGGAAACCGGCGTCCTGGCAGATCTTGATCACTCGGCGAACGACGCCCGCCGCAGCGCCGCCATCGGCGCAGAGGATCAGCGTGGCGCGCTCCGGCCGGTTGCCGCGAATCGCCGGATTGTGCCGCGCCAGGGCGGCCGGCAAGCTGGCCATCTCGATCGTCTCGCCGCCCAGAAGCACCTGGCCGGCGGACGTGATCCGCAGCGAATGGCCGGCACGACCGTCAGGCGGGCCGGCCAAGCGGTCCTGGTCCGCGGCGGCGAAGCTCAGCGCGAGCAAAAACAGGAAAATCGCCAGGCAGCCCACGCCGATCGCCGCCGTCAGGTCGGGCCGGGCGATGGCTCGGGTGCGGCGGTGGAACCGCAACACGGGGAGGTGGAAAGAGGAATGCGGAAGAGGGAGGAAACGTCATGGCGCGGCCTCCGCCTGCGCCGCGTTGCGAATCTCGAATTCCGCGTACGCCCACTTCATTTTCCGCCACGCAGCCGCGTCATCAGGTTCTCCGCCGTCGTGGCGGCTTCCAGCATCAGCCGGCTTAGCCGGCAGCGGAACCAGTGGTGCAGCGCGATGGCCGGGATCTGCGATCCACAGTCCCACCAGGGTTGCCACCAGCGCCAGGCCGATGCCTTGGGCCAACTCCCAGGGCTTGGGCGCGACGCTCTTCGAGGCGATCGCGGCGAAGGCCTCGATCATGCCCTGGACGCTACAGAGCAGGCCCACGAGCGGGCCGATCTGGGCGATCAGGGCGAGGTAGCCGACCTGGTGCTGCAATTTCAGGTGGCCTTCGTCGCCCACCTCCTGCATCGCCTGGATCGCCGCGTCGTAGCCGCCGGCGACTTTCGCCATTCCGGCCGCGAGCACGTGGCCGAGGAACGAATCGTCGTTCTTGGCCAATTGATAAGCCTCTTGGAAACATTGGTCGTCCAAGTGGGCGGCCAATCCGGCCACGAGGTGGGCGGGAACGATGCTCTCGCGACGCAAGGCCAGCGCGTTCATCACCGCCAGCGCGACCAGCGCGAAGGAGATCCCCAGGAAGATCGACACGTAGAACCATCCCAGCGAATCGTAGAGCCACCGCAGCGTGTTCTGCGGGACCGGCGGCGCCGACGACCCGGCACGGACTGCCGGCGTCGGCGCCGGCGGCCGCGGGCTGGCGGACTTTCCGGGCCGGCGCAGCGGCAAGGCTCGGCGCAACCGCCCGCAGCGCCAGAACAGTCCCAGGCAGCAAAGCCCGGCCCAAAGGGCCGCTTTCCACCGGGTCGCATGCTGCGGATCGCTCTTAGGACGTGTCATCCTGCCTTCCGCTCACTCCGCGGCCCAGGGGCTATTCTTGTAGTTTTCGTTGAGCGTGCGGCGGGCCTTGTTGGCGCGATCCGGTTGACGCAGCTCGGTCCACAGATCGACCAGGTTGGCCAAGGCCTCGGCGTGGGCATCGGCGTATTTCGCATACCGCTCAATCAAGTCCACGTGCAGGTAGGCCATGCAAAGCCTCCTTGGTTTTGCCGGCCTTCTTGTAGGCCGCGCCGAGCGTGTTGTAGGCGGTGGCCATCACCTCGGGGTTGGCTTCGGAATCGGTCTTGTCGATGATCTCCTCGATGGTCTTGATCACGTCGTCCGGCCCGCCCGATCTCGATCGTCGCGCGGGCCTTGCCCAGCGTGGCGATGAGCCGTTGCGAGTCGGCCAGATCGCCCGTGGCGCGGACGGCCAGCACGGCCTCGAACGCCTTCTGGGCTTCGGCCGTCTTTTTGGCCAGCAGCAGCGCCCGGCCGGTGGCTACGCCGGCCCGCATCTTGACCTCGGGGAAGGGGCTCTCGGCGAGCTTGTTGTAGTAGACGCAGGCCTGGTCATAGCGGTGCAGCGCCAACAGCAGATCGCCGAGGATCTGGCACGCGTCGTAATAGTGGAAGTTGGTGGGGTTGGCGTTGACCCAGGCCACCATTTTCGAGCCGGCGTCCTTGATCTCGCCTCGGCGGTCGACGCCAGCTTGGCGGCAAGATACGCGCGGTAATAATCGTAATCCTGCTGGACTTCCTTGCGGGGGGCGGTTCTTGAATTCCACCTTGTCCAGAACCACCCCCGCTTCTTCCATCTTTCCTTCAGCCACGTAGTTGCGGACCGTCTTCATCGCGCCCGGCTCGCCTTCGAAATTGACCACTTGAATCTCGATCGAAGGCAGCTCTTCGGCAGCCCCGCCGCGTTCGATGACCACCTTCACCGGGGTGATCTGCGTAATCTCGCCGGTATGTATCTTGCCGTCGATGGTCTTCACCGAATCGCTGGCCTGGCCGATCGCCGCCGCAACCGCCGGCAACAGGATGGCCGAAACAAGGCAACGCATTTTCATGGGGATCTCCTTTGTTTTTTCCGTCGCGCCTTTCACGGGCTTGTCGAATTTCTACCCAACAGCGGGTCCAAGAGCAAGACCCGCGCCGGCTGCTGATACACGCCGGGCACTCGCACTACCGCCGCGAGCAACGCTCGGCTCTCGGCCAAGGCCGCCGCTCGAGCCGGAGCCTCGGCAGTGCATGTGCGGGCCGTTTCCAGCACCGCCCGGGCAGTCAAATATTGAATGGCCAATCCTTCCCCGCTCGACCGTTCGGCGGGCCGGGCCGACGCAAGCCATCGCCGCCCCTTGGCCGCGGCCTGCTTCCAGTCTTGTACCGCGGGGAGCACGCAGGTCTCCAGGGCGACTGCCAGGGCCTTGTTTTTCATCAGGCGGAATGATTCCGGATCATCCGGCTGCTCGAATACCTCGTCCAACGCGGCCAGCGCCTGCTTCGCGTCGCCCAACTCCTCGGCGCAACGGGCCTCGCCCAGCCGGGCGTAGAAGCCGGCCAGCAGCGGCTGATAACGTTCGTATAACTGGCGATACTTGGCGGCGGCCGCAGCCAACCCTTCCCGCCGCTGCCGACTCCCGGCGGCATAGGTTTCGGCCGTCTCGTAGGCCAACGCGGCCTCGGTCAGTCGAATTTCCAACAGTTCGCGTCGCGCCGCGTCGCGCCGGTCCAGCTCCTGGATTCGGCCATGGGCCACGAGTTGAGCGAGTTGCTTCTGCAACTCGTCGAACTGCTGTTCGGCGACCGCCAACGCCCGCAACGCCTCGGCATACAGCGCTCGAGCCTCTTGAAGGCCGATGGCCCGTTGTGGGGGAGTGCGGCGCGGATCCATGGCCCGTTGTGCCTGGAGACGCCCACGTTCGGTCTTCACCCAGCCCAGTTGGGCCCTGGCCATCATGGCCAAAGTATGACCCGGGTGTTGCCCGACAAAGGCGGCCAGACATGTTTCCGCCTCGGCCAGCCGCTCCGCGCGATCGACCGCAGCGTCCAGGCCGGCCAGCAGCAGGGTCCCCTTTTCGTAGTCGATCGTCTCCTTGAAACCAGCCGGGACGGCCGACGGGTTCGCATCTGATCGAGATAATCGATCGCCAACTCGTTCAGGCCGTGCCGCCGGAGCCCATCGAGAAACTCCCGGCAAGGTTCGGCGGCCCCACAATATGGTGGTCCATACACCCCAGAACAGTTGCCCCAAGCAACGCCATGCGCAAGACAACGGGTTGCATCCAGCAGGTTCCTCGTTCGATCCAGCCGTCGGCGATCGGCTCTCGGCCACGGAGGTGACACTTCGACCGACCCTCGGTGGAAGATCCTCATTAGTACAGACTATCTGCTTTTGCCCGCGGACACAAGAATCCGTCTGCGCCGCGAGGAAGGATGGGAAGCTCGGAGGCCGAGCACGCATCGCTATACCAGGTTCACGCCGACAACGTCCTGTTATGCCGGAGGCATTAGCGGCCGTTGCCGCAAGGAGACCGGCGGGTGTGCCTGCCGCTCAAACAAAAAGCGACTCCTGCGTTTTCCACTCTCTGCGGACCGTTAGGTTCCGAGTTATAATGAAAATTGGGTTGTCCGAGTTGTTGGCGGCCAGGCGCATGGCAAAGCTCGATCGCGGAGGGGCGTCGGAGTGAGAAGCATCGTTCTTTTCGGACTTTTTCTGGGAATCGTTGCGGGCTGTGACAAACCTCCCGATGAAAAGGGGAAGGCCGAGTCGGAGCGGGTGGCCCAGGAAGTGCGGAATTCGATCCAGCGGAAGGTCGACGAGAGCGAAACGAAGAAGAAGGCCGAACTGCGTTGCTGGCAGCATCCGGAGGAAGCCTATCCGGTTGGCCTGCCGGTACGTGCAAAATGCCTACCCGTCGGCGGCGGATGCCGAATTCCCGGCCAGACCGGACAAGATCGAAAAGCAAGTCGATCGCCACTTGCTGATCTGCGGCCATTACGTGGGCAAAGACGAGATGGGCCGCAGGATCCTGGTCACCTGGGAAGCCACGGCCTATATCAACGTCAAGTGGCAGATCCTTTGCAGCGACGTGGTAGCCACTCGACCGCTCTGAGGGCGATGGCGAACGTCGCGGCCGGCCGACGAGAAAACCGAGCTGGGGGGAGCGGCTTTGGTCTGGGCCCACGCCCCGCTTCCTCCGACCTGCGCGTAATCCGCCGCTGAACGCCTCCGCCTCTTGTCTGCCGGATAGAATACTGGCACAATCGAACGCTTCGCGTTTGAGCATCCTCGTGTCCCGCCAGGGCTGAATTCCAGGAGAACAGTGGAAATGCAACGTGCCAAGATCACCATCGTGGGAGCCGGCAACGTCGGCGCCACCACCGCCCATTGGTGTGCCGCCGCCGAATTGGGCGATATCGTCCTGCTGGACATCCCGCAGACCGAGGGAATGCCCAAGGGTAAAGCCCTGGACCTGATGGAAGCCTCGCCGATCGTGGGCTTCGACGCCAAAATCGTCGGCACCACCAGCTACGACGATACGGCCGGCAGCGACGTGGTGGTGATCACCGCCGGCATGCCGCGGAAGCCGGGCATGAGCCGCGACGACCTCTTGGCGATCAACGCCAAGATCGTGGGATCGGTGGCCCAGGAGATCCGCCGCACCAGCCCCGACGCGATCGTGATCGTGGTGAGCAATCCCTTGGACGCGATGGTGCAGCGGGTGTGGCAAGTCACCGGCTTCCCGCACCAGCGGGTGATGGGCCAGGCCGGCGTTCTGGATACGGCCCGCTTCCGCACCTTCATCGCCATGGAATTGGGCGTGAGCGTGGAAGACGTGTCCGCGATGCTGCTGGGCGGGCACGGCGACACCATGGTGCCGCTGCCGGATTGCACCGCGGTGGGCGGGATTCCCGGTCAGGCAATTGATCCCCGCCGAGCGGTTGGCCCAAATCGTGCAGCGAACCCGCGACGGCGGGGCGGAAATCGTGGGCCTGCTCAAGACCGGCAGCGCCTACTATGCCCCCGCGGCGGCCACCACCCAGATGGTCGAGGCCATCGTCCGCGACAAGAAACGGCTGATTCCCGTGGCCGCCTATTGCGACCAAGAATACGGCGTGGGCGGGTATTACGTGGGCGTGCCGGTGATTCTCGGTGCCGGCGGCGTGGAGAAAATCATCCAACTCCAACTCACCGCAGAAGACCAAGCGGCGCTCCGACAAGAGCGTCGAGTCGGTGAAGGGATTGGTTGCCACGATGGCCCGGCTCGCGCAGGCCACTTAAAGCCCCTAGTTTCCCGCAGCCCGACCGATGCTGCAATTGACAGGCCCACAGCCGATGGAGTAGAGTCCAAAATGCTGGCCCGGTCCTTCCGAGTCCGGCGACGCCTTCCTCGTCCTTCATCAACGGATTGCGTATGAACCGCACGCGTCGATCCAAGGAGCTGGCCCCTTCGGTGCCAGTTCCGCCCCAGTTCCAAGTTGAAGCAGGCCGAATGGAAACGGCCGCCGGCGATACGGTCCATAGCCTGTTCGCTCCGCTGCACTACGAGCCCGGCTATGCGTATCCGCTGCTGGTCTGGCTGCACGGATTGCACGGCGACGAACGGCACATCCTGCGGATCATGCCCCTGGTGAGCATGCAGAACTACGTGGCAGTGGCCCCGCGGGGCCTGGAAGTCGCCGCGGCCGAGGAGGGACGCAGCGGCTTTGGCTGGCAACAGACCGACGATCACATCCAGCAGGCGGAGCAGCGAGTCTTCGACGGCATCGAAATCGCCGGCCGAAAGCTGCACGTCAGCCCGCAACGCGTATTCCTGGCCGGGTTCGATTGCGGCGGCTCCATGGCCTTGCGGCTGGCGATGAGCCATCCCGATCGCTTTGCCGGCGTGCTGTCGTTGTGCGGCCCGTTGCCGATGGGCGGCACACTTGCTGGCCAACCTGGCGGCGATCCGCCGCTTGCCGGTGTTCCTGGCCGTGGGCCGCGACAGCCCGGAGTATCCGCAAAACCAGGTCTGCGACGATCTGCGGCTGTTGCACTCGGCCGGGATCTCGGTGACGCTGCGGCAGTACCCCTGCGGCCACGAGCTGGCCCCGCAGATGCTGCTGGACGTCAATCGCTGGATGATCGAGCAGATCACCACGCCCAACGAGTCGACCGCCAAGGCGGACGCGCGCCGATCGTTCCGTTTGGAATAGCCTGCTGCTCCGGGATCCAGGGCGCGGCCTTGCGGTTTTTCCTCTTGCGGCCAATCCGGCTTATGGCTATTCTGCCGCGTCATTTTCCAAGAGTTCCATCGGTGAACGCGTCGGAAACGAGTGAGTCCAAGCGGTTCGTCCTTTCCGGCCGTAAACGGTTGGGAGTGTTGCTGTTGGCGCTGGGGCTGCTGGCCCCGCTGGGCGTCGCGGCGATGCTCCGACCCGGACGGCCGCGGCTTTGGCACGCACCAGCAACTGGGATTGCCGCCCTGCACTTTTCGGGTGCTTTTCGGCCGGCGCTGCCCGAGCTGTGGCATGACGACCTCATGGGCGTACCTCGTCCGCGGGAAGATCGTCCAAGCGGCGGCCGCCAACGTGGGCGGAACGCTGCTTGGGCGTGATCACCGCGGTGGCTGCGATCTGGTTGTTGGCTAGCGGGCTTTGGGGACGATGGTTGGGCCGTGGTGCCCAATGCAACCCTGCTCGCCTGGCTGCTGGCCGGGGTCGCCGCCGTCACGCTCGTCGATTGGGTGATTCGTCTGGCACTCGGCAGCGCGTAGTAGGCAGTTGCGGTCGACGAAACAGGATCAAAGTCCTTTCCGTTCAGCGTTCGCCGTCCATCCTTCCCTCCCTTTTCTGCGAGCCAAACAATGACCTGCCTCGGTTTACGTTGGAGGTATTTCTGGGCCGGCCTGGCCGTGGCCGCCGCGATGTTGCCGGCCGTGGGCTGCTCGGCAGCTGATACCGACCCTGGCGATCATGATCAAAGGCACCGACACCGATCCGGAATTTCCCGGCCTCAAAGGCAAGCAAGTGGCGGTGGTCTGCCGATCGCTGACCGATCTGAAATACCAGGACTCGCGGGTCGCCAAGGATCTTGCCCGCGCGATCGCCACGCTTGCTCAAAGAAAACGGCAGCAAGATCAAGCTGGTCGTCGATGCGAAAAGTCGAGCGTTGGACCGATGAGCACAACTGGGAGAACTTCACCGAAGTCGGCAAAGCGGTGGGCGCCGAGATGCTGGTGGGCGTCGATTTGGAGCATTTCGACATGTATTCCGGCCAGACCCTCTACCAGGGAAAGGCTTCGCTGACGGTGCACGTCTATAACCTGAAGCCCGACCCCAAGGCCAAGGCCAAGGATAAGGAAAGGACGAAAAGTCGCCGGACGAGCCGGTTTTCGAAAAATCGCTGCCGCAGATCATCTGGCCGGCCAACAACTGCGTTCCCACCGCCGAGAAGCCCGAAGGCCCAGTTCCGCCGCGAATTCATCGAGGTGATCGCCGAGAAAGTGGGCTTCTGCTTCTATCCGCGCCCCATGGAAGACGGCTTTGCCGACGACCCGGGAATGTGACGGGCGATTGTTGACGCTGCATCGACCGTCGGTCGATTAGCATGTAAGGTATGGCCTCCGCGTAACGCCCGGCATGCGTATATGCCACGGGGATTAACTTGCTTCCCACTGGGCCCAGCAATCTCGCATTGGGAGACGCCTCCGATGTCCGGCAATCACTGTTCGGTTTTCGTGCGCAACACCTTGGGTGATCGACTTTTATGGGCGGGCCGTTTGGCCGCGGATCGCTTGGGCGTGCCTGTTGGCGACGGCGGTTCCGCCCCGCGTGGGCCCAGCCGGCCCCGCCCGCTGCCCCGGCGGGAAAACTGCCGGCCCCAGTGCAAGTCGCGCTGGATACCGGCACCGCCGGCGACCCGGTGCCGATGGATCTGAGGCCACCTACTACCCCAGCGCTCTTTGAAGAGGACGCGATTCCGGTGATTCTGCTGCACATGTACAAGGGCAGCAGCGCCGATTACAGTGCGCCTGATTCCGCTGCTCCAGGAGCAGGGATACGCGGTAATGGTGCCCGATCTGCGCGGCCACGGCGGCAGCACCAAGTTCCAGAACGGCGGCCAGCTCACCGTCCTTCAAGCCGCGGGGAAAGATCAATTGCAGAACATGTTCCAATACGACGTCGAGGCCTGCCGGATCTTCTTGCAGTCGAAAAAGAACGTCAACATCGACAAGCTCTGCGTGGTGGGCGCGGAGATGGGAGCGGTCGTGGCGCTGAACTATGCCGCGCTGGGATTGGCACTGGCCCCCGTTGGGCGGCAAAAAGCAAGGCCAACACGTCAAGGCCCTGGTGCTGATCTCGCCCGACATGAACTTCAAGAGCCTTTCCGCAAAGCAGGCCATGGCGACTCCCGCCGGTCCGCAGCGGCCTCTCGATCCTGATGATCGTCAGCAACTCCAAGGGGGACAGCGGGGCCAAGCGGCTCGACAAGATCTTTGCGCAAAATCACCCCACCCCCGCCAAGCCCCAGGACCAGGACTACTTCTTCGTAAAGGTCAATACGAGCTTGAAGGGCACCGAAATGCTGGGCAAGCAGTTGAAGGTCGAGTCGGCGATCGCGCGAGTTCATCGATCTGCGGTTGAATGCCAAGAAGCACGCAAGCCGGGCGGGCATGCCGGGCCAAGTGGCAACCGCGCACGGCGCGTAACGCCCCCGCGGCTGCTTTTCCAGCCAAGGCGGCGCCCGCAGTAGCTCGCCGTCGTCGGCCGAGGTGTTTTCCTGCCGATACTGGGCGATCGCCCGGCCGCTCTGACCGTTGGCCTCGTACGCCCGCCCCAGGTTGTAGTTGGCGCCGGGCGTCCACGGACCGTCGGGCCAGGCCCGCAAGGTCCGCGTGGCGAAATAGTCGATCGCCTCCGCGTATTTGCCCCGCTCGAAAGAAACCAGCCCCAGCCAATAGCTGGCGTTTTGCTTGGCGCGGAAGTAGATTTCCTGGTCCAGGGGTTTTAGCTTGGCGGAGGCAGATTTCCACGTTCGACGGCCGCGCGCTCTGATAATAGCGCGTTGCGCCGTCGTCGCCCGAAAGCACGCCCTTGAAGTGCAGCAACCGGGCTTTCCCCAACTCGCCCGAACCGCCGGCCTGGAACGGCAGGATCAGCAGCATCCGCTGCCGGATTTCGTCGGCGTTCAAATGGGTTTCCGACAAGGCGATTTCGTAGGGCAACTTCCACAGACGCACTTCGCCCACGTGGGCGCAGGAGCGCCACCGATCGGCCTGGGCCGAGGGCGACGTGCTCAACACCGCCCGCTGCTTGCCCGCCAGCCGCGACTCGATCACTTGCATGCGCCGCGAGAGATAGGTGGGCGAGGCCTCGATCAGCGCCACCACCTGCTTCACTTGCGCCGTTTTCACCGGGTAGGTCCGCGCCGCGTCGACGTCCATTTGCCGCAACACCTGGGCATTGTCGGCCGCTTGCGAAAGCGTCGCCGGGAAGATCTCCAGTTGGCCGTTCTCGGCGATCTTGATTCCGCCGGGCGCGGGGATGGGCAGGCCGCGTTGCGGATCGAACAGGTAGAGCTCCTGCCCGATGCGGACGGCGACCGCCCAGATGCGCAGGTCGCTGCCCTTCTCGGCGCGTTTCTCGGCCTCGCGTCCGTCCCTGCTCTCGCTTCTTTATCTTTCCCTTCCCTGACGGCCAGCACGGCCGCCTCCAACCCCTGTTGCCGCGCCAGGAGAATGAAGATCCACGCCCGCTCCATGGCGCTGCCTTGTCCGAACAGCAGCGCTTCGGCCGCGGTCTGCGGCACATGCGTTCCCGCCGGCTCCAGTTGAATATTGCGGACCGTCCAATCGAACAACAGCCGGGCCCGGCTCAACGGATCCTGTTTTTTCCCGCCGGCCCAGCGGGAAATATCGCGGGTCCAAATCGCCTCCTGCAGCGCCACTCCGTCTTCCGGCCCAAACGACAGCCGGCCTAAATTCTTCACCGCCGGCATCGTCAGCAACGGCTCCGGCAGCATTTCGATCATGGGGTCGGGCTTCCAGTCGGGCGAGAAGTCTTGCGTTTGCAGCCAGCGATTGAGCCGATCGATGATCTGCTGCAGCATCGCCGACGGATCGAATTCCTCGAGGCGGTTGAGATTGTCGATGGCTCCGTTGAACAATCTCCTCGCGGGACTGGGCCGACTGCGGCGCGTCGGCAAGGTCCGGCCGAGCGGAGTCTCGCCGCGAAACCTTGCCGGAACAGCCCGGCAGTAGCGCCAGGCTGAGGGCCAGTCGCCGCGACGGTCGCCGCGCGCTGCCGCGGCGCACCCGTCTCGAACTCCCCGTGGATGGCGGTTCGAACTCACCCGAATTTCTCCACCGTCTGCCGAATCGCCAGCAGACGCGTCAGAAGGCCCTCGAACTGCTCCAGGGGAACCATGTTGGGACCGTCGCTCAGCGCGTGGTCGGGATCCGGATGGGTCTCGAAGAACAGGCCGTCGGCGCCGATGGCCGTCGCCGCCCGGGCCAGCGGCTCGACCATCGCCCGATTTCCGCCGCTGGTCGTTCCCCGTCCGCCCGGCTCCTGGACGCTATGCGTGGCATCGAAGACCACCGGCACGCCCAGGGCTTGCATCTGGGGGATGGATTGCATGTCGTTGACCAGCCGGCCGTAGCCGAAAAACGTCCCTCGCTCGCAGAGCAGGATGTTGCGGCAGCCTGCGGCGGAGAGTTTCGCCACCACGTGCTGCATGTCCCCCGGCGCGAGAAACTGCCCTTTCTTGACGTTCACCGCCCGGCCGGTTCGCGCCGCGGCCACCAGCAGGTTCGTCTGCCGGGCGAGAAAGGCCGGAATTTGCAACAATTGGCAGACTTCGGCCGCGGCCGCGGCTTGCTGTGGCTCATGGATGTCGGTCGTGATCGGCAAGCCGGTGGCTTCGGCGACCTTGTCGCAGGATCGCCATTCCCGCCTCAAGCCCCGGTCCGCGGAAGGAATCCAGGCTGGTACGGTTGGCCTTGTCGAACGAGGCCTTGAAGATCAACTGCATCGGCAGTTTCGCAACGATCTGCTTCAGCCGCCGGGCGATGCCGAGCACGACCGCCTCGTCTTCGATCACGCAGGGGCCGGCAATAACCAGCAGAGGTTGCCCCCGCCCACACCGGTAGGGGCCAATCGTGGCGGGGTTCTCGGGCAAGTGAGACGGTCCTCGATCGGTTACTGGATTACAGCCGCGATAGGGGGTGCGGTGGGACCGTGGCGTCTGCTGTCGCCCAGTATAGCGAAGGCTTCCCAAATTGACAGCTACGCAGCACGGGCCAAATTGGTTTTTCATCTGCCGCGGGCGGTGATGCGATTTGTGCCCCTATTGTAGCGGATTGGTACACGGCTTTTGCCGGCGGTCGGTCCAGATTGGGCATTGTCCTCGGTCCGTGGCGAAAATAATGTTGTAAACATTGCCGTTGCAAATGAGTTAATGCGATGACAGTGCCCGTCCAAACTGACTCATCCGGCGATTTTGGCACGTGGCGTGCTTCTGAGAAGTACAAAGGTTCGGCGTGACCGGCCACAAGACCGGTCGAACCGCTCAACGCACAATAACTGACTGGCCCGTAGGGCCTCTGACGATTGGAACCAAGCGGTTACCTTGCCCTTGCCGCGAGGTTTACCACTATGGTGGTGGTGCGTCAGAGGCCCTTTTTTTACCTCACGCCGAGGTGGCTGGCGTGGTTTCGCCTTATCCCTCTGCCGTTGAGCCCGGATCATATACAGCTCGATCAAAGCCCGAAGCGTAAGCGAGGAAGCCATCGAGACTTAGCCTCGCTTAGGCGTCGGGCTTTGATTGGCCGCGGCGTCGCGAATCTCGATCGACGAATAATCCAGGTCGGTCTCCCGGTCCTTGCCTGCCCGTCAGCCCTTGCCCAAAGGGATTATTGCGGTTAAATTAGTGGATTCGGCGTACGTTTTGCTCGCCAGCGTAGCTTCAATCGGCAGAGCACCGCATTCGTAATGCGGGGGTTAAGGGTTCGACTCCCTTCGCTGGCTCTTCGCGGCATAAACCGGGGATCGGCGATGGGGATTAGCCGCGGATGTGCGTCTGCGGCTCGGGGCGGAGCGCGGTTCGATCTGCCTCCCTTTCCCGCAATCCCATTTTTCGTTTTCACGGAGACCGTGGTGATGGCGCAAGCCTTGGAAACGGATATTAAGCAAATCGTCCTCTTCGACGGCACCTTCGGTCCGCGGGAAGTGCGGCAGTTGGTCACGGCGATTGCCGCCGATTTCTCGCAATATCGCGCGCTCCGCGACGCCGTGGGCGAGCTGGAGCTCAAGGAAAACCAAACGCCCGCCAGTCGCGTTCGCCTGGGGGTCTGCTACTTTCTCCTGGGTCGCTACGATCGGGCCATCGAGACCCTCCGCCGCGCCGACGGCGGGGCCCTGGCGCTCTACTACCTGGGGCGGACGCTGTTCGCCAAGCAGCAGTATCGCGAAGCGATCCAGTCCTACGAACAGGCCGAGCGGGGTGGCTACGATCGCGACGAGTGCGCGCTTGCGCGGGCCGAGTCGCTGCGTTACTGCCACGATCCGGTTGGCTCGCTGGCGGTGTTGGATCAACTTTCCGGGGCCGTGGAACAAACGGCCGAATATCTCTACCAACGCGGCGCCACGGTGGCGATGCTCGGCAACACCTTGGAAGCCGTGGCCCTTTTCGAACGGGCCGTCGAGGTCGACCGGAATCATGCCGGCGCGCTGTTCGGCCTGGCCGTGGAAAACGATCGCCACGGCAACGACGACCTGGCCCTGGAACTCTACAAGCGCTCGGCCTCGCAATTCCCCTCGCACGTCGGGGCCTTGATCAACTTGGGCATCCTCTACGAAGACCGCGAGCAGTACGACCGCGCCTGGTATTTCTATCGCCGCGTGCTGGACGTTTTTCCCGACCATCCGCGGGCGCGGTTGTACCTCAAGGACGCCGAGGCTTCCGGCGATCAGTACTACGACGAGGACGCCCAGAAGAAGCGCGACCGCATGAGCCAGGTGCTCAATATTCCGGTGACCGACTTCGAGCTCTCCGTCCGCAGCCGCAATTGCTTGCAGAAGATGGGCGTGATGACGCTCGGCGACCTGTGCCGCTGCACCGAGCAGGAATTGTTGAGCAGCAAGAATTTCGGCGAAACCAGCCTGATCGAGATCAAGGAGATGTTGGCCTCGAAGGGGCTGAAGCTGGGCCAATTGGCTCCCGAGCGGCACGTCACCGAGATGTTCGAGCCGCAGTCGCTTTCGCCCGACGAGCAGGCCCTGCTGAGCCGCCCGATCTCCGATCTGAACCTCTCGGTGCGGGCGCGCAAGTGCATGATCCGCCTGGGAATTACCACCCTTGGCGAATTGGTGCGGCGGACCGGCGACGATCTGCTGGAGTGCAAGAACTTCGGCGTCACCAGCCTCAACGAGGTCCGCGAAAAGCTGGTCGACCTTGGGCATCAAGCTCCGCGGCGACTGAGGAGCAGAGGCCAGGGCGAATTCGGAATGCGGAAGGCGGAGTGCGGAAATCCGAATTCATAATCCCGAATTCCGAATTCAAAACGATGCCGCCATTCTCCTTCCAGGTGCATGCCGTCGACGGCCAGTGTGCCGCGCGGCGGAGCACGTTTACCACCCCGCACGGGCCGGTCGAATTGCCGGCCTTCATGCCCGTCGGCACCCTGGGCACGGTCAAGGGGCTGGAAGTCGATCAGCTTCGCGGCACCGGCACGCAGATGGTGCTGGGCAATACCTACCATCTCACGCTGCGGCCCGGCGAATCCGTGGTGCAATCCTTGGGCGGGTTGCACGCATTTCATGGGCTGGGATGGGCCGATCCTCACCGATAGCGGCGGCTTCCAGCTCTTCAGCCTGGCGAAGATCACCCGGGTCAGCGAGGCGGGCGCCCAGTTTCGTTCCCATATCGACGGCCGGTTGCTGGAAATCACGCCCGAGCAGGCCGTCGCCATCCAAGAGGCGCTGGGCAGCGACGTGGCCATGGTCTTGGACCACGTCGTGGCGCTGCCCAACGACCCGGAGGTGATCCGCGATGCCACCGATGCGCACGGTCCGCTGGGCGCGGCGTGCCCGCGATGCGGCCCGACGCGGCGATCAGGCCCAGTTCGGCATCGTCCAGGGGGGGCTCGATCCGGAGTTGCGGGTCCGCTGCGCCGGGCCTTGGCCGAGCTGGATTTTCCCGGCTATGCCGTGGGTGGACTGAGCGTGGGGGAAGCGCCGGCCGAAATGTATCGGGTGTTGGAGTACACGGTGCCGGCCATGCCGGCCGACCGGCCGCGGTATTTGATGGGCGTGGGCCGGCCGGAGGATATTTTGCAGGCCGTCCGCCATGGCATCGACTTGTTCGACTGCGTGATGCCCACCCGAAACGGCCGCAACGCCATGGCCTTTACCGATTTCGGCACGATGCGGCTCCGCAACCTGCAATACCAGCGCGATCCCTTGCCGCTGGAGGCGGATTGCCCCTGCCCGGCCTGCCGGCGCAGCCGCGGCTACCTCCGCCATCTGTTCATGGCCGGCGAGATGCTCGGTCCGATCCTGTTGTCGATCCACAACGTTACTTATTACCAGCGGCTGCTGGCCGCGGCTCGCGCGGCGATCGAAGCGGGCCGCTTCGAGCAGTTCGTCGCGGAAAAGATCCGGGGTGGAGCCGTTCGACGACGCGGAAGCGGAGCTTTCCGCATGAAATCGGGTGCTGGAAAGGTTTCGGCGGGCGAGCAGTAGGCTGGCCCGACGCCGAGTATCCGGCATTGCGTGGCAGACAGCGAAGATTAGCTGCGCGAATGCCAGGCAGGGGCGGCGAAAATCTTGCTACACTCCGATGACTGCCCGGGCACTGAAGCGGCCGCGAAATCGGGACAACGGGGGATTCATTGCCCTTGTTGCTTCCGCCGTAGCAGTTTATGATTATCAACTCTATTGGAGTGCGAACGGGGCCCGGCCTGCTGCGCTGGCCGGGCCGTTTCTGCTGGCGATCGCCATTGCGTTGACCACCCGTCCGACTGGCCGCGGCAAACACTTGATGAACAGGGTAATTTATGTGGGATCGATATTCTTTTCTTCCATGACGCTTTTTGGTCGATGCACCCGCTGGCGGGGCCCCGCTGCGGCGGTGGCAACCTTGGTCGCTGGCGATTACCTTTCTGCCCATCATCGTGCTGTTCTACTTTTTGATGTTGCGGCCGCAACGCCAGGAGCAGGCCAAGCGGGCGAAGATGCTCGAAGCCCTGAAGAAGAACGACCGGGTGGTGACGGTTGGCGGCATGTACGGGGTCGTGACCAACGTCCACCGCGAGGCCGACGAGGTGACCCTCAAAGTCGACGAAGCGACCAACACCAAGATTCGCGTGCAGCTCAGCGCCATCTCCCGCGTGTTGGGAGAAGAAGATCCGTCGAGCACCGCACCCTCCACCAAGTAACACGCAGGGATTTTCGGTATGTTCATTGCTCCCTGTCGCTGATTTTTCGCGCCTGAGCGCTTGTGTTGTGTCGGGTCGTTCCTGGCCGGCAATTATCTCGCCCGCAAGTTCCGCATGCCGGACTACGGCTGGAAAATCGGCATCTCCTTCTTCGCCCTGCTGGCCAGCGCCGTGGTGACCTACAGCGGCTGGCCGCCCAAGCTGGGCGTCGATCTCAGCGGCGGCGTGATCCTGGTCTACGAAGTCGACACTTCCAACCAGCCCGCCAATCAAGCCGGTCGACATGGACAAGCTGATCGCCGCCATCAAGGAGCGGATCAACCCGGGCGGCGCAGAAGGAAATCACCGTTCGCACCTACGGCCCGCAGCAGGTCGAGATCGTCATTCCGCAGGTCAACGAGGAACAGGCCCGGCAGATCGAGCGGACCATCAGCGACGCCGGCACCTGGAGTTCCGCATCCTGGCCAACAACCACGACGATCGCGATCTGATCGAGCGGGCGCGGCGGGAAGGACCTTCGCAAAACAAGATCCTCGACAGCGCCGGCAACGTGTTGGCCTGGTGGGTGCCGGTGGCAGAAGGACGAGCGAACGGAATTTCGCCGTATCCGGAGATCGCCACCCGGGTGGTCAAACGCCGCGGCCAGGACACCTTGGAGATCCTGGTCAAGAAGGATCCCTACGACGTCACCGGCGGCTTACTTGACGCGGGCGGCCGCCGATTTCGATCAGCGCGGCCAGCCCTGCGTGACCTTCGCCTTCAACTCCACCGGCGCCCAATTGTTCGGCAAGCTCACCGGCACCAACCTGCCCGACCCGGTCACGGGCTTCACGCACAAGCTGGGCATCATTCTCGACGGCGAATTGATCACCGCCCCGTCGATCCAGAGCACGATCTTCGATCGCGGCGAGATCACCGGCAGCTTCACCCAGGAAGAGACCGATACTGACGTGGGCGTGCTCAACGCCGGCAGCCTGCCCGCCACGCTGCGGCCGGAGCCCATCAGCAAGCTACTTCACCGGTCCGACGCTGGGCCTGGACACGATCCAGAAGAGCACCATGGCGATGATCATCGCGTCGATCCTGGTGCCGCTGTTCATGCTGGTTTACTACCGTTTCGCGGGCATCGTGGCCGTGATCGTGCTGGCCCTGAACATGTTGATGCTGATGGCGATCATGATCTCCATCAAGGCGGCCTTCACGCTCTTCGGCTTTGCCGGCCTGGCGCTGACGGTGGGCATGGCGGTGGACAACAACGTGCTGGTCTTCGAGCGGTTGCGCGAGGAAATGGAACGCGGCGCCACGCTGCGGATGGCGATCCGCAACGCCTTCCACCGCGCCGGCACGACGATCATCGACTGCAACTTGACGCACCTGCTGGCCTCCACCGTGCTCTACGTGATCGGCACCGACCAGATCAAGGGCTTCGCCGTCACCTTGTGGCTGGGCACGGCCATCAGCATCTTCACCTCGGTCTTCGTGGCCCACGTGATCTTCGACGTCGCCGAGAAGCGGGGCTGGGTCACCAAGCTCAACATGATGCACGTGATCAAGCACACCAACATCGACTTCATGGGCTGGTTCCGCGTGTGTGCCACGGGCTCGCTGGCGATTTCGATCATGGCCGTGGTGCTGGCCTGCTGTGCGGGCCCACGAGGGGAACCTCTTCGACATCGACTTCACCGGCGGCGTGTCGGTGCAGGCCCTCTTCAAGGACCCGCAGAAGATCGCCGACATCCGCCGACGCTGGAAAAGGACGAGGCCAACTTGCCCGGCGTGGTGGTCAGCGACGTCCGCCTGGGCGATGAGCCGCGCGGGCTGCGCTTCGACATCAACACCTCGCAAGCCAACCTGAACAAGGTTCAGGACGAGCTGAAGAAGCTCTTCCCCGACAAGCTGAAGGTCAACTCCGTGGAGGTTGCCGGGCCTGGGCCGCCATCGAGGCTGCCAAGGCCGAGCCGCCGGCGGAGAAGACGCCCGCGAACCCGCTGCCGCCGGCACCGCTGCGGCCGGCCCCGCGGCGACGAAACCGCCGAAGACCGGCGGCCAAGCCGACGGCGACGGACAAGAACGCGACGGCAACGCCTGCCGCCGCGAACGAGTCTGGCGCGCCCGCACTCGACTGCTGGCCATGGACCGCGCGCCACGTCGCCGCCGTTGCTGTTGGCGCAAGCGCGCGACGCCGCTGCCGCCGTCGCAGACCGCCGCCGCCGCCCGCGAAGCCCGCGGCGCCGGCCTGCCGGCACGCCCGTCGCGGCCGCCGAAAACGCCGCTCAATCCCTTCAGCGGCGGCAGCGCTGCGCATCTGAAGTTCGCGGTGGAAGTCAACCACAAGACGGTCGAAGAGATGGTCGCCGCCGCGCTGGCGAGCCTGAAGCTGCGAATCGACCAGCTTCGGACGTGACGAACCCCGACCCGAAATACGAGGAAGGCGACAGTCCACCGCCTATCGCGCAGTGGGACCTGAAACTTCCCCTGCCGCCGGACCAGGCGCGGAAGGTGCTCGACACGCTCGCCCAGCAGTTGAAGCAGGCGCCGTTCTTCCCCGCGGCCAACACCATCGGCGGCGCGGTGGCCGACCAGCACCCGCTGGCAGGCCATCTACGCCCTGGTGGCCAGTTGGTGCCTGATCATCCTTTACCTCTGGATTCGTTTCCAGCGGGTGGCCTTCGGCGTGGCGGCCGTGATCGCCTTGATCCACGACGTGCTGGTGATGCTGGGGGCCGTGGCCTTGAGCTACTACATCGCGCCGTTCTTCGGCTTCCTGCTGGTCGAGCCGTTCAAGATCAATCTGCCGATGGTGGCGGCGTTCCTGACGATCATCGGTTATTCGGTCAACGACACGATCGTGGTCTTCGACCGAATCCGCGAAGTTCGCGGCAAAGATCCCAACCTCACCCGCAAAATGGTCAACGACAGCACCAACCAGACCCTCAGCCGGACGTTGCTCACGTCGTTCACCGTGTTCCTGGTGGTGGTCATCTTGTACCTGTTCGGCGGCGGCGCCCTGCACGGGTTTGCCTATCGCGCTGATCGCCGGCGTGGCCACGGGCACGTACAGCTCGATCTACGTGGCCGCGCCGATCCTGCTGTGGATGATCGGCAAGCACGACATGAAGCCCGGCGCGGCCGACGCCGGCGGTCGGCGGCCGGCGGCGGTAGGCGAAGCATGCGCGGCTGCCGACGACGGATAGCGGTGGACGGAAGACAGTGCAGTTAGACAGCTAGGAGGTCAGAAGTTAGAAGGTTCGACGACGCACGTCGAGACAATCCTCGATGCATGGTCTAGCTTCTGACGCTCCCCCTCGCATTCTCCCCCTGCCGTCCTTGCCCTGGCCGCGCATCCTCGACAGTCTCGCTACCAGCATACCCAAGTTCACTCGCGGACGTGCCGCTCGGGCATGGTTGACTGAATCGTCGGCCGCGCTGGCCCCCGATAGTCTCCATACGCGGCTAACGCGACTCTGGACAAGCGGGTTTGTAGGTCGGCCATGCTCGATCGCAGAACGAAAATTGCCAGTTGCAGCGTTGAGTTCCTTATTGGAGGGGTGGCTCGGCGATGCTCTTTCGCCAAGAGGCGTCGGAAGCGATCATCAACCTTCCCGATACACCTGGTGTTGGGGGATCCGGCCGAGTCGCGCGACGCGGTGGGACCGATTCTCGGGGCGCCGATCCCCCCGCCAAGCCGGCGCGGATCGTGCCCGTGCCGCCTGTCGATGCGGCCGCCATCGCCCAACGTCGCATGCTCCGCTGCCGGCCGTGCCGCCGCCGGAGCTTTCCAAGAGCTACCCCAAGGAAGTTCCCTCCGGCTGGCCGCCGCCGTTGCGGTGGTTGCAGCCGGCTGCGCCGTGCGAGAAGCCGGTGCTTCACAAGATCCGCGACGGCGATACGCTCTCGGCTTTGGCCCAGCGCTACCTGGGCTCCCCGGCCCGCGCGGTCGAGATTTTCGATGCCAACCGCGAGATCTTGAGCAATCCGGAGCTGCTGCCGATCGGCGCGGAGCTGAAAATCCCGCCGCGGCGAGCAGCCCGCGGAGCCGCAGCGGCCGCTGGTGCCGGTCACCCCGCGGAGCCCATCGGTGAACCGGCATTGACACCAGCCCGTACGGGCTAGGTAGTGGTCCACGTGCTAGGCAGGGCGGTCCTACCCTCGCATGCAGTCTGCCGCCGCCGGACCTTGTGGGCCGCGGCGGTCGATAGTAGAATAATTGGTTTCCGCGGTTTCCCGTGAACGCGGCTGGCGATACCCACGTTGAAGAAGTTCGTGAAGGAAGTGGATCATGAGGGACGGCATTCATCCCAAGTACGTCGAAACCACGGTCACCTGCGGTTGCGGAAATCGTTTTGTCACGCGGAGCACCCGACCCGACATGAAGGTCGATATCTGCAACGCCTGCCACCCGTTCTATAGCGGCAAGCTGAAGTTCGTCGACACGGCCGGCCGTATCGAGAAGTTCCAGAAGAAGTTTGCCAGCACCGGCTATGCCAGCTTGAAGCGCGGCAAGCCGGCTTCCGAGGGCTAGCTCCGGCAGGCGTCCGGCCGCCCTGTGCCCGCGGCGGTAGGCCGATCTGCTGCTAGCGCGCGTGCGCGGGCGGTTCGATCCGGTTTGCGTCCGTTGCTGGTTGCGCGGTAAGAAGCCATGCGTGAACTACTGGAGCAGAAACTCGATCGCTTCGAGGAATTGGAGCGGCAGATTCTCGATCCGGCCGTGCAGGCCAATTCGGCGCGGATGTCGGCCGTTGCCCGCGAACATGGCTCGCTGGCCAAGGTGGCCACCAAGTACCGCCGCTTCAAGGATCTCAATCGCCAGATCGCGGCGGCGCTGGAAATGATCGAGGGCGCCGACGCCGAGCTGCGCGAGCTGGCCGAAGCCGAGCTGCCCGAGCTGAAGGCCCAGCGGGAAGCGCTCTGGACCGAGCTGCTGGACCTGACCATCGGCGGCGAGGATGCCAACCGCAGCCGCTGCGTGATGGAAATCCGCGCCGGCACCGGCGGCGACGAGGCCGCCCTGTTCGCCCGCGACCTGTACGAAATGTACAAGCACTACGCCGAGGACCGGCGCTGGAAGGTGGAGGTGCTCGAACATCAGCCCGACCGAACTGGGCGGGTTCAAGGAAATCATCCTGGGCATCGAAGGGCGAAGGCTGCTATCGCCAGCTGCACTACGAGAGCGGCGGCCATCGCGTGCAGCGCGTGCCCGAAACCGAGGCCAAGGGCCGCATCCACACCTCGGCCGCCACCGTGGCCGTGATGGCCGAGCCCGAAGACGTGGAAATCGACCATCAAGCCCGACGATTATCGCAAGGACATCTTCCATGCCAGCGGGCCCGGCGGCCAGCACGTCAACAAGACCGCCTCGGCCATCCGCCTGACGCACTACGAAAGCGGCATCGTCGTCTCCTGCCAGGACGAAAAGAGCCAGCACAAGAACCTGGCCAAGGCCCTGCGGGTGCTGAAGACCCGGCTCTACGAGGCACCATCGCGAGGAGGAGCACGCCAAGCGGTCCGACGAGCGCAAGAGCAAGATCGGCTCCGGCGATCGCAGCCAGCGGATCCGCACCTACAACTTTCCCGAGAACCGCCTCACCGACCACCGCATCAACCTCACCTTGTACAAGCTCGACAGCATCCTGGCGGGAAACTTGCACCCGGTGATCGACGCCCTGATGGAGTTCGAGCGGCAGGAGCAGCGTTCCGCGTTCGGGACGATCGAGGGATAGACAGCCCGACGAAACGAGTAGGTTAGCTTCAGCATAACGTCCTCGACGTCATGCTGAAGCGAACCTACGCTCGACCGCGGAGGCCCATGTCGCAGGCCGAAGTTTGGACCGTCGGCCGTTTGCTCCAATGGACCGCCGATTATCTGAAGAGCCACGGCGCCGACAGCCCCCGGCTGGACGCCGAGGTGTTGCTGGCCCACGCCCTGGGCTGCCGGCGGATCGAGCTTTACACCTCCTTCGAGCGCGTGCCCGACGAAGCGGTCCGCACCGCCTTTCGCGAGTTGGTCCGCCGCCGCGCCGACGGCGAGCCGGTGGCCTATCTGGTCGGCCGCCGCGAGTTCTATTCGCTCGAGTTTCCGCGTCTCGCCCGACGTGCTGATCCCCGGCCGGAGACCGAGCTGCTGGTGGTGACGCTGCTGGACCTTGCCAAGGGGCGGCCGGGCAAGCCGCTGGCCGTCTGCGACGTGGGCACCGGCAGCGGCATCCTCGCGGTCTGCGCGGCGAAGTTCCTCGACTGCCGCGTGACGGCCATCGACGTCAGCCCGGCGGCGCTGGCCGTGGCCCGGGCCAACGCCGAGGCCCACGGCGTCGCCGCGCAGATCGATTTCGTCTGCGGCGACCTGTTGGCGGCGCTGCCGCCGGCGGCGGTCTTCGACTTCATGCTCAGCAATCCGCCCTACGTGAGCGACGGCGGAATTCGAGGCGCTGTCGCCCGACGGTCCGCGACTTCGAGCCCCGCACGGCCCTGGTGGCCGGTCCGCGGGCACGGAGGTCATCGCCCGGCTGGTTCCGCAAGCGGCCGAGCGGCTTTCCGGCGGCGGCCATCTGCTGCTGGAGATCAGTCCGATGATCCACGAGGCGGTCGTTGCGCTGCTGGCCGCCGAGCCGCGATTGGAACTGGGCCCCACGATCAAGGATCTCGCCCGCCATCCCCGCGTGGTGCAGGCGAGAGAAAGGAAGTAGATGAATGGATGACGACGGATCGAATGGTCGAATGACGAAGAATGAAGCACGAACGATCCAAGTCTGCCACCCGCCATCTTCCATCCTTCATCCTTCGTCCATCGTCACTTTCCACATCCACGGCGGCCGGCCCCTGTCGGGCACGGTTGCGGCCGGCGGGTCGAAAAACGCCACGTTGCCGATGATGGCGGCGTCGATCCTGGCCGATGGGCCGGTGCGGCTGGAAGGCGTGCCGCGGCTGGCCGACGTCGACACCTTGTCGCTGGTGCTGGAGCGGCTGGGCGTCCGCGCAGCGTGGACGCCGTGCGGCTTGACGCTGGAAACGGTCGATCCCGGCCGATTCGCGCCGAGTACGACCTGGTGAGCCGCATGCGGGCCAGCTTTTGCGTGCTGGGGCCGCTGCTGGCCCGGCGCGGCAGGGCCGTCGTTGCCCTGCCCGGCGGATGCAATCTCGGCGACCGGCCGGTCAATCTGCACCTCCGCGGACTGGCCGCCTTGGGCGCCGAGCTGCGGATCCGGCACGGCTACGTGATCGGCCGGGCCGGCCGGCTGCGCGGCGCGGCCATCGACCTGGCCGGGCCCCGCGGGCCGACCGTCACCGGGACCGCCAACGTGCTCAGCGCCGCCGTGCTGGCCGACGGCGAGACCACCATCCGCGGCGCCGCCGATCGAGCCGGAAATCGTCGACCTGGGCCAATTCCTCAACGCGATGGGCGCGCGGATTTCCGGCCTGGGCACGCCCACCTTGCAAATCCGCGGCGTGCGCCAACTGGGCGGCACCACCTACCGCATGATTCCCGACCGCATCGAGATCAGCACGCTGCTGCTGGCCGCGGCCATCACCCGCGGCAGCGCCACGGTCACCGGCGCGGTCCCGGCGCACCTCGAGAGCGTGCTGCGCCGCGTTGCGGCGGCCGGGGCGACGATCGAGGTCGACGGCGATCGGATCGCGCGTCGACGGCCGGCCGGACGCTCCGCGGCCGGTGGACATCTGCGCCGAGCCCTACCCGGGCGTTCCCACCGACGTGCAGGCCCAGTGGACGGCGCTGATGAGCCTGGCCCAGGGCTGCGCACGGTCGCGGACCGCGTCTTTCCCGGCCGGTTTCTCCACGTGGCCGAGCTCAGCCGGCTGGGGGCCGACATCGAGCGTCGGCGACGGCGCGGCGATCGTCCGCGGCGTGCGCGCGGCTGACGGCGGCGCGGGTGACGGCCTGCGACCTGCGGGCCAGCGCCGCGCTGGTGTTGGCCGGCCTGGCCGCCGAAGGCACGACCATCGTCGACGAGATCCATCATCTCGACCGCGGCTACGAGCGGCTGGACGAAAAGCTGCGGCAGTTGGGGGCGGAGGTGGAACGAGTGGCGAGCGACGAGTGACGAGACCCCTCCGACGATCCCACGATTGTCCCAGATTGCTCGACCGGACCGTTTGCCGGAACAGCCGGTCGAGTTCCGAGATAGGGTCATATTTCGACGCGTCTCGGAATAGGTACGAGTGGCTGGGGCAGCGAATCAGTGTTGGCGCAGCCCAATGCCTGAATAAGGCAACCTTCCCGACGCCTATTCTCATTTCGCCACATCCGGGGAAGGTGGGCGTCAGATCCACCGCCAGATTCCGGAAGTTTCTGGATCCGAAGAAATGTCGCCGCATCCACATCATGCTGGTTGCCCGATTGGAGGCCGGTACTGGAGATGATCAGCAGATCATCGCCATCGATCAGCATGACCGGATAATGGAACGATTGCGTCCATCCCTGGGCCCTTGCCACCCAACCGGCCGGAAACCAGTTCAGCGAATCGACGGAATACCAGAGCGTCAGCGACCGCCGGTCCGTGGCCCAGGGGTTCGTCTTCTTCGCCCTGTCCCAGGCGTCATTTCTGACCAGGAAGGTCGAGTTGATCGGCAGGTTCGAGGCCATCCAATAGAGCTTGCGACGGGGCGTCATACTGAATGTAGAACTTCATCTGCCCACCTGGGATGGGATAGAGCTGGAGGAACTGGAGCCGGAGCGGTTTGTCGGCGTTGTCGAGGATCTCAAATACCGCCCCCATATTGGCCGTGGCACCGCCGTTGATGATGGCCCGGGCAACTACGAGCAGCCGGCCGGCGACGTCGACCACATTTCCTTCGAGCACCCGCATGCCCGATCCTCCCTGGAACGGCGTATGCACCAGTTCGGCGGGATCGGCATCTCCACCATGTCGGAGATCCGCCACGCGTCCGGATTCAGGATGCCCCGGTTGAACTGGCAGGCGACTGCCGCGATCTGGCAAAGTTGTCGCTGACGGTGAGGTAGATCTGGCCACTGCGCACCACCATGGCGGTCTGGCCGCCCGTGTTGTGTTGCGGTGACGCTTGATCGGGTCGCACCTTTCCCTCGACAATGCGCTTCGCGGGGGTCCACGTGGCTCCCTCGTCGTCGCTGACGGAGACCCACAGTCCCCATCGGCCGTCCCGGGGGAATCGCGAACGTTCGAGCCTCCCGTTGTTGCCGTTGGGCGTGATGAGCAGGTAAAGCCTTCCCGCATGCACGAAGAGATTGGGCTCGCACGAGTCGTAAGGCAGTTTGCCGACTTTCTTCCACGCGATTCCACCATCTTTGCTTTGGTAGAAAGACAGTGAGCCGCAGGCCTTTTCCGCCATCGGGATACTTCTCTCCTTGGCAGGTCGCCGCGACCAGAGTACCGCTCGGCATTTTCGCCATGGGAAGGAGCCATGAAGTAGCCTCCCTCCTTGCCTGGGGGCAATTGATCGATGATGGTGTAGTTCGGTGCGGGGGTGCTCCAGGCCGTTGCCGCTTTCTGCTTCTTCTTAGCTGGAGTGTCGGCGGCGTACACTGCCGCGACTGGAACCAGCAGGAGGGCGGCGGCAAAGCCTGCGACGATGCGTCTTGATGTTCCGTTGATCAGGGGAATTCTCCTTCGGACGTTGATGGGGAAACATACCGCTGTGGCATCCAGCCGAGTCATTCGCTCTCCAATAATAGTCGCGCCGAACGCCTTGTCGCAAAACCTCGGTTAGATCGGACGCCCAAAACCAGGTGCGGGCCGACTTTGTCCGGTCGAACCTGATTCCCAAGAAAGGTATCGGTACTCGGGGCGCCATCCCTGCGTCATCAAAGGGTGTTTGGTGACTCACCCGGGCAAACGGTTGATTGTACAGGACAAGACTATGCTCCGAAATGGAATGATCGCGGGCTGTGTATGGACGCCTCGGGTGCTGAAGTTGGTCGTTTTGCTCCACCGTGGTCACTTCAGGCTTCCCTTTGCTGTCAGTCGGTAGGCTGTGCCATCGTGCGTCAACTCACACCACTCGCCCGCAGCGAGGGTGGCGATGCCCGCGACCTTCAGGACACCGGGGCCGGCGCCGGATCGCGAGATGCGATACCGCGTTCCGGGTAGGGGCTTGATCGAAGCGTGCGGCGTGGCAAAGGTGAGGGTGCGGTCGGCGGTCAGCGCAGCAGCGCAACTGATCTGCTCGGGATCGCGGCCGAGCATGATCGTGGCGTCCTGGTCGCCGATGCTCCGCAGGCCCTCGCGCACCCCCGAATGCGGCGCGGTGGCGTGATACACGCGGACGTTCCCGCAGACGAAGCGCCCCGGCGTGCCCTTCTGGAACTGGTCGGCGAGCAGAACGAGGTGGAACATGCCCCCGTCGAGGTTGCGGACCACGAAGGGGAGGGTGATGCGCTGCCAGTTGGCCTGCAGACGCACGTCCGCGCCGAGACCCGCTCACTGGACCGCCCGTAGTTATGCACCAGCCACAGGTACACGGTGTCCAGCGGCGCGGCGTCGGCCCGCTTCAACTCGACCTCGATGAACCCCACCCGCCCCTCCTGAAGCTGCTTCGTGTCGTCCAGTCGCACCGCGAGGCCGGCGTGTTTAGCGGAGGCCGTGAACTCCGCTGCGGTCTCGCCGCCGTGCGCATCGGCCACCGCTTTGAGTTGCCCCGCCCCGCTGACTAGCATGTCCTTCCCGGTGAGCGAGGCGATGGGCTGGTAGCCAGGGTCGTCGCCGCGCTGCCACACCGCCGGGGCCTCGGGGCTGCCGGCGAGGAACAGGTCGGGGTCGAACGGGATCGCGTAGCCGGGGAGGTTCGAGACCGCCGGTGCGAGATGCCCCCACTGCTTGTTATCGCGTTCCTGCGGGTAGACGTAGCTCGTGTTGCCGGAGGTGTGATCCTGCAGCCGCTTGATGCCGGGGGCGAATTCGATGAGGTACGGGTAGGGCGTGCCGTAGTGGTAGTTGTGGTCGAAGATGATCCCAGCCTGGGCGATGTAGGAGTACACGATGCCGCGTTTTTCGCCGTCGGAGCCCGCCAGCAGATTGTCGCGCAGCTTCACGCCGGTGACATAGTGCCCCTGCCCGGGGGCGACGGTGGTGCTGTGTTGGCGCGAGAGCCGGTCGCTGCCGCTCGCCTGGTCCTCGAGCGCGATGAGGATGCGCGGCTTGTCGGTGTCGCGGTGCTCGTTGCCGAACTTGTTGTCGCCGATGATGGTGCCCTGTCCGCTGTTCACCCCCCAGCTCTTCGGATCGCTGTTGGGGACGATCCAGATATCCGCTTCCTTCTTTGTGCCGCCGAGGGAGATGAAGCTGTTGCGCGGGCCGATCTGCATGTTCCCGCCGGGCGGTCGCCCAGCTTGATGTGGTACTTGTTCTGCTCGAAGGCGCAGCGGGTGATCTGGCTGTCGTCGAAGTACCCGCCCCAGGCGATGCCGATGGCCGGCGACTTCGCCCGCCCGTAGAAGATGCAGTCTTCGACGGAGAGGTACGGCGAATCGTCGGCGTTGTTGCCGATGGCGCACTCCGAATAGTCGACGAAGTAGCAGTCGCGGAAGATGTGCCGTCCGCCGACCATGTTCTTCGTCCAGGTGCTGCGAAAAGCGCCCTTCCCGCCGACGAACGAGAGGCCCTCGAAGATGGTGGACTCGACGCGGCCACAGGTGAGGAAGTACACTTCGTCGGATAGCTCGATCCGCGCCCGGTTCGGCCCGTCGCCCTTGATGTGCCACACCTGCGCCTCGGTGCATCCCAGCCCCTTGCCCTTGTAAACGTACACCCCGGCGGGAAGTACAGCGCCGGTTCGTTCACGGCCGCATACCAGCGCGGCGACGGCCCCTTGCCGTGGTACTCGGGCTTCCGCACGTTGCACACGGTGCGCCATGCGGCCTCGATGGCTGCCGTGTCGTCGGCCTTGCCGTCACCCTTCGCGCCGAAGTCGCGGACATTGGCGTCGCCGTGCGTCTTGTCCGGGAACTTTCGAGTCGCCCAGGTCTTGGCCGATGGCCTCGGCAGGCGAACAGACTGCACAGCGTCAGCGTTGCAAGGATGCTAAAGATCGAACGACAATTCACCATGAATGAATCTCCACAATAACCGGTATTCCTGATTTCGACTGCACTTGGATGCGCGCCGAGGAGCAGTAGTCTTTCCATGATAACCGAGTGGCTTGCGACCTTCCAAGGGACAAGCCGATTCTGGGCCCCCAATTGAGTCCATCGGAAGTTCTTGATGTCTGACGGCTCCCCCGAGGCCAAGGATAATTGTCCGAAGAATCCTCTTGGTTTTTCGGAACACGAAGGCGGCCTTTTTCCAACCGGCAGTGTCGCTTCCTTCCCGGATTGCTCGGAACCGGCCTTTTGCGCCACGCCAGAACATGCGTCAAGAATCGGTGGTTTCTTGGGTTTCTCGAGAATCGGGCTGGATGGAACTGCGGTGATATCCGGACGGGGCCCTTACGGACCGATGATGCCGATCGGCGGCGTGGTCTTCCAACGACCACGTGTGAAGTCGGGGAAATCCATGGGACTGCTTCTCTTGGCCACGGATTTTTCGCTCAACTCGCCGATGCAACTCCAGGTGGCCGCGTCATAGACATCCATGTCCGGAGGCACGCCGGTTCGCAGCGCCTTGATCCGACGGTGCATCTCCATCCAGTCGCCGCCGCCGTGCCCGCCGTCTCCCCAAGCCTTGTTCTCCGAATGTCCTCCAGAGGGGATGCTCGAACTCCTTGTAATACGCATCCATCGATTCCCAAGTATCGGGTTTCGGGCTGCGCCCCTTGATGTAAATCTTGTCTGAGGCGGCCACGCAGATGCCCTGTTGGATATCTGCCGGCGGTATGGACTTTGTCTGCAATGGCGCGCAATCCCGCGACCACGTGTGCCCGGCCGCCATAGTGCTGGTAGCCCGCCTCGCAGTGGCGAAGCTCTCCGAAAAATCCTTTCTTCAGCATGCTTTGGACCAGCATGACCTCCCGGAAATAGCAGCAGTTCTCCAGCATGACGCAATACTTCTGCGTCTTTTGGGCCGTCTCGACTAACTGCCAGCATTCTTCGACCGTCTCGGCATGGCTGGCGCGGTCCTCCCCCTGAGTTGGCGCGTTCACGATCTTGGGATCGTCGTACCGTCCGAACTTCGCGTGTCAGACGAAGTTCGCCACGATTGCCATGATTCCCCGCTCCGTGGTGCCAAACCGGTCGATGAGTTCGCGCCGGACCATCTCCACCTCAGCCGACGGGGCATAATCAGACACGTACCGATACCGACCGATGCGCCTGCCCACGATGAAGGCCTCCCGGTCGGCTGGATTCATGTTCAGGAAGCGATCGATCGGCTCAAGCATCCGTTGCTTGTCGCCGGGTAGTCGCCCGGCCACGTCTTCCAGCAGGTTCATCATGTGATCGCTCTGCACGGTGCTGGTGATGCCGTCGAGGCGTTCAAGACAGGCCCTGAGCTCGCGGACCTTTTCCTCTTCGGTCATCGGCAACCATTGCCCGTCGGTCATCATGCGATGCAGCGGAGTGCCCGGCACCGGCACCGTGGTCCGGATGCGTATGAACGTCGGGTTGACGGCATTGAGCACGTTGGCCGACTCGACGGCGTGCTCGCCGGACAGGTCCTGCCCGCCGAGGCCCGGCATGAAGTACTCCGAGAGCTCGATCCCGGCGGCGATTACCTGGCGGCCGGAACGGATCTGTTCCTCTTGCGTGACCCCTTTGTGCATGAGCGAGAGGACGGCATCCGATCCCGATTCCATGCCGGTGTGGATCCGGTTGAGGCCGGCCGCCCGCAGCGACTTCAGCTCGTCCGGCGATTTGCGGCTGAGTGTCTTGCTCCGGGAATAGGAGGTGATCCGGGTGACGGTGGGAAAGGCATCTCGCAGGTGATTCAGGATCTCCACCAACTGCTCAGTGCGGAGGACCAGCGCATCGGCGTCCTGCAAGAACACGCTTCTCAGGCCGTGGAACATCCAGAACGCCATGAGCCGCGCACAATCGACGTCCACCGCATCGTCGTGGTCAAGGCCCTTGATCGCGTCAACCACATTCACCCGGTCCGCACCGGACTGGCACGCGCCGCCCATGCGATGGCGGATCCTGTCCGCAACGGCCGCCATCGCGTCGATATCCCGCTTGATTTCGTCAACCCTGCGGATGGAATACCGCTCGTGCTTGTATACCGGGCAGAAGTCGCACTTGTTCCAATGGCAACTGCGGGTGATCCTGAGGAGGATGCTTTGGGCTTCGCTGGGGGGCGTACGGGGCCGGTTTCAAAGGTAATCATCGTTTCTCGACCGTTCGACGCCCACGCAACGAATCAATGTCCATAGACGCTCCAATTGTAATGGCACCGAACGGATTGTCAAAAAGGGGTAGTATTTCAATGCCTCTCGAAATACATATGAGTTGATGGAACGCTGGTACAAGGCGGAGCGACCGGTACATAGAAGCGACCCAAACCCCGCAGATCGCGGCAAGCCAGGGCTAGCCCAGGGGCACGGTTTGCCGCTAACCGTCACCGGCGCCGCCGCCAACAGGTGAACAAGGCCCCGTCAGCCTGCCGCGCATCAATACGTTTCGACGGTCACGGCGGGGCCGCAATCGTGCAATTCCACGTCGTCGAACCAGACCGTGCCCCAGGTCCAGCGAAGCTGTGCAGGGTAAAACTCAGCCATTGGGTCCCGGCGTCGGTGGCGAAGGCATATCGATGCTGTTGCCAGTCGAAGGTGCCAGTGGGCGGGGCGTCCTGGTCGCGGATAGCGGCCACCGTGGGTCACCGCCTGCGATTTGCGGGTCAGCGCCGCGCTGGTGTTGGCCGGCCTGGACGCCGAAGGCACGGCGATCATCGACGAGATTCGTCATCTCGACCGCGGCTACCAGCGGCTGGACGAAAAGCTGCGGCAACTGGGGGCGGAGATGGAGCGAGTGGCGAGTGCCGAGTGACGAGGGGCGAGCAGCGCGTTTTCCGGTTCTCGCCGCTCACCACTCGCCACTCGCCACTACTATGCTCTTGAGAGATACTCGCCGGTTCGCGTATCGACCTTCACCGTCTCGCCTTGGGACAAATACTCGGGCACTTGCACCACCAGCCCGGTTTGCAAGGTGGCCGGCTTGGTCCGCGCGGTGGCCGACGCGCCCTTGATGCCCGGGTCGCACTGCACCACTTGCAGCACGACCACCACGGGCAATTGGATGCCCACGCATTCGTCGTTGTAGATCAAGGCCTGGATGCCCTCCAGATCTTCGGTGAGGAACTTGCTCTCTTCGGCCAGGTCTTCCTTGGCCAGCGAATACTGGTTGTAGTCTTCCTGGTCGAGGAAGTGCAGGTGGGTGGCGTCGGAATACATGAACTTGACGGGGCGGCGGCGGAAGTCGGCCTCGTCCAACGACTCGCCGCCGCGGAGCGTGATGTCCACCTTTTGCTTGCTGATGAGGTTGCGGGCGCGGTACTTGTAGAAGGTGGCGGCGCCGCGGCCGAAGGGCTTTGCACGGTGATCGATTCGACCATGCAGGGGGCCCCGTTGTAAACCAGGATCGATCCGGTCTTGATATCTTTGGCTAACATGAGTCTCTTCAGTCTATCTCGATCTCTATTGCATCAGGATTCCCGACTGCGGATCGATGGCGATCCCCTCGGTCAGCTTGGCCAACGCGTCCAGCACGATCAGCACGGCGCTGGGGTCGAGCAGCTCGTCCGCATCGCCCTCCTCCTCGTCGCCCGACGTCGGCGATCTGCTCGAAGTGCAGCACGTCGAAGCGGCCGTCGTACTTGCCCAGCTTCTTGAGTTTTTCCTGGTCGGCCGGATCGTACAGCGCGAACTTGATCTCCCGGGCCAGTTGGGCTCCCTTGCTCGAGGACCTCTTCGCCGCCCACGTAGCAGACGTCCAACGCGGCGAAGTCGTCGGGGGCCAGCAAGGTCAGCGATTCCAACAGCCCCTTCTTGTCGTGGCTGAAATTGCTGAGCGTGTAGTGGTTGCTGAGCGCCGAGAGGACGTGCTTTGTCCGCTGCCAGCGTGGGACGCTTGGCGGAATCGAACAACACGAAGTACGTTTCCCGCCAGCGATAGTGATCGTTTTCGAACAGCGACATGAGTGATCTCCCTCGCGACCGCTAAGCTTCCGGAGGCGCGTTCGGCGGGCCCTCTGTCCGCCCTGCCAGGCTTCCAAGCCCGCGAGCGCCGCGTCGCGCTCCTCGCGGTCGGCCCAGAGCGACTCGCCTTGGTCCAGCCGAATTTCGTAATCCCCTTCCCGCTGGCACTCCGCCCCGCCGCAGAAATGCGGCAGCGCCGAGATCCACAGAATGCGATACCAGGGAACAAATTTGTCGTCGATACGGCAGAAAACCGACATTGCTCATTTCTCCTGCAGCCGAATTCCGACCGAGAACGCCGCGTGGCCGCTTCCACCGCCGCCATCAACGCCGCGCGCAGGCCGCCTGCCTCCAATGCCTGCGAGCCCGGCGATGGTCGTTCCCCCCGGGCTGGCCACGCGATCTTTCAGTACGGCCGGGTGCTCGTGGGTCGATAGCACCATTTCGGCCGCGCCGCGGACCGTCTGGGCGGCCAGGGCCGTGGCGGCCGCTGCGCGGCAATCCCATCCGCACTCCCCCATCGCTGAGGGCTTCGATCACCATATACACAAACGCCGGCCCCGAGCCGGAAAGACCCGGTGACCGCGTCGAGCAACTTCTCCTCCACGCGCAACGCGATCCCCACGGCCGACAACAGTTGTTCGACGAGCTTGGCGTCGTCCGCCGTGGCCTTTTCGCCGAGGCAATACGCACAGGCGCCCAGCCCCACCAGGCAGGGTGTGTTGGGCATCACGCGGACGAGTCGCACCGCGGGGCCCAGCCCTTGCTGGAGAACAGCAATCGGCACGCCGGCCGCGATGGAAACCACCAGTTTTTGCCCGTCGATCCGGCCCCGCAACTCGGAGAGCACCTTGGCGATCTGTTGCGGCTTGACGGCCAGAAAGATCACGTCGGCCTCGCCGGCGACGCGTCCGTTGTCGGCCGTGGCCGGCACGGCGGTGGCGGCCGTAAACCGCTGCCGGGCTTCGGGTAAGGGATCGGCGGCAAGGATGTTCTTGGCGTCCGACGAGCCCCGCTTTGAGGAAGCCTTGGCCAGCGCCGTGGCCATCTGGCCGGCCCCGATAAACCCGATGCGTTGCTGGATCATGGTGTGAATTTCTGACTGCGCCGCCGAGGAGCAAACGCTCCGACACGGCACATACTACGCTCAACTTGGCGCGTCCTGCAACGGGGTGATGGAAAACGGGTGAACGGCGGAAGCAGAGGGGGAGCAGGGGAGAAAGGGGAGGGGGAAATGCCCGGCCAGCGCGTGACGAATCTCCCTTTCCCCCCCTCCATTCGGCGACCCCCGTGCGCAGGGCCGGTCCCCCAACGATCATTTGATCGTGAACACGTATTGGCCCGCCACGGCCTCCAGCCATGCCTGCCCCGCGGGCCCCAGCAGCTTCAGCCCGGGGCGCTGGCCAACGGCCGGCCGCCTTCGCTGATCCGCCGGGGATCGCTGGCCGGCAGAAAGAGCGTGGCCCGGGTGTTGGCCGGGATGGTGATCTCCAGCGTGAGTCCGCCGGCGGTCTTCTTCCACGCGCTGGCGATCCGGCCATGGATCGAGTCGTAGCTGGCCTTCACCCAGGTGAGCCCGGGGGCCGGTTGCGGAAGGATCAACAGCCGCTTGAAGCCCGGGCAGGCCGTGTCGATGCCGGCCACGCTCTGGAACATCCAGCGGCCCACCGCGCCGAACGAGTAATGGGCGAACGAATTCATGCCCGGGTCCTGGAAACCCTTCTCCGCCGTCCAGCCGTCCCAGCGTTCCCAGATGCTGGTGGCGCCGTGCTTGATGGAGTAACCCCAGGACGGGTACTGATCGGTCAGCAGCAGTTGATAGGCCAGCGGCGTGTTGCCGGTCTGGCTCAGCACGGGCATGAGGAAGCTGGTGCCCACGAAGCCGGTCGAAAGCCGCACGCCGCGGCCGCGGATATCGTCGACGAGGTGCCGTGCGGCCGCGCCGCGCTGAGCCGTGCGGCAACAAGTCGAAATACAACGCCAGCACGTAGCAGGTCTGCGTGTTCCCCTTGATCCGGCCGTCGGCCGCCACGTAGGCCTTGTTGAAGGCCGCTTTGATCTGCTGGAACAAGTCGTCATACTTCTGCGCCTCGTCGAGCCGGCCGATCGCCCGGGCCATCTCGGCCGTGAGGTGCGTGCTGTAGGCGAAGTAGGCCGTGGCCAGCACGTCCTTGGGCGTGTCGGCGCCGATGGAGAGCCAATCGCCATAGCCCTGGTCGGGCCGCAACAGCCCCTTGCTGTGCGCGGCGGCAATACTCGACCCATTTGACCATCATGTCGAAGTGCCGCGCGGCCAAGCCGGGTGTCGCCGTAGACCTGCCAGATGGTCCAGGGGCAGACCGTGCCGGCGTCGGCCCAGGCCGGCGTGCCCCCGCCCGTCGCGACCACTTGCGGGGCCACGTCGGGCAGCGCGCCGTCGGCGTGCTGATCGTCGTGCAAATCGACCAGCCACTTGGTGTAGAACGCCGCCACGTCGGCGTTGTAGGTCGCCGCGCGGACGAACACTTCGGCGTCGCCGGTCCAGCCCAGCCGCTCGTCGCGCTGCGGGCAGTCGGTGGGAATGGAGATGAAATTCGCCCGCTGCGTCCAGAGAATGTTGCTGTAGAGCTGGTTGACCATCGGGCTGGAGCACTCGAAAGCGCCGACCATCGGCGTGGCCGAGTTGATGGCGATGCCGGTGAGGGCGTCGAGGCCAGGCTTGCCGGGGTAGCCCGTCATCTCGCACGTAGCGGAATCCGTGGAAGGTGTAGCGCGGACGCCAAATCTCTTCCCACGCGGCGCCCTTGAGGATATAGGTGTCGGTCGAGCGGCGCTGCGGAGGTTGGCGGTGTAGATCGTGCCGTCGGGGTTGAGCATCTCCGCAAACCGCATCACCACCCGGGTGCCGGCCGGCCCGTGAACTTTCAACTCCGCGAACCCGGCGAAGTTTTGCCCCATGTCGAACACGTAGACCCCGGGCCGGGGCTCGCGTGATCTTTTTCGGCGTGATGCGGCCGGTTTCCTTGACGGGCACGCCCGGGTTGGCTTCCAGGCGGGCCTCGACCGCGCCGCTAACGGCCACCGGCAACCACCGCGAAGCGTTGAAGCCGGGACTCGACCAGCCCGACAACTCCAGCCGCGCATCGTAGGTTTCGCCGGCCAGAAACTCGCTCTCGACGTACGGCCCATAGGCCCCCTTCCAGGAGCCGTCGCTGACGATGGTTTGGGTGCTGCCGTCGGTGGCTTCGATCTCCAGTTGCACCCACACCCGCGGGTAGCCGGCCGTAGTGGAATCGCTCGCCCATCCAGCCGATCGCGCCGGAGTACCAGCCGGCGGCCAGCGTGGCGCCGATGGCGTTGGTGCCGCCGCCGCGGACCAGGCCGGTCACGTCGTAGGTGTTGTAGTAGACGCGGCGGTGGTAGTCGGTCCAGCCGGGATTGAGACAATCGTCGGTCACCGGCTCGCCGTTGATGTGCAGCCGATACAGCCCCAGGGCGCTGGCATACACGGTCGCCCGGCGAACCGGCTTCAAGATGCGGAAATCCTTGCGGAAGTGCGGGCAGGCCAGCGGCTCGTTGCCTTCGGTCGTGGGCGTGCCCCAGGGCTGATCGCCGACCTTGGCGATTTCCTCGGCGGCCGGCCAGGCCGAGTCGTTGCCGTCGGGCAGATTCCACTTGGCCACCGAGGCGGTGTACGCCTTCCAGGAATGATCGATCTTCGCGACGATCGTTTCGCCGCTGTCCAATTCAACCAGCAGCTTGCCGGCCAGTCCGGCGGGCGGATTGGGCCCCGTGCCCGGCCTTCACGGCCAGGCAATTGCGGCCGGGCAAGCGTGGAGCTGGTCAGGTCGAAGGTCGCCGCGCGCTTGGAGCGGATCGGGCTTCGGGTCCGCCGTGGCCGACGGCCTTGCCGTTGAAAAACAGCTTCGAAATTGCCCGTCGCGGCGATTTGGAACCGCGCCCGGTAGACCCGCGCGCGGCGGGAAGCGTGAAATAGCCGCGGAAGAACCGCTCGCCGTGCGGCGCTGCGGCCGCATGCGCTGGCGGCTTCTCCGGATACCAGACCCAGGGGCACCCGTCGAGGGTCAAGGGGTTGGCTCTTCGAGGGATGCACCATCAGCCCGTCGAAACCGATCCACTGGGCCTTCTGGTCCGCGGCGGCCAAGAGGCCCATCGACCAATGGGCCGGCTGGCTATAGGCCGACGCCTTGCCCTGGGCGTCCCAGAGGCGGACCTTCCAGAAGCACTGCATCCGCGACCCGAGCGGCTTGCCGGCATAGACGATGTGCGTGGTTTCGTCGGACTTCACGCGGCCGCTGTCCCACAGGTCGCCCTGGCCGGCGGCCAGCTTTTCGGGCGTGCTGGCGACGAGGATCTGGTAGGCGGTTTGGGCCGCGCCCCGGCGCGGATCGTGCATTTCCCAGTAAAGCCGCGGTTGCGCCACGTCGATTCCCAACGGATCGACGCGATATTCGCAGCGAAGGTGGTCTGCGGTGGCCGGGCTCTCGTTCGGGATCATCGTGGGAAACAGTACCGAACTAGCCAACAGTGCGAGCAACATCCGTTTCTCCTTTGACATCGTGCCGAGCAGATTCATCTAACCCATCACCTTAGCAACCGCTCCGGCCGAATGGCTATGGGGGGTGCGTCGCGGGTGCTTTGCGGCGCATGAGCCCCAGGGTGTCATTGCCGACTGCCGAGACAGGGAAAATTGCCTAAACGCCGAGGGCGCCGACTAGCGGTGCCACGCTCTTGGAGCACTGCCAGACGCACGAGCATTATTCAGCTTGTCGCGTTAATTTCGCGTCAAACCGGGCTGGACGCGGCGCAGCATTTTTGCGAAACTCCCGCTCCAATCCTGTCGGCTGTCGGGCGGTCTGTGCCGGAGGCCACTCATCACGTCAAGACATCTCATCCACGCGAGTCTATGGGAGAGGTTTTCCGATGAAAAGGATACTCCTATCGCTGGCCGCCGTCAGTTTCGCGGTGTTGATCGGTGGCGTCGCCGGCCGGCGTTGCCGACGGCGGGTCGCTGTGGCCTTTTTCTTCGACTTCTGCTACGCCGGCCGCCAAGCGGCGCGCGCCGGCCGAAGAGCCCCTCGATGCTGACGAAGATCTCCAACGGCACGAAGAAGCCTGTTACAAAGACCAAGAACGCGTTGACGCCCAAGGCGGCGCGCGAAAAGAGTCTCGATCCAGCCGCCCAATCCGTACATGCCGAAGACGCCGCGCAGAAGAAGTCTTGGTTCGACGGCCTGTTGGCCAAGAAACCGCCGCCCAAGCCCAAGACGCCCAGCGAGTGGATCGGCCTGCCGCGGCCCAATTAGGGATTTTGGATTTCGGATTTTGGATTACGAAGCGGACACGGAGAGGCAAAGGTCGTGACTTCGAACCTAATCCCCAGTCCCATGACCGCGGACGGGCATTCGCGGCTGAGATCTTCCCAATCGGCAATCCAAAATCCAAAATCCAAAATCCAAAATCATATGGCCGTCGTGGCGGTCGCCGCATCGATGTTGGCCGCCGGTTGCGGCTTGACCAAGCCTTCCCAATCGGCCGCCGGCGCAGGGGAAACCGGCCAGCTTCGAAGCCGACGCCAAGAACGGCAAGACCTCGAAGAACGATACGATTCCCAATGCGGCTGCCGTGGGCCTGTGAGCAGGGGCGCAGGGGCCAGGGGCAGAAAGCCCCGCTGCGCGTCGCGCGGGGCTCTGCGGCTTCCGACTTCCGCGTTCCGAATTCCGCATTCCCCATCCGCCGCTATACTGGGGCGGTTTCACTGGCAAGTCCGCTTCATTCCCAAGAGGAGCACATCCATGTCGTCGGAACTACCGTCTTATGTCGCTGCGGCCCAGCCGGTGCCGCAATCCAGCCGCGGAGCGTGGTACAAGAACACGGCACCAGACCTATGCGGGCATCATGCTATGGTTCGTGTTTTGGCAAGACGTGCCGGTGGGCAGCGGCATCGACCCGGCGGCCGGACAGTTGCCCGCTTTGCCGGTGGGACGCTCGCCATGGGCTGGGCGTCGCGCTGCTGGCGCTGGTCATCGCCGCGCTGATGTGCCATTTCCTGTTTTACGTGGTGCCGGGCATGCTGGGGATGAAAACCGGGCTGCCGTTGTACATCGTGGGAACGTCGACCTACGGCGTCGACGGGCGGCTTCATCATGCCGGGCTTTCTGATGGGCGTGTTGCAGTTCGGCTGGCTCGGCGTGAACGCCTTCTTCTCGGCCTTGCTGCTGGTGTCAGCCGTTCGGCTACGGTCCGCTCACCTTGCCGCACGCGGTTGTGGCCGCGGTTTGGGCTCCTGGTGCCGCCTTCATGGGCCTTAAGGGAATCCAATATGTGGCCAAGGTTTCGAGCCTCTTCCCGCTCATTCCACTGGCGATTCTGGTCGTTCTCTTGGTTTCGGCGGTGGGCGGGGTGGCCGTTCGATCCCAAGCGTTGGTGACAGCCAGCCAGGCCAAGACGATTGCGCTGGCCGGCGGCGCCGCGGTCAACGCCCTTCCCGCTTTGCCAGATGGGAAATCGTCGCCTTGATGCTGCACCTATATCGTGGGCTTCTTCGCCACGGCCGGCGCGGCCGGGGCCGACTTCGGCATGAACAACCGCAATGCGAAAGACGTTCAATGGGGCGGTCTGGTCGGCATTACCGGCGCCACGATCTTTGCCGGCGGGTTGGCGCTGTTGGCCGTCGCCGGGCTGCAAGGGCTTGCACAAGGCTCCCGACCTGGCGGTGCTGCGGGCCACCGATCCTGATGAGCGTCGCTGTCGGCGGCAAGACGGCCAAGGTATGATGTATCTGTTGGCGATCGCCGCTTTTCCGCCGCGCCTGCTTCTCGGCATTCATCGCGGCCAACAGTTTCAAGACCACGCTTCCCAAGGTCAATCCCTACCTTCGGTGGGCATCGGCACGGCGGTGAGCATCGTCCTGGCCGTCACCGGCTGGGCCGGCAACGTGGTGCGGTGTGTTCCGATCATCGGCGCTTCCTTCGGGCCGATCTGCGGGGCGATGGCCGCCGATTACTTGCTCTCGGGCAAACAGTGGGCCGGGCCCCGAGCCGGGTTCAATCCGGCCGGTTGGATCTCGTGGGCCATCGGCTTCGTGGTGGGCCGCTGGCCGCACTTCGATCCCGCGGCTCTGAAGGGCAATATCCCGGCTCCGCCGGTGGCCGCCTTCGTGGTCGGCTTCGTGGTCTACCTGATCCTCGCCAAGGCCGGTCTGGAGAGCCGCAAGCTGGCCATGCCGAAGGCATAGTCGGCAGTCAGGCAGTAGGCAGGTCTGGCAGTAAGAAAGCCCCGCCGACGACGCGGCGGGGCTTTTTTTATCCCACTTCCCCGCCGACGACGCGGCGGGGTTTTTTATCCCACTTCCCCCGCCGACGCCGCGGCGAGGCTTTTTTCGTCCGCCGTCCACCGTCCGCCGTTACTTCGGCATGCCGGCCGGCGAAACCCCGTGACGGCTGATCTCTTCCCGCAAGGCCCGGCCCAAGTGACTGTGGTGACGGCTGTAGCTGAAATAAATCACCAGCCCAATGGCCAGCCAGACGAACAGGCGCATCCAATTCTGCCAGCCCAGCGAGATCATCATGATCAGGCAGAGGAGGATCCCAGCGGGGCCACCACGTTCATCAGCGGCGCGCGGAAGGGGCGCTCGGCCTTCGGGTCGATGTAACGCATCAGCCACACCGCCGAGCACACCACCACGAAGGCGAAGAGCGTGCCGATACTGACCATGTGGCCCAGGGCCTCCAGCGGGAAGAGCGACGAAGCCACGATGCAGAACAGCCCGGTGAGGATCGTCGACTTGTGCGGCGTGCGGAAGCGCGGATGGACCGCCGCGAAAAAGCCCTCCGGCAGCAACCCGTCGCGGGCCATGGCCAACAGCACCCGGGGCTGGCTCAAGAGCATCACCAGCAGCACGCTGGTCATGCCGGTCAGTGCGCCGATGGTGATGATCACCGACGCGGTTTGCAGCTTGAAGTGCTCGAATGTTCCCGTGATGGGGGCGTTCACGGGAATCTGCGGGTAGGGCAACATGCCGGTCACCACGGCCGCCACGGCGATGTACAGCACCGTGCAAACGGCCAGGAGCCGATGATGGCGATGGGGACGTCCCGGGTGGGATTGCGGGCCTCTTCCGCATTGCAGGAGACCGAGTCGAAGCCGATGTAGGCGAAGAAGATCACGCCCGACGCCGCCAGCATCCCTTGAATGCCGTAGGGCAGAAACGGCGACCAGTTGCTGGGATCGATGTGGCCGATGCCGGCCACGATGACGAACAACACCGCGGCGACTTTGATCAACACCATGGTGGCGTTGAAGCCGGCGCTTTCGCGGATGCCGAGGACCAGAATCGCCGTGATCAGCGCCGCGATGCCGATGGCCACGAAATTCACGGTCAGATGCAACGGGCCGATCACCAGCGGCGTCATCTGGTATGCCTCGTATCCGTTGCGCTCGTCTTCGCGGAGCTGCTCCAACATCTTCGCCGGTGGTACGGCCGGATCGTACATCAGCGTGTCTTGCAGGCGTTTTTGCACGCGATCCAACGAAGCCTTGGCCGCCTCGGCGCCAAGGATCTTCTCGATCAGCGGCGAGGACTGTCGGGCGTGAACTCGACCGTGACACCGGGCCCACGCGGTGGATCTCCCGCTCCTTGGCCAGCGGAAGCGTAAGTTGCTGCCGCTTGGGGTCGTCCGCGTTCATGCGGCTGCGCCGTGGCCCGAGCAACCACCAGAGCCCCGATCCGTCTGGTAATCGGCATGTTGCGTGGCGGCCGTGAAGGGGTCCATGGAAAGCCACAGCGGCATGGTGAACAAGGCCTTGCCGCCGTGGTTTTTGAATAACGCCAGGAAACTGAGAAAGTAGGTCGACCAACTGTTGGCCACCGTGGCCGAGGCCATCGCGTATTCCAGCACCAGGTCCCAGCCAATGATCCAGGCCACCAGTTCGCCCAGCGACACATAGGCATAGGTGTAGGCGCTGCCGGCCACGGGGGCCATGGAGGCGAACTCGGCGTAGCACAGCGCGGCAAACGCGCAGGCCAATCCGGCCACCACGAAGGAAAGGATCAGGCCCGGCCCGGCATAATTTCGCGCGGCCAGCCCGGTAGCACGAAAATTCCGGCGCCGATGATCGCGCCGATCCCCAAGGCCGAGAGGGCCACCGGACCCAGCGCCCGCCGCAGGCGGTGTTCGCCGGCCATTTCGTCGAGAAGCCCTTGGAGCGATTTTTTTGCGAAAAGCTGGCGGCGGAGGGTCATGTTCGGTTCCGGGCGAAAAAGGAAAATGACGAATCGCCAATGGCGAATGTTCAGCCGTTGGCCGCTCGCCCTATATTATCGCACGCTCAGCCGGTCCGTAAACGCCGCTCGACCAGCCGGATCGCCTCGTCGAGATTCCAATGGCGATTGGCCAATTCGATGGTCATTCCCGAGGCCATGCCGTCCTCGATCCGCCGTTGGCGTGAAATGACCGTGCTGTGGCTGCGGCGGCCGAAGAACTGCGCCGATCTCGCTCAGCGCCGCCCGGGTGTGCTTGCGGGCCAGCCACATGGCCAGCATCCGCGGGTGGCTGACCGATTTGTCCTTCGGCCCGACTGCAGGCCCGCCGGCTCGACGCCAAAAATGTCGCACACGGCCTGTTCGATGTCGGGCAGCCGCACCATCCGGTTGCTCTGCCGGATCAGCTCCGCCAGGGCTTCCCCGGCCATGGCCAGCGTAATCGGCCGGCCCGTGGCCTGGCTGGTGGCCTGGAGCCGGCACAGTGCGCCGGACAGTTCCCGAGCGTGGCAAGTCAACTGCGGCGGCGACGAACTCCTGCACGTCTTGCGGCAGGCTCAAGGCAAACCGCCGCGCCATTTGCCCCACAATGCCCAGCCGCGTGGCATAATCGGGGGGTTCGACCAGGCAGACCATGCCGCTCTGGAGCCGCGACGTCAGCTCCGGCCCCAGTTCGGTCAGATCGGTCGGCGCGCGATCCGCGGCGAACACCAGTTGCCGGCCCTCGCGCAGCAGTTCGTCGATGGTGTGCAGCAGCTCGACCTGCGTGGCGCGCTTTCCGATCAGGAAATGCAGATCGTCCAACAACAACAGCTCCACGCCGCGGTACTTGCGGCGGAAATTGGGAAGCCCGCTGCCGCGCAGCGCCTCCAGGAACCCGCTGGTGAAATGCTCCGCCGAGAGGTAGATGGCCCGCAGTCTCGGGCCGCAGTTTACGGGCGGCGTGGCAAATGCCGTGGAGCAAGTGCGTCTTGCCCACTCCGGTCGGACCGTGGATCAACAACGGCGTGAGCCGGCCCGGTTGCGCGTATCGCCGTTTCCGCGGAGGCGAAGGCCAACCGGTTGGTTGCGCCGGTGACGAACGAAGCCATGTTCATGGGCGCGGAACGTGCCAGGGTCCTGGGCGCTTCACCGCCGCGTGCCGCTAGCTCCGCCGCTGTGTGCCACGGTCTCTGCCCGCGGTTCCAGTCGCGACGTTGCAACTTCCAGGGCGGCCGACACCACGGCCGCGCCGTCAAACGGCCGAATGTCGTAGGATGCCCGTGCGCGCAGGGGCAGCGGCGGGAGTCGCGTCCGTGCGCAGCGGGTTCGTTACGCGAGGAAGCCAGCGTCGAATCGATGTGGAACTCCAATGCCGGACACTCACCCAAGGTCTCGGTGCAAACGGCTTCGATGTGCTGCCGGAAATTCTGCCGGATCCATTCCTGGAAGAAACGGTTGGCGCGCGCCGACGATCAACGTGCCGTCGCAGAGCGTCAGCCGCGTGCTTCCGCCGAACCAGAGCTCGAATCGCTCTCTTCCGACCTTGCCGGCCAATGCGGTTCGCAGGACCGACACGACTTCCGTTTCGTCCGTGGTCAATTTCCCTATCCCCAGCGCGCAATCTCTCCGCAGAAAACCCTCCGGACTCACCTCATGGAAGATGAGGTGGCTGCGAAGAATAACGCGAAATCTGCGACGACCGCAGTCGTCTTCGTTCCTTACTTTCGTGTCACCGAGTAGCTGATTTTAGCTTTGCTAGCTCCGCTGTCAAATGCATGTAACGGGCGCGTCGAAATTATTTTTTCACGCGATCCTCATGATCTCGGAATCTGCGGCACCAGGCGTACAGTCGCCCACCGCCGGTTGGCAAATCCGAAATCTTGGAAAGCGTTTCGCCGGGCGTGGAAAAATTGTTGAAAAGGCGCGTGCCCAGCGGCCGGCCCCCCCGCGCATCTCGCGGACACGCAATCCGCTTTACGTAAATCCCCGAACGTGTATCTCGTTGTATTGGCCGAGGTTAGCAGGACGTGAGAATTCTTACGAATACCCGCCGCCGCTCCCAAGCGCAAATCCCAGCGCCGGCATACATCCGTAAAGCCGGTTCATTGGCGGCGTCGACCGCCAATACCAAGCGTGGCCGTCCCGCCTTGTGCGTCAGCCATTGCCCATGCCGCGTGATCTCCCGGCCCCAGCCATGGCCCCGGGCCGAGGGTATCAAACCCACGTATAGAAGCTCCCAGTTTTCCTGTTCGGGATAATCTGCCAGAAGCAAACACCCCACGTCCTCACCGCGATGGCGGACCAACAGCCATCGCTGCGGATCGAAGATCCCCGCCGCACGATAACCGGTCAATGTGTCTTCCACCGCCCGAACCCCGTTGAGTTGCGGGCAATCGCGCGTTTGCTCGTAGGTGCTGGCGACGATTTCTGTCAGCCGCGTATGATTCGCTGGGCCGTAAGGCTCATACGCTCAGTGGGCTCTGCGGTGGAGAGGCGGGGAAAGTCTTTCTCCATGCCCACCAGATACAGGAGATTCGCTAGATGCTGGTAGCCGCCGGCCACGAGCACCGGGGTATCGACATCGCTGTCGTCGGGCACCAAACATTCAACGATCCGCACGCCACATTGCCCCAGCCATTGGGTGGTCGCGTCCAGGAGCTTCGCCAAGCGTGGTGACCGGTTCCCCCGGCAGAACCCGCGGTGGCCAGATCAGGGCCGCCTTGCCAGGCTGGATTGTGAGAAATTGCGCCCTGCATACGGCCGGACCGCGCAGGGCGATCCGCAAACCCTCGATCGAGCCCCTGCCCGCTGCCGCGTCGGCCAGAATCGCCTCAACCTGGCTGGTCGCGTATACTGGCGGCAGCCGGGAAAAAACCAGCGTCAAGGCTTCTGCGAACCGTTTTTCTGGAGCAGGGCCTATGCGAAGCTCTGAAGCGGGGCTCGACATCTTATGTCCTGGGGTGAAAAGCGGTCGGCCTGCGGAACGGCTAGAAGCCCACGGCGCGGACTGGCCACCGGCGCGCCGTGATAGGCGACGGCTCTGCGGGACCGGCTTGCCTAAATTCCCCGACTCCCCGTGAAGCTTGCCACGTGCACCGTAGTATAATGACGGGGAGGTGGAAGCACTAGCGGATTATCTCTCGATGATCAATGCGGGTAGGTCTACTTGAGGGGTGGGGTATGAAAAGCGCGACCATGGTTTGGCTCCTGGCGGGATGTTCTGGATTGCGATTGCCGCGATTTTCACCAACCCCGGCTCGGCCCAACCCGAACTCAACAAGATCGAAGCCAAGATCCGGCAGCAGTCGCAACAGCCCGACAATCGCGTGCGGGCGGCTGCCAGCGGCAGCCGTGGCCGCCGGGCCCGCCGAGAATCCGCCGGCCGCTGGCGTCAGCCCCCACGTGACTGCGGTCGAGATCCCCGCTCCCCTGCCGCAGCCGCCGCAACCGGCGTCCTCCGATAACCGCGCGCGGCCATCGTCCGACGCGAACCTACTTGGGCATCACCGCCGACGACGGGCAAGCCACAGCGGCGGAGTCCATGTGCTCCGCGTGCATCCTGGCGGACCGGGCGACAAGGCCGGATTGCAGGCCCGGCGATACCATCCTCAGCCTCGGTGGGATGCGGATTGGGCAGATGGCCGATCTGGCCAACCTGTTGGACGTCTATAAGCCGGGCGACAAGGTGTCGCTGCAAGTCTTTCGCAACGGCCAGATGGAAAAAATCGAGTTGACGCTCGGCTTGCGGCCGTCGCCGCGCGGAGCTTGCGACGGCGCCAGCCGCCGGCTGCCGCCGCGCCGCCGCTGCCCGCCTTCCCCCGCAGCCCCAGGTCCTGTTCCCGCCGCCGCAAGTTCTGTCCCGCCGAGCGAAGGTCCGGCCGCCGTCCCGCGGCCCACCGCCGAAGAGTTGCGGATCGAAGTTGCAACAGCGGGTCGATCAATTGGAACGCCGGCTGGAGCGGCTGGAGCACCAGCAGTCTGCGAAGACGGGCGGACGGTGAACGGGGGACGGGGCGCGGGCGGGCTCCACCGTCGCATATGGCCAGATTCTATCGGCAAGCGCGCTGCGACTGAGCCGCCTTACGGTCGCCGACGTCCGGAATTTCACCGTCCGTCGTCCGCCGTCCGCCCGTTCCCCATTTCCTCCGTCAGCTTTCGCGGCGCCCCAATGTCCAGCACGTGGATTTCGCCCGTGTACTGCTCCGCGCCAGGGATCGAAAAGCCCGGTTTGGCGGCGACGAACGTGCAGGTGTGCTGCGCGCGGACGGTATGCCGGGCGGGCTGGCCGGTGTCGCAGTCCAATCCGCTGGGAAGATCGACCGCCAGGCGCGGCGGCGGCGCGGCATTGAGCTGATCGATCACGCGGTCCAGGGGCGGACGCGGTTCGCCCCGCCGCCGGTGCCCAACAGCGCATCGACGATCCAGGCCGCATCGGCCAGCGCCGCCGCCAGACGTTCCGGAGGTGTTCTGCGGGGAAGATCTCCAGGGGCACCCCGCACTTGCGCAAGATCTGGAAATTGACGCCCGCATCGCCGCCAAGCTCGTCCGCCGCGGCCCAGACCAGCACGCGGACCGCGTGGCCGCGAAGGTCCAGGTGCGCGCGGTCACGAAGCCGTCGCCGCCGTTGTTTCCTTTGCCGCAACAAATGACCACCGGGCCGGCAATCCCCAACCGGCAGAGCACGTCGGCCACGCCCCGGCCGGCATTTTCCATCAGCACCAGCCCCGAGAGGCCGTAATCCTCGATGGCGCGGCGATCGACTTCCCGCACCTGATCACGATCCAGCGTCTTGGGTATCATCGACCACCCCCTTTGTTGTGGTGTATCCGAGCGTTGGCTTTTCCGGCTGTCCGAGGTATCCTATTGTATAAGAAGATCGAAGAGGCTGCAGGAAGAGAGCGTTTCCATGCCCATTTACGAATATATCTGCCACGATTGTGGCGACGAGTTCGAAGTTCTCGTCCGCAACGGCGAAAAGCCGGTCTGCCCATCTTGCGGGCGGGAGCAGCTCACGAAGAAATTGAGCGTGCCGGCGGCCCACGTGGCCGGATCGACGTTGCCCGTCTGTCCCGACCAAGGAAGCCGGCGCCTGCGGCATGGCCAACTGCTGCGGGATGGGTTGTGCCCGAGACATAGGCTAGTCGGGCCGTCAGGCTACCGCCGAAACGAACTGCGGAACTTCGCCCGATCCGCCGCCGTCAAGACGGCATCGGCCATCGCCTTTTTGTAGAAGTGGTCAGGATCGCCGGCAAAACGATTCTCGGGTAGGCCCGCCGTGTCCAACCACGCATCGTGGAGTAGGTGTGGAAGTCCATAGGCCGTCGGCGTCTACTGAACGGTTATCACTTTGCAGACTGCATGGTCCTTGAAGCAATGCCGGAGCTGTCGGACGCACTTGATACCCCTGAACCCGTGCAGCTTGGCGTAGCTTGTCTTGTATGAATCATTGTGGCCCTTCCAGGGCCCAGTTTGATAGACCAACACCAGATATTTTCCGACCACCAGAGGATCATCCAGTCTGTGCAGCTTGTCCACGCAATCGCGAAACTCTTTTCGGTTCTTCGGACCAGGACCGCCCCTCCGATGCCGCGGTTTCTCGGTTACCGTGAATAAATCGCCCGTCGTGCGTTTGGGACGGTCACTTCCAGCTAGCAGTGGTTCTTCAGCGCGGCGGGGAGGATGGTGGACAACGGCTACGGGCAAACGAACCATGCTCTCGCCATCCACGACCGACAACGGAACAGCCGGGAAACACCGCTGCCTATGGGGCACGGTGAAGTCCGCTCGGAGCTGGCGAGCAACCAGCCGGCAAAGGGCGAAAAGACCCTCATGTGTCGGGCGTTGTCGGCCTGGGTGCGGAGCACCGCCTCACTCTTGAGTGGCAGGGCCAGGCCCCACTTATTGACGCATGTGGCCAGTTTCAGAAATAATGTCAGGGTCCAAGACATGGTGTGGCACAATCCCCATCGTGGTAAGGTTATAGGCGTCTGAAAAGCGAGGACATCCCTAGGAGGCAGACATGAAGCGTGTAACAGGCATCGGCGGAATCTTCATCAGTGCAAAAGACCCCAAAGCACTCTGCGCTTGGTACAAGACCCACCTTGGTATAGACGTCCAAGAGTGGGGCGGCACAGCATTCCGCTGGGTCGATGATGCCGGGGCTCCTACGGCCGGCACAACCGTCTGGTCGGTCCTCGGCGACGGCTCGTACTTTGCACCCAGCGAGGCCACATTCATGGTCAACTACCGAGTAGATGACCTTCATGGCCTCTTGAGTCTGCTACGTACAGGAGGGCTGCCAGGTGCTAGACAAGATCGACGAGTCAGAGTTTGGCAAGTTTGGCTGGGTGATGGATCCAGAAGGAAACAAGGTCGAGCTGTGGCAGCCACCGGTAGGCCAATGAGTACAAGCAGGCAACAAGGCGCTGGCGTGCGAGCGTGTCGCGGAGACGGACGATTCCAGTCCAGAATCCCACCACTCAGATGGCCCTTGAGGTCGTATTCCCGATTTAGGAACCGGAACTTGAACTCGATCACATAGCTCCGTTGCCCGGATGTTACTAGGAGATCATATTTCCTCCACTCGGTCTGGCACTTGGCACACGGATCTCGTTTCATGATCTCCGCCAACACCAAGAACCTGAAGAGGGCCTCGTTGATGTTGTCGGCATCCTTGAGGATCCGGTTGTTGTCGTCTTTCAAATTGGCCAACGCGGCGTAGCCCCTAAGTTTCTCCATTGCGGCCCGCAACGATTCACGCAATAGGGTGAATCATGATAGCTGGTTCCTCGTTTCCCCCCGGTTGTACAGTACACGCGAACTGCTTACAACTGCGGGTAGGGCTGCGGAATGAATCAGCGGATGGGCGGAAAGGGACAAAGGGGCAAAGGGGCAAAGGGGCAAAGGGGCAAAGGGGCAAAGGCGCGGTCACGCGAACCCCTACATGCAGCCCGGCGGATTGATCATCCTCAACAGTTGCGTTGCGGGATTGGCGAAGGAGGATTACAAGTCGATGGCCGCGCAGCTCGCCCGAGGCAGCGGCTGCCGGGTGGCCGCGCCATGGGATTCACCGCGGGCGACATCATTTCGGGGTCGGCGAAGATCCACGCGACCGTTGAAAAGTCGGGAATGACGTTTGCCGAGACCGTCGGCTGGAACTACTTGGTCGATGCGGTCGAAAAGCGAGGGATGGAGGTCCCGCCGAGATTCGTGGGGCAGGGTCGGAAGCCCGACCTCGACGGCCTGTTGCGATGGCTTAAGGCCCTCGGGACACGCGACAGTCAGGAGATCCTCGACGGATATAATAAGCTTCTGAGCGGTTACTACCCGTCCGCGGATGGGCAGATCAGGATTTTCGATCCATAAGGCCCCGAAGCTCCGCGGGGCCCGGGTTTGGGCGAGTGAATCGGGCATGGAGGTTCCATCATGTTACGGAAGTCGATTGCTGCCCCGTTTCTGTTCGTCGCGACCCTTTGTCGCGGCGTACCTCGCCGCGCGGGGAAGGGGAACAGCCCGGCGCCACGGCAGGCAAACCCGACAGAACGCCCGGTGTCGGTGCCCACCAATGTCGGCGGACCAGGCACGAGCCGAATGGAGGCCGATCTTTGACGCGGACATCCCTGATCACACCTACGTTTGGGCCGCGCCGTACGATCTGTTTCGGCGACCACCCGGCGGGGGCACCGCCGCCGGCCTTTGCGCCGCAGGACAGGCTCTTCATGTTCCGGGCCTACTGGATCATGTACGATGGGGACGGGCGGCTAATCTGCACGATCCCATGGGACGGGCGAAGTGCTTCTGAAGTACCGCGACGGGGCCGTCTTCGTCAGAAGGACCGATGCGATCCCTGGCGGCTGCACCACGCCGGGTTGGGTAAGGCCACGGTGCTGGCAAAGCTCCATCCGGCAGACAGGCCAGGCGCTCCCTATTCCATCGGGTTTGCCCTTCCGATCGACCGCGAAGTGGTGGCGGTCCTCAAAACCTTAGGGGTCAAGGAGGTGGTGGTTTGGCCGCATGATCAGGAGGAGGAGAAGGCGGTGGACGAGTTCGACCTTTCGCCTTTGGCCGAATTGCCGCTGGAATCGCTCATCATCGAACTTGGTGAGTTTGGCAAGCCTTCCATCAAGGGACTCGACAAGATGGGAAGCCTGCAGGCCCTCGCCGTAACCTGTTGGACGAACGAGACCCTTCCCCTTGGGCTGCTCAGAGACGCGGCGGGCGTCAGGTACCTGAGCGTCTTCGGCCTATTCCTCGACTGCGACGTCGACCCTCGAGTCTTCCGCAAGCTGAGCTATTGCCGGTTTCAGGTTGGGAAGGCGACCGGCATGAGACGCTTTGTGGAAGGCGTCGTCGCCCAGCGGCTTCATCTCGGGGTCCAGGTGGGCTTAACGGAGTTGGCTGAGCGAACCACCCTAAGCCCATCCGTAAGGCACCTCCGCATCGAAGATTCCTGGGACCTCAAGGACCTTTCCCGTATCAAGGCGTCGCCCAATTTGCAAGAGCTGGAAATCGTCGGGTGCAGGTTGCTCAAAGATTCCGACGGATTCCGCAAGCCCGCCGCCGCGGCGGCACCGTCGAAACGAAAATAAGGGAAGCGGCGGCAGAGGCACAAGAAGCCGGCTCCAAAACTTTGTGCCTCTGCCCCTTTGTGCCTTTGCCCCGTCTTCCCTACGGCACCAGCAGCACCGCGCCCGTCACCGCCGCGCCCTCGAACAGTGCCCCGCGGACACTCAAGGGCAGAGGATCCAGCATAAACAGGTGCGCAATTGCCCGGGCGGTAATAGCCCAGCGAATAGATGCACTCGTTGGGCAGTTCCATGCCCATTTCGTAGGGCACAGCGGAATGGTGACGAAGAAGTGGGCGCCCTCGATGATCGGCTCCAGGACCGGGCCCCAGGTATGGCCATAGCGTTCCGGAGCGACTTGCTCGAAATATAGCGGCTTGTGGCAAGTGGCCGCGGCCTTCCAGGTGTAGGTCGGCTCCGGCCAGCGACGCGGGACGAAAGCTTCCGCGCCGATCCCGCACTCGTGGGGGAAATCGCCGGTCGTGGCCTTGATGTTCGTAGGTGATCTTGTTGAGCGGCCGCTTTGCGATGAGCTCCTGCGGCGTCTGGCACTTTCCCTGGAGGTCCTCGCGGACCGAAGCCAGTTCCGGTTCGCTCTTCGGGCTTCGCCGTTTGGACTTGGAATGCGGCGGGAACCGGGCCTTTCCAATTCCGGCGGGACTTCCACCTGGCCTGGCGCGTTCTGCATCACGCCCACCGGCGCCGCGATGACTTCGGCGCCGGGCGGCTGATCACCCTGGTCCGGGCCGGAGTGGGCCGCGGGATTCCGCTCGGGAAACTGCGGCAGACCGTCGCTGACGATCACCTGATCGCTGCCGCCGCTGACCGATGTCTCGATCGGCCTGGCCGCACGGCCGGCGACAGACCTTCTTGCCGTCGCCAAAGGGGTCGGCGAACGCGTCGTTTGCCGGCATTGGCGCTGGTGCCGCCACCGGGGCCAGGTGTTGGGCCCAGGATCGTTTGGCCGTCGACATGCCGGACGTTGTGGCGAACATGCTGTCTTGCGCCGGTCGATAAGGCAGCCATTGGAGTTGGCTGCCGTTGCTCCCCGTGGTGTAGGAGCATTGTTGCACGGCGTCGTCGCGAATGACGCCGGCCTCGGCCGCGGCCGCCCAGGCGACTGACGAGAACACGAGGAGGAAGGACGAGGGTTGGAGGATGAGCGCGGCCGGATGTCGCAGTGGCGACGATTCGGGCAGCTTGCGGCCGATTCAGGGGTTGTCGCCGGTGGAGTATTCCACACTGTAATTCGGCGCTTCCTGCGTAATACTGATGTCATGAGGATGACTCTCCCGCACACTGGCTGGTGAGACACGAATGAACCGCGTTTGCGTGCGCAGTTCTTCGATGGTCCGAGTTCCACAATAACCCATGCCCGCCCGCAACCCCCCGACAAGCTGATAGACGAACGGTCCCAACGATCCCTTGAAGGGCACGCGCCCTTCGACGCCTTCGGGAACCAGTTTGTCCGGGCGCCGTCGCGCCCCTTGGCGGTAGCGTTCGCTGGATCCGTGCACCATGGCCCCCAGCGAGCCCATTCCCCGATAGACTTTGAACGTCCGGCCCTGGTAGAGGATTTGTGCGCCGGGGCTTTCCGCCAGTCCGGCCAACAGCCCGCCGATCATCACCACGTCGGCACCGGCGGCGATGGCCTTGGTCATGTCGCCGGAATAACGGATGCCGCCGTCGGCGATGATCGGGAATATTGGCATCCTCCGCAGCTTGGGCCGCCTCGTAAATCGCCGTAATCTGGGGGACGCCGACGCCGGAGATGACTCGCGTCGTGCAAATCGATCCCGGGCCGATGCCCACTTTGACCGCGTCGCAGCCGGCGTCGATCAAGGCCCGGCAGCCGTCGGCCGTGGCCACGTTGCCGGCCACGACGTCAATGTCCCATCGTTTCTTAATGTTCTTGACCGTTTCGATCACGTTGGACGAATGTCCGTGTGCGCTGTCGAGGATAATCACGTCGACGTCTTTGCGGATCAGCGACTCGACGCGGTCGTAATCGTGGACGCCGACCGCAGCCCCTACTCTCAGCCTTCCTTGCCCATCTTTACAGGCATCCGGGAATCGCCGCATCATATCGATGTCTTTTATGGTGATGAGACCGATCAGTGTAAAATCTTCGTCAACCAGAAGAAGCTTCTCCACCTTTTTTGCCATTAAAATCTTCTCAGCCTCTTCAAGCGTTCACGATCCCCGTAGCCGTTACAAGGTTCTCCCGCGTCATAACTTCAGCAAATCGGGACCTCCCAGTTTTCCAGGAATCGCAGGTCGCGGCGGGTAAGGATGCCCACCAGGCGGCCGCTTTGCTCCGTGATCGGCAGGCCGGAGACGTTGTGCTGGTTCATGATCTCCCGGGCACGGCCGACCGTTTCGTTGGGCCCCAGGGTGGCGGGGTTAAGGATAATCCCGTTGGCGCTGCGTTTGACCTTCTCGACCTCCTCGACCTGCCGCTCGATCGACATATTCTTGTGGATTACGCCGATCCCCCCGACCTGGGCCAGGGCGATCGCCATTGCGTGCTCGGTGACGGTGTCCATCGGCGAGCTGAGAATGGGGACGTTCAGGTTGATGCGCTTGGTCAGCCGCGTGCGAACATCGACCTCCGCCGGGACGACCTCGCTATAGCGGGGCTCCAACAGAACATCGTCGAACGTAATGCCTTGATAGCCGATTAGGTCGCGCATGCCAGGAAGTCCTCGGAGATGAAACGGGATAATCTCGTCATTATGGCCATTTCGATCGGAATTGCAACGAAGGGAAGCCGAAGTCGGCAGCCGGCAGGAGGCCGGAGGGGAGGGAAAAGGGGAAAGCGGAAGGATGAAGCTGGCGGCCGGCAGCCCGCGGCGGCGCTTGCCGCTCTGGACTGCCGACTGCTGACTGCCGACTACCGATTGCCGACTGCCGACCACGCTTCAATTCGGCGTCAGAGGGGGCGCGAAGTGCGACGTCGACTTGTTGCGGAAACGGTTGGGATGCTTTCCGCCCGAACAGCCCTATTCGGCCGTCTTCCGGCTCGAAGCTATAGGCCGAGCAGCTTCAGCGTGCTGCGGCGGACCAGATGTCCCTGGGCGTCCAGTTCCTTGGACGTGTGGCCGATGATCCCGCCGGGCACCTCGTTGGATACTACCGCCAAAGTGAAGATCGTGCTGCCGGGCCGCTTTTGCACCGTCTTCACGTGGGCGGCGCACTGGATCTTATTGAGGACTTCCGCTGGCATATTCAGCGCGATGACCTCCATGGCCATTTCGCTCAAGCACGCTATTGTGCTCCAGATCGGTGGTGACGCAGTCGCGCTTGAGGATATAAGGCGACACGGCATTGGTGTAATAGAGCGTGGTCACCGTCTTGCTGACCGGGCCGACCTGCTCCAATTGCTCCACTTTGCAGGGAATCCGTTGCCCTTCAATGACGACTTCGCCGGGATTGAGGCTGCGGATTTTCAGGTCCGGCCCGGAGGGCTCGCCATGGAATCCCTGTCGGACCGACTGCGGCTCGGCATCGAATCGCTTGCCGGCCAATTCCACCACCGCCTTCACCTCCAGCGTGATCGCCGTCGTCGCCGATGTCCACCAGGGTGGTCTTGGTTTCGGTGACGTTGCTGTGGACGACTTGCTGCTGGTCGTCGAGCGCTTCGGTAATCACGCGGACCAGCTTCCAGGCCCCCGGCTTGCAATTGCCCCAGGGATGCATGAGCCGCGTGACGCCGCTCTCCTGGCCCAGAGCCGCTGCCGGAACCGGCAACATCGCCAGAAGGACGAGGATCAGGGATTGACGGTGCGAATGGTTAAAGATGACACGAGCCTTTTCACCACTGTACGCGGTTTGCCTCATTTCAAACCGCACAGCGATCAAGGACGACGACCCCGCACGTTCCTTCTCCCGGGAACCCGCCTTCAGCACACCGCGTGCCGCAAGGCTGTTATGCCACTTTAGACCATCATTGCCAGGCCGGTGGGGCATAGAATCGGCGGTAACGCCTGTACCGGTTAATTATCACCCTCCGCTAGTATAGCAAGCACGCTCGGCATTTTCATCCCGCCAAACTGTGCCGGGGTAAAATTTTTTGCCCCTCAGTGCGGGTGGGTAACTAGAATTCGCGTGTCGCCCGACTTGACCGGCAGCGTCAATCGCGGGCCCTCGCCCACGACCTGGCCCGAGAGCAGGTCGCGAACCGGGCCGGGCGCGCCCGTGTCGAGCTCGATCGGCCCGTCCTGCGCGGCGTGGATTGCCAGATAGGGCCCGTTGGCGTAGACGTTGCAGTCGACGTTGCGTGAACAGGTGTACGCCACAGCGGTCGCTGCGAATCGCAACAATTCCGCGGTGAGCCCGGCGGGGCCCACGAAAAGCGAGGGGCCGTCCGCGGTTTGCCGCAAGGCGACGGCGGCCGAACCGTCGCGGATAGGTGGCCAGCGTCTCGGCGGCGGTGGCGTCGGCGGCGGCCAACAGCGGCCGCACGCGGGTGGTGCAGTCCAAAGGCGGGGCCCACGCCCGGCGTCGCGCCCGCCTCGGTCGGTTCGGCCCACGCCGGCACGGACGCGATTTCTTCAGCTCAAAGCCGGTCAGCTCGCGCATCGCCTGCGGCGAAACATGGTCGTCGTCGAAGTAGCCGGCGCGTAGCACCAGATTCGCAGGCTGCCGCGGGTGGCGGCCAGCAACTCGCGGCGTTGGCGCGGCGAGAGACGCCAGGCGGTGAGGAACACGTACATCTTCGCCTGCACCCGGCCGGCGGCCACGTCGTCCAGCAGGTATTGCCCGTAGGGCGGCGCCCATCCGGCCCAGCGGCCGGCGGGCCTCGTACACGCCGGGCCTGGTGACGGCCGCGCCGCCGGCGGCCACGCGGATCATGCTCGGCTCGTCGATCACCGCGGCCACTTGCGGCCGGAAGGGGCGCGGATGTTCCAGCAGCGGCTCGATCCAGCGCGCGGAGCCGCCGCATTTGTTCCCACATCCGCGGATCGTCGAACCAGCCCGTGGCGCCCAGGTCCATCCACCAGGTGGCGAAATTCCGCAAGCGCCACTTCGGCCACGTTGCGCGTGAGCAGGCGATTGGTGTCTTCGAGGTTGCCGGCGCCGTCTTTCCAGCCCGGCGCAGTGCCGGTGCCCAGATAGGTGCGGGTGTCGTCTTCGTAGAGCCACATTTTGCCGGCCAGGGCCACGCTTTCGGCGGCGGTCATGGCCGGGCGCTGCCGCCGAGGCCGCGATCGAAGTAGGAGATCGGCGAGCAGAGCACGTCGATATCGGGGCAATCGAGCACCCGCCGCAGCGCATAATGCCCGGCCGTGGCCGGTCCGTTGCGACGGCGGCGAACTCGAACACGTAGCCATAGAAGAACACCACCAGCTTGCGGCCCTGCGAGGCCTCGCGGACGGCGCGGGCCAGGCGGCACACGCAATCGGCCATCAATTCCTGCTGAAACTCGCTGAAGTCCACCAGCGCCCGCTCCGCCTGCGGATCGCGGAAGATGCCCGCCGGCGCGGCATGCCGGGCCTTGGCCGTGGGCACCGCGGCCGTATCGAGCCGTGCGCCGTGGTCGCCCCAGGCGCGGCCGAGGGCGCGTCGTCGGCGTAGCGCCGCTTGAGCCAACGGCGCCAGTAGCGGGCGTCGGCCGGCGCGTAGCCGTTGAGCATCGACGCCAGGTGTCCTCGT